>NZ_MVHC01000001.1 GCF_002086455.1 Mycolicibacter algericus DSM 45454
CGTAACCCAGGTGATGGGTCAACTCCGAATTCAGGGCACGCTCGAGCACGGCCTTGGTCAGCTCGTTGAGCAAACCGTCCGCGCCGTCGATCGGGGTCCCCGATTTCACTGCATCGGCGATCAGCGAATCCAGTGTGTCGGCGCTGAACGCCTCCGCCAACCGTCGGGCCGCCGTCTTGTCCTGAGCCGGCGCCTTCGTGGACTTGGTCACAAAACACTCCTTCTGTCCGCCCCAACGGCGGTCCGATGATGGACCACCTCGGACTTACACAGATGGAATGACACGCCCGAGCACGTCGCGCATACGGTCTGCCATGCCTCAGGCTAACCGGGCGGTACCGTTTGGCCATGGCTGAGCGCAACGTACTGGGCGGCCCGCTGGAGCCGTGCGGCAGCGACCCCGTGACCGGCTTCTACCGCGACGGCTGCTGCTCGTCGGGGCCGGAGGACATCGGACTGCACACCATCTGCGCGGTGGTCACAGCTGAGTTCCTTGAGCACCAGCGCTCGATCGGCAACGACCTGTCCACGCCGATGCCCGCCTACCGATTCCCTGGACTGACCCCCGGTGACCGCTGGTGTGTCACCGCGCTGAACTGGCTGCGGGCACACCGAGACAGCTGTGCGGCCCCGGTGGTGCTGGCCGCCACCCATGAACGCACCCTCGACGTGGTTCCGCTGGATGTGTTGCGCGGCTACGCCGTTGACGTGCCAGATGACCTGGGCGAGCTGTGAACCGTTAGTTGCCGAGCACGGCGCCGATACCGCCGTTCTGCTGCTGCTGGCGGCGATGGACATACCGGACGAATTCGTCGACCAGGCCGCCGTATTCGGGACAGTCCGCGGTCACCGAGCCGGCCAGCAGCCGTCCGGTCTGGTTCTCGGCCAACCCGCTGGTCGCCAGGATGTGGTTGACCGCTCCTTTGACCCCGGCCAGGTTGGGCTGGTCATCCATGAACGCACAGACCTCCCCGCCGTGATCGGCGACGTAATCGCTTACCGCGTCGCCGATACCGTGAGCCGGGGCGGCGAGGACAAGCCCGATCGGCAGCGCCCCCAGCGCGGTGGCCGTCCGCGACAGCTTTCCCATACCGGCCCCCCAACCTTCGTCCACCCGGCAAGCGAACAGTAGTCCGCCGAACACCCGGCGACTATTGCCCCAATACGCCGTGTACAAACACCGGCTATCCGAAGAACGCCGCCGCGTCGTCGTAGCGGCTCTGCGGCACCACCTTGAGCTGGCGCACCGCGTCGGCCAGCGCCACCCGCCCGATCTCCTGGCCGCGAAGCGACACCATCATCCCGTACTCGCCGGCGTGGGCGGCGTCGGCGGCGTTGACGCCGAACCGGGTTGCCAGCACCCGGTCGTAAGCGGTCGGGGTGCCGCCCCGCTGCACGTGGCCCAGCACGGTGGTGCGCACTTCCTTTTTGACGCGCCGCTCGATCTCGACGGCCAGCTGGGCGGCGACCCCGGTGAACCGCTCGTGGCCGAACTCGTCGATCCCGCCGGAGCGCAGCTCCATCGACCCGGCCGCGGGTTTGGCCCCTTCGGCGACGACGCAGATGAAGTGCGACGAGCCGTGCTGGAAGCGCTGCTTGACCAGCCGGCACACCTCTTCGACATCGAACGGCTGCTCGGGGATCAGCGTCATGTGCGCGCCGCTGGCCAGGCCGGCATTCAAGGCGATCCAGCCAGCGTGGCGTCCCATCACCTCGACCAGCATGACCCGCTGGTGGGATTCGGCGGTCGAATGCAACCGGTCGATGGCCTCGGTGGCGACCTCCAGCGCGGTGTCGTGCCCGAAAGTGACGTCGGTGCAGTCGATGTCGTTGTCGATGGTCTTGGGTACCCCGACCACCGGGACGTTCTCCTGCGACAGCCAGTGCGCCGCGGTCAGGGTGCCCTCCCCACCGATCGGGATGAGCACGTCGATGCCGTTGTCGTCAAGGGTCGCCTTGACCTGGTCCAGGCCGGCACGCAACTTGTCCGGGTTTACCCGGGCGGTGCCAAGCATGGTGCCGCCCTTGGCCAGCAGCCGATCGTTGCGGTCGTCGTTGGCCAGCTGGATGCGCCGGTTCTCCAGCAGGCCGCGCCAGCCGTCCTGAAAGCCGACCACCGACGAGCCGTAGCGCGAATCGCAGGTGCGTACCACCGCCCTGATCACCGCGTTCAGCCCGGGACAGTCACCGCCACCGGTGAGGACTCCGATCCGCATGCCCCCATCTTGCCCGGTGGGCGGCCACCGGTTTTCCCATTGCCCGGATCAGACCTTGGGAACAGACCACTCCAACTCGAATTCGACCTGGTATTTGATGTTCGTGCCCTTGTCCTCGCGCTCGATCTCGATCTCGCGCTCCAGTGCCTCGGGCACCTCGAGGCTGCGGTCGGCCCCGTAGGAGATCTTCCCGGCCTCCAGTTCATCGGCCAGGCGCCGCAGGTCCGCGGCGGCCTCCGCCCGGGTCATCATCCGTTCTTCCTCGTGAATCGTTTCTTCAGCCATATTCCCAGGATACGGAAGAAAGTCGCCCTCAGATCGGCGTCGGCAGGACGCCGCGAGCGGCCTCGTAGGCCGCGCCCACCCGGTAGAGCCGGTCATCGGCCAGTGCCGGCGCCATGATCTGCAGACCCACTGGCATCCCGTCGTCGCCGGACAGCCCCGACGGCACCGACATACCGCAGTGCCCGGCCAGGTTCAGCGGCAGGGTGCACAGGTCGAACAGGTACATCGCCAACGGGTCGTCGGCCTTCTCGCCGAGCCGGAACGCCGTGCTGGGGGTGGTGGGCGAGATCAGCACGTCGACGGACTCATAGGCCCTGTCAAGGTCGCGGGCGATCAGGGTGCGCACCTTCTGCGCCTGGTTGTAGTAGGCGTCGTAGTAGCCCGCCGACAGCGCGTAGGTGCCGAGCATGATGCGGCGCTTGACCTCGGGACCGAAGCCGGCGGCGCGGGTCAGCGCCATCACCTCCTCGGCGCTGTGGGTGCCGTCGTCGCCGACCCGCAGCCCGAAGCGCATCGCGTCGAAGCGCGCCAGGTTGGACGACACCTCCGAGGGCAGGATCAGATAGTAGGCGGACAGTGCGTAATCGAAGTGCGGACAGTCCACCTCGGAGATCTGGGCTCCCAGCGCGGTCAACTGTTCGACGGCGGTGTTGAACGACGCCAGCACGCCGGGCTGGTAGCCCTCCCCACTGTGCAGCTGGCGCACCACCCCGATCCGCACGCCCGACAGATCCCCGGCGGCGCCGGCCTTCGCGGCGGCGACGACATCGGGCACTGCTGCGTCCAGCGAGGTGGAATCGCGCGGGTCGTGTCCGGCGATCACGGCATGCAGCAGCGCGGTGTCGGCCACGGTGCGCGCGCACGGCCCGCCCTGGTCGAGCGACGACGCGCACGCCACCAGCCCGTAGCGGCTCACGGTGCCGTAGGTGGGTTTGACACCGACGGTGGCGGTCAGCGCGGCCGGCTGGCGGATCGAGCCGCCGGTGTCGGTGCCGATGGCCAGCGGTGCCTGAAATGCCGCCAGTGCCGCGGCGCTGCCGCCGCCGGACCCGCCGGGCACCCGCTCGACGTCCCACGGATTGCGGGTGGGGCCGTAGGCGGAGTTCTCCGTGGAGGAGCCCATCGCGAACTCGTCCATGTTGGTCTTGCCCAGGATCGGGATACCGGCCGCGCGCAGCCGAGCGGTGACGGTCGCGTCGTAGGGCGGCCGCCAGCCTTCCAGGATCTTCGATCCGCACGTGGTGGGCGCGTCCACGGTGGTGAACACGTCCTTGAGGGCCAGCGGCACCCCCGCCAGCGGCGACGGTGCCTCGCCGGCGGCGATGGCCTTGTCGGCGGCTGCCGCGGCGGCCAGCGCTTCCTCGGCGCCGACGTGCAGGAAGGCACCGTAACGCTCGTCGGTGGCCGCGATCTGGTCCAGATGGGCCTGGGTCACCTCTACCGAGGACACCTCACCGGCGGCGATCCGCGCCGCCAGGGTGGCCGCGTCTGACCTTATGAGGCGGAACGCTTCACTCACTGGCTCTCCCCGAGGATCTGCGGGACCGCGAAGCGGCCGTCTTCCGCACGCGGGGCGGCCGCGAGCGCCTGTTGCTGGGTCAGGCTGGTCACCATCTGGTCGGGCCGGGTCACGTTGACAGCCTTGAGCGGGTTGTCGGTGGCCTCGACGCCGGTGACGTCTACGGCCGCAATCGTGCTGACATGGGTCAGGATCGCGTCGAGCTGGCCGGCGAAACCGTCCAACTCGGCGTCGGTCAGCGCCAGCCGGGCCAACCGGGCCAGATGGGCGACGTCGTCACGGGAGATCTGGGGCACGACTGGCAAGACTAGTCGGCGTCAGTTTCGGTGCGGCCACTGTGGGACAGTTTTGCGGTGTCTTCCTATCTGCTGCGCGTCGAACTCGACGACCGCCCCGGCAGCCTCGGCTCGCTGGCGGTCGCGCTGGGCTCGGTGGGAGCCGACATCTTGTCGCTGGACGTCATCGAGCGGGGTTCCGGATCGGCGATCGATGACTTGGTGGTCGAGCTGCCGCCCGGAGCCATGCCCGACGTGCTGATCACCGCCGCGGAGCGGCTGGAGGGCATCCGGGTGCACAGCGTTCGCCCGCACACCGGGCTGCTGGAGGCGCACCGCGAGCTCGAACTCATCGACCGCGTCGCGGTGGCCGGTGACCGTCAGGCCAAGCTGCAGAAGCTCGCCGACGCAGCACCTCGGGTGCTGCGGGTCAGCTGGTGTGCGGTGTTGCGCGGCGACGGGTCCGCCGGGGGGTTCCGCCGGCTCGCGGGCAGTCCGGGCACTCCCGAGACCGAAGTCGGCGCGGTGCCGTGGTTGCCGCTCGAGCGCGCCGCCGTCTTGGACAACACCGCCGACTGGGTGCCCGCGGTGTGGCGGGAGATGGACACCGCGCTACTGGCCGCCCCGCTGGGGGACCCGCAGACCGCGATCGTGCTGGGCCGCACCGGCGGCCCGCCGTTCCTGCCGGCCGAGGTGGCGCGGTTGGGTTATCTCGCTGGGATCGTGGCCACGCTGCTGCGCTGATGGCGCCGGCCCACTTCGCCCGGCTCCGCCGCGCTCGCAACCGCCGCCGCTAATCCGTCGGCTCGGCGTCCGCCGGTCCCTCGGCCAGCAGCTTGACGAATCCCGCCTCGTCGAGGACCGGCACGCCGAGTTCGACGGCCTTGTCGTACTTCGACCCCGGCGCGTCACCGGCGACGACGTAGGCCGTCTTCTTCGACACCGATCCGGCCGCCCGGCCGCCGCGCGCGATGATCGCCTCTTTGGCCGCATCGCGGGAGAAGCCGGCCAGCGAACCGGTCACGACGATGCTCAGGCCCTCCAGCGTGCGCTGGATGCTCGCGTCGCGTTCATCGGCCATCCGCACCCCGGCCGCCCGCCACTTGTCGACGATCGCGCGGTGCCAGTCGACGTCGAACCATTCGGTGACCGCGGTGGCAATGGTGGGCCCGACACCTTCGACAGCCGCCAGCTGCTCGGTGGAAGCCGTGGTGATCGCGTCCAGGCTGCCGAATTCGGTAGCCAGGGCCCGGGCCGCGGTGGGGCCCACGTGGCGGATCGACAACGCCACCAGCACCCGCCACAGCGGCTGGGACTTGGCCTTGTCGAGGTTGGTCAACAGTTGGCGGCCGTTCTTGGACAGCACGCCCTTCTGGGTGGTGAACAGCTCGGTGCGCAGCAGGTCGTCTTCGGTGAGGGTGAACAGGTCGCCTTCGTCGGTGATGACGCCGGCGCCCAGCAGCGCGGTGGCCGCCTCGTAGCCCAGCGCCTCGATATCGAAGGCGCCGCGGCCGGCGACGTGGAAGACCCGCTCGCGCAGCTGCGCCGGGCAGGATCGGGCGTTGGGGCAGCGGATGTCGACGTCGGCCTCTTTGGCCGGCGCCAGCAGGGTTCCGCACTCTGGGCAGTGGGTCGGCATGACGAACTCACGCTCGCTGCCATCGCGCAGATCGACGACCGGCCCGAGCACCTCGGGGATCACGTCACCGGCCTTGCGGATGATCACCGTGTCGCCGATCAGCACCCCTTTGCGTTTGACCTCCGAGGCGTTGTGCAAGGTGGCCAGCCCCACCGTGGAGCCGGCGACCTTGACCGGGGTCATGTAGGCGAACGGGGTGACGCGGCCGGTGCGGCCGACGCTGACCCGAATGTCGACCAGCGTGGTCTGCGCCTCCTCGGGCGGGTATTTGTAGGCCACCGCCCAGCGCGGCACCCGGGAGGTGGCGCCGAGCCGGCGCTGCAGCGCCCGGTCGTCGACTTTGACGACCACCCCGTCGATTTCGTGTTCGACGTCGTGGCGGTGCTCGCCCCAGTAGGTGATGCGCTCGGCCACCGCGGCCATGCCTTCGACCCGCGCGGTGTGCGCCGAGACCGGCAGCCCCCAGGCCTTCATCGCGGTGTAGGCCTCGTGCAGCGTGTCGGGGTTGAATCCCTCGCTGTAGCCCAGGCCGTGGCAGACCATCCGCAGGTTGCGCCGCGCGGTGACGGCCGGGTTCTTCTGCCGCAGCGAGCCAGCCGCGCTGTTGCGGGGGTTGGCGAACGGCGGCTTGCCCTCGGCGACCAGTCCGGCGTTGAGGGTTTCGAAGTCCTCCAGCCGGAAGTACACCTCACCGCGCACCTCCAGCACCGCCGGGATCGGGAATTCGCTGTCGGCGCTGAGGTATTCGGGGACATCGGTGATCGTGCGCGCGTTGAGCGTCACATCCTCACCGATCCGGCCGTCGCCGCGGGTGGCCCCGCTGACCAACCGGCCGCCGCGATACACCAGACCCAGCGCCACCCCGTCGACCTTGAGCTCGCACAGATAGGTCGTGTCACCGCCGATCTCACCGGCGACCCGGCCCGCCCAGGCCGTCAGCTCATCGGGTGAGAACACGTCTTCCAGCGATAGCATCCGCTCCAGGTGCTCGGCGGGTGTGAAATCGGTGGTGAACCCGGCGCCGCCCACCAGCTGGGTGGGCGAGTCGGCGGTACGCAGTTCCGGGTACCGGTCTTCCAGCGCGAGCAGCCGGTTGAACAGGTCGTCGAACTCGGCGTCGGTGATGATCGGCGCGTCTTTGATGTAGTAGCGGAACTGGTGTTCGCGCACCTCTTCGGCCAGTTCGTACCACTGCCGCCGGATATCGGGGCTCACGCTGTCGGCCTCTGGACTCACCCTGGCAGGCTATCGGCTGACTACCCTGGCGGCATGCCGCACCCGATCATGTACCGCGACGACGACCCCGGCCTGACGGAGCTGCGCAGCATCGCGCTGGGCTTTCCCGAGGCGTTCGAGAAGATCTCCCACGGCCGCCCGGTGTTCTGCGCTCCGAAGATGTTCGCGATCTTCGGCGGCAACTCCAAGGCGACGGGCGCGATGGTGGCCTACCCGCACGCGTTGCTGGTCAAGGTCGACGAGTCCGAGCGTCGGGCGCTGGAGCAGGACAGCCGCTTCTTCTATCCGATGTACCTGGGACCGTTCGGTTGGCTTGGTCTGGATTTCGCTGCGGCCCAGGTGGATTGGGACGAAGTCGCCGAGCTGGTCGATGCGTCGTTTCGGCTGACCGCGCCGGCGCGGTTGGTCCGGCTCCTGGACGGTGCCTGACCTCCGACATCCCCCGCCGTCGCAGGGACGTCATATCGCCTCGGGGTCACCCGCCAGTGCCTCGCCCACCTGCCGAACCAGCCCGATCGCGGTGCGCGCCCACTGCGCGGTGGCGCCCGCCAGCCCGCAGACCGGGCTGATGCCGACCCGTTCGGCCAGCACCGAGCGGGCGAAGCCGATCCGGTCGGTGATCGCGGCGGCCGCGGCCGCAAGTTCTTCGACGGCGGGGCGTCGTGTCGGCTGCACCGCGGGAATCAGCCCGAACACCACGGTGCGACCGGATTCGATGAACGCGCCGATCCCGTCATAGTCGACCGGCGTCGTCGTGCAATCCAGCGATACCGCGGCAATCCTGCTGGACTGCAGCACATTCCACGGCAGCTCTGCCGCACAGCTGTGCACGATCACCTCGCCGCCCACCGTATCGGCGCAGCCTTCGAGCAGCGCGGTGGCCACCGCTTCATCGATCGCCGGTACCGGGCTCAGCGAGGTGACCCCGGCCAGACGTCCGGTCACCGCGGCGGTCAGCGCCGGCTCGTCGAGCTGCACGACCACCTGGGTGTCGAGCCGGCGGCACAGCTCGGCCCGGTGCGCCCGCAGCCCCTCGCCCAGGGAGCCGGCCAGATCCCGCAGCGCGCCCGGATCGGTGATGGCGCGGTGCCCGTTACCCAACTCCAGCTGTGCGGCCAGCGTGAGTGGGCCGGGCGCCTGCACCTTGACCGGGTGCCCGCTGCCGCGCAGGCCGCCGATCTCCCAGGCTTCTTCGAGGGCGTCGGTGTCCTCGCCGAGCAGGCTGATCGCCCGCCGGGTCACCGCGCCGGGGCGCGCGGCCAGCCGGTAGCCGCGCGGGGCGGTGTCGATGGCGATGTCGACCAGCAGCGCGCCGGAGCGGCCGATCAGGTCGGCGCCCACCCCGCGGGCCGGCAACTCCACCAGATGGGCCAGGCTTGCGCCCAGCTCGCCGACGACCACCTCGGCCGCCTGCCGCGCGGAGCTGCCCGGCCAGGAGCCGATAGCGGTGGCGAAGGCATTCACCCGGCAACCGTATCGGGATAGCCTTTCAGCGGTGAAAACATGGCGGCGGGCCCTGATCTGTGGCCCGGCCGCGGTCGTGCTGGGCTGCACCCGGCTGATCGACGGTTCGGCTCTGCCGCCGCTCGCGCCGCTGGTGCCCGACGGCGCCGTGCACGTCGGCAGGCTCATGCTCGACACCCCCCGGATGCGCGCCATCACCGGCACCGGCGAGGAGCTGACGATCATTCCCACCATGGACTCCACCGGCCCGGTGGACATCGACGGGCTCGCCGCAACCGTGCCACCACCGTGCCGCTTCATCTATGCCGAGACCACGGTGTTCGGCACCGAGCACACGCAGTTCCACAAGACCACCTACCAATACCCGCCGCGGGGCGCCTTGATCTCCGAGGCTGCCGCGGCCTACCCGGACCCGGAGTCGGCCCGGCGGGCCTTCGACGCGGTGGTGGCGGCCGTCGCCGAATGCGCCGACAGCCCCGCCGGACCGGGTTTGGTCGGCGATCAGACGGCCGACGAGCAGTTCCTGCACACCCGTGCCGGCGATTGCGGTCGCGGCTACCAGCTGAAGTCGGTGGTGCTGTTGGAGGTCACCCACTGCGGCTTCTCGGAGTCGATCGCCGATCTGGTGCTGACGAATCTGGCCGCGGGGATACCCGGTTAAGGCTGAGGGCGATACGCGTGGGCGCGGTGTTTGATCCCGACAACGAGGACCACCCGCCGGTCTTCGTCGATGCGTAGCAAAACTCGGTAGTCGCCACGACGAGCGCTTCGGTATCTCGCCAGTTCTGCACGCAATGGCTTGCTGAGCCGAGCAGGGTTATCAGCCAGCGCACCGGTGATGAACTCCACAATTGCGGCGGCAGTCTTGTGCGGGAGCCGCTGCAGGTCACGCTGGGCGGGTCCGTCGACTTCGACGCGATATGGGCCGACGGATCTGGTCACCGCGGTGGCAGCCCGAACTGTTCCCGAAGTGCCTCGCCGCTGACGGTGGAACCTTCGGCCTCGCGTGGTACTTCTGGTTACCGGCGCTCCCACGTTCGGCGCTGCGGGCCGCCGCTACACCCCGGTGCCGGCGATCGTGGCGCTGGCGATCACCTCGTCGCCGGCGGGGTCCGGGCGGTAGCAGGCCAGGGTCTGGCCGCGGGCCACACCGCGCAGCGGTTCACGCAGCCGTACCCGTAGTTCCTCGCCGACCAGTTCGGCGACCGCGCCGACGGTCTCGCTGTGGGCCCGTACCTGGATCTCGCACTCGACGGGCCCGTGCCAGGCCCCACCCGAGGTGAACACCGGCGCCCGGCCGGTCAACTCCAGCACGTCCAGGTCGGCGACGGTTCCCACGGTGACGGTAGCGGTGGCGGCGTCGATGCCGGTCACGTAGCGGGGTCGGCCGTCCGGTCCGGGACCGGCGATGCCCAGGCCCTTGCGCTGGCCGATGGTGAAGCCGTGCACGCCGTCGTGTTCGGCCAGCACCTCGCCACCGGCGTCGACGACGGCGCCGGGCCGGACGCCGATGTGGCTGCCCAGGAAGGTGCGGGTGTCGCCGGTCGGAATGAAGCAGATGTCGTGGCTGTCGGGTTTGCTCGCCACCGCCAGCCCGCGTTCGGCGGCTTCGGCGCGGATCGCCGGCTTGGGGGTGTCACCGACCGGGAACGCCGCGTGGCTCAGCTGTTCGGCGGTCAGCACCGCCAGCACGTAGGACTGGTCCTTGTCGGCGTCGACCGCCCGCCGTAGCCGGCCGTCGGCCAGCCGGGCGTAGTGGCCGGTGGCCACCATGTCGAAGCCGAGCGCCAGAGCCCGGGCGGCCACCGCGGAGAACTTGATCTTCTCGTTGCAGCGCACGCACGGGTTCGGGGTCTCGCCGCGCGCGTAGGACTCGACGAAGTCGTCGATCACCTCTGCTTGGAACTGCTCGGAGAAGTCCCACACATAAAACGGGATGCCCAGCACGTCGGCGACCCGCCGCGCGTCGTCGGAGTCCTCCCGCGAGCAGCACCCCCGCGAACCGGTGCGCAGCGTGCCCGGATTGCGCGACAGCGCCAGATGCACGCCGACCACGTCGTGTCCGGCGTCGACCATGCGGGCCGCCGCGACCGACGAGTCCACCCCGCCGCTCATGGCCGCTACGACCTTCACCGGGCCACCTTCATCGCGCCGGCCCCGGCGGCGGCCAGCATGGCGTGGCGCGCCCGCTCCACCGCGCCGGGAAGCACCGCCAGCACCGCATCGACGTCGTCATCGACGCTGGTGTGCCCCAACGACAGTCGCAACGAACCACGAGCGACGACCGGGTCGGCGCCCATCGCGGTCAGCACATGCGAAGGCCGTGCCACCCCGGCGGTGCAGGCCGAACCGGTGGAGCATTCGATGCCGTTGGCGTCCAACAACATCAGCAAGGAATCGCCTTCGCAGTCGGCGAATGTGAAGTGCGCGTTGCCCGGCAGCCGGTCGGTGCGTGAGCCGTTGACGCAACTGTCCTCGATCGCGGCGAGCACGCCGTCGATGAGCCGGTCGCGCAGCGCCGCGACCCGGCCCGAGGTGGCCTGCAGTGACCCGACGGCGATCTGCAGCGCGGTGGCCATGCCGACCGCGCCCGCGACATCGAGGGTGCCGGAGCGAATATCGCGCTCCTGTCCCCCGCCGTGTGTGAGCGGAACACACGTCACGTCGCGGCGCACCAGCAGTGCGCCGACGCCGCATGGTCCACCGAACTTGTGGGCGGTCAGGCTCAGCGCCGACAGTTTGCTGGCGGCGAAGTCGACCGGCAACTGCCCGACGGCCTGCACCGCATCGGAGTGCATCGGCACCCCGAACTCCGCGGCGACCGCGGCCAGTTCGGCGATCGGCAGGACGGTGCCGACTTCGTTGTTGGCCCACATCACCGATACCAGCGCCACATCGTCAGCGCGGCCGGCATCCAGTTCCTCACGCAGCGCCGCCGGCGACACCGAACCGTCGGGCTCGGTGGGCAGCCAGGTGATCTCGGCGCCTTCATGGTCGGCGAGCCAGCTGACCGAATCGAGCACCGCGTGGTGCTCGATCTCGGTGGTGATGATCCGGCGCCGGCGCGGGTCGACGTCGCGGCGGGCCCAGTAGATGCCCTTGACCGCCAGGTTGTCGCCGTCGGTGCCACCGGCGGTGAATACCACCTCGGACGGTCGTGCACCCAGCCGTGCGGCGATCGACTCCCGGGACTCCTCCATCCGGCGTCTGGCGGCGCGGCCGGCGGAATGCAGCGACGAGGCGTTGCCGACGGTGCCCATCACGGCCGTCATCGCCTCGATGGCCTCGGGGTGCATCGGGGTGGTGGCAGCGTGATCCAGATAGACCATGACCCGCCCAGGATACCGGGCAGCTCGGGGCGGCCCGGCGGTGCGGCGAGCAGCCGGGTTCAACAGAAGATGCAGGCTGGTCGGCTCGGCAGCGCCCGGCACCCCACCGCGGCCTGACAACGCGCGGCCAGTTCGCGCCGATCGCTTCCCGGCAGCTGCAGCGACGCGACGTGCACCTGCGCGACGGTGTGCCGCGCGGTGATCAGGCGCCCCATCGAGGCCACCAGGGTGTCGTCGCCGACGAAGGCCGGCAACGTCGAGCGCGACCCATCGGGATGGCGATAGCCGACCCGCAGCGGCTGCACCGGCCGCGACGCGTCGACCGCGGCCTGGAACATCGCCGGGTAGAACCGGCCGTGGGCCCGCCCGCACCAGGTGGTGCCCTCCGGGAAGGCCACCACGGTGCGCCCGGCCCGCAGCCGGGCCGCGACCGCCTCGACCACCGACGGCAGCCCGAGCAGGCTGTCCCGATCGATCGGAATGACCCGCATCAGCCGGGCCAGCGCCCCGATCCCGGGCCAGCTGATCAGGTCGGCGCGCGCCACGAACGTTCCCGGCGACACCGCGCCGACGACGAACACGTCCAGCCAGGATGCATGCGTGCTGACCACCAGCATGCCGCGCAGATTGCGCACCGGCCCGCCCGTGATCGCCACCCGCACCCCGAAGCAGCGCAGCAGCAACCGGCAGCACCCACGCTGCAGGCGCGCGGGTATCGGCACCGCCAGCAGTGGTAACACCGGCACCAGCAGCACCGCCAGGGCCAACCGCAGTGCCACCACCGCTATCGGCACCCGCTCGACCCCGCCGTGCACGCACGCCGGCGTGCAGAAGCCGCGGGGCGCCCAGGGGTGCGAGGCCGCACCGTTCACGCTTCCGCGGTGCCGTTGGCCGCCGGCGACACCGCAGCCGCCGCCGCCACCGAACGCAGCCGGTGCAGGTAGCGCGTGTCGGCATCACCTCGGCACAGCAGCGCCGGGAAGTCGCCGACCCCGAAAGCCGGGTCGTGCGCCGGTTCGCCGCAGACCCGCGCACCCAGCCGCAGGTAGCCGCGCAACAACGGCGGCAGTGTCGGGCGGGCCGGCGGCACGATCTCATCGAGGCTCTTACCGTCGAGCACCACCGGCCGATACGGGACCACCCAGTGCGGTGAGGCGTGACGGTGCCGCACGAAGTCGCGGACGCCGCGGAGCTGGCTGCCGGGCGCGCCCTCGCCGTGGATGGGCACTGAGACGCAGCCGGTGATGTAGTCGTATTGGTAGCGATCCAGGTAGGCCAGGATCCCGGCCCACATCAACAGCACGACGGCACCGTTGCGGTGCCCCGGGCGTACCACCGCGCGGCCCATCTCGACCAGCGACGGGCGCAACGGATCGAGTGCGGCGACGTCGAATTCGGCTGCGCTGTAGAGGCCGCCGGCGGCGATGGCACCGGTCGGGGGCAGCATCCGGTAGCAGCCGACCAGCGCTCCGGAGGTGTCGTCACGCACCAGCAGGTGATCACAGAATTCGTCGAAGCTGTCCGCGTCGCGGCCATCGGGGGCGTAGGTCATGGTGAATCCCGGCTCGGCACTGAACACTTCGTAGCGCAGCCGCTGGGCGGCTTCGATCAGCGCGGGCTCGCGTGATAGCAGCAGCGAGTAGCGGGGGGTGTCGGTCGTGGTGGCGGGCTCGGGGGCGATGAGTACAGAACCGGTGCTCACGCTGAGCACAGTCGCGCAGTGATGCGACGCCCAGGCAATCACCGCGTGACATGTCGATGCACGCTCGGTGACGAGTTGCAGCCTCCAGGCGGTCCGCGCGCTGCCAGCGGCAACTCGAGAGAAATCGACATTCTGACGATAAAAATCAACGTTGTGTAGACTTTGTCTGCAAAGTGCTCGATCGCGTTTTCTCGGTCCCAACGGGGGTGCAAATGCCGACACAGCAGTGGCTCATCACCGGCGTCAGCACGGGTCTGGGCCGTGCCTTCGCCCAAGCGGCTTTGGCCGCCGGGCACACCGTCGTCGGGACGGTGCGGTCCGCAGATGACCTAGCGGCCTTCCGCGCGCTCAAACCCGGGTACGCCCACGGCCGCATCGTGGATGTGACTGACGATGACGCCGTTTCGAGTCTGCTCACCGAGGTAGAGCAGTGCATCGGCCCATTGGATGTCGTCGTCGCCAATGCCGGCTACGGCCTGGAGGGCACCTTCGAGGAAACACCCCTGGCCGAGGTGCGGCGACAGTTCGCGGTCAACGTGTTCGGGACCGTGGCCACGCTGCAGGCCGCACTGCCCCCGATGCGCCGGCGCCGCCGCGGACACCTGATGGCCGTCACCTCCATGGGCGGGCTCATGGCCGTCCCCGGCATGTCCGCCTACTGCGGCAGCAAGTTCGCTGTCGAAGGCATCCTGGAAGCACTCGGCAAAGAGGTTGCACAGTTCGGGATCCACGTAACAGCGATCGAACCCGGCTCCTTCCGCACCGACTGGGCCGGACGATCCATGACACGTGCCGCGCGGAGCATCGCCGACTACGACGAGTTGTTCGGTCCCATCCGCGAGAATCGAAAGCAGGCCAGCGGCAGGCAGCTGGGCAACCCGGCGAAAGCTGGGGACGCTGTCGTGCACATCGCGTCGCTCGCCCGGCCGCCGGCCCACCTCGTCCTGGGCTCGGATGCGCTGCGGCTGATCACCGCCGCGCGCATGTCCGTAGACGAGGAGATTCGGGCATG
This sequence comes from Mycolicibacter algericus DSM 45454, assembly GCF_002086455.1. GTDB lineage: Bacteria > Actinomycetota > Actinomycetes > Mycobacteriales > Mycobacteriaceae > Mycobacterium > Mycobacterium algericum. Next base: position 14,678 of record NZ_MVHC01000001.1, read on the forward strand.
GGAAACCCTCTCCCGTACAACCGATTTTGCAGAGGGCGCCGCCCTCTGATGCCCCGTCACCACCCCGCACGCAGCCGACGCCCTACCTTGCGCAAGGGCGATGTCCGGGAGCAGGCCATATTGGACACCTGCGAGGCTCTGCTGGCGCAAAAGGGCTACGATGCCATGACGGTCGCCGATGTCGCCCAGGGCGCCGGTATCACCCGCGGCGCCTTGTACTTCTACTTCGGGTCGAAGCAAGACGTGGTCACCGCACTCGTCGCCCGCACCGTCGAACACTTGTGGGAGCGGTCCCGAGCCACGGCAGCCACCGACGACCCGCGCCAGGCGATCGCGGCGGCCATGCAGCGCACAGTCGAGCTGTGGAACGAGCACGGCCTGGTAATGCGCACAGCGATCGACCTGTCGTTGACGGTGCCGGAGATCGGCCGCCTGTGGAGCCATACCGCTGACTTGTTCATCGCGGCCATCACCGCCGTGCTGGAGCGAGCCGGCGTTGAGACCGGCACGCAACCCGAACAGGCGCCTGCAATAGCGCGCACGTTGTGTTGGATGATCGAGCGCACCTTTTACCACACATCGCACGAATCTCGCGAGGAACTCCAACGGGCATCGAAGACGTGCGAACACATCTGGCTGATCAGCGCCGGGCTGACCTGATGACGCCCCGATATGCCAACCTCAGGCGGCAGCACCGCCGCCGTCGGCGTGCAATGTCGAGCCGGTGATGAAGCTCGAACGCGGTGAGGCGAGAAACAGTACGGCTTCGGCGATCTCGGCTGCCTGTGCGGTGCGGCCCAGCGGAAGCGCCTTGCCCAGTTCATCGTTTACGTCGCCCCATTCGGCAGCCACCCCCGCCGTGGCCGTGGGGCCGGGCGCCACGCTGTTCACCCGCACCCCGTGCGGGGAGAATTCGGCTGCCCAGGTACGCGTCAGCGATTCCAGTGCGGCCTTGGACGCGCTGTAGCTCGACGCTCCCGGGACACCCTTGAAGGCGACCATGCTGGTGACGTTGACGATGCTGCCGTGTCCGCGCCGCATCATCTTCGGCGCCAGCGCCGCGACCAGGAAGTAGGCGCCGCGCACGTTGGTGTCGAACGTCGACTCGAACGACGACACGTCCTGGTCGACCGTCAGCGCGCCCGGGAAGCTGGCGGCGTTGTTGACCACGATATCGACACCGGCTTCGCCGCATTGCCGGACAAGGGATTTCACCGAGTCGAGGTCGGACAGGTCGGCGGCCACGAACCGTACCCCGGCCCCGATGTCGGCGACCGCGGCGGCGCCGCGGTCGGCCGACCGGCCGGTGATGATCACCGCGGCGCCATGGCGCGCCAACAGCCGCGCGGATTCCAGTCCGATGCCGGCGGTCCCGCCGGTCACCAGCGCGGTCTGGCCCCTCAGCTCGTTCACCGGGTCGCCAGCCAATCCGTCAGGCGGGTCTGAGACAACGTCGCGTCGGCACCGGTGACCAGTCCGGTGTCGCCGACCTTGGTGCCGAAGTACACCGCCGCCGGGTCGACGACGATCGGCAGGGTTTCACCGCGGTGCGCCAGCGCCGCGGCCGCCAGTTCGGCGAAGGTCATCTTCTGCGGGCCGCCGATGTCGATGATCCCGTCGACCGGCGCCGCCTGCGCGGCTTTGGCCACCGCGGCGGCGACGTCGGCGCCGGCGATCGGCTGGATGAGCCCCTCGGGAACCCGCACCACACCGTCGACGGTCAGTGAGGCGGTGATCGCGTCGGCGAACTCGTGGAACTGGGTGGCACGCACGATGGTGTAGGGCAGCCCCGACTCGGTGATGATCCGCTCCTGAGCCACCTTGGCCCGCATGTAGCCGCTGTCGGGCAACCCGTCGCAACCCACGATCGACAACACCACGTAGTGGCTGACGTCGGCTTTTTCGGCCGCCGCCACCTGGTTGGTCGTCGAGCGGGTGAAGAAGTCCATGACCGGGTCGTCGCCGAAGTCCGGTGAGTTGACCACGTCGACGAGCACGTCGGCGCCGGAGAGCGCCTCGGCCAGCCCCCGGCCGGTGAGCACGTCGGCGCCGGTGTCGCGCGAGGCCGCCACCGGCTCATGCCCGGCGGCGGCCAGCAACGCGACCACCTTCGAACCGATCTGTCCGCTGGCACCCATCACGGTGATTTTCATCTCGCTCGACCTCCCATTTGCCGGCTGCGTGTCCGCTATCGACACTGCCACCGCGCAAGGCAGGGCCGAACCCCGGAAAGTCCGTGGTCTCACCCCGGGGCGGAGCGGCGCCATGGGCGATCGCGCAGCTCGCGGCGCGACCGGACGCCCAGCTTGGCGAAGACCTTGCGCAGGTGCCATTCGACGGTGTGGGCGCTGATGAACAACTGCACACCGATCTCGGCATTGGTCAGGCCCGCGCCGGCCAGCTCGGCGATCTGCTCTTCCTGCGCGGTCAGCGCGTCACCGGTGGCGACCGGCCGCCTGCGGACCTTCTCCCCGGTCGCCTGCAGCTCGCGGTGACTGCGCGCGGCGAACGCCCGGGCCCCGAAGTCGCTGAACATCGCGTGGGCGAGCCGCAGTTGGGTCCGTGCGTCACTGCGGCGGTTCTCCCGGCGCAGCCACTCCCCGTAGAGCAGGTGGCTGCGCGCCAGTTGCACGGCGATCCGGGTTCTCGTCAGTCGTTCGATCGCCTCGGTGTACCCGCTTTCCGCGGTGTCGCCGTCGCTGAGCAGCGCCGCCGACCTGGCCCGCACCCCCAGCGCCCAGTCGGTTCCGGCGGCCCGGGTCCGGTCGTCGAGCTGCGCCAGGGCGTCGGTGGCCCAGGCGCGTTGGTCGGTTCGCGCGGCGGCCTCCACCAGTTCCGCCAGGTTCCACCCGTAGAGCCCCAGGTCCTCGTATTCGCAGGCCCGGCCGAGCACGTCACAGGCCGCCTGATAGCGCCCCAGGCCGTTGTTCAGCACCGCACCGGCGTACCCTGCCAGCGCGCTCAGCCGTCCCTCGCCGCGCGCCGTTCCGTAGCGCACCGCCGCGTCGAGCAGCCCGGTCGCCTCGGCTTCGTCGCCCACCCAGGCGGCCAGCACCAACTCGTGATAACGCACCGGTGTCTGGCCGGCGGCGGCCGACAGGGTGCCGGCGTCGGCGATCAATGCCCGGGCCGAGGCGAATTCGCCGGCCTGGACGTGCACGCCGGCCAGCGTCGTCAACGCCATCGGCAACACCGCCAGCGCACCCGTATCGGTGGCGACCCGCACCGCGTCGGTGGCGATCCGATACCACGATTGGTCGTCCCACAATTCGTGCACCACCGCCTCGTGGGCGATCGGAAAGGCCTGCCACGACCAGGCTTCCGGGGTGATCGCCGCGATCGCGGCCCGCAGTGGGTCCGCCGCGGCGGCGCACCCGCCGAGCACCCGGCTGACCAGGCCGTGCAGCAGCAGACCGGCGGGCCGGCTCGGGTCCGCCCGCACCCGATCCGCGAGCGACACCGCGGTGGCGAAGCGCGCATCCTGACCGAACAGGCGCCCGGTGTACATCGCCGCGCTGACCGCCTCCAACAGTGCGTCCTGGCCCAGGTCGGTGTCGTGGCGCTCCAAAGCCGCTGCGGCGTCGAACAATTGCCGTACCGACAGGTTCAGGGTCGGAGCGTCTCCGCTGCCGCGGCCCCGGGTGAACATCAACATCGCGCGGGTCCGCGCCGCCCTGGCACGCTGCACGGCGTCCAGCGGTGCCATCTCCGCGGTGTCCAACAGTGCGTCGGCCGCGTCGAGCTCGGCGGCCGCTCGCATCGCCTCGGCCGCATCCAGGGCGCGGCCACCGCGACGGGCGGCGTCCGGAGTCAGCTCGGTGGCCCGCGCCAGAAACGCCGCCGCCGCGGCGGTTCCGCCGCGAAGCTGGGCCCGCCCGGCGGAGTGCTCCAATTCGGCTGCCACCGCTTCATCCGGGGCGGCCGCGGCGTGGGCGGCATGCCAGGCGCGGCGGTCGGGGTCATGCGCCGCATCGGTGGCTTCGGCCAGCGCGCGATGGGCCTGCCGGCGCTGCGCCGGGTCCGCGGCGCGGTATACCGCCGAACGCACCAGCGGATGCCGGAACCGCACCCGCTGACCGGTCTCGGCAAGGCCGGCCGCCTCGGCCGGCGCCAACGCCTCGGCGGGCAGACCGAGCAGTTGCGCCGCGGACAGCAGCAAGGTCGGGTCCCCCACCGGCTCGGCCGCGGCCAGCAGCAGCAGCCGCTGGGTGTCGTCGGGCAGCAGCCGGACCCGGGCGAGAAAGTGTCGTTCGAGCTGGCCGGCGACCGGCCGGACGTCGGGCCGGTAGTAGCCGCCGGCCAGTTCGGCGGGCGACAACCCCCGGGGCAGCTCCAGCAGCGCCAGCGGGTTGCCGTGCGTCTCGGCGACGATGCGGTCCCGCACCTGGGTGTCGATGCGCCCGGCGACGGCGGAGGCCAGCAGTTCGCGGGCGTCGGCGTCGCCCAGTCCCCGCAACACCAGCCTCGGCAGACCGGTCAATCCGTCGACCGGCTCCCGCAGCGCGAACACCAGGGCCACCGGTTCGGCCACCAGGCGGCGCGCCACAAAACCCAGCGTCTGCGCCGTTACCCGGTCCAGCCACTGGGCGTCGTCCACCAGGCACAGCACCGGGTGCTCGGCGGCGGCCGCGGCCAGCAGGCCCAGCACCGCGAGCCCGACCAGAAAGCGGTCGGGGGCCGGTCCCGAACTCAGCCCGAAGGCGATATGCAGCGCCTCGCGTTGCGGATCAGGGAGCGCGCCGGCGAAATTCATCAGCGGGGCGCACACCTGCTGCAGGCCGGCGAAGGCCAGCTCCATATCCGACTCCACCCCGGCGGTGCCGATCACCCGGAAGCCGGTCGCACTGCCGGCCAGATAATCCAGCAGCGCGGTCTTGCCGATACCGGCCTCGCCCCGCAGCACCAGCACCTGGCTGTCGCCGTTGCGGGCCCGCGCTATTAGGTCCCGAAGCTGTGTCTGCTCGCCGTCCCGGCCGACCAGCCCGTCACCCGACGCAAAAGCCCCCGACACGCCAGGCGTGCGGGGGCCGTTGCCGGGACTGCTCACGCAGAAGAAATTAACCCTTGCGGGCCTTGACCGCCTCGGTCAACTGCGGGGCGACCTTGAACAGGTCCCCGACGATGCCGTAATCGGCGATCTCGAAGATCGGCGCTTCCTCGTCCTTGTTGACCACAACGATGGTCTTGGAGGTCTGCATCCCGGCGCGGTGCTGGATCGCGCCGGAGATGCCCAGCGCGATGTACAGCTGCGGCGAGACGGTCTTACCGGTCTGGCCGATCTGGAACTGGCCCGGGTAGTAGCCCGAGTCCACCGCGGCACGCGAGGCGCCCACGGCGGCACCGAGCGAGTCGGCCAGCTCTTCGACCACCGAGAAGCTCTCCGCGCTGCCGACGCCACGACCGCCGGCCACCACGATGGGGGCCTCGGTGAGCTCCGGACGGTCACCGGCCACCGCCGGCTCCCGCGAGGTGACCTTGGTGGCGTTCTCCTCGGCGGCGGGCACCTCCACGGTGACCTGCTCGCCCGCTCCGGCGGCCGGCGCCGGCTCCACGGCACCCGCCCGCACGGTGATCACCGGGGTGTCGCCGGTGGGCTCGGCGTCGACGGTGTAGGCGCCACCGAAGATGGAGTGCACCACCTTGGCGCCTTCTTTGACCTCGACCACGTCGACCAGCAGACCGGATCCGATCCGGGCGGCCAGCCGGCCGGCCACCTCTTTGCCGTCGGCGTTGGCGGCGATCAGCACCGCCGCCGGGGCGGCCGACTCGGTCAGCGCGGCCAGCACGTCGACCGTCGGGGTGAGCAGGTAGCCCTCCACCACGTCGGATTCGGCGACGTAGATCTTGGCGGCGCCGGCTTCCTTCAGTCCGTCGACCAGCGGCGCGGCGGCGCCGGGGGCGCCCACCACGACCGCGGACGGTTCGCCGAGCACCCGCGCGGCGGTGATCAATTCGGAGCTGACCTTCTTCAGCGCTCCGTCGGCGTGCTCAACGAGCACCAGTACTTCAGCCATGTTTGTCTTCCCTCTAAGTCTTCGATGTCGCTAGATCAGCTTCTGGGCAACCAGGTACTCGGCGATCTTGGTGCCGCCATCGCCCTCGTCGGTCACCTTCTCACCGGCGGTCTTCGGCGGCTTCGGCGTCGTCGCGGTGACCTTGGAACCGGCGTTGGCGACACCGACCTCGTCGGGCTCGACCCCGATCTCGGCCAGCGTGTAAACGGTGACTTCCTTCTTCTTGGCGGCCATGATGCCCTTGAAGGACGGGAAGCGCGGCTCGTTGATCTTCTCGTTGACGCTCACCACCGCCGGCAGCGAGGCCTCCAGGGTGAACACGCCGTCGTCGGTCTCGCGCTCGCCGGTGACCTTGCCGTCGGCGACGGTCAGCTTGCGCAGGTGGGTCAGCTGCGGCAATCCCAGGTACTCGGCGATGATCGCCGGAACCGCGCCGCCGACACCGTCGGTGGACTCGTTGCCGGCGATGACCAGCTCGGTGCCTTCGATCTGACCCAGTGCCCGGGCCAGCGCCCAGGCGGTCTGCAAGACGTCGGAGCCCTTCATGCCGTCGTCGAGGATGTGCACGGCCTTGTCGGCCCCCATCGACAGCGCCTTGCGGATCGCCTCGGTGGCCCGCTCGGGGCCGGCGGTCAGCACGGTCACGGTGCCTTCGGCGCCTTCCTTCTCGCGGAGCAGCAGCGCCTCTTCGACGGCCCGCTCGTTGATCTCGTCCAGCACGGCGTCGGCGGCGTCACGGTCCAGCGTGAAGTCACCGTCGCTGAGCTTGCGCTCCGACCAGGTGTCTGGGACCTGTTTGATCAGGACCACGATGTTCGTCATGAGTGTGGTTCGTCCTCCTCGAAGGGGTCCTGCGGCGGCGGGCCACAAGACTTGGGTCACGATTCACGCAGCCGCACAGATGAGTTACTCATGGGTAACTTAATGCGGTTCGCCTGTACAGAGTAGCGGGTCGTGATAGGGCCACTGCGGGGTAGCCGGTTCGCGGACCGTGGCGTTCGCGTTAGCCTGCCTGTGCGATGAAATCCACGAAACCCGCCGGGGACCCTGCCGGCACCCCGTCCGGCGACGCCACGTTGATGTTGACCGGCGAACGCACCATCCCCGGGCTCGACATCGAGAACTACTGGTTTCGCCGCCACGAGGTGGTCTATGAGCAGCTGGCGCCGCGCTGCACCCGCCGCGAGGTACTCGAGGCCGGGTGCGGCGAGGGGTACGGCGCCGACCTGATCGCGCAGCTGGCCAAGCGGGTGATCGGACTGGACTACGACGACGCGGCGGTGGCGCACGTAACCGCCCGGTACCCGCGGGTGGAAGCGGTGCAGGGCAACCTCGCCGAGTTGCCGTTGCCCGACGCCGCCGTGGACGTCGTCGTCAACTTTCAGGTCATCGAGCACCTGTGGGACCAGGCGCAGTTCATCGCCGAATGTGCGCGGGTGCTGCGGCCCGGCGGGCTGTTGATGATCTCGACGCCCAACCGGATCACCTTCTCCCCCGGTCGCGACACCCCGATCAATCCGTTCCACACCCGCGAGCTCAACGCCGCCGAGCTGACCGAACTGCTGGTCGACGGCGGGTTCGTGATGGACGGGATGTTCGGTGTGTTTCACGGGCCGGCGCTGCAGCAGATGGACGCCCGCCACGGCGGTTCGATCATCGACGCCCAGATCGAGCGCGCCGTCGCAGGCGCGCCCTGGCCGGCCGGGCTGCTGGCCGATGTCGCCAGCGTCACCAGCGCAGACTTCGACATCCTCAACGCCACCGAACGCGAGATCGATGACAGCCTGGATCTGGTCGCGATCGCGGTGAGGCCGTGACCGAAAAGCCTTCGGTGCCGGGTCTGTTCACCCTGGTGCTGCACACCCATCTACCCTGGCTGGCCCACCACGGCCGCTGGCCGGTCGGCGAGGAGTGGCTCTACCAGTCCTGGTCGGCGGCCTACCTGCCGCTGATGCGGGTGCTGCGGACGCTGGCCGCCGAAGGCCGCCGCAACCTGCTCACCCTCGGGGTGACGCCGGTGGTCGCGGCCCAGCTCGACGACCCGTACTGCCTCGACGGCATGCACCATTGGCTGGCGAACTGGCAGCTGCGCGCCACCCAGGCCACGACGCTGCCGGATCTGCGTGACTTCGGCCGGCACGAGTGCGCCAAGGCCGAGCAGGCGCTCGACGATTTCGCGCTGCTGTGGCGCCACGGCGCCAGCCCCTTGCTGCGCGAGCTGACCCAGGCCGGCACCGTCGAGATGCTGGGCGGCCCGCTGGCCCACCCGTTCCAGCCGCTGCTGGCGCCGCGGTTGCGGGAGTTCGCGCTGCGGGAGGGCTTGGCCGACACCCGGGCGCGGCTGGCGCAGCGCCCCACCGGGATCTGGGCGCCGGAGTGCGCCTATGCCCCCGGCATGGAGGCCGGTTACGCGGCGGCCGGAGTGACGCACTTTATGGTCGACGGGCCGTCGCTGCACGGCGACACCGCGCTGGGCCGACCGGTCGGTGACTCGGGAGTGATCGCGTTCGGCCGCGACCTGCAGGTCAGCTACCGGGTCTGGTCGCCCAAGTCGGGCTATCCGGGCCACGGCGCCTACCGGGATTTCCACACCTACGACCATCGCACCGGGCTGAAGCCGTCACGGGTCACCGGCCGCAACGTCGACCCGGAACACAAGGCGCCCTACGACCCGCAGCGGGCCGAGGCCGCCGTCGACACCCACGTCGCCGATTTCGTCAAGGTGGTCCGCACCCGGCTGCAGGACGAATCGGAACGAATCGGCCGGCCCGCCCATGTGATCGCCGCCTTCGACACCGAGCTGTTCGGCCACTGGTGGCACGAGGGACCGCAGTGGCTGGCCCGGGTGTTGCGGGCGCTGCCGGAGGCCGGGATTCGCGTCGGCACACTGTCGGACGCGATCGACGCCGGGTTCGTCGGGGACTCGGTCGAGCTGCCGCCGAGCTCGTGGGGCTCAGGCAAGGACTGGCAGGTGTGGTCCGGGGAGAAGGTCGCCGACCTGGTGCAGCTCAACAGCGAGGTGGTCGAGACCGCGCTGGGCGCCGTCGACAAGGCCATGGCGGCTGCCGCCACGCCGTCGGGGCCGAGTCCGCGCGACCGCGTCGCCGACCAGATTCTGCGGGAGGCGTTGCTGACGGTGTCCAGCGACTGGCCGTTCATGGTGAGCAAGGACTCCGCCGCCGAGTACGCCCGCTACCGCGCGCAGTTGCACGCCCACGCCACCCGGGAGATCGCCGACGCGCTGGCATCCGGGCACCGCGACGTGGCCGAACGGCTGGCCGAGGGCTGGAATCGGGCCGACGGTCTGTTCGGCGCGCTGGATGCCCGTAGGCTGCCACGGTGACCCCCCTCCCGCGCGCGCGTGCGTGTCCCCGGCCCGACACGCCACGAGACGACCGTTTTTGCGCACGCTCGCGCCGACCTCAACGACGAGGACAAGCCACGTGAAGATCCTGATGGTGTCGTGGGAATACCCGCCGGTCGTGATCGGCGGGCTGGGCCGGCACGTCCACCACCTGTCCACCGCGCTGGCCGCCGCCGGGCACGACGTCGTCGTGCTGGCCAGGCGCCCGTCGGACACCGACCCGAGCACCCACCCCTCGTCGGACGAGATCAGCGAGGGCGTACGGGTCGTCGCCGCGGCCCAGGACCCGCACGAGTTCTCCTTCGGCGACGACATGATGGCCTGGACCCTGGCAATGGGGCATTCGATGGTGCGTGCCGGATTGTCGTTGAAGGTCGACGGCGGCCAAACATTGTGGCGACCCGATCTGGTGCATGCCCACGACTGGCTGGTGGCCCACCCCGCGATCGCGCTGGCGGAATTCTATGATGTGCCTTTGGTTTCCACGATCCACGCCACGGAGGCCGGGCGCCACTCCGGCTGGGTGTCCGGTCCGCTGAGCCGTCAGGTGCACGCGGTGGAATCGTGGCTGGTCCGTGAATCCGACTCGCTGATCACCTGTTCGGCCTCGATGCGCGACGAGATCACCGACCTGTTCGGCCCCGGGCTAGCCGAAACCACCGTGATCCGCAACGGGATCGACGCCGCGCGGTGGCCGTTCGCCCGCCGCGAGCCGCGCACCAGACCACCGGAACTGCTGTTCGTCGGGCGGCTCGAATACGAGAAGGGCGTACACGACGCGATCGCGGCGCTGCCGCGGATCCGCCGGGCCCACCCGGGCACCACGCTGACCGTCGCCGGTGACGGCACCCAGCAGGACTGGCTGACCGAGTGCGCCCGGAAACATCGGGTACTCAAGGCAACCCGGTTCGTGGGGCGGTTGGACCACGACGAATTGCTGGCCATGCTGCACCGGGCCGACGCAGCCGTGCTGCCCAGCCACTACGAGCCGTTCGGCCTGGCCGCGCTCGAGGCCGCGGCCGCCGGGACCCCGCTGGTCGCATCGAACGTCGGCGGGCTGGGTGAGGCCGTCATCGACGGCGACACCGGGATGTCGTGCCCGCCGCGCGACGTGCCCGCGCTGGCGGCGGCGGTGTGCGCGGTGCTCGATGACCCGGCCGCGGCCCAGCAGCGCGCCATGGCCGCCCGCGACCGCCTCAGCGCCGACTTCGACTGGCACACCGTCGCCGACGAGACCGCACAGGTGTACCTGGCCGCCAAACGCCGCGAGCGCGAGCCGCAGCCGCGCCGACCGATCATCGAGCACGCGCTCCCCGACAGGTAACCCTCGGCGTGTGGGACCGCATCTCGGCCGGAGTCACGCACCGTGGTTCGTGGCTGCTGGCGCTGGTCATCCTCACGGCATCGGCCGCGCTGATGGCGGTGGGCGGCCACAGCGCCGACGCCACCGCGTCGCCGGAACTGCTGCCCGGCTCCTCGGAGTCCGCCGCCGTCGCCGCGGCGCAGCACGACTTTCCGCAGGGCGAGCAGGCCGCCGCGATCCTTGTTGTCACCCGCCAAGACGGTTCAGCCCTGACACCGGCCGACCTGGCAGCCGTCGGACAGGCCCGCGACCGGATGCAGCGGGTCCCGCAGGCACTGCCCGGCGGGGCCGCCCCGGTGCCGGTCTCCGCCGACGGCCACGCCGCGATCGCCACCGTGCAACTCAGCAGCTCGCTGTCGGGCTTCGAGTTACGCGACGCAGTGCAGGCGCTGCGGTCGGCGGTGAGCGACGGACTGCCCGGTCAGCTCACCGCCCACGTCACCGGTGGTCCGGCCTTCGGCGCCGATATCGCCGACGCCTTCTCCGGCGCCAACGTCACACTGCTGGCGGTGACCGCCCTGGTGGTCGCCGTGCTGTTGATCGTCACCTACCGCTCACCGGTGCTGTGGCTGTTGCCGCTGCTGGCCGTCGCGTTCGCCGATCGGGTCGCCACCGTAGCGGGCGGGGTGATCGCCGAGGCGGCGAGGGTGAGCTTCGACGGCTCGACGTCCGGGATCACCAGCGTGCTGGTGTTCGGCGCCGGTACCAACTACGCGCTGTTGCTGATCTCGCGGTATCGCGAAGAGCTGCGGCTGGCACCCGATCACCGTGTTGCGCTGCGCGCCGCGGTGCGTGCCGCCGGCCCGGCGATCGTTGCCAGCAACGCCACCGTGGTACTGGCGCTGCTGACCCTGATCGCGGCGAGCATTCCCAGCACCCGCAGCCTGGGGATCTGCGCGGCCTGCGGGCTGGTGGTGGCGGCGGTGTTCGTGCTGCTCGTGCTTCCCCCGCTGCTGGCGTTGTGCGGGCGCAACGTCTTCTGGCCGTTCATTCCCCGCATCGGCGACGGCCCGGCCACCACCGGCTGGCGGCGGATCGCCGAGGCGGTGGGCCGCCGGCCGGTCCCGGTCTGCGCGGTCGCGGTGGTGGCGCTGGCGGTCTTGACCACCGGGCTGCTCGGTACCCGGATCGGCCTGTCGCAGACCGAGCAGTTCCGGGTTCGCGCCGACTCGGTGACCGGCTTTCAGACGCTGGCGGAGCATTTCCCCGGCGGCGCCTCGGACCCCACGGTCGTCATCGGTTCCACCGCCCGCACCGCACCGCTGCGAGAGGCCATCACCAGGGTGGCCGGGGTGACGTCGGCGGCTCCCACCGGGCTGTCGCCGGCCGGTTTGACCCGGTGGTCGGTGGTGATCGACGCCGCACCGTCCACCGCCCGGGCATTCGACACCGTTACGGCGCTGCGGGATTCGGTCCGCGCCGCCGACCCCGGGGCACTGGTCGGCGGCGCCGACGCCCAGGCGCTCGACATCCGCGACGCCGCCGACCGCGACCGTCGGGTGCTGATCCCGGCGATCCTGACGGTGGTGCTGGTGGTGCTCTACGTACTGCTGCGGGCCGCGCTCGCCCCACCGGTCCTGGTCGCCGCGACCGTGCTCAGCGCGCTGGCCGCACTGGGCCTGGGCGGCTGGGCCGGTATTCACCTGTTCGGCTTCCCCGCGCTCGACAACGGCACCCCGCTGTTCGCGTTTCTGTTCCTGGTCGCACTCGGTGTCGACTACACCATCTTCCTGGTGACCCGCGCCCGGGAGGAGACCGACGGACAGGGCACCCGCGAGGGCATGGTGGCCGCGGTCGCCGCCACCGGTGGGGTGATCACCAGCGCGGGAATCGTGCTGGCCGCGGTGTTCTGCGTGCTCGGTGTGCTGCCGCTGATCGTGCTGACCCAGTTGGGCATCATCGTGGGCGTCGGCATCCTGCTGGACACCTTCGTGGTCCGCACCCTGGTCATCCCGGCGCTGTTCAGCCTGATCGGCGACCGCATCTGGTGGCCGTCGATGCCCGCAGCGTCTACAAAGACGCCAGATACCGCACCCGGTCCGCGATAACCCGTTGCGACACATCGGTATCGGGTGCCAGCAGATCGAACGCGTGCGGGCAGCCCGGGTACACGTGCAACTCGACGGGCACTCCTGCGGCCAGCAACCGCTGTGCGTATCTGACGTCCTCCCGCGCGAAGATGTCCAGCCCGCCGACGTCGAGGTAGGCCGGCGGCAGACCGGTCAGATCATCGGCGCGAGCCGGCGCGGCATAGCCGTCCGCGGCCCCACCGGCCAGCAGTGCACTCCAGCCGGTCGCGTTGTCGTCGTAGCTCCATGTCAGCAGCGCGCCGTCGGCCGAGCCGCCATCACCGGTCCGGTCGTCGAGCATCGGGTAGATCAGCAGCTGGGCGGCGATCGACGGCCCGCCGCGGTCGCGCGCCAGCAGGCACACCCCCGTCGCCAGCCCCCCACCGGCACTGTCGCCCATCACGGCCAACCGGGACGCATCGACGCCCAGTTCGTCGGCGTGGCCGGTCAGCCAACGCAGTGCCGCATAGCAGTCCTGTAACGGCACCGGATGCGGGAATTCCGGGGCGACCCGGTAATCGACGACCAGCATCGGTACTCCGGAGGCGGCGACGTAGCCACGCACCACCGCGTCATAGAGCCCACCGAGGCGCTCCCAGTCCAGGATCATCCCGCCGCCATGCAGGTAAAGCGCCGCACTGCCCGGCTGGTCGGCGCCGGTCCGCCGATACCAGCGCAGCCCGATCGCGGTGCCATCGTGATCCACCGAGAACTCTTGCGTCACGACGCCGGTGATCGGCGGCCGCGACGCCAGCACCTGGTTGAACATGTGGCCCGCGTTGCGCCGGCGGGTCATGACGTCGCCGACCGCCGGCGGCGGCACATCGGGCGCGTCTTCGCGCAGGGCCAGCAACGCCGCGAGCACCTGCGGGTCGGGGGGCCCGCCCATCAGCGCACCGCCCGGCGAACGGCGATCGAAGTCGGCAGCGGCGCAATCCATTGAGTGATCATGTCGTGCGCTACCGTAACGCCGAGGAGGTGACCGGTCCGTCCCATGCCGCTATTGAGCGCCCTGCGCCTGAACATGACCAATATCCCCGGCGCCGGGCACGCCCAGCGCTACCGGGCGGCACTGGAGATGGCGTCCTACGCCGATGCCCACGGGGTGACCGCGGTCGGCTGCGAAGAGCATCACCTCGCGGCAACCGGCTGGTTGCCCTCCCCGCTGCTGATGGCCGCCGCCGTCGCCGGTTGCACACAGCGGATCCGGATCAGCGTCGGAGCACTGCTGGTGCCGCTGTACGACCCGGTCCGCCTCGCCGAGGACATCGCGGTCCTCGACCAGCTGTCCACCGGACGCGTCAGTTACGTGACCGGAGTCGGCTATCGCCCAGCCGAATACCATGCCGTCGGAAAGGATTTCCGGCGACGCGGACGGCTGATGGACGAGTGCTTGGCGGTGCTGTTACAAGCGTGGGGCGACGATCCGTTCCCGTTCAACGGCCGACTGATCGATGTGACACCCAAGCCGTACACCCGGCCGCACCCGGTGTTGTTCGTCGGCGGCATGAGCGTCGCGGCTGCCCGGCGCGCGGCCCGGTTCGGATTGCCGTTCTCACCGCCGATGCCGATGCCCGAGCTCGACGCGGTCTATCAGGCCGAGTTGGCGCGAAACGGCAAGCAGGGGTTCGTCTTCAGCCCCCAGAACGGCAACACCGTCACGCATCTGAGCACCGATCCGGACCGGACGTGGGCCCGCTGCGGTGACTTCTTCCTCTACGAAGCACGTGAATACAGCTCCTGGGCCGTGCCGGAAGTGCCGCGCCCCAACGAAAGTCCGGCGGGTACCGTCGCCGAGTTGCGCGCGGCCGGCACGGTGGAGGTGTTGACACCGGAGGAACTCATCGCGCAGTGCCGCGACGGACGCCCAGGGGTGACCCTGCATCCGCTGATCGGCGGCCTGCCGCTCGAGGAGGGATGGGAGAGCCTGCGGCTGCTGGTCGAGCAGGTGCTGCCCGAGCTGCAACGCTGATATCTGAGTCCTGAGCCTCAGGCCTGGGGTGCAGCCACCCCGAGCCGGTCAGCACCCCAGCTGCGCTGGATATATCCCAGTACCCGATCCAATTCGGTCTGGGTGACGGCGGCCCGCTCGCCGGGTTCCAGCGGATCGAAGTGGAAGATGTAGAGCCGCGACGCGAACTGGTCGAACGGCAGCGACGCCTCGCCGAAGCGTTCACCATGTCCGGCGGTGCTCACCACCACGCCGTCGCCCCAGTCCTGTCCGCTGTCGTTGTTGGGGTTGTAGAAGTAGACGCGCATGGTGCCCTCGGGGTCCAGGCTCACCCGCAGCACGGTGATCGCATGCCATCCCACGAAGCGTGCGGAGCTGTCGGTCACGGCGATGCCGGCCGGCTGCGGGTGGATCAGCGGTTGGTTGCCGTTGTAGAACGGGTGGTAAGCGGCGTAGAAGTGCCGCAGAAACCCGTCCAGGTCAACCAGATTGCCGGTCTCGACATCGACGTTGATGCGAAAGCCCCGCCCCGACCACCAGCCGTGGAACTCCGGGTTGACCCACCGGTGCGGGTCGCCGTCGCGACCGACGCAGCGCCGGAACATCTCCGCATAGATGCGGTCCAGGTGCGGCACCACCAGCAACGACACCGGGTCGAGGTCGACGGGAAGATGCGGGGCCACTCCCTCACCGCTGTCGCTCGACGAGATCGACTGTCCCTCGAAGTGCATGACGATCTCGTCGTCGCGCGCCGCCCATGCGATGGTCTGCAGCAGATAATCGGGATCGTTGTAGGACCACATCGACAGGGCACGCGCCGCTTGGCAGGTCGGGTTGTCGCCCTGCCCGACACCCAGCGGCAGCCCGAGCATCGACAACGTCCCGGCCAGCAGCCAGGTATGCGGATCCTGCGCCGGCCCGAACACCTGGGTGAGCCGCTGCCGGGACTGTTTGGAGATCGGCAGCGCCAGTTGGCGCCACAGCGACGGTGCTACCGGCGGCTGGTAGAGGATGCCGCGTTCCAGCAGCAGTGCCAGCCCGTAGATGCACTGCGCGGTCTCGACATGCACGGCGCCCGAGATCAGGCTGTGCACCAGGTCGTGGAAGCACAGCAGGCTGTCGCGGCCGGTGCTGGACAGGCCCAAGGCCTCGGCGATCAGGTAGTCGCTCTTCTCCAGCAGGAAACGCAGCAGCACCGCGTGGTAGGACGACACCAACCCGGTGTCGTGCATCGACCGCGCGAAGCCGGCGGCCTCGTACTGCAGGGTCGGTTCGTCCATCGATTCCAGCCGGCTGCGATACACCTGCACCCCGGGGTCCTCGCGGCAGCCGTCGGTGGTGCCGTACAAGCTGGTGATCAGCCGGTCGGTTCCCACCGCACCGCTGCCGAGGTCGATGCCCGGATCGGCGCGCACGATCGAGATCTGGGTGATCATCGCCTTGATCTGGTCGACCTGGATGGGCCGCTGCCGCAGGATCCGCCAGATCTCGTCGACCAGCCGGTCGAGCACGCCCTCATAACCGATCTCGTCGACCAGATAACCGAACAGTCCCCGGGTCAGCCCCGCCATCCGGCCCTGCAGTTCGCGCTCCGCTTCGGTCGGCGGGGTCAGCAGCAGCGACAGGTTGATCGCCAACACCTGCGCGAGATGATGGCGCGCCTGTTCCGCGGTGATCAGCGGATGAACGTATTCGTCGTTGGCGACCGCCAGCAGGCGCAGTTCGTTGACCGCCTCCAGCACCACGGTGTCCGGGTTGGTACTACGCAACGAACCGGTGGTCAGCACCGGCAGCAGGGTGCGCGGCGACGCCCAGTCCGTGCCGAGGAACACCCCGGCCTCCTCCAGGGCCGCGCTACGGGCCCGTACCGCGGCGTAACCGCCCGGTTGCAACAGCACCAGCCGAAGCCCATCCAGGACGCGGCGCAGTCGCTCGGGCTTGCCCACCGTGCCGGCCTCCGCCAACGCCCTGGTCGCGTCGTCGAGCCTGCTCAGGCGGCTTTGCAGGGTCGCTGCCTCGCCGTTCGTCCGGCCCTCGGGTGAATTCCCAGTCACAACGGGTTCCTCACGTGCGTGCCGCCGCGTCAGACGTAGAAGTCGAGCTCTTCTTGTCGCTTGAGCAACCGCCGCATCTCATACGGATCCTCACCGAAGAAGTAGACCAGACCCCAGTGGGTGCCGAATGCGGTGCGCTTGGTGACAGTCTCTTCGAGCGGTGCGGTGAGTTCGTGCGATTCGAAGTATTGGTGATCCTCGGTCTCCTCGGGGATCGCGAGCGTGCTGACCACGCGGCGGCGCGGATACACCCCGAAACAGCCCGCGTGCCCGTCGGCGTCGACGATTTCGCGCGGGAAGAACTGCTCGAGTTCGTCCTCGGTGGTCTTCGGGTCAAACGTCAGCACCAGGGCCTGGTAGCCGTTGAACCCGTAGACGCGCTCCAACAGTTCGAAGACCTTGAAGCCCGGCGGCCGGTAGGCGACCTCACCGAAGTACATCTCCCCGTCACTGGTCACGAAGTACTCGGGGTGGACGAAGCCGAAATCGATGTCGAACGTCTTGATCAATTTCTCGATCTGAGCGGTGATCTGGGGACGGTAGCGTTCCAATTCCGGCGATGCCGGCACAAACACCGAATAGCCGAGCGTGACATATTCCGAAATGTTGAGAAAGCGGATCTTTCCATTGTGCACCCACGCTTCGACGGCGAATTCCCAGCCGTCGAGATGCGATTCCATCAGCGCCGGGAACTCCTCGTCCGGAATCGAGTCGATGTCGTCGGGGGCGCGAATCACCCGGTGCCCGAGGCAGCCGGCCTTGTCGAAGGCCTTGAAATGGATGGGATCATTGGGGTCGCCGTCGAGTTTGAGCAACGTCTGGTTGACCCGCTTGAGGAACCGGATGACGTCATCGCGGTCGTGGGCCTCCTCGAAGATGCCGACCCGGATCCCGCCCAGTTGAGCACGGCGCTTCATCAGCGATTTATCTCGCAACAGCATGGCTTGGCCGAGCAGTCGCGGATTGTCCAGCAGGACGGAGTTGATGGCCCCCGCCCATTCGACGGTCTCCTCGAAGAGCGGGATCGCGACGTCGACGCCGCGCTCCTTGAGCGTTTCGGCGATCTCCATCGATCGCTCATTGAGCCGCTCGAAATTCCAGGCGATATACGGAATCTCGTGTTGTCGGCAGTATTCTTCGGCCCAATCCGGCGCCACGACCACGTATCGACGGTCAAAACGGTCCACCGCGTCGATGGCGTTCAAACTCCAACCGAGTAACGCGATATAGCCCTTGTCCGGATTCCGGCGCTTTTCCGAGGTCCGCTCAGCTGAGATCGTCGCGGAAGTCTGCAAAATCCCTCCATTACTTCGGGTTTGCTGCGTGCGCTTTCGCATCCACGGTACCTGCCGGGCGAGGGTACGCACCCGCCCCGGCAGCGGGCCCCGGAGCCCCGCGGCCGACCACGGGCGAGCTCCGACGGCCGCCAAACGGTGGCGATCCCGGCGATCCCGCCGGATCAGCCGAGCGTCAGCGCGCCGCTTTCTTGCGTTCGATGTCGGCCAGCGCGGCGGCCAGCTCGGCCCGCTCGGCGGCCGAGGTCTCCCACGCCAGCTTGCGGTTCTTGACCACCTTGGCCGGCGCTCCCACCGCGATCGAGTAGTCCGGGATGACACCCTTGACCACCGCGTGGGCACCGAGCACGCAGCCGCGGCCGATGCTGGTCTCACGCAGGATGGTGACCTTGGCGGCGATCCAGGTGTCCGGCCCGATCCGCACCGGGCTCTTGACGATGCCCTGGTCCTTGATCGGCACGTTGATGTCGTCCATCTTGTGGTCGAAGTCGCAGACGTAGCACCAGTCGGCCATCAGCACCGAGTCCCCGAGCTCGATGTCCAGATAGGTGTTGATGACGTTGTCGCGGCCCAGCACCACCTTGTCACCGAAGCGCAGCGAGCCTTCGTGGGCGCGGATGGTGTTCTTGTCGCCGATGTGCACCCAGCGGCCGATCTCCATGTACGACATCTCCGGGGTGGCCTGGATCTCCACGCCCTTGCCGAGGAAGACCATGCCGCGGGTGATGATGTGCGGGTTGGCGAGCTTGAACTTCAGCAACCGCCAGTAGCGCACCAGATACCACGGCGTGTAGGCCCGGTTGGCCAGCACCCAGCGCAGCGAGGCCAGCGTCAGGAACTTGGCCTGACGCGGATCCCGCAGGCGCGAACCGCGCCAGCGTTTGTGGATCGGAGCACCCCACATGGTCGTCATGGCCGGAAAGCCTACGCGAGGTGGTTCCGCTCACGCGCTACCCTCACCTGGACTCGTTCACCAGGGATTGGGGATTGCCACTGTGTTGCGGCGACGTGGTGTCCTGGCGACCATGCTGGCAGCGGTGACGGCGGCAACACCGGCGCTGGGTGGTTGCGCCAATACCGACTCGTGGGTGGAGGCTGCTCCGGCAGCGGGCTGGCCCGCCCAGTACGCCGACGCCGCCAACAGCAGCAACACCGCCACCGCGGGGGCGACCGACCTGCAACTGGACTGGACCCGCTCGGTCAAGGGCGAGTTGGGCGCCGGGCCCGCGGTGGGTGCTCACGGCTGGCTGGTGCTCAACGCGCAGACTGAGGACGGTTGTTCGCTGATGCAGTGGGAGAACGCCGAGCACGGCAGGCAGCGCTGGTGCACCCGGCTGCATCAGGGCGGCGGATTCTTCGGTCCGCTCATCGACGGCTTCGACAACGTCTACGTCGGCCAGCCGGGGGCGATGTTGTCGTTTCCGCCGACCCAGTGGATTCGCTGGCGTGCCCCGGTGATCGGGATGCCCTCGACGCCGCGGATTCTCGGCGACGGTCTGTTGCTGGTGGTGACCCACCTGGGTCAGGTGTTGGTGTTCGACGCCCACCGCGGAGCCGTCGTCGGCACGCCACTGGACCTGGTGGACGGCGTTGACCCCACCGACTTCCGCCGGGGTCTGTCGGACTGCGACGCCGCCCGGCCGGACTGCCCGGTCGCGGCCGCACCCGCCTTCTCGGCGGCGAGCAACACCGTGGTGGTGAGCCTGTGGCAGCCGGGCGCCGACGAGTCCGGACTGGTGGGCATCAAGTACCACCCGGGCGGCACCCCATTGCTCACCCAGGAGTGGACCAGCGATGCGGTCGCCGCCGGGGTGCTGGCCAGCCCGGTGCTGTCCGCCGACGGTGCCACCGCCTACATCAACGGACGCGACCAGCGGCTGTGGGCGATCAACGCGGCCGACGGCAAGGCGAAATGGTCGGTGCCGCTGAAGTTCCTGGCCCAGACACCGCCGGCGGTGACCCCCGGTGGGCTGATCGTGGCGGGCGGCGGGCCGGAGACCGAACTGGTCGCCTTCGCCGATCGCGGTGACTACGCCGAGCAGGTGTGGCGCCGTGACGATGTCACGCCGCTGTCGTCGTCGAGCCTGGCCGGAAAGGTCGGGTACACCGTTGCCGCCGGCACCAGCGTCGGCCCGGCCGGCTTGTCACTGCTGGTGTTCGATCCCGACGACGGCCACAGCGTCAACAGCTATCCGCTGCCCGAATCGCGCGGCTTCCCGCTCGGGGTGTCGGTGGGCCGCGACCAACGGGTGGTGGTTACCACCAGTGCCGGTCAGGTCTTCAGCTTCGCCCCGGTGTAGCGGCCGCTCAGATCGCCAGCGCCGGTAACGCGGTGCGCGGCACCTTCACCGAGGTGGCGCCGGCGCTCATCGGCAGCAGTTCGCCGGGCGCGAAGTAGAAGATCACCTCGTCGTTGGTGATGGCGAAGTTCTGGTAGTGCGCGGGGTCCATCCCCGAACCCGAGGAGATCAGGATCGCCGGCACCCCGGTCTGGCGCTCGAGGTCTCGTTGCACCACCGGAAAAATCGTGTCCAGCGGCTTGCTGCCCGGCGCGAACAGCGTGTCGAAGGTGATCGGCTTGCGCGCCGCCAGGTCGTAGTTGAAGGACTGATACCAGGTGGAAGGCTGTGGGCCGCCGAGATCCTGGAAGATCTTCAGCACGACGCTCTGCGTGCCCTTGGGCGGCTGGCCGGAACGGTGCTGTTCGGAGATGGCGTCCATCTCGTACGGCATGTCGCGCCCGCCGGGCGACTTGGCCACCGTCAGGAACCCGTCGCGGTTCTGCACCAGGTAGTCGGTCAGCGTCTGCTGATCGGGGTAGTCGATCGGAAACTTCATGTCCAGCGTGTAGTTGGCGGTCGAGGCGTGGACGTGGCACAGCTGCCCGGACTCCACCGACCCGCCCAGTTCGGCACAGGACGAGGTCGCCAGCGCCGACGGCATATTCGCCATGCCCAGCCAACCGCCCACCGCCCCGCCCGCCAATAGGGCGGCCACCAGAATGCGCATTGTTCGGTTCGTCTCGCTTTGTGTCGACTTGCCGCGGCAAGCAGGAATGGCCCGAAGTCGATAGCCTACCGGGCCAGTCAGCGGGACGGCTGGCAGACGAACGCAATCGGCCGAGCCGCAGTCCCCGACCCGATCCGGGTGATCACGACCGATAGCCGCAGCCGGCCGCGCAACCGCAGCCGGCGCCGTAGCCCATCGGGATCGGCTTGCACGTCACGGACGCCGCGCACCAGGATCTCCAGTGCGCCGCAGCCGTGTGCGACCAGCGTCTGACGAAGACGTTTCTCGCTGTAGGGCAGTTCCTCGAGCACCTCGAACCCGCGTATCCCGTCCGGCAACCGGTCGCCGGACAGGTAGGCGATGTCGGGATCGAGCTGCCACAGCCCGTGGCGGGTTGCGTACTGGCGGACCAGCCCGGCCCGCACCACCGCGCCGTCCGGGTCGATGATCCAGCGGCCCGCCGGCCGCACGTCGCAGTCGTCCGGGTCGGCGTCGGTGAGCTGCTCGCCGCGGTCCAGGATCGTGGCGCGGCGACGAACGCCGGGCGCGGCCAGCCCGGGCGACCACAGGCAGGCCTCGCGTACCGAGTCCCGCCACGAGGTGACTTCGATTTCGCCCTGAAACCCGAGCATCCTGATTTTGTCGAAATCGATTCCGGGAGCAGTCTTTACAACCAGGTCCCGGCCGGCGTAGACCTCCAGCAATCGATCCAGGGCGGGCTGATAGTCGGCCGGGTCGAAGCGGCGGCGCCCGCCGCCGCGACGGCCCGGGTCGGCCAGCACCACCGCGTCGCGGGTGACCGGCGTCAGGGCGTCGGCGCGAACCAGGGCTATCCCGCCGAGTCCATGCGGCGGTCCCAGCTTCGCCTCTCCCCCGTCGAGCCTCGCTGAACCGCCGAGGTTGTGCCGCGCCATCGCCAGCCGCACCGGATCGAGATCGCCGCCCAGCACCCGATCGGTCAGCTCGGTCAGCGCTGCCAGTTCGGTGCCGATCGAACAGGTCACGTCGTGCACGACGGCATCCGGCGCCACGGTGTTGATCCGGTGCGCCCGGTGCCGCGCCACCGCTGCGGCGCTGGCCTGCTGCAGCGCCTCGTCACTGAACAGCCACTGCGACGTCGCCGGCAGCTCGGCCAGCTTGGCCGCCGCCCGGCGGCGCAGCAGGGTGGTCTCGACCAGGGCGGGGGTGCGGTCGCCGAACCGGGACCGCAGCGCGGCCGTGTCGGCGACGCGGGTGGCGTCGGTCAGCGCGAACCCGGCGACCTCGGCCAGGTCGGCGTTGCCGGCCGCCGAGCTGAGGTAACCGACGTCGTCGGCTTCGAAGCAGAAGCCGGCACTCAGGACGGTTTGACCCCGGTGACCATCACGTTGTAGAACCAGCCCTTCGGCACCACCCGGCGCAGCAGGTTGGCGTCCACCCAGCTCAGCGTCGTCCAGCTGCGGAACGCGAACCTCGCCCAGCCCCAGCCGAGCTTGCCCGGGGGGACGGTCGACTCGAAGGTTCGAACCGGCCAGCCCAGCATGGCGGCGGTGAACTCTTCGCTGGCGGTGCTCACCTGCACCGCTCCGGCATTGGCCGCCATCCGCTCCAAATCCCGCGGTTCGAAGGTGTGCAGGTCCACGATCCATTCCAGGGCCGCCGCGCGCGAGTTCTCGTCGAGTTCTTCCTGCGGCCGGCGCCAGGAGCCCATCCCGGGCAGCTTCATCGCGGCGACCGTGGTCTTCCAGGTCAGGTCGGCCAGCCGGCGCGCGTAGAAGTTGCCGACCGTGGTGGGCTCGCCGGCGAAGACGAATCGGCCGCCGGGCTTGAGCACCCGGACCACCTCGCGCAGCGACAGCTCCACGTCGGGAATGTGGTGCAGCACCGCGTGGCCGACCACCAGGTCGAAGGTGTTGTCCTCGTAGGGAATACCCTCGGCGTCGGCGACTCGGCCGTCGACGTCCAGGCCGAGGTTCTTGCCGTTGCGGGTGGCGACCTTGACCATGCCCGGCGACAGGTCGGTCACCGATCCGCGCCGCGCCACACCGGACTGCATCAGGTTGAGCAGGAAGAACCCGGTGCCACAACCCAATTCCAGCGCCCGGTCGTACAGCGGCTCCGGCCGCGACCGCTCGGATGCGGGCACGATCACGTCGAAGCGGCCGCGCGCGTAGTCGATGCAACGCTCGTCGTAGGAGATCGACCACTTATCGTCGTACTGCTCGGCTTCCCAGTCGTGGTAGAGCACCTGGGCGAGCTTGCTGTCGTGCCGGGCGGCCTCCACCTCTTCGGCGGTCGCGTGCGGGTTCGGCGTCGGTTCCGTACTCATGATCGGTCAGCCTAAAGCCTGATTGCCGGACCGGCGAAGTCGGGCGCAGCGAGGTCACCGCCACGCCGGGGCCCGCCGCCTGCGGTTCAGCCCGCCAGGGTCGCCAGCGCGTCGCCGATGACGTCACCGGTGTCCGCGGCGCTGCCGCCGGTGGCGTCGCCCATGGCTGCGGTGACGGTGTCGATCACCGCCTGTGGGAACCCGGTGAACGCCGCGACCACGTCGGTGAAGCCGGTCTGCAGTGCGGCGGTGATGTCGGCCGAGTCGCCGCCCTGGATGGCCTCCCACAGGTGCCACAGCGCGATCTGCGGCGCGGTGATCAGGTCGCGGAAGTCGACGAACAACCCGGTGAACAGGTCCGGGGTCGCAGACACCGCTATGCCGTCCCAGCTGACCAGCGTCCAACCGTCGGTGGGGTTGCCCTCGAGGACGGCCTGGCCACCGTTGGGCGGCGGCCCGCCGTTTTCGAGCACCGTCTGAATGATCGGCCAGACATCCGGGTTCTTGACGTTCATCAGAATCCAGATGGCGATAACACCGCCACTGGAATATGCCACGTCGGTCATCGGCCCATCGCCGGCAATGGTGTTGTTGTAGATCGTGTCGACGGCGCTGGAGATCTGATCCTGGAACACCACCCCGTTGTATGCGGTGCCGGGCTCCGAGACGAAGAGGTTGCCCAGAATCCACGACGCCATCGGCAAGAAAAAGGAGGCTTCGGTGATCAGATTGCGGGGCTGGTCCTCGAACAGCCCGGCGGGGATCTCGTTGAGGTCCGAGAGCACCTGCACATCCGGCATCCCCGGCAACAGGGCCAGCGCGGCTGCGGACTCCTGGGTCCGGACGAGTTCTGAGGCGTAGATGCCGGCGATACCGCCGGGGAACTCGTTTTGGATGGCGGCGGCGACGTCGTGCGCCTGCTGCTCGCCCAGCGCGGTGAGGTGAGCACCGGGCGGCAGCGTGCCGAGAATGTTGTTGAGATCGTCGGTCGATTGCCCGTGCCGCACCAGATCCAGCGTGATGTCCTCGGCGGCCAGCGCGATGTCGAAGGCGCGTGCGGACGGCGGCGGCGCCACCGGTATCGCGGTGACGATCCCGGCACCAGCCAATGCGATGCCCACACCGATCCACCGATAGCTGATAAGTCGCTGCATGCTCAGCCTCCCCCCGGAGTGAAGCGATGTGACCGCTCTCACGGTACTCACGTTGCGATCAGCTGAGCAATGCCTGTTCTCGGCGAATTCGACAGCTCCGGTTCAGCCCGTCCTGATACGAAGCCGGGCGCAGCGGGGTTACCGCTGCGCCCGGACTCTCGGGTGCCTCAGCCCGCCAAGGCTGCCAGCGCGTCGCCCAGCGCGTCGGCTGCGCTGCTACCGGCGGTGTCGTCCATGGCTCCGGTGATGGTGTCGATCACCGCCTGCGGGAACGCCGTGACCGCGGCTAACACATCGTTGAAGCCGGTCTGCAGCGCGGCGGTGATGTCGGCGGGGTCGCCGCCCAGGATGGCCTCCCAGATGTGCCAGCCGGCCATCTGCGGCGCGACCATCAGGTCGCGGAAGTCCACGAACAGCCCGGTGAGCAGGCCCGGGTTCTCCGCCACCTCGGTTCCGTTCCAGCTGACCAGCGTCCAGCCGTCGGTCGGGTTGCCCTCGATCACGACCTGGCCGGTGTTGGGCAGAATGCCTTGCAGCAGCGACTGGAAGTAGAGCTCGAAGTCCGGATTCTTGACGTTCATCATGACCCAGGTGGAGATCGACGCGGCATGCGAGAACGCCACGCTGCTGAAGCCGCCGTCGGCGTCGGTGGCGCCGTTGTTGTAGATCTGCTCGACGGCGTCACCGAACCGGTCCTGGAACGCCATGCCGTTGGGGTCGATCGTCGAGCCCAGCTGCGGCACCCAGTACTGGCCGAACATCCACGACAGCGGGCCCACCAGGTACAGCAGCGCCATCAGCTGATTGTCCTGCGAGGTGCCCTCGAGGATCCCGGCGTTGAGTTCGTTGAGCCCCGACAGGATCGACAGCGGGTGGTCCGGCGCACCGGCTGCCGCCAGCCAGTCGGCGGCGGTCTGCTGGGTTCGGATGAACTCCGAGGCGTAGACCCCGTCGTAGAAGCCCGGGTCGGCCAGGTGCTGCGGGTTGTCGGGGTCGGCGAGGAAGGCGGCCTGCTCGGCGCCTTCGGCCGTGATCGGCGCCCCCGGGGGCAGTGTCCCGATGATGCCTTCCACATTGTCTTCGGACTGGCCGTGCCGCACCAGGTCGAGCACCATGTCGACGGCGGTCAGCTCGATGTCGGTCACGGCGATGTCCGGCAGCGGTCCAGCGATCGGGACGACCGGGGCGGCGGCCACCATGCCGGCGCCGACGAGCGCGACTCCGGCGGTGATCCACGGGCGGGTTTGGCGCATGATGATCTTCTCCTTCAGCGAGTCCATCAGATCCGTTACGCTCCGGCGCGTAGCGCAATGCTGTTGCTGAAGTTAACCCGTCGATTTACCTATGTCAATGCTTAAGAGGTTCGAAATTTCCGCACGGTGCAGCTAGCCGCCGAAGGCGTCGGTGAAGGTGTCGACCACTGCCTGCGGGAACGCGCTGATAGCAGCGACGACCTGTTCGAACCCGGTCTCCAGCGCGGCGGCGATCTCGGCTTGATCGCCGCCTTGGATCGCCTCCAGGATGTGCCAGGTAGCGATCTGCGGCGCCGTGGTCAGATCCCGCCAGTCGACGAACAAGCCGGTGAGCAGGTCCGGGGTCGCCGACACCTCGTGGCCATCCCAGCTGACCAGCGTCCAGCCGTCAGTCGGGTTGCCCTCGATGACCACCTGGGCGGCGTTGGCCAACGGACTGAGGGTCTTGATCCCCTCGTTGATGACCAGCCACAGATCCGGGTTCTTGACGTTCATCAGCGTCCAGATCGCAATGGTCCCGGCGTGCGCGAACGCCACGCTCGTCGTCGGGCTCTCCGGGTCGGCGATGGTGTTGCCGTAGATGGCCTCGATCGCGTCACTGACGCGGTCGTTGAACACCACGCCGTTGACATCGATCGTCGACCCCAGTTGCGGCATCCAGTACTGCCCCATGATCCACATGACCGGAGCGAAGATGTAGCCGATCTGGGTGAGGATGTTGAGCGGCTCGCCTTCCAGAAAGCCGCCGTGAAGTTCGTTGAGCCCGGCCAACGTGGTGATGTCCATGTTCAGCAGGTCCGCCAGCGGCTGTGCGGTGTCCTGGGCACGGAGAAACTCCGAGGCGTAGATGCCGTCGATCCCGTCCGGGAACGCCGCCTGAATCCCGGGTGCGACGTCGACCGCCTGCTGCTGCCCGAGCGCCGTCAGTGCTGCGCCGGGCGGGATGGTGCCCAGGACGTCCTCGGCGTTGTCCACCGACTCACCGTGGCGCACCAGATCGAGCGTGATGTCCTGGGCGGCGAGCAGGATCTCGGCCGCGGTGGGGATGGTCAGCGGCACCGCGACCGGGTTGACCACCGGACCCGCCGCGACGGCGCTCGCGCTGACGAGCGCGACGGCGCCGGCGATCCAGGGACGGGTGACACCTTGCTGCATTGACGTCTTCCTATCGGCGACACCGCGGACGGGTCCGCGCAACTTAAACGTTGGCTGATAGTAACATGAAAGCAGACCATTTTCCGCGAAGGCGCACAGTGAGCGTCGAAGCGTGAAGAGCCCGGCGAACCGGTCCGGAATTTGAGCCACACAGCCGCCCAGCCCCGTACTAGATGTGAGCCAGCTCACATCGGGTGCTCCGGCGGCTAGGACGGACCGATGCGGCCGTCGATCGCGGATTTGATCGCGGCCAATGCCTGCGACGGGGTGTCGACGAAGCGTCCGGCCCATTTGACCGCCGCGTCATAGACGCCATCGGGGGCCACCATGTCCTCGACCACGCCCAGCGCCAGCGCCTCTTCGGCATCGAAGAACCGTCCGCTGTACGCCAGTTCCTTGGCGCGGCTCGCGCCGATGGTGTGGGCCAGCCGGTCCAGCCCGGCCACCTCGGGGACGAGGCCGGCCAGAATCTCGGTCGCGCCGAACTTGGCGTTGTCGCCGCTGATCCGCCAGTCCGCGGCCAGTGCCAGCGCCAAGCCGCTGCCCAGCGCGTAGCCGGTGACCGCCGCGACCGTCGGCTTGCCGATGGCCGCCACGGCCTGTACGGCCTCCTGGCGGACGCGGCCGAACTGCTCGGTCTCGGCGGCGATCAGGGTGCGCAGCTCGGGCACGTCGTCGCCGGCACAGAAGATCTCGTGCCCGCCGAACAACACCACCGCGGCGATATCGTCACGGGTCGACACCGCCACGGCGGCCTCGGTGATCTCCCGGTAGACCTGCCGGGTCAAGGCGTTGGTCGGCGGCCGCGACAGCACCAGGGTGGCAATCCCGGGGGCATCCGATGCGGTGTGGACGGAAACGAATTCGCTCATCCGGGCCACCGTTTGCCGCGCGCCGCGTTGTATCGCTCCGAGTTGAAGAATTCGATCTGCCAGTTGTCGCCGACACGAGCCAGCCCCGGCTGCGTCACCACGATCTCGCGTTCCAGCGCCAGCACATCCTCGACGCTGCGGCCCGCCAGCGAATCGAGTTGAGTCCAGGTCGGCGGCAGCAGGAAGCTGCGACCGGCCGCGAAATCTTCGATCGCGGCTTCCGGGGTGAGCCAGCCGGCTCGGTCGGACTCGGTGTTCTCACCGTCGGCGCGCTGCCCGACCGGCAGTGCTGCCACGAAGAAGTAGGTGTCGTAGCGCCGGGTGCGCTCGGCCTCCGGTGTCACCCAGTTCGCCCACGGCCGCAACAACTCGGCGTGCAGCACCAGGTTCTCGGTGCGCAGGAAGTCGGCGAACGACAACTCGCCGACGGACAGTGCGCGACGGGCGTCGGCGTACACCGACGCATCGGCGACCACGCGCCGCGAGTCGTCGGCGGGTCCGGCGAACAGCACACCGGATTCCTCGAACGTCTCCCGCACCGCCGCGCACACCAGCGCCGCGGCCAAATCGATCTCGACGCCGAAGCGCTGCGCCCACCAGGCCGGCTCCGGCCCGAACCAGGCGACCTCGGCACTGCGATCCCGCTCGTCGACCCCGCCGCCGGGAAACACCATCACGCCCGCGGCGAACTCCATCGCGGCATGGCGGCGCATCAAGAACACGTCCAGGGGTCCGCGCCCGCTCTCCCCGTTGCGCACCAACATCACCGTGGCGGCTGGTCGCGTCGGCAGCGGCGGCGGCTGCGGAGCGCTCATGCGCGCCTCCGATGCGCCGCCCGGCTGCGGGTCCGGCGGGCGAAGTACCGCCCGTCGATGACGTCCAGGGAGATCGACTGGCCGAACGCGGCCGACAGATTCTCGGCGGTCAGCACATCGCTGAGCAGGCCGGCGGCGACGGTGCGGCCTTCGGCCAGCAGCAGGCAGTGGCTGAATCCGATCGGGATCTCCTCGACGTGATGGGTGACCAGCACGATCGCCGGGGCGTCGGGGTCCGCGGCCAGATCCGCCAGCCGGGCGACCAGTTCCTCGCGACCGCCCAGGTCGAGGCCCGCCGCCGGTTCGTCGAGCAGCAGCAGCTCCGGATCGGTCATCAGCGCGCGGGCGATCAGCACCCGCTTGCGCTCACCTTCGCTCAACGTGCCGTAGGTGCGGTCGGCCAAGTGCTCGGCGCCGAGACTTTCCAGCAGGTCGATCGCGCGGTCGTGGTCGACGGCGTCGTAACGCTCCCGCCACCGCCCCAGCACCGCGTAGCCCGCCGAGATGACCAGGTCGAGGACCGTTTCATTGTCCGGTATCCGCTGGGCCAGCGCCGCGGAGCTCAACCCGACCCGGGCGCGCAGCTCGGTGGTGTCGACCCGCCCGAGCTGTTCACCGAGCACGAAGGCGACGCCGGAGGACGGATGTTCGGTGGCAGCGGCGATCCGCAGCAGCGACGTCTTGCCGGCCCCGTTCGGCCCGATGACCACCCAGCGTTCGTCGAGTTCGACCGACCAGTCCAGCGGACCCACCATGGTTCGGCCGTCACGGCGCAGCGAAATCCCCTCGAAGTGGATCAACAGGTCTTGATCGGCCGCTGCGCGGGGGCCGGGGCGTCCGGTGTCGGGCACGGCCCTATGGTGCCGTACCCGGCTCCCTCGGCGACCGACCGGGGTGCCGATGGGCCCGGGAGCACGCAAAAGGCCGGCTTGGCAGGAAGCGGCGTGAGATGTTGTAACTTGCATCACAGTAAGCACATATTCATGTCTCGGCTATCGTTCAGGGGGCCCCCATGGTTCGTGGTTCCGGCGCGGTCGCGGTCGTCCTCACCGGCGCCTGCCTGCTCAGCTCCCCCGCCCCGCCGGCGACCGCCGCCGAGCTGCAGCCGGTTCGGCTCGCCTCCTCGCTGGGCGGCGGTACGGCGCTGATCCTGGGGCCCAGCGGCATCTCGACGCCGAGCCAGGCCTACGCCGATCTCGTCAACGAGTTGTATCTGGCACCGCACGGCTTCACCGGCACCACCGAGATCCTGACCACACCCCAGGGGCTGTACCCGTTCCTGGGCCCGTTCGGCGAGACCCTGGACCGATCACTGGTACAGGGCAACGAGGTCCTCGAAGCGGCGATCCTCGAACAGATCGCCGGTGGCCACGTCGATGCCGACAACCCGGTGGTGGTGTTCGGGTGGTCGCAAAGCGCGGTGATGTCCGCACAGCTCATGCAGCAACTGGCCGACCAGGGTGTACCGAGCGACTACGTCCACTTCGTGCTGCTCGGTGATGAGACCGTTCCCAACGGCGGCATGCTGGCCCGCTTCGATCTGCCGCTCGGGACGAATCCGACCATCCCCAGCCTGGGCCTGACGTTCAGCGGCGCCCAACCGACGACGCTGTTCCCGGCCGACGTCTACACCCACGAGTACGACGGGTTCGCCTCCTTCCCGCAGTACCCGATCAACTTCCTGTCGGTGCTCAACGCCGTGATGGGGATCCTCTTCCAGCACAGCACCTACCTGGGGCTCACCCCCGAGCAGATCGCCGACGCGGTGTTGCTGCCGGTCTCGGGCCCGGACGTGCTGACCGACTACTACATGATCCCGGCGGAGACACTTCCCCTGCTGGCCCCGCTACAGCTGTTGCCGTTCATCGGCGACCCGCTGGTGGACCTGCTGCAGCCGGCACTGCGGGTGCTGGTGAACCTGGGCTACGGCAACATCGAGAACGGCTGGAGTCCAGGCTTTGCCGATGTCCCCACCGGACTGGGTTTCCTGCCGGACGCACATGTGCTGCAACAGGTTCCGCAAGCGCTCGCCGACGGTGTGCAACAGGGGATCACCGACTTCTTCGCCCGGTTGGCCGACCCGGACAACTATGTCTACTCGCTGCCGGCTTGGGCCCAGCAACTGCTCAACGAGGCGGAGTTCATTGCGGGCAGCCAATTCTCGGTGCTGTCCATGGTTCCCACCACCTGGCAGGATCTCTTCGAGACCTTCCCGCCGCACACCGGCATTCCGCCGCTGGACATGCTCAGCGCAGTGTTGTTCACCCTGCCCGAGTACAACTACGAGATCTTCGCCGCCGAACTCGCCGACGGCAACCTGCTCGACGCCATCGGCATTCCGCTGGCCGCCGACCTCGGGCTGCTGCCGCTGATCATCGTCGGCGCGTTGTTCTGAGCCGGTCGGCTACGCGGGCGGGATCTCAACGCGGCGCAACACGCCGTCGTGCGCGTCGGCCGCCTCGATCTCGGCGCGGGTGACGCCCAACAGGAACAGCACGGTGTCCAGATACGGGTAGCTCAACGAGGCATCGGCGACCTCGCGCAACGCCGGTTTGGCGTTGAACGCCACACCCAACCCGGCGGCGGCCAGCATGTCGATGTCGTTGGCGCCGTCGCCGACCGCGACGGTCTGCTCCAGCGGCACGCCGGCCTTCTCGGCGAACTCCCGCAGCGCATCGGCCTTGCCGGCCCGATCCACCACCGGCCCGATCACCCGGCCGGTGAGTGTGCCGTCGACGATCTCCAACTCGTTGGCGGCCACGAAGTCCAGCTTCAGTTCGTCGGCCAGGGGTGCGATCACCTGCCGGAAGCCACCGGAGACGACCCCACATTTGAAACCGAGCCGGCGCAGCGTGCGCAACGTGGTGCGTGCGCCCGGGGTGAGCTCGATCTGCTCGGACACCTCGTCGATGACATCGGCGGGCAGGCCCGCCAGGGTGGCCACCCGGTGATGCAGCGACTCGGCGAAATCGAGTTCGCCGCGCATCGCGGCCTCGGTGATCGCCGCGACCGCATCGCCGGCGCCGGCGCGGGCGGCGAGCATTTCGATGACCTCGCCCTGGATCAGGGTGGAGTCGACGTCGAAGACGATCAGCCGTTTGGTCCGGCGCG
Organism: Mycolicibacter algericus DSM 45454; assembly: GCF_002086455.1. GTDB lineage: Bacteria > Actinomycetota > Actinomycetes > Mycobacteriales > Mycobacteriaceae > Mycobacterium > Mycobacterium algericum. The sequence continues at coordinate 46,465 of NZ_MVHC01000001.1, forward strand.
ACAGGCTGGCATCTTGGAATGCCACGTCGACCCGCTGCTGCGCGGCGACCTGGCTCAGCGCCGACTGCAACCGGCCCGCGGCGCCGACCGGCACCGATACCCGCAGTTCCAGGCCGGTCACCGGGTAGTCCGAGACGCCCCGGATCATGTCGATATTGGCATCGATCTCGGCGATCTCACGGGCGAGTGCTCCCAGCGCAGCGGGCCCTACCGGCCGTCCCAGCACCACGATCCGGTGCGTGGACGGCACGGCGATGATCGGGGCGTCGTCGCCGCGTTGGATCGTGACATCCAGGCCGACGCCGTGGATGGCTGCGGTGACCTCGGCGGCCAGCCTCGTTCCGTCAGCCACCTCCGATGGCGCCGACACCAGCACACCCAGCGTCAGCCGGCCGCGGACCACGACCTGTTCGACATTGAGCAGCTCGACCGGGTACTGCGAGAGCACCTCGAAGAGCGCTGACGTCACGCCCGGCTGATCCACGCCTGTGACGGTGATCAACACCGGCACCTTGGGCACGCTCACCCGCGGCGGCTGGCCGACCGGACCCGGCGCCGCCTCACCCCCAGCGGGCGCATCAGACCGGCGTGGGCTCGTACAGCTCGTCGCCCGGGTGACGGCCGACGTGCGCCTCGGCGCGGAGCCGATCGATCATGTGCGGGTAGTGCAGTTCGAATGCCGGCCGCTCCGAACGGATTCGGGGCAGTTCGGTGAAGTTGTGCCGCGGCGGCGGGCAGCTGGTCGCCCACTCCAGCGAGTTGCCGTAGCCCCACGGGTCATCGACGGTGACGACCTCGCCGTAACGCCAGCTCTTGAACACGTTCCAGGTGAAGGCGAGCATCGAGGCACCCAGGATGAACGCCCCGACGGTGGAGACGATGTTGAACGGCTGGAACCCGTCGGTGGGCAGGTAGTCGGCGTAGCGGCGCGGCATCCCCATGTTGCCCAGCCAGTGCTGGATCAAGAACGTGGTGTGGAAGCCGATGAACGTCAGCCAGAAGTGCAGCCTGCCCAGCCGCTCGTCGAGCAGCCGGCCGGTCATCTTCGGGAACCAGAAGTAGATGCCGGCGAACGTGGCGAACACGATGGTGCCGAACAGCACGTAGTGGAAGTGCGCGATCAAGAAGTAGCTGTCGCTGACGTGGAAGTCGATCGGCGGGCTGGCCAGCATCACACCGGTCAGGCCACCGGCCAGGAAGGTGACGATGAAGCCGAGCGAGAACAGCATCGGCGTCTCGAACGTCATCTGACCCCGCCACATGGTGCCGATCCAGTTGAAGAACTTCAGTCCGGTCGGGATGGCGATCATCAGGGTCAGCAGCGCGAAGAACGGCAGCAGCACGGCCCCGGTGGCGTACATGTGGTGCGCCCACACCGCCGTCGACAGCCCGGCGATGCTCATCGTCGCGTACACCAGGGTGACGTACCCGAAGATCGGCTTGCGGGCGAACACCGGGATGACTTCGCTGACGATGCCGAAGAACGGCAGCGCGATGATATAGACCTCCGGATGGCCGAAGAACCAGAACAGGTGTTGCCATAGCAACTCGCCGCCGTTGGCGGAGTCATAGATATGCCCACCCAGGTGCCGGTCGACGGCCAGGCCCAGCAGCGCCGCGGTCAGCAGCGGGAAGACGATCAGCACCATGATCGAGGTGACCAGGATGTTCCAGGTGAAGATCGGCATCCGGAACATCGTCATCCCGGGGGCCCGCATGCAGGCCACCGTGGTGATCATGTTGACCCCGCCCAGGATGGTGCCCAGACCGGCGACGGCCAGGCCCATGATCCACAGGTCAGCTCCGGCGCCCGGTGAGTGCACCGCGTTGCTCAACGGGGTGTAGCCGGTCCAGCCGAAATCGGCCGCACCGCCAGGGGTGATGAAACCGGCCAGCGCGATCGTCGCGCCGAACACGAACAGCCAGAACGAGAACGCGTTGAGCCGCGGGAACGCCACGTCCGGCGCACCGATCTGCAGCGGCAGCACCAGGTTGGCGAAGCCGAACACGATCGGGGTGGCGTAGAACAGCAGCATGATCGTGCCGTGCATGGTGAACAGCTGGTTGAACTGCTCGTTGGACAGGAACTGCAGGCCCGGCGCCACCAGCTCGGTGCGCATCAGCAGCGCCAGCAGGCCGCCGATGAAGAAGAAGACCATGCAGGCGACGCAGTACATGATGCCGATCAGCTTGTGATCGGTGGTCGTGACCATCTTGTACAGCAGGCTGCCCTTGGGGCCCAGCCGCGGCGGGAACGGCCGACTGGGCTCGAGTTCTGCGCGCGGGGGTGCTTCTGCGGTCAAGATTCCTCCAAACATGGGCATCCCGGGGACTTGGGTCGAATCCTAACCCCGAGCGTCGCCCCGCCGGTATAGGCCTCCTACAAAACGTCGTATTCGTCTCACCGACGGGGCGGCGCCGGTCGGTGTTACCGTCACCGCGTGATGAGGGCGGACCGGCGGGCGGCGGCGGCAGCACTGGCCATGCTGCTGGTCGCGGCCTCGGGGTGCGCCGGCAAGAGCGCCGAGACGGCCCCGACGTCCACCACCACGACCATGGTCGCCGGTGCCGGCGTGCTCGGCAACGACCGCCGGCCCGATGAGTCGTGCGCGCCGGAGCCGGCCCGCGCGGATCCGGGACCAGCGATGCGCTCGGTTCACAACGCGGAAGGCGTGGAACCACCCGGCGTCGAGGTCCCCGAGGAGCCGGAACGCATCGTGGTGCTCTCCGGTGATCAGCTCGATGCGCTGTGCGCCCTGGGACTGCAGTCCCGCGTCGTCGGAGCCGCGCTGCCGGATGACTCGAAGCACCAGCCGTCATACCTGGGCGCCGTGGTGCACGGCCTGCCGGCGGTGGGCAGCCGCAGCACGCCGGACATCGACGCGATCGCCGCGCTGCACCCGGACCTGATCTTGGGTGCCCAGGGCCTGACGCCCGGCTATTCGGAGCTGGCGTCGATCGCCCCGACCGTTTTCACCGGGGCACCGGGCGCAGCGTGGGAGGACAACCTGCGTGGCGTCGGCGCCGCCACCGCGCGCAGCGGCGCGACCGACGTGGTGCTCGACAAGTTCGGCCGGGCCGCCGCTGAAACCGGCGAGGCCGCCGACGCCACCCACTTCCAGGCTTCGGTCGTTGCGCTCACCGACGCCGGTGTGCGGGTGTACGGGGCGGCCAACTTCGCTGCCAGTGTGCTCAAGGCCGTCGGTGTGGACCGGCCGCCGTCACAGCGGTTCACCGACCAGCCCTACGTCGAGATCGCGGCGAGCGACGCCGACCTGGCCGGCCGGGCGGACTTGTCGGCGGCCGACGGTGACATCGTCTACGTCTCGTTCGCCTCGCCGGCGGCCAAGGCACGGGCCGCCGCGGTGTTCGACAGCGTGTCCTGGCGCCGGCTGGCGGCCAACCGTGACAGCCGGGTGTTCGTGGTCAACAACGAGGTGTGGCAGACCGGGCAGGGACCGATCGCCGCCCTCGGCGTGGTCGACGACCTGCGCTGGTTGAATGCCCCCATCAATTAAGCGGCCGCTCCCCGATCACCCGCCGCAGTTCGGCCGCCGCCTGCCGGCGGGCGTCGGCTGCTTCGTCGCGGAGGCGGCGCACCTCCGCATCGAGCGCACCGGCCCGGTCCGCCAGGGCGTCCAGCTCACGCACGTGCCGGGCCCGCAGCTCGCCTTCGGCGCCGTCGGTGCCCAGCACCCGCAACTGTTCGGCGATGCGGCTCTGCGCGGTGTAGAGCGCGTCGCGCTGCTCTTCGGCCTCGTCGCACTGCTCGTCGAGTCGGCGAGCGGTGTTCTGATGCGCCAAGACCCGCCCGAGCGCCTCGACCGTCTCGCCGCCCAGGGAGCGGCCCGCCAGCCAGTCCTCCAGCCGGCCCGGTTCCAGGTCCTCGTAGTCGATCTCCGACCAGATCGGCCAGGTCTCCAGCACCGTCGCCTCGGCTGTCTGGTGCCCGCCAACCGTGACGCTGAACCGGCGCCACCAGCCATCTCGGCCGACTTCGGTCGCACCATTCTGCGCGGTCACGGTGTGGTCCGGCGACACCCCCAACTCGAAGACGACGTCGACCGGGTCGTCGTGGTCGTTCTCGGCGCTCAAGGTATGCCACCGCTCGCAGCGCTGCTCCTCGACAACGGCGTCGGCCGTCAGCCGGATCCGGGTGGTGACGTTCTGGGCGGCCGTTTCGCTGCGGCAGCGCACCGCGAGATCTTTGGCGAAGGCAAGCCGCACGTCGGCGCCGCGAGCGGTGAAGTCCAGCATGGCTTCTCCGGCATAGCCGCCCTGCTCGTAGACGACGGCCGGGCCCTCTTCGAGCACCAGGCCGGTGGTATTGGTGAACGCCAGCACGATGTCGGGGGCGGGTCCGCGGTCCTCGCGCCACACCACCTCCCGACGCACCGCATCGACGGGTGCCGCCGCCAACGGCACCATCGCCGCCCCGCCCCGTTTCAGCGACAGCGGCGCGGCCAGCCGGTATTCGAAATACTCACCGCGGTCGCCGGTTTCGACGTCGGCCGCGGCCGCGTCGTAGGCGCCCGTCGGCAACAGCATTCCGTCGGGCATCGCTGAGTCGAACGGCATGGCGCTGCGCAGCTGTCGCGGCGCCGCCGCGCGCTCACTTTCGGCCACGATCACCCGCTGCACCTGGCGGCCGTGGTAGAGATCGATGTCGAACGAGATCGGCTGGCCGGTGGTCAAAGTCACCGCGACGTCGGCCAGATCCTCATCGATCGGGTTGTGGATGATGCCGGTCGCGATCAGCGTCACCGTGTCGCCGTCGCGGATCGCCCGATAAGACACCCGCCACATCGGCGCAGCGACGATGTAGGACACCCGCACGTCCTCGGCGGCGCCACGGATCTGCACCGTGACGTCGCAGTTGCGGCCCGCGGTGGCGGTGCGGGACCGGTCGATGAGGTATTCCAGGTCGTCTTTGGACGTTGCCTCCAGCAGTTCGATGCGACGGGCGTCGCTCAGGTCGACCAGGCTGACCGCACCGGCATCGGCCCGAAGCACCAGCAGCCGCCGGGCCGGCTCACCGGCGAGGTCATCCACGCCGATCACCTCACCGCGGTGCGTCTGTTCGCCGGCGAGCACCTCGACGGCGCGGCCGCGCAGCGCGTCGAGCAGGTCGACCAGTGCCTCGCCGGAGTCCAGCAGCAGGTTGCGATCGGCCAACTCGGTGCGTGGATCGGCCGGGGTGTCGAAGCACACGGCACCCGCCGATGCACCGCCCGCGGCGGCGTGGACAGTCAGCGACTTCAGTACGTCCTTCATATCGTCGCGACGGAATGTCAGTTCGAAGTCGCCGTCGACCGGGCCGCTGCGACTGACGAAGGCCACCCCGTGTTTGTAGAGGACGAGCCGATCAACTTTGGGGCGAGTAACCATTGGCGCACCGTAGCGCGCGGCACCGACATCGCTTTGCAAGGTGTAAGCGGACAATCGGAAATTGCACCATCGTCAACATTGCAGCGAACTCTCAGCCTTTCCGCTGAACTTCACAGCGATTAGTCGCACGCATCCGCTGACGCACTCGTCTCTTCGGGTTCGCGGCAACGGAAACCTGCTGCATCGCAAGTCTTTCCTTCGGCTGACGTTTCTCGTCGGGGCCCCGGTGGTTGCCGGTGTGATCGGCTGGCATCGGGCCACTCCGTTTTCGGCGACGGCAAACCCCGGCGGCAGTACGCTCATTCCGTGCCGGAAACGTCATACGCCAAGTGTGGCGACCTCAGCCTGGCCTATCAGCTATTCGGTGATGGGCCGATCGAGCTGGTCGTCGTGGGACCGTTCGTCAGCCACATCGAGCTGGCCTGGACCCTCCCCCAATTCAAGGCGTTCGTCGACCAGCTCGGCACGTTCTGTCGCGTCGCCTGGTTCGACAAGGCCGGTGTCGGGCTGTCGGACCCGGTGCCGAAAGTTCGCACGCTGGAGGAACGAGCGACCGAGATCGAAGCGGTCATGGACACCGTCGGTTTCGGACAGGCCGTGGTGTGCGGTCTGAGTGACGGCGGGCCGGTCGCCATCATGTTCGCGACCACCCAGCCGACGCGAACGCGGGCGCTGATCCTTTCCGGCACCGTTGCGTATTGGGGCTTCGAGGGCTGGGACGACCTGGATCGCGACCCGGCCGAGCTGCGGGGGCGCTTCCTCGCCGAACTGGGTGAGGACTACACACCGTCGATCGAGCAGCTCGCCCGCTTCCAGCAAGCCGGCCGCACGGTGCGCTCCGAGTGGGGCAGCGGCGAGACCGCCAGCATCAGTGCCCCATCGGTCCGGTCGCTACGCCAGCTCGCGACGTGCGAGCGCATGAGTGCGAGCCCGGGTATGGCGCGGGCGTCGTTTGAAGCGGCGTTTCTGATCGATGTGCGGCCGATCTTGCCGACGCTCACCGCGCCAACCCTGGTCATCCATGCCCGCGACGACCACGCGGTGCCGGTGCAGGGCGGCCGGTACCTCGCCGCGCATATCCCCGGAGCGCGATACCTGGAAGTCGAAGGTAGGGACCACGCACCCTTTCTGACCGAGCCCGACAAGATCCTGACGGAGATCGAGGAATTCCTCACCGGCAGCCATGCGGCGCCGGCGCAGTCGCATCGCGCCCTGCGCACCGTGTTGTTCACCGACATCGTCGCGTCCACGCAGCACGCCGCGGTGACTGGCGACGAGCGGTGGCGAGCAGTGTTGCAGCGCTTCGGTGAAGTCACCGCCGAACTCACGAATCGTTTCAGCGGCGCGGTGGTGAAGAGCACCGGCGACGGCCACCTCGCCACGTTCGACGGCCCGACCCAGGCGATCCGCTGTGCCGAGGCATTGCAGTCCGACGCCGACGCACTGGGCATCGAGATCCGGGTCGGCATCCACACCGGTGAATGCGAACTGATCGACAACGACATCGCCGGCATGGCCGTGCACATCGCGGCGCGGATCGTCGGCCAGGCGGGCCCCGGCGAAATCCTGGTCTCGCGCACGGTGCGCGACCTGGTCGTCGGATCGGGCACCGGCTTCGAGGACCGCGGCAGCGTCGAACTCCGCGGCGTTCCCGGCCACTGGCAACTTTTGGCGGTCAATCGCAACGGCCCGCCGGCCGGATCGGCCGAGGCTGAGCTGGCGTCGACGCCGACCCCCGGCCCGCAGGCCTCGATGCGCCGCTCGGACCGTGCCGTCGCCGTGATGGCACGGCAGACACCATGGCTCCTTCGCGCGGCCGCTCGCATCGCGCTGACCACCCGCCGCACATGAATGTGTCAAGGATTACGTAGCGGCCCCGGTGCCGCCGTCACGCTGGGCAAACAAGCGTCGCTATCGCACTTGGGCTGAGCAGCGGACGACCACACACAATTTACTTCGCTAGACTATATAAAAACGCCGAGTTGCGAAGAGAGATATCCCCGATGAGCACCGTTTCCGCCTACGCCGCCACGTCGCCGACCGATCCACTGACCAAGACCACCATCACCCGCCGCGAGCCCGGCCCGCACGACGTCGCCTTCGACATCGCGTTCGCCGGCATCTGCCACTCCGACATCCACACCGTCAAAGCCGAGTGGGGCCGCCCGCCCTACCCCCTGGTGCCGGGTCATGAGATCGCCGGCGTGGTCACCGCGGTCGGCGCGCAGGTGACCAAGTTCACCGTCGGTGACCGCGTCGGCGTCGGCTGCTTCGTCGACTCCTGCCGCGAATGCCCCAGCTGTCAGGCCGGCCACGAGCAGTACTGCACCGGTGGCGGCATGGTGGGCACGTATGCCGGTGTCGGCCGCGACGGCCAGCCCACCCAGGGCGGCTACAGCGGCGCGATCGTCGTCGACGAGAACTACGTGCTGCGCATCCCCGATGAGATCCCGCTGGATGCCGCCGCCCCGCTGCTGTGCGCCGGGGTCACCACCTACTCACCGCTGCGCCACTGGAAGGTCGGTCCGGGCAAGCGGATTGCGGTCGTCGGACTGGGCGGCCTGGGTCATATGGCCGTGAAGCTGGGGACCGCGATGGGCGCCGAGGTGACCGTGTTGTCCCAATCCCTGAAGAAGATGGAGGACGGACTGCGGTTGGGCGCCGAACACTACTACGCCACCAGCGACCCCGAGACGTTCAAGAAACTGCGCGGCAACTTCGACGTCATCCTCAACACCGTCTCGGCGAGCCTGGACCTGGGCGCCTACCTGGGCCTGCTCGCCCTCGACGGCACCCTGGTCGAGTTGGGCATGCCCGAGAAATCCCTGGCGGTGCCGCCGGGTCCGCTGGTCCGGATGCGGCGCAGTGTGTCCGGGTCGCTGATCGGCGGGATCGCCGAGACCCAGGAGATGCTGGACTTCTGCGCCGAACACGGCGTGCGGCCCGAGATCGAGGTGATCGAACCCGAGTACGTCAACACCGCCTACGAGCGGGTGCTGGCCTCGGACGTGCGCTACCGCTTCGTCATCGACACCGCGTCGCTGCGCGACAATTAGCCGCGAAGACCGAACCCGTCAACGGCGCCGAACTCCCAGCACCCGTAGCAGTTCCGGCCGGCGCAGGATGAGAGCGATCCAGACCAGCACGCCGACGTACACGCCGGACAGCACGAAACCGGCCAGGGGCTTGTCGGCGTGCAGGTTCATGGTCACGGCCCCACCCAGGTAGGCGGTCAAGCCCAGGGCGCCCAGCACCGCGGTGCGAGGGAGCAAGAAGACGGCCAGGCACACCAGCAGCACCCAGCCGATGACCGCGGTCTTGTCCGGGGAGAAACCGAGCGCTTCGGTGCCTTCGCGGGCGAAGGGCACGCCGAGGATCTTGGGAATGGCGTCGAAGGCGAAGAACAACCCGAGCAACGCCGTGAGCACGGCTCCGGCCATCCAGGTGCGGGGACGTGTAGTGCCATCGATGTCTGTCGTCATCGTGAAACCCCTGACGTTGAAGGTGACTACCGTCAGGCTAAGCGGTTGTCGCGGCGGTGGGTTCGCGGGCGCGCAGGAACACCGCGGTGTAGATGAACAGCAGCACCGCGGTGGCGACCAGCAGCATCAACCCCACCGCGTAACTGTTTCGAACCGGGTCGTAGGTCGCGCCCATCACCAGCGGCGGGAAATAGCCGCCCAGCCCCCCGAACGCCGCGACGATCCCGGTCACCGAACCGACCGAGCCGGCCGGGGCCCGGCGGGACACCCAGGCGAACACCCCGCCGGTGCCGATGCCCAGCGCCACCGCCAACGGCAGGAACGTCAGGCCCGACCAGATGTCGGCCGGTGGCTTGAACACCGAGATCAGGGTCTGCACCGCGATACCGGCCAGCGAGGCCAGCACCACATACTTGGGTGCGATGCGGTCGGCCAGTGTCCCGCCGAGCAACCGGGCCAGCACGGCGGCCAGCGCGAACGCCGCGGTGCGCTCCCCCGCCCCGACCTGCGAGAACTGGTAGACCGCCTTGATGTAGATGGGCAGGTAGCTGGAGAACGCCACGAAGCCGCCGAACACCAGGCCGTAGAGCAGCGACATCTCCCAGGTCATCCGCAACCGGGCCGCCGCTTTGAGCTTCGGCAGCACCGCGGTGGTGTTGGGCACGAAACGCGGGCCGTTGCGCATCAGCACCACGCACAGCAGCACCGAGATCGCCAGGGCCGCAGCGACGATCAGGTGGGTGGCGAACAGGCCGACCGACGCCACCAACCGCGGGGTGACGAACGCCGACACCGCGGTTCCGACCATCCCCATGCCGAACACTCCGGTGGCGAAGCCGCGGCGCTGCGGAGCAAACCAGTTGTTGGCGAACGGGATTCCGATGGCGAACACCGTTCCGGCCACTCCGAGGAAGAACGCGGCGGCAAGCATCAGCGGATACGAGCCGATGTGTGCCGCATAGCCGACCACGAGCACCGGCGGAATCGAGGCCAGCGACACCGCGACGAACATGGTGCGGCCCCCGAAGCGGTCGGTCATCGGCCCGGTGACGATCCGGCCCAGCGCCCCGATCAGGATCGGTGTCGCCACCAGCAGCGCCTGCTGGTTGGAGCTCAACGACATCCGGGTGGCGTACTGCGTCGAGAGCGGTCCGACCAGGTTCCACGCCCAGAAGCAGATCACCGACACCCAGGTGGCCAGGAGCAGGTTGATGAACTGCCTTCGCCTCGCCACCAGCGGACTAGAACTCCCAGTCCTCGTCTTCGGTGATGACCGCCTTGCCGATCACGTACGACGAGCCCGACCCGGAGAAGAAGTCGTGGTTCTCGTCGCCGTTGGGGCTCAGCGCCGACAGGATCGCCGGGTTGACGTCGGTCTCGTCGCGCGGGAACAGCGCCTCGTAGCCGAGGTTCATCAGCGCCTTGTTGGCGTTGTAGCGCAAGAACTTCTTGACGTCCTCGGTCAAACCCACCCCGTCGTAGAGATCCTGGGTGTATTCGACCTCGTTGTCGTAGAGCTCGAAGAGCAGCTCGTAGGTGTAGTCCTTGAGCTCGGCGCGCTTGGCCTCGTCCTGCATGGCCAGCCCCCGCTGGAACTTGTAGCCGATGTAGTAGCCGTGCACCGCCTCGTCGCGGATGATCAGCCGGATCACGTCGGCGGTGTTGGTCAGCTTGCCCCGGCTCGACCAGTACATCGGCAGGTAGAAGCCGGAGTAGAACAAGAAGCTTTCCAGCAGCGTGGAGGCCACCTTGCGTTTCAGCGGCTCGTCGCCGCGGTAGTACTGCATGACGATGGCGGCCTTGCGCTGCAGGTTGCCGTTCTCCTCCGACCAGCGGAACGCCTCGTCGATCTCATTGGTCGAGCACAGCGTGGAGAAGATCTGGCTGTAGCTCTTGGCGTGCACCGACTCCATGAACGCGATGTTGGTGTAGACCGCTTCCTCGTGCGGGGTCAGCGCGTCGGGGATCAGGCTGACGGCACCGACGGTGCCCTGGATGGTGTCCAGCAGCGTCAGGCCGGTGAAGACCCGCATGGTGAGCTGCTTCTCCTCGTCGGTGAGCGTCCCCCAGGAGGGCAGGTCGTTGGAGACCGGCACCTTTTCAGGTAGCCAGAAGTTTCCGGTCAAGCGATCCCAGACCTCGATGTCCTTGTCGTCTTGCACCCGGTTCCAGTTGATCGCTGACACCCGGTCGATCAGCTTCAGTTTTTCGCTCACCAGAACCCCATTTCACCCTCGGAAAGCTAGGCCGCTATAGGCCACTGACACTACCCCTGGGGGCCGACAACCGGTGGCAACACAAGAACTTGTGTCTGCGTGTCGCGTCAGCCGGCCCCGGAGAAGCGGTACTCATCCGGGCGCAGCTTGCGGGTGGCCCGGCGATATTGCCATGTCATGCCGCTCCACAACGTCCGGTTGACGCCGTGCTCGTCGAGGTACCAGCTGCGGCAGCCGCCGGTGTTCCACACCGACCCGCCCAACTGCTGCTGCAGCTCGTCGTTGAAACGGTCCTGGGCGGCGCGGGTCGGCGCCAGCGCCTGCGCCCCGACGGCGTCCACCGCCGCGATCGCTTCGGCGACATAGTGGATCTGCGACTCGATCATGATCACCACCGAGGTGTGCCCCAGGCCGGTGTTGGGGCCCAGCAGAAAGAACAGGTTGGGCATGTCGGCGACCGCGATGCCCCGATGCGCCACCACCCCTTCGGTGTTCCAGCGGTCCACCAGATCCTCGCCGCCCGGTCCCTTGATGTCGACGTAGGTGTAGGAGTCGGTGACGTGGAAGCCGGTGGCGTAGACGATGACGTCACAGCGGTGCTCGACGCCGCCGGCGGTGACGATGCCGTCGGCGGTGATCTTCTCGATGCGCTCGGTGATCAGCTTCGCCTTCGGGTTGGCGACCGCCTGGTAATAGTTGGGCGCATAGAGGATTCGTTTACAGCCTGCCCGATAGCTCGGGGTGAGCTTGCGGCGCAGTTCCTCGTCGCCGACGTTGCGGCGGATGTTCCAGCGGCCGACCAGCTCGACCGCCCGCAACAGGCCGGGTCGCCTGGTCATGGCATAGCCCAGCCCCTCCAGCCAGCAGTAGATCCCGGCGCGCACCGCACGTCGCAGGCCCGGGACGGTCGCGAACGCGGTCAGCAGCGCCTTGGGAAACGGGCTGTTGGGCCGCGGCACCACCCACGGCGGGGTGCGCTGGTACAACTGCAGCTGGGCCACTTTCGCGTCATCGCGAACCAGCTCGGGCACGATCTGGATGGCGCTGGCACCGGTGCCGATCACCGCGACTCGCTTGCCGGTCAGGTCGACGCCGTGATCCCACTGCGCGGAATGGAAAGCCGCCCCGGCGAATTCGTCCATACCGTCGATGTCGGGCAACCGCGGGATATGCAGGGCTCCGGCCCCGGAGATCAAGAACTGGGCGACGAACTCCTGGCCGGCGGTGGTGAACACATGCCAGCGGAACTCGTCGTCGTCCCAGTGCGCCCGGTCGACCTGCGAACCGAACCGGATGTGGCGGAGCAGTCCGTGCTTGTCAGCGACGCCCCGCAGGTAATCCAGGATCTCCGGCTGCGGCGAGAACAGTTTGCTCCAGGTCGCCTTCGGCGCGAAGGAGAAGGAGTACAGGTGCGACGGGACGTCGCAGGCGCAGCCGGGGTAGGTGTTGTCCCGCCACGTCCCGCCGATGTCGTCAGCCTTCTCCAGAATGAGGAACTCCACGCCCTGCTTCTGCAGCGCAATGCCCATGCCCAAGCCGGAGAACCCGGTTCCGATGATGAGCGCCCGGGTGTGCACGGGCTTGTCGCCGACGGCTTCACGCGCCCGACGATCGGCTTCCTGCTTGACAACGGACATGTCACACCACTTTTCCGGGAACGCCGGTACTGGGTATTTTCCAGTGTCGCCACGGTAGGGGTAGGTGTCAACGCACCCGGGTCGACGGTCAGGCGACCGGCCGGCGTCGCACAGCGTCATGGATGGGCTGATCGGGGTCCATCGCGATCCCGAGGCTCTCCGCGGTGCCTTCGACGACGCTGATCATGATGGTCGTCAGGTAGCCCACGAAGGTGTCGCGGGGCATCCGCCGCGGGCTGTCCAGTTCCGGCCCCAGCCACCAGTCGGTGGCCGACGTCGCCGTACCGAACGCCGCGAAGGCCGCCAGTTCCAGCGTGCCGCCGTTGAGGTCGAGATCCCGCAGTTCGTTGCGGAACATCTCGGCCATGGCGAGCGTGATCGTCCGGCCTTCGTTGAGCGTCCGCATCGTCGACTCGGACTGTGCGCGCACCCGTCCCTGGATGAAGAACCGCAACACATTGGGGTGCTCGTCGACCAGGGCGACGTACTCGTCGACACTGCGCTGCACGATCTCGCGCAGCGAATTGGTGGCGACGTCGATGGAGGCGAAGATCGCCGCCCACAGATCGTCGCGCAACCGGGTCCCGACCGCCTCGAACAGGTCGTCCTTGTCGGTGAAGTGCCGGTAGATCTTGGGCTTGGCCGTGCCGGCTTCCTCCGCGATCTGCCGCACGCTCAGATCGGGCCCGAGCCGGTCGATCGCGCGGAAGGCGGCCTCGACGATCTCGCCGCGGACCTTCTTGCGGTGTTCGCGCCACCGCTCACTGCGCGCATCGACCTTCTGCCCGCCGTTGTCGGCCGGCTTGGACCTGCTCGTTCCGCGCACGTCAAGCACCTTACCGCGTTGCCGCGGCTGACCTGGGGAGACCGCGCGGTGACCTGGTCCGTTAGCATCGATAGACAGTTCCCGCGGCGCGATAACGCGCATATTTGAGACGAGATGTAGTGACCCAACGATTCGACCTGGCCATCGTCGGCGGCGGCCCGGCGGGATCGGCAGCGGCCTGGCAGGCACGTCAGGCCGGCGCGAGCGTCGTCATCGTGGACAAGGCCGATTTCCCCCGTGACAAGCCCTGCGGCGATGGGCTGACCGCGCGCGCGGTCAGCTATCTGCAGAAGATGGGGCTGGCCGAACAGGTCGACAGGTTCCACCAGGTCAACCGGGTGAAGGTGTTCAGCCCCAGCGAGTGGGAACTGTCATTTCCGCGCCGCCCCGGAATGCCCGACCACGGCTACGTCGCGCGCCGGCCCGAGCTGGACACCCTGCTGCTCAAGCACGCCGAGTCCGCCGGCGCCGAAGTCCGTCAATCGGCCGAGGCCAGCGCGCCGATTCTCGACGATTCCGGCCGGGTCACCGGGGTGTTACTCAAGAGCGGCGAGCAGGTGCTGGCCGACGCGGTGATCGCCGCCGACGGCGCCTACTCACCGATCAAACGCGCACTGAAACTGGACTCGGACTACAACGGCTACTCCGCGATCGCGATCCGCGCCGAGATGCCGGCGGTGCGTCCCGACGTCGATTCACTCGACATCTACCTGAAGCTGGTGTTCGAAGGCGACCAGCTGCCCGGCTACGGCTGGGTATTCCCACTGGGCGACGGGCGGGTCAACATCGGGCTGGGCTATGTCAACAGTTATAAGAACTGGCAGGCCATCAACGCCACACACTTCCTCGGCGAATTCCTGGAGACCCTCCCGCGCGAGTGGGAGCTGCCGTCGATCACCGAGCTGAAGCAGTCCAAGACGGTGCGGGCCTGGCGGCTGCCGATGGGCTTCACCGCGTGGCCGCCGTGGCGTCCCGGTGTGTTGTTCGTCGGCGACTCGCTGGGTGCGGGCCGGCCGACCTCCGGCGCCGGGATCTCCAAGGCGCTGGAATCGGGGTTGGCCGCCGGTGAGTGCGCCGTCGCGGCGCTGACCAACGGTGGGCCCGATGACTTCACCAACTACGCCCAGCGGATGCAAGCGGCCTGGGGCCGGGAGTACAAGCGCGGCCGGTTCTTTCACAAATTGGCAGGTCGGCCCGCGCTGGCCAATGCCGGCCTCAAACTGCTCGACAATGCGCGCTTCCGCGAGCTGATGCTCAACCGCTTGTACGCCAAATCCGAGGGGCGCCCGGACCACAAGCACTGAGCCGGTGTCAGCGTCGACCGCGCTCGGCGCGGCGCGGTTTGCGGGCGACTTTGCCCGCGGCGGCCCGCGCGGCCTGCTTGGCCAGGGTCTTCTCCCGCGCGGTGCGTTTCGGCGGCGGTTCCGCTTGGCCGCGTGAGGAACCGGGCTTGCGGCCCCGCACGATACCGACGAACTCTTCGACCAGCTGCGGCTGCCGGCTTTCGAGGAAGGCGAGTGCCACCGGGCAGGTGGGCGCATCGGTGATCGGGCGGTAGGTGAGGTCCTTGCGGTGATAGAGCCGGGCCAAGGATTGAGGAACGATCAGCACGCCCAGTCCTGCGGCGACGAGTTCTATTGCATCCTTGGTGGTTTCGGGCCGGTGATCGATCGGGTCGCCGGGTGCTTCCGCCCAGGCGACCACGTCGTCGAGTGGGAGCAGGATCGGCTCGCCGCGCAGGTCGGCGGCGGTGATCTCGTCGGCGGCGGACAGCACGTGGTCCGTCGGCACCACGGCCACGGTCGTCTCGTCGTAGAGCGGAATGACGGCCAACCCGGAGGTGTCGGTCGGCGGCCGCAGCAACGCCACGTCGACGGCGCCGGCCCGCACCGCTGCGACCGCGTCTGCCGCGGCCACGCTGCGCAGCTGCAGCGGGACGTCGGGACGGCGCTGCGCCCAGATCCGAGCCCACTTCGCCGGCGTCCCGCCAGGGACGTACCCGAGGGTCAGGGAAGGCCGGGTCACCGCATCAGGCTACCGATAAGGTCATCGGAATGAGCAGGCCGAACGCGCAGTCCATGAAACCCGCCACCGCGGCAAAGAAGCTGGATGTGTACCTGCCCGCCACGCCGGCGGAGTTCCAGCAGAACCCGATCACCCGCGACGAGATCACCGCCTTGCAGGCCGATCCGCCGCAGTGGCTCAAGGACCTTCGCAAGAACGGACCGCACCCGAAGAATCTGGTGGCGGCCAAGCTGGGCGTCTCAATCGCGGCGCTGGCGCGGGGCGGCGTCGAGAACGCGCTCACCACCGAGCAGATCCAACAGCTTCTCGAGGAGAACCCGCCGTGGCTGGTCGCCGAACGGGAGAGCTACCAGGCGGTGCTTCGCGAAGAGCGGCGCTTGAAAGCGTTGCGCGCGGAGCGCGCCGGCGAGAGCTGACCGCGCGATCCCATCCGATCGGCGGGCGACGCCCCGCCAGAAGCGAGGAGCCAAGTTGAGTCGAGACGTACACCCGATCCCCGAGACGACCATCGAATGGACCGCACAGCGGGGTGACGCCCGCCGAGCAACGCTGTCGAGCTTGAAGTCGGCGAAGGTGTGGCTCGGCGTTACGGCCATCGCGTTGGTCACGGCGGCGGTTGTCACCGTGGTTCAGGCCAAGGGCGATTACTGGGTGGCCGCCCTGACGATGTTCGGGATCCTGCTCATCGGCTACACGGCGCTGGCGATCGGAATCATGCTGGCCGTGGTGCACCTGACCAACCGGCGGGTACTCGCGGCGGGGGCACAGTGGGCGTCCGGCATCAACGATCACGCGATCCGGATCGACACACCGGCGGTGACGATGCTGATCTCGCGTTCGGGACTCCGGTCGATTCGACGCACGGGCACGCTCACCGTGCTCCGCACCCCGGCGGCAGGATCGATCGCGGTGCCGTCGATCCTGCTGCCCGACACGGACCTGATCACCGGATCCGCAGCCAACGCCGGCTGACGTCGGGTCAGGGCGCGCGTCCGCGGCGCTACAACATGCAGCTGACGCAGCCCTCCACCTCAGTGCCCTCCAGCGCCATCTGGCGTAGCCGGATGTAGTACAGCGTCTTGATTCCCTTGCGCCAGGCATAGATCTGCGCGCGGTTCACGTCGCGGGTGGTGGCGGTGTCCTTGAAGAACAGCGTCAGGCTCAGCCCCTGGTCCACGTGTTGGGTGGCCGCGGCGTAGGTGTCGATGATCTTCTCGTAGCCGATCTCGTAGGCGTCGGAGTAGTACTCCAGGTTGTCGTTGGTCATGTACGGCGCCGGATAGTAGACCCGGCCGATCTTGCCTTCCTTGCGGATCTCGATCTTCGACACGATCGGGTGGATCGACGACGTCGAGTGGTTGATGTAGGAGATCGACCCGGTCGGCGGAACCGCCTGCAGGTTCTGGTTGTAGATACCGTGGGCGGCAACGGATTCCTTCAGCCGCTGCCAGTCGCTTTGTTCCGGGATCCGGATACCGGCGTCGGCGAAGAGCTGCCGCACCCTGACGGTCTTGGGCTCCCACACCTGGTTGATGTACTTGTCGAAGAACTCCCCGGACGCGTACTTGGACTTCTCGAAACCTACGAAGGATCTACCTCGTTCCAGCGCAAGACGATTCGATGCCCGCAGCGCGTGATACAGCACGGTATAGAAGTAGATGTTGGTGAAGTCGATGCCCTCTTCGGAGCCGTAGTGGATGCTCTCTCGGGCCAGGTAGCCGTGCAGGTTCATCTGGCCCAGCCCGATGGCGTGCGACTCGTTGTTGCCGTGCTCGATCGAGGGCACCGAGTTGATGTGGGTCTGATCGCTCACTGCGGTCAGCGCCCGGATGGCGACCTCGATGGTCTGGCCGAAGTCCGGGGAGTCCATCGCCTTGGCGATGTTGAGCGAGCCCAGGTTGCAGGAGATGTCCTTGCCCACCTTGGCGTAGCTCAAGTCGTCGTTGTACTCCGACGGGGTGGAGACCTGCAGGATCTCCGAGCACAGGTTCGAGTGGGTGATCTTGCCGGCGATGGGATTAGCTCGATTGACCGTATCTTCGAACATCACGTACGGGTAACCGGACTCGAACTGCAGCTCGGCCACGGTCTGGAAGAACTCGCGTGCCTTGATCTTGGTCTTGCGGATGGCCGAGTTGTCGACCATCTCGTAGTACTTCTCGCTGACCGAGATGTCGGCGAACGGGACGCCGTAGACCCGTTCGACGTCATACGGCGAGAACAGGTACATGTCCTCGTTCTTCTTGGCCAGCTCGAAGGTGATGTCGGGAATCACCACGCCCAGGCTCAGCGTCTTGATCCGGATCTTCTCGTCGGCGTTCTCCCGCTTGGTGTCCAGGAACCGGTAGATGTCGGGGTGGTGGGCGTGCAGGTAGACCGCGCCGGCTCCCTGGCGGGCGCCGAGCTGATTGGCGTAGGAGAACGAGTCCTCCAGCAGCTTCATGATCGGGATGACCCCGGAGGACTGATTCTCGATGTTCTTGATCGGGGCGCCGTGTTCACGAATGTTGGTCAGCAGCAACGCCACTCCGCCGCCACGCTTGGACAGCTGCAGCGCGGAGTTGATCGAGCGGCCGATCGACTCCATGTTGTCCTCGATGCGCAGCAAAAAGCAGCTGACCGCCTCGCCGCGCTGCTTCTTACCGGAGTTCAGGAACGTCGGGGTGGCGGGTTGAAAACGGCCGTCGATGATCTCGTCGACCAGTTGCTCCGCCAGCTTGGTGTCGCCGGCGGCCAGCGTCAGCGCCACCATGCACACCCGGTCCTCGAAGCGTTCCAGATAGCGCTTGCCGTCGAAGGTCTTCAGCGTGTAGGAGGTGTAGTACTTGAACGCGCCCAAAAATGTCGGGAACCGGAACTTCTTGGCGTAGGCGCGATCCAGCAGCGACTTGACGAAGTTGCGCGAGTACTGGTCGAGCACCTCGCGCTCGTAGTAGTCCTTCTGGATCAGGTAGTCGAGCTTCTCGTCCTGATTGTGGAAGAACACCGTGTTCTGGTTGACGTGCTCCAAGAAGTACTGACGGGCCGCCAGCACATCCTTGTCGAACTGGATCTTGCCGTCGCTGTCGTACAAGTTGAGCATCGCGTTGAGCGCGTGGAAGTCCAGCTCGCCCACCGGAGCGCTGCGGGTGGTTGCTGTTACCTGCTCTGCAGTTGCAGCGGTAGGTGGCATGCCTCGTCCTTCCAGAAATCGGCTAAGCCCGCGCGGACGGCTTTCACGTCCTCGTCGGTTCCCATCAATTCGAATCGGTACAGGTACGGCACCCCGCACTTGCGGGCGACCACGTCGCCCGCGTAGCAGAACTCCGCACCGAAGTTGGTGTTGCCGGCGGCGATCACGCCGCGCAGCAGGTTCCGATTGTGTTCGTTGTTCAAAAAGGCGATGACCTGCTTGGGCACGTAGCCGCCCGCGGTGTCATCGGTGATGTTGGGGGTGCCGCGGCCACCGCCGTAGGTCGGCAGCACCAGCACGTAGGGGTGGTCCACCTCGATGCGCCCGTGCAGCGGAATCCGGATGGCCGGCAGCTGCAGCTTCTGCACGAAGCGGTGGGTGTTCTCCGACACCGAGGAGAAATACACCAGGCTGCACTCGACATCCGCAGACACGGCGACCCCCTTCAGCTCTCAGTCAGACTCCACCCGTACCCGATGCGGCGGCCGCTTACGCGCTCAGCGCGGTCTGCGCCAGCGCCTTGATGCGGTCCGGACGGAAACCCGACCAGTGCTCGTCGCCGGCGACGACGACCGGGGCCTGCAGGTAACCCAGCGCCATCACGTAGTCCCGCGCATCGGAGTCGAGGCTGATGTCCACGACCTCGTAGGCGATGCCTTGGTTGTCCAGCGCCTTGTAGGTGGCGTTGCACTGCACGCATGCGGGCTTGGTGTAGACGGTGATGCTCATGGGCGCAGACTCCTCAGCGAATCGTCGACAACGAACAGATGACGGATCAGGTACTACTCTCAGCGGGCCGCCAAGGCCTTGAATCTCCGGTCTCCACCGCAGCTCCGGGCAATGATTCGATACCCTTCGCCGCAGTTCGGTCAGCCCGATGATCCGGGGTCTGGCGGTGCTTGAAACACTACACCTAGTGGGTCGCCTTGAGAAGCCATACAAGATGTTCCGAACAACATTCTTGAAATTCGCAGGTTGTAAGCCTGTCGCCGTTGCCGCCTCGGCGTGTCGCACGTCACAAAAATTCCCGCGGTGCCCCATGGCGACAGGTCTACCACCGATCACCGACGACCACGCCCCGACACCGGACCCGCGTCCGGTTTCCAGCAAAGACTTCGCCGGTGGCGCTCAGCCCGCCTCGACCGCCAGTTTGGCTACGACATCGCGCACGGCGGACACCAGCTGCGCGTGCTCGCGGGGATGCTTTCCCTCCAGCGTGCCTATCGGCACCGACAACTTGATCTCATCGACCACGCGCGGCCCGGCGAGGCCGAAGGACTTGCGGGTCTCGTCGTGGGCCCACACTCCGCCATACCGGCCCAGCGCCGCACCGATCACCGCCAGCGGCTTCCCCTTGAGCGCACTGTCGCCGAACGGGCGCGACAGCCAGTCGATGGCGTTCTTGAGCACGCCGGGGATGGTGCCGTTGTACTCCGGGGTGACCACCAGGGTCGCGTCGGCGTCGGCGGCCACCGCCCGCAGGGCGGTCACCCCCGCCGGCACGGTCGCGGGCGTGTCGAGGTCCTCGTTGTAGAACGGCAGCTCGCCGAGCCCCTCGCAGATCGCCACGCGAACCCCTGCCGGGGCGGCCTCGGCCGCCAACTGCGCGATCTGGCGGTTGACCGATGCCGTGCGCAGGCTGCCGACCAACGCCAATACCGTGATCTCGCGGCTCACCTCGTCAGGGATTTTTGCGAGGGCAACAGGGCCCGGCTGAATAGCCGGTTGGCCTGGCGCATCGCCGCGCTGTAGGGCAGCCAGGCCAGCCGCTTGAACGCGTACAGCGCCCGGATGTCACCGGAGGTGTAGACCAGGTAGCGGTTGCGGGCCACCCCGGCCAGGATCTTCTCCGCGGCCTTCTCCGGCGACACGGCGTGGCCGGCGAACCGGCCCACCCATTTCTCCACCTGCGGGTCCTCGCGGTCGACGCCGGCGATCTCGACGGTGTTGACCAGCCCGGTCTTGACCGCACCGGGCACCACCACCGACACCCCGATGCGGTGCCGGGCCAGGTCGAAGCGCAGCACTTCCGATACCCCGCGCAGCCCGTACTTGCTGGCGCTGTAGGCGGCATGCCAGGGCAGCGCGACCAACCCGGCGGCCGAGGACACGTTGACCAGGTGCCCGCCGCGGCCCGCGGCGACCATCGGCGGCAGGAACGTCTCGATGACGTGGATGGGGCCCATCAGGTTGATGTCGACCATCTTGCGCCACTGCTCGTGGGTCAACCGGTCGACGGTCCCCCAGGCCGACACGCCCGCGATGTTCATCACGACGTCCATCGGCTCGTGCCGGGAATGGATGTCGGCGGCGAACGCGGCGACGTCGTCGTAGTCGGCGATGTCGATCACCCGATGTTCGGGGACCTGGGCTCCCAGGGCGCGCGCGTCGGCGACGGTTTCGGCCAGTCCTTCGGCGTTGCGGTCGGTCAGATACAGCTCGGCGCCGGCCTCGGCGAGCCGTAACGCGGTGGCCCGGCCGATGCCGCTCGCCGCTCCGGTGATGAAGCACCGCTTGCCCCGGTAGTACTGCGCCACGCGTGTCATGGGTGCAGACCCTACCGTCCGGGTCGCGGCACCGGCGGCCGATGATTCAACCCCGCGCTGCGTCCCCGCCCCACAGCGCGGTGAGCCACAGCGCCTCGAGCACCCGTACCCCGCGCCCCACGTCACCGTCGGTCCCCAGGAAGGCGGTGTCCCCGGACAGCATGTAGCCCGTGGTGGCAGCCAGTGTCCGCACCAGGGCGGGGATGTCTTCGCTGATCGGATCCGCAGTGCCCGCGGCGATCTCGTCGTTGACCACGCCGACGATCTGGTGGATCACCGCGTCGATCTGGGCGTCGAGCAGTTCCCGGATCTCGGCGTCGCTGTTGCGTGCCATGTTGCACGCCGACATCACCGGATCGTTGTGGGCAAAGACCGCCGCCGCGCTGCCCACCATGCGTTCGGCGAATGCCGCCGGCGATTCCTCGGCGCCGCGCGGCGCGAAGTACTGGGTCAGTTCTTCGAGCTCCTGGCTCGCCTCGGCGAGGATGTGCGCCAGTACGGCGTATTTGGAATCGAAGTAGAAATAGAAGCCCGACCGTGCAACCCCGGCCCGGTCGCTGATGGTGCTGACGGACAGCTCCGCGAACGGTTTTTCCTCCAGTAACTCCCGCACTGCCTGCACGATCGCCTGGCGTTGCTTGTCCCCCCGCCGCAGCGGCAGATCGTCGGGAGTCGGGCCGGCCGGGTCGTGCTGGGTGCTCACCCTTGCACCTTGCACCACGCCGCGCCGTATTCAAACTTGACACCCGTCAATTTTGATCTGAAGATGTGGTTACGTGACGGTCGCCACAGACCGTCATAGCCGCTGCGCACCTGACGTCCGCGAACGAGAGGTAGTCATCCGATGACCACCATGACCACCCCGCAGTATCTCCTCGACCAGGCCCGGCGCCGGTTCACCCCGACGCTGAACACCATCCCCGGGATGGGCGCCATCGAGAAGCGGCTGCTCACCGTGGACTGGAAGCAAAAGACGCTGGCGGAGCCCCCGGCCGGTAGCGGGCTCAAGCCGATCGTCGGCGACTCCGGGCTGCCGGTGTTGGGCCACATCGTCGAGATGTTCCGGGGCGGCCCGGACTTTGCGATGCACATCTACCGTAAGCACGGTCCGGTGTACTTCGCCGAATCGCCGATCCTGTCCTCGGTCGTCGCGCTGGGTCCCGACGCCACCGAGACCGTCTTCGCCAACCGCAAGAAGGACTACTCCACCACCGGGTGGATCCCGGTGATCGGCCCGTTCTTCAACCGCGGGCTGATGCTGCTGGACTTCGAGGAGCACTTGGCGCACAAGCGGATCATGCAGGGTGCGTTCACCCGCCCGCGGCTGGCCAGCTACGTCGAGGACATGGACCGGGTCGCCAGCGCGCTGGTGGCGAAATGGCCCACCAACGACCCCCGATTCCTGTTCTACCCGGCGGTCAAGGAATTGACGCTGGATGTGGCCTCGGTGGTGTTCATGGGCATGGACCTGCGCGACGACCAGAAGACCGTGGCGAAGGTCAACCACGCATTCGAGCAGACCACCCGGGCCGGTGGCGCGATCATCCGCACGTCGGTGCCACCGTTCAAGTGGTGGCGCGGTCTGCAGGGCCGCCAGGTGCTCGAGGACTACTTCACCCAGCGGGTGCGCGAGCGCCGCAACGTCGAGGGCACCGACATGCTGACGGTGTTGTGCCACACCGCCGACGAGGATGGCAACACCTTCAGCGACGCCGACATCGTCAACCACATGATCTTCTTGATGATGGCCGCCCACGACACCACGACCTCGACCCTGACCACCATGGCCTACCACCTGGCGGCCAATCCGGAATGGCAGGAACGGGCGCGCGAAGAGTCGGCGCGGCTCGGCGACAGCCCGCTGGACATCGAGGCGCTGGAAAAGCTGGAGACCCTCGACCTGGTGATGGACGAGTCGCTGCGGCTGGTCACCCCGCTGCCGTTCAACATGCGTCAAGCCGTGCGCGACACCGAGTTGCTCGGGCACTACGTTCCGGCCGGGACGAACGTCACGCTGTGGCCGGGGATGAACCACTGGCTTCCCGAGTTGTACACCAACCCCCGCCAGTTCGACCCCGAACGGTTCCTGGAGCCGCGTTCGGAGCACAAGAAGCACCGCTATGCGTTCGCACCGTTCGGCGGCGGGGCGCACAAGTGCATCGGGATGGTCTATGGGCGGCTGGAAGTCAAGACCGTCATGCACCGGCTGCTGCGCCGCTACCGGCTGGAGCTGTCGCGGCCCGGCTACCGACCGAAGTGGGACTACGCCGGCATGCCGCTGCCGATGGACGGCATGCCGATCGTGTTGCGCCCGATCTGATTCACTCACCGCCCTCGGCGCGCACCGCGGAACCCAGCACCAGGCCTGGTTGACAGGCGTCAAACTTGGCCCAAGTATTGGGATCAAGTGACGTCCGTCACTGCTTGCCCGGCCTGTCAAAGGAGCGTCCGTGACCACGATCAGCACCCCGCGCTACCTGATCGACCAGGCCAAACGCCGGTTCACCCCGTCGTTCAACAACTTTCCGGGCATGGCGGCCCTGGAAAAGCGCCTGCTGACCATGGAGTTCCCCGAGAAGCAACTCGCCGAGCCGCCCCCGGGCAGTGGACTCAAGCCGGTCCTCGGCGACGCCGGGCTACCGATCCTCGGGCACATGATCGAGATGCTGCGCGGCGGGCCGGACTATCTGATGCGCATGTACCACACCCACGGCCCGGTGCTATTCGGGGATTCGCCCGTGCTGCCCGCCGTCGCGGCGCTGGGCCCCGATGCGACGCAGGTCATCTACGCCAACCGCGACAAGGACTACTCGCAGCAGGGCTGGGTCCCGGTGATCGGGCCGTTCTTCAAACGCGGCTTGATGCTGCTGGATTTCGAGGAACACATGTTCCACCGCAGGATCATGCAGCAGGCGTTCGTACGGCCCCGCCTCGTCGGCTACGTCGAGCAGATCGACTTGGTCGCGTCCCAGGTGATCGCCAACGACTGGGTCAGCAACGACCCGCGCTTTTTGCTCTACCCCGCGATGAAGGAACTCACCCTCGACATCGCCGCGCTGGTGTTCATGGGGCACGAACCCGGCACCGATCGCGAGCTGGTCACAAAGGTCAATAAGGCGTTCACCACGACGACCCGCGCCGGCAACGCAGTGATCCGCACCAGCGTGCCGCCCTTCACCTGGTGGCGTGGCCTCAAGGCGCGTGAGCTGCTGGAGAGCTACTTCACCGCCCGGGTCCGGGAGCACCGCGGCAAGGAGGGCAACGACCTGCTCACAGCGCTGTGCTACGCCGAGGACGAGGACGGCAACCGGTTCACCGACGCTGACATCGTCAACCACATGATCTTTTTGATGATGGCCGCCCACGACACGTCGACGTCGACGGCCACATCGATGGCCTACAACCTCGCGGGCAATTCGGAATGGCAGCAGCGCTGCCGCGACGAATCGGATCGCTTGGGCGACGGACCGCTCGATATCGAATCGCTGGAGAAGCTGGAATCGCTCGATCTGGTCATGGACGAATCGATCCGCCTGGTGACGCCGGTACAGTGGGCGATGCGCCAGACGGTCCGCGACACCGACCTGCTGGGCTACTACATCCCCAAGGGCACCAATGTCATCGCCTACCCCGGGGTGAATCACCGTCTTCCCGAATTGTGGACGGATCCAATGAAATTCGACCCAGAACGGTTCACCGAACCGCGTAATGAGCACAAGCGGCACCGGTATGCGTTCAATCCGTTCGGCGGCGGGGCGCACAAGTGCATCGGGATGACGTTCGGCCGCCTCGAAGTCAAGGCGATCCTGCACCGGTTGCTACGCCGGTACCGGTTGGAGTTGCCTCACCCGGGCTACCGGACGCGCTGGGACTACGGCGGCATGCCGATTCCGATGGACGGCATGCCGATCGTGCTGCGCCCGCTCTAGCCCGTGCTTCTCCCGCGAGCGTGCGCGTCGCCGGCCAACACGCCGGGGGACGCACCGTTTTCGCGCACGCTCGCGCCCGCAGGTCACTCTGCCATCAGCAGCCGGTTGGCACAGGTGGTGACCGCCTGCACCGCGGACCGTCCGGCGTCGACGGAAAAGCCGACCGCCCACGCCGTGGTGCGGCCGTTGGAACCGTGGATGAACGTGGCGGTCTCGTCGCCGCACCGAAGCTGGTGGAAACCCAGAATTTCCAAGGTGATTCCGCAGTCGTGGAGCATGGTGGTGAGCGCGGCCAGCGGCCCGTGCGCCGCCGCGGTGCAGGTGCCCTTCCGCTCGCCGACGGCGATCGTCGCCTGATACCTCCGGCCCTGCGGCCCCAGCCGTGCGGCGGGCCGGTCGGGGTCCAGACAACGCCACCGACCGACCCGCAGCGGTCCGGCGGCTCGCCCGTAGGTGGCCACGAAGCGATCCCAGGTCAACTGTGCGGCCACGTCACGCAGCTCACGCGGCAACCGGGTGGTGTCGAATCGGTCTTGAAACGAGGTGTTGGTCATGTCTCGGTCTCTTCTGCTCGAGGGGAGCGACCGACGGGTAGTAGCTTCCGACCCACAGCGGGGGTCGGTCTGGATCAGACCCCGCTGCGGGTGACCGCTACTACAAGCAGATGACGCATGATTCAGCCAGGTTAATCCCGCTCCGGTCGGTGTGCAAGCGATTATTTGCGTCAATCCAGGATGCGCCGGGCCACGTTGGTGGTCACCAGGTCGAGCAGTTCGTCGGCGCGGCCGGCGAGGATGGTCCTGATCGCGTAGAGCGAGAATCCCTTGGCCTGTTCGGCGGTGATCGCCGGCGGGATCGACAGTTCCTGGCGGGCGGTGACGACGTCGATCACGGCCGGCCCGTCATGGTCGAACGCCGCGGTCAGGGCCGGTTCCAGGTCACCGGGCCGCTCCACCCGCCGCCCGAACATCCCCAGCGCGGCCGCGACGGCGCCGAAGTCCGGGTTCTGCAACTCGGTGCCGAAGTTGACGATGCCGGCGGCCTTCATCTCCAGTTCGACGAAGTTCAGCGACGAATTGTTGAACACGATCACCTTGACCGGCAACCGATTCTGC
Organism: Mycolicibacter algericus DSM 45454; assembly: GCF_002086455.1. Classification (GTDB taxonomy): domain Bacteria; phylum Actinomycetota; class Actinomycetes; order Mycobacteriales; family Mycobacteriaceae; genus Mycobacterium; species Mycobacterium algericum. The sequence continues at coordinate 72,801 of NZ_MVHC01000001.1, forward strand.
GTCAGCGTCAACAGCTCGCCGAACAGCATCGCCAGCCCGCCGTCGCCGGCGAAGGCGACGACTTGACGCTCCCGGTCGACGGTCTGGGCGCCGATCGCGTGCGGCAGCGCGCACGCCATGGTGCCGTGGTTGAACGACCCGATTAGCCGTCGCCGCCCGTTCATCGTCAGGTAGCGCGCCGCCCACACCACTGGGGATCCGACGTCGACGGTGAACACCGCGTCGTCGGCAGCCAGCTGATTCGCTACCGCGGCAACGTATTCGGGGCGAATCGGAGTCCGGTCGCGATCATTGGAGGCCAGCGAATCCAGCCGCTTGCGGGTCTTGCGATAGTGCTTCAGCGACCGCTCCAGATGGGTGCGGTCGTCCTTGGCGGTCAACATCGGACGCAACGCGGCGAGGGTGTCGGCCACCGTGCCCACGAGTCCGAGATCGATCGGGGCGCGCCGGCCCAGGTTTCGGCCCCGGATGTCGACCTGGATGATCTGCGCGCGCTCGGGATAGAACTGCTGGTAGGGGAAATCGGTGCCGAGCATCAGCAGCACATCGGCTTCGGCGATCGCCTTGTAACCGGATGCGAAGCCGAGCAGCCCCGTCATACCGACGTCGTGGGGGTTGTCGTGCTCGATGTACTCCTTGCCGCGCAACGCATGCACGATCGGGGCCGCCAGTGTGCCCGCGAGTTCGATGACCTGACCGTGGGCGCCGGCCACACCCGCCCCGGCCAGGATGGTGACCCGGGAGGCGTCGTTGAGCATGCCCGCCGCCGCGGCCAGACCGCGTTCATCGGGGCGGCACACCACCCCGGCGGCTGTCACCGGTCGCGATCCCCAGTCGGTGGCGTCGACGCGGTCGGACAAGATCTCGCCCGGCACGACGACGACGGCGACACCGTTCTCCTCGACCGCGGTGCGCATCGCCATCTCCAGGATGCGGGGCGCCTGTTCGGCGGTGCTGACCAGTTCGCAGTAGACACTGCACTCGCGAAACAGGTTCTGCGGGTGGGTTTCCTGGAAGTAGTCGGAGCCGATCTCGGCCAGCGGGATGTGGGCGGCGATCGCCAACACCGGCACCCGGCTGCGGTGCGCGTCGAACAGGCCGTTGATCAGGTGCAGGTTGCCGGGCCCGCAACTGCCGGCGCACACCGCCAGGCGGCCGGTCATCGCGGCCTCGGCGGCGGCGGCGAAGGCCGCGGTCTCCTCGTGACGCACCTGTTCCCAGCCGAAGTCGCCGGCCCGGCGGATCGCGTCGGTGAAGCCGTTGAGGCTGTCGCCGGGTATCCCGTAGACCCGGTGCACGCCGCTCCGTTTCAGGGCGGCGATGACATGGTCGGCGACGGTTGCCATTTCGCGCTCCCCTTCCCGGCGCGAGCGTGCGCAAAAACGGTTCCGACCTCGGCGTGTCGACCGGGGACGCGCACGCTCGCGCAAAAAGTGCGGTGAAGGAGACGCTACTTGATCAGCGGGTCGCGGGGCATCCCCAGAATGCGCTCGGCGATCTGGTTACGGGTCACCTCCGAGGTGCCGCCGGCGATCGCGATGCCGCGCGCACCCATCACCATCCGGCCGGCCATCGCGCCCGGCCCGTCGTCGAGTGCGACGTCCGGGCCCAGCAGCGCCGCCCCGATGGCCGCGCCGTCGCCCATGTGCTCGGCGAGCTTGAGCTTGGTGACGTTGCCCTCCGGTCCGGGCCCGGCGCCGGCGATGCTGCGCGCCACCCGGCGCAGGTTCAGCAGCCGCAACGCGTGCTCGTCGGCGATGAAGCGGCCCACCCGCACCGCGGCGTCGGCCACCGACTGCCGGTGCTGCTGGGTCAGCGCGATCAGCTTCTGGTCGATGCCGGCGGTGAAGGAACCACCGCCGCCGATGCTGACCCGCTCGTTGCCCAGCGTCGCGCGGGCGACCTTCCAGCCTTCGTTGACCTCGCCGACGACGTCATCGTCCGGCACGAAGACATCGTTGAAGAACACCTCGTTGAACTCCGAACCGCCGGTGATCTGACGCAGCGGCCGGACCTCGACACCGGGTGCCTCCATGTCGACGATCACCATGGTGATGCCGGCGTGCTTGGGAACGTCGAAGTCGGTGCGAACGGTGGCCAGCCCACGCCGGCACAGGTGCGCACCGGACGTCCACACCTTCTGGCCGTTGATCTTCCAGCCGCCATCGACCCGGGTCGCCTTGGTCTTGACCGCGGCCGCATCCGAGCCGGCAGCCGGCTCGGAGAACAGCTGGCACCAGATCTCCTCCTGGCGCAACGCCTTCTCCACGAACCGCTCGATCTGCCAGTCGGTGCCCTGCTGGATCAGCGTCAGGATCACCCAGCCGGTGATCGAGTAGTCGGGTCGCTGCACCCCGGCGGCGCTGAACTCCTGCTCGATCACCAGTTGCTCGACAGCGTCGGCGGCTCGGCCCCACGGCTTGGGCCAGTGCGGCATCACATAGCCGGTCGCGATCAGCCGGTCCAGCTGCTCCTCGCCGCTCAACGCGGCGATCTCGAGCGCGTCGGCGTGGATCTGGGTGCGCAGCTCCTCGGCTTCGGGCGGCAGATCCAGACTGTTGGTCCTGGTGATGCCGGCCGCGGCACTCTCGAACACGGCCAGCGCCGGTGCGTCGCCGCCGAACAGCGCCTGCACCGTCAGGGCCCGGCGCAACTGCAGGTGAGCGTCGTGTTCCCAGGTGTAGCCGATGCCGCCGTGCACCTGGATGTTCAGCTCGGCGTTACGCACGTAGGCGGGGAACGCCAGGGTGGCGGCGACCGCGGCAGCCAGCCGGAAGGCGTACTCGTCCTCACCGTCGGCGCGCGCGGCGTCCCACACCGCCGCGGTGGCCGACTCCGCGCCGACGAGCATGTTGGCGCAGTGGTGCTTGATGGCCTGGAAGGTCGCGATGGTCCGGCCGAACTGTTCGCGCACCTTGGCATACTCGACAGCCGAGTCGGTGCAGTCGGCCGCCCCACCGACGGCTTCGGCGGCCAGCAGCACCCGAGCCCGCGCCAGCGCCGACTCACGCCCACCGGCCAGCGTGTCGTCCGCGCTGATCCCGACGCCGGTCAGCGTGACCCGCCCGGAGCGCCGGGTCGGGTCGAGGTTGCCGGGTACGTCGACGTTGACCCCGGCGCGATCTCGCTCGAGCACCAGCACGTCCTCGCCGGCGGCCAGCAGCAGCAGATCGGCCAGCCCGGCGCCCAGCACGATCCCGGCGTCGCCGGAGGCCACGCCGCCGTCGAGGGCCACGCCGCCGGCCATCCCCACCCCGGCGGTCACCGAACCGTCGATCAGGCCGGGCAGTAGCCGGGCCTGCTGTTCGGGGGTCCCGGCGGCGGCGATCACCGCCGAGGCGATGACCGTCGGCAGGAAAGGTCCCGGCGCCACCGCACGGCCCAGTTCCTCGACCACCACCACCAATTCGGGCAGCCCGAAGCCCGAGCCGCCGTGCTCCTCGGCGATATGCAGCCCCAGCCAGCCCAGCGATGCCAGCTCACCCCAGAACGGCGGCCGGCCCTCCTCGGTGGCGTCCAGCAGCGCACGGGACGCCGCGCGGGCCTGCTGCGCGGTCAAGAATCCGCGGGCCACCTCGGCCAGTTCGCGGTGGTCGTCGGTTACTGCGATGCCCATGGCAGGTCTCCTGTTCGGTAACTACTTGGGGGCGAACCGCTGCCCGGCGTCCAACCGCAGGCACTGCCCGTTGAGCATCGGGTTGTCGACCACGGCGGCGACCAGCTTGGCGAACTCCTCGGGCCGGCCGAGGCGCTTGGGGAACGCGGCATCCTTGGTCAGGGCACTGGCGAACTCCTCCGGGATGCCCTTGGTCAGGCCGGTGGCGAACAGGCTCGGCGCGATCGCCAGCACCCGGATGCCCACCGAGCCGAGGTCGCGTGCCATGGTCAGGCACATGCCGGCGACACCGGCCTTGGCGGCGGTGTAGGCCACCTGGCCGATCTGGCCCTCGAACGCCGCGATCGAGGCGGTGTTGATGATGACCCCGCGCTCCTCGTCCTCGGGCTCGTTGGTGCTCATCTGCGCCGCGGCCAGCCGGTTGAGGTTGAAGGTGGCGATCAGGTTCAGGTCGATCACCGAGCGGAACGACTCCAGGTCATGCGGCCCGGACTTGCTCAAAGTGCGCTTGGCGATGCCGCCGCCCGCGGTGGTGACGATGACGTGCAGACCACCGAGGCCCTCGACCGCTGCGGCCAGGGTCTTCTCGGCGGCGGCGAAGTCGGTGATGTCCACCGGGTGGAAGGCGCCCCCGAAACTGGCCGCCACCTCCTTGCCCTCCGACCCCTCCCGGTCGAGCACCGCCACTGCTGCGCCACCTTCGGCGAGCAGCTCCGCGGTTGCCCGACCCATCCCCGAGGCGCCACCGACGACGACGACCTTCTTGCCACTGATCTCCATGCGAACTCCCTTAAGCAAGTACTTGAGTATCAGGAACAAGTTATCGTTCCGCTCGGAAACCGCTACCACTCGGGCATCCGGCAGGCCCCAAGGAGGTACCCCGTGGCCGCACCGACCGCGCCGCAGCTGATCGAGCGACGCGACGGTCCGGTGACCTACCTGCACACCGACGCCGCGCTGCCCCCGGTCGCCGTCGTGGACCGCTCCCCCATCTCGGTGCGCCAGAAACTGGTGCTCGGTGCGCTCGCCGTCGCCGGTGCGGTGGCGTGGGCACTGATCGCCTTCGTCCGCGGCGAGTCGGTGAACGCGGTGTGGTTCGTGGTCGCCGCGCTGTGCACCTACATCATCGGGTTCCGTTGCTATGCAAGGCTTATCGAGCTCAAGGTCGTCAAGCCCCGCGACGAGCACGCCACTCCCGCGGAGATCTTCGAAGACGGCACCGACTACCTGCCGACCGATCGCCGGGTGCTGTTCGGTCACCACTTCGCCGCGATCGCCGGCGCGGGTCCGCTGGTCGGACCGGTGTTGGCCACCCAGATGGGTTATCTGCCGGGCACCATCTGGATCGTGATCGGCGCGGTGTTCGCCGGCTGCGTGCAGGACTACCTGGTGCTGTGGTGTTCGGTGCGGCGACGGGGCCGCTCCTTGGGGCAGATGGCCCGCGAGGAACTCGGCGCGGTCGGCGGCGCCGCCGCGATCATCGGGGTGCTGGTGATCATGGTCATCCTGATCGCGGTGCTGGCGCTGATCGTGGTGCGGGCGCTGGCGGTCAGCCCGTGGGGGGTGTTCTCCATCGCGATGACGATCCCGATCGCGCTGTTCATGGGCGTCTATCTGCGTTATCTGCGTCCGGGCCGGGTTTCGGAGGTCTCCCTGATCGGCGTGGTCGCGCTGCTGGCAGCCGTCGCCTCGGGCCGGTGGGTCGCCGAGACATCCTGGGGAGCGTCCTGGTTCACGCTCTCGCCGCTGGCGCTGTCGTGGTGTGTCATCGGCTACGGTTTCGCCGCCTCGGTGCTGCCGGTGTGGCTGCTGCTGGCGCCGCGCGACTATCTGTCGACGTTCATGAAGGTCGGCACCATCGCCCTGCTGGCCGTCGGTATCGTGATCGCCCAGCCGCTGATGGCGGCTCCCGCCGTCTCGACCTTCGCCCACACCGGCGACGGGCCGGTGTTCGCCGGGTCGCTGTTCCCCTTCCTGTTCATCACCATCGCCTGCGGGGCGCTGTCGGGATTCCATTCGCTGATCGCCTCGGGCACCACCCCGAAGCTGCTGGAAAAAGAGAGCCAGATGCGGCTGATCGGCTACGGCGGCATGCTCACTGAGTCGTTCGTGGCGGTGATGGCGCTGATCACCGCATCGATTCTGGACCAGCACCTGTTCTTCGCCCTCAACGTGCCGGTCGCCGCGACCGGCGGCACCGCCGAAACCGCCGCCGCCTACGTCAACGGGCTCGGGCTGGGCGGGTCACCGGTAACCGGTGAGCAGATCACCGAGGCCGCCGCCGCCGTCGGCGAACAGTCGATTGTGTCGCGCACCGGTGGGGCGCCCACGCTGGCATTCGGCATGGCCGAGGTGCTGGGACAGGTGTTCGGTGGGCCGGCCCTGAAGGCGTTCTGGTATCACTTCGCGATCATGTTCGAGGCGCTGTTCATCTTGACCACCGTCGACGCCGGCACCCGGGTGGCCCGCTTCATGCTCTCCGACGCGTTGAGCAACCTGGGCGGGCCGTTGCACCGGCTGGCCAACCCGGGGTGGCGAATCGGAGCGTGGGCGTGCAGCGTGGCGGTGGTCGCCGGATGGGGTTCGATTCTGTTGATGGGGGTGACCGATCCGCTCGGCGGGATCAACACCCTCTACCCGCTGTTCGGCATCGCCAACCAGTTGCTGGCCGCGATCGCGTTGACCGTGGTGACCGTGATCGTGATCAAGCGCAGCCGGCGCCGATCCGACTTGAAATGGGCACTGGTACCGGGCATTCCGCTGCTGTGGGATCTGACGGTCACCATGACGGCGTCGTGGCAGAAGATCTTCTCGTCCGATCCGCGAGTGGGCTACTGGACGCAGCACTTCGCCTACCGGGCCGCCGAGCGGGCCGGTGCGACCTCGTTCGGATCGGCGGTCGACGCGGCGCAGTTGCACGATGTCGTTCGCAACACCTTCATCCAGGGCAGCCTGTCGATCGTGTTCGCCACCCTGGTCGCGGTGGTGTTCGTGACCGGGGTGCTGGTGTCGTTCACGGCGATTCGCGGTGCCGTGTCGACCACCGAGCCGCCGCCGGTGCTGTCGCGCCGGTTCGCACCGGCCGGACTGGTCCCGTCGGCGGTCGAGCGAAAGGTACAGGCGCAGTGGGACGCTCGGCAAGCCGGCTAGCCCGGGCGGCTCGCCGGTTCGGCTGGTACTGGGCGACCCTGCTCGGTGACAACCACTACCGCCGTTATCTGGAATACCGCCGCCGGGCTCATCCGGGCGAACCGGTGCTCTCCGAGCGGGACTACTGGCGGCGGCGTTACGACGCCGATCCCGGCGGACGGTGCTGCTGAGGCCATTCATCGGGCATGATCGACAGGTGGCTGACATCACCCGCAGGGGGGCGGCGCGCAATGCCAAGCTGGTGGGCCTGCCGCTGAGCTTCGCCGGCCGGGCCGCGCTCGGGTTGGGCAAACGGCTGGCCGGCAGGTCCAAGGACGAGGTGACCGCCGAGCTCATGGAGCAGGCGGCCGAGCAGATGTTCACCGTCCTCGGCGAGCTCAAGGGTGGCGCCATGAAGGTCGGCCAGGTGCTCTCGGTCCTGGAGGCGGCGGTGCCCGCGGAGTTCGGCGAGCCCTACCGCGAGGCACTGACCAAGTTGCAGAAGGACGCCCCGCCGCTGCCTGCGGCCAGGGTGCACCGGGTGCTCGACGCCCAACTGGGCACGCGGTGGCGGGAGCGGTTCAGCTCCTTTGACGACGATCCGGTCGCTGCGGCCAGCATCGGCCAGGTGCACCAGGCGGTGTGGGCCGACGGCCGCCCGGTGGCCGTCAAGATCCAGTATCCCGGCGCCGACGAGGCGCTGCGCGCCGACCTGAAGACGCTGCGGCGGCTGACCGGGGTGCTCAAGCCGCTGGCGCCCGGGGCCGATGTGCAGGGCATCGTCGACGAGCTCATCGAGCGCGCCGATATGGAACTGGACTACCGGCGCGAGGCCGACAACCAGCGCGCATTCGCCAAGGCCTACACCGGGCACCCGCATTTCGCGGTGCCGCACGTGGTGGCCAGCGCCCCCAAGGTGGTGATCCAGGAGTGGCTCGACGGCATCGCGATGTCGCAGATCATCGCCGACGGCACCGCCGCGCAGCGCGACCTGCTGGGCACCCGGCTGGTCGAGTTGATCGGCGACGCGCCGGCCCGGGTCGGCATGCTGCACGGTGACGCCCACCCCGGTAATTTCATGCTGCTGGCCGACGGCCGGATGGGCGTCATCGACTTCGGCGCGGTGGCGCCACTGCCCGACGGCCTCCCGGTGGAGCTGGGCATGGCGCTGCGGTTCGCCGGCCAGGCCAACTACGATCTGCTGCTGCCCACGTTGGAGAAGGCCGGCTTCATCCAGCCCGGCGAACAGATCTCGATCGAGGACGTCGACGACATGCTGCGCCGCTACGTCGAGCCGATGGCGCCCGAGGTCTTCCACTTCAGCCGCGACTGGCTGCAGACGCTGGCCGCCGCGCAACTGGACCAGTCGATTCACCAGATCAAGACCGCCCGCCAACTGGACCTGCCGCCCAACCTGGCGATGCTGGGGCGGGTCATCGGTACGACGGCCGGCATCCTGGCCCAGTTGGACGCACACGTACCGGTTCGGGCGCTCGCGCTGGAACTGCTGCCCGGTTTCGCCGGCTAGGCTCGCGCGCCCGCACCCGGCCGTGGCCAAAACTTGATGAAGCCTTGACCCGTTCGTGCGCATGTGCGCCCGGGATCGGGGGTGCGGTCTACCTACGATCAACCTCGTAAACACCGGTAGTTTTGGTCGGGAAGGTACGCCGGAGATGTGGACATCGGTACGCACTGCAGTCGTGGTGGTGGGAGTGGCTCTGACAACGGTGGTGATGCCACCGGGAACGAGTTCGGCTGCCGCCAGCCAACCCTCGGGCATCGCGTCGATCCAACCGACGTCGGGTGCCGTCGTCGGCGTGGCGCACCCCGTGGTGGTGAGATTCGCCGCACCGGTGCTCGACCGCCGGGCCGCCGAACGCGCCATCCCGGTGCGGACGGACCCGCCCATGACCGGCACCTATGAGTGGTTCGACGACACCGAAGTCCACTGGGTCCCCGACCGTTACTGGCCGTCGCACAGCACCGTGGCGCTGTCGGTGGGCAAGCTCTCCGCCGACTTCAGCACCGGAGCGAAGGTGGTCGGGGTCGCCAGCGTAGCGGCGCACACCTTCACCGTGAGCGTCGACGACGTAGAAGCCGACCCGCTGCCGGCACCGCACCACCGCCCGTACTGGGGCGAGAACGGGGTGATGCCCGCCACCATGGGCAAGTCCGCATTCCCCACGCCGACAGGCCATTACACCGTTCTGGCCAAGGAGAAGAAGGTCCTGATGGACTCCAGCAGCGTCGGGATCCCGGTCGACGACCCCGAAGGTTACCGCTTCGACGTCGAACAGGCCGTGCGTATCAGCCGGCGGGGCCTCTACGTCCACTCGGCGCCGTGGGCGCTTCACTCCCTGGGCCTGGAGAACGTCAGCCACGGCTGTATCGGTCTGAGCCCGACGGACGCCGAATGGTACTTCGACCGGGTCAATATCGGTGACCCGGTGATCATCAAGGAGTGACGCCGCGCGTCAGCGCGACCCCGTAGACATCGCAGCGCCACCGAATTCCACCGGCATCGCGTCGATCCCGTTGATCCAGGGCAGCACGGATCGGGAGGCGCGGTCCAGCCGGCGAATATCGGGCATGATGTCCGCCAGCGCCCCGAAGATCAGGTTGATCTGCATACGGGCGAGATTCGCCCCGATGCAGTAGTGCGCGCCGGGCGCCCCGAATCCCAAATGCGGGTTGGGGCTTCGCCGGATATCGAAGGTGAACGGCTCGTCGAACACCTCTTCGTCGTAGTTGGCCGAACCGTAGAACATCCCGACCCGCTGCCCCTTGGCGATGTGCACCCCACCGAGTTCGACGTCGCGCAACGCGGTGCGCTGAAACGAGATCACCGGCGTGGCCCACCGGACCACCTCGTCGACCATGGTCGCCGGGCGTTCTGCCACGAACAACCGCCATTGGTCGGGGTGGTCGAAGAAGGCCACCATCCCCTGCGAGGTGGCGTTGCGGGTGGTCTCGTTGCCGGCGACCATCAGCATCATCACGTAGTAGCCGAACTCCAGCGCGGTCAGCGCTTCTCCATCGATCGTCGCGGTGACCAGGGCCGTTGCGATGTCGTCGCGCGGGCGGGCCTTGCGGTCTTCGGCCATCTGATAGGCGTAGCCCAACAGCTCAGCGGAGGCCTGCATCCCGTCGGCGGCGGCCTGCGGATCGCCGTTGCCGCCGCCCACCAATCGATTGCTCCAGTCGAAGACCTGCTGGCGCTCAGCTGCCGGCACACCGATCAGCTCGCAGATGGTCGCCAGCGGCAGGCGGGAGGCGACCTCGGTGACGAAGTCGCCGGTGTCGTGTTCGGCGGCGGCCGCGACGATCTCGCGGGCCTGGCGGTCGAGTGAGTCCCGCATGCCGGCAACGACACGGGGGGTGAATCCGCGTGAGACGATCCGGCGCAGCTTGGCGTGCTTGGGTCCGTCGAGGAACAGCATGATGTTGTCGCGGCTGGCCTCGTGGAGGTCTTGGTTGCTGGTGGTGTTCGTCCGGATCAGCGAGGTGTTCTCGTGTGAGGAGAACACGTCGTCCTGCAGCGACACGGCCCGTACGTCGGCGTGTTTGGTCACCACCCAGTAGCCCTCGTCGGGGTAGCCGGAGACGCCGAACGGCTGGGCGTTCCACCAGATCGGCTCGGTTCTGCGCAGCAGTGCGAACTCCTCGTGCGGGATCCGCTCCCCGATGAGTGCGGGGTCGGTGAAGTCGAACCCCTCCGGCAGCAGGTGCGGTGTCTCGGTCATCGTGCTCCCTCTCGCTCTACCAGCGGTTGCCACGCCAGTCGGTCATCGGCGCTGTTGACGTAGCCGCCGGACGGGGCGGCGAAATGCGATCCGAGCAGCAGCGCCCGCTCGTCGGCGACACGGCGCAGCAGTTGGAGTCGGCTGGCGCGAGCCGCGGTCGGGTCGGCGTCGGGCAACGCGCAGATTCCGGGATCGCCGATCTGCGCCGGGTGATGTATGACGTCGCCGCTGATGTAGGCGACAGCGCCGGCCCGCTCATGCGGCGGTCCCAGCTTCACCTCTCCTCCGTCGAGCCTCGCTGAACCGCCGGACTCAATGCGCACCGACACGTGCCCCGGGGTGTGTCCGGCGGTCGGCACCAGCCGGATGTCGCCGGTCACCCGGTGATCCGGCTCGATCAGCCGCAGTCTGCCGTATTGTTGCAGCGGCGCAACGCATTCCGGCGCCACCCGGTCCTCCCCGGTGAAGTCACACCAGTGCTCGTGCTCGACCGCGGTCACCAGGTAGTCGGCACCTGCGAACGCGGGCACCCACTGCCCTGCCCGCTGCACCGTGTTGCCCCCGGCGTGGTCGCGGTGCAGGTGGGTGCATACCACCGCGGTGATGTCGTCGGGGCGAAATCCGGTGGCGGCCAGGGACTCGGCAAAGCGGTCCGGTATCTGCCGGGACCGCAGGAAGCTGTCACCGAAGCAGGTGTCGACGAGAACGCGGTCCTGCCCGGACACGATCAGGAAGGACTGGATCGCCATCAGGATGTTGCCCGAGGCGTCGCAATAGTCCGTCAGCGAGTCGTCCGCGAAGCGTTCGGGTGCCGCTGCGAACAGTCGCGATGCCGGGATCGGGATGATCGCCTGCAGGACCGCATGGATGTCAACGTCGCCGACAGTCCAGTGCTGCACGCCCGTGGTCCCCTTCTCGCAGGGGGATCGTATGCCACAAATCATTTGGAATTCACTGATTCGTCGAACCGGATGAATGCGGATCGGTCTGGCACACTCGATCCGTGGCAGCACCTACCGTCCGTTTTCGCCGGCTCGCCGAACAGGTCGCCGAGGAGCTCCGCCGACGCATTCTCGCCGGGGAGCTCACCGATGACAGCGTGCTCCCCAAAGAGGACGAACTCCTGGTCGAATTCGCCATCAGCAAGCCGTCGCTGCGTGAGGCCATGCGCATCCTGGAGGCCGAGGGGCTGCTGACCGTGCGCCGCGGCAAACGCGGTGGCGCGGTCATCCATCGCCCCACGCCAGCAAACGTCGCCTACACCATGGGCCTGGTGCTGGGCTCGCGGCAGGTCAGCCTCGCCGACGTCGCGACCGCACTACTACAGGTTGAACCGGCCTGCGCCGCGCTGTGCGCGGGGCGGCCGGACCGCAAGAGTACGGTGGTGCCCATTCTGCGACGATTGCACGAGGAATCGGTAGCCGCGGTCGACGACTTGCCGCAGGCAACCTCGGCCAGTCGCCGCTACCACGAGGCGCTCGTCACGCACTGCGGCAACACCACCATGCTCGTGATGGCGGGTGCACTCGAAACCTTGTGGTCGGCCCACGAGCAAAGTTGGTCGAGCCAAGTCACCGATCACTCGACCGTGCCGGTGCCCGAACGGCGCGCGGTCCTGGAGGACCATCGGCAGGTGATCGACGCGATCGACGTCGGCGATGCCCAGCGGGCCCGCGACCTGGCCGCGGCGCACCTGATGCATGTCCAGCACTACCCGGGCCGGTCGGGTGTGGTCGATCCCGCCATGATCCGTCCGCGCGGGCTGTCCCCGTTCCGTGACGACGACGCCTGACCCGCCCGCCGACCACATTGACCCCCGCCCTTATTTCCATATGATTTGTTCATGACGGAGTCCGTCGACGTGCAGCACCGGCCCGGCGGCGCTGCGATCTGGTCGCCCTCGGTGGTCCCGCCGATCGGTGTCGAGCTGACCGATGCCCAGGCGCTGGCCGTGGCGTTCCGGCACCTCGCCGAGATCGGCTTCGCGGAGAACATGGCCGGCCACATCACCTGGCAGCCCGACGGCCGGACCGAGATGCTGGTCAACCCGTGGGGCCTGTGGTGGGCCGAACTGACCGCGTCCGATATCTGCACCGTGGACGAGGACGCTCGTGTCGTCGCGGGCCGCTGGGATGTCACCCCGGCAATCCATATCCACACCGAACTGCACCGAGCCCGTCCCGACGCCCGCGTGGTGATCCACAACCACCCGTACTACGTCAGCCTGCTGGCTTCGCTGCAGACATCGCCCGAACTCGTCCACCAGACCGGGTCGCTGTTCCTCGACGACCTGTGCTTCGTCGACAGCTACGACGGCGAAATCGACTCCGCCGACCGGGCTGCGGAGCTGGTCGAGCGCATCGGCGGCGCGAATCTGGCGATCCTGGCTTCGCACGGGGTGGTAGCCACCGGACGCACCCTGGCCGAGGCGGTCTATCGGTCCGCGACCATCGAACGGGTCTGCAAGCTGGCCTACCACGTCATGCTGACCGGCCGAACGCCCTCACCGATGAGGCGTTCGGACATGGCCGGCATGCGGGCATCGCTGATCGAGCGCGCCGCCGATGTGTACTGGGCTGGAGCGGCGCGCATGACCATCAAGGCCGACCGCCAGGTGCTGGACTGACACGTGCTGGACTGAGAAGGAATCGAGAGGGCCGTCAGTGAAATCTATCGATGAACTGAGCTCCGACCCGAACTTCACCACCGCCAAGGCCGGCGCCGAGCGCATCGTGACCTTCCTCCCGGAACCGCCACGCGCACAGCGGCGTTACACGGTGATCTCGGTCGACGATCACATCGTCGAACCGCCCGACACCTTCGAAGGCCGCGTCCCGCGCAAACTAGCCGACCGGGCGCCCAAGGTGGTTGAGACCGAGAACGGCGGCCAGACCTGGATCTACGACGGCCAGTCACTACCCAATGTGGGATTCAATGCCGTCGTCGGCCGGCCGGTGTCGGAGTACGGTTTCGAGCCCGCCCGATTCGACGAGATGCGCCGCGGCGCGTGGGACATCCACGAACGCGTCAAGGACATGGACCTCAACGGCGTCTACGCCTCACTGAACTTCCCGTCATTCCTGCCCGGTTTCGCCGGGCAGCGGCTACAACTGACCACCGATGACGGTGAGCTGGCGCTGGCCTCGGTGCGGGCATGGAACGACTGGCACCACGAGGTGTGGGCCGGCTCGTACCCCGACCGGATCATCGGTTGCCAGTTGCCCTGGCTGCTGGACCCGGAGCTCGGGGCGGCCATGATCTACGAGAACGCCGGAAGAGGTTTTCGCGCGGTCACTTTCAGCGAGAACCCGGCCATGCTGGGGTTGCCGACCATCCACTCCGGACATTGGGATCCGATGATCGCCGCGTGCGCCGAGACCGGCACCGTGGTCAACCTGCACATCGGATCGTCCGGATCGGCGCCGTCCACCACCGACGACGCGCCGCCCGATGTCGCCGGCGTGCTGTTCTTCGCCTACGCCATCTCCGCCGCGGTCGATTGGCTCTACTCCGGGCTGCCCAGCCGGTTCCCCGAGCTGAAGATCTGTCTGTCCGAGGGCGGGATCGGCTGGGTTGCCGGACTGCTGGACCGGCTCGACCACATGCTGAGCTATCACGAGATGTACGGAACCTGGAAGACGCTCGGCGAGACCCTGACGCCCGCCGAAGTGCTTCAGCGCAACTTCTGGTTCTGTGCCGTCGAAGACCAGTCGTCGTTCTGCCAGCATGAGCGCATCGGCACCGACCACATCATGCTCGAAGCCGACTACCCGCACTGCGACTCGACGTGGCCGCACACCCAGCGGGTCATCCACGAGCAGATCGGCGATCTTGCCCCGGACGTGATCCGGAAGTTGACCTGGGAGAACGCCTCTCGGTTGTATCAGCATCCGGTTCCCGAAGCGGTCCAGCGCGACCCGGACGCGTTCTGATGGCCGCCACCACGTCCCCGCTGCGAATCGCGGTGCTCGACGACTACCAGGGCATCGCCGAAACCGTGGACTGGTCGGCCATCCCGCGACCCGTCGACCTGCTGGCACTGCGCGAACACATCGCCCCCGGCGACGAACTCGTCGCGCGGCTGGCCGACCGCGAGGTGGTGGTGGCGATGCGCGAGCGCACCGTCATCGGCGCCGACCTGCTGGCCCGACTGCCGTCACTGAGGCTGCTGGTCACCACCGGGCCGTTCAACGCCGCTATCGACACCGTGGCAGCCCACCGGCTGGGGATCACCGTGTGTGGCACCGGCGGCATCATCACCCCGACGGTCGAACTCACCTGGGCGCTGATCCACGCCCTGCAGCGCCACCTGGTCGTGGAAGATCGGGCACTGCGTGCCGGCCACTGGCAACAGACCGTCGGCGCCGATCTCGCGGGGGCGACGCTGGGACTTGTCGGGCTGGGCCGCATCGGCCGGCTGGTCGCCGCGGTGGGCCACGCTTTCGGTATGCGGGTGGTGGCCTGGAGTCCGAACCTGACCGCGGAGCGCGCCGCCGAAGCGCAGGCCGAACTGCTCGATCGGCGCAGCCTGTTCGAGACCGCCGACGTCGTGTCGATTCACCTGGTGCTCTCCGCGACCACCCGCGGTGTCATCGGCCGCGACGAGCTCGCCGCGATGAAATCCAGCGCGATCCTGGTCAACACCTCACGCGGCGGGCTGATCGACGAGGCGGCGTTGATCGAGGCACTACGCGGGAACCGGATTCGCGGTGCAGGGCTCGACGTCTACGCCCAGGAGCCGCTACCGGCCGGACACCCCCTGACGACGCTGGAGAACACCGTGCTCACCCCGCACCTGGGTTATGTCACAGAGAAATGCATGGACCTGTTCTACCGCGATATTGTTGATGACATCGCGGGTTACTGCGCGGGCACTCCGCGACGGCTTGTGGCCATTTGAAAGACACTCTTTATTCAGCTACGGTCAACATAATTCTGTAACAGATGAGTCGCTTCGTAATAACAATTCGACAAAATATTCCGCGGGTGGTATTCGCGATATTTGTAGGCAGAAAGGGGCCTACGACCAGGCGGTCGCAGGCCCCTTTACCGAAATGCGTCTATTTAGTGCCGCCGGCCAGGCCGATGGGGGCACCGATAGCTTCGGTCGCCGCGGCCGCGATAGGGCTCGCCGCGGCGGCGCCGGCCGGCCCCGGTGCGACGAAGGGCACCGGCGGGGGCGCTCCCGGCAGCACCGGGATCGGGGCGATCGGCACCGGAGGCACCGGACCGGGAAGCCCCATCGGCACGGGCCCCGCGAGAGTCGTCAGGTCAGCCGCAGCAGGACCACAGGGCACCCCCGCGCCGGCCAGCACCGCCGCATCGGCCGCACCGGCAACCGGCGCCGCCTCGCCGGAGGTGAGAGCGACCACGCCGCCCGCACACACCGGACCACCCACCGGCAACGGCGCCACTGACGATGGCGCAGCCGCCGCACCGGCACTGAAGATAAGTGCACTTGCACACAAGCCAATACCGGCGAATAACGCGATACCGGGTCTCCCGAGGCTCTTCAACGTGAACTCCGATTGTTAGTATCCAGCCCCCCGGACACGCAATCTGATGACTGCAAACGAACCGTATCACAACGGTGTAAGTTGCCCGGCCGCCCAATTTAATCCGTTACCGTACCGATGCGGATCGGCAGCCGCATTGGCTGGGTGTCGGCCCAGATAACTGCTTCGCATTTTGGTGCGGTCACCGCGGACGGGACAGAATACTCAACAAATGAGTGGAGCTAAGGGGACTCGAACCCCTGACCCCCACACTGCCAGTGTGGTGCGCTACCAGCTGCGCCATAGCCCCGCGATGTCGTGCTCATCGAAGCTACACCACCGCCATGCCCAGGCTCAAAACACCTGGCCGATCACCCACCCGGTCAGGCCGGGTGCTGCGTCTTATGCAGCCCGAAGGGCACCGCGTCGAGCAGGGTGACCGTCACGCTGGCACCGCTGGGCACCTGGTAGCTGCGCTCCTCACCGCGCCGTGCGCCGGTGATGGCCTTACCGAGCGGTGACTGCGGGGAATAGACCTCCAGCCCACTCTGGTCGTCGTCACGAACCCCCAGCAGGAAGGTCTCGGTGTCGCCGTCGTCGTAGCGGACCGTGAGCACCATGCCCGGCTCGGCCACCCCGTCGTCCGGCGGATCCTCGCCGACGACCGCGACCGCCAACAGGTCGTGGATCTGGTGGATCCGCGCCTGGCGCGACTGTTGCTCGCTGATGTCGGCGGTGCCCGAACCGATGTGTGGCTCGGACAACTCGGCCAACTCGGCCAACAGCCGGTCCTTGGTCTCCTGTGTCATCCAGACACCTTGCGAATCGGTCATCGACGATCTCCTTTACGAACGGAATCAGCTTGGAGTACTACCGGGCTCAGCGCAACGGATCGAGTTCACGCAATACCGCGGACTGCTTGCCGGTGGTGATCTGCTCCGCCAGCAGCCGGCCCGTCACCGGGCCGTGCGTCAGGCCCCACATACCGTGGCCACCCGCCACGTAGACGGTACGCGGGCTCACCTCCCCCACCAAGGGGCGCCCGTCCGGGCTGACCGGACGCGGGCCCACCCAGACATCGGTGCGCTCCGCCCAGCGCACGCCGTCGAGCAGCGGGCGTGTTGCCGCGACGATGGCCTCGACGCGGGCAGGGACTATCGGGGCGTCCGGATCGCCGAACTCCATGGTCCCGGCGACCCGCAGCTTGGCGTTCAACGGAGTGCAGGCCACCCGGGCATCCGGCAGGTAGATCGGACCGGTGACCGGCCCGTCGACCGGCACCGTGAAGGAGTAGCCGCGGCCGGCCCGCACCGGGACCCGAATCCAGCGCGTTGTCAGCTGCGACAGCCAGGCGCCGCTGGCGATCACCGCGGCCGCCGCCGTCAGCGTCGTACCGTCGCGGCCCGTCACCACCGCGCCGTCTCCCGTCGGCGCCACATCGGTCACGTCCATGGTGTGCAGCGCGGCACCGCGCTCGACCACCGCGCGACCCAGCGCGGTGACGAACCGGCCGGGGTCGAGGAACCGCTGGCCGTCGATCTGCACCGCAGCGGCGACGGCCGAGGACGCCAGCGGCACGCGCTCGCGCAGCGCCGCACCGGTCAGTTCGGTGCAGAACACCGGCCGGCCTGCTTCAGAAAATCGCCGCAGCTCATCGAGCAGACGCTCGGCGTCGGCGGAGGTGCGGAAGATCGCGGTGATCGGGGCATCGGTGACCGGGGCGTCGACGCCGTTGGCCACCAGTACGTCGTAGGCCTCGATGCACTCGGCGCTCAGCGGCGCGTTGGCCCGCACCGCGCGGCGCCACGCCGACGGCCGGCTGTTGGCGGCGAAACGCGCCAGAAACGACCAGAGCGCCGGCCCGGCGTTGAGCGGAACCTGCAGCGGCGCGGCCCGGCTGAACAGCGACCGCAGCCCGAAGCGCAGATTGGCGGGCTCGTTGAGCGGTATGGCCAGCGCCGGGGAAATCCAGCCGGCATTGGCCCACGAGGAACCGGCCGCGACGCCGACACGGTCGACGACCGTGACCTCGACACCGCGCTCCTGCAGGAACCACGCGGTCGACAACCCGACAATGCCGGCGCCCACCACGATCACCGACCGTGGCGCGCCGTCGATCCGGTTGTCGGCACCCATTAGTCCATGATGCGGCGCTCACCCGACCTGCGGTTTAACCGGTTCGCACAACGACGACGTCAGGGTTTGTCGAAAGCCGACAGGTCACCGGCTGCCAGCTCGATCATCGCCGCGAGCCGGGCGCGGGCATCGTCGAGACCCAGCGGAGTCACCTCGGCCATCTTGCGCAGCCGGTACCGCATGGTGTTCTCATGCACGCTCAGCCGCTCGGCGGCTCGCGCCAGATCGCCCTGGGCGTCGAGCCAGGCCCGCAGCGTGGCCACATAGGGCGTGCCGTGCACCGCGTCGTGGTTACGCAGTTCGGCGACGGGGCCGCGGGCCGGTATCCGGCCGGACCGTGCCGCGGTGTAGAGCCGTCGCAACACGATCTCGTCCCAGGCCTCGTCGTAGGCCGGCGGCGCGATGTCGTGCGGCCCGGCTTCGTGCAGCGCCAGGCACTCCTCGGCCTCCCGGCGGGCCGTGGGCAGCTCGGCCACGCCTGCCACGGCGCTGATCCCTGCCAGCACGCTGGCCTGTTGCGGCAGGACCGAGCGCAGTCCGTGCACCCATTGCCGGGCCTGCGCCGCATCCTGCGCGGGCAGCACCGTGTACACGGTGTTGGCCGCCAGCGCACTGCGGCCCGGCCGCGACCAGCCGAAACCGGTGGTGACGGCCTCGAACGCCAGCAACAGGCCCGCGTGCGGTTGGGTGGCGATCCGGGTGTGCACGGCGACCACCCGCAGCGGCGCCTGCGGCAGACCCAGCCTGGCGACCAGGGCGGCGGCCTCGGCCGCGTCGGTCCGGCCGTCCAGCAACCGGTTCACCCAGTCGGATTCGACCTGGCGTTCCAGATCCGCACTGGCCCGCGACCGCAACACGTGCAGCGCCACCGTGCGGGCGCCGTCGGCCAGTGCCGTCAGCCGGGTGCCGTTCAACGGGGCGGGGCAGGCCACCCACACCGCCCCCAGCAGCTCTCGGCCGACCCGCACCGCCGCCACCATCCGGCCGGTCAGTCCGTGCTCGGGGGCGGCGGCGACGAACAGCGGTTCATCGTGGCCTTCCAGATGCGCCAGGACGCCCCGCTTCTCGAACAACTCCCGCAGCGGCTCGGCTTCCTGCCGGTTCAGAATCGTCGCCGAACGCGCCGGATCGGCGTGCCGCTGACCGCGCGAGTAGGCCAGCACGCGACCCAGCTGATCCTCGACGGTGACCGCCCCGCCGACGGCATCGGCGAGGCTGTCGGCCACCGCGAACAGATCGGTGGGGCCGCGACCCGATTCGGTTTCCCGGCCTTCGAGCACCAACCCGTAGACCACCGCGGCCAGCTCGCTCCAGGACACCGCGGGATCCACCACCAGCACCGCCAGCGACTCGCCCTCGCCGGCGAACGCGGTCTTGTCCTCGGCGTCGCGCACCAGTACGGCGACGGCCTTGACGGCCACCGCCCAGCGCACCGCCTCCTTTACCGAGCGGGCGCCGACAGCCAGCAGGACATCGCCGACGGCGGTGCGCTCACCGGTCACCTCGTGCATCACGACGCTGCTCAGCGTCGTCGTCCGCGGGACGGAACAGAACCGCAGGCGAACCCCGTAGCTCCCCACTACGTTGACCAGCCGGTCCAGCGTCACCATCAACCGAGCCTAGCCACGTCGCACCGGTGATCTCGCCGATCGGGGCCCGCGCGCGGGTCTCCGGCGCCAGCACCCAGGCGACGGCCGCGACCAGCAGCACGCCGCCGCTGATCGCGAAGCCCCACTCGAACGACAGCCGTTGGGCGATCTGCCCGACCGCCAGTGATCCCACGATCGACCCGAAATCGGCCATCATCTGGTAGGCGGCCACCGCGGTCCCGGCCCGGGCCTGGTTGCCGACCAGGTCGGCGATGACGGCCTGCTGCGGCGCCCCGTACATGCCCGAGGCCAACCCGGCCAGGTACGCGGCGATCAGGAACACCGCCAGCGACCCGCTCGCGCCGAGCAAGATCGTGGCGACCCCGGCCACCGCGAGCCCGATGATCAGCGGGCCGCGTCGGCCGATCCGGTCGGACATGTGGCCGCTGGGCAGCACCGCGCACACGTTGCCGATGCCGATCGTGGCCAGCGCCAGACCGGCGACCGCGGGCCCGCGCTCCAGGACTTCGGTGATGAACAGCGGCACCAACGCCACTCGCAGACCGAACACCGACCAGCCGGTGGCGAAGTTCGACAGCAGCGCCGACCGGTAGGCACGATGGCCCAGCGCCGCCCGTACCGATACCGTCGGCCCCGTCGAGCCGGCCGGTTCGGCCAGATGCGAATTGCGCAGGCTGACGAACACGCCGGTGGCCGCTACCAACAGCACCGAACCGTAGAACAAAAACGGCGCACTCAGACCGAAACCCGCTGTCAGACTGCCCAGTACCGGCCCGCCGACGGTGCCCAGCAGAAACGCCGTCGCGAACATCCCGGCCACCCGCCCCCGAGCATCCGCCGGACTGACCCGGATCATCAGGCCCACGGCGGCGATGAAGAACATCGTCGACCCGACGCCGCCGAGCGCTCGGAAAAACAAGAGCTGCCAGTAAGTCTGAACGAACGCACACGCCGTGGTGGACACCGAGACGATCAACAGCCCGGTCACATAGACCCGGCGCTCCCCGATCCGCTGGACCAGCAGCCCGCTCACCGGCGCGAAGCACAATCGCATCAGCGCGAACGCGGTGATGAGGAAGGTCGTCGCGGAGATGCTCACCCCGAAATGCCGGGCATAAACCGGCAATACCGGCGACACCACGCCGTAGCCGAGCGCGATCAGGAAGTTCGCGCCGAGCAATACCCCGACCTCTCGCGGCAGCCGCGTCCGGGCAGCTGAAGAGTCGGAAGGCACCCGATAACTTTAGTCATCGGCCCAACCAGGCCTGCACGCCACGTGAGGGAGCGCTGTGGGCCGGGCCATGGCCACCGCCCCGGTAATCTCAGGCCCGGAGGCCTGATCATGACGAATTACCGCGACGGTGACGGGGACTGGCGATGAACGACGTCGCCGGCACGGCCCGTACCACGAGCCCGAACCACCCCTCGCAACAGCCGGGGCTGCTGCAGCTGTGGGAACAGCGGGCCGCGTTCACACCGTTCGGCGTGGCCGGCGCCGCTGCGGTGGTGGGCGGCGGCGTGCTGGCCGCCGCGATCGCAGCGCCCTCCCCGACCCGCCATGGCGTCTGGGCGGTCGCCTACCTGGTGCTGGTGCTCGGCGTCGGCCAATTGGTGCTGGGGGCGGGTCGGGCCGTGTTGGCGGCCGAACCGCTGACACCGACCGCGGCGGTGGCCACGGCGGTGGCGTTCAACGTCTCCGGAGCCGCGATCGTGCTCGGTGTCGTCACCGACCACATCGTGGTGTTCGACCTCGGCTCCGCGCTGCTGTTGGCCGTGCTGGCGTGGCTGCTCTACGGTGTGCGACGCCCCGCACGACGCGGCTGGGTGTTGCTCGCCTACCGGCTGTTCATCGCAGCGCTGATCGTAAGTATCCCGATCGGGATGCTGATCACCACCGCAGGCCGGGGCTAGCTCCCCGGTTCGGGCCCGGCGTCACCGCGACGCGAGCAGCTCGGCCAGTACCGCCGCTTGACTGCCGTCCACATCGCGGGTCGCGGTGACCAGCGTGACGGTCTTCGCGCCTCGGGTCAGCTCGCGCAATTCTTCGAGTGCGGCCGCGCCCTGCGGGGAAGTCAGTTCATCTTTGTAGCGGGCGACGAATTCATCGAAGCGCTCCGGCCGGTGGTCGTACCAGCTGCGCAGTTCCCGAGAGGGCGCAGCATCTTTGAACCAGCGCCCGACGCGGGGGTCATTCTTGCGGAATCCGCGGGGCCAGACCCGGTCGACGAGAATCCGTTGCCCGTCTTCGGCCCGGGGTTCGTCGTAGACGCGGGCCACGCGGACGGTGGTTTTTGCGGCCATACCCCAGGTTATCGCCGGTCAGCGGCTCTTACCATGCGGCTCTGGCCTGCGTCGGAGGAGACTTTCGGGCAGCTGTGCGGCCGGTCACCAAGCTCGGCGCAGGGTTCCAAAGTTAGATTAGGCAATGCTACCTTGAGAACATGTGTCAAGTCCCGGTTCGCGGACTGCGGTGCCGTCCCGCGGACAGCGACCGGATAGGTTCGCTAGTCGCGCCGCGACGTTAGCCGCCGATGCCCTCGATCTGGATCGCAGCGCCACCGGAGGTGCATTCCGCGCTGCTGGCCAACGGGCCCGGCCCGGGCGTGCTGTTGACCGCTGCGGGCGCCTGGTCGGCGCTGAGTGCCGAATACTCTGCCGTGGCAACGGAGCTCGTCACCGTGCTCGGCGCCGCCCGGTCGGCGGCCTGGCAGGGTCTGAGCGCCGACAGCTACGTCGCGGCGCACGCGCCGTACCTGGACTGGCTGGCCCGGGCCAGCGCCGACAGCGCCCGCGCCGCCGCCCAACACGAGGTCGCCGCGGCCGCCTACAGCACCGCCCTGGCGACCATGCCCACCCTGGCGGAGTTGGCGCTCAACCACACCGTCCACGGCGTACTGACCGCAACGAATTTCTTCGGCATCAACACCATCCCGATCGCACTCAACGAGGCCGACTACGTGCGAATGTGGGTCCAGGCCGCCACCGTAATGGCGACCTATGACGCAGTGTCGGACGCGGCGCTGGCGTCAATGCCGGCTACCGACCCGGCACCGCCGATACTGACCTCCGATACCGGCCCGACCGAACCCGACGGCGGCGATGAGCCGACGGATCCGGTCGAGGAGGCCAACCGCTGGTTCTGGTTCATCTTTTGGAACATCGTCTTCTGGTCGACGTTTCTGTTCATCGTGACCATCCCGGTTCGGATACCGATCGTGCTGCCGCTGATGATCATGGCGATCAACGACTTCATCGCGGCCATGCAGGTGGAATCCGAACCGGTGGTCGAGGAGCCCGCAGCTGAGCCCGGCCCCGCCCCCATGCCGCACCACATCGTCGCAACCCGCCCGGTCGACCACCCGGTCGCTGTCGCGGTCGGCATCGGTCCCGGTATCGCCGGATCGGCGGGGACGTCGTCCGGTGCGCCGGCGCCGGCCACCACCGCGCCGGCGATGCCGGTCAGCGGCGCCGAGATGCTGGGCTATCTGGTCGGCGGCAACCACTCCGAAGGCTTCGGCCCCACCCTGATCGACCGGGACCAGTCCACCGCACCGGCCGCCGGCCTTTCGGCCGTCAGTGCGGCCAAGGCACCGTCGGCGCGGGCGCCGTTGCGGTCGCGGAAGCGCCGGCGGGCGGCGATGACGGAGTACGCCGACGCCACCATGGTGGTGGACCCCGAGTTCGCGGCGCCGCCCGTCGATCCGGCCAGCGGCAGCTCCGCAACCGGCGCCGGTCCGCTGGGCTTCACCGGAACCGCTGAGCGCGCCGTTACCCGGTCGACGGGACTGATCCGGTTGCGCGACGACGGGTTCGGGGCCGGCCCGGTGATGCCGCTGCTGCCCGAGACCTGGGATCGTGTCGAGGAGAAGGTCCAAGACTGAGCGCTACTCGAGCCTGGAAAAGGAAAGCCGGCCAGAGCTTGTCGCTCTGGCCGGCTACCTAGGTGTGGAGCTGCCGGGAATCGAACCCGGGTCCTACGGCATTCCCTCAAGGCTTCTCCGTGCGCAGTTCGCTATGCCTCTACTCGGATCTCCCGGTCACGCGAACTAGCCGAGATGACGATCCCAGTCGCTGTTGGTGTCCCGATAAATCCCGCGACCGGACGTATCGGTGGATCCCTCTAGTCGATGCCAGGGTCCGGGCCGAGGGCTTTCCCGGTCTGACAGGCCCGCTATCGCTTAGGCAGCGAGAGCGAAGTCGCTCTGAAGAGCGACCTTAGCCGGAGTAAGTGCAACCTTGGCGCTTACTTGGTTACAGCGACGCTTAACGGTGGTCTCCTGCCTGCACCGGCACGCTTCCCTTGATTCGACACACGCAGTCGAAACCTTTCAGCCCCCTGTCCTGGGTATTTTCCGCCGACGCTCGGCGGACACTTCATAGTACGCGGTTGCAACGACGAACGGGCCCCCGTTCATTCCCCGCTGCCGGCACGTCATCCCGCGGTGATCATCGCTACCGCGACGACGGCCGCCACCATGCCGACCACCTGCCAAAGATGCACCCGCTCGCGCAGTACCACGATGGCTAGCATCACCGTCACCGCCGGGAACAGCGAGATCAGCACGCTGGCCAGCGACAATTGCGAGCCGCGCAGGGCGAGCAGCATAGCGACGTTGGCACCGGTATCGGCCAGCCCCGCCAGCAGCGCAAGCTTCAGCGTCCCGCCGGAGGGCAGCCGCAGTTCGCCGGCGCCTGTCGCGATGATGACGACGACCACCGTGGCCGCCAACCTGGCGAACATCAGTGGCCACAGCACCGACTCGACCGGCGCCTTCTCGATGAACACGAAGTTCAGCCCGAATCCCACGCCGGCGCCGATGGTCAGCCACGCCACCTTTGGGGTGAACCGGTGCGGTCGTACGTCCTCGTCGGTGACTTCCCGGCTCACCAGGACCACCGCCACCAGCGCCAGCACGATGCCGACGCCGGCGACCGCACCGGGCCGCTCACCTCGGATCAGGCCCACCGTGACCGGTACCCCGGCTGTCACCACGGCGGACAGCGGCGAAACCACCGAAATGGGACCGGATCTCAGTGCCGCGTAGAACCACCAACTGGCCACGCCCAGCGCCAGACCGCAGGCCGCACCCCAGCCGACAGCGCCCGGATGGATCGGTCCACCGGTCACAACCGCGATCGCCGTCAGTCCTACCAACGCCAGCGGGGTGGAGACCAGCAGCACCCGCAGCGGCGAGACCCGCCGCGACGCGAGGCCGCCGACGAAGTCGCCCATCCCGAAGCCGGCCGCCGCTACCAGCGCCAGCGCCGAACCGATCAGGTCATACCCTTGGCGCGGCGGCCCAGCGCCCGGGTCACCTCGCGCTGGGCGTCGCGGCGGGCCAGGTCCTGCCGCTTGTCGTGGGCCTGCTTACCGCGCGCCAGCGCCAGTTCGACTTTCACCTTGCCTTCGGAGAAGTACACCGACAGCGGCACCAGCGTGAGGTTTCCGTCACGGATCTTGCCGATCAGCATGTCGATCTGGCGTCGGTGCAACAGCAGTTTGCGGGTGCGGCGGGGGTCGTGGTTGGTCCAGCTGCCGTGCCGATACTCCGGGATGTGCATGTTGCGCAGCCAAACCTCACCGTCGTCGACGGTGGCGAAGGCGTCGACCAGCGACGCCTGGCCGGCCCGCAGACTCTTCACCTCGGTTCCCAGCAGCACCACCCCGGCCTCGTACACGTCGAGAATCGAATAGTTGTGCCGCGCTTTGCGGTTCGAGGCAACGATCTGTTTGGCGGCCTGCTTCTTGGCGTCCTTGCCCCCCGGCTTCTTGGCCACGGGCTACCGCCGGACGTACAGGCGCAGCGTCACGTACGCGGTCGCCCCGGCCATCGCCGCTCCCAGCAACAGCAGGATCGGTGAGATGTAGAGGATGTCGGCGTAGTCGATACGGGCGATCAGATGCGCTTGATAGAACTGGCTGAGCGCGCTGTCGAGGAACAGCGCCCGCACCACGATCAATCCGACCACCGCGATGATCACGCCCACGGTGGCAGCCAGCACCGCCTCCAGCAGGAACGGCAACTGCGTGTACCAGCGACTGGCCCCCACCAGACGCATGATCGACACCTCGGTACGCCGGGTGTAGGCGGCGACCTGAACCATATTCGCGATCAGCAGCACCGCCCCCACCGCCTGCACCAGGGCGATGGCGAACGCCGCGCTGGACAGCCCGTCCAGCACGGCGAACAACCGGTCGATCAGCTTCTTCTGGTTGAGCACGCTGAGCACACCCGGCTGGTCGGTCATCGCGGCGTCGAAATCCGTGCTCTGCTCGGGGTTTTCCAGCTTGACGATGAACGACGCCGGGAAGGAGTCCTTGCTCGCCACATCCTTGAACTCCGGGAACTTGCGGATCGCGTCGGCGTAGGCGTCGTCGGAGTTCAGATAGCGCACCGACTTCACGTCGTCGCGGTTCTCGATCCGCTCCCGCAGCGCCTTGCAGGCCTGCGCTTCGCAGTTCGGGTCGTCGGCAGCGACGTCGGCGTTCAAGAACACCTGCGATTCGACCCGGTCCAGGTAGATGTTGCGGGACTGGTCGGCCAGCCGCACCACCAGCAGGCCGCCGCCGAACAGCCCGATCGAGATCGCCGTGGTCAGGATCATCGCGACCGTCATGGTGACGTTGCGGCGCAGGCCGGTCAGGACCTCATTGAAGAGAAACCCGAAGCGCACGTCAGCGATCCATCCCGTAGACACCGCGCTGTTCGTCGCGGACCAGCCGGCCCAGTGACAGCTCGACGACGCGCTGGCGCATCGAGTCGACGATGTGGTGGTCGTGGGTCGCCATCAGCACCGTCGTCCCGGTTCGGTTGATGCGCTCCAGCAGATCCATGATGTCCTCACTGGTCTCCGGGTCGAGGTTGCCGGTCGGCTCGTCGGCCAGCAGCACCAGCGGCCGGTTGACGAACGCGCGGGCGATCGCCACCCGCTGCTGCTCACCGCCGGACAGCTCGCCGGGCAGTCGGTTGGCCTTGCCGGACAATCCGACCATCTCCAA
This sequence comes from Mycolicibacter algericus DSM 45454, assembly GCF_002086455.1. Lineage (GTDB taxonomy): Bacteria > Actinomycetota > Actinomycetes > Mycobacteriales > Mycobacteriaceae > Mycobacterium > Mycobacterium algericum. Next base: position 99,530 of record NZ_MVHC01000001.1, read on the forward strand.
CACCTCGGGGACCACCCGGTTGATCATCTCCGGCTTCTTGCCGATCACCTCGAGCGCGAACGCGACGTTCTCGAACACCGTCTTCTGTTGCAGCAGCCGGAAATCCTGGAACACACAGCCGAGCACCTGCCGCAGGCTCGGGATGTGGCGGCCGGGCAGTTTGTTGACGTGGAACTTCGACACCTGAATGTCGCCCTTGGTGGGGGTCTCCTCGGCCAGCAGCAGCCGCATGAACGTCGACTTGCCCGAACCGGACGGTCCGATCAGGAAGACGAACTCACCCTTGTCGATCTTGACGCTGACATTGTCCAGTGCCGGACGGGCCGACGATTTGTACTGCTTGGTGACATGGTCGAGCGTGATCATCACGGCACGCAGTGTAGCCGTGCGGTGCGGTGTCCCCGGTCAGGCCACGTGCTAGGGCGCCGCCGGCTGCGAGGTCGCCGGCCCGGGCGAAGCCGAGGGCGTGGGCACGCCGGGCGTCACCGGAGCCGGCGGTGATCCCGGTGGCGGACTCTGACCGGGTGGCTCCGGCGGGGTCGGCGCCGGCGGCGGACACAGCGGCGGGCAGAACGGGAACCCGGGTTCCGGCGTCGGGGTGGGCGGTTCGCCGGGCGGTTCGCCGGGCGGTTCGCCGGGCGGTTCGGTCGGAGTGGGCGTCTCGGTGGTCGGCGCCGGGGTCTCGCTGACGGTCGTCGTCGGTTGCTGCACCCTGGTGCGCGGCACCCAGGTGTATGCCGGGTCGGGGATGAAGCCGGGCGGCACCACCTGGGGGGCGGCCGGCGGCGTCGGCTGCGGGCGGTAGGTGTCATACACCCACCACACCGCCACGAACGCGATGATCAACAGCACGGTGGAGGTGCGGACGCGGCCATTGAACAGCTGCGCCGGCCAGCGCCACCGCCGGCCGTCGGGCTGGGCGGCCTGCGGTTCGGACTGGCGGGCCGTCACGGCGTCTCCACCGGCTGCACCTCACCGGCCGTGACGACACCGGCCGAGGCGAGCGCCCGCACCACCTGGATGCGCAGCCGGCGACCCACCTCGAACTGTTTGCCGGGCAGCGTGCGAGCCACCATCCGCAGATTGACGACACCGAGTTCGATGCTCTCCACCCCCATGATCGACGGCGTGTCCAACAGCAGGTCTCGCAGCGGCGCGTCGGCCTCCATGGCGTTCTCACAGACCTGGTGCAGCACCTCGTTGACCCGGTTCAGGTCGGCGCTGGTGGGCACCGGAATGTCGACGACGGCGCGCGCCCAGTCCTTGGACAGGTTCAGCGACCGGACGATATTGCCGTTGGGCACCGTGAACACCTCGCCGTCGGCGGTGCGCAGTTTGGTCACCCGCAGCGTCACGTCCTCGACGGTGCCCAGCGCCTCCACCGACGCCCCGATCATGCTCAGCTGCACCAGGTCACCGAACCCGTACTGCCGCTCGGTGATGATGAAAAATCCGCTGAGCAGGTCCTGCACCAGTTTCTGGGCGCCGAAACCGATCGCGCCGCCGATCACCGCGGCCGGCCCCACCAGCGATCCGATCGGGATGTCGAGTATCCCGGTGATCTGTACGGCCACCACCACGCACAGCATCACCACCGACACCCAGGAGATCACCGAGGCCACCGCCTGGCGATGCTTGGATGCCTCCGAGCGCACCAGCGCGTCACTGGTCTGGAAGCCCAGTTCCAGCCGTCGGGTGACCCGGCGCGCCGCCCAGGTGATCAACCGCGATGCCAGCACCGCCCCGATCAGCAGCAGGACGATCCGCAACCCCTTGTCGATGACCCACTGGCCGATCTCACCGCTCCACGCGTCGTGCCAGCGCTGTCCCGGGGAGAAGGCCGAAACCATCGGTTCAGTCGCCATCCGGGGAGTTGCGCCACCGGATTCCGGCCTCCAGGAACCCATCGATGTCGCCGTCGAGCACCGCGGCCGGGTTGCCGACCTCATATTCGGTGCGCAGGTCCTTGACCATCTGGTAGGGGTGCAGCACGTAGGACCGCATCTGGTTGCCCCACGAACTGCCGCCGTCGCCCTTGAGCGCATCCATCTCGGCGCGCTCCTCGGAACGCTTGCGTTCCAACAGCTTTGCCTGCAGCACCCGCATCGCAGCCACCTTGTTCTGCAGCTGCGACTTCTCGTTCTGGCAGGTGACGACGATGCCGGTGGGCACGTGGGTCAGGCGGACCGCGGAGTCGGTGGTGTTGACCGACTGCCCGCCCGGCCCGCTGGAGCGATACACGTCGACGCGGACATCACCTTCGGGAATGTCGATGTGGTCGGTGGTCTCCACCACCGGCAGCACCTCGACCTCGGCGAACGACGTCTGCCGGCGGCTCTGATTGTCGAACGGGCTGATCCGCACCAGCCGGTGGGTACCCTGCTCCACCGACAGCGTGCCGTAGGCGAACGGGGCGTGCACGGCGAAGGTCGCACTCTTGATCCCGGCCTCTTCGGCGTAGGAGGTGTCGAACACCTCGACGCCGTAGTTGTGCTGCTCGGCCCACCGGATGTACATCCGCATCAGCATCTCGGCCCAGTCGGCAGCATCCACCCCGCCCGCTCCGGAGCGGATGGTGACCAACGCCTCGCGTTCGTCGTACTCGCCGGACAGCAGTGTGCGGACCTCCATCGCCTCGATGTCCGCCCGCAGCGACACCAGCTCGGCGTCGGCCTCGGCCTGCGCGTCCGCGGCGGCCTGGCCCTCCTCCTCGGCCGCCAGCTCGTAGAGCACCGGCAGATCATCGAGGCGGCTGCGCAGCCCCTCCACCCGCCGCAACTCGCCCTGAGCATGCGACAGCTCACTGGTCACCCGCTGGGCGCGGGTCTGGTCGTCCCAGAGATTGGGGTCGGACGCCTCGTGTTCGAGTTTGTCGATGCGGCTGCGCAGGCCATCGACGTCTAGCACCCGCTCCACCGTGGTCAAGGTGGCTTCCAGGGCGGCGATGTCGGGCTGGCGGTCGGGTTCCACGTTTATCGAGGTTACCGGCGCCCGTTGCGAGTCGACCTCTAGCATCGGGGATACGCGCCTGCGTGCATGTTTTCCCGACAGGAAAGAAGGTTCGAGGATGCGGCCCTACCACGTCGCGATCGTCGGCTCTGGGCCATCCGGGTATTTCGCCGCGGCATCCCTGCTCAAACTGGCGTCGGGCGGTGAGGTCGACGTGCGCATCGACATGCTGGAGATGCTGCCCACGCCATGGGGTCTGGTGCGCTCCGGTGTCGCGCCGGATCATCCGAAGATCAAATCGATCAGCGCGCAGTTCGAGAAGACGGCGGCCGATCCGCGCTTCCGGTTCTTCGGCAACATCACCGTCGGCGAGCACGTACAGCCCGCGGAACTCGCCGAACGCTACGACGCGGTGATCTACGCCGTGGGCGCCCAGTCCGATCGGCACCTGGGCATTCCGGGCGAAGACCTGCCCGGCAGCGTCGCGGCCGTCGACTTCGTCGGCTGGTACAACTGCCACCCGCACTTCAAAGACGTGACGCCGGACCTGACCGGTAAGCGCGCGGTGGTGATCGGCAACGGCAATGTGGCACTGGACGTGGCCCGGATCCTGGTCAGCGATCCGGCAGAACTGCGCGGCACCGACATCGCCGACCATGCGCTGGAGTTGCTCGACCCGCGCGGTGTCGAGGAGGTGGTGATCATCGGCCGGCGCGGCGTACTGCAGGCCACCTTCACCAGTCCGGAACTACGTGAACTGGGCGAGATGAAGAGCCTGACGAACGTCGATGTGGTGATCGCTCCCGAAGAGCTGGCCGGGATCACCGATGCCGACGTCGAAGCGGCAGCCAAGCATCCCAGGGCGAACTTCAAGGTGCTCAGTGGCTACGTCGGCCGCGAGCAGCATGCGGGTAATCGCCGCATCGTATTCCGGTTCTGCACGTCGCCGATCGAGATTCGCGGCGAGGGCCGGGTCCAGGAGATCGTATTGGGCCGCAACGAGCTCGTCACCGACGAGACGGGCAGAGTCAGTGCCCGCGACACCGGGGAGCGCGAGGTGCTGCCGGTGGACCTGGTGGTGCGGGCGGTCGGCTACCGCGGGGTGCCCACGGCGGGGCTGCCGTTCGACGAGCGCAGCTGCACCATTCCGCACACCGACGGCCGTATCGAGGGCACCCGCAATCAGTACGTGGTCGGGTGGATCAAACGCGGGCCGTCGGGGGTGATCGGTTCGAACAAGAGCGACTCGCAGGCCACCGTCGACACCCTCGCCGCGGACCTGGCCTCCCGGGTCGCGGCCGCCGAGCTTCCCGAGGTCGATGCCGACTACGACGTGCAGCTTCAGCAGTGGCTGCTGTCGCGCCAGCCCGCGCTGGTCACCGACGAGCACTGGCAACTGATCGACGCCCACGAGCGGTCCACCGGTGAGCCGCACGGCCGGCCCCGCATCAAGCTGGTCGACGTCGCCGAGATGCTGCGGGTCGGCCACCGCTGAGCCGACCGCGGCGCCTCGCCGGAATCAGCTGGCCGGTTCGGTCAGATTCCAGTTGTCGGGATTGCGTGGCGAGTACACCACCGGCAGCAGCTCGCCCACCGTCGGCCAGTTGTCGACGTCGACGGCGCGGCGCTGGTAGACCTCGTGCTCGGCCACCGTGGGTCCGGTGATGACGCCGGTGATCGTGACGTACTGCATCCCGACGGCGTCAGGCCGGGGGCTGACGCCGGTGATCAGCAAGGTCCCCTGTTGCGCTTCGCTGCCGGGGCCCGGCCGGAAGAACCGCGGCGCCACGAAAACCGCCAAGATCGCCAGCAGCAACAGCAGCGCCCAGATCTCCCACATCAGCTCATGGTAGGACTTTCGCCATGGCGCAGATCAACGACAATCTCGACTCCCGGCTCCACGACGACCTGACTCTGGCACTGACCCTGGCAGACCGGGCGGATGCGATCACCCTGGCGCGGTTCGGTGCGCTCGACCTTCGCGTCGACACCAAGCCGGACCTCACCCCGGTGACCGATGCCGATCAGGCGGCCGAGACGGCGCTGCGCGAGGTGCTCGCCGCCGAGCGCCCCGACGACGAGATCCTCGGCGAGGAGTTCGGCGGCAGCGCTTCGTTCGCGGGACGTCAATGGATCATCGACCCGATCGACGGCACCAAGAACTTCGTGCGCGGGGTGCCGATATGGGCCACCCTGATCGCGTTGCTCACCGACGGCGTGCCGGTCCTGGGCGTCGTCAGCGCTCCGGCGCTGCAACGGCGGTGGTGGGCCACCAGCGGCCGGGGCGCATTCGGGTCGGTGGCCGGCGGCCCGCAGCGACGGCTATCGGTGTCCTCGGTAACCGATGTGGACTCGGCGAGCCTGACGTTCGCCGGGCTGAACCTGTGGGCGGCGCGCGGCCTGCGGGAGCAGTTCCTGGGTCTTACCGAGTCGGTGTGGCGGGCCCGCTCCTACGGCGATTTCTGGGCGTACTGCCTGGTCGCCGAGGGGGCTGTGGACGTCGCCGTCGAGCCCGCGGTGTCGGTGTGGGATCTGGCCGCCGTCGACATCCTGGTGCGCGAGGCGGGTGGGGTGTTCACCGACCTGTCGGGCAACCCGGGACCGCACGGCAACTGCGCCGTGGCGGCCAACCCTGCCCTGCACGCGCAGGTGCTGGCCGCCTTGACCCCCGGATAGCCCGCGCCCCGCCGGGGCCATTGAGGACTTCGTCACACCTTACTGTCGAGTCATCTTACTTCGGAGTAAGGTGGTGTTATCGATTCTTCCCTTTTCAGTGAGGCTCTGACATGACTGACACTGCATCCGCCGCGCCCGGCTCGAAGAGCAAGCGGTCCGGACGATCGAGTGCCATCGGACTGGACAAGCCGAAGCGCACCCCGATCGCCGCCGCCCTGGCCCTGGTCACTCCGCTGGTCAGCCAGCCCTTTCTGGACCGGCACAACCTGCGCGACCCGCTCAACCGCAGCCTGAACTACGGCGTCAAGGCGGTGTTCTCGACGGCCGGCGCGGCCACCCGCCAGTTCAAGGCGGTGCAACACTTGGGCAAGTCGCCGGTGCGGCTCAAGGCCAGCGGCGCCGACTACTTCGATCTGACTCCCGACGACGAGCAGCAGATGATCGTCGACACGGTCGGCGAGTTCGCCGCCGAGATCCTGCGCCCGGCCGCCCACGACGCCGACGAGGCCGTGGACTACCCGCGTGAGCTGATCGGCAAGGCCGCCGAACTGGGCATCACCGCGATCAACATCCCGGAGGACTTCGACGGCATCGCCGCGCACCGTTCTGCGGTCACCAATGTGCTGGTCGCCGAGGCGCTGGCCTACGGCGACATGGGTTTGGCGCTGCCGATCCTGGCGCCGGGCGGCGTGGCCGCGGCATTGACCCATTGGGGCAGCGCCAGCCAGCAGGCCACCTACCTGCCGGAGTTCGCAGGTGAGAACGTGCCGCAGGCCTGTGTGGCGATCGCCGAGCCGCAGCCGTTGTTCGACCCCACCGCGCTGAAGACGACGGCGGTGCGCACCCCCAGCGGCTACCGGCTCGACGGCGTCAAGTCGCTGGTGCCGGCGGCCGCCAACGCCGAACTGTTCATCATCGGCGCCCAGCTCAACGGCAAGCCGGCGCTGTTCCTGGTGGAGTCGTCCGCCAACGGCCTGAGCGTCAAGCCCGACCCGGGCATGGGTGTGCGGGCCGCCGCGCTGGGCCAGATCGAGCTGAAGAACGTGTCGGTGCCGCTGAGCGCCCGGCTGGGCGACGAGGACCGAGCCGAGGCCGAGTACGCGCAGGACTATTCAGAGGCGATCGCGCTGTCGCGGTTGGGCTGGGCGGCGCTGGCGGTCGGCACCAGCCACGCGGTGCTCGACTACGTGATGCCCTACATCAAGGAGCGCGAGGCGTTCGGCGAGCCGATCGCCCGCCGTCAGTCTGTGGCGTTCATGTGCGCCAACATCGCCATCGAACTCGACGGGCTGCGGCTGATCACCTGGCGCGGCGCTGCCCGTGCCGAACAGGGGCTGCCGTTCATCCGGGAGGCCGCGCTGGCCAAGCGGATCGCCGCCGACAAGGGCATGCAGATCGGCTCCGACGGCGTGCAGCTACTCGGCGGCCACGGTTACACCAAGGAGCACCCGGTCGAACGGTGGTACCGCGACCTACGCGCACTCGGTGTCGCCGAAGGCGTCCTGGTCATCTAGCCCCAATACTTCGACTACCGATCCGAAAGACTTGTCATGGCAATCAATTTGGAACTCCCCAAGAAGTTGCAGGCGATCGTCGAGATGACGCACGCCGGCGCCGCGGAGATGCTGCGCCCGATCTCGCGCAAGTACGACCTGGCCGAGCACGCCTACCCGGTGGAGCTGGACACCCTGGAGACGCTGTTCGACGGCGTCTCCTCGGTGGACAACTCCGGGATGGCCAGTGCCACCGAGGCTTTCCGCAGCGGCGATGAGGCGGCCGGGAACCGCAACGGCGCCAACATGGCGGCGCTGCTGCAGGTGCTGGAGATGAGCTGGGGCGATGTCGCGTTGATGCTGTCCATCCCCTACCAGGGCCTGGGCAATGCGGCGATCTCCGGAGTGGCCACCGACGAGCAGCTCAAGCGGCTCGGCAAGGTGTGGGCGGCGATGGCGATCACCGAACCGAGCTTCGGCTCGGACTCGGCGGCGGTGACGACCACGGCCAAGCTGGATGGTGACGAGTACGTGCTCAACGGCGAGAAGATCTTCGTGACCGCCGGATCCCGGGCCAGCCACATCGTGGTGTGGGCGACGCTGGACAAAAGCCAGGGCCGCGCGGCGATCAAGTCGTTCATCGTGCCGCGTGAGCACCCCGGCGTCATCGTCGAGCGCCTCGAGCACAAGCTCGGCATCAAGGGTTCCGACACCGCGGTGATCCGGTTCGACAATGCCCGGATTCCGGCCGGAAACCTGCTCGGCAGCCCGGAGATCAACACCGAGAAGAGCTTCTCGGGGGTCATGGAGACCTTCGACAACACCCGACCGGTGGTGGCGGCGATGGCCGTCGGGGTGGCCCGTGCCGCGCTGGAGGAACTGCGCAACATCCTGACCAAGGCCGGGGTGGAGATCGACTACGACAAGCCCGCCCACGTCCAGCACGCCGCCGCTGCGGAGTTCTTGCGCATGGAGGCCGACTGGGAATCGGCGAACCTGCTGACGCTACGGGCGGCCTGGCAGGCCGACAACTCGATCCCGAACTCCAAAGAGGCGTCGATGGCCAAGGCAAAGGCCGGCCGGATGGCCACCGAGATCACGCTGAAGGTCGTCGAGCTGGCCGGCACGGTGGGCTACTCCGAGCAGACCCTGCTCGAGAAGTGGAGCCGCGACTCGAAGATCCTCGACATCTTCGAGGGCACCCAGCAGATCCAGCTGCTGGTGGTGGCCCGTCGCCTGCTGGGCCTGTCATCGTCTGAGCTGAAGTAGCCCTACGGCGAGCAGACGCCAAGGCCCCCATTTCCACCCGGATTTGGGGGCTTTCGCGTCTGCTCGCGACGTCAAGACGGCCCTTGCCTCGGCTCAGAACAAAAAGTAATGTTGCTTTTACTTTTTGCGCGACGGATTGGGGCCGCCGATGGAATCCTTTGTTCACCTGCGCAAAGGCGTCACGCCCAAGCGGGTCCACGCTGATCTGGATGGGTTGAAGGACGACGAGCTCGGCCGCGGCGGCTTCACCGGCCGCACCGCCAACATGTACCGGCGCCATGATCCGACCGCCTATCGCGCCGAGGGCCCGCTGCGGCCCGTCGACGTGCTGGCCCCCCAACTCGAACCGGCCGACGCCGCCGACCCCGCCGGAGGGCCGCTGCGGCTGTTCCACAATGACGACTGCGCCATCTCGCTGTCGCGGCGCTCCGCCGAGATGCCGTTTCATGTCCGCTACGTCGACGGCGACCTGCTGTGCTTCGTGCACGCCGGCTCCGGACGGCTGGAGACCGAGTTCGGACCGCTGGACTACCGCGAGGGCGACTGGGTTTATCTGCCGAAGGCGACCACCTGGCGCCAGCTGCCCGCCACCGAGACCACACTGCTGATGATTCAGGCCTCCGACGAGTTCCGGGTGCCACCGCCTGGTCCGCTGGGCCGGCACTTCCCATTCGACCCGTCCCAGGCAGTCATCCCCGAACCGGCCCCCATCGACCCCGACCCCTTCCGAGACGGACGCGACGAGTACGAAGTCCGGCTGATCCACGAGGGCGGTCCGACAACGCTGTACTACCAACACAATCCGATCGATGTGGCGGGCTGGCGCGGCGACAATTTCGCGTTCACCTTCAACATCGCCGATTACAACGTCGTCACCTCCGACAGCCTCCACCTGCCCCCGACGGTGCACCTGTTCATGCAGGCCACCGGGGTGTACGTGATGAACTTCCTGCCCAAGCCCGCCGAGGGTGTACCGGGCACCGAGCGCACCCCCTGGTATCACCGCAACGTCGACTACGACGAGATCGCCTTCTTCCACGGCGGATCGCTCTACGGGATTCCGATGCCGCCAGGACTGATCAGTCACGCGCCGCAAGGCGTGCACCACGGTGCCCCAGAAAAAGCCCGCGAGCGCGCTCGGCGCAAATTCGACGACTACCAGCGTGTCGACTGGCAGGTCATCGCCATCGACACCCGGCGCCGCCTCACCCCGTCACCGCAAGTTCTCGCCGCCGACCTAGGACAGCACGCATGACCGCCAAGCACGACTACGAACGCATCCCGTATCTCATTGCCTACCAGAATAATTCCGGTGTCCGTGACGTCTACGGCGGCGTGGCCGAACTGGTGGTGCTGGAGAGCTACCTGCTGCGCCCCAAAGAAAGCCCGAGTGACACCGTGCTGGTGTTCATGCACCCCATCGGCGGTGGCGCCTACCTGCCGATGGTCAACGCACTCGCGCGCGCCGGACACCACGTCATCTACTGCAACAGCCGATTCCGCGGCACCGACTCGGCACTGCTGATGGAGAAGGTGGTCGAGGATCTCGGCGAATGCCTCAAAGACGCCAAGAACCGGCTCGGCTATTCCAAGGTGGTGCTGGCCGGGTGGAGCGGCGGCGGCTCACTGTCGCTGTTCTACCAACAGCAGGCGCAGCATCCGACGGTGACCGCCAGCCCGTCCGGCGACGGCCCCGACCTGACCAGGCTCGGCCTGATCCCCGCCGACGGGATCATGCTGCTGGCCGCCCACATCAGCCGGCACGGCACCATGACCGAATGGCTCGACGCCTCGATCCTCGACGAATCCGACCCCACCAAGCGTGATCCGGAGCTGGATCTCTACAACCCGGACAATCCCAACCAGCCGCCCTACACCGGAGAATTCCTGGACCGCTACCGCCAGGCCCAGATCGAGCGGAACCGCCGGATCACCGCCTGGGTCAAGGCGAAACTGGCCGGACTTCAAAGCAGCGGCCGCCCCGACGACGAGTTCGCGTTCGTGGTGCACGGCACCATGGCCGACCCGCGCTGGCTGGATCCGGCGGTGGACCCCAACGACCGCACCCCCGGCAGCTGCTATCTGGGCGATCCGCAGGTGGTGAACATGAGCCCGGTCGGTCTGGCGCGGTTCTGTACGCTGCGCAGCTGGCTGTCGCAGTGGAGCTACGACGACGCCAACGGTGACGGCCTGGACTGCGGCCGTGACATCGCGGTGCCCGCGCTGGTGATCGGCAACTCCGCCGATGACGCCTGCACCCCCAGCCACACCCGCCGGCTGTTCGAGGCCATCGGGCACCCGGACAAGGAGATCCACGAAATCGCCGGTGCCAACCATTACTACGCCGGCCCGGACCAGCGCGACGCGCTGCGTCGGGCGGTGGACATCGTCACCGATTGGCTGAGCCGGCATGACTTCGTAGGCTCGTCGGCATGACCACACCCGCAGGCGCACTTGACGGCATCCGGGTCATCGAGCTCGGCACGCTGATCTCCGGGCCGTTCGCCGGGCGCCTGCTCGGCGACATGGGCGCCGAGGTCATCAAGGTCGAGCTGCCCGGCAAGCCCGACCCGCTGCGCACCTGGGGGCAGGCCGAACTCGACGGGCGCCACTTCTTCTGGACCGTGCACGCCCGCAACAAGAAGGCCGTCACGCTGGACCTGCGCACCGACCGCGGGCGCGAGCTGTTCCTGGAGCTGATCGACAACGCCGACATCGTCGTGGAGAACTTCCGTCCCGGCACGCTGGAACGCTGGGGTCTGGGCTTTGACGTGCTGCGTCAGCGCAACAACGGCATCATCCTGGTGCGGGTCTCCGGCTACGGACAGACCGGGCCGGACGCCCACAAGGCCGGGTACGCCTCGGTCGCCGAGGCGGCCAGCGGGCTGCGGCACATGAACGGCTTCCCGGGTGGTCCCCCGCCGCGGCTGGCGCTCTCACTGGGCGACAGCCTGGCCGGCATGTTCGCCGCCCAAGGCGCACTCGCCGCCCTCTACCGGCGCACGGTCACCGGCGAAGGCCAGGTGGTCGATGTGGCCCTGACCGAATCCTGCTTGGCCATCCAGGAATCCACCATCCCCGACTACGACGTCGGCGGCGTGGTGCGCGGGCCGTCCGGCACCCGCCTGGAGGGCATCGCGCCGTCGAACATCTATCAGTCGGCCGACGGCAGCTGGGTGGTGATCGCCGCCAACCAGGACAGTGTGTTCGCCCGACTGTGTCAGGCGATGGGCCGGTCCGAACTGGCGACCGACCCGCGGTTCGCCGACCACGTGGCCCGCGGCCGCAATCAGGACGAGCTGGACGCGATCATCGGCGAATGGGCCGCACAGCGTAAGCCCGACGACATCATCGCGACGCTGAGCGACGCCGGGGTGATCTCCGGGCCGATCAACACCGTCGCCGAGGTGGTCAACGACCCGCAACTGCGGGCCCGCGGCATGCTCGCCGAGCACTGGGACGAAGGCGCCGAGCGTACGGTGCTGGGCCCCGGCATCGTTCCGGTGCTCTCGGACACCCCGGGCCGGATCCGTACTGCCGGGTCGGCTCGGCCGGGGCAACACAACGACGAGGTCTACGGCGAACTGTTGGGCAAGACCGCCGCCGAACTGGATGCCCTACGCGCCGAGGGGGTGTTGTGATACCCGACAAGGTCGAGATTCGCGAGGTGGCGCTGCGCGACGGGCTGCAGATCGAGCAGCCGATCCCGTTGCGCGCCAAGCTCGAACTGCTCACCGCGGTCGCGGCGACCGGAGTGCGCGAGGTAGAGGTGACCTCGTTCGTGTCCCCCACCAAGGTCCCCGCACTGGCTGATGCCGCCGAACTCGCCGCCGAGCTGTGGCGCTACCCCGACCTGGAGTTCTCCGCACTGGTCGCCAGCCCGGGTGGCGCCGCCCGCGCAGTCGCCGCGGGCCTGACCTCGATCGAGTACGTGGTGTGCGCCTCGGATTCGTTCAGTTCGGCCAACGTGGGCCGCCCGACCGCCGACGCCGCGGCGGCGATCGGCGACATCGCCGGCATCGCCCATGACGCCGGCGGGTCCATCGAGGTCATCATCGCCACCGCGTGGGACTGCCCGTTCGACGGACCGACGCCGGCGCGGCGCGTCACCGACATCGCCGAATCGGCGGTCGCGGTCGGCATCGACCGGCTGGCGATCGCCGACACCATAGGCACCGCCACCCCGCGTCGGGTCACCGACCTGATCGCCGCGGTGCGGCCGATCGTCGGCGCCACACCGCTGGGGGCGCACTTCCACAACACCCGTGGCGCCGGTCTGGCATGCGCCTACGCTGCGGTTCAGGCGGGCATCACCCGGCTCGACGCGTCGGCCGGCGGCCTGGGGGGCTGCCCGTTCGCACCCGGCGCCACCGGCAACATCGCCACCGAAGATCTGGTCTACCTGCTGGGCGACTGCGGGATCGACACCGGCATCGACCTCGAGGCCGCCATCGCCGCCGCAGGCGTGGCCAGCTCGGTCGTCGGCCATGGTCTGCCCAGCGCGCTGTTGGCCGCCGGAGACCGGAAACGGAACTGACCACCACGATGTCCAGCCAGCGTGAGCTCAGCTCCAAGGGCCGCCAGACGCGCCAGGCCATCGAGCAGGCCGCCCGGGAGCTGTTCGCAGAGCGCGGCTTTCACGGCACCACGCTTGCCGACATCACGTCGGCGGCCGGCAAGTCCACAGCGGTGCTCTACCGGTACTTCCAGGACAAAGAGGATCTGCTGGCAGCGCTGGCGGAGTCATTCCTGTCCGACGTCGTCGAGCCTTCCCGGCTGAAGATGCGGTTGCCCGACTCCCCGCAGGACACCGAATTCTTCACCTCGGTGGTCGGCGCCTACTGGTCCATGTTCAAGCAGAACATCGGGATCATGATCGCCGTCGCCCAGCTCGCGGCCACCAGCCAACGATTCGCGGTGCTGCAGAACGAATTCCGCCGATTCGGCATGGAGATCGTCGCCGCCTCGGTTCGGCGCGCCCAGCAACAGGGGCACGGCCTCGACCTCGAACCCGACCACATCGCGGCGGCGATCGCGCTGTTGTTCGAGAACTTCACCGTCGTCTTCGTCGGCCCCTCCGGACCGGGCTGGCGAATCAGCGACAGCGATGCCATCGCGACGCTGTCGACGATCTGGAGGAAGACCCTGTACGGCCGCTGAACACGGAGGACTTGCCATGGATTTCACATTGCCCGAACACCTTCCGGCGCTGCTCGCCGAAATGGACGACTTCATCGAGCGCGAGATCGCGCCGCTGCAGGCCGCGAACATGCAGTACTTCGACCACCGCCGGGAGTTCGCCCGCACCGACGTGGAGAACGGCGGCATCCCGAACCGGGACTGGGAGGACCTACTGGCCGAGATGCGCCGCCGCGCCGACGCCGCCGGCTGGCTGCGCTATGGGCTGCCCTCGTCGCTGGGCGGCCGGGGCGGCAGCAACGTCGATATGGCGGTGATCCGGGAGCACTTGGCGCACAAAGGGCTCGGTTTGCACAACGACCTGCAGGACGAGTCCTCGATCGTCGGCAACTTTCCGCAGGTCATCATGATGGAGCGGTTCGGCACCGATGAGCAGCGCCGCGATTGGTCGGAGGCCCTGATCACCGGTGAGCGGTCGATGGCGTTCGGGCTGACCGAACCGGACCACGGCTCGGATGCGACCTGGCTGGAGACCCGCGCCGAACCCGCCGACGGCGGTTGGGTGATCAACGGTGCCAAACGGTTCAACACCGGGGTGCATCGCGCCACCCATGACCTGATCTTCGCACGCACCTCCGGCGAGGCCGGCTCGGCGCGTGGCATCACCGCTTTCCTGGTTCCCACCGATACACCGGGATTCCGCGTCCCGTTCTACTGGTGGACGTTCAACATGCCCAGCGACCACGGCGAGGTCGAACTCACCGACGTGCGGGTGCCCGCCGATGCGGTGCTCGGCGAGGTGGACCGCGGCCTGGAGGTCGCCCAGACCTTCCTGCACGAGAACCGGATCCGCCAGGCGGCCTCCAGTCTGGGTGCCGCCCAGTACTGCATCGACCGGGCTGCCGAATACGCCACCAAACGCGTGGTGTTCGGCAAGCCGCTCTCGGTCAACCAGGCTGTCCAGTGGCCGCTGGCCGAATTGCAGACCGAGGCGCAGATGGTTCGGCTGCTGGTGAACTACGCGGCCTGGCACCTCGACCGCGACCACCACCTGGAGGTCTCCGACAAGGTGTCGATGGCCAACTACCGTGCCAACCGACTGGTGTGCGAGGCCGCCGACCGTGCCATCCAGACCTTCGGCGGGATCGGATACACCCGCCACGAACCGTTCGAGCACATCTACCGGCATCACCGCCGCTACCGGATCACCGAAGGCGCCGAGGAGATCCAGATCCGACGAGTCGCGCAGCGACTGTTCGGATTCGACCGTCGCCGATGACCGCCGACCAACTGGCCGACCGGCTTTCGGCGGTGCTGGCCCCGGTGCTGGGTCCGGTGACCGTCGAGGGCCTGCGCGCGCTGACCGGCGGGGCCAGCCGGGTCACCTGGGCGTTCGACGCCGTCGGCGGCTCGGGGCGCCGCCCGCTGATCCTGCGTACCGGCCCCCCCGATGAGGTCCACGCCAGCATGGAGCTGGAAGCCCACGCCCAGCGCGCCGCGCGCACCGCCGGGGCTCCGGTACCGACCGTCCTTATCGCCGATAATTCTCCGGCGGCACTGGGTAATCCGTTCCTGATCTGCGATGAGATCGCGGGCGAGACGGTGGTCCGACGCATCGAACGTCAGCTCGATGACCCCGGGCGTGACGCCCTGTTGCGGCAATGCGCGCAGGCGCTGGCCGCCATCCATCGCGCCGATCCGGCCGATATGGCGCTGAGCGACGAGGACCAACTCGCCGCCTGCCGCGCCCAGCTGGACGCCATGCACGACACCACCGCCGTGTTCGAGTGGGCGTTTCGGTGGCTGGCCGCCCACCGTCCACCGCCGGCGCAGCCACAGCTGGTGCACGGCGACTTCCGGATGGGCAACCTGATCGTCGATGGTGCCGACCTGGCGGCGGTGCTGGACTGGGAGCTGGTGCATCTCGGCGACGGCTGCGAGGACCTGGCCTGGTTCTGCCAACGCGCCTGGCGTTTCGGCGCCCCGCCCGAGCGTGCCGCCGGCGGGCTGGGCGCCATCGAGGAGTTTTTGACCGCCTACCAGCACGCCTCCGGCACGGTGGTCGACCGCCGGCGGTTCGACTGGTGGCTGGTGCTGGGCACGCTGCGCTGGGGAATCATCTGCCGCTACCAGGCCGAACGGCACCTGAGCGGGCAGACCCGCTCGGTGGAGCTGGCGACCATCGGCCGGCGGGTCTCCGAAACCGAATGGGACCTGCTGCGGCTGCTCGCCCGCGCGCCCGCCGATACCCGCCCCTCGGCGCCGGAAGAACAAGCCGGGCCGCTGACACCGGGTGCGACCGGCCGGCGGCCGAGCGCCGCCGAGCTCGTCACCGCGGTCGCCGAGTTCCTCGACGCGGCGTTTCTGAACCGCGGCGGCCGCGGGCCCACCGACGGCCAGGTCAACTTCCACGCCAGGGTCGCCGCCAACGCGCTGCGCATCGTCGAACGGGAGTTGCGCGACACCGCCGCCGGCGCCGCGACGCACGCCCTGTCCGGACTGGGTTTCACCGACGAGGCCAGCCTGGCCGCCGCCATCCGGGCCGGTGACCTCGACGACAGATTCGACGCGGTCGAAGCCTGCCTCTATACCCTGGTGCGCCACCGGCTCTCGATCGACCACCCCGGCTACGATCGTTGAAGCCTTAGAGTCACTGCGCGACAGTCACTTCGGTGGTCGTCGCGCAAACCCGCTCTATCGGCGCCATACGAGCAGTAGCATTCCCAACGTGTCTGACTCCACGCCTTCCTCCCAAGCGCTGCGGATCCTGGTCTACAGCGACGATGCCGCTACCCGCGCGCGGGTCATGACCGCGTTGGGCAAGCACCTGCACCCGGATCTACCGGAGCTGAACTATGTCGAAGTCGCGACGGAACCGGTGGTGATCCGGCAGATGGACGCCGGCGGCATCGACCTCGCCATCCTGGACGGCGAGGCCACCCCGGCCGGCGGGATGGGCATCTGCAAACAGCTCAAGGATGAGCTCACGCCCTGCCCGCCGATCGTGGTGCTGACCGGCCGCGCAGACGACGTATGGCTGGCGAGATGGTCCCACGCCGACGGCGCGCTGCCGCACCCGGTGGACCCGATGGCGCTGAGCCGTGCGGTGCTGGGGCTGCTGCGTACCCCGACGCCGGGCTGAGACGGCAGTCCCAGCCTCGCTGAACCGCCCGGCCCATACGGCGGTCCCAGCTTCGGCTCTCCTGCGTCGAGCCTCGCTGAACCGCCGGGTTAGGGCAGCCTCAGAAGCGAATTGCCCTGTGGCCGTTGGTCGCTGATGGTGACGCCGGTCACAGTTGCCGACAATTTCAGATTCTCCGCGACCTCCCGGTTGCCGCGGGCTAGGCTGTGCCTGAACTCACAAACGACGCCCGGAAGGGAACCACGTCACTGAGCATGAACCAGTATCTGCCGATCCTCGCGCTCGCCGCGCTCGCCGCCGGTTTTGCCGTGTTCTCCGTGGTCGCCGGGGCGCTGGCCGGCCCGTCGCGCTACAACCGGTCGAAGCTGGAGGCCTACGAGTGCGGCATCGAACCCACCGACCAGCCGGTCAGCGGACCGCATGCCCCGCCCGGGCAGCGCTTCCCGGTGAAGTACTACCTGACCGCGATGCTGTTCATCGTCTTCGACATCGAGATCGTTTTTCTCTATCCCTGGGCGGTCGCCTTCGACGGCCTCGGGGTGTTCGCCCTGATCGAAATGTTGCTCTTCGCCGCCGTCGTCTTCGTCGCGTATGCCTACGTCTGGCGGCGCGGCGGCCTCAATTGGGATTGATTTGGAGTAGGCGGGCTTATCGATGGGATTAGAAGAGCAACTACCGAGCGGTCTCCTGTTGTCCACCGTGGAGGACCTCGCCGGTTATTTCCGCAAAGGCTCGCTGTGGCCGGCCACCTTCGGCCTGGCGTGTTGCGCGATCGAGATGATGTCGTCGATGGCGCCCGACTACGACATCTCCCGGTTCGGCATGGAGGTGTTCCGGGCCTCGCCGCGACAGGCCGATCTGATGATCGTGGCCGGCCGCGTCAGCCAGAAGATGGCACCGGTGCTGCGGCAGATCTACGACCAGATGGTCGAGCCGAAATGGGTGCTGTCGATGGGCGTGTGCGCATCGTCGGGCGGGATGTTCAACAACTACGCGATCGTGCAGGGGGTGGACCATGTCGTCCCGGTCGACATCTACCTGCCCGGCTGCCCGCCGCGGCCGGAGATGCTGATGTACGCAATCCTCAAGCTGCACGAGAAGATTCGCGATATGCCGTTGGGCGCTAACCGGGAGCAGGTGATCACTGCCACCGAAGAGGCGGCCCTGTCGGCCCCATCCACCTGGCAGATGAGGGGGTTGCTGCGGTGAGCCAGGGCACTGCCGACGGTGAAGGCCCGGCCGACTCCGAGGATGTGATCAAGGTCCGTCGCGGCCTGTTCGGCGCGGCCGGCACCGGCGACACGTCCGGGTACGGACGTCTGGTGAATGAGGCGGCGCTACCGGGAGAGACGCCGCGTCCCTACGGCGGCTACTTCGACGAAGTCGTGGACACCCTCACCGCGGTGCTGCAGCGCGAAGGGATCGAATTCGCCGATGCCGTCGAGAAAGTGGTGGTCTACCGCGGCGAGCTGACGCTGTATGTCCATCGGGCACAGCTGCCGGCCGTCGCCCAGCTGCTGCGCGACGAGCCAGACCTGCGCTTCGAACTGAGCCTCGGGGTCTCCGGCGTGCACTACCCCGCCGACACCGACCGTGAGCTGCACGCCGTCTACCCGCTGCGGTCCATCACCCACGGACGGCGGATCCGGCTGGAAGTCGCTGCGCCGGACGCGGATCCGCACATCCCGTCGCTGTATGGGATCTATCCCACCACCGACTGGCACGAGCGCGAGACCTATGACTTCTTCGGGATCATCTTCGACGGGCACCCCGCGCTGACCCGGATCGAGATGCCCGACGACTGGCACGGCCACCCGCAACGCAAGGACTACCCGCTGGGCGGCATCCCGGTCGAGTACAAGGGCGCGCATATACCGCCGCCGGACCAGCGGAGGGCTTACAACTGATGAGCACCGAAACACCCCGGACCGTCCTGAACGTCGGCGGCCAGGAATGGGACCAGGTGGTCGAAGCGGCCAGGGCCGCCGACCCCGGCGAACGCATCGTCGTCAACATGGGCCCCCAGCATCCGTCGACGCACGGTGTGCTGCGCCTGATCCTCGAACTCGACGGCGAGACGGTGACCGAAGCCCGTTGCGGCATCGGCTATCTGCACACCGGCATCGAGAAGAACCTGGAGAGCCGTTACTGGACCCAGGGCGTCACGTTCGTGACCCGGATGGACTATCTGTCGCCGTTCTTCAACGAGGTCGCCTACTGCCTCGGCGTGGAGAAGCTGCTCGACGTCACCGACGAGATCCCACCGCGTGTCAGCCAGATCCGAGTACTGATGATGGAGCTCAACCGGATCTCCTCGCATCTGGTTGCGCTGGCGACCGGCGGCATGGAACTCGGCGCGCTGTCGGTGATGCTGTTCGGCTTCCGGGAACGCGAACTGGTGCTCGACATCTTCGAGACCATCACCGGACTGCGGATGAACCACCAGTACATCCGGCCCGGCGGGGTCTCGGTGGACCTGCCCGACGAGGCGATCGGGCAGATCCGCGACTTCCTCAAGCTGATGCCCAAGCGGCTCAAGGACATCGAGGACCTGCTCACCGATAACTACATCTGGAAGGCCCGCACCAAAGGCGTGGGCTACCTGGATCTGACCGGATGCATGGCGCTGGGCATCACCGGCCCCGTGCTGAGGTCCACCGGCCTGCCGTACGACGTCCGCCGCGAAGAACCCTACTGCGGCTACCAGGACTACAAGTTCGATGTGATCACCGATGACGGCTGTGATGCCTACGGCCGTTACCTGATCCGTATCGCGGAGATCAAGGAGTCGCTGAAAATCGTCGAGCAGTGTGTAGAAAAGTTGGTCAAGTCGCACGGCGATCCCGTCATGATCGAAGACCGCAAGATCGCCTGGCCGGGCGACCTGACGATAGGCCCGGACGGGCAGGGTAACTCGCGCGAGCACATCGGCTGGATCATGGGCCACTCGATGGAAGGGCTGATCCACCACTTCAAGCGGGTCACCGAGGATCTGTGGGTGCCGCCCGGGCAGGTGTTCGTCTCGGTCGAGTCGCCGCGCGGCGAGCTGGGGGTGCACATGGTCAGCGACGGCGGCACCCGGCCCTACCGGGTGCACTACCGAGACCCGTCGTTCACCAACCTGCAGGCGGTCGCCGCGATGAGCGAAGGTGCGCTCATCGCCGACGTGATCGCCGCGGTCGCCAGCATCGACCCG
Organism: Mycolicibacter algericus DSM 45454; assembly: GCF_002086455.1. Taxonomy (GTDB): domain Bacteria; phylum Actinomycetota; class Actinomycetes; order Mycobacteriales; family Mycobacteriaceae; genus Mycobacterium; species Mycobacterium algericum. Next base: position 119,394 of record NZ_MVHC01000001.1, read on the forward strand.
GTGATGGGCGGGGTGGACCGGTGAGCGAAACGGGCGGCCTGGAAAGAAAAGAAGTCAACAAGACCGGACGCGGGCGGCTGATGCCGGCGACCGCCGGCACCGACGGCAACCGGGTGTTTCTGCAACTGGGCCGGCCACCGGAGGAACCGAACCAGTTCAACCACCCCGATGCGCCGCGCAGCTACTCCGATGAGGTGCGTGCGCGTCTGGAGGCCGACGCCAAGGAGATCATCGGTCGCTACCCGCAGCCACGCTCGGCGATCCTGCCGCTGCTGCATCTGGTCCAAGCCGAGGACTCCTACATCACCCCGGCCGGCCTGTCATTCGTGGCCGACGTGCTCGGCCTGACCGGCGCCGACGTCGCTGGCGTCGCCTCGTTCTACTCGATGTACCGGCGCAAACCGACCGGCGAGTACCTGGTGGGCGTGTGCACCAACACGCTGTGCGCGGTGATGGGCGGCGACGCCATTTTCGACGCCCTCAAGGAGCATCTGGACGTCAACGACACGCAGACCACCGCCGACGGCAAGGTCACGCTGGAGCGCATCGAGTGCAACGCCGCCTGCGACTGCGCCCCGGTGGTGATGGTCAACTGGGAGTTCTTCGACCAGCAGACCCCGGAGTCGGCGCGCGATCTGACCGATGCGCTGCGCTCCGGTGGCGAGGTGCGGCCCAGCCGCGGGCTGCCGCTGACCAGTTTCCGCGAAACCGCCCGGGTGCTGGCCGGATTCGCTGACGATCGTCCCGACGACGGCCAGGGGGGCCCGGCCGGGCCGACGCTGGCCGGGCTGCGATTCGCCCACGAGCACGGCATGGCCGCTCCGGAATCCGACACCGACAGGAGCGGACAGTGACTTCCCCATCCAGCTCCGCCACCGCGGCGACGCCGCTGACCCCGGTGTTGAGCAGCTACTGGGACGACCCCGAATCCTGGACGCTGGAAACCTATCGTCGCCACGGCGGCTACCAGGGCATGCAGCGGGCGCTGGCCATGGCTCCCGACGATGTCATCGAGTTGGTCAAGGATTCCGGGCTGCGCGGCCGCGGCGGTGCCGGGTTCTCCACCGGGACCAAGTGGTCGTTCGTGCCGCAGGGCACCGAGGGCGCGGGCGCCAAACCCCACTATCTGTTGGTCAACGCCGATGAATCCGAGCCCGGTACCTGCAAGGACATCCCGCTGCTGCTGGCGACGCCGCACGTGCTCATCGAGGGCATGATCATCTGCAGCCACGCGATCCGCGCCCGCCACGCCTTCATCTATGTGCGCGGCGAGGTACTGCCGATCCTGCGCCGACTGCACAACGCGGTGGCCGAGGCGTACGCGGCGGGGCTGCTGGGGACGGACATCGGCGGCACCGGCTTCGACCTCGACATCACCGTGCACGCCGGGGCGGGCGCCTACATCTGCGGCGAGGAGACCGCACTGATCGACTCGCTGGAGGGCTACCGGGGCCAGCCGCGGCTGCGCCCGCCCTTCCCGGCGGTCGCCGGGCTCTACGCCTCCCCCACGGTGGTCAACAACGTCGAATCCATTGCCAGTGTGCCGTCGATTCTGCGTAACGGGGCGGACTGGTTCCGGTCGATGGGCACCGAGAAGTCCCGCGGCTACACGCTGTATTCACTGTCCGGGCACGTGAATCGGCCCGGCCAGTACGAGGCTCCGCTCGGCATCACGCTGCGCGAACTGCTGGAGTACGCCGGCGGGATTCGCGACGGTAACCGGCTGAAGTTCTGGACGCCCGGCGGGTCGTCGACCCCGCTGCTGACCGATCAACATCTCGACATCCCGCTGGACTACGAGGGTATGGCGTCAGCCGGTTCGATGTTGGGCACCAAAGCATTACAGATCTTTGATGAGACCACCTGCGTGGTGCGCGCGGCCCAGCGCTGGTCGGAGTTCTACAAGCACGAGTCCTGCGGCAAGTGCACGCCCTGCCGGGAGGGCACCTATTGGCTGGTGCCGATCTACGAGCGGCTGGAGACCGGCCGCGGCACACCCGAAGACCTCGACACCTTGCTGGATATCGCTGACGTGCTGTTCGGAAAATCCTTCTGCGCCTTGGGGGATGGCGCTGCGATGCCGGTGAAGTCATCGATCGAGTACTTCCGTGACGAATACATCGCCCACCTTGACGGGGGCTGTCCGTTCGACCCGAAAGCGAGCATGTTCGTGCCTAACGGATCCGACGGCGGTGCGGCATGACCGGGCCAGACCGTCAGGCGAACCCGGAGTCGGTGACTTTCACCATCGACGACCAGCAGGTCACCGTGCCCAAAGGCACCCTGATCATCCGGGCCGCCGAGCAACTGGGCATCGAGATCCCACGGTTCTGCGATCACCCGCTGCTGGACCCGGTCGCCTGGTGCCGGCAGTGCATGGTCGAGGTGGAGGGCCAGCGCAAGCCGCAGCCCTCCTGCGCGGTTGCCGCGGCCGAGGGCATGGTGGTGCGCACCCAACACACCTCCGCCGAAGCCGATCGAGCCCAGCACCTGGTGATGGAACTGCTGCTGATCAACCACCCGCTGGACTGCCCGACCTGCGACAAGGGCGGTGAATGCCCGCTGCAGAACCAGGCGATGACCCACGGCCGCACCGAGACCCGCTTCGAAGAGGCCAAACGCACCTACCCCAAGCCGATCAACATCTCCTCGCAGGTGCTGCTGGACCGCGATCGCTGCATCCTGTGTGCGCGCTGCACCCGGTTCGCCGACGAGATCGCCGGGGACAAGTTCATCGAGATGATGGACCGCGGCGCCCTGCAGCAGGTCGCCATCTACACCGAGACGCCGTTCGACTCCTACTTCTCCGGCAATACCGTGCAGATCTGCCCGGTGGGCGCACTGACGGGTGCCTCATACCGGTTCCGGGCCCGCCCGTTCGACCTGGTGTCGTCCCCCAGCGTCTGCGAGCACTGCGCGTCCGGGTGCGCCCAGCGCACCGACCACCGCCGCGGCAAGGTGATGCGGCGGATGGCCGGCGACGACCCGGACGTCAACGAAGAGTGGAACTGCGACAAAGGGCGCTGGGCGTTCACCTACGCCGTCCAGCCCGACCGGATCAGCACCCCGCTGGTGCGCGACGACAGGGGCGAGCTAGTCCCCACCTCGTGGCCGCATGCGCTGGCGGTAGCGGCGCGCGGCCTGGCCGCGGCGCGCGAACGCACCGGCGTACTGGTGGGCGGCCGGGTGACCGCCGAGGACGCCTACGGTTACGCCAAGTTCACCCGGGTGGCGCTGCGCGGCGACGACATCGACTTCCGGGCGCGTACCCTGTCCGCCGAGGAAGCCGCGTTCCTGGCCGCCCGGGTGGCCGGCAGCGGAATCGGCGTGAGCTACGCCGACCTGGAAACCGCTGCCACGGTGCTGCTGGTCGGCCTGGAGCCCGAGGAAGAGTCGCCGATCATCTTCCTGCGGCTGCGCAAGGCCGCCCGCAAGAAGGGCGCCGGCGTGTTCGCCGTCGCGCCGTTCGCCGACCGCGCGCTGACCAAGATGTTCGGCACCCTGCTGCCGACCGCTCCGGGCGGTGAGGCGGCGGCGCTGGACGGCATCCTCGACGGCTCCAGCCATGCCGAGCTCAACGAAAAGCTGCGCCAACCCGGTGCGGTGGTGCTGGTCGGCGAGCGGCTGGCGGGCTCGCCCGGCGCGCTGTCCGCAGCGGTTCGGCTGGCCGAGGCGACCGGGGCGCGGCTGGCATGGGTGCCGCGGCGCGCCGGGGAGCGCGGCGCGCTCGACAGCGGCGCCCTGGCCGGCCTGCTGCCGGGCGGACGCCCACTCGGCGATGCATCCGCACGGGCCGAGGTGGCACGGGCCTGGGGCCTCGACGGCCCCGACGAGCTGCCGTCCCAGCCCGGGCGTGACACCGACGCCATCCTGGCGGCTGCCGCCGACGGGACACTGGGGGCGCTGCTGGTCGGCGGGATCGAACCCGGTGACCTGGCCGACCCGGCCGCGGCGGTGGCCGCCCTGGACTCGGTCGGATTCCTGGTGAGCATCGAGTTGCGGCGCAGCGAGGTCACCGAACGCGCCGACGTGGTGCTGCCGATCGCGGCGGCGGTCGAGAAGACCGGCACCTACCTCAACTGGGAGGGCCGGCCCCGTCGGTTCGGCGCCGCCCTGGATGAGCGCGGCACCTTGTCCGACGTGCGGGTGCTCGACGCGCTCGCCGAGGAGATGGGCGTCGACCTCGGGCTTCCCACTGTGGCGGCGGCGCGCGAGGAGCTGACCCGGTTGGGCGCCTGGAACGGCGAACGGGTGGCCTCCCCCGACGTGGCGGCGGGCCGGCCCGGGCAGCCGGGCTCCGGTGAAGCCGTGCTGGCCAGCTGGCGCATGCTGCTCGACAACGGGCTGATGCAGGCCGGCGAGCCGAACCTTGCCGGTACCGCCCGCAAACCGGTGGCGCGGCTCTCGGCGCCGACCGCCACCGAGATCGGTGTCGCGGCCGGCGATCAGATCACGGTCGGCACCGAGCACGGAGAGGTCGCCCTGCCGCTGGTCATCACCGAGATGCCGGACCGGGTGGTGTGGCTGCCGATGAATTCCTCTGACTCAGCGGTGCACCGCAATCTCGGGGTCGGCCCCGGGGCGGTGGTACGGATTGGACGCAGATCATGAGCACTCCCTGGTGGCTGGTGCTGGCCAAAGTGCTGGCCGTCTTCGCATTCCTGGTACTGACAGTGCTTTTCGCCATCGTCATCGAACGAAAGGTGCTGGCGCGCATGCAGATGCGGCCCGGCCCCAACCGGGTCGGACCGAAGGGCTGGCTGCAGAGCCTTGCCGACGGCATCAAGCTGGCCCTCAAGGAGGACATCGTCCCCGCCGGCGTCGACCGGGCGATCTACGTGATGGCTCCGGTCATCTCGACGGTGCCGGCGATCACCGCGTTCGCGGTGATCCCGTTCGGCCCGGAGGTCAGCATCTTGGGCCATCGCACCGATCTGCAACTGGCCGACCTGCCGATCGCGGTGTTGTTCATCTTGGCGATGTCCTCGATCGGGGTGTACGGCATCATCCTGGCCGGCTGGTCGTCCGGGTCGCCGTACCCGCTGTTGGGCGGCATCCGCTCCACCGCGCAGGTGATCTCCTACGAAGTCGCGATGGGATTGTCGTTCGCGTCGGTGTTCCTCTACGCCGGGACGATGTCCACCTCGAGCATCGTGGCCGCCCAGGACCGGATCTGGTTCGCGTTCCTGCTGCTGCCGTCGTTCATGGTCTATCTGACCGCGATGGTCGGTGAGACCAACCGGGCGCCGTTCGATCTGCCCGAAGCCGAGGGCGAGCTCGTCGGCGGATTCCACACCGAGTACTCGTCGTTGAAGTTCGCGCTGTTCTTCCTGGCCGAATACATCAACATCACCACGGTTTCGGCGTTGGCCGTCACGTTGTTCTTCGGCGGCTGGCACGCGCCGTTCCCGCTGAACCTGTGGGCCGGCGCCAACCAGGGATGGTGGCCGCTGCTGTGGTTCACCGCCAAGGTGTGGGGATTCATCTTCATGTACATCTGGCTGCGCGCCACCCTGCCCCGGCTGCGATACGACCAGTTCATGGCGCTGGGCTGGAAGATCCTGATCCCGGTGGCGCTGCTGTGGGTGCTGCTCGCGGCGGTGATGCGCAGCCTGGGCAACGAGGGCTACCAGCACTGGGAGGCGGTGCTGATCGCTATCAGCACACTCACCACGCTGCTGGTGCTGGCGGTGTTGCACCGCCGCTTCAGCGCGGTGAACACCGTGCCGGACGAGCCCGCGTCTGAGCCGGTCGTCGCATCCGAAGGTTCTTTTCCGACACCACCGCTGCCGCAGCGAAATTCACCGCGGGTCAAGGAGGATGTCAATGGCTAAGCTCAGAGACGCGCTCGCCGGGTTCGGCGTCACCTGGCGAACGATGTTCAGGCGGCCGATCAATGACGGCTACCCGGAGCAGAAGAAGCCGACGGCGCGGCGCTATCACGGCCGCCACCAGCTCAACCGGCATCCGGACGGGTTGGAGAAGTGCATCGGCTGCGAACTGTGCGCGTGGGCATGCCCGGCCGATGCCATCTACGTGGAGGCCGCCGACAACACCGACGACGAACGCTTCTCGCCCGGCGAACGCTACGGCCGGGTCTACCAGATCAACTATCTGCGCTGCATCGGCTGCGGACTGTGCATCGAAGCCTGCCCGACGCGCGCGCTGACCATGACCAACGACTACGAGATGGCCGCGGACAACCGAGCCGACCTGATCTTGGAACGTCACCAGCTGCTGGCGCCGCTGGAGCCCGACATGACCGCACCGCCGCACCCGATGCCGCCCGGCGCCACCGAGAAGGACTACTACCTGGGCAGGGTCGGCCCGGATGGGCTCGACGAGAACCCGGACCTGTTCGTCATGCTGGACCGGAAGAAACAGGGCAAAGCCTGATGGACGCCGCACTGCTTGCCTCCGACATCGTCGTCCGCACCTCCACCGGGGAGGCGGTGACCTTCTGGGTCCTCGGCGCCCTGGCCCTGGTCGGCGCCATCGGGGTCGTCACCGCCGCCAAAGCGGTGTATTCGGCACTGTTCCTGGCGATGACGATGCTCTCGCTGGCCGTTTTCTACTTCGTCCAGGACGCGATGTTCCTCGGCGTGGTGCAGATCGTGGTCTACACCGGCGCGGTGATGATGCTGTTCCTGTTCGTGATGATGCTGATCGGGGTCGACTCCGCCGAGTCACTGGTGGAGACGCTGCGCGGCCAGCGGATCGCCTCGACCCTCGCCGGGATCGGTTTCGGGGTGCTGCTGATCGCCGGGATCGGCGGCGCGACGATGCACCTGCGCGGAATCGGCGCCCCGGCCACCGGCGGCTCGGCCGACTCCGGCATGGTGGGCCAGGGCAACGTCGAGGGGCTGGCGGCGCTGATCTTCACCCGTTACCTGTGGGCCTTCGAACTCACCAGTGCGCTGCTGATCACCGCGGTGGTCGCGGCCATGGTGTTGACGCATCGGGAGCGGCTGCAACCGCGGCTGACGCAGCGGGAGCTGTCCATCCTGCGCTTCCGGTCCGGCAACCGCCCCACCCCGCTGCCGACGCCGGGCGTCTACGCCCGCCACAACGCCGTGGACATCGCCGCGCGACTGCCCGACGGCTCCTACTCGGAGCTGTCGGTGTCGGACACCTTGCAGCACCGCTGGGTCGGCGCCACCGGCAACGCGGCCCACGCCGACGACGATGCTGCGGAGCGGCGTATGGCTCCGGCGAGCAACGGGGAGGAATCAGGCCAGTGAACCCGGAGAACTATCTCTACCTGTCGGCGATGCTGTTCACCCTCGGCGCCACCGGAGTGATGTTGCGGCGCAACGCGTTGGTGATGTTCATGTGCGTCGAGCTGATGCTCAACGCCGCCAATCTGGCGTTCGTCACCTTCGCCCGGCTGCACTCGGCGCTCGACGGCCAGATGGTGGCCTTCTTCACGATGGTCGTCGCCGCCTGCGAGGTCGTTATCGGCCTGGCCATCATCATGACGATCTTCCGGGCCCGGCGATCCGTGTCGGTCGACGACGCGAACTTACTGCGCGGCTAGGAGTTGGGAAGCTCTATGACGAATCTGAGCCAGCTGAGCTGGCTGCTGGTGGCCCTGCCGGCGGCCGGCGCGTTGATCCTGCTGCTCGGCGGGCGACGGACCGACCGCTGGGGACACCTGCTGGCCTGTGCCGCGGTGCTCTCCTCGTTCGGGATCGGGCTCGCGTTGCTGGCCGAGATGCTGGGCCGCAGCGGCGAGGACCGGGCGATTCACAGCCACCTGTTCAGCTGGGTGCCGGTCGGTGCGCTGCAGGTCGACTTCGGGATCCTGATCGATCAACTGTCGATCTGCTTCGTGTTGCTGATCAGTGGGGTCGGCGCGCTGATCCACATCTACTCGATCGGCTACATGAAGCACGACCCCGACCGGCGACGCTTTTTCGCCTACCTGAACCTGTTCGTCGCCGCGATGCTGCTGCTGGTCGTCGCCGACAACTATTTGGGCCTCTACGTCGGCTGGGAAGGTGTCGGCCTGGCGTCCTACCTGCTAATCGGGTTCTGGTACGCGCGGCCGGTCGCGGCGGCGGCCGGCAAGAAGGCATTCGTGTCCAACCGGGTCGGCGACATCGGGCTGTCGCTGGCCATGTTCGTGATGTTCGCCGGCTTCGGCACGCTGTCGTTCGACGGGCTGTTCGGCGCGGTCGAAGAGGCCGGGTCCAGCGGGTGGACCACCGCCATCGGGTTGCTGCTGTTGCTGGGCGCATGCGCCAAGTCCGCGCAGGTTCCGCTGCAGGCCTGGTTGTTCGACGCGATGGAGGGCCCCACCCCGGTGTCGGCGCTGATCCACGCCGCCACCATGGTGACCGCCGGGGTGTACCTGATCGTGCGGTCCGGCCCGGTGTTCGACCTGTCCGCCGACGCGCGCCTCGCGGTCGTGGTGGTCGGTGCGATCACGCTGCTGTTCGGTGCGATCATCGGCTGCGCCAAAGACGACATCAAGCGGGCGCTGGCCGCCTCCACCGTCAGCCAGATCGGCTACATGGTGCTGGCCGCGGGCCTCGGCCCGGCCGGCTACGCCGTCGCGATCATGCACCTGCTCACCCACGGTTTCTTCAAGGCCGGACTGTTCCTGGGCTCGGGGTCGGTGATGCACGGGATGAACGACGAACAGGACATGCGCCGCTACGGCGCGCTGCGTGCCTTCATGCCGGTGACGTTCGTGACGTTCGGCCTGTGCTATCTGGCGATCATCGGGGTGCCGCCGTTCGCCGGCTATTGGTCAAAGGACGCGATCATCGAGGCCGCGCTGGCAACCGGCGGGACGCGAGGCTGGATCTTGGGCGCGGTGACCATCCTGGGTGCCGGGATCACCGCGTTCTACATGACCCGGGTGATGCTGATGACATTCGGCGGTGAGCGTCGCTGGGCGGCGGACGAGAGCGAGGTGAGCCACGAACGGGCGCTGCAACATCCGCACGAGTCCCCGCGGGTGATGACCTGGCCGATGATCGTGCTGGCCGTCGGCGCCGTGTTCTCCGGAGCCGCGCTGGCCATCGGCGGTCGCCTCGAGCACTGGCTGGAACCGGTGGTGACCGGGGCCGCGGCGGCCGGCCACGAAGCGGCGCATCTCATCCCGGCCTGGCTCACCGGTGCCATCACGCTGGGGGTCGTGCTGCTCGGGGTGGCGGTGGCCTACCGCAGGTACGGCCGTAAGCCGATACCCATCACCGAGCCCACCGACGTGTCGCCCCTGACGGTGGCCGCCCGCCAGTATCTCTACGGCGATGCCTTCAACGAGGAGGTGTTCATGCGTCCGGGTAACCGACTGGCGCAAGCCCTGGTCGACGTCGACGACCGGGTGGTGGACGGCTCGGTCAACACCGGAGCCGGGTTGGTCGCGCTCGCATCGCTTTTGATGCGGCGCTTGCAGACCGGGTTCGTGCGCTCCTATGCGCTGACCATGCTGGCCGGCGCGGTGCTGGTCGTCGCGGTAGTCCTGGCGGTGCAACTGTGAACATGAACCTGCCCTGGCTGAGCCTGCTCTGGTTGGTGCCCCTGGTCGGTGCCGGCGCCGTGATCGCGCTGCCGGCCGGAGCGGCGCGACTGGCGAAGCTGACCGGCCTGCTGGTGAGCCTGGTGACGCTGGCGATAGCGGTGGTGATCACCGTCGAGTTCGACACCACCCCGGTCGCCGCCCCGTATCAGTTCGTCGAATCCCATGCCTGGATACCGGCTTTCGGGGCGCGCTACACGCTCGGTGTCGACGGTATCGCGGTGGTGCTGGCGTTGCTGACCGCCGGGCTGGTGCCGCTGCTGATGCTTGCCGGCTGGAACGACGGTGAGGGTAAGCGCGGTGCCGATGCTGACGACCCGCAGCGCCCGACTCCGCAGGCTCCGCCGCGCTTGCGATCGTCAGGCCGCGGGCCGCACGCCTTCGCCGCACTCACCCTAGCCGTCGAGGCGATGGTGCTGATCTCGCTGGTCTCGCTGGACGTACTGCTGTTCTACGTCTTCTTCGAGGCGATGCTGATCCCGATGTACTTCATGATCGGCGGCTTCGGCAACGGCGCCAAGCGTTCCCAAGCGGCATTGAAGTTCCTGCTGTACAACCTGTTCGGCGGCCTGATCATGCTGGCCGCGGTGATCGGCGTGTACATGGTGAGCGCCCGGGAGGGCACGTCGGGCGGCACCTTCGATTTCCGCGAACTGGTCTCGTTGTTCTCGTCCGCCACCACCACGGTGGATCCGGGCGTGCTCAAACTTCTGTTCGCCGGGTTCATGTTCGCGTTCGCGGTCAAGGCGCCACTGTGGCCGCTGCACCGGTGGCTGCCCGACGCCGCGGTGGAATCCACCCCGGCCACCGCGGTGCTGATGATGGCGGTCATGGACAAGGTGGGGACCTTCGGCATGCTGCGCTACTGTCTGCAGCTGTTCCCCGACGCCTCAACGTATTTCCGTCCGGCGATCATCGTGTTGGCGGTGATCGGGGTGGTCTACGGGGCGATGGTGGCGATCGGCCAGCGCGACATCATGCGGCTGATCGCCTACACGTCGATCTCGCACTTCGGCTTCATCATCCTGGGCATCTTCGTGATGACCAGCCAGGGCCAGAGCGGTTCCACGCTGTACATGCTCAACCACGGGTTGTCGACCGCGGCACTGTTCCTGATCGCCGGGTTCCTGATCTCTCGGCGCGGTGGCACCCGGGCGATCGCCGACTACGGCGGCGTGCAGAAGGTGGCCCCGGTGATGGCCGGTACCTTCATGGTCGCGGCGATGGCGACCCTGTCGCTGCCCGGGCTGGCCCCGTTCATCAGCGAATTCCTGGTATTGGTGGGCACCTTCAACCGGTACTGGCTGGCGGCGGCCGTCGGCAGCACCGCGCTGGTGCTGTCGTCGATCTACATGTTGTGGCTGTATCAGCGGGTGATGACCGGTCCGGTCACCGAGGGCAACGAACGCATCCGAGATCTGGTACCCCGCGAGCTCGTCGTCGTCGCGCCGTTGATCGCGTTGCTGGTGTTCTTGGGCTTCTACCCGAAACCGGTGCTCGACATCATCAATCCGGGCGTCGCGCACACCTTGACCACGATCGGTGAGACCGACCCGGCACCGCTGACCGCTGAGGGGGCGCACTGACCATGTCGGGCATGCCAACACCCCACATCGAGTACGACCTGTTGTTGCCGCTGCTGATCGTCTTCGGCACCGCGGTCACCGGCGTGCTGTTCGAGGCGTTCGCGGCGCGACGGGCGCGCTATCTGATGCAGGTTCTGCTCGCCATCGGCGGATTGGCCGCAGCGTTCATCAGCCTTGTCGCCGTGGGACGTGATCTGCCGGCCGACGGCCACATCACGGTGCTCGGCGCGGTCGCCGTCGACCGGCCGGCGCTGGTGCTGCAGGGCATCGTGCTGCTGGTCGGGATCATGGCCGTCGTCTTCATCGCCGAACGCAACACCGGCGCGGGAGCTCCCGAGGGGCCCGGCGCCGCGACCGCACCCACTGCGTCGCTCGCCGTCCGCGGGCAGGCAGGCCTGGACTCCTTCACCCCGCAGGCCTCGGCGGTGCCGGGCAGCGTCGCCGAACTCGACGCGGCCCGCAGCGGGATGATCCAGACCGAGGTGTTCCCGCTGACGATGCTGGCGATCGGCGGGATGATGGTGTTCCCGGCGGCCAACGATCTGGTGACGATGTTCGTGGCCCTCGAGGTGCTCTCGCTGCCGCTGTATCTGTTGTGCGGGCTGGCCCGGTACCGTCGGCTGCTGTCGCAGGAGGCGGCACTCAAGTACTTCCTGCTGGGCGCGTTCTCCTCGGCGCTGTTCTTGTTCGGGGCCGCCCTGCTCTACGGCACCACCGCCTCGTTGACGTTGTCCGAGATCGGCGAGCAGCTGTTCTCGCACAGCAACGATCCGCTGGCGCTGATCGGCGCCGGACTGCTGTTGGTGGGGCTGTTCTTCAAGGTCGGCGCGGTGCCGTTCCACTCCTGGGTCCCCGACGTCTACGTCGGCGCACCGACGCCGATCACCGGTTTCATGGCGGCCGCGACCAAGGTCGCCGCGTTCGGGGCGATGCTGCGGATCGTCTATGTCGCACTGCCGGCGCTGCACGACCAGTGGCGCCCGCTGCTGTGGCTGATCTCGGTGCTGACCATGGTGGTCGCCACCATTGCGGCGATCACCCAGACCGAGATCAAGCGGATGCTGGCCTACTCCTCGATCGCCCATGTCGGTTTCGTGCTCACCGGTGTGCTGGCGGCGATCCCGGCGGGTGTCTCATCGACGCTGTTCTACCTGGCCGCCTACAGCTTCTCCACCGTCGGCGCGTTCGCCGTCGTGAACCTGATCCGCGGGCCCGGCGGTGAAGAAGAGCTCGACATGTCGCGATGGGCCGGATTAGGACAGCGTTATCCCATTGTGGGACTGCTGTTTTCGATGTTCCTGCTGGCGTTCGCGGGCATCCCGTTGACCAGTGGGTTCATCAGCAAGTTCGCTGTGTTCGCCGCGGCCGCCGAGAGTGGCGCCGTCCCGCTGGTGGTGATCGGTGTGATCGCCAGCGGTGTCGCCGCCTACTTCTATGTGCGGGTGATCGTGCTGATGTTCTTCACCGACTCCCCCGACAACCCGCCGCAACTGGTGCAGCCCAGCGTGTGGAGTAAGACGGCGATCGCGTTGTGTGCCGCGGTCACCGTGGTGCTGGGCGTGTTTCCGCAACCGCTGCTCGACCTGGTGGACGCCGCGACGCAGTTCGCGTTCTGACGCTCGTACGCGACGGACTGGCCCGACCGGCCCCGACAACCCTGGAGTCGGCTGTCGCCCGTCGCGTCGTATACTCCACGTAAATGGACCGCTGATCTCCAGTCAAAGGCGCATCGACTCTTCCCATGGCCAGACAAGTCTCCAAGCGCCGTGCGCTGGTCTCGCGCCTGGCCGAGGTACTGACCTGGCCGCACCGCATCGACCGGTACACCGAGCTGGTAACGCCGACTTGGTCGCCGGGCGAGGCGCGAGCGAAGGTCATCGCGGTGCATCGCAGTACGCCGCGCAGCGTCACCATGACATTGCAGCCCAACGCCGCGTTTCCCGGCTTTCGAGCCGGGCAGCACCTGAATCTCACCGTGGACATCGACGGGCGGCGCCACACTCGTTGCTACTCGCCTGCCAATGCCGAGGGGCAACGACTCGTCGAGCTGACCGTCGGCTTACACGACGGTGGACTGGTCTCGAGCTACCTGCGCGATCACGCCCGCCCGGGCCTGGTGGTCGGGCTCACCGGCGGCAGTGGCGATTTCGTGCTGCCGGCCGTCCGGCCGCAGCGGATCCTGCTGATCTCCGGCGGTAGTGGCATCACCCCGGTGATGTCCATGCTGCGCACGTTGCTGGCCGAGGGTCATGTCGCCGCGGGTGGCGAGATCAGCTTCGTTCACTATGCCCGCAGCCGCGCTGAGGCCTGCTACCGCGACGAGCTTGCCGCCAGGCCCGGCGTGCGGGTGTTGCACGGGTTCACCCGATCTACCGAAGCCAACGGTCCAGCGAAGCTCGACGGCGAACTGCATGGCCATTTCGGCGCCGATCATCTGAAGGCCGCGATGCCGGCTCCCGACCTGGTGTATGTCTGCGGCCCGCCGGCCCTGGTTGCGGCGGTGCGAGAGCACTGCGCCGATGCGATTGCCGAGAACTTCATGCCGCCGCGGTTCGCACCGGCCGCCGATCCGGCCGGTGGACGCGTGACCTTCCTCGGCAGCAACGTCACGGTGGTCGACGACGGCCGGCCGCTGCTGTTGCAGGCCGAGTCCGCCGGTCTGCAGCCGGCGAGCGGCTGCCGGATGGGTCTCTGCAAGACGTGCACCTGCCGCAAAACCGTTGGCACGGTGCAAAATCTGATTACCTGGGCACTTTCGGACGCGGGCGAAGAGAATATCCAGATCTGCGTCTCGATCCCGGTCGGCGACGTCGAACTCAGCTTGTAAAGGACGCCGGGAACCAATCATGTCAGAACCGGAGATGACGCTAACCCCTGCCCAGGCCGATGCCTTGGGCCGTGAGTTCGACGCCATCAGGACCCGGGTGCTGGCCGACCTCGGCAAGCGGGACGCCGACTATATCCGTCGGATCGTCCGAATACAGCGCACCCTGGAGGTCGGCGGTCGCGTGCTGATGTTCGCCGGCGTCCGCCGGCCCGCCTGGTTGGCCGGCGTCGCGATGCTGTCCATGTCGAAGATCCTCGACAACTGGGAGATCGGCCACAACGTCATGCACGGCCAGTACGACTGGATGGGCGATCCGGCGCTGCACGGCCCCACGTTCGAGTGGGACAGTGCCTGCCCGTCCGACCACTGGCGTTATGCCCACAACTACCTACACCACACCTACACCAACATCATCGGCCTGGATCGCGACATCGGTTACGCCGTCCTGCGGGTGAAGAAAGACCAGCCCTGGGATTGGCAGAAGCTGCTCAACCCGATCAACGCGCTACTGGGTTTCGTGTTGTTCCAATACAGTTTGGCGGGCTACGAGCTGGAGATCGAGCGGATGCCCCACGAGATCACCATGGCCGACAAACGCGAAGCCCTGAGGGTGATCGTGCGCAAGGTCTTCCGTCAGGTGTTGAAGGATTACGTCGCATTCCCGCTGCTGGGCGGCCGATCGAGGCGGTTCGTGTTGACCGGCAACCTGGCGGCGAACTTGATCCGCAACATGTGGACTTTCGCCATCACGTTCTGCGGGCATTTCCCGGACGGAGCCCGGGTGTTCACGATTGAGGAGGCCCGCGACGAATCCCGCGGCATGTGGTACTACCGCCAGATCCTCGGTACCGCGAACATGAACGGCGGGAAGCTGTTTCACATCCTGTCCGGCAACTTATCGCACCAGATCGAGCACCACCTGTTCCCGGACCTGCCCGCGCACCGCTACGCCGAGCTCGCGCCGGAGGTCCGCGACATCTGCCGGCGTTACGGTATCCCGTACAACACCGGTTCGCTGCCCAGGCAGCTCGGCACCGTGCTGCTCAACCTCTTCCGGCTGGCGTTTCCGTAGCCACGGTCCACCACCGAGGCGCGCCCGAGCGGCAGTTCGCGGGCACGCCGGCGCCAGCGGGTACATCATGGACGGGTGGACGACGAATCGTTTCAGCGCTTGGTCGCGATGCTGGACTACACCATGTTCGTGGTGACCACTGCGGCCGACGGTCATGCCTCGGGATGTCTGGTCGGGTTCGCCACCCAGGCCAGCCTGCAGCCACCGCGGTTTCTGGTCGGGATGTCCGAACGCAACCACACCTTCAGGGTCGCAGCCCGATCCGACCATTTGGCCGTTCATGTCCTGTCGCGCCGTGACATGGAGCTCGCCCGGCTTTTCGGCGGCCGAACCGGGGACGACATCGACAAATTCGAGCACTGCTCCTGGCACAGCGGCCCCGCCGGCATGCCGATCCTGGACGACGCGCCGGCATGGTTCGTCGGCAAGACGCTGAGCCGTATCGAACTCGGCGACCACCTGGGTTATCTGCTGGAACCGATCGCCGGGTACGCACCCCCGCGCACCGGCGGCCTACTGGCGTTCTGCGACGTCGGCGACATCGAAGCGGGCCACGACGCCTGAAGAAGCCCGAGCCGGAAGTCGCTCCGTGCTCAGCCGGGTTGCCGCACCGCCAGGCCGGCAGCGGTGTAGATCGCGTCGATGACGGTCATGTTCTCGATCGCGTCCTCCGGCGTGGTCCGCACCGGCGCGCCGCGCAGCACGGCGTCGGCGAACGCATCGAGCTGATAGGCATACGACGCCCGGTGGCCGAACCGCTCGACGCGCCTGCCCTGCTCCGAGCGGACCCGCAACCGGTGAAAGTACTGGGGCATCAGCGGGTTGAGCGCCCGCAGCTCGCCACGATCACCGATCACGCGGGCGCTGACCTGCAGCAGGTTCGATGACCACAGCGAGCAGCGAATCGCCCCGGTATGCCCGGCCGGGAACCGCAACTGCGCGGTCATGGCCCGGTCGATCTGGCGGTCGCGCAGTTTCGCCTGCGCGGAGACGACTTCGGGCGTCGCCCCGCCAAAGGTGCGGACCATGTGCACCGGGTAACAGCCGGCGTCCATCAGCGCCCCGCCGGCCAGCGAGAGGTCGTAGCGGATGTCGGAGAACCGGGGCAGCGGGAAGCTCAGGGCGGCCTCCACCCGCTGCAGCGTTCCCAACTCCCCCGAGTCGATGATCTCCTCGATGCGCAATGTCATCGGGTGATAGCGGTAGTGGAACGCCTCCATCACGACCCGGTCGGTCTTGGCCGTGACCGCCGCGATCTCGCGGGCCTCGTCGGCATTGGCGGTGAACGGCTTTTCGCACAGCACGTGCTTTCCGCCGGCCAGCGCCGCCCGCGTCCACCGCCCGTGCAGGTTGTTGGGCAGCGGGTTGTAGACCGCATCGACCTCCGGGTCGGCGATCAGCGCGTCATAGCTGTCGTGGACCCGACCGATGCCGTGCTTGGCGGCGAACGCCCGCGCCCGCCCGGCGTCACGCGCCGCGACCGCGCTCACCACCACCTCGGGGTTGTCGGCAGCGGGTTTCAGCAACGCCACCGGGGTGATCCGCGCGGCGCCGAGCACGCCGATCCGCAGTACCGGCCGGCTCATCGGGCCGTGGTCCGTTGCAGACTGAACCCGGCCACCCGCGCGCCATGCTGCGCCGGTGTCGTCATGTCGATCACCGCGCGCGCCTGCTCGCGCACCGGGGTGTCGGGATCGAGCACAGCTAGATACACCTCGTGCGCGGCCAGGGCGTCTACCGCAGCATCCAGGTAGCCGTCCACGGCCTCGAGGTGGGTGGGGTCAGGCCCGTTCTGGAACAGCCAGCGCGGCGGCTTCTCCAGGGTGTCCCAGACGTCGGTGACCGCGGCGGCGAACTCGATGTGGTCGCGTTGGTTGGGGGCGTTGGGGCCGAACTGCGCGCCGCCGTAGATGCTCACCACCACCTCGGGGCGGACCTCGGTGATCACCGCGGCGATCTTGGCGCGCAACTCCGGCGTGTTACGGATATCGCCGTCGGGGAAGTCCCAGAAGTCGACCCCCTCTTCCGGATGCACACCCACGATAGCCGCCGCCCGCCGCTGCTCGGCCTCCCGGAGCGGCCCGGCCTGCTGCGGTGGCATTCCCTCGATACCGGCCTCGCCACGGCAGGCCAGCGCGTAGCGGACGGTCTTGCCCGCCGCGGTCCACTTGGCCACGGCGGCGGCCATCCCGTACTCGGGATCGTCGGGATGGGGCACCAGCACCAGCAGCGATGCCCACTCGGCCGGGAAGGGCTGCGGTTGCATCGACGCCGACATCGTCTTATGCCATCACGCCGTGGGCGACGATGGCGGCGGTTCGTTCCACCCAGTCGTCACCGAGATCCTCATCGGGCCGCAGCATCATGCCCAGCAGCGTTGCACCGCCGATCAATTCGACCAGCCGGTCGGGGTCGACGTCGGGTCGGGCGTCGCCGCGGCTCACCGAATCGGCCACCCAGTGACGCATCACCTCGAAAAGGCCCGTGAAGCGTTCGAGGATGCGCGCGGTCAACTCCGCGTTGCCGGCCATGTCGCCGATCAGGCCGGGCAGCGCGGCCCGCACCACCGGGTTGGTGAACGCGTCGCGCGCACCGGCCATCATCGCCCGGAGGTCCCCTGACACGTCGCCGGGCGGCGTGGTCACCGCACTCGGTGGCACCGAAAACGCGGCCTCGTGCACCAGTTCGGCCTTGCTGGGCCACCGGCGGTACAGCGCGGTCTTGGTCGTGCCGGCTCGCTCCGCGACGGCCGCCAGGCTCAGATTCGAATATCCGACTTCGACAACCAGTTCCGCGGCAGCCTGCAATATGGCAGCGTCAATACGGGGATCGCGAGGCCGTCCGGCGCCGGACCCCTTGTCAACCGCTGAAGGTTCTGCTTTCATAACGCTACCTGTCGTATCGTAATTAGCTCAAGCTTAACGGAGGGGCGAAGCCGTGGTCGACCAACCGACTGTGGAAACCGACGTCGGCCGGATCCAACGTTCCAGCCGTGATGTCACCACCCTGCCCACGGTAATGTCTCGCTGGCTCGCCACCCAGTTGCCCGGCGGTGCCACGCCGGAGATCACCGTCGAAAGCGGGGTCGACACCAACGGCATGTCGTCGGAGACGATCATGCTCACCGGCCGCTGGATCTCGAAGGGTGCACCGCTCGAGCAGCGCTGGGTGATGCGGGTGGCGCCCACCGACGAAGACGTCCCGGTGTTTCCGGCCTACCGGCTGGACCACCAGTTCGAGGTCATGCGTCGGGTCGGTGAGCTCACCGGCGTCCCGGTGCCGAAGGTCCGCTGGATCGAAACCACCGGCGAGGTGCTGGGCCGGCCGTTTTTTCTGATGGACCGCGTCGATGGCGAGGTGCCACCCGACGTCATGCCGTACACCTTCGGCGGCAACTGGTTCGCCGACGCGACCGCCGAACAGCAACGGACCCTGCAGGACTCCACCGTCGAGGTGCTGGCCCAGCTGCACGCGATTCCGGACGCGGCAACGACGTTCGACTTCCTCGACGAGCACCGCGCCGGCGAATCCGCGCTGCAACGGCACTTCACCCACATCCGCGACTGGTATGAGTTCGCGGTGCCCGACATCGGGCGCTCTCCGCTGCTGGAGCGCACCATCACCTGGCTGGAGGCGCACTGGCCGGCCGACGTCGCCGCCGGCGAGACGGTGCTGTGCTGGGGCGACTCCCGGATCGGCAACGTGCTCTACCGCGACTTCCGCCCGGTCGCCGTGCTGGACTGGGAGATGGTGGCGCTGGGGCCGCGCGAACTGGATGTGTCGTGGGTGATCTTCGCTCACCGGGTCTTCGAGGAACTCGCCGGGCTGGCCGGGTTGCCGGGGCTGCCGCAGGTGCTGCGCGAAGACGACGTGCGGGCCAGCTACCAGCGGCTCACCGGCGTCGAACTGGGGGACCTGCACTGGTTCTACGTCTACGCCGGCTTGATGTGGGCGATCGTGTTCATGCGCACCGGAGCCCGCCGGGTGCACTTCGGCGAGATGGAACGGCCCGACGACCCCGAATCCCTCTTCTACCACGCAGGGTTGCTCAAAAAGCTGATCGGAGAACAGAACTGATGCTGGGACCACTCGACGAATACCCGGTTCACCAACTGCCGCAACCGATCGCCTGGCCGGGTTCCTCGGATCGCAACTTCTACGATCGCTGCTACCTGAACGCCCATGACCGCACCGGGGACATCTTCGTGATCACCGGCTGCGGCTACTACCCCAACCTCGGTGTCAAGGACGCGTTCGTCTTGGTACGGCGCGGCGACACCCAGACCGCGGTGCACCTGTCGGATGCCATCGATCAGGATCGGCTCAACCAGCACGTCGGGGCCTACCGCATCGAGGTCACCGATCCGCTGCGCTCGCTGCGAGTGATCCTCGAGGAGACCGAGGGCATCGCGCTCGACCTGCGCTGGCAGGGCCTGTTCGACGCCGTGCAGGAACAGCCGCACATCCTGCGGTCCGGTAACCGGGTGACCCTGGATGCGCAGCGCTTCGCCCAGCTGGGTTCCTGGAGTGGGCAGATCGTGATCGACGGCGAGCAGATCACCGTCGACCCGTCGGTGTGGATCGGGTCGCGCGACCGGTCCTGGGGTATCCGCCCGGTCGGCGAACGCGAACCGGCAGGCCGGCCCGCCGACCCGCCGTTCGACGGCATGTGGTGGCTGTATGTGCCGATTGCGTTCGACGATTTCGCGGTGGTGATGATCATCCAGGAGGAGCCCGACGGTTTCCGCTCACTCAACGACTGCACCAGGATCTGGCGTGATGGCCGCGTCGAGCAGCTGGGCTGGCCGCGGGTGACCACCCGCTACCGTTCCGGCACCCGCATCGCGACCGGTGCCACCATCGAGGCGACCCGGCCGGACGGCACCCCGGTGATCTTCGAGGTGGAATCCAAACTGCCGGTGCCGATTCACGTCGGCGGCGGATACGGCGGCGACAGCGACTGGCTGCACGGGGAATGGAAGGGTGAGA
The DNA here is from genome assembly GCF_002086455.1 of Mycolicibacter algericus DSM 45454. Taxonomy (GTDB): domain Bacteria; phylum Actinomycetota; class Actinomycetes; order Mycobacteriales; family Mycobacteriaceae; genus Mycobacterium; species Mycobacterium algericum. The sequence goes on from NZ_MVHC01000001.1 coordinate 139,397, forward strand.
AGTTCAGCGAGCGGCTGACCTACGACATGACCGATCCGGCGGTCATCGCGCGCACCAGTTTCGGGATGATCGACCATGTCGGGCGTGCGGTGTGCCGCGAGGGCGACGCCAACGCCCCGGTGGAGGGCTGGGGACTCTACGAGCACGGTGTGCTGGGCCGCCACGACCCGACGGGATTCCCCGACTGGGTCACCATGGCGCCCTAGCTCAGTTCGCTGACGATCGCCCCGACGACCGCCGGGGCGATCGGCGCGGCCTGGTAGACACAGACCGTCTCGGCGATGCCGTCGACCCGGTCGCGGATGCGCGCGGCCACCTGCGCCGGGGTGCCGCATGCGGCGATGGTGTGCAGGATCTCGTCGGTGATCGCTGCCCCCAGCTGCGCCCACTGCCCCTGTTTCGATAACGCGTTGAGTTCGGGTTGCAGCGCTGCCCAGCCGTGGGCGGCCAGCACCGGGGCGTACGCGGGTGTGGACGCGTAGAAACCGAGCAGCATCCGGGTGGCGGCTTCGGCGGTCTCTCGCTCGGCGTCGGTGGCGCCGGTGGCCACGATGATTTCGGGCACCACCGCGAAGTCTTCTCGTGCGCGCCCCGCGTGTGCCAGCCCGTCGCGGACCGCGGCCATGGTGTTCTGGTGCAGGAATCGCTTGGTGGAGAACGGCATCACCAGCAGTCCATCGGCATGTTCGGCGGCCGCCCGGGTCAGCCGCGGTCCCAGGGCACCGACGTAGATCGGCGGGGCGCCGTACGGGTTCGGCCCCGGGCTGAACGTCGGCGTCATCAACGTGTGCCGGTAGTAGTGACCGCGAAAGTCCAAGCGGGCGCCGGTGTTCCAGGATTCGAAGATCGCCCGAAGGGCGCCGACCAACTCGACCATGCGGTCCACCGGACGGTCGAAGGCCGCACCGAACCGCTTCTCGATCTGCGCGCGCACCTGGGTGCCCAGCCCCAGGACGAACCGTCCGCCGCTGAGCAGCTGGTGGTCATTGGCCTGGTGCGCGAGGTGGATCGGGTTGCGCGGGAACGCGATCGCGACGTTGGTCATCAGGTCCAGGCCGCCGACACCGGCCGCCAGCGTCAGCGGCGCGAACACGTCGTGCGGGCCCTCGAAGGTGAAGACGCCGCTCACCCCGGCGTCGCGCAACTCGCGGGCCTGGTCGGCGACGCCGGTCAGTCCGCTCAGCGCCGTGAGGACCTTCAACGCCGTCAGGAGATGATTCCGCGGTCGGTTGTCATGCCGCCCGCCGATCCGCTGACCAGCTCGGCCAGGTCGCGAAGCTCGCGATTCACCACGGTGGGGTGTTCGAGGATCGAGCAGTGTCCCCCGCCGACCTCGACGAACTTCGTGAGGTTGGGCGCCAGGTCGGCGATGCGCCGCGACGCCACCATCGGCAGCAGCCGGTCACGGGTGCTGCCGACAACCAGGGTGGGCACGGTCAGCCCGTCCAGGCTGAGGTAGGACGAGTAGCCGAGTGAGTCGACGAGAGTCCGCACCCAGTGGCCGCGGCCGACCGGCGGGGTGCGGGCGAACAGGTCGCAGATCAATGACGTGACAGCAGGATCGGCTTCACCGCCGACGGCGAGCATGTGCACGAATCGCCGGACCGCCAAGTTCGCCGGACCGACGATCGGGACACTGCCGAACGTCAGCAGCGCCCGCCGCGCCGCCTGCACGCGCGCCCGCTGCAGCGGCGGCGCCACCGCAAACAGGTCGACCTCGGCCAGCAGGTTGCCGGTGGTGGTGTTGATCAATGCCACCGCGTCGGCGCGCTCCTCGACCCGGTGGCGATAGCGGTCCGACCAGGCACTGATCGCGATGCCGCCCATCGAATGCCCGGCGATGACGGCGCGCTCACCGGGCGCCAGGGTGGCCTCCAGCACCGAGTCCAGGTCGGATGCCAGGTGGGTCAGGGTGTATCCACCGCGTTTGGGCACCCCGCTGCTGCCGTGGCCGCGATGGTCATAGGCGATCACCCGGTAGTCCTTGGCCAGCTCGGCGATCTGGTTTCCCCAGACCCGAATGGCGCAGGTGATGCCGTGTGCCAGCACGATCGGGTACCCGTCTGCCGGGCCGAACACCTGGGTGTGGAGCTTGGTTCCGTCGGCGGCCCGGACCGCCATGGTGCGAGCGGGCGGTAACGCCGCCGGGATTGTGCGGGCGCCTCGGCGCCTGCTGGACCCCGAAGAACTCAGAGCACTCATCGCCACCTCATCGAAAGTGCGGCAACGCTGCCGCATCGCGAGTCTACGCCGAGGTGGTTTAGGTTTTTCCTCAGCCACTACATACGGAGGTCGCCCATGCGCGCGGTACAGATATCCCAGCTCGACGGACCGGCAGCCGCCCGGGTGGTCGATCTCGACGAGCCGTCCGGCGACGACATGGTCATCATCGACGTGCACGCCGCCGGAGTGGCCTTCCCCGATGTGCTGCAGTCCCGCGGGCTCTACCAGCACAAACCCGAGCTGCCGTTCGTGCCGGGCGGGGAGGCCGCCGGGGTGGTTCGCAGCGCCCCCGCGGGCGCGCATGTGCGCGCCGGGGACCGGGTGGCCGCGCTGACCATGCTCAACGGCGCGATGGCGCAGGTGATCGCCCTGCCCGCCGAGCAGGTGTTCAAGCTGCCTGACGTGGTGTCGTTCGAGGCCGGCGCCGGACTGCTGTTCAACGACCTCACAGTGCTGTTCGCGCTGACCACCCGCGGCAAGCTGTCGCAGGGCGCCACGGTGCTGGTGCACGGCGCCGCCGGCGGCATCGGCACCTCGACGCTGCGGCTGGCGGAGCCGCTGGGGGCGTCGCGGGTGATCGCCGTGGTCTCCACCGAGGCCAAGGCCGAGGTGGCCCGGGCCGCCGGCGCCACCGACACGGTGTTGGCCGACGGATTCCGCGGCGCGGTGTCCGAGTTGACCGGCGGCAAGGGTGTGGATCTGATACTCGACCCGGTCGGCGGTGACCGGTTCACCGACTCGCTGCGGTCGTTGGCGCCCGGCGGAAAACTGCTGGTGGTGGGGTTCACCGGCGGTGAGATTCCCACGGTGAAGGTGAACCGGCTGCTGCTGAACAACATCGACGTGGTCGGCGTCGGGTGGGGGGCGTGGGTGATGTCGCATCCCGGCGAGCTGCAGCGGCAATGGGACACCCTGGAGCAGCTGTTGGCCTCGGGGACGGTGTCGGCGCCGCAACCCGAGGTGTTTGCCCTGGAGGATGCCGCTGACGCGCTGGCAGCGTTGGAGCACCGCACCGCCGCCGGCAAAGTCGTGCTGCGGATGCGCGACTAGGCCGCCGGGTCGTCGTGCGTGCCCGGTGCGAAGTAGTCGAACGCGGGTGGGTCGACGCCGATGACATTGGTGCGGCATGGGGCTACGTGTCGGCATCGGCAATGCGCGCCTTGAACTCCGGGCACTCGACCAGCGGGGTGTGGGTGCAGGTCACGGCATGGATGAGGCTGTCGCGCATCCGGGTGAGCCGGGCGATCTCCTCGTCGAGTTGGTGGGCCTTCTCGGCCATTCGCGCCCGCAATTCGGTGTCGCTGGGCGTGGCCCGCAGGAACCGCTCGATCTGGGCAAGGGTGAACCCGGCCGCCTTGGCGCAGCTGATCAGCGCGAGCCGGTCGAGCACCGCGGGTTCGTAGGTGCGGCGCAGGCCGTTGCGTTCGCCCGAGCTGATCAGCCCCCGCCGCTCATAGAACCTCAGCGCCGATGACGCCAAGCCGGACCGGGTGGCCACTTCGGCGATGTCCAGCATGGCCTTCTCCTTGACTTGAAGTGCGGTTCAAGTCAGAGACTAGCGAGGAACCGCCCGCAAGGAAAGGAGTCCGACGTCATGCCACTCCACCCACAGGCCCAAGACCACCTCGACCGCTTGGCCGGCACCAACTTCGCCGACCTGCACACCTTCGCTCCCCAACAGGTCCGACACGCCATGGGCCTGCTGACCCAAAGCCTGGGCACCGGCGAGTCCGTCGCCAGCGTTCGGGATCGCATCATCGCGACGCAAGCCGGCGATCTGCCGGTCCGGATCTATCACCCGCAGCCCGACGAGTCACGCCCGGTCATCGTCTTCTTCCACGGCGGCGGCTTCGTGCTCGGCGACCTCGACACCCACGACGGACTGGCCCGGGCACTGGCAAACCGCACCGGCCGGGTCGTCGTCTCCGTCGACTATCCGCTGGCCCCCGAACACAAATACCCGGCAGCGATCAACGCCGGCTTCGCGGCCACGACCTGGGTGGCCGACCACGCCGTCGACTTCGGCGGCGACGGCACGAACATCGCCGTCGCCGGTGACAGTGCGGGGGGAAACCTGGCTGCCGTAGTCGCCCTGATGGCCCGCGACACCGGCGGGCCCGCTATCGCCCATCAGGTTCTGATCTACCCCGACGTGGATTTTCGGCGATCGAACGTCTCGATCCGGGAGCTCGCCGGCAAGTACGGCAACATCAGCCGGGCGACCCAGCAGTGGTTCATGGACCACTACCTCGCCGGCGAGCACCAGAAGCTCGAGGAATACGTCTCGCCGCTGCTGGCCCCCAGCCTGCACCAGCTGCCGCCGGCGTTCATCGTCACCGCCGAATTCGACGCACTGCGCGATGAGGGCGAACAGTACGGTGCGCGACTGCGCCAGGCGGGAGTTCGCGTCAGCGTCAAGCGCTACGACGGCATGATCCACGAATTCATCCGCTGGCCGTTCGACGACGCCGACCGGGCGCTCGACGACATCGCGGCCGCGCTGGCGTCGTAGCGCAGACCGGGAGCTGCGTCGACCGCTGCCGTAGACGTTGTGTCTGGCAAAATATCGCCTAGTCTGTTCACTGGACGCTATGTCCAGCGAGATCGGATGATGCGAGGAGCACGACGCGATGCCAGCTACGGCGGCTTCCCTGGACCCTCAACCGGCGGGCTACGACCCCGAGTGGATACGGGCCAAGTACGCGCTCGAACGCGACAAGCGGCTGCGACCCGACGCGGTGAGCCAATTCATCGAGGTCACCGCGGATTTCTCGCACTATGCCGACGACCCGTGGACCGAGCGCACCGAACGCGACCCGGTGCACGACCACGTCCAGGTGGCGATCATCGGCGCCGGTCTGGGCAGCCTGCTCGCTGCCGCCCGGCTGCAGGAATCCGGCATCGACGACATCCGGATGATCGACACCGCCGGCGACTTCGGCGGCACCTGGTACTGGAACCGCTACCCCGGTGTGCAGTGCGACGTGGAGTCCTACATCTATCTGCCGCTGCTCGAAGAGCTGAACTACGTTCCCACCGAGCGCTACGCGCACGGCCCGGAGATCCGCGAGCACCTGCAGAACGTCGCCAAGCACTATCGCCTGTACGACAACGCACTGCTGGGCACCACTGTCACCGGCTTGCGCTGGGACGAGTCGGCCAACCGCTGGCAGATCAGCACCGATCGCGGCGACGCGTTCACCGCGACGGTGGTCGCCGTTTCGCCGGGGTCGCTCACCCGGCCGAAACTGCCGGGCATCCCTGGCATCAACGAGTTCCGCGGGCACACCTTCCACACCAGCCGCTGGGACTTCGGCTACACCGGCGGCGACGAATTCGGTGGGTTGACCGCGCTGGCCGACAAGCGGGTCGGCGTCATCGGCACCGGTTCGACTGGGCTGCAGTGCATTCCGCACCTCGGTGAGTGGGCCCAGCAGCTCTACGTATTCCAGCGGACCCCGAGCACCGTCTCGGTGCGCGGCAATCGCCCCACCGACCCGCAGTGGGCGGCAAGTCTGAAGCCCGGTTGGCAACGCGAGCGGATGGAGAACTTCACCCGCGTCACCTGTGGTGTGGAGATGGACCTCGATCTCACCGACGACGGCTGGACGCAGAAGGCCCTGCAACTGAGCGAATCCGCGGTGATCCGGGAGACCCGGCGCCTCGGCCGCGAGATGACGCCCACCGAGATCGCGGACTTCTTGTTCCGCGCCGACTATGAGGCGATGGAACAGCTGCGCGCACGAATCGATGAAACCGTTCGCGATCCCAAGACCGCCGAATCGCTCAAGCCGTGGTACCGGCTGAACTGCAAGCGTCCCGGCTACCACGACCAGTACCTCGACACATTCAACCGGACCAATGTCACGTTGGTCGACACCGACGGAAGCGGCGTCGAGCGGTTCACCGAGACCGCCGTCGTCGTCGACGGCGTCGAATACGAAGTCGACGCACTGGTTTTCGCAACCGGCTTCGAGGTGGGCACCGAGTTCACCCGCCGGCTCGGCTTCGAGATCATCGGCCGCGACGGCGTGCGCCTGAGTGACAAGTGGGCCAAGGGCATGCGGACGCTGCACGGCCTGCAGACCCACGGCTTCCCCAACTGCTTCTTCCTCGGCTACACCCAATCCGGGGTCTCCCCCAACTACACCCACACCGCCGAGGAACGGGCCCGCCATTTCGCCTACCTGGTCAGCACGTTCGTGCAGCGCGGCGCGAGCACCATCGAGGCCACCAAGGCCGCCGAGGAGCACTGGCTGGCCGCGATGGAGGCGGCGTCGGAGAAGCCCCGGGCCTTCTACGCCGAGTGCACGCCGAGTTACCTGAGTTCCGAGGGGGATCGGGAGAATCCGCACGGCATGCTGTCGACCAACTTCGGCGGCAAGCCCGTCGAGTTCTTCGAGATGCTCAGCGCCTGGCGCTCCACCGGCCAGCTGGAGGGTGTGATCCTCAAATGACCTCCGCCGCGCCGAAACTCACGATGCGCGACCGGCACCGCATCATGACCCGCGACCACATCATGGCCGCCGCCCTGGAGGCCTTCGCCGAACGTGGCTACGTCGCGGTGACCGTCGATGACATCGTGCGCCGAGCCGGGATCGGGCGGGCGACGTTCTACCTGCATTTCGACTCGAAGGCGGCGGTGCTGCGCGAGCTGCGCAACACCCGGATGACCGTGTGGGACCAGCAGGATGCCCCGCGCGGCGGCCGCTCGGGACGGCCGTCGATCCGAGCCTTCTTTGAGAAGGTGGTCGACTTCTACACCTCCGCACCGCAGCTCTACACCGCCCTGCACCAGGCGCGCGCGGCCGACCCCGAATTCGCCGCGGCGCACCGAGCCACCATGGAGGCCAACGTCACCGAGTGGATCGAGGCCGACGCCATGCCCGGTGCCACCGAGGCGCAGCTGCGGCTGGCCATCGCGATGATGTACACCATGGTCGACTCCTTCATGCATCTGTGGCTGGTCGACGGTTGGCCGTTAGAGCGCGAGGCCGCCATCGAGGCGATGACCGACGCCCTGCACGCCACCATGCGCTGAGACGTTCCAGGGAAGGGGCCACCCCATGACGACGAACTCGGCGCAGCAGACCAAACGTCGCGGCGTCATGCAGTCGCTCACCGGGCTGAGCGTCCGCTACGTCGAACGCCTGATGCCCGATCCGTATCTGTTCGCGGTGATCCTCACCCTCATCGTCGCCGGGCTGGTCGCCGTGCTGGTGCGCGGAGCGTCGGCTGACGGCATGGTGAGCGCCTGGTACAGCGGGGTGTGGGGGTCGGAGAACATCTTCACCTTCGCCTTCCAGATGGTGCTGATCCTGGTGACCGGCTACACGCTGGCCGAGGCGCCGGTGCTCAAGCGGGCGATCGGCCGAGTCGCGGCCATGCCGCGCAACCAGGCCCAGGCGGCGCTGCTGTGCTTTGCCGTCAGTGCGGTGCTGTCCCTGCTGAACTGGGGCCTGGGCCTGGTGGCCGGTGCGCTGGTCGCCCGACAGGTCGCACGGCGTTTCCCCGACTCGCATTTCGGCTACCTGATCGCCGCGGCATTCATGGGCTTCATCGTCTGGACACAGGGACTCTCCTCGTCGATCGCGCTGGCGAACACCGATGCCGGCAGCCCGATCAACGTGATCCACCGGATCACCGGATTCATCGTGCCGTTGCGCCACACCATTTTCCAGCCCTACAGCTGGCTGTCCGTGATCATCGTGCTGGCGGTGCTCGCGCTCGCGGTGTGGCGGATGGAGCCGTCCGAGCGCCTGGCACCGGACCCCGCGGTCTTCGAGGACGACGATCAGCCGCTCGAGCCGCAGGACGCCAGGACGTTCGCCGAATGGCTGGAGAACCTGTGGATCCTCAACGTGCTGGTGTTCGCCGCGGGCATCGCGTATTTCGTGATGAGTGGTTTCGCGCTGAACATCTCCTCGATGATCATGCTGTTCACCATCACCAGTGCGCTGCTGCACCGCACGCCGATCCGGTTCATCCGGGCGTTCACCGGCGCCGCGAAGGTATCCGGGCCGCTGCTGTTGCAATATCCGCTCTACGGCGGCCTGGTCGGACTTCTCGCCTACCGGGGCGCCGAGGACGCCGAGCCGCTGCAGACGCTGCTGGCCCAGATGCTGGTGAACGGCGCGACGCAGTACACGCTGCCGTTCCTGACGTTCCTCGGCTCGGTGATCATCAGCCTGTTCGTGCCCTCCGGCGGCGGGCACTGGGCGGTGCAGGGGCCGGTCGCGGTCGACTCGGCGCTGGCGATCGGCCAGCACTCGCCGGCCTATCTCGGGTTGATCTCCATGGCCGTGGCCGTCGGTGAGGGCGTGGCGAACATGATCCAGCCGTTCTGGCTGCTGCCCCTGCTGGCGATCGCCAAGCTCAATGTCCGTCAGGTGATGGGTTTTACGGTCGTGGCGTTCGGCATCGGGCTGGCGGTGATGGGGGCGATGACGTTGATTGCACCGTGGGTGATTTGAGCGCAGTCGGCATTCCTTGATATCCGCTCTCGCTTGTCGGATCCTCGAAGTGGAAGCACACTCACCGATAGCTCCCCCAGTGCCCTGGCCGCGAAGGAGAAGACGGCATTGAAGACCCCGGAAACCGGCAACGTCGGCAGGATCGGCGCCGCCCTGCGCACCTGCTACGCCTCGATAGAAGCCCTCTGCGCCGACCTGGGAGACGCCGAGTGGAATGCCCAATCACTGTGTCCGGACTGGACGATCCGCGACGTGATCAACCACGTCACCAGCATCGAAGCGGTAATGGCCGGGTGGCTGCCCGACGACGATCGCACCCCGCCGCCGTTCGAGAAGGCCGCGGACTTCCTGCGCGACGCGGACGCCGACACCACCACGTACAGCGAACTGGTGCGCGGGATCTATGACCGTCGCCGACGCGACCTGGCCGCATTGTCCGACGCGGATCTGATGCGTCCGTCGTGGACTCCGGTCGGCCCCGGCACCTACGGCAGGTTCCTGGAGATCCGGGTCTTCGACTTCTGGGTGCACGAACGCGACATCACCACCCCGCTCGGCCGCACAACCGATGACGCCGGTCTCGGGGCCGAAATCGCGCTGGCTGAGGTGGCCGGTTCCCTGGGCTACATCGTCGGCAAGAAGGTGGGCCTACCCGACGGAAAGGGCATCACCTTCGATCTCACCGGGCCCATCCCGTGCCAGTTGCATGTCGCCGTGGATGGACGAGCCGAAACTGTCGACCACCTGGATAATCCGGATGTCACTGTCGTCACCGATTCCACGACCTTTATCCAACTGGCGTGCGGACGCATCGACCCGCAGGCCCAGATCGACTCCAGCGCCATCAGCTGGAAGGGCGATGACGAACTCGGCGACCGCGCCGCCCGCAACCTGAGGTTCACGATGTGACGAGTCACCCGGATTTCATCGACTTCCACTTCGACGTCATGTGCCCGTATGCGTACCAGACGTCGCGGTGGATCCGGGAAGTCCGCGACCTCACCGGCCTCACGGTGAACTGGCGCTTCTTCAGCCTGGAGGAGATCAACCGCCAAGAAGGCAAGAAGCATCCCTGGGAACGCGAGTGGTCCTACGGCTGGTCGATGATGCGCATCGGAGCACTGCTGCGTCGCCGATCGATGACCGACGTTGATGCCTGGTACGAGCGCGCCGGCCGAGCTCTGCACGTCGAGGGCCGCAAGGCGCACGAGAAGGCGGTCGCCCGCCGGTTGCTCGAAGAACTGGGATTCGATCCCGAAATCGCCGACCAGGCGATCGCTGACCCTACAACCAGCGACGAAGTACTGACGGACCATCAACGGGTGCTCGCCGCCAGCGGCTACGGGGTACCCACGCTGTTCTTTCCCGACGGGCAATGCCTGTTCGGGCCGGTACTCATTGATCCGCCCACCGGCGATGCCGCGATCCGCCTGTGGGACGCCGTTGTCGGGTGGACCGAGTTTCCGCACCTGTACGAACTGCAGCGGCCCAAGACTCCGGCCGACGAAGCGCGCATCGTCGAGACCTTCCGGCCATATCTGGCGGCCCGCGACTGGGTGTCGATCAACCGCGGAGAGGTGGTCACTTTCACCGGCCGAGAACGCGAGGGCTGACAGAGCCGGCCCGCCCCATCGAGAACACGGGCAGCCGGCGAGAATCGCACCGGCCAATGCGAATCGCGCTCCGAAGCCGGCAAGGGCGACGGTGGTCATTGCAGGCTTCTGCCAATTCGGCTCAGCGTGGGACGCGGTGAACAGACCGCGGCGCGAGGGCATTCACACTCTGCTCGTTGCTTAGCAGAGGACCGCGACCCCAGGCCGTCCGTGCTACCGTCAGAGACGCACATCTTTCTTGATGCGCTCGGAAAAATGAGAGAAGTTAAGTAATGGCACAGGGCACTGTGAAATGGTTCAACGGCGAAAAGGGCTTCGGCTTCATCGCCCCTGATGGCGGAGCGCCTGACGTCTTCGTTCACTACTCGGAGATCGGTGGCGGCGGATTCCGCACCCTCGAAGAGAACGCTCGGGTTCAGTTTGAGGTAGAACAGGGCGCGAAAGGTCCACAGGCTGTGGGCGTTTCGGTAATCTGATCGAACACACAAACTTCAAAAGGCTGTCGCAGCGCAAGCCTGCGACAGCCTTTTTTGTGATCCGCGTGCTGGGCGTCCATCCGTGACACCTGTACACGATGGGCGGTGCAGGGCCCGATCACGGTCGACTCGGCGGCGGCGATCGGCGGGCACTCGCCCGCCTATCTCGGGTTGATCTCCATGGCCGTCGCCGTCGATGAGGGCGTGGCCAACATGATCCAGCTTGTGGGTGGCGCCGGCTAGTGGTCCCTGCCGCGGGTCGCGCCGAACCGCCGTACGCCGTAGGCGGCGATCCCTACGGCGAACACTGCGATTCCAGCAAGGACCGACGAGAGCGGCAAGGCGAACGCCACGATCACGCACCCGGCCAGCCCGATGATCGGCACGAGCCGGGGTGGACGGCCTTCCCCGGCCGACAGGGTCCAGGCCGAGGCGTTCGCCACCGCGTAGTAGACCAGTACAGCGAATGACGAGAAACCGATCGCGCCCCGGATATCGGTAGTGGCAGCCACGATGGCGACCACGACCCCCACGGCCAGCTCGGCGCGATGGGGCACCCCGAATCGCGGATGCACGGCTGCCAACGCCGACGGCAGATATCGGTCGCGGGCCATTGCCAGCGTCGTGCGCGACACCCCCAGAATCAGCGCCAGCAGCGATCCCGTTGCCGCGACCACCGCCCCGACCCGAACCGCCGGAGCCAGCCAGGGTGCGCCGGCGCCGGTCACGAGCTGCGCCAACGGTGCGGACGATTCGGCAAGACGTTGTGAGCCAAGCACCTTCAATGCCGAGACCGCGACGAGCGCATAAACCACCAGCGTGATGCCCAGAGCCGCCGGGATCGCTCGGGGGATGGTGCGGGCCGGGTCACGTACCTCCTCACCCAACGTGGCGATGCGCGCGTAGCCGGCGAACGCGAAGAAAAGGAGTCCCGCCGCCTGAAGCACTGCCCCCACCGGCGCCGAGGGCACGGTGGTCACCACGAGCGGGCCTCCTCGGGCGCCGAACGCGGCCACGATCACCGCGGCCAGCACCGCCAGCACCACAGCCACGATCACCCGGGTCAGCCACGCCGACTTCTGGACACCCACCACGTTCACGGCGGTCAACGCCACCACCGCGGCCACCGCGGCTGCGTGCGGATGCGCCGGCCACGCATAGAACCCGACCGTCAACGCCATCGCCGCACACGACGCGGTTTTGCCGACTACGAACCCCCAGCCGGCCAGGTATCCCCAGAACGGGCCCAGGCGCTCGCGCCCATACACATAGGTGCCGCCCGAGATCGGATACACCGCCGCCAAGCGTGCCGAGGAGGTGGCGTTGCAATATGCGATCACCGCCGCGATCGCCAGCCCCACCAGCAGGGCCCCGCCCGCTGCCCTGGCCGCCGGAGCCAACGCGACGAAGATCCCCGCCCCGAGCATCGAGCCCAGTCCGATCATCACTGCGTCGAACACACCCAACTGGCGACGCAATTGCGCGGGCGCGGCCGGTTCAGCACCGGGCGCTGACATCTCCGGCTCGTCCGGCATTGATGATCCCCCCTCCGCAGACACATCGACATTCGATCAATCGAGGTGGACCAATCACAATATTCGCTGCTGATGACGCAGACATGTCAATCGGTCCCAATGATCACCATTGCGCCGGAACAGGATCCAGCAGCGGCCTATGCTGCCCGATATGGCCGACTTCACCGCGTCGCTGCCACCGGAACTGGACAACGTTCCCTCCGCCGAGGGAGCGCTGCCGCCGTGGTCTGACCTCGTCGGCCGGCCCTATGCACTGCCCATCGACATCCTCGGTGAGCTCCACGGGCCGCTGTTCTACGCCGACTTCAGTGGGGTGCGAAAGCTGTACGCGTGCTCACGGGAGCTGGTCGAAGAACTGTGCGACGAGAACCGGTTCGCCAAGAACCCGATGCGACCTTTGGAGCGGGTCCGCCAACTCGCCGGCGACGGCCTGTTCACCGCGTACCACGGCGAACCGAATTGGCAGAAAGCCCACGACGTCCTGATGCCCGGCTTCAGCTATGCCGGGCTGCGCAACTACCACGGCGCCATGCTCGACATCGGCACCCAGCTGATCGACCGCTGGGATGCCTGTGTCGGGCATCGGCCGGCGGACGCGTCGACCGACCTGCAGAAGCTCGCGATGGACACCGTCGCCCTTGCCGGCTTCGGGGCACGATTCGACTCGTTCAGCCACAAGGGACTTGCCCCCATCCCGCAGAGTTTCACCGCCGCCTTGTCCAAGCTCGCAGAGACCGACGGCGCCGCCGACCTCGACCACGAACTGGAGCATCTGCATCGCAGCTTCGACGAGCTGATCGAGCAACACCGAGCCACTGCCACACCCGAACTCGACGATCTGCTCTACGTCATGCTCGAGCACGACTCCGACGGCGGGCCACTGCTGAGTACGGACAACATCCGCAACCAGATCATGACCTTTCTCATCGCCGGCCAGCTGACCACTTCGGAACTGATGCCCACCGCGCTCTACAACCTGCTGCATCACCCGGCAGTGCTGTCTCGTGCCGTAGCCGAAGTCGATGCCGTGTTCGGGGTGGACGATGACTACCTGCCAACCTACGACGACATCGGAAAGCTCGAATATCTGCGGCAGGTGATCAACGAAACACTGCGACTGTCCCCACCGGTGGTCGGCTTCGACCGAACGGCTTTGGCGGACAACATTATCGGTGGGAAATACCCGATTAAACAGGGCGAGGCCGTCAGCGTGCTGACGGGTGCGCTTCATCGTCAGCCCGAATGGGGTGACAACGTCGAACTGTTCGATCCGGACAGGTTTGATGCCGCCCGATCCGCCGGCAGGCCCGGCGCGGTGTTCAAACCCTTCGGCACCGGAGCACGATCCTGCATCGGACGCCAGTTCGCCCTACACGAGGCCACCATGACGATCGCCCGGTTGATCCACCGGTATCGCCTGATCGACTCGCAACACTATGCGCTGCAGTTCGACAGCGAGCGCAGCCGGCGCCCGATGGACTTCCACCTCGACCTGATCCGGCGAACATTCGAAGACCGCCGCGGCGCAGCAGCCTCGGTCACCCCGACACCCGAGCGGAGCACGTCGGGGGCCAGCTCCGCGGTCAAAACCGGCACCACGTTAGCCGTGCTGCACGGCTCGAACCTCGGAACCTGCCGCGCATTGGCCAAGCAGCTTGCCGAAGAGGCCACCAACCTTGGCTGCATCGCCACGGTCGCACCCCTGGACAACTTCGCCGGAACCCTGCCGAAAACCGATGCGATCGTCATCGTCGCCTCGTCCTACAACGGTCAGCCCACCGACGACGCACGCGCCTTCCTGGCCTGGCTGCTCGGTGCCGACGCCGCACTCGACAGCGCCCCGTACTTCGCGGTCCTCGGTGTCGGAGACCGCAACTGGGCCGACACCTACCAGGCGGTACCCAAGCGCATCGATGAACGCCTGGCCGAACTGGGCGCCCAGCCCCTGATCCCGCTGACCTCAGCCGATACCTCAGGCGACCTCATTGGCACGGTCGACGAGTTCTCTGCGGCGTTGCACGACGCGCTGTGCGAACACTTCGGCGATCCGGACGCAACGCCAATCACCGACACCGACGAACCGCTCTACGACATGCATCCCATCATCGGCCCGGTCACCGCGGCGCTCGACGCCCGCTTCGCCGTGACACCGATGACCGTCCTGGATAACACCGCACTGGTGGGCGACGACGCGATCCTGGGAGGAGCCAAACATTTTGTCCGCGTTGTCCTTCCCGAGGGCGTCGAGTACCAGACGGGTGATCACCTGACAGTCCTGGCGGACAATCCGCCAGATCTCGTCGCCACGGTGCTCAAGCTTCTGGGCATCGAAGCCGAACGGCGACTGTCGATCAATCCTCGGCGCACTTCGCGGCGGTTGATCGCACTCGATCGGGAGGTGAGCGCGCGCGAATTGCTCACCCACTTCGTGGAGCTGCGAAAGCCGGTTACGCCGAGCCAGTTGAGGCGTCTGGCCGCATCCAACCCGTGTCCACCGGAGCGTGAACGCCTCGAGCAGCTCGCCGCCTCGGCCGATCCCTGCCCGCTGAGTCCATTCGAGTGCCTGGTGGAGTTTCCAGCGTGCGAACTGACGGGCGCCGAGCTGCTCGAGCTGCTTGAGCCGATGACACCGCGCCACTACTCCATCGCGTCGTCCTCCCGCCTGACACCGGGGCTGGTCGGGCTGGTGGTCAGCGTGCTCGATGCGCCGGCCCGGTCCGGCCATGGACTGTTCCAGGGCGTGGCCTCCAATCATTTGGCGGCCGCTTCCCCTGGTGCACAGATTCGGGCACGGGTCGACCCGGCCCGCCAGGCGTTCCGTGCTGGTGCCGACCCTGCGAAGAATGTGATCCTGGTCAGCGCCGGTACCGGTGTTGCCCCGTTCCGCGGCTTCCTCGGCGATCGCCTGGCGGCCAAACAGCAAGGGGCGCCCTATGCGCCGGCCCTGTGTTTCTTCGGCGTCCGAAATCCAGACGTGGACTACATCTTCCGCGAGCAGTTCGAGGCCGCCGAAGCGGCGGGGGTCGTCCGGATGCGCCCCGCCTTCTCCCGCGCACCGCAGGACGATGTGCGCTACGTGCAGGACCGGATCGCCGCCGACGCCGACGAGGTTTGGGAGCTGCTCGGCGACCCCGCCAAGCACACCCACGTCTACGTGTGTGGTGACGGCGCCCACATGGCGCCGGCGGTACGGCAGGCCTTCATTGACATTTACCGCGTGCGTACCGGCGGCGACGAGAGCCAAGCCCGCGACTGGCTTATCGGCCTGGTGGAGTCCGACCGCTACGTCGAGGATGTGTGGGCTGGGTGAGCGTGTGGCCGGACGAGCAACCGACCCATGGCACGAAAGTGGCCCCCGGAATTTTCTCCGGGGGCCACTTTCTCTAGTAGCGGGGACAGGATTCGAACCTGCGACCTCTGGGTTATGAGCCCAGCGAGCTACCGAGCTGCTCCACCCCGCGTCGGTATCTACGAGGCTACCGAACGCGGGCCCAAGGCGCCAAATCGCCTGGCCTGAACGCTGCTGCTGCATCGCGCCGACCCCCAGTTGGGCCAGGACCAAAGCAGCGAGAGAATCGACGGATGCCTGGGATCGCAAATGACTTCAGCCGGCTGCTCACCGCGCAAAAACCGCGGATCTGATCATGTCGTCATCCGCGGTGCAGGACCTGAACTCCGACAGCATGCTTTGGCATGTGCTGGCCGACCGGCGTTTCCTGTTCGTGTTGCCCAGGGCGGTAGGTCTGCTGATGCTGCATCCGGGTATCGCCGCCGGCATCACCGAGCACGCCCTGATGCGCGATCGCATCTGGCTACACAAGAAGCGCACCGTCACCCAGGCGGTCAACTACGCCTACACCGATGTCGACATGAGCCCGCAGATGCGCTTCGCGCACGAACACGTCAAGGGCCTGGACAGCGTTGGCCAGAAATACCATGCGCTCAGCCCCGATACCTTTCATTTCCAGCACGCGGCGTACGTCGAGTCTCTCTTCGTCATGGTCAACACCTTCATCCGGCCGCTCGACAAGCGCGAACACGAGCAGCTCTATCAGGAGTGCTGTGCCTGGTACCGCAAATACGGCATATCAAGCCGGTCGATGCCGCCTAGCTGGCCGGAGTTCGTCGACTACTTCGAGGACTACTGCGCGACAATGTTGTTCGCCGGCCAGCACTTCGAACCGTTCCGCGAGCAGATTTTCGCCCCCACCGACTGGTGGATGCGTGCGGTCCCCCGCCCGGCCATCCGCGCGCTGCAGCATTCCCGTGCCCGCGAACTCACCGGAATCACCGTCACACCCGCCGACCGGCGATCGCTAAAGCGGTTCGCCAGGTTGGCCCGCTTGTCCACCCGTACGCCGCGGCACCACTGGAACGCCCGGGCCCGCGCCGCACTTGGTCCGGACCATCATCGCGGGCGCTGACGACCGCTACTTGGTGCTGTTGAACTTCGCCATCGCATCGTCCAGGCGCTGCAGCGCCGATCCGTAGCCCGCGAAGTCGCCGCGGCGCTGGGTCTCGCGCACCGCGGTGATCGCCGCCTCGATCTCTTGCAGCGCAGCGACCTTCGCCGCCGACAGCCCGGCACTGCCCGCCGGCGGAGGTGGCACCGCCGCGGCGGGCGGAGCGCTCGCCGGCGGCGGCTGCTGCTGGGCCGCGGCGCTGCCGTCGGTGGGCGCGATGTCGGTCGCCGCTGCACTGGCCCCGGGCCCGAACAGGCCGGTGAGCGCGTCGGAAACCGTTGGCCCGTAACCGATCTTGTCGTTGTACATCATCGCCACCCGGATCAACCGCGGGTACGACGACGCGGCGTCGCTGGAACCCGGCGAGGCATAGACCGGTTCGACGTAGAGCAGCCCGCCCTGGGCCACCGGCAGGGTCAGCAGGTTGCCCCACCGGATGCGGTTCTGGTTGTCGCGCCCGATCACCCCGAGGTCCTGGCTGACCGCGGTGTCGGTAGTGATCGCGTTATTGGCCAGCTTGGGGCCGTTGACCTGACCCGGGATGGTCAGCACGGTGATCTTGCCGTAGGTGTCCGGGTCCGAACTGGCGCTGATGTAGGCGGCCAGATAGTCGCGCTTGAACCGGTTCATCGCGCTGGTCAGCTGATAGGACGCCGAACCGTCTTCCTTGACAAGGTTTTTCGCGACGATGTAGTACGGCGGCTGGAAGCTGCTGGCGGTCGGGTTGGGGTCCAGCGGCACGTCCCAGAAGTCCGAGGTGGAGAAGAACGTGATCGGGTCGTTGACGTGGTACTTGGCCAGCAACATCCGCTGCACCTTGAACAGATCCTCGGGATAGCGCAGGTGCTCGGCAAGCTCAGGTGAGATCTCCGACTTGGGTTTGACCGTCCCGGGGAACACCCGCATCCACGCCTTGAGCACCGGGTCGGCCTCATCCTGGGCGTACAGGCTCACCGTTCCGTCGTAGGCGTCGACGGTGGCCTTCACCGAGTTGCGGATGTAGGACACCCGCCGGTCGGGCAGCAGCCGGTTGAACTCCACCTCTTTGGAGTCCATGGTTGCCGACGACAACGAGGTCAGCTGCGAGTACGGGTAGTTGTCCAAGGTGGTGTAGCCGTCGATGATCCACACCAGGCGCTTGTTCACGATTGCCGGATACACCGTGGAATCGGTGGTCAGCCACGGCGCCACCGCCTGCACCCGGCCGGCCGGGTCACGGTTGAACAAGATCTTGCTGTCCGAGCCGATCACGTTGGAGAACAAGAAGTTGCGTTCGGCGAATTTCGCGGCGAACACACCGCGGGTCAGCCAGTTTCCAATGTTGACCCCGCCGGCACCGGTGTAGGTGTAGTTCTTCGTCTCGACGTTCGTCTCGTAGTCGTATTCACGGTCGGGGCCGTTGCGGCCCACGATGGCGTAGTCGGCGACGGTGTCGGCGATCACGGGCCCGTAGTACACCCGCGGCTGGTCGAGGCGGGCCGGCCCCTGGGAGACCACGCTGCCGTTGGCGCCGACCACGTTCGCCAAGAACTCGGGGTAGCCGCCGTTCTGGTTGGGGTCGTTGGCGATTCCGCGCACGGTGTTGGCCGGCGAAGCGATGAACCCGTTGCCGTGGGTGTAGACGGTGTGCCGGTTGATCCAGTCGCGCTGGTTGTCGATCAGCCGATCGGGGTTGAGCTCGCGGGCGGCGACCACGTAGTCGCGCAACTCGCCGTCGCTGTCGCGATAGCGGTCGATGGTGAGCTGGTCGGGGAAGAAGTAGAAGTTCTTGCCCTGCTGGAACTGGGTGAAGGCGGGACTGACGATGGTCGGGTCCAGCAACCGGATGTTGGAGGTGGTGGCGGCATCGGCGCCGACCTGCGCGGCCGTCGCACGCGCGTCGCCGCTGTAGTTGCGGTAGGTGACCACATCCTCGGTCAGCCCGTAGGCGTGCCGGGTAGCGGCGATCGACCGGGAGATGTACTCGCTCTCCTTCTGCGCCGCGTTGGGCTTGACGCTGAACTGTTCCACGAGCAACGGCCAGCCCGCACCGATGACCACCGACGACAGCAGCAGCAGCACCAGACCGATCGCCGGAATCTGCAAGTCGCGCAGCACGATCGCCGAGAACACCGCGATCGCACAGATCAGCGCGATCGCCAGCAGGATCATCTTGGCGGGCAGCACCGCATTGATGTCGGTGTAGCCGGCGCCGGTGAACGGCTTGCCGGTGCGGGTATGACTGAGCAACTCGTAGCGGTCCAGCCAGTAGGCGGCGGCCTTGAGCAACACCAGGGTGCCGATCAGGCTGACGACCTGAATGCGCGCCGGCCGGCTCAGCGCCCCGGCACGACCGGACAACCGGATGCCACCGAAGATGTAGTGCGTCGTCAGGTTCGCGATGGCGGCGAGGAAGAACGTCACCAGCAGCAGCCCGATGATCAGCCGGTAGAACGGCAGGTCGAAAGCGTAGAAGCCGAGATCCTTGCCGAACTGCGGATCGGCGATCCCGAAGTCACCGCCATGCAGGAACAACTGGATACGCACCCAGTAACTCTGGGCGACGATCCCGGCCAGCAGACCGATCCCCGTCGGTATGCCGAACGCGACCAGTCGCAGCCGCGACAACACCGCGGTGCGATAACGCGCCACCGGGTCGTTGGCGCCGTTGCTGGGCACGAACACCGGCCGGACCCGGAAGGCCATCGCCAGGGCGGCGAACACGATCCCGCCGACGACGAGGCCGACCACCACGAAGGCGATCAGCCGGGTCAGCAAGGTGGTGACGAAAACGGACCGATAGCCCAGTTCCCCGAACCAGAGCCAGTCGACGTAGCCGTCGATCAGCCGCGGCCCGACCAGCAGCAACACGATGACGGCGAGCGCACTCCCGATCATGATCCGGCTGCGCGGGGTCAACTTCGGCATTCTCGCGGTGGGCTGCATCCCCACGTGCCACGCTCCCTAGCTCGGTTGTCCTGACGGCCCCACTGTAGCCAACCTGGCCTCAGCAAGACGGCGGCTGACCTCCACCGGTGAGAGTGCGCAACGCGTCCACGGCCTGGGCGAGGCTGTCGACCTTGATCAGCTGCAACCCGTTGGGGTCCGAGCGGGCCTCGTAGCAGTTCTCGGCCGGGACCAGAAACACCGTCGCGCCGGCCTCGCGGGCCGCGATCATCTTGTGGGTGATCCCCCCGATCGAGTCGACCTGACCGTTGGGCTTGATGACCCCGGTACCGGCGATGAAGTTCTGTCCGGCCAGCGTGCCGGTGCTGAGCTTGTCGACAACGGCCAGCGAGAACATCAGCCCCGCCGACGGGCCGCCGATATTGGCGAGGTTGAACTCGACGGTGAACGGGGCCCATGGCGCGTCGAGCACTGACACACCGAGGAATCCGTTGGGCCGGTCTTTGTTCTCTCCGAGCGTAATCCGCGCCGTGCCGGGGGCGGCGTTCTTGCGCCGGTAGTCGATGGCCACCGTCTCGCCCGGCTTGGTGGCAGACAACCGCTTGGTGAACTGCTCGACGGTGTAGACGGGTTCCCCGTCGACGGCGTCCACCGCGTCACCACGCTGCAGCGCGCCGGCCGACGGCCCGGGGTCGTGGACCTCGGCAAGGGTGACCGCGCTCGGGTAGCGCAGGTAGCCGAGGGCGGCGTATTCGGCGCTCTGCTCGGAGGTACGGAACTCGGCGTCGTTGTCCTCGTCGACCTCCTCGCGGGACTTGCCGGGCGGATAGACCAGGTCACGCGGCATGAGCTGTTCACGCCCGGACAGCCACAGGGCCAGCGCCTCACCCAGCGTCAGCCCGTCGCGCTGGGACACCGTGGTCATGTTCAAATGCCCCGACGTGGTCCGCGTCGGGGTGCCCTGGATGTCGACCACCTGCTTGCCGTCGACCATCCCGAGGGTGTCGAAGGTGGGGCCCGGCCCCAGCGACACGAAGGGCACGGTCACCGCCGTCAGCAGTACGCCGAACACGACCACCGGCAGCAGGGCCGCCAGCAGCGTCAGAATCCGCCTGTTCACCCCGGGTATGGTAAACGGCCCGTATCCAGCTGACCTCGGGCCGCACATCGGAGTGCCGCGTGTCGCACCGTGGCCGGACGCCGGTCGGTACGGTTGTGTCTATGGCTGATCTGCCCTTCGGTTTCTCTTCCGGGGACGACCCCGACCGCGAGCGGCCCGGGGGACGAGATCCCGGTCCGAGCGACTGGGGAATGGGCGCCGGTTTCAACATCGCCGATCTGGGGCAGATCTTCACCCAGCTCGGCCAGATGTTCAGCGGCGCCGTGTCCACCAGCGGTCGGCCGTCCGGACCGGTCAATTACGACCTGGCCCGCCAAGTCGCCGCCCGCTCGATCGGTTCGGTCGCGCCCGTGACGGCCTCGACCACCACCGCGATCGGTGACGCGGTGCACCTGGCCGAGACCTGGCTCAACGGCGCGACGTCGTTGCCGGCCGGCACCACCGGCTCGGCCGCCTGGACGCCCGTGGACTGGGTGGAGCACACCATGGCGACCTGGCAGCGCCTGTGCGACCCGATGGCCGAGCAGGTCTCATCGGTGTGGGCCTCGGCGCTGCCCGAGGAGGCCAAGAGCATGGCCGGCCCGCTGCTGTCGGTGATGTCGCAGATGGGCGGGCTGGCGTTCGGGTCACAGTTGGGCCAGGCACTGGGCCGGTTGTCCGGAGAGGTGCTGACCTCGACCGATATCGGATTGCCGTTGGGCCCCAAAGGCGTGGCTGCGCTGCTGCCCGGGGCGATCGAGGAACTGGCCGGCGGACTCGAACAGCCGCGCAGTGAGATCGTCACGTTTTTGGCCGCCCGTGAGGCCGCCCACCACCGGTTGTTCACCCACGTCCCGTGGCTGGCCAACCAGCTGCTCAGCGCGGTGGAGGCCTACGCCCGCGGCATGAAGATCGACATCCGGGGAATCGAGGAGCTGGCGCAGGGGTTCGACCCGGCGGCGATGTCCGACCCGTCGGCGATGGCCGACCTGCTCAACCAGGGGGTGTTCGAGCCCAAGTCGACACCGGAGCAACTGGCGGCCCTGGAGCGGTTGGAGACGCTGCTGGCCCTGATCGAGGGTTGGGTGCGCACGGTGGTGACGGCGGCGCTGGGCGAACGGATTCCGGGCACTGCGGCGCTGTCGGAGATGCTGCGCCGGCGCCGCGCCACCGGCGGTCCGGCCGAACAGACCTTCGCGACCCTGGTCGGCCTGGAATTGCGCCCCCGCAAGCTGAGCGAGGCCGCGGTGCTGTGGGAGCGGTTAACCGTGGCTGTCGGGGTCGACGCCCGCGACCAGGTGTGGCAGCACCCCGATCTGCTGCCCGAGGCCGCCGATCTCGACGACCCGGCCGCGTTCATCGACCGGATCATCGGGGGAGACACCAGCGGCATCGACTCCGCGATCGACCAGGCCATCGCCGAGTTCCAGCGCGACGCCGACGCGAGCGGCGACACCGACGACTGACCCCGGGGTCAGGCCGGTGGCGCGGTTGCGTCACGCCACGCCAACGGATTGAGGTGACGGAAGGGGTCGTCGGCTCGGACGGCGAGCAGGTCTTCCAAGATCTCTTCCAGCGACTGCTGCGATTTCTCCCGAACTGTGGCGACCCAGTTGTCGGCCGAGATGCGGGCCGGTTTGGTGGTGTCGATGGGGGCACCGAAACGCAGGTACATCCGCTGCGGTCGCGGGATCAGCGTCGGGCCGATGCCGTGCTGCAGCGGTATGGCCATGTCCGGGGGCCCGGATAGCCGTCGGGAGACCGCCGTGCTGATGCGCTCCCAACTGCCGCCGCGACTGCTCAGGCTGCGGTAGACGTCGTCGCCCCCGACCAGTCCGACGGGCACGATCGGATAGCGGGATTCGACTGCGAGGCGGGCGAATCCGGCGCGCCCCTGCCAGCGCAGGGTGTACTCCTCGCCCTTGAACTTGGGGATCTCCCGACCGCCACCGGGGAACACCAGAATGGGCTCGTTGCGCCGCATCAGCTCGCGAACGGGTTCGGGGGCGCCGACCAGCGCCCCGGCGGCGGCGAGCAGGTCGCGGGCCGGCCCGCGCATCCGCCCGAACTGCCGGTCCGTCAGTGGACGTACCCGTTTGCCGATCGCACGCCGAACGTGGAAGGGAATCAGCAGGGCTTCCACACTGACCTGGGTGTGGTTGCCCACTAACAGAAATCGGCCGTCCGGCGGAAGATTGTCGAGACCGTCGACGTAGGGCCGGTACGCCTCGACGGCGGGTGTGACGGCATCGGCGACCGCCGCCATCACCCGCCGCAGGGCCTGCACCCGGGGCGGCTGGTTGACGATCGCGTCGATGTCGCGAAGGACGTGCATGTCCTCACATTACCGAACGAACTCGGTCACCCTCCGCCCCGAAGCGGTGCTCGAATTCACCGGCGATATCTACGATTTGGATCGAAACAGCCCCGAACACCTGCGCGTGGTCACCTGGGCGCGGTTGGAGCGATTGACTCTCGACGAACCCCGCGCCGACGGGCAGGCGCGCTTCGAGCACGCTGCTGGCTCTACTATTCGGCATCGGCCTTGCCTGGGCTCACGCACGACGCATCGTCTCCGCCGCTGTGGACAACCGGAGGCGGTGACGCCGCCCGGCGTGACAGGCTCCGAGGCGTGACCAGGGTCGAATCCCAGACGCACGCCTACACCCTCGACCCGGCACGGCCGGTGCTGCTGCGACCGGACGGGGCGGTGCAGGTGGGCTGGGATCCCGGGCGGGCCGTACTCGTGCAGCCACCGCGCGGGCTGACCGCGACCGGGCTGGCCGCCGTGCTGCGCACGATGCAGACCCCGGCCACCGCGGCCGAGCTACGGCTCGAGGCCGCCCGCCACGGCACGGTGGACACCGCGGAGCTCGACAACCTGCTCAGCGCGCTGGTCGGCGCCGGTGTCGCGGTGCGAGACAGCGCTCCGCGCCGACCGCGCCGCACGGCGTCGCTGCGGGTGCACGGCCGCGGGCCGCTCTCGGACCTGCTGGTCGAGTCGCTGCGCTGCTCGGGCGCCGTGGTTCGGCGCAGCAGCCAGCCGCACGCCGCGGTGAGCACCGCCGGTACGGATCTGGTGGTGCTGTCGGACTATCTGGTCGCCGACCCTCGGCTGGTGCGTGAACTGCACGCCGAGCGGGTGGCCCACCTTGCGGTGCGGGTGCGCGACGGCACCGGCGTGGTCGGCCCGCTCGTGCTTCCCGGCATGACCAGCTGCCTGGGATGCGCAGACCTGCACCGGCGGGACCGGGACGCCTCCTGGCCGGCGGTGGCCGCCCAGTTGCGCGACACGGTCGCCCACAGCGACCGCGCGACGGTGCTGGCGAC
Organism: Mycolicibacter algericus DSM 45454; assembly: GCF_002086455.1. GTDB lineage: Bacteria > Actinomycetota > Actinomycetes > Mycobacteriales > Mycobacteriaceae > Mycobacterium > Mycobacterium algericum. The sequence continues at coordinate 163,495 of NZ_MVHC01000001.1, forward strand.
AGTGGCGCTGGCGCTCAGCCAAGTCGATCGGGTGATCGCGGCGGTGCGCGGGCCGGCGGCCGGCAGCGACCTCGGTCCCCCGCCGACGCTCAACGCCACCCTGGAAATGGATCTGGCGACCGGGTCGATCATGACGCGGCGCTGGGCTCGTCACCCGCTGTGCGGTTGTTGACGGTGGGCCCCCAGCGGCAATTTCACACGCGGTGACCAGCGCCACAACGACATCATGGATGATGGACACGTGTCAGAAATCAAGCGTGGGAGCGCGGCGCGCAATGCGAAGCTGGCCAGCCTGCCCGTCGGGTTCGCCGGCCGGGCAGCACTCGGGTTCGGGAAGCGGCTGACCGGCAAGTCGAAGGACGAGGTCACCGCCGAACTCATGGAGAAGGCGGCCAACCAGTTGTTCACCGTCCTGGGTGAGCTCAAGGGCGGCGCCATGAAGGTCGGCCAGGCACTGTCGGTGATGGAGGCGGCCATCCCCGAGGAGTTCGGCGAGCCCTACCGGGAGGCGCTGACCAAACTGCAGAAGGACGCGCCACCGCTACCGGCGGACAAGGTCCATCGGGTGCTCGACGCCCAGCTGGGCACCAAGTGGCGGGAACGGTTCAGCGATTTCGACGACACCCCGGTCGCCTCGGCCAGCATCGGCCAGGTGCATCGTGGCGTATGGGCCGACGGCCGCCGGGTGGCGGTCAAGATCCAGTACCCGGGCGCCGACGAGGCGTTGCGTGCCGACCTGAAGACCATCCGCCGGCTGACCGGCATCTTCAAACAGCTGGCTCCCGGGGTGGATGTCAAGGGTGTGATCGATGAACTGATCGAACGCACCGAGATGGAGCTGGACTACCGGCTGGAGGCCGACAACCAGCGGGTCTTCGCCAAGGCCTACGCGGGTCACCCCCACTTCCTGATCCCCAACGTGGTGGCCAGCGCCCCCAAGACGGTCATCCAGGAGTGGATCGACGGCATCGGCATGGCCGAGATCATCCGCAACGGCACCGTCGAGCAGCGGGACCTGATGGGCACCCGGCTGGCGGAGTTCACCTGGGACGCGGCGCGCCGTCTCGAGCTGATCCACGGTGATGCCCACCCCGGCAACTTCATGCTGCTGCCGGACGGCCGGATGGGCGTGATCGACTTCGGCGCGGTGGCGCCGATGCCCGGCGGCTTCCCCCCGGAGCTGGGCGCGGCCGTGCGCTACGCCCGCGACAATGACTACGAGCAGGTCATCGCGGTGATGCGCCAGGGCGGCTTCATCCAGAAGGGCCAGAACGTCTCGGTGCGCGAGATCGACGAGATGCTGCGCCAGTACGTCGAGCCGGTCGAGGTCGAGGTCTTCCACTACACCCGCAAGTGGCTGATGCGGATGGCGGGCAAACAGCTGGAACGCCCCGTCGAGCAACTCAAGACGGCCCGGCAGCTGGACCTGCCGCCGAAGCTGGCGATGCCGATGCGGGTGCTCGGGTCGACCACGGCGATCATGTGCCAGCTCGACGCCCATGTGCCGGTCAAGCGGATCTCGGAGGAATTGGTCCCGGGCTTCGTCACCGACCCCAACAGCGGCGCAACGGTCGGCCCCTCGGCCTGACTCACACCGCCCCCCTCACGCCGCCAGGGGCTGTTTGCGGGGCCGGCCGCGAGGGCGTTTACGGCCGATGACGGTCCCACGGTCGAGGATCTCGCCGCCCCAGACCCCCCACGGTTCGCCGCGCTGCAACGCCAGCGCCAGGCACTGCCGCCGGATCGGGCAGTCGCCGCAGAGCACCTTGGCCCGTTCCAGATCGGCCGGGTTGTCGGCGAACCACAGATCGGGGTCGCGGTTGCAGGGCAACTCGGGCAGTCTCCGAGTGCGTGCTGTAGTGGTGGACATCGGCTGGTCACCTGCTTTCCGGTACGTCTGGCGTGATCCGGGCCTGGTGGCGGTGTGCCGGGAAAAGACAACGGCCACGGATCCTGGTCGGGTCCGTGGCCTGCGGTGGGCGGGGGCTGGCGCTTAGGGCGTACCCCGGGGCACGGACGCGTCGACTACGGCGACGGCATGGCGAATACGCGGTGCCGCCGCCTCGGCGGCGGCATGGCGCGCGCCGGCCGGGCCTACCCGCATGCCCCTGATCGTGGTCATGGTGTCCGAGGTTAACGGGTCGGGGCCGAGACTCACAACCGAATTACCTCCGGTGCGGGCCTCAGCTCCGGTTGCGGACCAGCTCGAGCACGTCGGAACCGAACTGCTCCAGCTTGCGCGCGCCGATGCCCGGGATAGCGACCAGAGCGGCCTCGTCGGCGGGCAGCATTTCGGCGATCGCGGTGAGCGTGTTGTCGGAGAAGACGATGTAGGCGGGCACTTTGAGCTCGGTGGCGGTGCGCAGCCGCCAATCCTTGAGCGCCACCAGCAACGCGGTGTCGACATCGGCTGCGCACGTCTCGCACCGGCTCAGCATGATGGCCGCCGGGGTGCCCAGCACCTTGTTGCAGACCCGGCAATGTTTCGGCGCGCCGCGGGCGCGGCGGCGCGCGGGCGCCCGCGGATCGGGTTGGGGCACCGCGCCGTCGATACCGTGCAGAAACCGCGACGGCTTGCGGCCGGCCCGCCCGCCGGGGGCGCGGGCCAGCGCCCAGCTCAACGCCAGGTGCACCCGGGCGCGGGTGACGCCGACGTAGAGCAGCCGGCGTTCCTCCTCGACGGCCTCGCTGTCGGGGCCGTGGGCCAGGGCGTGCGAGATCGGCAGGGTGCCGTCGACGAGCCCCACCAAGAACACCGCATCCCATTCCAGCCCCTTGGCGGCGTGCAGCGACGCCAGCGTGACGCCCTGCACCGTCGGCGGGTGACGCGAGTCGGCACGCACCCGCAGTTCGGCCAGTAGACCGGGCAGATCCAGGTCGGGGCGCTGCGCCACTTCATCGTCGACCAGTTCGGCCAGCGCACCGAGGGCCTCCCAGCGCTCCCGCGCCCTGACGCCGCTGGGTGGCTCGGCCGTCAACCCCAGCGGTTCGAGCACCCGGCGCACCGTCTCCGAGAGCGCGGAGCCGGTATCGTCGCCGCGCTCGGCGGTCCGCCGCAAGGCCACCAGCGCCTGCCGGATCTCCTGCCGGTGGAAGAAGCCCTCTCCCCCGCGAACCTGGTAGGCGATGCCGGCCTCGGTCAGCGCCTCCTCATACACCTCGGACTGCGCGTTGACCCGATACAGCACGGCGATCTCCGCCGGCGCGACACCGCCGTCGATCAGCCTCGCGATCGACTTGGCCACCGCGGTCGCCTCGGCGACCTCGTCGGGATGCTCCCGAAACGTCGGCAGCGGGCCGGGCTCGCGCTGGCCGACCAGCTTGAGTTTGCTGCCCGCAACGCGCCCGCGGGCCGCGGCGATCACCCGGTTGGCCAGCGACACCACCTCCGGTGTGGAGCGGTAGTCGCGCTCCAGGCGCACCAGGGCGGCATCCGGGAAGCGGCGGGTGAAGTCGAGCAGGTAGCGCGGCGAGGCGCCGGTGAACGAGTAGATGGTCTGATTGGCGTCGCCGACCACGGTCAGATCGTCGCGCTCGCCCAGCCAGGCCGAGAGCACCCGTTGCTGCAGCGGGGTGACGTCCTGGTATTCGTCGACGACGAAGCAGCGGTAACGGTCCCGGAATTCGGCGGCCACCGCCGCATCGTTCTCAATGGCGGCGGCGGTGTGCAGCAGCAGGTCATCGAAGTCGAGCATCGCCACTTCGCCGCGGGCTTTCAATGCTTCATAGCCGGCGTAGACATCGGCCAGTTTCGCGGCGTCGATCGGCGTGTCGCGGCCGGCGGCGGCCACCGCCTCCGGATATTGCTCCGGCCCGATCAGCGACGCCTTGGCCCACTCGATCTCGCCCGCGACGTCGCGGACATCGTCGTTGGACAGCCGCAGTCCGGCATGTCCGGCGGCCCGGGCGACCACCCCGAATTTGCGGTCCAGCAGTTCCCAACCGGTCTCGCCGACCACCCGCGGCCAGAAGTAGCGCAGCTGGCGCCGCGCGGCGGCGTGGAATGTCAGCGCCTGAACTGCCCCCACGCCGTTGCCAACGCCGCCCTCGCCGCCCGCGGCCGAGCCCAGCGCGCGCAGCCGCGACCGCATCTCCCCGGCGGCGCGCTGGGTGAACGTCACCGCCAGCACCTGCCCCGGTGCGACGTGACCGGCCGCGACCAGGTGCGCGATCCGGTGGGTGATGGTGCGGGTCTTGCCGGTTCCGGCACCGGCCAGCACGCACACCGGCCCGCGGGGAGCCAACACGGCGGCGCGCTGCTCGTCGTCCAGGCCGGCGATGAGCCCGTCCGCCGGGACTCCGTTCGGGTCAGCCATGGCGTCCATCTTGACAGGGGCCTCCGACGCCGGGCCGCGAGCGGCCCGCATCCCCAGCCGCTAGCTTTAAGAGCTATGACTGTTAGCGATCCACCGCTCATCATGTACACGACGCAATGGTGCGGTTACTGCCGCCAGCTCAAGAAGGCCCTGGAGAAGTTCGAGATCGGCTACGACGAGATCAACATCGAGCAGGACCCCACGGCAGCCAAGTTCGTCGAGTCGGTCAACGGCGGCAACCGCACGGTTCCGACGCTGCGCTTCGCCGACGGTTCGACGATGACGAACCCGACCGGGCGTGAAGTCAAGGCGAAGCTGGATCGGCTCAGCAGCTGATTAATTGCGCGAGCAGACACCAAAGCCCCCTAATCGCACCGTTTCAGGGCGCTTTGGTGTCTGCTCGCGCGGATCAGTCGACCCAGGACTCGATGATGGTCCGGGCGATCGAGATCGACCCGGGCAGCAGCAGTTTCGCGTCCGCGGAGCCACCCGTCCAGGCGCCGGCCGACAGCGCGGCGCGCACCTCGTCGCGGGTGAACCACGCGGCCTCGGTGATCTCGCCGTCGCTGAAGACGAACTCCTGGCCCGGGTCGGCGACGGCGTGGAAGCCGACCATCAGCGAACGCGGGAACGGCCAGGGCTGGCTGCCCAGATAGCTCACGTCGCGCACCGCCAGCCCGACCTCCTCGTGGACCTCGCGGACCACACAGGCCTCGAACGACTCGCCGGCTTCGACGAAACCGGCCAGCAGCGAGAACATCCGCACGGGCCAGTTGTGCTGCCGTGCGAGCACCACCCGGTCGGCGCCGTCGTGCACCAAACAGATCACCGCCGGGTCGATGCGCGGGAACTCCTCGGCGCCGGTGATCGGGTTGGCCCGCGCCCACCCGCTGCGCACCGGCTTGGTCGGTGTGCCGTCGACAGCGGAGAACCGGGCGTTCTCATGCCAATTCAGCAGGGCGATCGCCGAGGAGACCAGCTGGGCGCTGGTGTCGTCGAAGACGTCGCCGGTCATCCGCAGGTCGAGCACCGAGACGTCGCCGTCGGGCGGCGCCTCCAGTGCGCCACGGATCGCCCAGACATGCCGGCCGTCCTCGATACGGCCCAGAAACACCGCATCCGGCGGCGGGGTCTGACCCAGTTCGGTGGTGTCGTGCAGCACCACGCGCCCGCCGGCGACCAGCACCTGGTTGCGGGCATCGACCCGCAGCAGCGCCGCGTGCGGCCACCCGGCGACGGCGGCGTCGGTGTCGGTGCGCAACTGGTCGGCCCGGTCGGCCCCGACCCGCGACAGCAGCGGCATCTGGCGCAGCCGGAAGCTCACGGGTTGTTCACCGTTCGCACGTAGAGCAGCCGGTCGCCGGCCTCGACCGCATCCAGTTCCGGTGCGTCCAACCGCAGCAGCTGCCCGTCACGGACCACGGCGAGCACGATGTCGTTGAGATGTTTCGCCGAGCCACCGACCTCCTGCTGCTCGACTTCCCGCTCGGCGATGGCGTAGCCGGCGTCGGGGGTGAGCAGATCCTCGATGATCTCCACCACGCTGGGCGTGGTGGTGGCGATGCCGAGCAGTCGGCCGGCCGTCTCCGAGGACACCACCACCGAGTTGGCGCCGGACTGTTCCAGCAGGTGCTGGTTCTCGGCTTCCCGGATGGCCGCCACGATGGTGGCCTCCGGGGCGATCTCGCGGGCGGTCAAGGTGACCAGCGCCGCGGTGTCGTCGCGGCCGGTGGCCACCACGATCGCGGCCGCACGCTGGGCACTGGCCAGGCGCAGCACATCGGACTTGGTGCCGTCGCCGCGTACCGTCACCAGCCCCTTGCCCTCGGCCTGATCGAGGACACCCTGGTCGTTGTCCACCACGACGATGTCCTTGGGCGGCGACTCGTCGTCGCCGCGCATCGCGGCGATGGCGGTCTTGCCCTTGGTGCCGTACCCGATGACGATGGTGTGGTCTTTCACCCTTCTCCTCCAACGCTGAATACGGAATGCCTGCCGGGAATTCTCGGTGAACGCCTCCACGGTCGTTCCGACCAGCAGGATCAGGAACGCGATCCGCAACGGGGTGATGACCAGGACATTGATCATCCGGGAGAATTCGGTGACGGGCGTGATGTCGCCGTACCCGGTGGTCGACAACGTCACCGCCGAGTAGTAGAGGCAGTCCAGGAAACTCAGCCGGTCGCCCTGCACATCCTGGTAGCCGTCGCGGTCGAGGTAGACCAACAGCGTCGACACCAGCAGCGCCGCGAACGCGATCGCGGTGCGCCGGTAGACGGTGCGTCCCGGACTGGATTGCCGCTGCGGCATGTGCATGCGGCCGACGAGCGCGTAACTGGGCTGGGCGGTCAGCGGTTCGTCGAGGCCGCGCAGCCGACGCCATCTAGCGCTCGCCACGACGAACGGTCACCGGTCAGCCTGACGCACGGACCCACTGTAGCCATCCGGGTCGGCACCGGTGAGCAGTGCGGCCAGCTCGGCGGCATCGGGCAGCTCATCGGGGACGACGGTGGTCCCGGTGCGCACGTAGTGGAAGGCGGCCCGCACCCGCGATTCCGGGCAGTCGGTCAGCGCGGCCCAGGCCAGCCGGTAGACGGCGAGCTGGACGGCGGCGTGACGGCGCGCCTCGGGGCCGTCGGGGACCGCACCGGTCTTCCAGTCCACCACGGTGACGCCGCCGTCCGGCTCGGCGAACACCGCGTCGATGCGGCCCCGCACCACGGTCTGCCCGAAGGTCATCTCGAAGGGCACCTCGACGGCGGCGGGTGAGCGGGCCGCCCACGGCGAATCCAGGAACGCCGCCTGCAGGTCCGCCAGCTCTTCGGCGTCGGCCCGGGCGGTGTCGGCGTCGGCCGCACCGGGCAGGTCGTCGAGCTCGAAGAGCCGCTCGGCACCGTAGAACCGCTGTACCCAATCGTGAAATGCGGTGCCCAGCAACGCATGCGGGTCCGGGCGTGCGGGAAGCCGGCGGGTCAGCCGCTGGGCTGCGCCGATGGGGTCGCGGCTCAACTCGACCAGACCGCTCACCGAGACCTGGCTGGGCAGCGTCCGGGCCGGTTGCGCAGCCACGCGGGCCCGCTCGGCCAGCAGCGCATCGACGTCGGCAGACCACGAGCCGGCCCGCGATCCGTTCACGGGCTCAGCGTCCGGCGCCGGGTCGGCTCTGAGCGCCGCGCTGACCAGCGCCGCGCCACGTTCGACGTCGCTCCGCCGGCCGGCCAACGGATCGACCGGCCAGTTCCCTTCGTTGACGTTGTCGCCCAGCGGGTTTCGCTCGCCGCCGGCCGGCGCGTCCGCCCACTGCTCAATCGACCCGCAAGGCGTCCCGGCGGCCGCCGAATCGTCGATCACCGCCTTGAGTTCGGTCAGGAACTCCGACGGGCCGCGCGGCTTGGTCTCACCGGCGCCCCAGTGGTGACCGGAGACCAGCAGGGTGTCCTCGGCGCGGGTGACCGCGACGTAGAGCAGCCGACGCTCTTCGTCGACACGGCGCTGATCCAGCCGGCGCAGATGCTCGGAGATGGTGTCGGACAGCTGCTTTCGATTCGTGACCGCGCCCGTGTCGAGCACCGGAACGCCGTGATCGCCGGGCCCATGCGGCGGTCCCAGCTTCGGCTCTCCTCCGTCGAGCCTCGCTGAACCGCGGTGTTGATGCGGCGGTCCCAGCTTCACCTCTCCTCCGTCGAGCCTCGCTGAACCGCCGGGCTCGGCGCGGTCGCCGCGCAGCAGCGGCGGCAGTTCGGCGGCATCCGAGAGCCAGCTGCGGCGCGACGCGGTCGACGGAAACACCCGCGCCACCAGGTGCGGCACCGCCACCACCTGCCATTCCAGTCCCTTCGCGGCGTGCACCGTCAGGATCTGGACCCGGTCGGCGGCCACCGCGGGTGCGGCCGGCGCCAACCCGTTCTCCACCACGGCGGCCGCATCCAGGTAGGCCAGCAGGCCCGGCAGCGATGCCTGACCCACGCGTCCTTCCACGTAGCCGGCCACCACGTCGGCGAACGCATCGAGCTGTTCGGTGCCCGACACTCCGGTCACCGGCTGCGCGGCGAGCACCTCGCAATCCAGGCCCATCACCCGGCGCACTTCGGCGACCAGGTCGGGCAGCGGATGGCACAGGTGGCCGCGCAGCACGGTCAGCTCCTCGGCCAGCGCGGTGACGCGCCGGTATCCGATGGCCGAATAGCGCTCCGCCGGGCCCGGGTCGGCGAGAGCATCAGCCAGGCACGCGGTGTCGGAATCGGGCCCGGCCTGCGCGGCGATCTCGGCGGCCGAGAACGGCCCGCTCACCTGATCGGTGCGGGCCAGCTCGACCGCCCGCCGCCACAGTGCGGCCAGGTCGGCGGCACCGAACCGCCACCGCGCACCGGTCAGCACCCGCATCGCCGCGGCGCCGGCGGTCGGCTCGGACACCAGCCGCAGCATCGCCACCAGGTCGGCGACCTCCGGCACCGACAGCAGCCCGGCCAGCCCGACCACCTCGACCGGGATGCCGCAGGCCCGGATCGCCTCGGCGAACGGCGCGGCGTCGGCGTTCCGCCGTAGCAGCACCGCGGCGGTGGGGGGAGCGACGCCGTCGGCCGCTGCTTGCCGGTAGCGCTGTTGCAGCGCCTCGGCCACCCACCGGTGTTCGGCGGCCACGTCGGCCAGCAGCGCCAGCCGCACCCCGCCCGGGGGCGCGTCCGGCCGCGGCCGCAACGTGTGCACGGTGACGGAACGCCGCCGGGCCTCCGCGGAGATCTCATTGGCGACGTGCAGCACCTCCGGCGGGTTGCGCCAGCTGGTCCGCAGTTCCAACGTCGGGGCGGGGGTGCCGTCGGAGAGCGGGAAGTCGGTGGCGAATCGGGGCAGGTTGGTCGCCGAGGCGCCGCGCCAACCGTAGATCGACTGAATCGGGTCGCCCACCGCCGTCAGGGCCAGCCCGTCATCGACGCCGCCGCCGAACAGTGATGACAGCGCGATGCGCTGGGCGTGGCCGGTGTCCTGATATTCGTCGAGCAACACCACCCGGTAGGTGGCGCGCAGCCGCGCGCCGACGGACTCGCCGGCCCGCGCCAGCCTGGCGGCGGTGGCCATCTGCGCACCGAAGTCCATCACCCGCTCCGCCCGCATCCGCTGGTGCAGTGCGTCGATCAGCGGTACCAGCGAGGCGCGTTCGGTCTGGGTGTCCAGCATCTTGAGCAGCGACTGGTTGGGGTCGGCGCGCTGACGCGGTCCGGGCGGCAGGGTGTGGACCAGCCGCTCCAACTCCAGGTGGGTGTCGCGCAGCGCATCGGTGTCCACCAGGTGTTCGGCCAACTGCCCGGCCAGGCGCAACACCATCGCGGTGATCGCGGCCGGGTCCCGGTCGGTGCGCAGCTCGCCCGGGTAGCCACTGACCACGTCGAACGCGAGCTGCCACAGCCCGGTCTCGGTGAGCAGCCGGGTATCGGGTTCGATCCCGAGCAGCAGCCCGTGCTCGCGCAGCAGCGCACCGGCGAACGCGTGGTAGGTGCTCACCGTCGGCGTTGCCGAACCACCGGCCGATCCGGCGAAGCCCGGCTCGGGGATCAACAAGCCGGCGCCGGCCAGCCGGGCCAGCCGGGAACGGACGCGGCGCAGTAGTTGGCCGGCGGCCTTGCGGGTGAACGTCAACCCCAGCACCTGGCCCGGATCGGCGTAGCCGTTGGCGACCAGCCACACCACCCGGGCGGCCATCGTCTCGGTCTTGCCGGCGCCGGCCCCGGCGATGACCACCAGCGGACCCGGCGGTGCGGCGATGACCGCCGCCTGCTCCTCGGTGGGCTGGTGCAACCCGAGCGCTGCTGCCAGCTCGGCGGGGTCGTAGCGGGCCTTCATGCGCCACTCCCGCCGGTGTGGGCCGGGCAGATCGGCCGGATCGGGCAGTGCCGGCAACCGTCGTTGACCCGGGCGGTGAACTGCGGACCGGCGGTCGCCGCGGCCGCCGCAGCGATGCGCTCCCGCCAGTCGCGACCGGACTCGGGGGTGAGCGGGTCCTGCTCACGCTCGGTGGCGCCGCCGGCCGCGGTCTTGGCCGGGTAGACCAGCCGCGCGCCACCGGGCTGCTCGTCGGGCCCGACGAGGCCGGCTTCCACTGCCAGCTGGTAGACGGCCAGCTGTGCGTGCTGTTGCGCGTCGTCCTTGCTGACCGGCGTCTTGGCGGTTTTGACGTCGACGACCACCAGCCGTCCGGCCGCATCACGTTCGATCCGGTCGATCCGGCCGCGCAACCGCACCCCCTCGCCGGCGTCGATCACGCCGTCGAAGGCTATCTCGGTGCCGACCTCGGTGAGTTCGTCGCGGGTCTGCGCCCGCCAGGCAAGGAAAGTCTCGATCATGGCGCGGTGCCGGTCCTGCTCATTGGCCGAGTGCCACGGCGATTCGAACGGCAGTTGCCGCCAGGCCCGGTCCAACTCGGCCAGCAGCTCTTCTCGGCTCACAGCGGACTCGGCGACCAGGGCGTGCATCAGCGACCCGATTGTCGAGCGCAGGTCACGGCCGTCGGTTCCACCGTGCCGTTCGGCCAGCCAGCGCAGCGGGCAGTCCAGCAGGCTCTGCAGCGCCGACGGCGACAGCGTGACGACCTGCCCACCCTCGGTACGCCACAGCGGTTCCTCGGTGCTCACCGGCGCCGTCCCGTGCCAGTCGGCCGGGTCGGCACCCGGTACCCCGGCACGTACCAGCCGCGCCAATTGCGTTGCGGCATCGGCACGTTCGGAGTCAGTGACAACGCCGTCGGGAGCGCAGACCGCCGCCCGAAGCCGCCCGACCACCCCGGCCGCCGACAGCACCGGCGGGGCCGCGACCGGCGGTGCCGGTGCCGGCACGCCGTCGGGGGTGGCGCAGGCCGCGAGTTCGGCGTGAAACTCCGAGGGGAGCTGTTCCTCGGTCGCGCCGCCGTCCCCCTCACCGTCGACGGCGGTGATCATCAACCGATGCCGTGCCCGGCCCATCGCCGCCACCAGCAGCCGCCGCTCCTCGGCGAGCAGCGGCGCCCGGGCCGAGACCTCGTCACCGAGACCGTGCAGGCTGTCCAGTAGGCGCTGGGTCCCCAGCACGCCACCGCGCGGAACGGTGTTGGGCCACAGCCCTTCCTGGACACCGGCGATAACCACCAGATCCCACTCGCGCCCGAGTGCGGCATGCGCGCTCAGCACCTCGACCGCCTCGACGCCCGCCGCGGCCTCGGTGCGGGGCATCACCAGCTGCATGGCGGTGACATGCTCGATGAGGCCGGCCAGGGTGGCGCCGGCCGTGCGTGCGACATAGTGCTCGGTCAGATCGAACAGCGCGGTCACCGCGTCCAGATCCCGGCCTGCTTGGGCGCCGGCCGGTCCGCCGCGCTGTGTGGCCGACAGCCAACGTTGTTGCAGCCCGGACCGATTCCAGGCCTGCCACAGCGTGTGGTGCGGATCCCGGCCGTCCGCGTGGCTGCGCGCCGCGGCCTGCAACACCGCGCGCACCCTGCGCAGTGCGCGGGCGTGGGCGACCGGCAGCTGGCCGGCCTCACCGCGCAGCACCGCCACCAACCGGTCACCGGGATCGGATTCCGGGTCGGCCGCGGCGCCGCGGCGCAGCACCCGCTGCAGCTGCCGCAACGAGATCGGGTCCACGCGCCCGATCGGGCCGGTGAGCAGGGCCAGCGCGCGGGGACCGTCCACACCCTCGGCCGCGCATTGCAGCACCGTCAGCAGCGCTGCCACCGCGGGCTGCTGGGCCAGCAGACCGCCGGCGATGGGAAGGGCCACCGGAACACCGGCGGCGGTCAGCGTGCGAGGCAGTCGGGCCGCCGCGCGCGGCACCGACCGGACGATCACCGCCATCTGGGACCAGGGCACGCCGTCGACCAGGTGGGCGCGCCGCAGCGTGTCGGCGATCAGAGCGGCCTCGGCATGGCCCGAGACCGCGGTGCGCACAGTGACCGACCCGGCGTCGGGACCCACGGCCTCGAGGCGCCGGGTGGCGCTGCGGCCGGGCAGTCGCGCGGCGATGGTGTTGACGGCGCGGATCACCGCCGGGGCGCATCGGTGTGATGCCGTCAAGTGCACGGTGGGTGCGCCACCGGGCGTTGGGTCGTCGGAGAGCAGCGCGGCCGGTTCGGCGCCGCGGAACCCGAACACCGCCTGGTCGGGGTCGCCGGCGATCACGGTGCGCTGCACCCCGGCAGCGAGTACCCGCACCAGCCGGGCGGCCTGCGGGTCGAGTAGCTGGGCGTCGTCGACCAGCAGCAGCCGCAACCGGCTGCGTTCCTCGACCAGCAGGCCGGGGTCGGCGGCGAAGGCCTCCAGGGCGGCCCCCACCAATTCCGCGGCGCCCAGCGCCGGTGTGGTGGCCTGCGGTGCCGCGGTGCCCACCGCGGCACGAAGCAGCATCACCTGTTCGTACTGTCGGGCGAACCGGCCCGCGGCCGTCCACTCCGGGCGCCGGTACCGCTTGCCCAGCCGGACCAGCTCGGCCGGGTCGACGCCGCGTTCGGCGCAGCGTGCCATCAGATCCCGCAGTTCGGTGGCGAAGCCGTCGGTGCCCAGCGCCGCGTGCAACGACGACGGCCAGGCGCGGGCGCCGTCGCCGGCAAGCAGTTCCCGGATGACGCTGTCCTGCTCGGCCCCGGTGACCAGCCGCGGTGGGGCGGCCTCGGCCCGTCGCGCGGCGCGCTGCAGCACCGCGAACGCGTAGCCGTGCACGGTGCGCACCAGTGGCTCCCTGATCGCCCGGGTGGCCGCCGGGCCGCCCGCGGCCAGCAGCGTCGCAGTCAGTGCACCCCGGGCCGCCGCCGGAAGCCGTCCCGATCCAGTCAACAACAACAGCGAATCCGCATCGGCGCCGGCGGCGACATGAGCCGCAGCCACCTCGAGCAGCAGGCTGGTCTTCCCGGTCCCCGGGCCGCCCCGCACCTGCAGCACTCCCCGCCGCAGCGGATCCAACGCCGCGGCGACCTCGCCGGCATACGGCTCCCAGTGCTGCGTCATGACGCCATGACACCACTACCCTCTGACAATCCCGGTGAGGGCTGGCACCATCGACGGGTGAATTCCGATCATCGGCTGCACGTGCACCGCTATGGTCCGGCCGGCCCGATACAGCTGTTGGCCGTGCACGGCTTGACCGGCCATGGGGCCCGCTGGCGACACGTCGCCGGGCAACTGCCTGAAACCACTGTCGCCGCACCGGATCTCATCGGCCACGGGCACTCGTCGTGGGCGGCCCCGTGGACTATCGACGCCAACGTGGCGGCGCTGATCGGGTTGCTCGAGGGCGGCGCCGGCGGCCCCGTCGTGGTCGTCGGGCATTCCTTCGGCGGAGCGATAGCGCTGCATCTGGCCGCGGCGCGCCCCGACCTCGTCCATTCGGTGGTGCTGCTCGACCCGGCGATCGGCCTGGACGGCCACTGGATGGCCGAGATCGCCGCGGCGATGCTGGCGTCCCCGGACTATCCCGACGCCGCCGAGGCCCGCGCCGAGAAGGCCAACGGGGGGTGGTCGGACGTGGATCCGGCGCTGCTCGACGCCGAACTCGCCGAGCACCTGGTGGCACTGCCCGGCGGGCGGTTCGGCTGGCGGATCAGCGTACCGGCGATGATGTCGTACTGGAGCGAGCTGGCCCGCCCCCTCGTGCTGCCCCGATCGACGCCGACGACGCTGCTGCGCGCCACCCGCACCTCACCACCGTATGTGGACGCGCGCCTCATCGAGGCCCTGCAGACGCGGCTCTGCACGAAATTCCAACTCGTGGACCTTGATTGCAACCACATGGTGGATCAGGCCCGGCCCGCCGAGGTGGCAGCGGTCATCCACGACCGGTTGGCCCGGAACTAGGAGTTCCCCGGTGGCGACCGTGACCGACGAGCAGGTTGAGCGGGTGCGCGCGCTGATCCTCGGCATCCCGGCCGGCCGGGTCGCCACCTACGGCGACATCGCCTCCGCAGCAGGGCTTTCCAGCCCTCGCATCGTCGGCTGGATCCTGCGGGTCGACGGCGCCGACCTGCCGTGGCATCGGGTGATCAGGGCGTCCGGGCGGCCGGCGACCCAGCTGCGCACCGAACAACTCGCACGGCTTCGCGCCGAAGGGGTGACCGCCGTCGACGGACGAGTGGATCTGCGCGCCGCACGTCACCGATTCTGACGGCGCCTGCGGGGTCAGAGCGCCAAGCGCACCAGTGCCGCAGTGCGGGCCAGCCCCGGGAACGCCTCGGCCGTCGAGCGCGGGTGCAGCGCATGTACGGCGAGTCGGAACATCAACGCGCGCAACAGCATCTGCGGCCACTCAGGCAGTGAATCCCAGCGTTCGATCAGCCCGTCATCGGCGTCACCCCACGACAGGGCGTCTACCACCACCACTCCGGCGGCCCAGGACGGCGGCCGCCAGTACGGCGTGATGTCGGTGATGCCGGGCGCCGCGGCACCGGAGAACAGCACCGTGCCGTACAGGTCGCCGTGCACCAACTGACTGGACCCCTTGGTGGGCTTGCGCAGCGTGGCGAGCTGATTGATCAGGTCGATGGACCGCTGCCCGTCCACCGAACCCGGAGCCAACCGGGCGCCGGCCTGCAGTGAGGCGAACGGCTTCTCCTCCCACGCGGCCCGATCGGCGGCGATGAACACATCGACGTCGGCCCACGGCGCCACCGGCGCCTGGGTCAGGAAGCGCGGCCGCTCCAACTTGGCGGTGGCCTCGTGCAACCGAACCGCCGCCGAGACCACTTCGTCGTGACGGGGCTCGGGACTGCCCGCCACGAAGGTGTCGGCCCGCCACCCCGACACCACATAGCGTCCGTCGGTCGAGCGCACCGGCCGGGCCAGTCGGATGCCGTCGGCGAACAGCGTTTCGCGCACCTTTGCCGACCAGGCGGCCCTGGCATGGTCGGCGACCATCGACACCACCACTTCCCCGCACTTCCAGCCGTCCTCCCACCCGGCACCCAGCGGGGTGGGCTCCATGCTGCGGAGGCCGAAAGTCGCCAGCACGTGCTCGGGCGGCGGCTCGACAGTCACGCGACAACTCTATGCTGTCAGCGTCAGGGCGTCGGGGAGCCTCGCCGCTGTGTCCATGCGGCGGTCCCAGCTTCACCTCTCCTGCGTCGAGCCTCGCTGAACCGCCGGTCAGTACATCACCATGTCGGGCTGCATCGCCTTGGCCCACGCCACAATTCCACCCTGCAGATGGACCGCGTTGGCGAAACCGGCCTTCTTCACGGTGGCCAGGGCCGCCGCCGAGCGCACGCCGGTCTTGCAGTACAGCACCGGAATCCGGTCCTGCGGCAGCGTCGCCAGCCCCTCGCCGGTGTTGAGCATCGACTGCGGTACCAGCCGGGCGCCCTCGATGTGGTTGATCTCCCACTCCGCCGGCTCACGCACGTCGATCAGCTCCAGTTGCTGCCCGGAGTCCAGCAGCTCACGCAGCTCGGCCGGGGTGATGGTGGACCCGGCGGCCGCCTCGGCCGCATCCGCGGAGACCACCCCGCAGAACGCCTCGTAGTCGATCAACTCGGTGATCTTGGGCGTGGACGGATCCTTGCGTACCCGAATGGTGCGGTAGCTCATCTCCAGCGCGTCATAGATCAGCAGCCGGCCCAGCAACGACTCCCCGATGCCGGTGATCAACTTGATCGCCTCGGTGCCCATCACGGACCCGACCGACGCGCACAGCACCCCCAGCACGCCCCCCTCGGCGCAGGACGGCACCATTCCCGGCGGCGGAGGCTCGGGGTACAGGTCGCGGTAGTTGAGTCCCCGACCGTCCGGTGCGTCCTCCCAGAACACCGAGACCTGGCCCTCGAAGCGGAAGATCGAGCCCCACACATAGGGCCGGTGCGCCAGTGCCGCGGCATCGTTGACCAGATAGCGGGTGGCGAAGTTGTCCGTGCCGTCCAAGATCAGGTCGTAGGATTCGAACAGCTGCACGGCGTTCGACGCGTCCAGCCGGAATTGGTGCAACCGAACGTCGACCAGCGGGTTGATCGCGTTGATCGAGTCGCGGGCGCTCTCGGCCTTGGCGCGGCCGACGTCGGCGACCCCGTGGATGACCTGGCGCTGCAGGTTGGATTCGTCGACGACGTCGAAGTCGATGATCCCGATGGTTCCGACACCGGCGGCCGCCAGATACAGCAGCGTCGGTGCACCCAGCCCCCCGGCACCGATCACCAGCACGCGGGCGTTCTTGAGCCGTTTCTGTCCCTGCACGCCGACATCCGGGATGATCAGGTGCCGGCTGTAGCGCTCCACCTCATCGCGCGTCAGCTCGCCGGCGGGCTCCACCAGCGGCGGCAGTGATCTCGACACCGCACAATCTCCTCGAAGTCGTCTTCGTCATCCATCACAGCAGCTGGTGGGGGCAACGACAAACCCACGACGAAGCTTCCCGGTCCGGCGGCCCGATCGCCCGATCGGCTCAGGCGATGGGGGCCGGCCACGGGTTGAACCGGCAGGTCTTCCCGTCGGGCTTGACCCAGTCCGGGTCGAACTTCGCCGCGTCGTCATTGGAGGTGCCGAACGTCTGCTGCATCATCACCGGCGCCAGGCCGTCCTGCCGCTCGCACGGCTCGTGATGCTGATAGCCCAGGGCGTGGCCGACCTCGTGGTTGATCAGGTACTGCCGGTAGGAGCCGATGTCGCCCTGGAACGGCACCGCGCCGCGAACCCAGCGGGCCTCGTTGATGAACACCCGCGGTTCCGACCGCGCACCGTAGGACGGGTTGTAGCACGACGCTTCCAGCGGAATCTCGTACCCGCAGCCTTCCCGGACGGTCAGCGGCGAGGTCAGCGAGATCCGGAAGTCGGGTTCGACGCCGCTGGTCGCGTCGACCCGCACGAACCCGATCTGCGGGGTGTGCGTCCACCCCTTGGGGTTGCGCAACGTCTGGTCGACCATCCGGGCAAACGCCTCGTCGCCGCCGAAGGCGGTCGTGTCGATGCCGTTCTCCACCTCGATGGTGTAGGCGAACACCTTCTCGGTGCCCCGGCCGAATACCGGCTGGGTGCCCGGAACGACATGCCAGGTCATGGCGCCGGCCTCGGTGAACGGGCCACCGTCGGGCAACACCCCGGTCGGCAGGTTGACGTCGAATTCGGTGAGCCCCCGCGGCGGCGCGCCGATGATCGAGGTGCCGGCCGATCCGATCGTCGGCGGGCCCTGCACCGGCTCGTCGGAGTCCTGGGCGCGTACCCCGGTGCCGGTCACGGTCTGATAGACCACCACCACGGTGAGCACCATCAGGACCGGCAGCGCGTAGGCCCGCCAGCCGTAGGTGGACACGAAACTGCCCAGCCAGGTCTGCTTGCGCCACTGCCGATGGATGTCGCGATCAGACCGCAGCCGACCGGTGCCGGCGGCGAGTGGATCGCGCTGCGCGCGCAGGGGTTCGCGGAAACGATCCCGAAGTACCGGGGCTCGACCGCCGCCGCGTTGCCCCGGGTCGTAGGTCACCGTCCCAGAATGACACAACCACTGCGAGCTGGGACTCTTCGCCGCGCCATGTCGGGGTGCCGCGAACCGTGCCGCAACGGGCCGGCGCCGCCTTGGTGGATGTCGCTGGCAGATCTGACGGGGGCAGCGCGTAGTCTCGCTCTCACGCACCGGCCGTCGGGCGCTCATTCCTGCCGGCCGGCCGAACCCGGATTGAGGAGTCGATGAGCAAACCGATCGACACGGCCGAGCGCGGTGGCGGCAAGTCGGCCGGCCGCGGCTCAGGGGCCGCCAAGGCGCCGGCGGCCACCAGCCGTCGGGGCAGTCGGCTGCCCCGCGACGAGCGACGCGGACAGCTGCTGATCGCAGCCAGTGAGGTGTTCGTCGACCGCGGCTACCACGCAGCCGGTATGGACGAGATCGCCGATCGGGCGGGCGTCAGCAAACCGATCCTCTACCAGCACTTCGCCTCGAAACTGGAGCTGTACCTGGCGGTGCTGGCCCGCCACGTGGAGAACCTGGTCTCCGGTGTGCGGCAGGCCCTGCGGACCACCACCGACAACCGCCAGCGGTTGCGGTCGGCGGTGCAGGCGTTCTTCGACTTCATCGAGCATGACGGCCAGGGCTACCGGCTGATCTTCGAGAACGACAACGTCGCCGAGCCGCAGGTCGCGGTCCAGGTGCGGGTCGCGACCGAATCGTGCATCGATGCGATCTTCGATCTGGTCAGCCACGACTCCGGCCTCGACCCGCACCGCGCCCGCATGGTCGCCGTCGGGCTGGTCGCGATCAGTGTGGACTGCGCCCGCTACTGGCTCGACAGCGACCGTCCGATCTCCAAGGAAGACGCGGTCGAGGGGACGGTCGCGTTCGCCTGGGGTGGGCTGTCACACGTGCCGCTCACTCGTTGAGAAGAACGGACTTCGTCACGAGGAATTGGCCCGGGCAATGGTTTCGGAGCCGATCCCGAACCCGACCCGCCGGCTGTCGGCGGCCCCGATCTCCACATAGGCGATCTTGGCGGCCTGCACCAGGAAGCGGCGCCCCTTGTCGTCGGTGAGGGCCAGCAATTCCGTGCCCTTGCCCAACGCGGCGACCACCAGTTCCTCGACTTCATCGGGCGTCTGCGCGCTGTTGATGACCAGTTCGCGCGAGCTGTCGGTGACCCCGATCTTGACCTCCACGCCGGCCCCTTTCGTTTGCGTCGGGCGTTGTCAAGCAGGCTAGTGGACGGGCCCCCGGTTGGTGCGCACCGGCCGTTCGCCCTCGGCGATACGCCGGCCGCTACGCCAGGCCCAGTTCGCGCATCCGCTCGTCATGGGTGTGCTGGATGCGATCGAAGAACCCGGCCAGGTGTGCCAGCCCGGCCGCACCGGCGACCACCAGGTCGACGAGTTCGTCGTGGTCGGCCAACACGTACTGGGCCTGGGTGATCGCCTCCCCGAGCAGTCGGCGCGACCACAGCGCCAGCCGGCTGCGCTGCTTGGCGCTGGCGGTCACCGCGCCCCGCACCTCGTCGACGACGAACTGGGAGTGCTTGGTCTCGGCCAGCACCGCGCGCACCACGTCGGCCACCTCGTCGGGGAGGCCGTTGGCGATCTGCAGATAGAAGTCGGCGGCCATCGCGTCACCGACATAGGTCTTGACCAGTGCCTCCAGCCAGGTGCTGGGCATGGTCAGCCGGTGGTAATTGTCCAGGGCGGTGGCGTATTTCGACATCGCCTCCACCACGTCGACACCGCGGGCGTCGAGGGCTTGACGCAGCAATTCGAAGTGGCCCATCTCCGCGGCGGCCATCGCCGCCATCGAGATCCGGCCACGCAGATCGGGTGCCATGCGGGCCTCGTCGGTGAGCCGGTAGAACGCCGCCACCTCGCCGTAGGCCAGTACCGCGAAAAGCTCGTTGACACCGGGATGATCGGCGGACAGTCGGGGCGGGGAAGACTGGGCTTCGGCGTCGGTCGAGGGAACCGAATTCATCACCACACTGTAGGCGTTGCGCCGGACTGGACCGGTGCCCGGCCCGAACAGGTAGTATGACCGGCAGGCAGTGCCGATTCGGCGCTGTCGCGCAATGTGCGTACACGCGGTTGGCCCGCCTCCTCGGCGAGTGCAGGGCCCCCCGGATTGGCAAGTCAGGTATCGACCGTCACAGCGTGTGCGCCCCGACCACACCGCGATCGACTTTCATACCGCGCCAACTCCGAAAGGCACCTGCCAGCGCATGACCCCCCTTATCGCCACCACTCGACCCACCTCTCCACCGACCTTCGCCGAACTGGGCGTCCGCGACGAGATCGTCCGCGCCCTCGCCGAGGACGGCATCGAACGCGCTTTCGCGATCCAGGAGCTGACGCTCCCGCTGGCCCTGGCCGGCGACGACCTGATCGGCCAGGCCCGCACCGGTATGGGCAAGACCTACGGTTTCGGCGTCCCGCTGCTGCAGCGGGTCAGCACCAGCACCGACCGGCCGCTGACCGGCATCCCGCGGGCGCTGGTCGTGGTGCCCACCCGCGAGCTGTGCATCCAGGTCTCCGGCGACCTGGCCGACGCGGCGAAATACCTGACCGCCGGAGACCGTCCGCTGTCGGTGCAGGCCATCTACGGGGGTCGGCCCTATGAGCCGCAGATCGAGGCGCTGCAGGCCGGCGCGGACGTCGTCGTGGGCACCCCGGGCCGGCTGCTCGACCTGGCCCAGCAGGGCCATCTGCAGCTGGGCGGGCTGACCGTGCTGGTGCTCGACGAGGCCGACGAGATGCTGGACCTGGGCTTTCTGCCCGACATCGAGCGCATCCTGGCCCGCATCCCCGATGACCGGCAGTCGATGCTGTTCTCGGCGACCATGCCCGGCCCCATCATCACGCTGGCCCGCAGCTTCATGAACCAGCCCACCCACATCCGCGCCGAGGCGCCACACTCCTCGGCGGTCCACGACGCCACCGAACAGTTCGTCTACCGGGCCCACGCGCTGGACAAGGCGGAGCTGGTCGCCCGGGTGCTGCAGGCCCGCGGCCGGGGCGCCACAATGATCTTCACCCGCACCAAGCGGACGGCGCAGAAGGTGGCCGACGACCTCGGCGAGCGCGGGTTCAAGGTGGGTGCGGTGCACGGCGACCTCAACCAGGTGGCCCGCGAGAAGGCCCTGAAGGCGTTCCGCACCGGGGACATCGACGTGCTGGTTGCCACCGACGTGGCCGCCCGCGGCATCGACATCGACGACGTCACCCACGTCGTCAACTACCAGTGCCCCGACGACGAGAAGACCTACGTGCACCGCATCGGCCGCACCGGCCGCGCCGGCAAGACCGGTGTCGCGGTCACGCTGGTCGACTGGGACGAACTGGCCCGCTGGTCGATGATCGACAAGGCGCTGAACCTGCAGTGCCCGGACCCGGCGGAGACCTACTCCAGCTCACCGCACCTGTTCACCGAGCTGAACATCCCGACCGAGGCCACCGGCGCCATCGGCAACGCGGGCCGGTCGCCGGCCAAGCGATCCGAGGGCGGCGATGGCGAGCGCCGCGAGAGCTCGGCCGACCGGCAGCGGGCGCCCCGCAACACCACCCGCTCCCGGCGGCGTACCCGCGGCGGCCGGGCGGCCGGCGGTGACACCTCGGCTCCGGCCGCCCGCACCGGTGAGCCCGGTGAGGCCAGGACAGCCGGACCCTCGGACGACAACGGTCAGAGCGCGCCGCGCCGCCGCCGTCGCCGGCGGCCGAGCAAGACCGCCGCCGCGGTGAACGGCAACTGAGCCGGATCAGCTGAGATGGTGCGACCGGAGCGCCGCACCGCCGGCGATGTGCTGGCCGCAGCGGTGATCGCGGTCGTGGTCGTCGTCGCCGGGGTCATCATCTGGTGGACCAGTGACGCCCGCGCGACCGTCAGCCGGCCTGCGCTGGATGAAGCGACCACCCCGCAGTCGGCCGCCATGGTGCCGGCTGCCCTGAACCAACTGTGGACGGCGGCCAGCCCGGTCACCCGGGCTCCGGTGATGGTGTCCGGCACGGTGATCACCGGCGAGGGGCCGCAGCTGACCGGGCGCGACCCGGCCACCGGCGAAGAACGCTGGAGCTATGCCCGCGACGTCGACCTGTGCGGCGTGTCCTGGATCTACCGGTATGCCGTCGCGGTGTATCCCGACTCCCGCGGCTGCGGCCAGGTCAGCACGGTCACCGCCGCGACCGGCCGGCGAGGACCGGCCCGGACCAGTTACGCCGACCGGAGCGTGAACGTCACCTCCGAGGGCAGCTCGGTACTCTCGGCCGGCAGCACCCGGCTGGAACTGTGGCGCTCGGACATGGTCCGGGTGCTGTCCTACGGCGAGATCGACGCCCGGGTGAAGCCGACGGCACGCGGCCGCGGCCAGGGCTGCACGCTGGTGTCGGCGGCGGCGGCCTCGTCGGCGGTCTCGGTGCTCGAGGCCTGCCCCGGGCAGGACGATCTGCAGCTGACGCTGCTGCGCGCCGGCAAGGAAGAAGACGAACCGGAGACCCAGCATGTCCCGCAACCGGGGGTGGCCGCAGATTCCGGGGCCCGGGTGCTGACGGTGACCGACGCTGACTCCGGCACCAACACCGCGGTCTATCTGCCCACACCGCAGCCCAGGGTCGAGGTGGTCGACCAGACCGGCACCACGATCGCCACGACGATGCTGCCGGCAAAGCCCAGCCCCGCCAGCGCCGCGCTGCAGGTGTCGCGGCCCACCGGGTTGGTCTGCTGGTGGACCGGCGATGCGGTGATGGTGTTCGACTCGGGAACCCTCACGTATCGCTACACCATCCCGGCGGCGGGGGCCGCGGTTCCATTGGGGCCGGCGGCGATGATGGCCGACCGTCTGCTGATCCCGGTGACCGGTGGCGTCGGCGTCTTCAACCAGCGCACCGGCGCCGCCGAACGTGTCATCCCGGTCAGCCGCCCCGTCGGGGTGAGGGCGGTGTTCCCGGCGGTGTCGGGCCCGATGGTCCTGGAGCAGCGCGGCGACACCGTGGTCGCGCTGGGCTGATTGGCGGCGACTCGCGCGAGGGACGCGGGCTGGCACGCGCTAGATCTCCGGAGTGAAGGTGGGCAGCGCCTTGCCGTTGTTCCAGTACTTGAGCAGCGCTTCGGCCAGCTCCCGATAAGCCTGGGCCCCTTTGTTCTTGCGGGCCGCGATAACCGATGCGCCCGACGCGCTGGCCTCGGCGAAACGCACGGTGCGCGGGATCGGCGGACCCAGGACCGCCAGACCGTACCGGTCGGCGATGTCGAGCAGCACGTCGCGGCTGTGGGTGGTGCGCGAGTCGTACAGCGTGGGCAACGCACCGAGCAGACGCAGTTTCGGGTTGGTGATCTGCTGGACGTCGGCGACGGTACGCAGGAACTGGCCGACACCGCGATGGGCCAGCGTCTCGCACTGCAACGGCACAATCACCTCGCCGGCCGCGGTGAGCCCGTTGAGAGTGAGCACCCCCAGCGACGGCGGGCAGTCGATGACGGCCACGTCGAACTCGCCGTCCAGCTTGGCCAGTGCCCGCTGCAGGGCGTACTCGCGGCCGGCCCGCATCAACAGCATCGCCTCGGCGCCGGCCAGGTCGATGTTGGCCGGAAGCAACGTCATACCCTCGTCGGTCGATACCAGCGCCGTGTTGGGCTCCACCTCACCGAGCAGCACCTCATGCACCGACACCGGCAGCTTGTCGGGATCGTGCCCCAGGGAGAAGGTCAGGCAGCCCTGCGGATCGAGGTCGACCAGCAGCACCCGCCGGCCCAGTTCTGTCATCGCCGCGCCCAGCGACGCCACCGTCGTGGTCTTGGCCACGCCGCCCTTCTGGTTGGCAACCGCCAAGATTCGCATGCCCGTCACACAGGCCATACTGGCACGGCTTGCGGCCCCGCAGCACCAAACGCTGGTCGGTGTCCGTCGTCGGGCAGAATCGACGGACGTGGGCATCGAGGAGCACCGACTGCTGCTGTTGCGCCACGGCGAAACCGAGTGGTCGAAAAGTGGACGGCACACCGGGCGCACCGAATTGGAGCTGACCGAGACCGGCCGGCGCGAGGCGGTCGCCGCCCGCGCAACGCTGGCGAAACTGCGGTTGGACAACCCGTTCGTGGTCTGCAGCCCGCGCCGCCGCGCCCAACTGACCGCCGAGCTCGCCGGGCTGCACGTCGACGAAGTCTCCGACGACCTCGCCGAATGGGACTACGGTCGCTATGAGGGGCTGACCACCGCGCAGATCAGGGAATCGGAATCGGACTGGCTGGTCTGGACGCACGGCAGCGCGGGAGGCGAGTCGGTGGCACAGGTCAGCGATCGCGCCGACCGGGCGGTCGCAGCGGCATTGCGACTGCTGGTCTCACGCGATGTGGTGTTCGTCGGACACGGCCACTTCTCCCGGGCGGTGATCGCCCGCTGGCTCGAGCTGCCGTTGGCCGACGGTGCGCGGTTCGGCATGACCGCGGCGTCGCTCGCGGTGTGCGGATTCGAGCACGGGGTGCGCCAGCTCACCGCCCTCGGGCTGACCGGGCCGAAGGCCGCGGGGCTTTGACGGCACCGACGTTCGTGCTGTCCGGGCCGGCCGGGACGCTGGTGGCCGACGGGATGGCCGCCGGCTTCTGCGATCTGGGCGCCGCACGGACCGCGCTGGTCACCGGCCAGGCGCCGATCGTGGTGGGCGCGTTGCCGTTCCATCCGGATGCCGCCACCGCGCTGTTCGTGCCGGGCCGGGTGCGCCGCGCAAAGGCGCTGCCGGCCGGGCCCGCGACGACACTGCCGGCGGTGCGTATCGCCGCGCAGCTGCCCGAGCCCGACGAGCACCGCGACCGGATCCGCCGGGCCTTAGGTGAGTTGAACGCAGCAGACGGCGTCCTGCGCAAAGTGGTGTTGGCGCGCAGCCTGCGGCTGGCCGCCGACGCGCCGTTGCACCCGGCCACGGTGCTGCGCCGGTTGGCCGCCGCCGACCCGAGCGGCTACGGCTATCTGGTCGACCTGAGCGCCGCCGGGGACACATATGCCGGGGCTGTCCTCGTGGGTGCCAGCCCGGAGTTGCTGGTGGCCCGCGACGGCGACCGGATCACCTGCCGGCCGTTCGCGGGCTCGGCCCCGCGCTCCCCCGACCCGGCCGTCGACGCCGCCAACGGGGCCGCATTGGCCGAATCCGGCAAGAACCGCCATGAGCATCAACTGGTCGTCGACCAGTTGCGTACCGCACTCGGGCCGCTGTGCAGCGAACTCGACATCGCACCGGAGCCACGGCTGACCGGCACCGCCGCGGTCTGGCACCTGAACACCCCGATCACCGGCCGGCTCCGCGACACCGCCACCACTGCGCTGGATTTGGCGTTGGCACTGCATCCCACGGCGGCGGTCGGCGGGGTTCCGACGGGGGCCGCGATCGATCTCATCGCGGACCTGGAGGGCGACCGCGGCTTCTACGCCGGCGCGGCCGGCTGGTGCGACGCGAACGGCGACGGCCGGTGGGTGGTGTCGATCCGCTGCGCGCAACTGTCCGCCGACCGACGATCCGCATTGGCCCACGCCGGTGGCGGGATCGTCGCCGGATCGGATCCCGATGACGAACTGGCCGAAACCGTGGCGAAGTTCAGCACTATCCTGTCGGCGCTGGGCGTTGCGCCGCCCAGCGCAGCGCCGCGGGGCTGAACAGCGCCACCAGCACCGCCGCCGCGGCGATGCCGACTACCGCGCCATAAGCCCACCGGTGCGAGCCGACCCCCATGTACCAGGCCACCGGAAGCAGCGACAGGTTGGCGAACACCGCGACGCCGCGTCCGATCCGCCGGCCCCGCAGCAGCGCCCAACCGGCGGCCAGCACCGCGGCACCCATCAGCGCGAACCACGCCGCGGTGCCGTAACCGCTGGCCATCCGCTGATCGGCACCGGCCACCGCCCGCCACACCAGCACCACCGCGACCACCAGCGAGGCCACGCCCTGCACCGCAACAATCAGGCCCGCAGCGAGCACTGCGCGGGGTGGGTCGACGACGGCATTCACGTCGCCAGCCTAGCCACCCGGTCGCACTCCCCGGATGCCCATAGACTGATATCCCGTGCGCGCCGTGCTGATCGTCAATCCCAATGCCACCTCGACGACTCCGGCGGGCCGTGACCTGTTGGCCCACGCTCTCAAGAGCCGGCTCGAGCTGAGCGTGGTGCACACCGATTACCGCGGTCACGCCATCGAGATCAGCCAGGCCGCCGCCCGCGACGGGATCGACCTGGTCATCGCACACGGCGGCGACGGCACCGTGCACGGCGTCGTCAACGGCCTACTCGGGACGCCCGGTTCGGCGCCGCCGAAACACCTGCCCGCGGTGGCGGTGGTGCCCGGCGGCTCGGCGAACGTCTTCGCCCGCTCGCTGGGGATCGCCGCCGACCCGACCATCGCCACCAACCAGCTGATCGGGTTGCTCAACGGCCCCGGCGGCCAACCGAGCTGGCGTCGGATCGGACTGATCGACTGCGGCGAGCGGTGGTCGGTGCTCAACGCCGGCATGGGCGTCGACGGTGAGGTGGTGGCCGCCGTCGAAGCCGAACGTGAGAAGGGCCACGCCGTCACCGCGCTGCGCTATGTCCGCGCCGCGGTGCCCGCCGTGCTGGCCACCACCCGCCGCGCGCCGACGTTGACGCTGCAACTGGACGGGGCTGCGCCGGTCGCGGGTGTGCACCTGGTGTTCATCTCGAACTGCGCTCCGTGGACCTACGCCGACGAGCGGTGTGTGTGGACCAATCCCGACACCACGTTCGAGGGCGGGATGGGGGTGTTCGCGACCACCAGCATGAAGGTGCTGCCCACCCTGCGGCTGGTCCGGCAGATGTTGTCGAAGCGGCCGAAGCTGCGCGCCAAACAACTCATCCGCGACGACGATGTGACCGCGCTGCGCGTCGACGCCGGCGACACACCGATCGCCACTCAGATCGACGGCGAATACCTCGGATTGCGAAGTGCGATGACGTTCCGCGCGGTGCCCGACGCCCTCAATGTCGTCGCGCCGCCGCTAAAAAGAGCTGTTGACCTGCACAGATAGCAGTTTCATCAGTCGATGAGCACACAGTTGAACCCACTGTAGTACACGTCGGCGGCCCGACAGTCAGCAGCCCCGCGCAAGCGTGACGTTGGCCACGTGATAACGGAAACTCTTGACATCTGTCCAGGCTGTGAAACGATCGAGCGATCGGATGCAAGCCGTAATCATTTCTTGCCGCCGCTTATAACAGTCGAGAAGCAAACGTTGCGCGCCGTGCTGCGCCCAGAGTGAGGAGTTGGAGAGCTATGGATTGGCGCCACAAGGCGGTCTGTCGCGACGAGGACCCGGAGCTGTTCTTCCCGGTGGGAAACAGTGGGCCGGCGCTCGCTCAGATCGCTTCCGCTAAGCAGGTCTGCACCCGGTGTCCGGTGGTCACCGAGTGCCTTACCTGGGCGCTGGAGACCGGCCAGGATGCCGGCGTGTGGGGCGGCATGAGCGAGGACGAGCGGCGGGCGCTCAAGCGCCGCAACGCTCGGACCCGGGCGCGCAGCGGGGTCTGACCCGAGCAGACGACGTCGACGCGGCTCCGACCTGGTCGGGGCCGCGTCGTTTTGCGCCGGGCGCGCCCGGCGCCTCACAGCGCCTGGCGGGTCCGCCGGCTTCCGACGGGAATCCGGAGCACCATCTCGGTCCCGCCCCCCGGGGCATCGCGTGCGGTCAGTGAACCGTTGAGCTCCGCCGAGACCAGGGTGTTGACGATCTGCAGGCCGAGCCGGTCGGCGGTCTCCAGGCTGAACCCGGCCGGCAGGCCGTGGCCGTCGTCGTGCACCACCACGTCCAGCCAGCGCGCCGACCGTTCGGCCCGGATCGTCACATCGTGCCGATCGGCGTCGGCGTCGAAGGCGTGCTCGATGGCGTTCTGCACCAGTTCGGTGATCACCATGGTCAGCGCGGTCGCCCGGTCGGCGTCGAGCGCCCCGAGCGTTCCGGTCCGGGCGACATGGATCGGGATCTCGACACTGGCGACGTCGTTCATCATCGGCAGGATCCGGTCGATCACCTCGTCGAGATTCACCACCTCGTCGACCGACATCGACAGCGCCTCGTGTACCACCGCGATCGACGACACCCGCCGCACCGATTCCAGTAGCGCCTCGCGCCCCTCGGTGCTGATTGTGCGGCGCGCCTGCAGCCGCAGCAGCGCCGCCACGGTCTGCAGGTTGTTCTTCACCCGGTGATGTATCTCGCGGATCGTGGCGTCCTTGGACAGCAGTGCGCGGTCCCGGCGCTTGACCTCGGTGACGTCGCGAACCAGCACGGCGGCCCCGGCCGGCCGGCCGTGCACGATCAACGGCAGGGTGCGCAGCAGCACCACCGCCCCGGCCGCGTCGACCTCGAACCGCATGCTCGATCCGCCGGCCAGGGAGTCGGCGATGTGCTCGGCGAGCTCGTGCGCCTCGAACGTATCCGAGATCAGTGGCCGGGTGACGGCCACCAGGTCGTGTCCGGCCAGCTCGGCGGCCAGGCCCATCCGGTGATACGCCGACACCGCGTTCGGGCTGGCGTAGCTGACCGTGCCGTCGACCCCGAGGCGGATGAAGCCGTCACCGACGCGCGGGCTGGAGCGGGACACCGCGATGTCACCGACGTCGGGGAAGGTGCCCTCGGAGAGCATGTGCACCAGATCAGCCGCGCAGTCGAGGTAGGCCGCCTCCAGCCGGCTGAATTCGCGCCCGGCCCGCAACGCGGTCTGGTGGGTCAGCACCGCCACCACCCGGTCGTCGTGCCGAACCGGAACGGCTTCCGTATTACGTTGGCCCGCAATGCTTTCCCGCGCGATCGCGCCTGACTCGAATGCCCCGGCCACCAGCGGCATCCAGTCCGCGGCGGCCACGGTGCCGACGGCGTCGCTGAGCAGCACCGTGGGAGCGGTGTTGGGCCGGCACTGCGCCACACACACCAGCGCGCCGCCGGCGTCGGCGTCGCGGCGCACCCACATCAAGTAGTCGGCGAACGACAGGTCCGCCAGCAGTTGCCACTCCCCGACCACGGCGTGCAGGTGGTCCACCGCATTGCCCGGCAAGACGGTGTGTTCGGCAAGCAGGTCACCGAGGGTGGACATCGGTCACGACACGCCGTGGGACGCTGCGATCAGCCGATCACGGCGATGAGATCGCCGGCCTGGATGACGTCGCCGACCTTCACGGCGACCTTGCTGACGGTCCCCCCGGTCTCGGCCAGCACCGGGATCTCCATCTTCATCGACTCCAGCAACACCACGGTGTCGCCCTCGCTGATCTGTTCGCCCTCATGGACCACGACTTCGAGCACGCTGGCCACGATCTCCGCGCGAACGTCCTCGGCCATCTTCACCTCGTTCATCATCCAGTCAACGATTCCCTGGTCCCCGAAATCCTTCGTCTTATGGAACCACAACCCCCGGCCTGGCCTGACCGGGGCGCACGGGTAAGCGAACTCCAAGACAATTAAGAGGACGTAGAGAGTTCGATCCGTGATCGTGTCGTGTTTCTCCTGTGACAATTGCATAGCACCGTTACTCGAGTGTTTCGAACGCGTGACGTATTCGCCGTGACGCGGCAACAGTCGAAGTCGAACTTGAGGAGTAGCGCGTTGATTGTGAACCGATTTGCCAACCCCCGGATCCGCTTGCCGCTGATCTGCGCCGGCGCGATGACGCTGGCCACGCTCGGATTCGGCGTCGCTTCGGCCAAAGCCGCCCCGGCGCTGGTCGATGACCCGATGCCGATTCCGGCCCCGATCGGCGCCCCGGCGCTGCCCGGGCCGGCCGTAGGAGGCTCGTCGGCAGGCGTGAACGCCGCCAACTCCTTCCTGCAGGCGCTCAACGGCATGTTGAACCGCGTGGTGCCCGGGGTCGGTTCGATCATGCCGAGCGACGTCAGTTCGCTGACCCCGCCCGGCGCCACCGTGCCCGGCGCGCCCGCACTCGAGACGCCGCCGGCGCCGGTCGCACCCGTACCACAAACCCTGGCGGGGGCGCGGACCTTCCACTGAGGCGCTGGCGCGGTTGGGCGCCCGACGGGCCGATGCGGTGGCGGGGTGCAAGCCCCGCCACCGCGTCACACCCGGTCGTGTGAGAGACTTTCCAGCCGGAATACCTGCTAGGAGGGTGGATCATGGCAAAGCGTGGCCGCAAGAAGCGCGATCGCAAGCACAGCAAGGCCAACCACGGCAAGCGCCCCAACGCTTAAAACGTCGTCTTGACGGGCGCGGCCCCTGCCTCAGCCCTCGCGGTGGATGATCGTGGTGCGGCTGATCTCCAGCCGGACCCGTTCGTAGAGTTGCCGCGGCGCCCGGTCGCCACTGCATTTGCGGGCGATCAGGGCTTTGATCCGTTCCTCGACCCCGTAGTGCCGCAAGCAGCCGGGGCATTCCTCGAGGTGCCGGCGCAGCTTGGCCCTGGTCTCGGCGGTGCATTCGCCGTCGAGCAACGTCCATACCTCGGCGATGACCTCGGAACAGTCGGCAGCCGGCCCGTCGGGTCCCGGCGTGGTGCATCCGCTGGTTTGCTCGGTCACGACGACACCTCCTCCGATTGGCCGCCACGGATGAACCCCCGGTCGCGTGCGACGTCGGCCAACAGACTGCGCAACTGGCGCCTGCCGCGGTGCAGCCGCGACATCACCGTGCCGATCGGCGTATCCATGATCTCGGCGATCTCCTTGTAGGGGAACCCTTCGACGTCGGCGTAGTACACCGCCATCCGGAATTCTTCGGGAAGCTGCTGCAGCGCGTCCTTGATCTCGGTGTCCGGCAGCGACTCCAATGCCTCGACCTCAGCCGAGCGTAGACCCGTCGACGAGTGCTCGGCGGTCGCCGCCAGTTGCCAGTCGGTGATCTCGTCGGTCGGGTACTCGGCCGGCTTGCGCTGCTTCTTGCGATAGCTGTTGATGTAGGTGTTGGTCAGGATGCGGTACAGCCAGGCCTTGAGGTTGGTGCCGTCCCTGAAGGACCGGAACCCGGCGTAGGCCTTGACCATCGTCTCCTGCAACAGATCCTCGGCGTCGGCGGGATTGCGTGTCATCCGCAGCGCACCGCCGTAGAGCTGATCGAGCATCGGGATCGCGTCACGTTCGAAGCGCGCCGTCAGTTGCTCGTCCGTCTCGTCGGAACGAACGGGACCCGTCGTCTCGGTTTCGGTCGCACTTTCGCCGTCAGCCATCTCGATCGCTGCAGTCCCTTCTGTCGCGGTGCCCACAACCGGCCCAGCCGATGACGCGATTTCCAGCAGACCGATCGCCGTTGCCACCCGGACTCCTTCTGTGATCCTAGGACCGTGATCGATACCTACGCGCGGTGACCGCACGCTGCCTTGCTCAACAGCGTCGGTCACGACGCTATTTCCGGCCGTATCCTGGCCCGGTGAGTCGCGCGGCGAACGACCGCCGGTCGACCTGGCGCTAGGCGCTGGATCCGCGGACCGGTCCCGGATCTTCCCGGGGTGTGTCGCCGAGTGCCTCGTCGATGGTCACGCAGAACGCCAACTCGCTGTGCAGCCCCGCTGCGTTCACGACCCGGCCGACGAGGGGTTGGCTGCTCACCAACCGGAGGCTGACGCCCCGTCGGCGACACCGGGCCGATTCCTCGACCAGCACGGCGAACGCGCAGATGCCCATGAACTCGAGCCCGCTGCTGTCGATGACCAGCGGCCCGGGGCCGTGCGTGACGGCGGCGGCCTCGTTAACCAGTCGCCGCCAGACCTCCACATTGGAGGCGTCGACGCTGCCACTGGCGGCGACCACCAGCGCTGGACCGCTGCGCTCCAGGACAACACGTAGTTCCATGTCCGGACGGGCCGCCACGGAGGTCAACGCCTCGCCGAGCCGAACGGGAAGACCGGTGTCGGTGGTGATCGCACCGGCCCCGTCACTCGCCGTCCCGCCCGGTGTGACCACCGAGCCGAGCCATGCCGAACAGCGACCGAGTTTACGGCGTAAACCGAACAGCATGCGGATGAAGCTACGCCAGTTTGTTTACGTTGTAAACCCGACCGCGGCGGCGATGGCGCCGATCGACACCAGCGCCAGGGCCCAGGCACGCCGGGCCGATAGCGAGGACCGGCATCCGGCCACGTAGTTGGTGTACGGGCCACCCTGGCCGGCGATCACGGCGGTGGCCACGCTTTCGGCGTTGGCGTCCAGCGCGGCGGAGAAATCCGCGGCGACGGCATTGCCGCAGCCGATCGAGCCGCCGTCACCATCGGCGACCGACACCGGCGCCAACAGCACAATCGCGCCCGCGAGCAAGACCATCAGCGCCACCGGCCAGAGCAATCGTCGCACCGCCGTCATCCCCGCTCCCCTGCTTTCTGCCGCCACCACGAGGGCGCTGCCGCCACCGTGAGGGAGACGCGCCCCGCCCGGATTCACCGTCGGGCGGGGCGCGCATTCTCACTAGCTCAATCCTTGAAGGCGTCCTTGATGTTCTCGCCGGCCTTCTTCAGGCTGGACTTGCCCTGGTCGGCTTTGCCCTCGTTCCGGAGGTCGTCACTGCCGGTGACGTTGCCGACAGCCTCCTTGGCCTTGCCCGCGACATCCTCCGCTGCGTTCTTCGCCTTGTCCGCCAGTCCCATCGTGAAACTCCTCCCACACTCGTACCGACATTGCGACACGCAACATACCCACGGTGTTTACAACGTAAACCCGTAGCTGGGAGTGAACGCCTCAGACCCGGGAGTGCAGCAGTTCGAGCCGGTCGAGCATGGCTTCCAGCGCCTCTTCGAACTCGATGCCGCTGTGATCTTCGGACAACATCGGCTGCAATCGCTGCAGGTTCGGGTAGCTCGTCAGGTCGCGCGCAGGACGTTCACCCTCGTCGAGGAGGGCCTCGTCAGGGTGCAGCTCCGCGCCGCGCGCAGACACCTCCAACAACAGGTGTCCGATCAGGAACGTGGTGTAGGAGCGGTAGGCATCCACGGCGGCGCCGTCGTCGAATCCGTAGGAGATCAGCGTGTCGAGGAAGCTTTCCATCCAGCGCAGGCTGCGCAGCGGCGGGCGAACCCACGGCGCCTCCGGGGCCTGGGTGGCCAACAGGGGGAAAACCTCCGGGTGGTCGAGGGCGATCTGGCGCACGCCGTGCGCGAGCCGCATCAGATAGTCCTGCCAGCCGTCCTCTTGTCGCCGGGCGGCGAGTTGGTCGGCGTAGAGCCGGTCGACGATGTGGTCGACGACGCCGGTCAGCAGGTCGCCCCGGCTGTGGACGTAGCGGTAGAGCGCCATCGCCTCGACCCCGCAGGCCGTCCCCAGCCGGCGCATGGTCAACTTCGACAGGCCCTGACGATCGATGAACTCGATGGCCGTCTCCAGAATCGCGTCACGGCTCAACTGCGACAGCGGCCGGATCCCATCGACGATGTCGGCTCCCGCAGCGTCCCCGGGCCGCTGCGCAGCGCTGTCGTCGGCATCCACTCAGACCACCCATTTCACTCGGCAACGGCAACGACTCCGGCGCCGATCGTCGGGGAGCCACGTCGCGCACCAACCGTTAGTTTACGTCGTAAGCGCGCCGGGGACACCGGAAGCATCGGCCTCGTCGGCAGGCTCCTCGTGCGAGTGATTGCTCGTCGATGTCCGCGCTTGACACCGCCCGCGATCCGAATATACGTTCACCTTCAATGAATTTTTATTCATTCCGCCTGAACGCAACCTCACGTGGAGGCGTTGACCGCCCGATGCGTAGGCCGGGAGCCCGCGCATGAGCACCCCCATCGCGCTGGTGACCGGCGCCGGGTCGGGCATCGGCAAGGCCATCGCTCTGGCGTTCGCGGGCCACGGTGACCGGGTGGTGGCCGCCGATCTCGACCAGCCAGCCGCCGAGGCCACCGCCAGGGCGTATCCGGACCTCATGACGGCACTGCCGGTGGATATCGCCGACCGCGCCCGGGTGGACGAACTGCGCGATCGCACCCACGCCGAGGTCGGTGTTCCCACCGTCGTGGTCAACGCGGCCGGCTGGGATCGCACCGACCAGTTCCTCAACGCCACCACGGAATTCGCCGAAAAGGTGGTGGCGATCAACTACCTCGGCCCGGTGCACGTGTGCAGCGCTTTCCTGCCCGGGATGATCGAGGCCGGCGGCGGTGGCCGCATCGTGAACCTGGCCAGCGACGCCGGCCGGGTCGGCAGCGCCGGGGAGACGATCTATGCCGGCGCCAAGGGCGGCGTCATCGCGCTGACCAAGTCACTGGCCCGCGAGATGGCGCGGCACGAGATCACCGTCAACTGCGTCTGCCCCGGCCCCACCGACACCCCGCTCTTCGATGCCCAACCGGAGAAGCTGAAAGAGGCGCTGATCAAAGCGGTCCCGTTCCGGCGGCTGGCCCGCCCCGAGGAGGTCGCCGCGCCGGTGCTGTTCTTCGCCTCGGATGCCGCCTCGTTCATCACCGGACAGGTGATCAGCGTCAGCGGGGGGCTGACGATGGCAGGATGAGCTGATGGCGACCGACAGCAGCCCCGCCTTCGATGCGCTCGACCCGCTGAGCCTGGATTCACTGCTGTCCGATGACGAGATCGCGGTGCGCGACACCGTCGCGAAGTTCTGCGCCGAGCACGTGCTGCCCCACGTCGGCGAATGGTTCGAGATCGGCGACCTGCCTGCCCGCGAACTCGCGCGCGAGTTCGGCAAGCTGGGCCTGCTCGGGATGCACCTGCACGGCTACGGCTGCGGCGGCGCGTCCGCGGTGCATTACGGGCTGGCCTGCGTCGAACTCGAGGCCGCCGACTCCGGTATCCGCTCGCTGGTCAGTGTGCAGGGCTCGCTGGCGATGTTCGCCATCCACCACAACGGTTCCGAGGAGCAGAAGCAGCGGTGGCTGCCGGGCATGGCCACCGGGGAGCTCATCGGCTGCTTCGGCCTGACCGAACCCGACGTCGGCTCCGATCCGGCCGCCATGAAGACCCGCGCCAGGCGCGACGGCTCCGACTGGATACTCAATGGCCGCAAGATGTGGATCACCAACGGATCAATCGCCGACGTCGCGGTGGTGTGGGCGGCCACCGACGACGGCATCCGCGGCTTCGTGGTTCCCACCGACTCCCCCGGGTTCACGGCGAACACGATTCATCACAAGCTGTCGCTGCGCGCCTCGATCACCAGCGAACTGGTGCTCGACGACGTGCGGCTGCCGGCCGAGGCGATGTTGCCGCAGGCACGCGGGGTCAAGGGGCCGCTGGAGTGCCTGTCCGAGGCCCGCTATGGGATCGTCTGGGGCGCAATGGGTGCGGCCCGCTCAGCCTGGCAGGCCGCCCGCGACTACGCCACGGCGCGCACCCAGTTCGGCAAACCCATCGCCGGATTCCAACTCACCCAGGCCAAACTCGCCGACACCGCTGTCGAGCTGCACAAGGGCCAGCTGCTCTCGCTGCACCTGGGACGACTCAAGGACTCCGTCGGCCTGCGGCCCGAGCAGGTCAGCTTCGGCAAACTCAACAACACCCGCGAAGCGATCGAGATTTGCCGCACCGCACGAACCATCCTGGGCGGCAACGGGATCTCGTTGGAGTACCCGGTCATCCGGCACATGGTCAACCTGGAGTCGGTGCTGACCTACGAGGGCACCCCCGAGATGCACCAACTGGTCCTGGGCAAAGCCTTCACCGGGCTTGCGGCATTCAACTGACCAGAGCAACTCCGATGGCGCTGAGCTATACCCCCGAACATCAGCAGTTCCGCGAGACGGTCGCCGACTTCGTGCAGCGAACCGTCGTCCCGGCCCACCAGGACTGGGAGCGTTCCAGCGCGTGGGACCGCTCGCTGTTCGCCGCGGCCGGCGAGCTCGGCCTGTTGGGATTCCCGGTCCCCGAGGAGTTCGGCGGGCCCGGCGTGCACGACTACCGCTACCACGCGATCGTCATCGAGGAGTTGCAGCGGGCCGGCGCCGCCGCCGAGGCCGTCGCGTTCTCGCTGCAGAACGACGTGGTGCTGCCCTACCTGACCGACCTGACCACGCCCGAGCAGCAGCGCCGCTGGCTGCCCGGGGTGGTGACCGGCGAGACCGTGCTCGGTATCGCGATGACCGAACCCGGCACCGGCAGCGACTTGGCCGGTATCCGCACCACCGCCCGCCGCCAATCTGATTCACAAGGCGACTTCTACGTGGTCAACGGCGCCAAGACCTTCATCTCCAACGGCCAGACCGGTGATCTGTTCGTGGTCGCGGTGCGCACCGGCGAGGACCGGCACCGGGGCCTGTCGCTGCTGGTGGTCTCCGGCGACACCCCGGGCTTTCACCGCGGGCGCAACCTGGAGAAGATCGGACTGCACGCCCAGGACACCTCCGAGCTGTCCTTCACCGACATGCGGGTGCCGGCCGCCAACCTGCTCGGCGAGGAAGGCCAGGGCTTCTATCAACTGGTGCGCAACCTGCCCCAGGAGCGGCTGTCGCTCGGGGTGGGTGCGGTCGCCGCGGCGGAGGGCGTGCTGGCCGAGACCCTCGACTACGTCAAGGCACGCCAGGCGTTCGGCTCCCCCATCGCGAGCTTCCAGAACACCCAGTTCGTGCTCGCCGAGATCGCCACCGAACTCGATGTGGCCCGCACCTTCCTCGACGACTGCATCGCGGCACACCTGGACGGCGAGCTGACCCCGGCGCGGGCCGCCAAGCTGAAGTGGTGGACCACCGACCTGCAGGTCCGTACCGCCGACCGGTGCCTGCAGTTGTTCGGCGGCTACGGCTACATGCGCGAATACCCGGTGGCGCGAGCGTTCGTCGACGCCCGCATCCAGACCATCTACGGCGGCACGACCGAGATCATGAAGACGATCATCGCCAAGGATCTCGGTATCTGATGGCCATCGACTACGCTCAGCTGCCCGTCGAGGAGGCCGTGCGGGCGGCCCGCACCGACTCCCGGCGCCGACAGATCCTGGACGCCGCGGTGAAAGTCATGCAGCAGACCGGCTTTCATCAGATGTCCATGCAGGATCTGGCGGCCGAAGCCAATGTCAGCGTCGGGCTGATCTACAAGTATTTCGGCGGCAAAGAGGATCTGTTGCTGGCGACGATCGTGCGGATCCAGGAGGCGTTCGTCGATCAGCTCGCCCCGGTGATCGCGGCGGCCGGTACCGATCCGGTCGCCCAGTTGACCGCCGGAATCCGGCGCTATATCGAGATCGTCGACGAGAATCTCGATGCGGTCGTGCTGACCTATCGGGAGAGCCGCACCCTGAACGCGGCCGGGCGGACCCAGATCAAAGAGCTCGAGATCGCCAGTGCGGCACCGCTTCGCACTGCGATCGAGGCCGGGATCGCCGCGGGAACATTCGCCGAGGTGAATGTGGATCTGATGGTGTTCGACATCATGCTGCTGGCCCACGGCTGGGCGCTCAAGCACTGGCACTTCGGCGAGTTGTACAGCCTCGACGACTACATCGGCCTGCAGACCCGCTACGCGCTCAACTCGCTGCTGCGGTGAGGGGTCACCGGCGCTCCGGTTTTCGCCACCACCTCGTCGTAACTCACTCCCGGCGCCAGTTCCACCACCGCGAAGCCGGCGCCGGTGACGTCGAACACCCCGAGATCGGTGACCACCCGCCTCACCACACCGCGGCCGGTCAGCGGTAGATCGCAAATCGTAACCAGTTTGGCAGCACCGGTTTTGGTGACGTGCTCGGTGAGCACGATGACCCGTTCGACCCCGCTGACCAGATCCATCGCGCCGCCCATGCCCTTGACCATGGCGCCGGGCACCATCCAGTTGGCCAGGTCACCGTTGCCGGCGACCTGCATGGCACCCAGCACGGCCGCGTCGACGTGCCCGCCGCGGATCATCGCGAAACTCGTCGCCGAATCGAAAAACGATGCCCCGGGCAGCACGGTGACGGTCTGCTTGCCCGCGTTGATCAAGTCCGGGTCGACCTCGTCGTCGTAGGGGAACGGCCCGACACCGAGGATGCCGTTCTCGGCGTGCAGCGTGATGGTCGAACCCTCGGGAAGGTAGCCGGGAATCAGCGTGGGCAGACCGATGCCGAGGTTGACGTAGTCGCCGTCGTGCAGTTCCTGTGCCGCCCGGGCGGCCATCTGGTCGCGGGTCCAGCTCATCGGATCGTCTCCTGCTGTCGGGTGGTGCGTTTCTCGATGTCTTTGCGGGCGGCCTGCTCGGCGGTGAGTTCCAGGATCCGCTTGACGAAGATCCCGGGCAGATGGACCGCGTCGGGGTGTAGTTCCCCGACCTCGACGACCCGCTCGGCCTCGACGATGGTGATCTGACCGGACATCGCCGCCGGCGGGTTGAAATTACGTGCGGCCGCATGGAATTGACAGTTGCCCGCCCGGTCGGCGACCGCCGCGCGCACCAATGCGTAGTCGGTGACGATCCCTTCTTCGAGCACCATGTCGGTGCCGCGGAAGTTGCGGACCTCCTTGGGCGGCGAGGCAAGGGCAACGCTGCCATCCGGGTGATATCGCCAGGGCAGTCCGCCGTCGGCGACGGCGGTCCCGACGCCGGTGGGGGTGAAGAAGGCACCGATACCGCTGCCGCCGGCCCGCATCCGTTCGGCCAGGGTGCCCTGCGGAGTGAGTTCGACGGTCAGCTCACCGGACAGGTACTGGCGGGCGAATTCCTTGTTCTCCCCGACGTAGGAGGCGATGACCCGGCTGATGCGCCGCGCGTCGAGCAGCAGGCCCAGCCCGGCGCCGTCCACCCCACAGTTGTTGGACACGATGGTCAGATCGGTTGCGCCCTGCTGCAGCAGCGCCTCGATGAGAAACCACGGGATGCCGGCCAGCCCGAAGCCACCCACGGCCAGACTGGCGCCGTCCGGGATGTCGGCGACCGCCGCGGCGGCCGATTCGACCACCTTGTTCAGTGCCATTTGCGCCTCTCGTCCTTGTCGGTGCGCTCCGCATCGTCGGCGGCGCGTCTCACGGTTGCTCCAGATGTTCGATGAGGGCGGGGGCGATGATGTCGGGGGAAGTGGTCACGTTTTCAACAGTAGTGACGGGTATTGATATCTTTACCAATCCTCGACGGACCTCGCACCGATTGACGACGCGCCGGATCGTGTCGGCCGATTCGGGTATGGCCGAAGGTATGTATGTTCGATGCCGAGTTGGCGTCGCTGACCGCGATCGGCGGTCTGGGCACCGCGGGTCTGGTCGATCTCATACAGACCGCGGCCCGGCTGGCTGGCCGAGGGCCGTCAGGGGGGTAGATTCCCGACTTGCAACAACCTCAAGTTGTGCCGTCTTCATCATTTGTTGACGACTTTCTGGACCGGTGGGCAACAGGTGGCGCGACCGGCAGCAACCGGACGGCACCGGTGGCGCGCTCTAATTCCCCCAGCTGGCCACCCCTGCCGGCGAGCTGGACCTGCCGCAGTGGTCACCGGCCGCGGGCTGATGATGCCGACCCGCAAGCGCACCAGGGCCTTTCTCGCGCAGCGAACGGAGCCGGCGGCGGTTAGGCATAGGGTGACACCATGGCCAATCCAGCTCCGCTCTCCGGCAAGACCATGTTCATCTCGGGTGCCAGCCGCGGCATCGGCCTGGCGATCGCCAAGCGGGCCGCACGCGACGGCGCCAACATCGCGCTGATCGCCAAGACCGCCGAACCCCACCCGAAGCTGTCCGGCACCGTCTACACCGCGGCCACCGAGATCGAGGAGGCCGGCGGGCAGGCGCTGCCGATCGTCGGCGACATCCGCGACGGTGACTCGGTGACCAGTGCCGTGGCGGCCACCGTCGAACGGTTCGGCGGCATCGACATCTGCGTCAACAACGCCTCGGCGATCAACCTCGGGTCCATCCTCGAGGTTCCGCTGAAGCGCTTCGATCTGATGAACGGCATCGAGGTTCGCGGCACCTACGCGGTGTCACAGGCCTGCATCCCGCACATGATCGGCCGGGAGAACCCGCACATCCTCACGCTGTCCCCGCCGATACGACTGGAACCGAAATGGCTCAAGCCCACCGCCTACATGATGGCGAAATTCGGGATGACGCTGTGTGCGCTGGGCATCGCCGAGGAGCTGCGCTCGCACGGCATCGCATCCAACACGCTGTGGCCGCGCACCCTGATCGCCACCGCCGCAGTGCAGAACCTGCTCGGCGGCGACGAGGCGATGGCCCGGGCCCGCACCCCCGAGGTCTACGCCGACGCCGCCTACGCGATCCTGACCAAACCGGCGACCGAATACACCGGGAACACGGTGCTGTGCGAGGACGTGCTGGTCGAATCAGGCGTCACCGATCTATCGGTGTATGACTGCGTGCCCGGCAGCGACCTGGGCGTGGACCTGTGGGTGGACACCGTCAACCCGCCGGGGTATGTGCAGCAGTAGCGCACATCCGGTCAGAACGACACCGCCGTTCCCACCGACGGCGAATCCCCCACCGGCGCGACGCCGGGCATGAAGCGCTCCACCAATGACGTGGCGATGGCGGCGACGTCGTCGCT
Organism: Mycolicibacter algericus DSM 45454; assembly: GCF_002086455.1. Classification (GTDB taxonomy): domain Bacteria; phylum Actinomycetota; class Actinomycetes; order Mycobacteriales; family Mycobacteriaceae; genus Mycobacterium; species Mycobacterium algericum. The sequence continues at coordinate 203,609 of NZ_MVHC01000001.1, forward strand.
GAGTGGATACATGTGCCGATACTGCAGCACCTGCTTGCCGATCAGCCCAAGTCGTTCACCGAACGTCGGCAGTCGGCCCGGGTCGAGCAACGGAGAGTTGAACGCCGGCGAGTCGGCGCGCTGGAACTCGAACGCCGCGCTGATCCGCGGGGCTTCACCCAGGCGGCTGGCCCGTCCACCCCAGTGCAGCACCGCCTGGTTCCAGGCCATCAGCGTGCCGGCGGTGGCCGGCACAGCGCGGATGTCTTGCAGGTTGTGGACCAGGGTGTTGTCGGGACCGTCCCAACGCCGTTGCCGGAACCGGTCATCGAGGTGGGCGGGCAGGAAGTACATGCACCCGTTGAGCGGGGTGGCGTCGCTGAACGGCAGCCACACCGTCAGCGTGTGCGGCGAGTTGTCGGCATCCAACGTCGGCATCACCCGGTCGCGGTGTGGACCCCAGCCCGCCGCGCTCTCGTCGGGCTTGACATGCCAGACCCAGAAGTCGGGCAACGCCCGATAACCGTCGCCGAGCACCGCCGTCAGGAAGTCCGAAAGTCCTTGGAATGCCCGCCATAACTGGTCGTAGACGAACACGAACGGCAGCGGAATGCCCAACCCGAACAGCGTCGACACCGCGTCACGGATCGGCGCGACCACCGCTTCGGGCAGCGCGCCGGGTACCCGGATGTAGCCCTCTCGTTTGAGGGTCACCAGCAGCGGGTCGGTCGCACCGACCGCGGCGGGTACCGCCACGGCATCGCCGTCGATCGACAATTGGGGGCACAGTGCGCTCCAGAAGTCCCGCCGTTCCGCGTCGCGGGCGGTCAAAGTGACGCTCATCGCGCCATCGTAGCCTCGCCGGCCTGGGCAGGCTTGCGGTAAACCAGCCAACGCATCTCGATGGGGCAGGCGGCCGGCGCGACGTCGAACACGTCTTGGCCGCGGGTCCACTCGGTGTACCAACCGGTAGGTGGCCAGGCACCCTCGGGCAGATGCGTCTTCTCGTAGTCGTGAACCGAATCGTCGGCGACCAGCTGCAGGCCCAGCCCGGCTGCGGCACCGTGCATCTCGTCCCAGGTGAAGAACATGTTGTAGCACTGCTGGCTCAGTTCGCGGGCGGCCGCGTCGGGCAGATAGCCATCCCGGGCCAAGAACACGTTGAAAACCAGACGCCCGCCCGGGGCCAGCCGACGGGCGGCCAGCTCGAACATGTCGCGAAGCTGCCCGGTACTTCGGAAATCCGGCGTGACCTCCGAGAGCACGATCAACTGGTAATCACTGCCCAGTTCGTCGCCGGCTGTGAAGACATCCCGTTGAATCACGCGGACCCCGAGCCCGTCGCGCTGCGCGTCCGCGCGAATGCCGTCGGCGAACAGCGGCGTCATCTCGACCGCGTCCACCGGGTGTCCGCGCCGGGCCAGCGCCAGACTGTTGCGCCCGGTGCCGGCTCCGATGTCGAGCACCCGGCAGTTCTCCGGATCGGTGGCCTCGCCGGCCAGCGCCCACACGCGGGCATCGGGCTCGGTGCCGAACAAGGGCGGCTCGCGAAGGGCGACCCAGCTCTCGTACCCCGCTTCGATCGACTGCCATTCGGCGCGGACCCAGTAGTTGAGGACGCTGCCGACCGGCACCTCATAGCTGATGATGATGTATGAGCGCGGCGAGCCCGAAAACGCCGCTTCCGCCTCTGTTTGCAGGACTTTCTGCAGGTGATCCCGTTGCTGGGTGTCGAGCGGGGTACCCAGCGCTGCGAACATCGTCTCGCACATCCGGACATACTCATCGACCATGCCCGGAACCGCCGGCAGCTTGATTCGCCCGGTGGCCTCGGACCTGCGATGCAGCCGCCGAGCCATCGCCTCCTGCAACATCGGCGAGCGACTCCACAGCTGTGGCCAACTTTCCATCGCACCGTTGTACCCAATTCGTCCGCAATCTGCCAGCTATCGGCCGGAAACTGCGCGCAGCGGCAGGGTCAGCCGGAAACAGGCCCCACCGTCCCGCGGGACACAGCCCAGCCGGCCGCCGTGTGCGTCGGCAAGTGCCCGCGCGATCGGCAGGCCCAGACCGGCTCCCCCGTGATCCCGTCCGCGGGCACTGTCCAGGCGCACCAACCGGTCGAAGATCCGCTCGGCGTCCTCGCCGCGGACGCCGATCCCGGTGTCGGTGACCGTTACCTCGGCGCGCTCGCCGAGGCGCGCCACATCTACCATGATGCTCCCGCCCGGCGGGGTGTAACGGCGGGAGTTGTCCAGCAGATTGGACAGGATCTGAGCCAGCCGGGTCGGATCGGCCCGGACGGTCAGGGTGTCCACACCGGTGCGGCCCAGGCGCAGTTGCGGCGCCAACAGCGCCGCCCGGTCCAGCTGGGTGTCGACGATGCCGACCAGATCGATGTCTTTGAGTTCCAGGGGCAGCCCGGCGTCGATGTAGCTCAAGTCGAGCATGTCGGTGACCAGCCGGGTGGCGCGGCGCGCCTCGGTGAGCAGCAGGGTGGCGCGGCGGTGCTGGCGGAGCACTTCGGGCTCGACCGTGTCCAGCCCGGCGTCCAGCCCGACGTCCTGGCCGACATTGCCGGCGATCTGCTCGGCGGCGGCCTGCATGCCGGCGATCGGGGTGCGCAGCTCGTGGGCGGCATCGGCGAGGAATCGCCGGACTGCGGCCTCGGCGCGCCGGGCAGCTTCGGCGGCTCGCTGCGCGCGCTTCTCGGAATCCTCCAGCTCGTCGAGCATGTCGTCGAAAGCACTTGCCGCGCGGCCCAGTTCGGTTCGCGGCCGGTCGGGACGCAGCCGTCGTCCGCGGTCACCGGTGGTGATGTCACGGGCCAGATCGGTGAGCCGATCCAGTGGGGCGAGCATGGCCCGGCTCACCCCGGCCAACAGGATCGACGCGATGAACAGGATCCCCAGGCCGGCGCCGACCATCAGGCGCCGCAGCCGGCTCAGCGTCTCGGCGGCCTCGGTGGTGTCGGCGACCAGGATCACCCGCCCGCCGTCGGCCAGCGGATGCACCAGCACCGTCGAGGTCTCGTCGGGCTCCAGCGGCGGGGGCGCCACTCGCGATCCGGTGGTGGCGTCGGGCTCGATAGCGGGGTCGCCGTAGCTGGACCCGTCCACGGCGACGACGAGTGCACTGATGATGCCGCCGTTGAGTTGATCGGCCAGTTGTTCCGGCGAAACACCCAGTGCGACGAGGGAATCCGCACGCTGCGTGGCCAACGCCAGCCGCTCCTGCAGACTGTGATTCTCCAGCGCGGTGAGCGTGGCGTTGATCACCAGCCCCATGGTCAGCATCAACACCGCCAGCAGTGCCAGCACCATCACCGTCAAACGCCGGCGCAACGACGGGGTGGCGGTCATGAGGCCGACAGCTGCAGCCGGTAACCGATCCCGCGCACGGTGTGCAGGATCCGCGGCCCGTGCGTCTCCAGCTTCTGTCGCAACCCGCTGATGTGGACCTGAACCAGGTTGGGATCGTAGGCCTCGTACCCCCACACCGCATTGAGGATCTGTGCGCTGCTGACGATGCGGCCGCGCTGTTCCACGAGGTAGACCAGCACCCGCAGCTCGGTCGCGGTCAACCCCAACGGGGTCCCCGAGCGGGAGGCCACCCCGGCGTCGACATCGACCATCAGATCGCCGAACTGCACCGCTGACGGCAGCCGGCCCCGCCGGCGCAGCACCGCACCGACCCGCGACACCAGTTCGGCCAGCTCGAACGGCTTGACCACGTAGTCGTCGGCGCCGCTGTCGAGCCCGCGCAGCCGGTCGGGCAGTCCGTCACGCGCGGTGAGCAGCACCACTCCGACCTCACCCCAACGCAGGATCACCTCCATCAGGTCGAACCCGTCGCGGCCCGGCAACATCACGTCAAGCACCACCAGATCCGGCCGGAAGCCGTCCAGCACCTCTTCGAGCCCGCGGCCGTCGGGCTGGGTTTCGGTCAGATAGCCGGCGTCGGCCAGCGCCTCGCTGACCATCTCGCGGATCGTCTCGGAATCCTCCACCACCAGCACCCGCGGTGTCCCCACGCTGAAGGTCTCGGCGCCGCGCGCCGAGGGAATGCCGCCTCGCCGATCGGCGGACCGCGAATCGGCCATGGTCCATTGATAACACCGCAGCGCCCGGATGGGGAGCATCCCTCCGCCGGTTCTCTTGACCGGCAGCATCTTCAGGTTCACTTCAAGTTCACCATCTAGCGTCGCCGTTACTCGGTCAACGCTGCGTACGCGTGGCGGCCGCAGCGACCCCGGCGATTCAGGAGGCATCATGACGCCTATCACTGACGGGTCTGGCTAGCAATGGATTTCGCAACACTTCCACCAGAGATCAACTCGGCCCGGATGTACACCGGAGCCGGCGCCGGGCCGCTACTGGCCGCCGCCACCGCCTGGAGCGCCCTGGCCGCCGAACTGACCACCGCCGGCGTGGCCTATGACTCGATGATCGATGAGCTGTCCGGCGGCTGGGCCGGGCCCAGCGCCACCGCGATGGCCGCCGCTGCGGCGCCCTACGCGCAGTGGATGCACGCCACCGCGGCACAGGCCGAACACGCCGCGTCGCAGGCCAGAACCGCGGCCGCCGCTTACGAATCCGCGTTCGCCATGACGGTCCCGCCGCCGATGATCACCGCCAACCGGGCCCAGCTGATGACCCTGCTGGCCACCAACTATCTGGGCCAGAACACCGCCGCGATCGCAGCCACCGAAGCCCACTACGGCCAGATGTGGGCCCAGGACGCCACCGCGATGTACGGCTACGCAACGACCTCCGCGGCGGCCTCCCGGCTTACCCCCTTCACGCAGGCACCGCCCACCACCAGCCCCGCCGGCGCCCCCAGCCAGGCAGGCGCGGTCGGGCAGGCGACCGCCACCGCGGCCGGAAACCAGGCCAACACCGTGGCCGCCGCGGTCACCCAGGCCCTGCAGGGCCTCGCCGCCCCCGGCTCGACAGCGGCCGGAACGAATGCGTCGCTGCTCAGTTCCATCGGGTCGGCGGCGGCGATGGAGCCCGGTCTGGCGGCGTCGTACGCGGCGTTGGCGGCGAGCCTGTTCGGCACATTCGTCATCGACTCCGCCGGCACGTTCGGCGTCGACGCGGCCGGTTCCTTCGGCATCGACCTGATCGGCATCGGCGAGATCGAGAGCGAACTACTGCCGGAGATGGCACTGGCCAGCGCGGTGACCCCGGTCAGCGCCGAGATGGGCGAGGCCGCCACGCTCAGCGGGCTGTCGGTACCGCAGACCTGGGCCACCACCGCCCCGACAACCACGGTGATCCAGCAGGTGGGCGGCGCACTGCCCACCGCCGCCGAGGCAGCCGTCCCCGCCGCGGCGGGGGCCGCCGCGCTGCCGCTGGCCGCGATGGCCGCCGCCGGTCTGGCCGGCCGGGCCACCGCCGGCGTCGGGCGCAGCCGCGGCGGCGCCGCGACCGCAACGACGAGCACGAAAGCAACCGCCAAGCGGCCTCCGCGCGCGATCGTCAAGCAACGCGACCCGGCCGGGAAGCCGGAGTCACCGCCGGCGCGGCCGTTGAACGGGCCGATCACGCGGATCTCCGGCGAACTGCGGGAGTTGGCCGAACTGCGCGACGCCGGGATCCTCACCGAAGACGAGTTCGCCCAAGAGAAGCGGCGCCTCCTCGGCCGGTAACACCTATGGATTTCGCGTTCTTGCCACCGGAGATCAACTCGGGCCGGATGTATGCCGGCGCGGGTGCCGGTCCGCTGCTGGCCGCCGCATCGTCCTGGGATGCCCTCGCCGCCGAATTGAACGCCGCGGGCCTTGCCTACGAATCGGTGCTGACCGAACTGTCGTCCGGCTGGGCCGGGCCCAGCGCCGCCGCCATGGCCTCGGCCGCCGCACCGTATGCCCACTGGATGCGTACCGCCGCAACCCAGGCCGAGGAGACTGCCATCCAGGCCAGGGCCGCCACCGCCGCGTACGAGGCCGCGTTCGCCATGACGGTGCCACCGCCGGTCATCGCCGCCAACCGCAGCCTGTTGACGACCCTGGTCGCGACCAACTTCCTGGGCCAGAACACCGCCGCGATCGCGGCCACCGAAGCGCACTACGGCGAAATGTGGGCCCAGGACGCCACCGCCATGTCCGGCTACGCCGCCGGAGCCGCGTCAGCCACCCGGCTCGATCCGTTCAGCCAACCGCCGCCCACCACCAACGCCGCCGCGGGCGCCGCCCAGGCCGCCGGAATCGGCAAAGCCGTGGGTCACGCCACCGGAATCGGTAAAACCGTGGGCCACGCCACCGGAATCGGTAAAACCGTGGGCCACGCCACCGGAATCGGCAAATCCGTGGGCCACGCCACCGGATTGGGTAAAGCCGTGGGCCAGGCCGCCGCCACCGCCGCCGAGGGCCAGGGCGAGGGCCTTCTCGCCGGGATCGCCCCGGCCCTGCCGGGTTCCACCTTGCCGACCGCCGCCGGTTCGTCGACCGGTGCGACCGCGCTGGCCGGCATCATCGGGCCCCTCACCGCCGCGGCGGCGTCCAGCACACCCACGATCGAGCTCGTTGACGCCGGTCTCGAGGTCGTCGTCGACTCGATAGGCACGTTCGGTATCGACGCCCTCGGCTCGTTCCTGATCGATCCGCTCGGCGTCGCCGGGATAGCTGAAGAACTGTTTCGGGCCGCGATGTCCGGTGCGCTGCCGATGACGGCCAGCATGGCCTCGGCGGTCTCGATCAGCGGCCTGTCGGTGCCGCTGGCCTGGGCATCGGCGGTGCCATCGGTGATCGGGCAGGCCGGAGTCTCGCTGGCCTCGGCCGGTAGCTCCGCCGCCCCGGCCATCGCCGGCGAGACCGCGGTGCCCGCGGTGGGGATGGCCGCGGCGGGCTTGGCGGGTCGGGCCAGCGCGGGTGCCGCGGGCGGCCGGCGCACACCGACTACCGGCGCCACCACGCTGGGGCCGCGCGAACAGCGGCCGAACGAGCTGCCGGAGCTGACACCGGAATCGGCGTTCGGCCTGCTGATGGGGGCCGACATCGAACTGCGTGAGCTGGCCGAACTGCGCAACGCCGGCGTGCTCACCGATGAGGAATACGCCGCCGAGAAGCGGGCCCTGGTCGGTCACTAGCGGAGCCGTCGGCGCGCGGCTACAGCAGATAGCCCTGCTGGGGCTGCGGCGCGGCTTCCGCGATCAACTCCGGTCCGTTGTTGCGCACGCTGTTGACCAGCGTCGAGACCTCACGCAACACCAGCCCCGGCGCCTGCGGCGAACTGTCCAGCAGCGCGGTGTCGAGCGGTGTGTCCGGATCCAGCCAAGCGTCCCAACGCTTTTCGGGCAGCAGCAGCGGCATCCGGTCGTGAATGCCGGCGATCTCTCCGGCCGCCCCGGTGGTGATGATCGTGACGCTGAGCAGCGGGTCGCATCGAGGGCCGCCCCGCCAGACCGACCACAGGCCGGCCGCGAACAGCATCCCGTCGTCACCGTGGATGTAGAACGGTGTCTTGCGCGCCTTCTTCCCGCCGGGGGCTTCGGCGCGCCACTCGTAGAAGCCGTCCATCGGAATCAGGCAGCGCCGGCGTTCGGCAGCCGAGCGGTAGGCGGGCGAGGTGGTGAGCTTGTCGGCGCGGGCGTTGATCAGCAGCGGGCCACCGCCGGCCGGGGCGCCGTCAGGGCCGGCTTTGGTCCACGGCGGCACCAGTCCCCACCGCATCAGCCGGACTCGGCGGGTCGGGGCGTCGCCGGGATCGGTATGCCTGCTGACCACGGTCGCGACGGCGTCGGTCGGTGCCACGTTGTAGTTCGGGCCCGGATCGGCGTCCGCCGGAACCTCGTTGATCGCCTCGATCCGCTCGGCCAGCAGCGCCGGGTCGGTGGTTACCGCGAAGCGCCCGCACATGCCTCCATGGTGGCAGCTAGTCGAGCCGGGTGGCGGTCACGGCCCAGAACGGCATGTGCACCACGTTGTCCTCGAGCAGCGGTTGCAGGTAGGCGAACCGCTCGGCCAGCGCGCGAACGCCGTCGAGCAGATCCTCCCGGCCAAGCGCCTCCATCACCGTGATCATCTCGGTGAAGGAGTTGGGGTCGAAGGTGCCCTGATAGGTGGTGGGCCCGATGTGGTCGATCCGCCACCCGGCCTCGGCGAGCAACGGCCCGAAACGCTCGGGCGACAGCCCGTCCAGTTGCCAGCCGTTGACGTTGTGGCGGCCGGCCTCGAACATGTACAGCCGCGCTTGTGGTTTGGTGGCCCGGTGCAGACTTCGGGCATACCGCAGCTGGGTCTCCTCGTCGTCCTGGAACACGTGGTAGAACGCGCTGTCGACGACGGTGTCGAACCGGCCGTCGAACCCGGCGAGCTCGACCGCGTCGGCCACCTGGAAGTTCACCGTCACACCGGCTTTCGCGGCGTTGCGTTGCGCCCCCGCGATCGCGGCCGGTGCCACGTCGATCCCGGTTGTGGGATAGCCCTGCGAGGCATAGTGGATCGCGTGATGGCCCGGGCCGGTGCCGGGATCGAGCACCTCACCGCGCAACGCGCCGTAGGCCACCAGCTGCTGCACCACCGGCTGCGGCCGGCCGATGTCCCAGGGCTCCGGGGGCCCGGAAGGCACAGCACCGGCGAACTCGGCGTCGCTGCTCATCGGCCCACTGTGCGTGACCGAAGTTAACGAAATCGGAACGCCGGGTTACCGGCGTCGATACCCGAGCGGGGAATGGCAAGATCGCGATGTGCGTCTCTCCGTCCTCGACCTAGCCCCGGTACGCACCGACCAGTCCAGTCCTGACGCACTGGCGGCGACCATGCGGCTCGCGAAGCTGGTCGACGGTCTGGACTACGCCCGGTACTGGGTCGCCGAGCACCACAACCTCCCCTCGGTCGCGGCGACCAACCCAGCGGTGCTGGTCGCGATGCTCGCGACCGCGACCTCCCGGCTGCGCGTGGGCGCGGGCGGGGTGATGTTGCCCAATCATGCGCCACTGGCGGTGGCCGAACAGTTCGCGCTGCTGGAGGCCGCCTACCCCGGCCGCATCGACCTGGGCATCGGACGTGCCCCCGGTGCCGACCCGGTTACCTCGACGGTGTTGCGCGGCGGCCGCGACGACCGCGCCGTGGATCAGTTCCCCGATCACCTCGATGACGTGATCGCCCTGCTGGGGCCCGCCGGGGTGTCGGTGCGACTGCCCGATCGCGACTATGTGCTCAAGTCGACGCCGCATGCACTGACGCGGCCGCGGGTCTTCGTGCTGGGTTCCTCGGTGCAATCGGCCCGGGTCGCCGCGGCCAAGGGGCTGCCCTATGTGTTCGGCCACCACCTGTTCGGCGAGCAGACCGACGAGGCACTGGCGTGCTACCGGTCGGAGTTCGTGCCGAGCGAGCTGACCACCGAGCCGACCGCATTCCTGACCGTCAACACCGTCGTCGCCGAAACACACCAGGAGGCAACGGCTTTGACACTCCCGTACCTGCATCTGCATGCCCGGACCGCCACCGGGCATCCGCCCGGACCCGTGGAACTCGTCGAAGAGGCCCAGCAGGCCACGCTCACCCCGGAGCAGCACCGAATCGCCCAAGCCGAACTGGGGCGCGCGGTGGTGGGAACGCCCGCGGAAGCGCTGGCGCAGCTGCGTGCGCTCGCCGAGCAATTCGGCGTGGACGAACTGATGCTCAACCCGGTCGCCTCGGCCCGGCAGGGAACCGATCCCGCCGCCTCGCCGGGCCGCGAAACCACCCTGAAATTGGTGGCCGGCACCCTGCCGCACAAGGTGAACGAAGAGTGACGCCAAAGCAACATCGGCGGGCCGCTCGGTGAATGAATCGGGTGCCGTTCCGAACGGTCGATGAACAACTGTTGACAGTCTCCGAAAAGCCCGCCTCCCGACTGTGCCTCGGGGGTCAGATCACTTAGCGTCGGAGCTGCGCCCAACCGCGCCTGCGACTCGCAAACTTTGCGATCGCAGATCATGGACTTCGATGAGGAGCGTTCATGTCGTTCGTCACCACGCAGCCCGAGGCACTACTGGCTGCGGTCGCCAACCTGCGGGCGATCGGTTCGTCGCTGGCCGCCCACAGCGCCGCGGCCGCCAGCCCCACCACCGGTGTGGTGCCGGCGGCCGCTGACCAGGTTTCCGCGCTGACGGCAGTCCAGTTCGCCAATCACGGCCAGTCCTACCAGGCGGTGAGCACCCAGGCCGTGGCAGTGCACGAGATGTTCGTCAACGCACTGAGCAACGGCGCAAACGCGTACGCCGCTACCGAGGCTGCCAACGCAGCCGCGGCCGGTTAGGCGACGACAATGGACTATTTGTCTTCACCGCCGGAGGTCACCTCCACACTGATCTACGCCGGGCCCGGCTCGCAGCCGATGGTGGCGGCGTCCTCGGCCTGGAGCTCGCTGGCCGCGGAGCTGAAATCCATTGCCGCCCAGTACCGGGCAGTGATCAGTCAGCTGACCTCCGAGGAATGGCTGGGGCCGGCGTCGGCGACGATGGTCACCGCGGTCACGCCCTACGTGAACTGGATGGAGCTCACGGCCGCGCAGGCCGAGCAGGCCGCCACCCAGGGCCGCGCCGCCGCGGCCGCGTACGAGACGGCACACGCTCAGACGGTGCCGCCGGTGGCCGTCTACGCGAACCGCGAGATGCTGCAGGAATTGGTCAACACCAACATCCTCGGGCAGAACACCCCGTCGATCGCGGCCACCGAGGCCGAGCACGGCGAGATGTGGGCGCAGGACACCATGGCGATGTACGGCTACCAGGCCCAGTCCAGCACGGCCACCCAGCTCAACGAGTTCGCCCCGCCGCCGAACCCGACCAACCCGGGCGGCGAGGCGGCCACGGGGAACGCGGCAACGGGGCAGGCGGCGAGGGCATCCAGCGCGTTGCAGAACCTGTTCCGCCCGATGTCGGCCGAGAGCACGGGCAGCCCCGCAGGGGACATCCTCGAAGACCCGAACTTCAAGCTGGGCGACGAGGCCATAAGCATGGCCACCGGCCAGATCACCATGCACTCGAACAACCTCTGTGCGGTCTGGCGTGGTATGAGCGGTCTGACCGGCCTGCAGAAGATGTTCGCCGATGGGGCGAAGGACGCTGCCAAGGCCGCTTCCGGAGCCGCCTCCGGAGCCGCCGGCGCGGCCTCCGGGGCCGCCTCAGGTGCCGCCAACGCCGCCTCCGGAGCCGCCTCGGGTGCCGCCAGCGCCGCCTCGGGTGCGGCCAGCTCACTCGGTGGCTTGTCGGTGCCGCCGAGCTGGACTGTTCCGTCGGCGCCGTTGAGCGGCGCCCTGGGGCCGGTGTCGGGCGGCACGTGGCAGCCGATCGGCGGTGCGGCCGGCAGCGGAATCCTCGGCAACACCCCGATGGCGCCCCCGATGGGGATGGCCGGCATGCCGGCGGGTGCCGCGGGTGCGGCCGGGGCCGGCTTCAAGGGGTTCGGCGCGCCGCGCTACGGAAGCCCGTTGACAGTCATGCCACGTCGTCCGTTCGGCGGATAGACCGAGGAAGCCCAAGTGATCGACTACGGGGCGCTGCCGCCGGAGGTCAATTCCGCACGCATGTACGTGGGAGCCGGCTCCGGTCCACTGTTGGCAGCCGCGGGGGCCTGGGACGTCCTGGCCCAAGAGTTGAGCATCACCGCTGCCGCGGTGCACATGACCATCACCGACCTGACCAGTGGTCCGTGGCGGGGGCCGTCGGCCACCGCCATGGCGGCTGCCGCACTGCCCTACACCACCTGGTTCCAGACCACCGCCGCGCAAGCCGAGCAGGCGGCCCTGCAGGCCAAGGCCGCGGCGGCCGCCTACGAAGCCGCGTTCGCCATGACCGTGCCGCCGCCGGCGGTGCTGGCCAACCGGGTCCAGCTGATGACGTTGGTCGCCACCAACTTCTTCGGTCAGAACACCCCGGCGATTGCGGCCACCGAAGCCCAGTACGCGGCGATGTGGGCGCAGGACGCAGCGGCGATGTACGCCTACGCCGGTGGTTCCGCGGCCGCCACGCAACTGTCGGAGTTCACCTCGCCGCCGCAGATCACCAATCCGGCCGGGCCCGCCGAACAGGCCGCCGCGACCAGCAATGCGGCCGGGAACTCGGCGGCGACGCAGGCGCTCAACCAGTCGCTCGCCCAGGCCGGCACCGCCAGCGGGACGCCCACCACGCCGGGCACCCCGGTGCCCCCGGGCACCGCGCCGCCCGGAGAACCGGTGTCGCCGCTGACCGCGTTCCTGCAGAGGTTCGTCAATGCGATGAAGCCGCTCGACAGCATGCGGGGCAACCCGCTGCTGCCGACGCGGTACATGCATCCGGTCGGTGAAGTTTTCAAAGGCTGGCAGCACGCGGGCTCCGGCCCCGCCGGTGTGCGCACTTTCCTGGCGGACTCGGCGAAGGCCGCTGAGGAAGCGGCCAAGAGCGCCGGCTCCGCCGCTACCCGCACCTCGGGTTTCACCCCCGCGGCGCCGTCCGCCGCGGTGGGCCGGGGTGTCCAGCTCGGCGCGTTGTCGGTGCCGCAGAGTTGGCCCGTCGCCCCGAGTGGGGCCAATCAGGCTGCGGCGACGCTGGTGTCCCGGATGGCCGCTTCCAGTGGCGCCGCGGCCTCGGAGGCCGGAGCGATGCCCCGCGGCGCCGGTATGGGCAGTATGGCCGGCCTGGCGGCGCTGCCCGCGGCCGCAGCCGGCGCCGGTGGCGGTGGCGGGCCCACCGGTTTTCGCTTCGTTCCCCGCTACGGCTACCGCCACCGCGTCATGAACCGCCCGCCCAGCGCCGGCTAACCGATCGCTGCCTGATCAACCGCGCCGCGCACCGCACGCGGCGGCAGGCCTTGACGGCAGCGGGAAACTCAGGCCGGTTTGGCGGGTTTGACGGGTTCGACGGGGTCCACGGCTCCGACGACCTCCGCCGGCGCATCGCCGAAGCGACTGGCGACCACCGGAACCCAGATCTGGGCGCCGCGCTGGGAACACTCGTTGGTGTCGACGGTGGCTACCATCGCGCCGTGCAGCACGCCCGGGATGGTCGGCGACAGCGTCAGCACCTGCGTGGTGGTGTGGGTGCCCAGCCGCCCGTCGGGCGCCATGCACGGCCCCTCCAGCTGCTGCGGCTCGGACCGCCAGGTCTCGTTGGCGTATTCGAGCACCATCTGGGTGCCGCCGTCGGGCAGCGTCGCCGCTTTCCGGTGATCCTTCTGGTCGAGCATCCTCGCCGAGGCGGTGCAGGCCTTCTCGTCGCATGACGTCCGGATCGCCCACCAGGTGCTCACGTTGGGCGGGTGCGGGTTGGGGACACCGTTGTACTTCTCCCCCGCCCGGTTGGCGTCCACCCGGTAGGTCCCGTCGAACGCCGGCGCCTTGACCGGCGGCACCACCGCGGCCGCCGGCTCGCCACCGGCGGCGGCCGTCTCCACCTGCTCGTCGGCCAACATGCGCGGGACGACGGTCGCCACCGAGCCGACCAGCACCAGCGCCAGCGGCACGACGAGGGCCGGCCGGGCCAGTGTCGCCAACCGGCTCCGCGGCGCCGGGTCCGGCACCGCTCGCGGAACACCCCGAACGACGGTGCTCGCGGCGTCGGGTGCATCCTCGGCATCCGGATCGCCCAGCCGCTCGGCCAGCGCCGCGACGAAGTCCGAACAGTTCCGGAATCGCTCGGCGGGGTCTTTGGCCAACGCCGCGGCCAGCACGTCGTCGAGTTCTTCCAGCTCGGGACGCTGCCCGCTCAGCGGCGGTGGCGGCGTGTTCAGATGGTGGCTGATGACGGTCACCGGGTTGTCGTGCTGGAACGGCGGCGTACCGGTGAGCATCTGGAAGGTGGTGGCGGCCAGCGCGTACTGGTCGGCGTATTGCAGCGCCTCGGCGCCCATCAGTTGCTCCGGCGCGGCATAGGCGATGGTGCCGATCGCCAGGTTGCTCGCGGTCAGCCCGGTGGGCCCGCTCAGTTGCCGCGCGATGCCGAAGTCGGCCAGCACGGCGGTCAGCTCGCCGGCTTCGGACTCGGTCACCAGGATGTTGCTGGGCTTGACGTCGCGGTGCACCACACCTTGCCGGTGGGCGTAATCGAGCGCGTCGGCGATGGTCGCGACGATCGGGACTACGGCTTCCGGGGGCATACCGGCCGGAAACCTGCGGGTGATCAGCTCGGCGAGGCTCTCGCCATCGACGTACTCCATGGCGATCCACAACCGTCCCCGGTACTCGCCACGATCGTGCACCCGCACGATGTTCGGGTGGTCCAACACCGCGGCGGCTTCGGCTTCCCGCCGAAAGCGCTCCTCGTACTCGTCGTCGGCGCTCAGCGACCGGCGAAGAACCTTCAGCGCATCACGGCGCGGGAGCCGGGGATGCTGCGCGAGGTACACCTTGCCCATCCCGCCGGCACCCAACAGTTTGAGGATGGTGTACTCAGCAAAAATAGAGCCCGCTGCCAGAGCCATGCCGCGATGGTAACGATCCCGGGTGAACGGCCGGGTGCTGCAAAGCGGCCAATCGGCAAAGAACGCGTCCAGCACACCCGGTACGCCCGGCTCATGCGGCGCTCCCAGCTTCGCCCCTCCTCCGTCGAGCCTCACTGAACCGCGGTGTTGATGCGGCGCTCCCAGCTTCGCCCCTCCTCCGTCGAGCCTCGCTGAACCGCGGTGTTGATGCGGCGCTCCCAGCTTCGCCTCTCCTCCGTCGAGCCTCGCTGAACCGCGGTGTTGATGCGGCGCTCCCAGCTTCGCCTCTCCTCCGTCGAGCCTCGCTGAACCGCCGTGTTGATGCGGCGCTCCCAGCTTCGCCCCTCCTCCGTCGAGCCTCGCTGAACCGCGGTGTTGATGCGGCGCTCCCAGCTTCGCCTCTCCTCCGTCGAGCCTCGCTGAACCGCGGTGTTGATGCGGCGCTCCCAGCTTCGCCTCTCCTCCGTCGAGCCTCGCTGAACCGCCGGATACCAGCGTCGGAGCAAAACGCTGGCAGGATGAAGCCGTGACGACTTGGCCGGCACCGACCACCACCACCCCTGTCGACGCCACGGTCACCGTGCCGGGCTCGAAGTCCCAGACCAACCGGGCGCTGGTGCTGGCGGCGCTGGCGGCCGCGCGCGGCGGCGGGGTCTCCACCCTCTCCGGGGCGCTGCGCAGCCGCGACACCGACCTGATGCTCGACGCGCTGCGTGCGCTGGGCCTGCGCGTCGAGGCGGTGGCCCACCAGGTGACCGTCAGCGGCGAGATCGACCCCGAGCCGGACACCTGGTTGAACTGCGGCCTGGCCGGCACCGTACTGCGGTTCGTCCCGCCGCTGGCCGCGCTGGGCACCGCCACCGTGACCTTCGACGGCGACGAGCAGGCCCGGGCCCGGCCCATCGCTCCGCTGCTGGATGCGATGCGCGGCCTGGGCATCGCGGTCGACGGTGACACCCTGCCGTTCACGATCAAGGGCACCGGGTCGGTCACCGGCGGCACCGTGGCGATCGACGCCTCGGCGTCCTCACAATTCGTCTCGGGTCTGCTGCTGGCCGCGGCGGCGTTCGACGACGGGCTGACCGTGGTGCACACCGGCGCGTCGCTACCGTCGGCGCCGCACATCGCGATGACGGTCACGATGCTGCGCCAGGCCGGGATCGACGTCGACGACACCACCGCCAACCGCTGGCGGGTGTCGCCGGCCACCCTTCAGGCCCGGCACTGGGAGATCGAGCCGGACCTGTCCAACGCCACCCCGTTCATGGCCGCGGCCGTGGTCACCGGCGGTGAGGTGCGCATCGCCGACTGGCCGGCCCTCGGCGTCCAGCCGTCCGACACCATCATCGACATCATCGGCAGGACGGGCGCGACGGTGCGCCACAGCGATTCGCAGCTACAGGTACAGGGGCCGCCCAGCTATGCCGGGTTCGACGTCGACCTGCGAACGGTCGGCGAGCTCACGCCGACCGTCGCCGTGCTGGCCGCGCTGGCGGAGCCGGGATCGGTGTCTCGGTTGAGCGGTATCGCGCACCTGCGTGGCCACGAGACCGACCGGCTGGCGGCGTTGACCACCGAGATCAACCGGCTGGGCGGTGACGCCGTTGAGACTCCCGACGGCCTGGTCATCACCGCGGCGCCGCTGCACGGCGGAACCTGGTGCTCCTATGCCGATCACCGGATGGCCACCGCAGGGGCGATCATCGGCCTGCGGGTCCCCGACGTCGACGTGGAGGACATCGAGACCACCGGCAAGACCCTGCCCGCGTTCCCCCGGATGTGGGCGGAGATGCTGGCCGATTCGGGTTCGAGCGCTTGAAGCCCGGCGACTACGACGAGTCCGACGTCAAGGTCCGCTCCGGCCGCGGCTCCCGGCCGCGCACCAAGATCCGCCCCGAACACGCCGACGCCCGTTCGGCCATGGTGGTCAGCGTCGACCGCGGCCGCTGGGGGTGTGTGCTGGACGGCGAGCCGGATCGACAGATCACCGCGATGCGCGCCCGGGAACTGGGCCGCACCCCGATCGTCGTCGGCGATGACGTCGACGTCGTCGGCGACCTGTCCGGCCGGCCCGACACGCTGGCCCGCATCGTCCGGCGCGGTCCCCGGCGAACGGTGTTGCGCCGCACCGCTGATGACACCGATCCGACCGAGCGGGTGGTGGTCGCCAACGCCGACCAGCTGCTGATCGTGGTGGCCCTGGCCGACCCGCCGCCACGCACCGGGCTGGTCGAGCGGACGCTGATCGCCGCCTACGCCGGTGGACTGGTGCCGATTCTGTGCCTGACGAAGACGGACCTGGCCGATCCGGGGCCGTTCGCCGGCCAGTTCGCCGACCTGGATCTCACGGTGGTCACCGCAGGGCGCGACGATCCGCTGGACGCCGTGGCGCCGCTACTGCAGTCCCACATCACGGTGTTGCTGGGCCACTCCGGGGTGGGTAAATCGACGCTGGTGAATCGCCTTGTCCCGCAGGCCGGCCGAGCGGTCGGGCTGGTCACCGACATCGGCCGGGGCCGGCACACCTCCACCCAGTCGGTGGCGCTGCGGTTGGCCGGATCCGGCTGGGTGATCGACACCCCGGGCATCCGATCGTTCGGGCTGGCCCATATCGCGCCCGACGATGTGCTGATGGCGTTCTCCGATCTCGCCGATGCGATCACCGAATGCCCGCGCGGCTGTGGACATCTGGGGCCGCCGGCCGACCCTGAATGCGCCCTGGACTCGCTGAGCGGGCCCGCGGCCCGGCGCGTCGCCGCGGCGCGGCACCTGCTGTCCACACTCCGCGAGGGTTAGCGCGCCACAACGAAGATCAGGCGGCCAGGCGGGCCGGCTTGTCGCGCCGCCAGCCCCGCACGGTCGAGATCGCGGTCTTGAGTCCGCGACGCCGGCCGGTCACCGGGTCGGCTCCGGTCGACGCCGGGCCCAGCTCGGCGAACATCCGCTCGCTGCGGGTCTCCGGGGCGTCATCGGCGGTGTCACGCAGGAATCGGTCCGGCAGCGACAGTTTGGCGATGGTGCGCCAGGTCTTGCCGTACTGCACCAGGAAGGGCCCTGAGGTGTAGGGCAGGTCGTAGCGCTCGCAGATCTCGCGCACCCGCACCGCGATCTCGGGGTAGCGGTTGCTGGGCAGGTCCGGGTACAGGTGGTGTTCGATCTGATGGGACAGGCTGCCGCTGAAGAACCGCATCGGCTGCCCGGCGTCGATGTTGGCACTGCCCAACAGCTGCCGCAGATACCAATGGCCGCGCGTCTCGCCGACCATGTCGGTCTTGGTGAATTTCTCGGCGCCGTCCGGGAAGTGGCCGCAGAAGATGATCGCGTTGGACCACACGTTGCGGATCACGTTGGCGATCGCGTTGGCCTTGCATGTCGAGCCGAACGTCGCGCCGGGCGACAGCGCGGTCAGCGCCGGGAACGCGATGTAGTCCTTGAACAACTGCCGACCGGCTTTGCCGGCGAACTCCCGCAGCCGCACCAGCGTCGCCGCACGATCCGCACGACCCATGAAGATCTTGCCGATCTCCAAGTGCTGCAGGGCGACTCCCCACTCGAACCCGATCGCCAGCATGGTGTTGTAGAACAGGTTGAACAGGTTGAAGCGCTTCCAGGGCGCGTCGCGGGTGACCCGCAACAGGCCGTAGCCCACGTCGTCGTCCATCCCGAGGATGTTGGTGTACTTGTGATGCTGGAAGTTGTGGGTGAAGCGCCAGTGCTTGGACGACCCGGCCATGTCCCACTCCCAGCCGCTGGAGTGGATCTCGGGGTCGTTCATCCAGTCCCACTGACCGTGCATGACGTTGTGGCCGATCTCCATGTTCTCGATGATCTTGGCGACCCCCAGCGTCGCGGTGCCGGCCCAGCGGACCGAGCGGCGAGAGCCGGCGGCCAGCATCAGCCGGCCGGTCACCTCGAGCACCCGCTGCGCGGCGATGGTGCGACGGATATAGCGAGCGTCGCGCTCACCGCGGGATGCCTCGATGTCGCGGCGGATCTCGTCGAGCTCAGCGGCGAGATTCTCCACATCGGCGTCGCTGAGGTGCGCGAACACCTCGACGTCGGTTACCGCCATCGAACCGCCTTTCGGGCATGGATACCAAAAACCTTGACCTACGATATCGTAACCTACGTTGGCGTAGGTTACCAACGGGTAACCCTCAGACGTCCAGTTCGCAGTCGCCGGCGGCCGTCGAGATGCACGTCTGGATGCGGGTGCCCGGCTCATGATCGGCGCCGGTGCGCAGATCGCGGACCTGGCCGGCCGTCAACTCCACCACACAGGACTGGCAGATACCCATCCGGCAGCCGAACGGCATCTGCACCCCGACGCTCTCACCGGCCTCGAGCAGCGTCGTCGCCGCATCCGTCACGACGCTCTTGCCGCTGGCGGCGAAGGTGACCGTACCGCCACCGTCGGCCACCGCGGTACGCGCGAGGGTGAATCGCTCGATGTGCAGCCGGTCGGCGATCCCGGCGGCCGCCCAGATGCGCTCGGCGTCACCCAGCAGCGGCGCCGGCCCGCACGCCCAGGCCTGTCGGCCGCGCCAGTCGGGCACCTCGGCGTCCAGCGAGCCCGGGCCCGACAGGTCCAGCCGGCCTTCGGTGCGGGTGGCCCGCAACAGCAGCCGGTAGCCGGGATACTCACGCGCCAGGGCCGCCAACTCCTCGGCGAACAGCACGTCGTCGGCGGTGGGCGCCGAGTGCAGGTGCACCACGTCGGTGATGCCGTCCCGGCGGGCCAGGGTCCGCAGCATCGACATCACCGGGGTGATGCCGGACCCGGCGGTCAAGAACAGCACCGTGGCCGGCGGCGGATCCGGCAGCACGAACTCACCCTGGGGGGCGGCCAGCCGGACCACGGTGCCCGGGGCGACCCCGTCTACCAGGTGGCTGGACAGGAATCCCTCGGGCATCGCCTTGACGGTGATCGCAATGGTGCGTGCCCCGGTCACGGGGCTGGAGGTCAGCGAGTAGGACCGCCAGCGCCAGCGGCCGTCGACCAGCAGGCCGATGCCGATGTACTGACCGGCGGTGTAGTCGAAGTGAAAACCCCAGCCCGGTTTGATGACCAGCGTCGCCGAATCGGCGGTCTCACGCCGCACCTCAAGCACCCGCCCGCGCAGCTCACGGGCCGACCACAACGGGTTGGCCAGTCGCAGGTAGTCGTCCGGCAGCAGCGGGGTGGTGATGCGTGTGGCGATGCGGCGCAACGCGTTCCAACCCGGATGGCGGTCGGCGCCGGCGACGGTCGGCCGTTTGGTGTCGCCGATGTTCGCGGTGACCGCGGAATGTTTCTTGCTCACGATGAACCTACGGTAGCGTAGCTTCGCCCGGCCGACATCAGAGCAGGTCAAGCAGGAACGGCAGCTCCTGGGTGGCGTACCAGGCCAGGTCGTGGTCCTGGGCGTCGCCGACGGTCAGCTCGGCGTCCTCGTCGCCGAGGTCGGCGTCATCGATCGCGGCCACCGCCGCGCGCACCGCCGGTTCGGCGGCCGCGTTGTCCACGTAAGCCGCGACGACGTCGCCGATCTCAACCGGCCCGGCCAGCCGCACCACGGCGGCATCGAGATCAGGCCGCGCGGCTGCGCCGTCGACCTCGGCGACCAGCACCGCCCGGCGGGTGGGCAGCGTATCGCCGTCCGGGCCTGTGCCGGCGGCACCGAGCAGCCGCAGCGAGGCCAGCGCTGCCTCGGCGAGTGCCACCTCGGCCAGTTCCTCGTCGTCGCCGTGGGCGTAGGACTCCCGCAGCGCCGGGGTCACGGCGAACGCGGTCCCGCTGACTGCCTGCAGTGATCCGTCGGCGACCAGTTGGGCCAGCATGGCCAGCGTCGCCGGGATGTACACGCGCATGAGCCCAGACCTTAGCGGTGATCGCGAGCGCGGCGAAGCCGGGCGAAGCGGGTCGCCGCCATCAAACACAGCGGCCCGGCCGGGCCGGTCATGCCTCGCCCGCCAGCGTCGCCGCGTAGTCCTCGACGTAGCGGTAGTTTCCCCGGTCGGGGCGCTGGTAACCATCGCCCGCCGCGGGCCGGTCCGGCAGTTCCACCTGTGGCAGCGCCACCTCGCGGTAGGGAATCGTCGACAGCAGGTGCGCCATCATGTTCAGCCGCGCGTGCTTCTTGATCTCGGACTCGACGACATACCAGGGGCTTGCCGGGACATCGGTGTGCGCCATCATCTCGTCACGGGCCCGCGAGTAGTCATCCCAGCGATTCACCGACTCGAGGTCCATCGGCGACAGCTTCCACTGCTTCAGCCGATCGTTGCGCCGGTTGCGAAACCGGCGCAGCTGTTCCTCCTGGGAGACCGAGAACCAGTACTTGCGCAACAGGATCCCGTCGTCGATCAGCAGTTGCTCGAACACCGGTGCCTGCTCGAGGAAGCGCGCATGCTCGTCGGCCGTGCAGAACCCCATCACCTTCTCCACGCCGGCGCGGTTGTACCAGGACCGGTCGAAGAGGGTGATCTCGCCGCGGGCCGGCAGCGCGGCGACATAACGCTGGAAGTACCACTGCCCGCGTTCACGTTCGGTGGGCGCCGGCAGGGCCGCCACGTGGACCACACGCGGGTTGAGGCTCTCGGTGATCCGCTTGATGACACCGCCTTTGCCGGCCGCGTCGCGGCCTTCGAAGATCACCACGACTCGGGCGCCGGAGCGCCGCACCCATTCTTGGAGTTTCACGAATTCGGTTTGTAAACGCAGCAATTCGGCCTGGTACACATCGTCGGCGATCCGGGCCTGCGCACCGCTCATGTGGCCGCCTCCAGCAGTTCGGCCAGCGCCTCGTCCAACAGTGCCGAGACCAGGCCGACGTCGCTCATCGACTTGCGGTCGGCGTTGACCCCGTAGTACAGCGTGCCGTTGTAGGACGTGACCCCGATGGTGAACGCCTTGTTGGGCAGCAGCGGGGGCACGCTGTAGGTCTCGAGCAGTTTGGCGCCGCAGACGTACAGCTGCCGCTGCGCGCCGGGCGCATTGGTGATCAACAGGTTGAACACCCGCCCGGAGAACCCGGCGAACGCGGTGGCGACCCGAACGCCCATCGCATGCAGCGTCGGCGGCGCGAAGCCCGACACCGTCAGAATGGTGCGGGCGTCCACCAGGCCGGTCGGCGTTGGGTGCGACTCGGTGGCGTAGGCGATCTGGGACAGTCGCACCACCGGATTGGGTTCTCCGACCGGCAGATCCACCAGGAACGGGGTGACCGCACCGATTGGCTGACCGGCGGTGTCGTACTCATGGTCGGGATACACCGACAGCGGCGCCATCGCCCGCACCGTCCGCGTCGAGGACACCGGCTCGCCGCGGGACAGCAGCCAGTTGCGCAGTGCCCCGGTGATCACGGCGAGCACGACGTCATTGATCGCGCAGCCGTAGCGGGCGCGTACCGTGCGGTAGTCCTCCAGCGCCCCGTGCGCCACCGTGAAGAGGCGGTTCTGCGACACCTGGGTGTTGAGCGGGGTGTGCGGCGCGGTGCCGCGCACCAGCGCCCGGGCGGTGTCGAATGCCTTGCGCCCCACCCAGGTCAGCGGGTCGCTGAACGTCGATCCGACCGCTTGCAGCTGGGCTCGAGGTGCCGCCACCCAGTCCCCGACCGCCCCCAGCACCAGTTCGACGGCGCCGGGCTCGCGCCGCGGAACCCAGATGTCCTCGTCGAACGGCGGCGGGCGCTGCGTCCGGTCCACCAGGACATGCCCGAGCGCCGGCGCCGCCATTCCGTTGACCAGCGCCTGATGCGACTTGATGTAGACCGCGATCCGGTTGTCGGCCAGCCCCTCGATCAGGTACAGCTCCCACAGCGGCCGGTGGCGATCCAGCGGCTGCTGCCCGAGATGGGCGATCAGCTCGTGCAGCTGGCGGTCGCTGCCCGGCGAGGGCACCGCCAGATGGCGTACGTGATAGGTGATGTCGAACTCGTGGTCGTCGACCCACACCGGCCGGGCCAGGCTCATCGTGACTTCGCGGATCTTCTGCCGGTAATACGGGATCTGCGGCAGCCGTTGCTCGACGGTGGCCAGCAGCTGCTCGTAGCTCAATCCGCCGCGCGGCCGGCGCAGGATGAACAGCGATTGCACGTACATCGGCGTGGTGGTGTTCTCCAGCCGGTAGAAGGCCGCGTCCGTCGCCGACAGCCGGTTCACCATCGCCGCCCGCCCTCCCTGCTGACTCGATTCGGCCTGGCGCGCGACACCCACCGGAACCAGAACCGGAGAAACACTGCCGCTCACGGTAGCCCGCCGCCGCAGCGCGGCGTACCCGGATACGGCCGCGCCGTGATTGTGCGATGATCGCCACACATCCTGCCACTCTCCAGCAGGGCCATCCGTCGGATCGACCGTGGAGAGCTGCCGTGACCGTGGACCCCTCCCCGCCCGTAGGCTCGACCGTCGCCCCGGTGATCGACTACGAGCCACCGGCCCGGGCGGCGACGCCGTGCCGGCCGGCACAACAGTCACCACCGCCCGGGCCCCGGCGCGGACGGGGTCAGCCCCCCGGAGTTCGGCAGGACCGGCCCCCGCGTCACCGGCTGCCGCCACCGTTGCAGTCGGCCGTGGTGTTCGCCGACGCCGCGCTGCGCCGGGTGCTGGAGGTCATCGATGGTCGCCGTTCAGCGGCGCATATGTATCCACTGCTCGCCGCCGGACTCGCCGAGTCGGTGCTGTCGGCGCGCGCAGCGGCGGCGGTCCGTGGCGGGCCGGCGACACTGCAGCGGGTGCGCGCGCGACCGGCCGGATCAGCCGAACCGGCCACGGCCGTCGAGGCGTTCGGCACCTACCGGCGCGGCCGGCGCACCCACGCGCTGGCCTGCCGTATCGAGCGGGTGGCCGCAACCGGACCCGAAAGCACGGCATGGCAGATCGTCGCCCTGCACATCGGCTGAGCGGTCCTTCGGGCTAGCCCTTTCGCTGGGTCTTCGGCTGCCGGGGCCCGCGACCCTCACGGCGGGCCGCTTCGCGCCGCGATCGACGGGACGTCGAATTGTTGGCACCGGCGGGTTGCAGGTCGCGACCGCGCCGCACCTGCGCGGAGCCGTCCTCGTCGGGCCCAGAGTACGTCAGGCCCGCGGTGCCGTCGGCGCCGTCGGCGCCATTGGCACCGTCGACTCCCTTGGCGCGCAAGCCGAACTGCGCCAACCCCTCCGGGGCGTCCACCGGTGCCACCTGCGGCTGGGTGGGCGCGGCCTCGACGGCGACGTTGAACAGGAAGCCGACCGACTCCTCCTTGAGGCCCTCGAGCATGCCGGTGAACATGTCGTAGCCCTCACGCTGGTATTCCACCAGCGGGTCGCGCTGAGCCATCGCCCGCAGCCCAATGCCCTCCTTGAGGTAGTCCATCTCGTAGAGGTGTTCACGCCACTTACGGTCCAGCACGGACAGCAGCACGCCGCGTTCCAGCTCCCGCATGGCCCCGGCACCCGCCTTGCCGTCGACCTCGGCCTCACGTGCGGCGTAGGCGTTCTCAGCGTCGGCGATCAGCGCCTCCAGCAGTTCCTCGCGGGTCAGGTCGTCGGCTTCGCCGACGTCGGCGGCGTGCAGCAGTTCGTGATAGTCGATGCCCACCGGGTACAGCGTCTTCAGCGCGGTCCACAACTGCTCCAGGTCCCAGTCCTCGGCGTAGCCCTCGGACGTGGCGCCGTTGACGTAGGCGGTGATCACGTCGACGAGCATGTCGTGGGCCTGCTCGGCCAGGTTCTCGCCGTCGAGGATGCGCCGGCGCTCGGCGTAGATCACCTTGCGCTGCTGGTTCATCACCTCGTCGTACTTCAGCACGTTCTTGCGGATCTCGAAGTTCTGCTGCTCGACCTGGGTCTGGGCGCTCTTGATCGCCCGGTTGACCATCTTGGCCTCGATCGGCACGTCGTCGGGCAGGTTGAGCCGAGTCAGCAGCGACTCCAGCGCCGCACCGTTGAACCGTCGCATCAACTCGTCGCCCAGCGACAGGTAGAACCGCGACTCGCCCGGGTCGCCCTGCCGGCCGGACCGGCCGCGCAGCTGGTTGTCGATGCGCCGGGACTCGTGCCGCTCGGTGCCCAGCACATAGAGGCCACCGGCCTCGATCACTTCCTTGGCCTCGACGGCCGCCAATGCCTTGATCTCGCTCAGCGTCTCGTCCCAGGCGGCCTCGTACTCCTCTGGTGTCTCGACCGGGTCCAAGCCCTTCCTGCGCAGCCGCTGGTCGGCCAGGAAGTCGACGTTGCCGCCGAGCACGATGTCGGTGCCGCGGCCGGCCATGTTGGTCGCCACGGTGATCGCGCCGCGCCGGCCTGCCTCGGCGATGATGTGCGCCTCGCGCTCGTGCTGCTTGGCGTTGAGCACGTTGTGCGGGATCCGCCGCTTGGTCAGCTGTTTGGACAGGTACTCCGAGCGCTCCACGCTGGTGGTGCCGATCAGCACCGGCTGGCCCTTCTCGTACCGCTCGACGAGGTCGTCGACGACCGCGGCGAACTTGGCCTCCTCGGTCTTGTAGATGAGGTCGATCTGGTCGGTGCGCGCCATCGGCTTGTTGGTCGGGATCGGCACCACGCCCAGTTTGTAGATCTCGTGCAGCTCGGCGGCCTCGGTCTCGGCGGTGCCGGTCATCCCGGCGAGTTTGTCGTAGAGCCGGAAGTAGTTCTGCAGGGTGATGGTGGCCAACGTCTGGTTCTCGGCCTTGATCTCCACCTGCTCCTTGGCCTCGATGGCCTGGTGCATGCCCTCGTTGTAACGCCGTCCCACCAGCACCCGGCCGGTGAACTCGTCGACGATGAAGACTTCGCCGTTGCGGACGATGTAGTCCTTGTCGCGGTTGAACAGCTCCTTGGCCTTCAGGGCGTTGTTGAGGTAGCTGACCAGCGGCGAGTTGGCCGCCTCATAGAGGTTGTCGATCCCGAGCTGGTCCTCGACGAACTCCACCCCGAGCTCGTGCACCCCGATGGTGCGCTTGCGCAGGTCGACTTCGTAGTGGACGTCCTTCTCCATCAACGGCACGATCCGGGCGAACTCGGTGTACCAATTGGAGCTGCCGTCGGCCGGCCCGGAGATGATCAGCGGGGTGCGGGCCTCGTCGATCAGGATGGAGTCGACCTCGTCGACGATGGCGAAGTTGTGCGGGCGCTGCACCAGCTGGTCCAGCGAATGCGCCATGTTGTCACGCAGGTAGTCGAAGCCGAACTCGTTGTTGGTGCCGTAGGTGACGTCGGCGTTGTAGGCGACCCGCCGCTCGTCCGGAGTCATCGCCGACAGGATCACCCCCACCTCCAGGCCCAGGAACCGGTGCACCCGGCCCATCCACTCACTGTCGCGCTTGGCCAGGTAGTCGTTGACGGTGACGACGTGCACGCCCTTGCCGGCGATCGCGTTGAGGTAGGCCGGAAGCACACAGGTCAGGGTCTTGCCCTCACCGGTCTTCATCTCGGCGACGTTGCCGTAGTGCAGCGCGGCGCCGCCCATCAGCTGGACGTGGAACGGCCGCTGGGTCAGCACCCGCCAGGCCGCCTCGCGGGCCACCGCGAACGCCTCCGGCAGCAGGTCATCGAGGGATTCGCCGGCTTGGTGCCGCTCCCGGAACTCATCGGTCTTGGCCCGCAGTTCGGCGTCGGTGAGGGCCTCGGCATCGTCGGACAGCGTGTCGATGTAGTCGGCGACCTTCCTGAGCCGTTTGACCATCCGGCCTTCACCAAAACGCAGCAACTTGGACAGCACGGCTGGTCCCCTACTCAGTCTTCGTCTATTACGAGCGTCACCCATGGTAGGTGACGCCGCTGCGCAGCCCGGTTTTGCCGCGGCCGAGCAGTGTCGGGACGGCTTCTCCGCGGCGCCGGTCCGGGCGGCGTCAGACCAATCGGATCAGGCCGTAGTCGTAGGCGTGGCGGCGGTAGACCACCGACGGCTGGTCGGTCTCCTTGTCGTGGAACAGGAAGAAGTCGTGGCCGACCAGTTCCATCTCATACAGCGCGTCGTCGACCGACATCGGCGTGGCGGTGTGCTCCTTGGTGCGCACGATCCGGCCCGGCTCGTGAGCGTGCGCGGGCGCGTGCGCGGAGCCGTCCCGGTCCGGTTCGGCGGTGCCGTCCCGGTTGAACGCCGTGGCCAGGAACTCCGGGTCCAGCGTCGTCGCCCCGGTCGCCTCGGCCACCGACAACGGCGTCTTGTCGCCATAGGAGACGTTGCGGCGGTCCTTGTGGCGGCGAAGCCGGCCCTCCAGTCGGTCGATCGCGGCCTCGAACGCGGCGTAGAAGCTGTCGGCGCGGGCCTCGCCACGGATCACCGGCCCGCGACCGTGCGCGGTGATGTCGATCTGCTGGCAGGACTTTCGCTGCCGGCGGTTGTTGGCGTGTTTGAGCTCAACGTCGAACAGTCGGATGGAGCGGTCCAGCCGCTCCAGCCGGGCCAGTTTCTGCGCGACATAGACCCGGAAGTGGTCCGGTATCTCCACGTTGCGGCCCTTGACCACGATCTCCGCGCCGGTCGACTGCTCCGGGCTGTCATCGACGTCGACCTGCGTACGGCTGGTTTCCACGAATTGACTTGCCATGCTCGACACTCTTTTCTCGTCGTCTCGACCACGTACTGCTGCGCCTCTACGGTCCAGCGAACCCCTTGATGACGACCGTAGCCATGCCGCCGGATACGTGCCACCGGTTTGACTGACCCGTTGCCGGTTGGTTGCCGCAGCGGCATCAGGCGGCCGCGATCACCAGCGCGGCGATCACCCGAACGCCGCCGGCGCGCAGCACCCGCACCGACTCGGCCAGGGTGGCGCCGGTGGTGACGACGTCGTCGACGATCACGACGTCACCGCCGGCGGTGGACAGCCGACGGCGGTTCAGCAGCACTCGGCCGGCGATGTTGCGTTCCCGGGCGCCACTGCCCAGCCCGACCGAGTCGCGGGTCAGCGCCCGCATCCGCAGCGCTGGCACCACCGTCATGCCGGGTTGTCGCGCCGTGGCCGCGGCCGCCACCCGCCCGATCGGGTCACCGCCGCGGCGGCGGGCGGCGCTGCGCCGGGTGGGTGCGGGAATCAGCGTCAGCGGCAGGTCGACCATCCGCCAGCACAGCAGTCGGTGCAGCGCCTCGGCCAGCGTCGATGCCAACGGTGTGATCAGGTCGGTGCGCCCGTGCTCCTTCAGCGCGACGATCGCCGCCCGGCGGGCTCCGGCATAGCGGCCCAGCGCGAACACCGGCACCTGCGGGTCCAGCCGCGGACTCACCAGCCGCGGCTCGTCCGGCCCGATGGCCAGCTGCGCCGCGCAACCGGGACACCATCGGGTCGCCGGGGCGCCGCAGCCACCACACTGCCGGGGCAGCACGAGGTCGAGCACAACGGTGAAACTGCCATCGCCCACCGACAACCGGGCCTGCGCCGAGGCCCTACTACGTGATGTCGGATTTCGGAGTCAAGGGGCCTTGGTCAGCAACAATGCTGACGCCGGACCCCAATTCCGTGAGGTCCCTAACAGATTCACGAATTTTCCAACTCGATGCTGTTAGCGTCCCCGTCCATGACCTCCGAAGCGACACAGATGGGCACGCCGACCAGCGACTCCGGCCGCGCCGAAGCATTGGTGGGCAAAGGCTGGGCCCAGGGCGTGGCCCTGGTGATGATCTTCGGATTCCTGGTGATGGGAATCCTGGCGTACCGCACCTACACCGCATCGATGCCGATGCCGGACAAGGTCATCACCGAGACCGGCGAGCAGCTGTTCACCGGCGACGACATCACCCGCGGCCAGACGCTGTTCCAGGCCCGCGGACTGATGCAGTACGGCTCGATCCTCGGCCACGGCGCCTACCTCGGCCCGGATTACACCGCCGAATACCTGCGGTTGGCCACCGACAACGTGGCCGGCCAGTTCGAAGCACAGGGCGTGGTCAACCCGCACCAGGAAGTGGTCGCGGAGTTCCGGACCAACCGCTACAACGCCGACACTTCCACGCTGGTCTTCACCGACAAACAGGCCCGCGCGTTCGACGACATCGCGCGCCACTACGCCGAGTACTTCGGTGAGTCCACCACCAAATACGGCCTGCTGCCGGACATGATCACCGACCCGGGCGAGATCCGCGACCTGACCGCTTTCTTCGCCTGGACCGCCTGGGCGGCGGCGGCCGAGCGGCCCGGCCACAGCTACAGCTACACCAACAACTGGCCCTCGGAGCCCCGCGTCGACAACGGCCCCACCGGATCGGTCGTGGTGTGGTCAGTGCTGTCGCTGATCGCGCTGCTCGGCGGGATCGGGATCATGTTCACCATCTACGGCCGGTGGAGCCAGAACATCGGCTGGCACGGCGCCGAGACGACCAAGCTCAAGTTCCGCCAGCCGGGCGAGGTACCGCTGACCCGCTCGCAGCGCGCCGCGATCTGGATCTTCGCCGTGGTCGCGGTGCTGTTCTTGATCCAAACGCTGCTGGGCGGCGCCGTCGAGCACTACCGCGCGGACCTGGCGGAGTTCTACGGCATCGACCTGGCCAAGCTGCTGCCCTACAACCTGGCCCGCACCTGGCACCTGCAGTTGTCGCTGTTCTGGACCGCGGCGGCGTTCCTGGCCGGCGGGATCTTCCTGGTGCCGTTCATCACCCGCCGCGAACCCACCAAGCAGTCGTGGCTGGTCTACGGGCTGCTCGGTGCGCTAGCGATCGTGGTCTTCGGATCCATGGCATTCGAGGCGCTGTCGATCTTCGGGATGATCGAGCCCGGCACCGCCCTCTCCCAGCAGTGGGAGTTCCTGGACCTGCCGCGGGTGTTCCAGGTGCTGCTGATCATCGGCCTGTTCTTGTGGATCTTCATCATCTGGCGCGGCATGCGCGCCAAGCTGGCGTCCACCTCGAAGCTCAATCTGCCCTGGGTGTTCTTCTTCACCGGCCTGACCATCCCGGCGTTCTACGCGGTCAGCCTGCTCGCCGGCAGCGAAACACACTTCTCGGTCGCCGACTTCTGGCGGTTCTGGATGGTGCACCTGTGGGTGGAGGACTTCCTGGAGCTGTTCACCACGGCGATGGTGGCGTATCTGTTCGTGCAGCTCGGGGTGGTGCGCGAGCGCGTCGCGCTGCTGGTGATCTTCCTCGACATCATCTTGTACTCCGCCGGCGGTGTGATCGGCACCATGCACCACCTGTACTTCTCCGGCACCCCGGTGGAGCACATGGCGCTGGGCGCGTTCTTCTCGGCCGCCGAGGTCATCCCGCTGACCTTCCTGACCGTGGAGGCGTGGGCGTTCCTGCAGCTGGGCGCTCGCCAGGAGGCCGGCGGCGAGCACAACTTCCCGGCTCGCTGGGCGGTGATGTTCCTGGTCGCGGTCGGGTTCTGGAACTTCCTGGGGGCGGGCATCTTCGGCTTCCTGATCAACCTCCCGGTGGTGTCCTACTACGAGATCGGCACTGCGCTGACCGCCAACCATGCGCACGCGGCGATGTTCGGGGTCTACGGCATGCTCGCGGTGGCGCTGGCGATGTTCGCCTTCCGCTATGTGATCCCGGCGGACAAGTGGCCCAACAAGCTGGCCCGGCTCTCGTTCTGGAGCATGAACATCGGACTGGCCTGGATGGTGTTCGTCACGCTGCTGCCGCTGGGTGTGCTGCAGCTGTTCCACTCGGTCAACGCCGGCTACTTCGAGGCGCGGTCGCTGGGCTACATCACCCAGCCGGGCAACGCCCTGTTGGAGTGGATGCGGCTGCCCGGTGACCTGATCGTCATCGTCGGCGGCGTGCTGCCGTTCTGCTGGATCGCCTGGATCGCGTTGCGCAACTTCCGTTCCGGTGAGACGGTCGACGAGTTGCCGGAGCACCCGCTCTACGCCACGGTGACCGTCGGCGCGGATGCTGAAGCTTCCGAAACGGAGAGCTGACGACGATGACGATGCCGGGAGCGTGGGTGTGGCTGATGTCCGGCTACGCCCTGCTCCTGCTCGTCTTCGCGTGGGGCTTCGACGCCATGGCCAGGCGGACCTCCGACCGCGCTGCCCAGTGGCGCACCGGCAAGTTCGCCTACCACGACGATCACGACGCCTGGAAGTGCCCGGAGGACCAGTGGCTCTGGCCGTCGTCGTTCGACCCCGACAACCGGGTGATGCGCTATCGGGCGACGCCGTCGATCTGCAACGCCTGCCCGGTCAAGGACACCTGCACCACGTCGAACCACGGCCGGGAGATCACCCGGCCGGTGGACCCGTGGCCGCATTCGGAGGCGGGCCGGTTCCATCGGGGCATCGCCTGTGCGGTAGCGGGATTCGGGGTGGTCATGCCGCTGGCGACGCTGATCGCCAACCACCGGCCCGGCGACGTACTGGTGCTGGGTGCGACGATCCTGATCGTGCTGGCCGGTGGTGCCCCACTGGTGCGCCATCTGTGGAACACTCCGTCGAACGCCCCCGCTGAGAGACTGGACCGGGCCGGCGGGCAAGCGCAGGTCGAGCAGGTCGAAGCGGCCATCGACCGGTACTCCACCCGGTGGGGCGGTTTCTCGGACAGTTCTTCGACGACCAGGACCAGGAAGGCAGCACGCAAGTGAGTGAAGGGCTCATCACCGTGGTGGTGCTCGTGATCGCGGCGCTGGCCGTGCTGGCCTACTTCTCCATTCGGGTGCTGCCGCAATACGAGCGGGGTGTCGTCTTCCGGGTGGGCCATGCCCGGCCGCTCTACCAACCCGGTTTGCGGTTTCTGATTCCCGTGGTGGACAAGATGATCCGCGTCGACGAGCGGGTCGTGACGCTCACCATCCCCCCGCAGGAGGTGATCACCCGCGACAACGTTCCCGCCCGGGTGAACGCGGTGGTGATGTTCCAGGTGGTCGATCCGCTCAAAGCGATCCTGGCGGTCGAGAACTATGCGGTGGCCACCTCCCAGATCGCCCAGACCACGCTGCGCTCGCTGTTGGGCCGGGCCGACCTGGACACCCTGCTGGCCCACCGTGACGACCTCAACGCCGACCTGCGCACCATCATCGACAAGCAGACCGAGCCGTGGGGCGTGCAGGTCCGGGTGGTGGAGATCAAGGACGTGGAGATCCCCGAATCGATGCAGCGGGCGATGGCCCGCGAGGCGGAGGCCGAGCGGGAACGCCGGGCGAAGGTCATCAACGCCCGCGGCGAACTGCAGGCCTCCGAGGAGCTGAGCCAGGCCGCCGAGACGCTGTCGCGTAATCCGGCGTCGCTGCAACTGCGCTATCTGCAAACTCTTTTGGAGCTCGGCGCCGACCAGAACTCGACGGTGGTGTTCCCGCTGCCGGTGGACATCATCACGCCGTTCCTGGGCGGCGCGAGCCAGGCGCTGCGTGCTACCGGACGGGACAGCACAGCCGACTGAGTCGGTTAGCGGCGGTTAGCGGGCCACCATCCCCCCGTCGGCGTGGAGGGTCTGCCCGGTGATGAAGCTGCCGGCGTCCGATACCAGAAGCAACGCCGGGCCGACCATTTCAGCAGGGTCGGCGATGCGCTGCTGCAGCGTGGCAGCCCGCAGCGATTCGATGAACTCCGGCGGGTTGTTGCGCACCATGTCGGTATCGACCGGTCCGGGGGCGAGCGCATTGACGCGGATCCGCGATGAGGCGAACTCGGCGGCCATGGACCGGGTGAAGGAGACCAATGCCGCCTTCGCCGCCGAGTACATCGACGTCGCCGGCGAATAGACGAAGGCTCCGGCCGACACCATGTTCAGGATCGCGCCCCGGCCGCTGGCGCGAAGGTGCGGTAGCGCCGCTTGAACCAGCAGCACCGGCCCCTGGAGATTCACCGTGAACGACTTGACCAACGCCTCGGGAGTGATCTCGCCCAACGGCTGGGCGAGCGCATTGGCCGCATTGTTGATGACGATGTCGACGCCGCCGAACCGCTCGGCCGCGGTGTCGACCAGCTGCTGGATCGCCTCGACGTCGCCGAGATGCGTTGGCACCCCGATCGCCTCGGCGCCGGCCTGGCACAGTTGCTGCGCGGCGCGCTGGCACGCATCGCTCTTGCGGCTGGCGACGACGACCTTCGCGCCGGCGGCGGCCAGGCCGTGCGCCACCGACAACCCGATGCCGCGGGTACCTCCCGTCACGATGGCGGTGCGGCCGGTCAGGTCGAACAACGCGTTGAGGGCGGACCGGTCCACTGCGACCTCCTTGTCGGGGAATGCCGATATTACTTCCGGGCGGTATCGGGGCTTTGTACCCTGTGAATCCGTGGGTTGCGCCGCTACCGTGGTCAGTGCCTGAGCGGAGAGGACGCGTTGTGGTCACAGTCTTTCTGGTCGACGACCACGAGGTGGTGCGCCGCGGCCTGATCGACCTGCTCGGCGCCGATCCCGAGCTCGACGTGGTCGGCGAGGCCGGTTCGGTCGCCGAAGCGCTGGCGCGCATCCCGGCGCTGCGCCCCGACGTGGCGGTGCTCGACGTCCGGCTGCCCGACGGCAACGGCATCGAGCTCTGCCGAGACCTGCTGTCGCGCATGCCGGAGCTGCGGTGCCTGATCCTGACCTCGTTCACCTCCGACGAGGCCATGCTCGACGCCATCCTGGCCGGCGCCAGCGGCTACATCGTCAAGGACATCAAGGGCATGGAGTTGGCCCGTGCCGTCAAAGACGTCGGCGCCGGACGCTCGCTGCTGGACAACCGCGCCGCGGCGGCGCTGATGGCCAAACTGCGTGGCGCCACCGCCAAGCCCGATCCGCTGTCCGGGCTCTCGGAACAGGAGCGCACGCTGCTGAGCCTGCTCGCCGAGGGCCTGACCAACAAGCAGATCGCCGACCGGATGTTCTTGGCCGAGAAGACCGTCAAGAACTACGTGTCGCGGCTGCTGGCCAAGCTGGGGATGGAACGGCGGACCCAGGCCGCGGTGTTCGCCACCAAACTCGAGCGCTCCCGGAATGACTGACGACGGACCCGCGGACGGCCCGGACCCGCTGCGCGACACGTTATCTCAGCTGCGGTTGCGTGAGCTGCTGGTCGGTGTCCAGGACCGGGTGGAACAGATCGTAGAGGGACGCGATCGCCTCGACGGTCTGCTGGCCGCGATGCTGGTGGTCACCTCCGGGTTGGAGCTCGACGCCACGCTGCGCTCCATCGTGCAGACCGCCACCAACCTGGTCGATGCCAAATACGGTGCGCTGGAAGTGCACGACAATGACCGCCGGATGCTGGAGTTCGTCCATGAGGGCATCGACGACGACACGTTCGCACGGATCGGACGGCTGCCCGAGGGGCTGGGCGTGGTGGGCCTGTTGATCGAGGACCCCAAACCGCTGCGGCTCGATGATCTGACCAAACATCCGTCATCGGTGGGATTTCCGTCCGGGCACCCGACCATGCGCACGTTCCTCGGGGTGCCGGTCGGCGTGCGTGACGAGGTCTTCGGCAATCTGTATCTCACCGAGAAGGCCAACGGGCTGCCGTTCAGCGAGGATGACGAGGTGCTGGTGCAGGCACTGGCCGCCGCGGCCGGGATCGCCATCGCCAACGCCCGGTTGTACGCCCAGGCCAAGGCGCGACAGTCCTGGATCGAGTCCACCCGCGACATCGCGACCGAACTGCTGTCCGGAACCGATCCGAGCACCGTGTTCCGGTTGATCGCCGAGGAAGCCGGCAAGCTCACCGGATCGGAGTCGGCGCTGGTCGCCATCCCGATCGACGACGACACCCTTGAAGCCGAGGTCAACGAGCTTCTGGTGGTCGAAACCATCGGCGCGGCAATGGCTCCCCTCGACGGCGACACCATCCCGGTCGCCGGCAGCTCGGTCGGCGAGGCGTTCTCCCAGCGCAAGCCACGCCAGGTGGCCCGGCTTGCGCTGCCCGGGATCGATGCGACCGGTCCGGCACTGATCCTGCCGTTGCGCGCCGCCGACGCGGTGGCCGGCGTGGTGGTGGTGATGCGCCACGGCACCACCATTCCGTTCAGCGTCGAACAGCTCGACATGATGGCCGCGTTCGCCGACCAGGCCGCGTTGGCCTGGCAGCTGGCCACCTCGCAGCGCCGGATGCACGAACTCGACGTGCTCACCGACCGGGA
Source organism: Mycolicibacter algericus DSM 45454 (assembly GCF_002086455.1). GTDB lineage: Bacteria > Actinomycetota > Actinomycetes > Mycobacteriales > Mycobacteriaceae > Mycobacterium > Mycobacterium algericum. The sequence goes on from NZ_MVHC01000001.1 coordinate 237,932, forward strand.
CCGGATCGCCCGCGACCTGCACGACCACGTCATCCAGCGACTGTTCGCGGTCGGGTTGTCGCTGCAGGGCACCATTCCGCGGGCCCGCGACGCCGTCGTCCGGCGCCGGCTGACCGACGCGGTCGACGACATGCAGGAGATCATCGGCGAGATCCGCACCACCATCTTCGACCTGCACGGCACCTCAGCGACGGTGACCCGGCTGCGGCAACGCCTCGACAACGCCGTCGCCCAGTTCTCCGGTTCGGGCCTGCACACCACCGTTGCGTTCATCGGCCCGCTGTCGGTGGTCGAACCGGTGCTGGCCGATCACGCCGAGGCGGTGGTCTCCGAGGCTGTCAGCAATGCGGTCCGGCACTCGCGCGCCACCGAGTTAACGGTGCAGATCAAGGTCGAAGACGACCTGGCCATCGAGGTGGCCGACAACGGCCGCGGGATGCCGGAGGTGGTCACCCCCAGCGGTCTGGCCAACCTGCGACGGCGCGCCGAGCAGGCGGGCGGGACGTTCGGCATCGAATCGGCGCCCGGCGGTGGCACGGTGGTGCGCTGGTCCGCGCCGCTGACGATATAGCCTTCGGCACCACCGTCAGACACACACCGCGAAGTTCCCGGTTTCGGCAGAGCCGGCCCGCCGATCACCGGCGGTCAGCCATTCGACGGTGTCGTCGAGGAAGCGCCGCGGGGTCGCCGGCAGCGGGTCGGCGTTGATCGGGGCCCAGCCCACCCGCAGCAGCATCTGCGGATAGCCGCTGGTGCCGAAGACGTCGCGGCGCACCGCGGCGCGGGTTTCGGCGATCTCGAGCGGCTCGGTGACCGGGCAGCTGGCCAACCCCAGCGCCGTCGCGGTCAACAACACCACGCTGGTGGCCTCACCGGCACGCAGTTGCGCCAGCCGGTCGTCGTGCTCGGTGCCCAACGCCAGCATCACCGCGCGGTCCTCGGCCGGGTCGGCTCCGGGCGGCTGGGCCAGCAGCGGGTCGGCGAACAGCCGCCCCGGAATCGGCGCGCCGGTACTCGGCGTCGGAACACTGCGTGCCGGGATGCCGGCCACCGACCCGTATCGACCACTCCACCTCGTCAGCTCGGCGAGGTAGTCGTAGTCGGCCCGGTGGGCGAAAACCGCTTGGGCCACTACGGTATTCAGCCGGTCGAGTGCGTCGATTCGGCGCAACATCACCCCGGCGCGGGCGGCTCGGGCGCCCATCAACGCGATATCGGCCGCCGCCACCGGCCATCCGCTGAAGTGGCGGCGATCGGTGCGCCGCCGGGGTATCGCCGCGGCCAACGCCACATTCACCTGATCGGGGACCTGTTCGGGGAGCCGCCCGGGTTCGGGCCCGAACAGCTCGAGCGTCGCCAGCAGGTCAGGGCGAGCCGGATCGGGCAGCCGGTGAACCCTGCAGCGCCAACCCAATGCAGCCAGTGCGACCACGCAATGATGCAGCGCCGCACCGCAACTCAGGATCAGACCGCGGCCGTCGGGATCCACGCTGCGCAGGTGCAGATCGGGGTTGGCGAACAGCTCCAGTCGAGGCTGCTGTGTCACCAGCTGCACCTTCCAGCGCCACGGCTGGGAGTTGTGCACCGACGGTGCGCGGGCCGCCAGCTGCAGCGCAGTGCGAACGGTCTCCCGAACGGCCGCGGTGGCCGGGTAGCCGGCAGGCTGTTCATCCACGGTCCGGGCCCCCTTTCTGCTGTCATGGGCCTGAGCCGAATCGGCGCCGTCTCCGAGCCCGCGACGCCTCCACGATGCCCCTGGCCGGGTGGTCTGCGACAGGGCAGGAAGGCCCTGGCTACGAAGGACTTTGGGCCACCAGCGTCAGCGACCTTCGCCGCGGTAGTTGATGATCGCATCGAATTCGGCTTTGACGATGCGGTAGCAGTCGCAGGCCAGTTGTTCGAGCAGCTGCCGGTCGGTGATGGTGATGACGCCGCGGCGGTAGCGGATCATGTTGCCGGCCTGAATGCGTTGGGCGGTTTCGGAGACGGTCGGTCGATGCACGCCGAGCATCTGGGCGAGGAACTCCTGCGTGAGCGGGAATTCGTCGCGCCCGACACGGTCGTGGGTGGTGAGCAGCCAGCGGGCCATCCGCTGTTCGGCGGGATGGCTGCGGTTGCAGATGACGTTTTGGGAGATCTGCACCATGGTGGTCTGGGTGTAACGGCCGAGCAGGGCATGCAAGCCCCCGTCTCGGGCCATCGCGCGGCGGAAATCCTCGGCGTCGATGGCGGCGGTGTCCCCGGGGACTTGGCAGAACGCCGTCTGCGGGCTGGTTGCCGCGCCGAGATACACCGGCAAACCCACGAACCCCTCGTGGCCGATAGTGGCCACTTCCACGGCGAGCCGGCCGTCGACTGACCCAACCAGCGAGTAGACCGCCGAGAGCGGAAAATACAACCGGCTGATCGGCACGCTCGGCTCGTAGGCCGTCTGCTTCATCTCCGCCTGTTCCAGCTGCAAGACGGAACGCATCCGGGCATATTCGGCCTCCGGCAGTTGTCCCAGAATCGCGTTGCGCCGAAAAGGGTCGTCACTCATCTCGTCGGTCCCTCATACGGATTATCCGATGCCCCGGGGCTACCCCGGTCGCCGGCGTTTCATGTCAGCTGGCCGACATGAGGATTACCCTGGCGGCTATGTTCGCGACCAGACACAACGGCGCGGCGGCACCAGCTGCCTTCGGGCGGGTGGTCCTGGTGGCATCGCTGGGCGGTATGAAAGCGCTCAATGAGGTGCTCTGCCGTCTCCCGGCGGATTATCCGGTCCCCGTCGTGGTCGCTCAGCACCGTCGGGCCACCCGAGGCAGCGGCGACATCCTGGCTCGGGTCCTGGCCGATAACACCTGCTTGCGCGTCCGAACCGCCGAGACCGGAGCCCCTGCGGATCAACCCGGCGTCACCGTCATACCGGCGCGCACCACAGCGACCATCGATCCGCGCGGCGTCTGGACGGTGCGCGACGCCCCTGGCGAAATGGGGGTCGGGGATGCGGTCTTGGCCAGTTCGGCCGCCCAGACGCCGACGATCGCAGTGATCCTGACGGGACGGTTGGCCGATGGCTCCAACGGGTGCCGGGCGGTCAAACGCAATGGCGGCCGGGTGCTCGTCCAGGATCCGTCGACCGCCGAGGCATCCGGCATGCCGGCGCACGCGCTGGCGACCGGCTGTGCCGATTTCGTCCTGCCGCTGGACCGGCTGGCCGCCGCGGTGTTGGCGCTGACCACCGCCCCGGGCGGCGCCGCGCTGCTCGCCGTCCCGTTGCCGCCCTGGGCGAGCCTGCACGCCGACGCCCGGTGATCACGCCCTGCAGGCGCTACTCGGGACTTCTGGCCCTGCCGACGCCGACTCATGCGGGCGGATCATAAAGAGCGGACGCAGGGCAGGAGGTCCGCATCATGGAGCAACTGACCACACTGGACGCGGGTTTTCTGGAAGCCGAAGACTCCGACCGTCACATCAGCCTGGCGATCGGCGGGCTGGTCATCCTGGCAGGACCGCCGCCGGATTACCCGTCGCTGGTTGCCACGTTGGGGGCGCGGATCAGCGGCTGCCGGCGGTTCGGCCAGAAACTGCAGCTGCACCCGTTCGACCTGGCGCCACCCCAGTGGGTGGCCGACCCCGACTTCGACATGGCACATCACCTGCGGCGAGTTGCGCTGCCGGGGCCGGGCGGCGACGCCGAACTGTTCGGGTTCGTCGCCGACCAGATGGCGCGCCGGCTGGACCGGGACCGGCCGCTATGGCACATCTGGGTGATCGAGGGCCTGACCGACGAGCGGTGGGCCATGCTGGTCAAAGTTCACCATTGCGTCGGCGACGGGATCGCGACCTCGCACCTGTTCACCGGGCTCTGCGACGAAAGCGGCGACCTCGACGACCGGGTGGCGAGTTTCGCCGGCCACCTTCCCAGCTCGCACGAAACACAGTCGGGCCAAAGGCATTTCGGTCTTCCCGTCGTGACCAGCAGCCCTGCGGCCTGGGCCGCCGAGCTGTGGAACGTGTCGACGGCGATCAGTGCCGCGGCCCTGCGGGCGGCCCGCGGCACCGTCGAACTATCGGCCGGGCTGCTACGCTCCGGCACCCCCACCGCGTTGAACGGGCCGATGAGCGCCATGCGCCGGTACAGCTCGGCGAAGGTATCGCTCGCCGACGTCAGCCAGATCTGTCAGGCGTTCGGCGTGACCCTCAACGATGTCGCGCTGGCCGGCTTGACCGAGGCCTACCGCGGCATGCTGAACCGCCGCGGCGAACGCCCGCTGCCCGAAACGCTGCGCACCCTGGTGCCGGTGTCCACGCGCGGCGGCGACGCCGTCGGCGCGACCGACAACCGGGTGTCGGTGATGCTGCCCTGCCTGCCGGTGGAGGAGGACAACCCGGTGCGGCGGCTGAAGCTGGTGCACGCGCGGCTGAGCCGAACCAAGCGCACCGGGCAGCATCAGGCCGGCAGTGCGTTCGTCTCGGTGGCCAACCACATTCCGTTCCCGTTGACCGCATGGGCGGTGCGGCTGTTGACGCGGCTGCCCCAGCGCGGTGTGACCACACTCGCGACCAATGTGCCGGGCCCGTCGCGGACGCTGCACATCATGGGCCGCACCGTGCTCGAGGTGCTTCCGGTGCCGCCGATCGCGCTGCAGTTGCGATCCGGGGTGGCGATGCTGAGCTACGCCGAGAGCCTGTTCTTCGGGGTGCTGGCCGACTACGACACCATGCCCGACGTCGACGAATTCACCCGCAGCATCGAGACGGCGGTGGCCCGCCTGGTTGCCGCCGCCAAGCGGCACAACGCCAGGCGGGAACGTAGCGAACACCGGCAGCCGGCGCTGGTCGTCACCGGGTGAGCGATCCGCCGCAGCGTACCGACGCGATCAGCCCGGCAACACCGGCAGCGCGCCACCGACCATGAACGGGCCCAGCGGCGACCAGCTCTGGTCGTCCTGTGCCCGCGACGACGACAGCGCCAGCACCCCGCGCGGATCGGCCACATAGACCGTGGATGGGTCGGCGACGATCGTCGACACCGGCAGCTGCAGATTGCCGCTGGGCGCATCGGAGTTCACCCCGTCGATGTTGACGTAGGACACCGGGTGCTTGGGATCGGACCGGCTCACCACGATGTCGTCGCCGGTGCGCCAGCTCAGTGACACCACCGAGGAGCCGAGCCCGAAGCCCAGCCGGCGCGGATAGTTCAGCACGAACTGGCCGGCCGCGGTCTGCTCGACACCGGCCAGGATCACCTGCCCCTCGATCACCATGGCGGCCCGGGTGCCGTCGCGGGACAGCTGCAGCTCGCTGATCGGGCCGGGGAACCGCGCATTGATCGCCCCGGAGTCCACCGGGATCCGGGCCGGGCGGCCCGAGGCCACCTCCTGGATCGCCCGCACCACATAGTTGCCGTCGACCACCACCCACACCGCTTCGTCCAGCGCCCAGCTGGGCCGCGACAGGGTGTGCCCCTCGGCCGCCTGCACCGCCTCACCGCCGAGGTCGCCGATCCACAGCGTGGCCTCCGGGTCGCCGGGATGCACCACCACCGACGCCACCTGACGCCCGTTGCGGGACAACGCGGCCGCCTGCTGGTCGGGTTCGCGGCCGAACGCCCCGGGCACCCGGTTGGCCTGCTGGCCGTCGAGGACCAGCAGCGAACCGTCCACCAGGGCGTGGATCCCGGCGCCGGCACCGTCGGAGGCGCCCGGGTCGGTGGTGGCCACATCGGAGGTCGTCCAGCCGTCGGGGAACCGGTCGTCGAGCGCCGCGCCGTCGGCGTTGATCACATACGGCCCCTTGATGTCCGCCCGGGCCAGCGTCCAGATCAGTTGGGCAGCAAGCAGTTGCCTGCTGTTGGGGTCGGTGGTCGAGAGGCTGTCCAGGTCGATCTTCGCGCCGCCGTAGCCCCGGCCCACCCCGCTCTTGCCACCGTCGGCGCGGGTCACCGGCCCGCGCAACCGCAACGGCGCCGCCAGCAGGTTGCGCACCCCGGCCATCTCCGGACGGGGGCCGGCGATCAGTTTGGACACCAACTCCGTCGCCAACTGGTCCGGGTCGGACACCGCCACGTAACGGGGGTCGGGAACCACCGTCTTGCCGGTGGGATCCACGAAATACAGCGTGTTGCGCTTGTAGGTGGCCTGAAACTGCTGCCAGTCCAAAAAGACTCCGTTGGGCAGCCGGTCGATGCGCCAGCCATCGGAGGTCTTGAGCAGCTCGATCGGCTCCGGGGAGGGCAGTGCCCCCTCGGCGGTCTCGAAAACCCCCATGTCCGACAGCGAACCCAGCATGTCGGCTCGCATGGTGACCGCGACCCGGTCGGCGCTGCGGGTTTCGACGAACACCACGTTGTCGATCAGCAGCGCGCTGCCGGCGTCGTCCCAGGCGTCCGACGCCGACTGGGTGAGGAACTGCCGCGCGGCGCGGTGCCGGTTGGCCGGATCGGCTGTCGCCTTGAGGAATTCGCGCAGCAGCACGTCAGGGTCCATCCCCGGGGTGGGTTTGGGCAGCACGGACGGCGGTGGCGCCTGCACCGTGCCGATCGCCTGCGGCGCGGAGTTGCTGGGCACCCCGGCGCAGCCCGCCAACACGAGCACCGCGTTCATCAGGGCGACCAGCAACGCCACCGGAGTCCCCCGGCGGTTCAGCGAGGCTCGACGGAGGAGAGGCGAAGCTGGGACCGCCGCATGAACCCGGCGCATCACCCGCTCCGCTCGGCATGTTCACGCGCCCGCTGCCGGCGCTCCCGGCGCTCGGCGGCGCTCACCGGTTTCATCGGCAGCGGGCTGGTGGTGACCTTGTGGCCGCGGACCAGCGGCAGCGTGAGCCGGAAGCAAGCGCCCTTGCCGGGTTCGCCCCAGGCCTCCAGCCGGCCCTGGTGCAGCCGGGCGTCCTCGACACTGATCGCCAATCCCAGCCCGGTGCCCCCGGAGCGGCGTACCCGCGACGGGTCGGCGCGCCAGAACCGGCTGAACACCAGCTTCTCCTCCCCCGGCCGCAATCCGACCCCGTGATCGCGCACGGTGACCGCGACGGTGTCCGCGTCGGCGCCCATCCGGATCACCACCGGCTTGTGCTCGGCGTGGTCGATGGCGTTGGCGATCAGATTGCGCAGAATCCGTTCCACCCGTCGCGGATCGACCTCGGCGATCACCGGATCGCCCGGCACGTTCACCCGGAGTTCGACGCCGGCCTCGGCGGCCAGATGACCGACGTTGTCCAGCGCGCTGTTGACCGTCGAGCGCAGGTCCACCGACTCCACCGACAGTTCGGCCACACCGGCGTCGTGCCGGGAGATCTCCAGCAGGTCATTGAGCAGCGACTCGAACCGGTCGAGCTCGCTGACCAGCAGCTCGGTGGACCGCCGCAGCGAGGGCTCCAGGTCTTCGCTGTGATCGTGGATCAGGTCGGCCGCCATCCGCACCGTGGTCAGCGGGGTCCGCAGCTCGTGGCTGACGTCGGAGGTGAACCGGCGCTGCAGGTTGCCGAACTCCTCGAGCTGGGTGATCTGGCGCGACAGGCTCTCGGCCATGTCGTTGAACGACACCGCCAGCCGGGCCATGTCGTCTTCGCCGCGCACCGGCATCCGTTCGGACAGGTGCCCCTCGGCGAACCGTTCGGCGATCCGCGAGGCCGATCGCACCGGCAGCACCACCTGGCGCGACACCAGCAACGCGATTCCCGCCAGCAGCACCAGCAACACCAGGCCGCCGGTGGCGATGGTGCCGCGCACCATCGAGATGGTGTTGCGCTCGCTGCCCAGCGGGTAGATCAGGTAGAGCTCCAGGTTGGTGATCCGCGAGGTGGTCGGTGTCCCGATCACCAGCGCCGGGCCGGAGAACCCCTCCACGTGCACGGTGGCGTACTGGTAGCTGACCTGACCGGCCTTGACGAATTCGCGCAGTGCGGCCGGCACCTGATCCACCGGCCCGGCGCTGGTCGCCGCACGCGGGCCCTCGCCGAGCACCACCAGCACCGCGTCGAACGCGCCGGCGGTTCCGCTGCCGGAGGCCGGGTCGGTCTTGCTCATCAGCGTGTTGCGGGCCAGTTGCAGGCTCGAGGTCAGCGACCGGGCCTCCTCACCGCCGACGATGCCGCCAGCCGTGATGCGGGCCCGCTCGATCTGTTCGGTGGCCGCCCGGACCTTGACGTCGAGCACCCGGTCGGTGATCTGACTGGTCAGCACGAAGCCGAGTGCCAGGATGACCGCAGCCGACAACCCCATCGTCAGCACCACCACCCGCAGCTGCAGCGAACGGCGCCAGGCGATCTGCACCGCGCGGCGCAGCGTGTTCACGCCGAGCAGCAGCGGACCCGACCGCCGGGGGCGCCGTCTGGAGCTGAAGATCATTGGCGCTTCTCCTCAGCCTCGCTGGCGCTCGGCATCGTCGAAGACGCGGAGATCACGTGCGCCGCACCCCGGGGGGGATCACGGAGGTCCGGCCTTGTAACCCACTCCTCGAACGGTCAGCACCACGGTCGGATTCTCCGGGTCTTGCTCTACTTTGGCCCGCAGGCGCTGGACGTGCACGTTCACCAGCCGGGTGTCGGCTGGGTGCCGGTATCCCCAGACCTGTTCGAGGAGCACCTCACGAGTAAACACCTGGCGGGGTTTGCGTGCCAGCGCCACCAGTAGGTCGAATTCCAGCGGCGTCAGGGAGATCTGCTCACCGCCGCGGCTGACCTTGTGTGCCGGCACGTCGATGTCGATGTCGGCGATCGAGAGCATCTCGGCCGGCTCGTCGTCGTTACGGCGCAGCCGCGCGCGCACCCGGGCCACCAGCTCCTTGGGCTTGAACGGCTTCATGATGTAGTCGTCGGCGCCCGATTCCAGCCCGAGCACCACATCGACGGTGTCGGTCTTGGCGGTGAGCATCACGATCGGCACGCCGGAGTCCTTGCGCAGCACCCGGCACACGTCGATGCCGTTCATGCCGGGCAGCATCAGGTCCAGCAGCACCAGATCGGGGCGCAGCTCGTGCACCGCGGTGAGCGCCTGGGTGCCGTCGCCGACGACCGCGGTGTCGAAACCCTCCCCGCGCAGCACGATGGTGAGCATCTCGGCCAGCGAAGCGTCGTCATCGACGACGAGAATCCTTTGCCTCATGGCGTACATGGTGTCACCAGATCGAGATAAAACCCTGCTACCACACCCGCGTTTCGCAGGTTAACCGCACAGAACGCCGGCCAGCTCGGCCGGGGCGACCGTCGGACCGGCCAACTGCCAGGGGCCGCCGAAGCCGGCGCGGGCCAACCCGCGGTACACCTCGCCGGTGCGGCGCTGCAGACCGTCGTCACGTTCGTAGCTGTCGCGGGCCCGGGCGGCGTCGCGCGTCTCGCGGTCGCGGGCACGCTGGGCGGCGAGCTCGGCGGGGACGTCGAGCAGCACCTGCCAGTCCGGCGCGGGCAGCCCGAGCCGCTCGAACTCCAGCTCGCGCACCCAGGCCACCACCTCCCCGTCGGCGTCCTGACGCAGCCGGGCGGCGCTGTAGGCCGCACTGGAGGCCACATACCGGTCCAGGATCACCACATCATGTTCGCGGCACAGTCCGGCGATCTGGTCTTTGGCCCCGGCCCGGTCCAGCGCGAACAGCATTGCCATCGCATACACCGAGTCCGCCAGGTCGCCGTGCCGGCCGCGCAGCGCCTCGGCGGCGACATCGGCGGTCACCGAGACGCCGTAGCGCGGGAAGGCCAGGCTGGCCACCGACTTCCCGGCGGCCTCGAACGCCGCGCGCAGCCCGTTGGTGAGGGTGTTCTTGCCGGCGCCGTCGACCCCCTCGATCGCGATCAGCACGGCGGGAAACCCCTCGCGACCAGACGCGAAAGCCCCCAAATTCTTGCGGAAATGGGGGCTTTCACGTCTGGTCGGCGGAGAGGGTCAGTACCGGTAGTGGTCCGGCTTGTAGGGGCCTTCGACGTCGACGCCGATGTACTCGGCCTGGTCCTTGGTCAGCTTGGTCAGCGTGCCACCGAGTGCCTCGACGTGGATGCGGGCCACCTTCTCATCGAGGTGCTTGGGCAGCCGGTAGACCTCGTTGTCGTACTCGTCGCCCTTGGTCCACAGCTCGATCTGGGCGATCACCTGGTTGGAGAAGCTGTTGCTCATCACGAACGACGGGTGGCCGGTGGCGTTGCCCAAGTTGAGCAGCCGGCCCTCGCTCAGCACGATGATCGAGCGGCCGGTGTCGGGGAAGGTCCACACGTCGACCTGCGGCTTGACGTTGTCGCGGACGGCGCCGGAGGTCTCCAGCGCGGCCATGTCGATCTCGTTGTCGAAGTGGCCGATGTTGCCCAGGATGGCCTGGTTCTTCATCGCCTTCATGTGCTCGAGGGTGATGATGTCCTTGTTGCCGGTGGTGGTGATGACGATGTCGGCCTCACCGATGGCCTGCTCGACGGTCGCCACGTCGTAGCCCTCCATCAGCGCCTGCAGCGCGTTGATCGGGTCGATCTCGGTGACGGTCACCCGGGCGCCCTGGCCCTTGAGGGACTCCGCACTGCCCTTGCCGACGTCACCGAAGCCGCAGACCAGTGCCTTCTTGCCGCCGATCAGCGCGTCGGTGCCCCGGTTGATGCCGTCGATCAGCGAGTGCCGGCAGCCGTACTTGTTGTCGAACTTGCTCTTGGTGACCGAGTCGTTGACGTTGATCGCCGGGAACGCCAGCTCGCCGGCGGCGGCCAGCTGGTACAGCCGCAGCACGCCGGTGGTGGTCTCCTCGGTGACGCCTTGGACCGACTCGGCGATCTTGGTCCACTTGGTTTTGTCGGTCTCGAAGCGGTCGCGCAGCGTGCCCAGGAAGACCTTCCACTCGTGCGAGTCGCCGTCCTCGGCGGGCGGCACCACGCCGGCCTTCTCGTACTGGGCGCCGCGCAGCACCATCATGGTGGCGTCGCCGCCGTCGTCGAGGATCATGTTGGCCGGTTCGCCCTCCCAGGTCAGGGCCTGCTCAGCGCACCACCAGTACTCCTCGAGGCTCTCGCCCTTCCAGGCGAACACCGGGGTGCCCTTGGGCTCCTCGACGGTGCCGTGCGGGCCGACGACGACCGCGGCGGCGGCGTGGTCCTGGGTGGAGAAGATGTTGCACGACGCCCATCGCACTTCAGCACCGAGGTCCACCAACGTCTCGATGAGCACGGCGGTCTGGATGGTCATGTGCAGCGAGCCGGTGATGCGAGCGCCCTTGAGCGGGTTGACGCCGTGGTACTCGTTGCGCAGCGCCATAAGGCCGGGCATCTCGTGCTCGGCCAGCCGGATCTCCTTGCGGCCGTAGTCGGCCAGCGACAGGTCGGCGACCTTGTAGTCGATGCCGTTACGGCTGTCTGCGGTCAAACTCATCAGTGCGCCCCCGTAGGTTCGGTGAAATCAGCTCCGCTACAAGCTACCGGCGGGAAGCCGAGTCTGCTCGAGCGGGTCAATCGACGTCAGTCAGATGTCTAGGACCCCATAGGTCTCGGCTGCCGGGGTGAACAATCGGGCCAGGTCAGCGGCCACATCGTGGTCGGCCTCCGGCGGCATCGAGACATAGCTCATGGCCAGCCGGACGATCGCCCGGGCCAGGATTCCGGCGTCCTCCTCGCTGGCCTTGACCCAGCTGTGCATGAACGACGAGGTGAGCCGTGCCGAGCAGCGGGTGATGATCGGGCCGCTGTCGGTGGTGATGATCTGCAGCAGGTCCGGCTTGGCGGCACCGGTCAGCAGCGAGATCACCAGCGGGTCGGCGGCCGAGGAGGAGAAGAAGGACCGGAATCCCTCCAGAAACGCAGCGTGGACGTCGCCGACGTTGTCGTAGATGGCGCGCTCGACAGCGTCGACGAGCCGGTCGGCCAGCCTGATCGCGTAGCCCTGCGCCAAGCCCTGACGGGAACCGAATTCGTTGTAGATGGTCTGCCGGCTGACCCCGGCCGCCTCCGCTACCGCGGCGAGTGTGATCGACGACCAGTCCCGGCTGGTCAACAGCTCCCGCATCGCATCGAGGACCGAGTCGCGCAGCAGCGCCCGGGATGCCTCGGCGTACGGGACGCGTTTCACCACCGCGAGATTAGCGGGTGTCACGCGTGGACCTGCTCGAAGTCCACCTTCTCGCGTACCGCGCAGTCCGGGCAGCACCAGTCGTCGGGCACCTGCGCCCACGGGGTGCCGGCCGGAAAGCCCTCGCGGGGCGCGCCGAGCGCCTCGTCGTAGACGTAGTCGCAGCCCGGGCAGCGGTAGCTCGCCATCACGCGGCCGCCCCTTCGTCCAGGGGCGCACCGTAGCGGGCCAGGATCTTCGCCCGCCGGCGCGGCTCGATGTTGACCCGGGTGATGTCGCCGTCGTAGTGGGCCAACACCCGGTGGTCCATCAGGGCTCGCCACAACGGCGGGAGGTAGGTCAGCCCGATGAGCGAGGCGTACCCACTGGGCAGGTTCGGCGCCTCGTCCATGCTGCGCAGCGTCTGATAGCGCCGCGTCGGGTTGGCGTGGTGGTCACTGTGCCGCTGCAGGTGGTAGAGGAACAGGTTGGTCACCAAGTGGTCGGAATTCCAGCTGTGTTCGGGTGTGCAGCGCTCGTAGCGACCGTTGGCGCGGGTCTGGCGCAGCAGGCCGTAGTGCTCGATGTAGTTCACCGACTCCAGCAGCGAGAAGCCGTAGCCGGCCTGGATGATCACGAACGGGATCAGCGCCGGGCCGAACACCGCGATCAGCACACCCCACAGCACCACCGACATCAGCCAGGCGTTGACCACGTCGTTGGACAGCCAGGTTCTCGGGTCCGCCGGATTCTTGTCGAGTCGGCGCAGCCGCGCGGCCTCCAGCTGCCAGGCCGAGCGCAACCCACCGAACACGCTGCGCGGCAAGAACTCCCAGAACGTCTCGCCGAACCGGCCCGACGCGGGGTCTTCCGGAGTGGCCACCCGCACGTGGTGGCCGCGGTTGTGCTCGATGTAGAAGTGGCCGTAGCAGACCTGCGCCAGGGTGATCTTCGCCAGCCACCGCTCCAGCCGATCCTTCTTGTGACCCAGCTCGTGCGCGGTGTTGATGCCGACGCCGCCCAGGGTTCCCACCGACAACGCCAGCCCGATCTTGGCGAACCAGCTGAGAGACCCCTCGACTCCCAACCAGCTCAGATCGGTTGCGGTAAACAGGTAGGCGCCCATGACGACGCTGGCGTACTGGCACGGGATGTAGGCGTAGGTGCAGTAGCGGTAGTACCGGTCGCTCTCCAGCTGCGCCATCAGCTCGTCCGGCGGATTCTGACCGTCGGCGCCGAACCGCAGATCCAGCGCCGGCAACAGGATGTAGACCAGGATCGGCCCGATCCAGAACGGCAGCTGGGCGGCGACGTGCCAGCCGAGCCGGTTCATCACCCAGATCATCGGCAGCATGGTGAACAGCAGCGTCGGGGCGATCAGGCCCATCAGCCACAGGTAGCGCTTCTTGTCCCGCCAGACCTCCGCTGCCGCCTCGGTGCTCAAATTCCTGCCCTCCTTGTGAGTTCAACCACCGTTGCGGATGGACATTACCTCGCAGTTCGTCCGGTGTCTAGACATTTGATGCTGATTTGTACACGAACATTTGGTGCAACGGCATCCGCGCAGCCGTATAACTTTGAATGCACAACCCACTCACGGACGGGCACGACCGCGATGATCACTGCAGGGCCGGGGGCGGATTCGCGGCCGCCCACAGCGCTGCGACTCGGCGCCCACTACGCCGCCGGGCTGGCGTTCGCGCAATTGCTCACCAGTACCGAAGCGATCGCTGTGGTGATGTCGCTGAGCGGTGAGACCCACAGCGGCACCGGTATCTGGCGCTCGGATTACGTGGTCCTGACCGTGGTGCTCGTCGCGCTCAGCACGCTCAGCGTGGCCATCGCGGGCACCGTCAGCATCGCCCCCACGCTGCGCTGGTACACCGCCGGACAACAGCCCGACGCCGCGCAGCGCCGCGCGGCCGTGCACATCGTGCGCCGGCAGTCGGCGGTCGTGTTCGGCACCTGGGTGATCGGCGGAGCGATCGGCCTGGCCACCGTGCGCTCGAGCGACGCCGGGATGATCCTGCTGCAGAGCCTGGTCGTCGTCTTCGGCGGAACCGCAACGGTGAGCACCAGCATGCTGTTCACCCATCGCACGTTTCGGCCAATCGTGGCCGCCGCCTGGCGCGAGACCGAGATCCGCGAGAACGCCCCCGGCGTGCTGCCGCGGCTGGTCACCATGTGGTTCATCACCAGCGCGCTGCCCGCCGCGGCGATCATCATCCTCATCGTCTGCCGACGGATGGGCTGGGTCATCGACCGCGACGCCTCGGTGGAGATCCCGGTGCTGGTGCTGTGCCTGGTGGCGGTGCTGCTCGGCATGCGCGCCATGATCCTGGTGGCCCGCTCGATCTCCGATCCGGTCGGCGAGGTGGTGCGCGCGATGGCCCGGGTCCAGCACGGCGAGCGGGACGTCGCCGTCGGCGTCTACGAGCACTCCGAGATCGGCCGGTTGCAAACCGGGTTCAATCGCATGGTTGCCGGCCTGCGCGAACGCGACCGGCTGCGGGACCTCTTCGGCCGGCACGTCGGCCCGGAGGTGGCCCGGCTGGCAGTGGAGCGGGATCTCGCGTTGTCGGGCCAGGTGCAGGACGCGGCGATCCTGTTCATCGACCTGATGGGCTCGACCGAACTGGCGGCCACTCACCCGCCCGATGAGGTCGCCGCGGTGCTCAACGACTTCTTCCGTATCGTGGTGGCCGCCGTCGACGCGCGGCGCGGCTCGATCAACAAGTTCCAGGGCGATGCGGCGCTGGCGGTGTTCGGCGCCCCGGTCGCCTCCGACGGTGCGGCCGCAGCGGCGCTGGCCACCGCGCGGACCCTGCTCACCCAGCTGCGGCGGCTGCCGTTGGTGGACTTCGGGATCGGCGTCTCGGCCGGGCCGGTGTTCGCCGGCAACATCGGCAGCGAGAACCGCTACGAGTACACCGTGGTCGGTGACGCCGTCAACGAGGCCGCGCGGCTGGCCGATCGCGCCAAGACCGTGGCCGCCCGCGCGCTGTGTTCCCAGACGGCACTGGAACGCGCCGACGACGACGAACGGGCGCGCTGGGCGACGCACGAGACGGCGGTGCTGCGCGGCCGCTCCGAACCCACCGTGATGTCCATGCCGACCGGCGAACCGATCCTGGTGCCGGCCACCGGGATGTGACCCAGCTCCCACCGTCATGTCACACTCTGGGCATGGTTTACGCGATCGCCCGACCTCAGATCGAGGGCAAGATAGCCGTCGGTGAAGACCGTCAGCTCGGCTTCGCCGAGTTCGGTGCCCCGCACGGCCGGGCGATGTTCTGGCTGCACGGCACCCCCGGCGCCCGGCGGCAGATCCCGGTCGAGGCGCGGGTCGTCGCCAAGGAGGCCGGCATCCGGCTGATCGGGGTGGACCGGCCCGGTATCGGCTCCTCAACGCCGTATCAGTACGAGACGGTGTCGCAGTTCGCCGAGGATCTGCGCAGCGTGGCCGACACGCTCGGCATCGACAAGATGGCGGTCATCGGACTGTCCGGCGGCGGCCCGTACACCCTGGCGTGCGCCGCGGCGATGCCCGAGCGGGTGGTGGCCGCCGGGATTCTGGGCGGTGTCGCCCCGGCCGTGGGCCCCGATGCCATCGACAGTGGCCTGATGACGCTGGCCCGGATCGCCGAGCCGGTGCTGCAGCGCGCCGGGCGCCCGATCGGCATCCTGGCCACCGGCTTGATCCGGATGATCCGGCCGGTCGCCGAACCGGCGCTGGAGCTCTATGCGCTGATCTCCCCGGAGGGCGACCGCCGGTTGCTGGCCCGGCCGGAGTTCAAGGCGATGTTCCTCGACGACCTGCTCAACGGCTCCCGCAAGCAGCTTGCCGCGCCCATCGCCGACGCCGTGTTGTTCGCCCGGTACTGGGGTTTCCGGCTCGACGAGGTGAAGGTGCCGGTGCACTGGTGGCACGGAGATGCCGACCACATCGTCCCGTTCGCCCACGGCGAGCACGCGGTCTCGCTGTTGCCCGACGCGCAGCTCTACCCGCTGCCCGGTGAGAGTCATCTGGCCGGACTGGGGCGCGCGGAGGAGATTCTGCGCACCATGTCGCAGGTCTGGGACGACGCCGAGGCGCGCTGACTCACGCCATGACCGCACCTCAATCGATCAGGGAGTTGTTCGACCAGCTCGGCCTGCAGGAGGTGCCGTCGCCCGATGACACCCTGACCATGGAGATGCCGGTCGATGAGCGGGTGGTCAACACCGCCGGCGGGCTGCAGGGCGGCTTGATCGCCACCATGGCCGACGTGGCGGCCGGGCAGCTCGCCGCCCGTAGCACCGCGTTCGGCAACGCGATCGCCACCACGGATCTGTTCATCCGGTATCTGCGGCCGATCAAGATCGGGCCCGCCCGTGCCGTCGCGGCCATCCTGCGCACCGGCCGGCGCTCGGTGGTGGTCCAGGTCGACATCTACCGCGGCAACGACGACCAGCTCGCAGCCACCGCGACGGTGAACTTCGCCGCCATCGACCCGCCGGCCTGACCTGCGGCGCGGCGCCCTGATTGCGTCACTTAGCTAAGCAACCTAATATCTGGACACATGTCCAGACAGCCAGCCGATGATGTCGAGCGTCTGCGGATCGCGCTGCTGTCTTATCGCAGCAAGGAGCACTGCGGCGGCCAGGGCGTCTACGTACGACACCTCAGCCGGGGGCTCGCCGAGCTCGGCCACCGCGTCGAGGTGTTCTCCGGGCAGCCCTACCCCGAGCGGCTCGACCCGGCGGTGCAGCTGCGCGAGGTACCGAGCCTGGACCTGTATCGCGAACCGGACCCCTTCCGGGTGCCGCGGCCCAGCGAGATCCGCAACCGCATCGACCTGCTGGAGCTGACCACCATGTGGACCGCCGGGTTCCCGGAGCCGCGCACCTTCAGCTTGCGCGCCGCCCGGCTGCTCGCCGCCCGCCGCGACGACTTCGACGTCGTCCACGACAACCAGTGCCTCGGCACGGGCCTGCTGCGGATCGCGGCGACCGGGCTGCCGGTGGTGGCCACCGTGCACCATCCGATCACCCGCGACCGGCGGCTGGACCTGGCCGCCGCGCCGTGGTGGCGCAAACCGGCGGTGCACCGCTGGTACGGGTTCGCCGAGATGCAGAAGCGAGTGGCTCGCCGGCTCCCCGAGCTGCTGACCGTCTCGAGCACCTCGGCCGCCGACATCGCCGCCGACTTCGAGGTGGACCCGGCTCGGCTCAAGGTGGTCCCGCTGGGGGTGGACACCGAGGTCTTCCGGCCCCGCGTAGGGCCGCGGGTCGCCGGGCGCATCGTGGCGATCGCCAGCGCCGACGTGCCGCTCAAGGGGGTGGCACATCTGCTGGCGGCGGTGGCCGAACTGCGCACCGAGCGTGACGTGGAGCTGCAGCTGGTGGCGAAGCTGGAACGGGGCGGGGTGACCGAGAAGCTCATCGCCGAACTCGGGATCGCCGACATCGTGACGGTCTCCAGCGGCCTGACCGACGCCGAACTGGCGGCGGTGCTGGCTTCTGCCGAACTGGTCTGCATCCCCTCGCTCTACGAGGGGTTCTCGCTGCCGGCGGTGGAGGCGATGGCCAGCGGCACCCCCGTGGTGGCCAGCCGGGCTGGCGCGCTGCCCGAGGTGCTCGGCGACGACGGGGTCTGCGCGCACTTGGTGCCGCCCGGCGACGCGGCGGCGCTGACGCGGGCGCTGGGCGTGCTGCTCGACGACCCCGACCGACGCCGGAGGCTCGGCGCGGCGGGCCGCCGCCGCGCCCTGGATGTCTACAGCTGGCCGGCCGTCGCCGCGGCGACCGTCGCCGTCTACCGCGACGCGATCCAGCGGAGCGCGGCACCGTGTTGACCGTGGACTTCGACCGGCTGGGGATCGGAGCCGGGACGACGGTGATCGACGTGGGCTGCGGCGCCGGACGGCACGCGTTCGAGGCCTACCGCCGCGGTGCCGACGTCATCGCGTTCGACCAGGACGCCGACGAGATCGACGGTGTCGCAACCATGTTCGCTGCGATGGCCGAGGCCGGGGAGGCTCCGGCGGGCGCGTCGGCCCGCGCGGTGGTCGGCGACGCCCTGGCGCTGCCCTACCCCGACGGCGCGTTCGATGTCGTGATCGCCTCGGAGATCCTCGAGCACGTCCCGGCGGACGGTGCCGCGATCGCCGAGCTGATCCGGGTGCTCGCCGACGGCGGCACGCTGGCGGTGAGCGTGCCCCGCTGGCTGCCCGAGCAGATCTGCTGGCTGCTCTCCGACGAGTACCACAGCAACGAGGGCGGTCACATCCGGATCTACCGGGCGTCCGCGTTGCGCAACAAGATCACCGGCGCCGGGCTGCGATTCACCGGATCGCATCACGCCCACGGGCTGCACGCACCGTTCTGGTGGCTCAAATGTGCTGTGGGGGTCAATAATCCGGATCATCCGCTGGTGTCGGCCTACCATAAGCTGCTGGTCTGGGACATGATGTCGCGGCCGTCGGCCACCCGAGTCGCCGAGGCGGTGCTCAATCCGGTGGTCGGCAAGAGCGTCGCCATGTATTTCACCAAGGCCGACTTCACCACCTCGGCGAGAACCCATGCGCTCCGCTGAGGCCGGCGCGCCGGGCGTTCCCGGTGTGCTCACCCCGCAGCAGTGCCGTCAGACCGCGGCCTCGATCGCTGCGGTGCAGGAATCGTCGGGGGCGATTCCGTGGTCGGCCACTGGGCACACCGACCCGTGGGATCACGTCGAATGCGCTATGGCGCTCACCGCGGCCGGACTGATCGAGCCCGCCCGCGCGGCGTTCGACTGGTCGCGGGACTCCCAGCGTGCCGACGGGTCGTGGCCGATTCAGTTGCGGGCCGGTGAGATCGAGGACGCCAACAGTGACAGTAACTTCTGCGCCTATATCGCCACCGGGGTCTGGCACCACGTGCTGATCACCGGAGATCGGCCGTTCGCCGTAGCCATGTGGCCGACGGTGGCAGCTGCGATCGACTTCGTGCTGGGGCTGCAGCGGGGCTCCGGGGAGATCTGCTGGGCGGCGTCTCCGGCCGGTCCGGTCCCCGAGGCGTTGCTGACCGGATGCGCCAGCATCTACCACAGCATCCGATGCGCGCTCGCCCTCGCCGACTATCTCGGTGCGCCGCAACCGGAGTGGGAGGTGGCGCTGGGACGGCTCGGGCACGCGATCACCGCCCACCCCGGCGCGTTCACCGAGAAGCCGCATCACGCGATGGACTGGTACTACCCGGTGCTCACCGGTGCACTGCGCGGCCCGGCGGCCGATGAGCGGATCGCCGCGCGGTGGGACGCCTTCGTCGTCGACGGCCTGGGTATCCGTTGCGTCGACGATCGGCCGTGGGTGACCGGCGCCGAAACCTGCGAGCTGGTGCTGGCATTGGACGCGATGGGCCGGGCCGATGCGGCCCGCAACCAGCTCGCAGCGATGCAGCATCTGCGCGAGGCGGACGGATCCTATTGGACCGGCTTGGTTTTCTCCGACGGGAAACGCTGGCCGGTGGAGCGCACCACCTGGACCGGGGCCGCCGTCATCCTGGCCGCCGATGCGCTGTCGGACACCACTGCCGGCGCCGGGATCTTCCGCGGCGCCGACCTGCCCCGCGGGCTGGAAGGCGACTACGACTGCGCCTGCGCCGAACTGCCGCGCTAGACGTCGTCGCCGGCAACCCCGGACGTGCGCCGCAGCACTCGAAGCGACCCCGACTCCGACACCTGCTCGAACTGCCGGCTATCGATTGCCCGGCAATAGATCTGGTAGGGCGCCTGACCGCCGTCGGCCGGATCCGGGAACACGTCGTGGATCACCAGCACGCCGCCCCGGTCGACCCAGCGCGCCCAGCCGTCGAAGTCCTGCTGCGCGGCCGCCTCGCTGTGGCCGCCGTCGATGAACAGCAACTGCAGCGGGGTGCGCCAGCCCCGGGCCACCACGCTGGACTTGCCCACCACCGCCACCACGGTGTCGTCGAGGCCGGCCTGATCGAGGGTGCGCCGGAACGCCGGCAGCGTGTCGAACCGGCCGCTGTGCGGGTCGACCATGGTGACGTCGTGGTACGCCCAGCCCGGTTGGTGCTCCTCGGATCCGTGATGGTGGTCGACGGTGTAGAGCACACTGTCGCGCTCGTGCGCCGCAGCGCCGAGCAGCACGGTGGATTTGCCGCAGTAGGTTCCGATCTCGACCGCCACGCCGCCGTCGAGCGCATCGACCGCGGCCTGGTGAAGCGCCCGGCCCTCGTCCTCGGGCATGAAGCCGGTCACCCGGTCGGCCAGGTCGAACAGTCGCTGGGTCTCATCAGATGCCATGCAGGCAAACTACGCTAGCCTCCGCTGCGCTGTTGTAGTAGCGTCCAGACATGTGTCCAGTCCGGTGGCTCGGGAGTCGACGCGTCGTCGGCTGACGGCCAAACAGGCTGACACCGTGGAGCGGCTGAGCCGCGCCGCGGTCACGGTGCTGGGCCGGGAGGGTTTCTCCGGCCTGACGATTCGCATGGTGGCCGCCGAGGCCGGGATCGGCGCCGCGACCGCCTACACATACTTCTCGTCGAAAGAGCACCTGGTCGCCGAGATCTTCTGGCGCCGGCTGGCCCTGGCACCGGCCCCGACGGTCGACTCCCCCGACCGCACGGTCCGAGTCGTCACCGTGCTGCGCCACATCGCGCTGCTGGTCGCCGACGAGGCCGAGTTGGCCGGCGCGGTCACCGCTGCGCTGCTCGGCAGCGACCCCGACGTCGAGCATCTGCGCCGCCGGATCGGTACCGAGATCCATGACCGACTGGCCGCCGCGGTGGGCCCCGGCGGCGAACCGGACCTGGTCGATTCACTGGAGCTGCTCTACTCCGGGGCGCTGGTGCGAGCCGGGATGGGGTACGGCTCCTACCAGCAGATCGCCGACCGGTTGGAGAAGTCGGCGCGGCTGCTGCTCAGCGCCGCGAGCTGAGTCGCCGCTCGGCGATGAAGTGCGGCAGCCGGAACCGGCGCGGCTCGTGCGCGACCGGTTCCTGCTGCGCCACTCCGCCGTTCTGGGCCGCGGCGTAGGCGCCGGAATTCCCGCTGACAGCCAACACCTGGCCGCGCCAGGTGATGTCGGCCTCCCGGTAGGCCGCCACCAGCGCGCGCTCCAGCAGTTCGTCGGCCTGCTCGATCGACAGCGCCGCCAACTCGACGAATTCGCCGTCGCGGGCGTCGAGTTTCAGCGTCGTCGGGCCGGTCTCGACCAGGTCGCAGTTGGCCCGGATGCTCAGCTCGGAGTTGGCGCGGGTCAGCCCCGCCAGCGCGTAGGCGGCCAGCAGCGCGCGGCCGGCCTCATCCCCGGCGATCCCGCAGTCGAAGCGCAGTTGCCGCAGCGCGGCGAAGCTCAGCACCTGGGTGCGAATGATGCGGCCGCAGCAGACACCGGACTCGGCCGCGGCGCGCGAATCCGTCGGCGCACCGTCGACGAGCACCCCGATGATCTCGCCGGACAACACGCCGCGGAAGCGGCTCTGGCCGGTGCCGCGGGCGGCGTCGATCGCACCGAAAACCAGGCTGCCCGGGCTCAACTCGGCCACGGCACGGGCATTCTCGGGAGTGCTCTCGCGTGCGGCCCGGTAGGCCGGGTGGGCGATCGCCGGCTTGCCGCCGACCGAGCCGGTCAGGAAGTGGCCGTCGAAAATCCGTTGCGGCAGCTCCAGATCGGTGTAAACCGTCCGGCCGCCTTCGTAGGACACCTCCAGCCGCGGCACCCGGCTCAGGACCGGATGCTGATCGCGGATGCCCTGCAGGATCGCGGCTTCCACCCGCTGGATCTGGCTCTGGTTGTCGTCGATGATCACCGACGCGGTCGGATTGCCGTCGATCAGCCGGGTCTCGTGGGCGATGGCCGCCGGGCCGCGTCCGGCGCGGTGGGCCGGGCTGATCGCGACATGCGGCCCGCCGGCGGGGGCCAGTTCGGTGTACACCCTCAGCGTGCTGGCACCGCCGGCCTGACAGGCGGCGGTGAGCTGCCGGTAGGAGAAGCTGGACAAAGCGATCAACCTTTCTGCTGCCGCGAGTCTGGCACAGCGGTGCGGTCCAGGTCGGGTTCGAGGTAGATCACCCGGGCTGCCGGTACCGCCCTGCGGACGTTGGCTTCGGCATCGTCGATGGTGGCGGCGACGGCGGCTAGATCCAGCTGCGGAAGCAGCGCGATCTTAGCGCCCACCAGCATCTCGTCGGGCCCGAGATACAGGGTGCGGATGTGGATCAGCCGGGTGACGTTACGGGTCTGCTCCAGCGCCGCGCGGATGGCCCGGTCCTCGGCGACCGTGGCGCCCTCACCGATCAGCAGACTGTGCATCTCGACCATCAAGAACACCGCAACGACGCCCAGCAGCACGCCGATGCCCAGGGTTGCCACGCCGTCCCACACCGGATTGCCGGTGACCACACTCAGGCCCACACCCATCAACGCCAGCACCAGGCCGATCAACGCTGCGGTGTCCTCCAGTAGCACCACCGGAAGCTCCGGGGTGCGTGAGGTGTGCAGGAACCGCAGCCAGCTGCCCTCACCCTTGAACGGGCGCGACTCCACCACCGCGGTGCGAAAACTGAATGTCTCCATCCCGATCGCCACCACCAGGATCACGATCGCCACCACGGGCGAACTCAACTCGACCGGGTGGTGAACCTTCTTGTAGCCCTCGTACAACGCGAACATCGAGCCCAGGCTGAACAGCACCAGTGCCACCACGAACGACCAGAAGTAGCGGCTGCGGCCGTATCCGAACGGATGCAACTCATCGGGAGCCTTGGCGGCGGCCCGCTGCCCGAACAGCAGCAGCGCCTGGTTGGAGGTGTCTGCCACCGAGTGCACCGCCTCGGCGAGCATGGCGGCGCTGCCGGTGATCACGTACCCGGTGAACTTCGCGACCGCGATCCCGGCGTTGGCCAACAGCGCCGCCAGGATCGCCCTGGTGCTACCGGAGGTGGACACTCACAGACCTATCGTCGACCGGAACAGCACGGCCTGTTGCTGGGCCAGCAGTCGGATCGGCCCGTCGTCGCTGGGCACCCAGGCCGACTCGCCGCGGCGCAGGATCAGGCTCCCCGACTTGGCGTGCACGGTGACCGAGCCCTCGGTGCACAGCAGGATCTGCGGGCCGTCATGGTGGGCCGGAGCGTCCAGCTCATGACCGAGGTGGGCGCCGTCCAGCGTCAACCGGGACACCGCGAACTCCTCGGCCGGGGTCTGGTAGACCACCTCGGGCCCGTCGGAGTGGATCGTCGGCCGCAGCGCCTCCTCGGTGGTCGGGGTGAAGTCCAGCACCCGCAGCAACTCGGGCACGTCGACGTGCTTGGGCGTCAGGCCGCCCCGCAGCACGTTGTCCGAGTTGGCCATCACCTCCAGCCCGACCCCGTGCAGATAGGTGTGTAGGTTGCCGGCCGGCAGGAAGATGGCCTCGCCGGCCGCCAGGCTGATCCGATTGAGCAGCAGCGCCGCCAGCACGCCGGCGTCGCCCGGATAGCGCTCACCGAGTTCGAGCACGGTCTTGGCCTCGGCTGCGAATTCGCCGGCCTCCGAATGCAGGTATTGGATGGCACCCTCGAGTACCGCGGGAACCAGGACGTCGAGATCGGGTTGGGGCGCGGTGATCCAGGTGGTGAACAGCGCCCGCAGCCCGTCGGCGTCGGACTGGGCATCGGCGGGATCGAGGGCGGGGCGATCGCCGCCGGCCTGGCCGCCGAGCAGGTCGATGAACGGATCGAGGTCCGATACCGCCAGCGCCCGCAGCAACTCGACGGTGCGCGCCGCGGGACGGAAGCCGGCCAGCGCCTCGAACGGCTGCAACGCCACCAGCAGTTCGGGTTTGTGGCTGGTGTCGCGGTAGTTGCGGATCGGCGAGGACACCGGAACCCCGAGCCGCTCCTCCCGCTCGTAGCCCTCGATCGCCTGCATGGCGCTGGGGTGGGCCTGCAGCGACAATGGCTCGTCGGCGGCGAGCACCTTGACCAGGAACGGCAGCCGGTCACCGAAGCGGGCGTGGGCCACCGGCCCGAGTTGGCCCTCCCAGTCGGCGTTCAAGACCTCCAGCAGCGACACCTCGCCGGTGGCGGTCTCCAGCCAGGCCGGGTCGCCGGGGTGGGCGCCCAGCCACAGCTCGGCCTCCGGGTGCGCCGCCGGGACCGGCCGCCCGGTGAACTCAGCGATGGCGGTCCGCGATCCCCAGGCGTAGGTCCGTATCGCGCCGCGTAGTGGTTCCACTGTTCCCGTCAACCTCGTAAAAGTCGCACGTAGGCGGCGGCCATCTCCAACCGCACAGCCAGTACTGCAAGCTGTTGCTCGGCCCGGCCCGGTCCGGCCGGTGCCGGCACGGCCGCCGGACCCGACGTCTCCTCGGCTGCCGACGGTGTCAGCGGCACGTCCCCGGCGCCGATCAGGTCGACATCGCGCAGCCCGCTGATCCGGGCCGCCACCACCGTCCGCTCGGCCGACAGTGCCAAGGCCAGCACTCGCAGCCGCTCTGCAGCCGGCCCGTCGATCTGCTCGTCATGAAAAATATCAGCGGATCCGCCGGCGCCGTCCGCGGCCCGGGCGCGCAGCGCGCTCACCGCGTCGGCCAGCCCGGTCGCCGCCACCGCGGTCCGCCCGATCCGCAGCATCATCGCCGAACCGTGCCGGGCCAGTGCCAGCGATGCCGCGCAGTCACCGGCCAGGGCGACGTCGCGGCCGACGATCCGGTCGGCCAGGATCTTCGCCGGGTTGGTGAACAGCTCGCGCCCGGCGCTGTTGCGCAGCGCCTCGGCATCCAGTTCGTCGGCCAGCACGCCCAGGTCGATCTGCGCGGCGGGATTCCCCGGCTCCACGGCCTCGAGCACGGCAAGCCCGGCGGCCAGGTAGCGAGGCAGCCCGAACTCGTCGGGGACCCCGACCCTCGGCTCGAGCACCGCGACACGGCCGGCGGTGGCATCGCGCAACGGGCCCTGGTAGGGCGCGGCCACCACGACCCGCGCGCCGCGGCGCACCCCGGCGGCGGCCGCGGCGACCAGCGCGGGATCTCCCGGATCGTCGCCGGCGACCACCAGCACGTCCAGCGAGCCCATCCAGGCCGGGGCCTCGGCGGCCAGCACCAGCGGTTCGCGAGCCGAATCCCCCCGGGCCGCGGCCAGCAGGCTCCCCGCCGTCGCCGCCGCGCCGCGGGTCGCCACCCAGATCAGGGTGCGCGCCGGAAAGTCCCGGATGTCACCTCGCACGGTGTCCAAGGCGCCCTCGGCGACCGCGGCGGCGGTGGCGCGCACCTGCGCCCCGGCCATCGACGCGGCCCACAGCGCCCCGTCGCGGTCAGCGGCCAGCAACGCCTCGGCGTCGTCGAGGTCGACGGTGGACGAGAAGGATCCGGGGAACGCGTTCACGACCGTGACTTCTCGGCGGCGGTGACGGCCTCGACCTGTTCGGTGACCCGGGCCACCACCGCATCGACCGCGGCGGAATCGGGGGCCTCCACGTTGAGCCGCAGCAGCGGTTCGGTGTTGGAGCTGCGCAGGTTGAACCAGCTGCCTCCGCCCAGGTCGACGGTCACCCCGTCGAGATGGTCGACGGATGCCTGCTCGCCGAACGACGCGACCACGGCGTCCGCATAGGCTTGCGCGTCGACGCCGTCGGCCAGGGTGTAGTTGATCTCGCCGGAGGCCGCATAACGCTGGTAGTCGGCGGTCAGCTCCGACAGCGGCCGCTGCTGCTCGCCGAGCGCGGCCAGCACATGCAGCGCTGCGAGCATCCCCGAGTCGGCCCCCCAGAAGTCCCGGAAGTAGTAGTGCGCCGAGTGTTCCCCGCCGAAGATGGCGCCGGTCTCGGCCATCACCGCCTTGATATAGGAGTGTCCGACCCGTGACCGCAACGGCGTGCCGCCGCGCTCGGCCACCAGTTCGGCCACCGCGCGGGAGGTGATCAGGTTGTGGATCACCGTCGCTCCGGGTTCGCGGGCCAGTTCCCGGGCGGCGACCAGGCCGGTCACCGCCGACGGCGAAACCGGCTCGCCGCGCTCATCGACCACGAAGCACCGGTCGGCGTCGCCGTCGAAGGCCAGCCCGATATCGGCGCCGCTGTCGCGGACGAACGCCTGCAGATCGACCAGGTTGGCCGGGTCCAGCGGATTGGCCTCGTGGTTGGGGAAGTTCCCGTCGAGCTCGAAATACAGCGGCAGCAACGTGATCGCCGGCAGCGAGCCGAACACCGCCGGAGCGGTGTGTCCGGCCATGCCGTTGCCGGCGTCCACGGCCACCCGCAGCGGGCGCCCACCGGAGATGTCGACCAAGGAGTGCAGGAACGCCGCGTAGTCGGCCAGTACGTCGCGGTCGGAGACCGCCCCGCGGGATCCGGCCCGGCCGGCATCGGGCGCCACCCCGGCGATCAGCTCATCGCGGATCCGGTCCAGGCCGGAGTCGGCGCCGACCGGCTTGGCGCCCGCCCGGCACAGCTTGATGCCGTTGTAGGCGGCCGGATTATGGCTGGCGGTGAACATCGCCCCCGGACAGTCCAACGACCCGGAGGCGAAGTAGAGCTGATCGGTGGAGGCCAGCCCGATCCGGATCACGTCGAGGCCCTGGGCGATCACCCCCTCGGCGAACGCCGCCGACAGCGGGGGCGAACTGTCCCGCATGTCGTGGCCGATCACCACCTGCCGGGCGCCCTCGTCGGCCATCAGCCGGGCGAACGCGGCGCCGACCTCGGCGACCAGGGATTCATCGATCTCCGAACCGACCAGACCACGTACGTCGTACGCCTTGATCACACGGTGGACAGCCGCAGCGGGCCGAGACATGGACAGGGCTCCTGACGAAGTGGACTCTTGACGCTCAAGCCTAGCCCGGAACGTCCGATCAGTCCGAAGGGTCCGGCAACACGCGCAGGTGGCCGCGACGCCTGCCGTTGCTCTTGCCCGGCGGGCCGGGCGGCGCCAGTACGCCGCCGCCGGGGGTGCCCGAGGAAGCGCCCCGGGAGCCGGTATCCGCCGGCCCGGCCTGCGGATACCACCCGTTGGCCGGCGCGGCTTGGCCGGACTGGCCCTCGCGCACCGCTTCGGCGAGCGCGATCAGGTCGTCCTCCTCGGGGGACACCCACGGGCCGGGGTGACGGACCAGTTCCCAGCCGCGCGGGGCGGTGATCCGGCCGGCGTGGCTGAAACACAAATCCCACGAATGCGGCTCGGCGGCGGTCGCCAGCGGGCCCACCACGGCGGTGGAGTCCGAGTAGACGAACGTCAACGTCGCCACCGCATAGTGCGGACACCCTGGCCGACAGCAGCGGCGGGGAACCTTCACGCGGTCGAGGCTATCGTGGCGGCGCAGCCCCGGGGCGCCGGACACGCGCAACGGGCGAAGACCCTATGCGCAACCGTTACCATCTTCTTCCGTGATCGCCACGCGTCGCCCATGGCGCGGCCGCGAACCCCGCGGGCCGCTGCTGCCGCCGACCGTGCCCGGCTGGCGCACCCGGGCCGAACGGTTCGACATGGCGGTGCTGGAGGCCTACGAGCCCATCGAGCAACGCTGGAAACAACGGCTGGCGGCGCTCGACGTCGCGGTCGACGAGATTCCCCGGATCGCCGCCAAGGATCCCGACAGTGTGCAGTGGCCCCCGGAGGTGGTCGCCGACGGGCCGATTCCGCTGGCTCGCTTGATACCTGCCGGGGTGGATGTCCGGGGTAACCCGACACGAGCACGAATATTGTTGTTCCGCAAGCCGATCGAACAACGCGCGAATGACAGCGTGGAACTCGGGGATTTATTGCACGAAATCCTGGTGGCTCAGGTCGCCACCTACTTGGATGTCGAGCCCACGGTCATCGATCCGACGATCGAGGACTAGCGGCCGACAGCGGTGTTCGACGCGCTTCAGATGATGCCGCGCTTGAGGCGACGGCGCTCACGCTCGGACAGGCCGCCCCAGATGCCGAAGCGCTCATCGTGCGCCAGCGCGTATTCCAGGCACTCGCTGCGCACCGAGCACCGCTGGCAGATCTTCTTGGCCTCGCGGGTGGACCCGCCCTTCTCCGGGAAGAAGGCCTCCGGGTCGGTCTGCGCGCACAGCGCGCGGTCCTGCCACTGCTCGTTGGTGGCCGAGGCCGGGTCGAACGGGTCGAATTCGTCGTAGTCGTCGAGCTCGGGAACCAGGCTCAGGTGTGGCCGGCTGGGCGCCGGTTCGGCCTCTGCTGGTGCCGTGAATCCGGTATTGGCATGCGGTGTCGCTCCCATTACGCCCCAAAGGTGCTCATAGGACATGCTCCGCTCCTCACCTGGTTGCGCGATTCTGATGTGTCGCCCGTATTGCGATGCTCTCCATCCCAATTCGAACATGTGATCGAATCTCGGTCTGCGACACCGGAATCGGCTGGCCAACCGGGAAATGACACTGATGTGATTAGACACGGGATGACTGGTCCGGTCAAGCCGAATGGCGAAATTCCTTACCATCTCGTGACCGATTTCGGACGTGTCCGAGACCGGCGAGTCCGTGTCATCTAGCCCACACCCCTGCTTCGGCGTGTCTTACCGGGGCCGGCTGAGCGGCCACTGTGGCGGTCCGCCACACCGGTCGCGTCCACGCCAACGGTACTGTCGTGCGCTGTGAAGGTCACGGTTCTCGTCGGCGGAGTCGGCGGCGCGAAGTTCCTGCTCGGCGTGCAGAAATTGCTGAGCCTGGGCCGGTTCGGCGAGGCCGACGCTGCGGCACACGAGCTGACCGCGGTCGTCAACGTCGGCGACGACGCCTGGATGCACGGGGTGCGCATCTGCCCGGACCTGGACACCTGCATGTACACCCTGGGCGGCGGGGTGGACCCCGAGCGCGGCTGGGGGCACCGCGACGAGACCTGGCACGCGATGGAGGAGTTGGCCCGCTACGGGATGCAACCGGACTGGTTCGGTCTCGGCGACCGCGACCTCGCCACCCATCTGGTGCGCACCCAGGCGCTGCGCGGCGGCTACCCGCTGACGGAGGTGACCGCGGCGCTGTGCGACCGCTGGCAGCCCGGCGCGAGGCTGCTGCCGGTCACCGACGACAGCTGTGAAACCCATGTCGTGATCACCGATCCCGCCGACGACACCCAGCGTGCGATCCACTTCCAGGAGTGGTGGGTGCGCTACCGCGCCGAAGTGCCCACGCACGGGTTCGGCTTCGTGGGCGCCGAGAAGGCCAGCGCGACACCGCAAGCCCTCTCAGCCATCGCCGACGCCGACATCGTGCTGCTGGCGCCGTCGAATCCGGTGGTGAGCATCGGCGCCATCCTGGCCATTCCCGGCGTCCGGGCAGCGCTGCGGTCCACCCCGGCGCCGGTCGTCGGCTACTCGCCGATCATCGCCGGAAAACCGTTGCGCGGCATGGCCGACACCTGCCTGAGCGTGATCGGCCTGGAGTCCAGCTCACACGCCGTGGGTCAGCACTACGGGTCGCGCAGCGGGACCGGAATCCTCGACTACTGGCTGGTGCACGAGGGCGAGCAGACCGCCGACGAGCCGGCCGGTATCACCGTGCGCAGCGCGCCGCTGCTGATGACCGATCCGGCGGCGACGGCCGAGATGGTGCGCGTCGGGCTAGATGTCGCGGGCGTGTCACCGTGACGGGCCCCGGCGAACACGGCAGTGCCGCGAAGGTCGAGATCCTGCCGGTCACCGGCTTGGGCGAGTTCCGGCCGGGCGACGATCTGGCGGGCGCGCTGGCGCAGGCCGCGCCGTGGCTGGCCGACGGCGACATCGTGGTCGTCACCAGCAAGGTGGTGTCCAAGTGCGAGGGCCGGATCGTTCCTGCGCCCCACGACCCCGAGGCGCGTGATGCGCTGCGCCGCCAACTGGTGGAGGCCGAGGCGGTGCGCGTACTGGCCCGCAAGGGCCGCACCTGGATCACCGAGAATCGGCTCGGACTGGTGCAGGCCGCCGCCGGCGTGGACGGCTCCAACGTCGGCGCGTGCGAACTCGCGCTGCTGCCGGTCGACCCCGACGGCAGCGCCGCGACGTTGCGCGCCCGGCTGGCCGAGCAGCTCGGCGTCGACGTCGCGGTGCTGATCACCGACACGATGGGCCGCGCCTGGCGCCATGGGCAGATCGACGTCGCGATCGGGGCGTCCGGTCTGACCGTGCTCAACGGCTACGCCGGCGCCGTCGACCGGCACGGCAACGAGCTGGTCGTCACCGAGGTGGCCGTCGCCGACGAACTGGCGGCGGCCGCCGACCTGGTCAAGGGCAAGCTCACCGATGTCCCGGTGGCGGTGGTGCGCGGCATCGTCAGTCCCGACGACGGATCCACCGCGGCCACGCTGGTGCGCTCCGGACCCGAGGACCTGTTCTGGCTCGGCACCGCCGAGGCCATCGAGGCCGGCCGCCGGCAAGCCCAGCTGCTGCGCCGCTCGGTGCGCGCGTTCTCCGCCGAGCCGGTGCCGGCGGAGACGATCACCGACGCCATCGCCGAGGCGCTGACCGCCCCGGCACCCCACCACACCCGGCCGACGCGGTTCGTCTGGCTGCAGAGCCCGGGGGTGCGCACCCGGCTGCTCGACGCCATGGCCGACAAGTGGCGCGCCGACCTGACCGGCGACGGCAAATCCCCCGAGGCCGTCGAGGCCCGGGTCGCGCGCGGCCGGATCCTCTACGAGGCACCTGAAGTCGTCATCCCGGTGATGGTGCCCGACGGCGCCCACCACTACCCGGACGCGACCCGCACCGCCGCCGAACACACCATGTTCACCGTCGCGGTCGGTGCCGCGGTTCAGGCGCTGCTGGTGGCGCTGGCGGTGCGCGGTGTCGGCAGTTGCTGGATCGGGTCCACCATCTTCACACCGGATCTGGTACGGGCCGAACTGGATCTGCCGACGGACTGGGAACCGTTGGGCGCCATCGCTATCGGATACGGCGTCGAGCCGACCGAACCCCGGCCGCCGGCTGCCGTCGATGACCTGCTGGTGCGTCGGTGAGCACGCACGCCTCCGCCGTCGACGCGCTGACCGGTTGGACCGCACCGGATTTCGCGCAGGACGCGCTGCGCCACGCGGTGCTGGCATTTCTGGCCGCCCGCCCCGATGCGTGCGTGCGCGAATGCGTGCCCGGCCACATCACCGCCTCCGCGCTGGTGCTCGACCACACCGGTGAACACGCGCTGCTGACGCTGCACCCGCGGGTCGGCCGCTGGGTGCAACTGGGCGGGCACTGCGAGGACTCCGACGCCGACATCGTCGCCGCGGCGATGCGCGAGGCCGCCGAGGAGTCCGGCATCGCCGGGCTGCGGCTCGACCCGCGCCTGGCGGCCGTGCACGTGCATCCGGTGACCTGCTCGCTGGGGCTCCCCACCCGGCATCTGGACCTGCAGTTCGTGGCGCACGCGCCGGCCGGGGCGCAGATCGGCATCAGCGATGAATCGGTCGACCTGCGCTGGTGGCCGGTCGACGCGCTGCCGCCGGATGCCGACGACGCGCTGCGGTATCTGGTGGGGCGGGCGGTCGCGGATAGCCGCGCCCGTTGACACTGCGCGTATGGCGGAAAAGTTCGAGAAGGGTGCGCCCTGAGCGCAGTGTCAGCGGGAGAACTGGGTTCAGATGTCGCTGGAGTAGCGGATCCCGCAATCCGGGATCGACACCCCCGGCCACACCCGCGCGCCGCGCAGCAATTCGCAGCGCGCCCCGATGTCGGCGCCGTCACCGATCACCCCGTCGCGGATCAGTGCGCGCGGCCCGATCCGGGCGCCGAACCCGATGATCGAGCGTTCGATCACGCTGCCCGCTTCGACTTTCACGCCGTCGAAGATCACCGCGCCGTCCAGCCGGGCGCCGGGGCCGATCTCGGCCCCGCGCCCGACGACCGTGCCGCCGATCAGCACGGTGCCCGGCGCGACCGCGGCGCCGTCGTGCACCAGCGACTCGCCGCGCCGGCCACCCAGCGCCGGTGACGGCGCGATCCCGCGCACCAGATCCGCCGAGCCGCGCACGAAGTCCTCGGGGGTGCCCATGTCGCGCCAGTAGCTGGTGTCGACGTAGCCGCAGACGCTGAAGTCCCCGTCGGACAACAATGCCGGGAACACCTCGCGCTCCACCGAGACCGCCCGGCCGCGCGGAATGCGGTCGATGACGTTGCGCGACAACACGTAGCAGCCGGCGTTGATCTGGTCGGTCGGCGGGTCCTCGGTCTTCTCCAGGAACGCGGTGACCCGGCCGTCGTCGGTGGGCACGCACCCGAACGCGCGCGGGTCACCGACCCGCACCAGATGCAGCGTGGCCTCGGCCTCACGCTCACGGTGGTAGGCGTACAGCTCGGCCAGGTCCGCCCCGGAGAGCACATCACCGTTGAACACCATCGCGGTGTCGTGGCGCAGCTTGGGCGCGACGTTGGCGATACCGCCGCCGGTGCCCAGCGGCTCGTCCTCGGTCACGTAGTCGATCTGCAGGCCCAGCGCCGACCCGTCGCCGAACTCCTGCGAGAACACCGCCGGCTTGTAGGAGGTGCTGAGGATGACGTGCTCGATGCCGGCCGCGGCGATCCGCGACAGCAGGTGCGTCACGAAGGGCAGACCGGCGGTCGGCAGCATCGGCTTGGGCGCCGACAGCGTCAGCGGCCGCAGCCGGGTGCCCTTGCCGCCGACCAGCACGACCGCGTCGACTTGGCTGAGTGTCACGGGTGTCCCCTCGTCAGTTTGCGGCGAGCGTTGCGCACCGCCAGGTGTGAGCGCACCGCCAGTGCCCCCCGCATGGTCGCGCGCAGCGGCGCCCGCCACCACCCGGTGTGCCGGTCGGCCAGATAGGTGTAGGTGCTGCGGTGGTGCGCCGCCAGGTTGGCCGCCGGGTCCTTGCCGGTGGCGTGGCCCTTCTGGTGCAGCACTTCGGCGGCCGGGACGTAGACGTTGAGCCAGCCGGCCCGGCCCACCCGGTCTCCCAGGTCCACGTCTTCCATGTAAAGGAAGTAGCGCTCGTCGAAGCCGCCGATCGCGTCGAAGGCGGCGCGGCGCACCAGCAGGCAGGCGCCCGACAGCCACCCCACCGGGCGTTCGCTGGGCACCAGGCGTTCCTGCCGATAGGCCCGCGACCATGGGTTGTTCCGCCACAGCGGACCGATGACAGCGTGCATGCCGCCGCGGATGAGGCTCGGCAGCTGCCGCGCCGAGGGGTAGACCGAGCCGTCGGGCTCGCGGATCAGCGGACCCAGCGTGGCCGCGTCCGGCCAGCGGGCGGCCGCCTCCAGCAGCGCGTCGATGCTGCCGGGCCCCCACTGCACGTCGGGATTGGCCACGATAAAAAATTCACCGCACTCGTCGTTGCCGGCGAGCTTGGACACCGCCCGGTTGACCGCTCCGCCGTAGCCCAGATTCGCCCCGGTGACCAGCAGTTCCACGTTGGGATAGCGCTGCACGGCTTCCTGCGGCGCACCGTCGGTCGACCCGTTGTCGGCCATCACCACCTGCACCGGACGGTCAGTTGCCAACGACAAGGACGCCAGGAAGCGGTCCAGATGCCATCCCGGCGAATAGGTCACCGTCACCACCGGCAGGGCCTCACTCACGGCGTAGAGGTTATCTGGCCACCGCGGCGGCCAACGCATCGCGCCATGGGCGCAGCGGCGCCAGGCCGGCCCGCCCCGAGTCGACCCCCGACAACGCGGAGTAGGCCGGCCGGGCCGCCGGGCGGGGATTGGCGGTGCTGCTGACCGGACGCACCCGGTCGGCGTCGGCGCCGAGCGCGGTGAACACCGCGCGGGCCTGTTCGTAGCGGCTCGCGGCGCCGGCGTTGGCGGCGTGCAGCAGCCGCGCGGCCGGCCACGCCTCGGCCAGCCGCAGCAGCGCATCGGCCAGGTCGCCGACGTAGGTCGGTGAGCCGACCTGATCGTCGACCACCTCCACCGTCTCGTCGGCCTGGGCGCGGGCCCGCATCACCGCGACGAAGTCCGACCCGCCGGCGGCGCCGGTGTAGACCCAGGCGGTGCGCACCACCAGGGCATCCGGCGACCCCGCCAGCACCGCTTTCTCGCCGGCCAGTTTGGTGTCGCCGTAGACACTGAGCGGCCGGGTCGGATCCCCCGGCTCGTAAGGGCGCGGCGGGGCGCCGCCGAAGTCGCCGTCGAAGACGTAGTCGGTGGAGATGTGGATCAGCCGCGCGCCCGCCCGGGCGCAGGCGGCGGCCAGGTGGCCCGGCCCCGCCGCGTTGACGGCGTGGGCGCGCTCAGAGTCGGTCTCGGCGGCGTCGACGGCGGTATAGGCGGCACAGTTGACCAGCAGGTCACCGGCGCGCAGGTCGACGGCGTCGACGGCGCCGGGATCGGTGATGTCGCACTGCGCCGAGGACAGTGCCAGCACGTCTCGGCCCGCCTCGGCGGCGCGCCCGGTCAGGAACCGGCCGACCTGGCCGCGGGCTCCGGTGATCACGATCCGCTGCAGTGCGCCCATGACCGGAGAGTCTGGCACGCCGACCGCGGCTACCGCCGATACAGCTGTGACACAAGTAGCCTGATGTGATGCCTGCGCAACGTGTGATTCGTGTGATCGCGACCGTGGCAGCCGTCGTCATCGTGCTGGGAACCGGGGTGGCCTGGAGCCAGGTCCGCTCCTTCGAGGACGGCATCTTCCACGTCGCGTCGCTGGCCCTGGGCCAAGGCGGATCCGACGGCGCGGTCGACATCCTGCTGGTCGGGATGGACAGCCGCACCGACGCCCACGGCAACCCGCTGACGCCCGAGGAGCTGGCGGCGCTGCGGGTCGGCGACGATGACGCCACCAACACCGACACCATCATCCTGGTCCGCATCCCCAACAACGGGAAGTCGGCCACCGCGATCTCGATCCCCCGTGACTCCTACGTGGCGGCACCCGGGCTGGACAAAACCAAGATCAACGGCGTCTATGGCGCCACCCGGCTGGAGACCGCCGACGCGCTGGTCGAAACCGGGATGGACCCGGTCCAGGCCCAGGCCCGCGGCACCCAGGCCGGCCGGGAGGCGCTGATCCAGACCGTGGCCGAGTTGACCGGGGTCACCGTCGACCACTACGCCGAGATCGGTCTGCTGGGCTTCTCGCTGATCACCGACGCGCTCGGCGGCGTCGACGTCTGCCTGCGGGAGCCGGTGTACGAAGAACTCTCCGGCGCGGATTTCCCGGCCGGCTGGCAGCGGCTCGGCGGCGCCCAGGCGCTGAGCTTCGTGCGGCAGCGCCACGAGCTGCCGCACGGCGACTTGGACCGGGTGCGCCGCCAGCAGGCGGTGATGGCGTCGCTGGCCCACAAGGTCATCTCCGGCAAGACGCTGTCGAGCCCGGCCACGCTGTCGCGGCTGCAGGCGGCGGTGCAGCGGTCGGTGGTGCTGTCAGAGGGCTGGGACGTGCTGGATTTCATCACCAAGCTGCAGGATCTGGCCGGCGGCAAGGTCGCATTCGCCACCATCCCGGTGCTCGAGGAATCCGGCTGGAGCGACGACGGCATGCAGAGTGTGGTGCGGGTCGATCCGGGCCAGGTGGCCGACTGGGTCGACGGGCTGCTGCATGATCAGGACGAGGGCAAGACCGAGCAGCTGGCATACGAACCGGAGCACACCACCGCCAGCGTCTACAACGACACCGACATCAACGGCTTGGCCGCCGCGGTCTCGGGAGTGCTGCGGGCCAAGGGATTCGGCACCGGCGCGGTCGGCAACAACGAGGCCGCCCATGTGCCCGCCAGCCAGGTGCAGGCCGCCAATACCGACGATCCCGGCGCGCAGGCGGTGGCCAAGGACCTCGGCGGGTTGCCGGTGGTGTCCAACGAGTCGGTGCCCGCCGGCGCGGTGCGCGTCGTGCTGGCCGACGACTACACCGGACCGGGCTCGGGCCTGGGCGGCGGGGGCTACGCCGAGGTGGCCGGCATCTCCGGCGCCGAAGACGGCGGCGTGAGCGAAATCCCGCCCCCGTCACCGATTCTGACCGCGGGTTCCGGCGACCCGCAATGCGTGAACTAACGTCGCTGAGGTGACCAACCTCAGCTCGGCGATCCTTGATCCGATCATGCGCGCCGATCCGGTGGGACCACGGATCACCTACTACGACGACGCCACCGGCGAACGCATCGAGTTGTCGGCGGCGACGCTGGCGAACTGGGCCGCCAAGACCGGCAACCTGCTGCGTGACGAACTCGGCGCCGGTCCGGGCGCCCGGGTGGCGGTATTGCTGCCGGCA
Source organism: Mycolicibacter algericus DSM 45454 (assembly GCF_002086455.1). Lineage (GTDB taxonomy): Bacteria > Actinomycetota > Actinomycetes > Mycobacteriales > Mycobacteriaceae > Mycobacterium > Mycobacterium algericum. The sequence goes on from NZ_MVHC01000001.1 coordinate 274,040, forward strand.
CACTGGCAGACCGCGGCGGTGCTGTTCGGGGTGTGGTGGATCGGCGCCGAAGTACTGCTCGGCGACGCAGCACCGGACGCCGACATCGCGCTATGCACCGCCGACCGGCTCGACGAGGCCGACGCAGCTGTGGCCGCCACCGGCGGCGAGGTGGTGATGGCGTCGCTGGACCCGTTCGGCCGGCCGGCACCGGATCTGCCGGTAGGTGTCACCGACTACGCGACGGCGGTGCGGGTGCATGGCGACCACCTCGACCCCGAGCGCTCTCCCGGCGCGGCGCTGGCCGGATCGTCCGCCGACGAGGTGCTGGCGCTGTGTGAGAAATCCGCGGCCGCAACCGGTTTGACGGCTGCCGATCGGGTGTGGTCGGCCAACGACTGGCAGACGCCGGCCCGGCTGATCGACAACATGCTGGCGGTCTTCGCCGTGGGCGCCTCGCTGGTGCAGGTCGGCAATCCGGACCCGGACGTCCAAGCACGCCGCCGGGAAAGCGAGAAGGTGACCCGCGCCCTGGGCTGACCCGGCGGCAGGCTCGGTTCGGCGGCCTGGCATTCATGCATAAATGCTTATATGCTGATGCTCTTACCGGCGAGAACCAGGATCTGAAGGGGATGACTCATGGCGGTACAGGGACTGCTGGCGAAAGCGGCGACCACGGTGTTCACCGGGCTGGTCGGCGTTAGCGCCTACGAGGTGGTGCGCAAGGCGCTGGAGAAGGCTCCGCTGCACGAAGCCGCGGTGACCGCCACCGAGTGGAGCCTGCGCGGCACCCGGCGGGCCGAAGAGGTCGCCGAGTCGGCACGGCTGAAGGTGGCCGACGTGGTGGCCGAGGCACGCGAACGCATCGGCGAGGAGGCCACCCCGCCGGCGGTGGCCGTCGCACACGACCACGACCATTGATCGCGGCGACGTGAGCGCCGCCAACAGCGCAGAGCTGATCGTCGTCTCCGACGCCGCCGGCCGGATGCGGGTGCGCACCCCCTGGGTCCGCGGCGACTCGCGACGCGCGGTGGCAGTCGAGGAGACGGCCGGCCGGGTCAACGGGGTGCGCACCGTGCACGCCTACCCGCGCACCGGCTCGGTGGTGGTCTGGTATTCCCCCCAGCGCTGCGACACCGATGCGATCCTGGCCGCCATCCGCGACGCGGCCGACGTCGCGGCCGACCTCATCCCGGCCCGCACGCCGCGCTCGGCGGATATCCGCAACACCGATGTGCTGCGCATGGTGATCGGCGGCACCGCGCTGGCGATGCTGGGCCTGCGCCGCTACGTGTTCGCCCGGCCACCGCTGCTCGGGCCGAGCGGCCAACTGGTCGCCACCGGCGCGACGGTCTTCATGGGCTATCCGTTCCTGCGCGGCGCGCTGCGCTCGATCCGATCCGGACGCGCCGGCACCGACGCGCTGGTGACCGCCGCGACCATCGCCAGCCTGGTACTGCGCGAGAACGTGGTGGCACTCACCGTGCTGTGGCTGCTCAACATCGGCGAGTACCTGCAGGACCTGACGCTGCGACGCACCCGGCGCGCGATCTCGGATCTGTTGCGCGGCAGTCAGGACACCGCCTGGGTGCGTTTGGGCCAAGGGCCCCCGGAAAATCCGGAATACACCGAGGTGCAGGTACCGATCGACACGGTGCAGCTCGGCGACGAGGTCATCGTCCACGACCACGTCGCGATCCCGGTCGACGGCGAGGTCATCGACGGCGAGGCCATCGTCGACCAGTCGGCGATCACCGGCGAGACCCTGCCGGTCAGCGTGATCGCCGGGACGGCGGTGCACGCCGGGTCGGTGGTGGTGCGCGGCCGGGTGGTGGTGCGCGCCACCGCGGTCGGCAGCCAGACCGTGATCGGCCGGATCATCAGCCGCGTCGAGGAGGCCCAGCACGACCGCGCCCCGATCCAGACCGTCGGCGAGAACTTCTCCCGCCGTTTCGTGCCGGCCTCGTTCATCCTGTCGGCGTTCACCCTGCTGGTGACCGGCGACGTCCGCCGCGCGATGACGATGCTGCTGATCGCCTGCCCGTGCGCGGTCGGGCTGGCCACACCGACGGCGATCAGCGCGGCGATCGGCAACGGCGCCCGGCGCGGGATCCTGATCAAGGGCGGCTCGCACCTCGAACAGGCCGGCCGGGTCGACGCCATCGTGTTCGACAAGACCGGGACACTCACGGTGGGCCGCCCTGTGGTGACGAACATCGTTGCCATCCACAAGGATTGGGAGCCCGAGCAGGTGCTCGCCTACGCCGCCAGCTCGGAGCTGCACTCGCGGCACCCGCTGGCCGAGGCGGTGATCCGCTCCACTGAGGAGCGGCACATCGTGATCCCGCCGCACGAGGAGTGCGAAGTCCTGGTGGGGCTGGGCATCCGGACCTGGGCCGACGGGCGCACCCTGCTGCTGGGCAGCCCGAATCTGCTGCGCGCCGAGAAGGTCCGCATCTCGAAGAAGGCGGCGGGCTGGGTCACCAAGTTGCGCGCCCAGGCCGAGACCCCGTTGCTGCTGGCCGTCGACGGCACCCTGGTCGGGTTGATCAGCCTGCGCGACGAGGTACGCCCGGAGGCGCACGAGGTGCTCGAGCAGTTGCGCGCCAAGGGTATTCGCCGCGTCGTGATGCTCACCGGCGACCACCCGGAGACCGCCGCGGCGGTGGCCGCCGAACTCGGCATCGCCGAATGGCGCGCCGAGGTGCTGCCCGAGGACAAGCTGCAGGTGGTTCGCGACCTGCAGGACGAGGGCTACGTCGTCGGCATGATCGGTGACGGCGTCAACGACGCGCCGGCACTGGTCGCCGCCGACATCGGCATCGCGATGGGGTTGGCCGGCACCGACGTGGCGGTGGAGACCGCCGACGTCGCGCTGGCCAACGACGACCTGCGGCGGTTGCTGGACGTCCGCGACCTGGGCAGCCGGGCGGTCGAGGTGATCCGGCAGAACTACGGCATGTCGATCGCGGTCAACGCCGTCGGCCTGCTGATCGGCGCCGGCGGAGCGCTGTCACCGGTGCTGGCGGCGATCCTGCACAACGCCTCGTCGGTGGCGGTGGTCGCCAACAGTTCGCGGCTGATCCGCTACAAGCTGGATCGCGAACCGATGGCATCGGGCGCCGCGGAGGCGTAATCTGTCCCCGTCCCGACTGTTCCTGTCGAGCAACACCACCAGCTCCAGGACAGTCGGGACTTTGCTCAGCAGCCGCAACCCTCGCCGCGCCAGGACCGGAAGCCCTGCCAGACCGACACCGCCGCCACCGCCAGCCCGATCAGCGGGTCCAGCCACCATCCGCCCGCCCACTGCGCGGTCAGCGTCAACCCCACCAGCACCGCGGCGGCCTGGATCGCGCACAGATAGTTCTGTACGCCTTCCCCGACGGTGGCCGCCGAGCCCAGCCGGGTGCCGAGCCGTCGCTGCGCGCGGCCCAGTACCGGCATCACCAGCACTGCCACCGAGGTGAGCGCGATCCCGATGAGGCTGCTCTCGGCGCGGTGGTCACCGAACAGGTGGCGGACCGACTCGGCGGCGATGTAGGGGGCGTTGATCCAGAACGACACCGCCACCCCGATCTGGGCGCGCCGCTCGGCGGTCTCGGACAGCGTGCGGGCGCCGGTGAACCGCCAGATCACGATGGCCCCGGCCAGCGCCTCGGGAATGGCACCCAGCGCCCAGCCGGTCAGCGCGATCGAGCCGGCCGCCAGGCCCTGCCAGATCCCCACCACGCCTTCCACCCCGACGACCAGCAGGCTGACCCAGGCCAGCCGCCGGGCCCAGCGTGCGGCGCGATGCCAGCCCGCGTCGAACACCGGGCGGATGACGGTGCGATGTCCGGGGTGATCGTGACGGCGGCCGACGTCCACGCCGCTCGGATCCACGGCCGCATCGGGGCCCACGACGCGACTGTCCACGACAAAAATGCTACCGCCCATTTCGGGCCCGGGCCCGCCGCCGGGCCGCTCAGCCTGCAGGATCCGGCGTGAAACGGCTCTCAGCGGTCGGCGTCGACCTTGACCACCCGATCATTGCCGCGGTCGGCGACGTAGACGTTGCCGTGCTTGTCCACCGCGACGTCCAACGGGGCGTTGAGGCCGGTGAACGGCAACACCACCGGGATGGCCGCCCCGGCCGCCAGCTTCACGACCTTGTTGCGGTTGTGCTCGGTGACATAGACGTTGCCGCCGTCGTCGACCGCGATACCCCGCGGCGAGACGATCCCGACGAACGGCAACACCACCTGCTCGTTGGAGACCGCCACCAGCTTGAGCACCCGGTTGTTGCCGGTGTCGGTGACGTAGACGTTGCCGGCCGAGTCCACCGCCACCCCGTCGGGCTTGTTGAGACCGACGAAGGGCAGCGCGGTCTGGGTATTCGTGCCGGATTCGAGCCGCAGCACCAGATCGCTGCCGCGGTCGGCGACGTAGACGTTGCCGTCGGAGTCCACCGCCACCCCGTCGGGATCGTCCAGGCCGGCGAACGGCAGCACCGTGTGGGAGTCGTCGGCGGCGGCCAGCTTGACGACCCGGCTGGCGTCGGAGAAGTAGACGTTGCCGATGTCGTCGACCACCAGGCCCCGCGGCTGGTACTGGTCGCTGAACGGCAGCACCGTCGAGGAGTCCGAGCCGGCCGCCAGCTTCACCACCCGCCCGTGCATGCCCTCGCTGCTGACATAGACGTTGCCCTCGGCGTCCAGCGCCACCCCGCCGGGCGAGAGCCGATAGTCGAGGTCGGTGAACGGCAGCACGTCCTGCGGGGGCGCTGCCACCGGTGTCGCCGATGACGGCCGGCTCACCAGCTGGCCCACCGCGGCGGCGACGGCGACCGCGGCCAGCACCGCGCCGGCCACCAGCACCGGTTTGCTCGGCAGCCGCCGGCGACGAGACGCGGTCGGCATCGGCGGGGTCTCGGCGGCCAGGTCGGTCTGCAGCAGCGGGGACACCGGGAACGGTCCGCCCAACCGTGCGCCGGACTCCTCACCGGGCGCCGGCCAGCCCGGGCCGGCCGCCGCCGGCTGCGCCGCGGTATCGCCCCAGCCGCCGGTCGCGGTGTCGGGGCGGGCGTCGGGCCTGGTCTCGGGTTCCAGGCCGCCGGGCAGGTGCAGCGCCGGCTCGCCTCGCCGCAGGATCCTGCTCACCTGATGGCGTTCGGGCTCGGTCAGCGCCTGGTAGGCGGCGGCGGCCAGCTCACCGGCGCTGCTGTAGCGGTCCTCGGGTTTGCGGGCCATCCCGCGGGCCAGCACGTCGTCGATGGCGGCCGGAACGCGTCCCGGGCGCAGCTTGCTGGGGCGCGGGGCGGCGGCCGTCCGGCGTTCCTGCAGCGCGGCGTCGACGGTGTCGGCGGTGAATGCGGGCACGCCGCTCAGGCACTCGGCCAGCACGGCGGCCAGTGCGTAGATATCGGCGAGGTGGGTGGCCTGCTCGCCGGTCAGCCGTTCGGGCGCCATATAGGCCACCGGGCCGGTCGCCGGGTCGGCGGGCTTCCCGGGGTCGGCGATCGCCGCAGCCACCCCGAAGTCCATCAGGTAGGCCAGGTCGTCGTCGGTGACCAGGATGTTGGCGGGTTTGACATCGCGGTGGACGACGTCGGCGTTGTGGGCGGCGTCCAGCGCCGCGGCGATCTGCCGCACGACGGCCACCGCCCGCGGTGGGCTCAACGCGCCGCCGTCGGCCAACACGGTGGCCAGGTCGGTGCCTTCGACCAGGTCGGTTTCCAGGTACAGCAGATCGTCGATCTCGCCGTAGGCCCGGATCGACACCACGTGCGGTTCGGTCAACTGACCGGCGGCTTCGGCCTCGTCTTCCAGCCGACTGCGGAACGCCTCGTGACCGGAGAGCGATTCGGAGATCAGCCTCAGCGCCACCATTTCGTCGTTGCGGGTGTCCTCGGCCCGGTAGACCTCACCCACGACGCCGTGGCCCAGCAGGTCGCCGAGCTGGTAGGGGCCGAACCGTGACCCGGCCCGCGAACCGGGCTCGGTGTTGTTCACCGACGACACTCCTTTCGACCGCTGCGCACCACCGTGCCGCGAATCCGCGGCGAAAGACCGGCTACCAGCCTAACCGGCGGCGACTGGGCAACCGGTCAGGAGACGGCGTTCACCGCGGCCAGCACCTTGGCTGCGAAGGCTTCCGGCAGCGGGATCGACCCGTACTGGTCCAGGCCGTCCTGTCCGGGACCGATCGCGGCCTGCAGGAACGCCCTGACCGCCGTTGCGGTGGCGTCGTCGGCGTATTTCGAGCAGACGATCTGATAGGTCGCCGACACGATCGGGTAGGCGCCCGGGGTGCTCGGCTTGTACAGCGATGACATGTCCAGCACGAGGTCGTTGCCGTGCCCGGAGCCGGCCGCGAATCTCGCGCCGGCGATCGTTTTGCCGACCGACTCGGCGGAGATGGACACCGGCCGGTCGCCGGCCGTGGCGATGATCTGTGCCATGGGCAACTGCTTGCCCGCCGCGAACGACCACTCGCTGTAGCTGATGGAGCCGTCGGTGTTCTGCAGCGCCGCCGACGTGCCGTTGTTGCCGGCGGCACCCTCGCCGACGCCGCCGTTGAACATCTCGCCGTCGGCGGCGTACCAGGCCCCCTCGGAGGCGTTCTCGAGATACCTCTGGAAGTTGGCCGTGAGCCCGGACTTATCGCTGCGGTACACCACGTGGATGGGTGTCGACGGCAGCGCCACGCCCGCATTGAGCGCCTTGATGGCGGGGTTGTCCCAGGTGCCGATCGTGCCGTTGAAGATCTTCGCCACGGTCGGGCCGTCGAGGTTCAGCGCGCCGACTCCGCTGATGTGAAAGGTGACCGCGATCGGGCCGAACACCGTCGGCAGGTGCCATGCCGGTGAGCCGCACCGCTCCGCGGCCCGTTCCGGCTGCCCTTTGGCCGGATCCAGCGCCACGTCGGTGCCGGCGAAGTCGGTCTCGGCGGCAAGGAAGTCGTCGACCCCGGCACTCGAGCCGTTGGCGGTGTAGTTCAGCGTCTGCCCCGGGCAGGCCCGGCCGTAGGCGTAGCCGAACTGTGCGATCGCGTTCTGCTGGGCCGCCGAGCCGGCGGCGTGCAGGTCCTGCTTACCGCCGCAATCCACCGTCGACTCCGGCCCGGCCGGCGAGGCCGCCTCCTCAGGGGAGCCGCCGCACGCCGAAACGGCAAGTGCGCCAACAACGAGCAAAGTCGGCAACACAGACCATCGGCCGGATTTCACAGCACCGAACCTTACCCCGACTCCCATCGAGCGGATCGGGCATCGGCGTCCGCCCGGGATCCGGGGCACTGTGCCTATCGTGTTCATGGTGTTGCTCATCATCGCCGGACGGCGGCTCGCCGGGCCGTCCGGCCGGCATCGGAGAGGGCTGAGCAGATGACCGACGATTCGGGCCCGAAACCACTGGACGGATTCCGGGTGCTGGACTTCACCCAGAACGTGGCCGGGCCGCTGGCCGGCCAGGTACTGGCCGACCTGGGCGCCGAGGTCATCAAGGTGGAGGCGCCGGGCGGCGAGGCCAGCCGGCAGATCACCTCGGTGCTGCCGGGCCGTCCGCCGCTGGCCGTCTATTTTCTGCCCAACAACCGCGGCAAGAAGTCGGTGACCGCCGATCTGCGGGCCGACGGTCCCAAACAGCAGATCCTGTCCTTGGTCGACACCGCCGACGTCGTGCTGGAGGCGTTCCGGCCCGGTGTGATGGAACGGCTGGGGCTGGGGCCCGACGAATTGCGTGCGCGAAACCCGAAGCTGGTCTACGCGCGGTTGTCGGCCTACGGCGGCAACGGCCCCAACGGCGACCGGCCCGGGGTCGACCTGATGGTGGCGGCCGAGGCCGGGATGACCTCGGGAATGCGCACCCCGGACGGCAAACCGCAGATCATCCCGTTCCAGCTGGTCGACAACGCCAGCGGGCACGTGCTGGCCCAGGCGGTGCTGGCCGCGTTGCTCAACCGCGAGCGACACGGGGTCGCCGATGTCGTGGAAGTGGCGATGTATGACGTGGCGGTGGCCCTGCAGGCCAATCAGCTCACCGTGCACCTGAACCGGCCGGCGGCCGCTGCCGCCGGACCTGCGGCCGGGCAGCCGGCCAAGCGCCGCAAGGGCGTCGGCTTCGCCACCCAGCCGTCGGACGCCTTCCGCACCGCCGACGGCCACGTCGTCATCAGCGCCTACACCCCCAAGCACTGGGACATCCTGTGCCGCACCATCGGCCGGCCCGACCTGGTCGAGGATCCGCGGTTCGCCGATCAGCGCTCCCGGTCGATCAACTACGCCGAGCTCACCGACGAGCTGGAGACCACGCTGGCCTCGGCGACATCGGCCGAATGGGTGGCTCGGTTGCAGCGCAACGGCCTGATGGCGTGTCTGGCCAACACCTGGAAGCAGGTCGTCGACACCGCGCTGTTCGCCGAGAACCGGCTGGCGCTGCGAATCGGCGACGGCGATGCCGCGGTCACCGTGGTGCGCACCCCGGCCCGCTATGGCTCGTTCGAGGCGGTGGCCACCGGCGCTCCGCCGGCACCGGGCCAGCACAACGCGGATCTCTTGGGCCAGGAACCGTCAGGCTGAGCCACCAGCAGGAAAGCGCCCGGGACGGTCACACGAACTGCCAGGCCGCCCGGGCGATCGCCAGCTCCTCGTTGGTGGGCACCACCAGCACGGTGCTGCGCGAGTGCTCGGCGGAGATGATCCGCGCGCCGTTGCCGCCGCGATTGCGCTGCGGATCGACGACGATACCCAGGCCGTCCAGGCCGGCCAGCGCGTCCTCGCGCACCGCGGCAACGTTCTCCCCCACTCCCGCGGTGAAGGCGATCGCGTCGACGCGGCCCAGCACCGCCAGGTAGGCGCCGACGTACTTGCGCAGCCGGTGGATGTAGACGTCGTAGGCCAGGGTCGCGGCCGGCGACCCGTGTGAAACCTGTTGTAGCAGTTCGCGGAAATCGTTGACCCCGGATAGCCCCTTGAGCCCGGAGCGCCGGTTGAGCAACTCATCGAGCTTGTCGACGCCCAGGCCGGCGGTGCGGTTGAGATGAAACAGCACGCCGGGATCGATGTCGCCGCAGCGGGTTCCCATCACCAGCCCCTCGAGCGGCGTCAGACCCATCGAGGTCTCGACGGCCACCCCGCCGCGGACCGCCGACGCCGACGCGCCGTTGCCCAGGTGCAACACGATGGTGTTCACCTCCGCGGGCTCGCGGCCCAGCAACAGCGCGGCCTCACGGGAGACGTACTCGTGCGAGGTGCCGTGGAACCCGTACCGGCGGATGCCGTACTGGCTTGCCACCTCGCGGTCTATCGCATAGGCGGCGGCGGCCGCCGGCAGGGAGTGGAAGAAGCCGGTGTCGAACACCGCCACGTGCGGCACATCCGGGAAGTCGGCTCTGGCGACCTCGATGCCGATCACATTGGCCGGATTGTGCAGCGGCGCCAGCTCGGCGAGCCGCGATACCTCGGCCACCACCGCGTCGGTGATCAGAGTCGGTGCGTGAAACCTAGTGCCGCCGTGGACCACCCGGTGGCCTACCGCTCGAACCTCACCGAGGTCCACGCCGGAATCGGCCAACCGTTGATGGATCAGCCGCAGTCCGGCGGCGTGGTCGGCGACCGCCGAGTCCGGTTCGCCGATCTGCTCCACCAGCCCCGACACCACCGCGGTGCCGGCCACCGGGTCGATCAGCCGGAACTTGATCGACGACGAGCCGGAGTTGAGCACCAGCACCAGCCCGGCCGACACCGTGCTCACCGGGCCACCTTCTGCGCCTGGATCGCGGTGATCGCCACCGTGTAGACGATGTCGTCGACCAGCGCACCACGCGACAGGTCATTGACCGGTTTCGCCAGGCCTTGCAGCACCGGCCCGATCGCCACCGCGCCGGCGCTGCGCTGCACCGCCTTGTAGGTGTTGTTGCCGGTGTTGAGGTCGGGGAAGACCAGCACGGTGGCCCGTCCGGCCACCGCCGAGTCCGGCAGTTTGGCGGCCGCCACCCCCGCATCGACCGCGGCGTCGTACTGGATCGGTCCGTCGGCGAGCAGATCGGGGCGCCGCTCGTGCACCAGTTGCGTTGCGGCACGTACCTTGTCGACACCTGCACCGGCCCCGGATTCACCGGTGGAATACGACAGCAGCGCCACCCGGGGTTCGATACCGAACGCCGCGGCGGTGGCCGCCGACGAGATGGCGATATCGGCGAGTTGCTCGACGGTAGGGTCGGGCACCACCGCACAGTCGCCGTAGGCCAGCACCCGGTCCGACAGGCACATCAGGAACACACTGGACACCGTCGACACTCCCGGCGCGGTCCGGATGATCTCGAACGCCGGCCGGATGGTGTGGGCGGTGGTGTGCGCGGCACCGGACACCATGCCGTCGGCGATACCGAGTTGCACCATCATGGTGCCGAAATAGGAGATGTCGCGCATGATCTCGCGGGCGCGGTCCTCGGTCATGCCCTTGTGGGCGCGCAGCCGGGCGTATTCCGCACCGAACGAATCCAGCAGCCCGCTGCTGCCCGGGTCGACCACCTGCGCCGTATCCAGGTCGACGCCGAGCTCGGCGCCGCGCCGGCGCACCACATCTTCCACCCCGAGCAGCGTCAGGTCCACGATGCCGCGGGACAGCAACCGGCCGGCGGCCAACAGGATCCGGTCATCGGTGGCCTCCGGCAGCACGATGTGGCGACGGTCGGCCCGGGCCCGCTCCAGCAGCCGGTAGCTGAACATCTGCGGGGTCACCACCGTCGACGCCGGCACCCGGATCCGTTCGGTCAGTTCGGCGCCGTCGACGTGGTCGGCCATCACCTGCAGCGCGGTGTCGATCTTGCGCAGCGAATCGACGGTGATCCGGGACCCGGTGTGCGACACCTGCTCGGCGGTGTCATAGGTGCGGTGGCCGGTGGCGATCAGCGGCAGCGTGGGGCGCAGCCCCTTGACCAGCTTGTCGATGGCCGGGTGCGGCAGCAGCCCGCCGTTGAGAATGATCCCGGCCAGCGACGGAAAGCCCTGTGCGTCATGGGCGTTCACCAGTGCCAGCAACACGTCGGAACGATCGGCCGGCACGATCACCACCTGGCCCTCGGTGAGCCGCTCCAGGATGTTCTCGGCGGTCATGCCGCCGACCATGACGCTCAGCGCCTCCCGGCGCAGCAGCTCCGGGTCACCGCTGTAGACGGTGCCATCCAGCGCCGCGCAGAGCTCGGCCATCGTCGGCGCGGACAGCAGCGCCACCTCCGGAACGGCGAACGCCGGGAGGTCGACGGCGGCCGGCTGACCCGAGATCGCCTCGGTGATCTCCGTCAACCGGTCGGGGTCGCAGCGGTTGGCGATCACCGCGGCCGGGCGCGCATGTACGGCCGCCGCCTCGGCCAGGCAGCGCGCGGTGATCTCAGCGATGTCTTGCGCCTCGCGGTGGTGACCGTTGATGGCCAGCACCAGCGGCGCGCCGAGGTTCACCGCGACGCGGGCGTTGAACGTCAACTCGCTCGGGTTGACCACGTCGCTGTAGTCGCTGCCGACCACCAACACGGTGTCGCATTGGTGCGCGACCTCGTGGAACCGGGTGACGATCTCGCCCAGCGCGGCTTCCCGGTCGGCGTAGACCTGCTGGTAGGTCACGCCGCGACAGCTGCCGTGGTCGTCGATCCTGGCGGTGGCGTGCGCCAGCAGCAGCTCGAGTTGCTCATCGGGCCCGTCGAGTGAGCGGACGATCGGGCGGAACACCCCGACCCGCGCCGACGAGGCGGCCAACAGGTGCAGCAGCCCCAGCGCGATGACGGCCTTGCCGGTGCCGCCCTCGGCGGCGGCCAGGTAGATGCTCGATGCGCGGGCCGGATCGGCTTCGGTCATGGCGGGCGGGCTCAGCTGATCCGGTCGATCGCGGAGCGCAGTCGCGCGACGGTCCCCTCGATGTCGGCCAGCTTGTCCAGACCGAACAACCCCACCCGGAAGGTGCTGAACGTCGCCGGTTCGCCGCATTGCAGCGGCACCCCGGCGGCCGTCTGCAGCCCTTGCCCCAGAAACTTTCTCCCGGAGCGGATCTCGGGATCGGTGGTGTAGCTGACCACCACCCCGGGTGCTTCGAAGCCCGGCGCGGCCACGCTGGGGAAGCCGCGTTCGGCCAGCAGCGCACGCACCTTGCGCCCCAGGGTGAACTGCTGGTCGGCGACCTCGCCGAAACCGCGGTCGCGGGTCTCGGCCATGGCGTCGCGCAGCCGGCCGATGACCCCGGTCGGCATGGTCGCGTGATACGCGTGGCCACCGTTCTCGTAGGCCGCCATGATCTCGCGCCACTTCTTGAGGTCCAGCGCGAAGCTGGTGCTCCGGGTGCGCTCCATGGCCGCCAGCGCCCGGCCGGACAGGCCGACCATGGCGCAGCCCGGTTCGGCACTCCAGCCCTTCTGCGGCGCGGTGACCAACACGTCGACGCCGAGCGCTGTCATGTCGACCCAGACCGCGCCGGAGGCGATGCAGTCCAGTACCAACAGGCCGCCCACCGCCGTCGTCGCCGCTCCGACGCGCGCCAGGTAGTCGTCGGGCAGCAGGATTCCGCTGGCGGTCTCGACGTGCGGGACGAACACCACCGCCGGCCGGGTGCGCGCGATGGCCTCTTCGACCTCGTCGATGGGAGCGGGTGCCCAGGGGGCCTGTTCGCCGTCACCCGCCGGGCGCGCGGTGAGCACCGTGACGGTGTCGGTGATGCCGGTGGTCTCCAGGATCTGACTCCACCGGTAGCTGAAGAACCCGTTGCGCACCACGAGCACGTCGGCACCGTTGGCGAACTGCCGCGCGACCGCCTCCATGCCGCAGGTTCCGTTGCCGGGCACCAGAATTGCCGCATCGGCGCGGTACACCTCACGCAGCATGGCCGAGACGCCGGTCATGACGTCACGGAAACGCACCGACATGTGGTTGAGCGCCCGGTCGGTGTAGACGACCGAATACTCCAGCAATCCGTCCGGGTCGACGTCGGGCAGAAGTCCTGGCATGAAGCTCTCCTAGGCGGGGCGAACGGAGCCGATCTCGACATCGGATATGTCTCTACCGCCCAGCCACAGCCCCAGCGCCTCGGCGGTGCCACGGACCACGATGCCACGGCCGCGAGGCCGGCCGATCCCGTTGGTGGGCTCCACCCGATACCGCAGCAACGTCGGCTGCAGCTTCTGCAGCGTCAGGCTCATGCCCTCGGCGAGGATCGCGGCCTCTTCGGCCGGCGGGATGTCCCGAGAACGCCCCAGCCCGCGCAGCACGTCCTGGTGATGCATGGCCACGTCGCCCAGCAGCAGCCCGGCCATCGCCCGGTCGGGCACCTGCGCCCAGCGCCGGCCCGCGGCGATGATCTCGTCGCGGTCGCGAAGCCGCCCGGCCGCCACGATCTCGGCGTTGATCTTGTGCAACCGCCACGGTGCCCGCAGGTACCGGCCGATCTCGGTAGTGCCGATCAGGTGCGCCAGCACATCGCGCGGCGACCAGCCGGTGCACAAGGTGGTGCCGTGGTCGAACTCCGCGTCGGTGAGTCCGTCGACCGTGTCGACGAACGCCTGGCGCGCCGCGCGGGCGGTCTCGAACCGGGATGTCATCGAGCCAATTTAACGCAGCAGGTGCCGGCTCATCACGACACGCTGGATCTGGTTGGTGCCCTCGTAGATCTGGGTGATCTTGGCGTCACGCATCATCCGCTCGACGGGGAAGTCGGTGGTGTAGCCGGCCCCGCCGAACAACTGCACGGCGTCGGTGGTGACCTCCATGGCCACATCGGAGGCGAAGCACTTGCTCGCCGCGGAGATGAAGCCCAGCTCGGTCTCGCCGCGCTCGGCGCGCGCCGCAGCCGAGTAGACCATCAGCCGGGCCGCCTCGATCTTCATCGCCATGTCGGCCAGCATGAACTGCACGCCCTGGAAGCTGCTGATGTTCTTGCCGAACTGCTTGCGATCCTTGGTGTAGTCGATCGCCGCGTCCAGGGCGCCCTGCGCGATGCCGACGGCCTGCGCGCCGATGGTCGGGCGGGTGTGGTCCAGGGTCCGCAACGCCGTCTTGAACCCGGTGCCGGGCTCGCCGATGATCCGGTCGCCGGGGATGCGGCAGTTCTCGAAGTACAACTCGGTGGTCGGCGAGCCCTTGATACCGAGCTTGTGCTCCTTGGGCCCGACGGTGAAGCCCTCGTCGTCGACGTGGACCATGAACGCCGAGATGCCGTTGGCGTCCAGGTCGGGGTCGGTCACCGCCATCACGGTGTACCAACTGGACCTGCCGCCGTTGGTGATCCAGCACTTGGACCCGTTGAGAATCCAGTCGTCGCCGTCGGCCTTGGCGCGGGTGCGCATCGCCGCGGCGTCACTGCCGGCCTCCCGCTCGCTCAACGCGTAGGAGGCCATCACCTCACCGGCGGCCAGGCCCGGCAGCACCTGCTGCTTCAGCTCGTCGGAGCCAGACAGGATCAGCCCCATGGTGCCCAGCTTGTTAACGGCGGGAATCAATGATGCAGATGCGTCGACGCGCGCGACTTCCTCGATCACGATGCAGGCCGCCACGGAGTCCGCACCCTGCCCGCCGTACTCCTCGGGCACGTGCACCGCATTGAAACCCGACGAATTCAGTGCCGCCAACGCCTCCTCGGGGAAGCGGGCCTGCTCGTCGACCTCCTTGGCGTACGGAGCGATCTCCTTCTCGACCAAGGCGCGGATCGCTGCCCGCAACTCATCGTGCTCCTCGGGGAGTTGGAACAGGTCGAACGACGGATTTCCGGCCCACCCAGCCATGACAGCCTCCTAAGCTACTCGCCGGTAACTTTACCTTGAAGTGCGGCGTCCTTCGCAAGCACGGTGTCCGCCAGCTGCTGCTGGAAAGCCGCCATCCGGGCCCGTAGCGCCGGGTCGGCGGCAGCCAGGATTCGCACTGCCAGCAAACCGGCGTTGCGTGCGCCGCCGATGGAAACGGTGGCCACCGGCACCCCGGCCGGCATCTGCACGATCGACAGCAACGAATCCAACCCGTCGAGCCGGGCCAGCGGAACCGGCACGCCGATCACCGGCAGCGGTGTGGCCGAAGCCACCATCCCGGGCAGGTGCGCCGCGCCGCCCGCCCCGGCGACGATCACCTCGATGCCGCGGCCGGCGGCGTCACGGGCGTAGTCGAACATCCGTTGCGGGGTGCGGTGCGCCGAGACCACCCCGACCTCGAA
Organism: Mycolicibacter algericus DSM 45454; assembly: GCF_002086455.1. Taxonomy (GTDB): domain Bacteria; phylum Actinomycetota; class Actinomycetes; order Mycobacteriales; family Mycobacteriaceae; genus Mycobacterium; species Mycobacterium algericum. The sequence goes on from NZ_MVHC01000001.1 coordinate 289,177, forward strand.
CGGGATGTCGAACTCGGCCAGCGCCATGGCCGCCTCCTCCATCACCGACCAGTCGCTGTCGCTGCCCATGATCACGCCGACCCGGGGACCGGGCTTGTGCTCACTCATGCGGGTCCCATCCGTCCGTCCAGATTCCGTGCGACAACCAGTGTGCCGCGCTTTCAGCTCGCTCACGCAGCTCCGCCGAACCCGCCGCATCGTCACCGAGCAGGTTGATGTGCCCGATCTTGCGGCCGGGCCGCTCATCCTTGCCGTAGAGGTGCACCCGCGCGTCGGGATAGCGGGCGAACAGGTGGTGAAGCCGTTCGTCGATCGTCATCGTTGGCGGCTCGGGCGCGCCGAGCACGTTGGCCATCACGGTCACCGGCACCACCGGGTCGGTGGCGCCGAGCGGATAGTCCAGTACGGCGCGCAGATGCTGTTCGAACTGGCTGGTGGCCGCGCCGTCCATGGTCCAGTGCCCGGAGTTGTGCGGCCGCATCGCCAGCTCGTTGACCAGCAACTCGCCGTCCACCGTCTCGAAGAGCTCAACGGCGAGCACCCCGACCACGCCCAGCTCATCGGCCAGCCGCAGCGCCAGTCGCTGTGCGGCGGCCGCCGACTCCTCGGACAGCTCGGGGGCCGGCGCGATCACCGCCACGCAGATCCCGTCTTGCTGCACCGTCTCCACCACCGGCCACGCCGCGCCCTGGCCGAATGGTGATCGGGCGACCAGCGCGGAGAGCTCCCGGCGCATCGCCACCCGCTCCTCGACCAGCACCGGCACCCCGGAGGCCAGATAGTCGGCGACGGCGGCCCGCGCCCCGGCCGCATCGTCGACGATCGACACCCCGCGCCCGTCGTAACCGCCCCGGGCCGCCTTCACCACCATCGCGCCACTGGTCTGCGCCCCGAACTCGTCGAGGGCCGCCATGCCCGCAGCGGTTTCGATCGCGGCGAACCGGGGCACCGGGGCCCCCAGCGCCGCCAGCTTGCGACGCATCACCAGCTTGTCCTGGGCGTGGCGCAAGGCCGCCGGCGGCGGGGCCACGTTGACTCCCTCGGCCACCAGCTTGTCCAACAGCTCGCCGGGGACGTGCTCGTGATCGAAGGTCAAGACGGTGGCCCCGGCCGCGACCCGACGCAGATCGTCGAGGTCGGTGTGCGACCCGATGACCACATCGGGGGTGACCTGAGCCGCCGGTTCGTCGGCCGCGCCGGCCAGCACCCGTAGTCGCTGACCGAGCGCGATCGCGGCCTGGTGGGTCATCCGGGCCAACTGACCGCCGCCGACCATGGCGACCTGGGGGTAGCGCCCGGTTGCGGGCGCCGGCGTTGCAGCCGGGGGCGTGGAGGGCACTGGCACGGGCAATATCGTGTCACGCCGCCCCGGCTACGGCGTTATCCAGTCATTAGGCAGGGATCCGGCAAAGTCCGTACACTGGCGACTTGTGTCTTTTACCGACGCCACGATCGCCCGGTTGCCGCGGGTGATCCGGCCGCTGGCCGAGCGCCACCACGAGTTGATCAAATTCGCCATTGTCGGCGCGACCACCTTCGTCATCGACTCGGCGCTGTTCTACACCCTCAAGCTGACCATCCTGGAACCCAAGCCGGTCACGGCCAAGGTCATCTCGGGCATCGTCGCGGTGATCGCGTCCTACATCCTCAACCGTGAGTGGAGCTTCAAGGACCGGGGTGGCCGGGAGCGCCACCACGAGGCACTGCTGTTCTTCGGGGTCAGCGGCGTGGGCGTGCTGTTGTCGATGGCGCCGTTGTGGTTCTCCAGCTACGTCCTACAGCTGCGGGCACCGATGGTGTCGCTGACCATGGAGAACATCGCCGACTTCATCTCGGCCTACATCATCGGCAACCTGCTGCAGATGGCGTTCCGGTTCTGGGCGTTCCGCCGCTGGGTCTTCCCCGACGAGTTCGGCCGCACCCCGGACTCGGCGTTGAGCGCCTCCATCGAGGACGGCGCGCTCGTCGAGGCTCTCGAGGACACCTTGGAAGAGACCGCCGAGTCCTCACCCGACGGCCACGCCGGTGTGGTGACCCTGTTCCGGCGCCCGGCCCGGCATCAACCGGCAGCGGACGGGTTGTCGAAGACTTCGTGATAGAGCAGCGCGTGCACCTGTTCCACGCGCGGGATGTCGTAGAACTCCAGCGGTTCTTGTGACGCCGACTCGATGATCAGCGTCCCGGTGCGCAGCATCCGGTCGATGAGCCCGTGCACGAATTCCACGCTGTTGATCCGCGCCAGCGCGATGTCGATGCCGCTGCGGGTCAGCAAGCCGTGCCGATACATCACGCGCCGGTCGGTGACCACGAAATGCGTGGTCAGCCAGCTCAGGAACGGCCAGAGCGCCAGCCAGCCGACCACCACCAGCCAGATCGCCCAGATCACCGCGAAGACCACGTTCTTGGCGTTGGGATCCCAGGCCCGCGGGTTGACGAACCCGGATGCGAAGCCGGCGCAGGCGGTGGCCAGCAGCAGCGCCAGCACCGGACCGAGCAGGCGTTTGACGTGCGGGTGCCGGTGCAGTACCACCTGTTCGTCGTCGGCCAGCACGCTCTCGGGATAACCCACGGCCGGCCCTAGCTGTTCGGCCGCAGCCGGGTGACGTCGCCGGCCGACACGGTGACCGTTTCACTTCCGGTGTCGATGACCAGTCGGCCGGTGTCGTCGATGGCCCGGGCGAGGCCCTCGATCTGCTGGCCGCCGGGCATCTCCGCGCGCACCCGGGCGCCCAGCGTGCAGCTGTACCCGCGGTAGTCCGCGGTCAGCGCCTCGTCGGCCCCGCCGGCCGCACGCCAGGCCGCGATCCGGGCCGCCAGGTTCCGAAGAATCTTGTCCGCCCAGACGTTTCGGTCGATCGCCGCAGCGCCCAGCATGGCCAATGAGACCGCCCGCGGATCCGGCACCTGCTGCGCGGTCATGGTGACGTTCAGGCCGAGTCCGACCACGACGAGCTGTTTGGGGGCAGCCACCTCGGCGAGGATCCCGGCCAGTTTGCCCTGGTGGTCTGCGCCCACGATCACGTCGTTGGGCCACTTCAGACCGACCGGCAGGCCCGAGACCTCGGTGAGTGCGTCGGCCACCGCGACGCCGGTCGCCAGCGTCAGCCAGCCCCAGCCCGATGTCGGCACCATGTCGGCGGCCACCCCCACCGACACGGCCAGCTGGCTGCCCGCAGGCGCCACCCAGTCCCGGCCGTGCCGTCCACGTCCGGCCGTCTGGTGTTCGGCCAGCAACACCGCGCCGTCGATGTCCTCACCGGCGGCCGAGCGGGCCAATAGGTCGGCATTGGTGGACCCGGTCTCGGCGACCACGTCCAGTGCACGCCACGGCCGGCCGAGCCCGGTGAGCCCGTCACGCAGAACGGTTGCGTCGAGCGGCGGAACATTCATTTCGCCAGCTTAGAGCCGGGATCCCGGCGGCGCCGGTTGAAACGCCCGACCGCGGGGTACCCGGCCCCTCAGCGGCACTTAGGGGGGTGATCGGAGTGGGCACCGGGGGGTCGAGGCGACGAATCCACCGATGTCACAGCACACAATCGGTTGCGGTGTCGCTGGCGAGCAGGCTCGTAGTCAAGAACGTGGTGCGCGCATGGGCGATTCGGCCGGACATGCCGTGGCCGTTCGCCTCGGTCGACCGCTTCGCCGGCTGGGTACCTTACCGGCCGGCCGTGACGGTCGAACGAGTTCGGCTGGGTTCCTGTGTCGCCGAACGTGTTCAGGCCAAGCAGACGTCGACGCAGCGAGCGATCCTCTACCTGCACGGCGGCGCATTCCTGACCTGTGGCCTCAACACCCACCGCGCCCTGGTGGCCCGGCTGTCGCGGGCGGCGGAGGCAGCCGTCCTCAACATCGATTACCGAATGTTGCCCTCGCACGGGGTATCCGACGCGATCGAGGACGGCTTGGACGGCTTGCGATGGCTGCTCCGGCGCGGCTACGACCCGGAACGAATCGTGATCGCCGGCGACTCGGCCGGCGGCTATCTGGCCTTTATGACCTCCCTGGCCGCCGCGCAATACGATCTTCCCAACCCTGCTGGTATTGCGGTGGTTTCACCGTTCACCGACGCCGATCCGACGGCAAAGATGCGGCATCGCAACGCGAACCGGTGCGCGATGTTCCCGTGCGGGGCGCTGCCGGCGTTCACCCGCTATCTCCGCCGCGCCCAAGTCGTGTCGCCGGTGGATGCCGACCTCTCGGCACTGCCACCGGTCACCATCCACGCCAGCTGCGACGAGCTGCTGCTGCCCGATGCCGAGGTCATGGCCGAGCGGCTGGGCAGCGCCGGCGTGCCGTGCGATCTGCACCTGTGGGACGGCCAGATTCACGATTTCCCGCTGGCCGCCGATGTGCTACCGGAGGGACGGCGGGCGATCCGCTACATCGGCGACTTCGTCAAGCGGGTCACCGAACCGCCTGAACCCGGGACGGCCGCGGCCTGACGCCGTTGCTTTCTGCTACCCGGTCCTGCCTTCCGCTACGCGCCGAGCTTGGCGAGTCGATTCCGCAGCGGGGCCAGCGCGCACGCCTGCCGGTACATGTCGGCCCAGGGATCGCCGCGTTCGCACATCCGCTTGGGCACATCGCGCAGGGTCCAGCCGTCCGGGCGCATACCGGGTACGTCGAGCTCGTCCCACTCCAGCGGGAGTGCCACCGGCGCCCCGGCGCGAGCCCGTACCGCGTACGGCGCAACGCCGGTCTGGCCGTAGGCGTTTCGCATCACGTCCACATACACCCTGCCGCCGCGGCCGGCCTTGCGGATCTCAAGGGTGCGATGCAGCGGGTCGTCGTCGACGACGAGACCGGCAATGGTGCGGGCGAATTGGCGGGCGGTGTCGAAATCGGCGTCCCCGCCCAGCGGTGCCACGATGTGCAGGCCGCGCGAACCGGTCGTCTGCACGTAGGCCGTCATCCCCAGTTCCTGCACGACGTCGGCGACCGCCCGGGCGGTCGCCCGGACCACCGCGAAGTCGTCATCGGCGGGATCCAGATCGAATATCAGCCGATCGGGTGTCTCCAGGTGCGGACGCCGGGACAGCCAGGAGTGCAGCGTGATGCAGTCCTGGTTGGCCGCCCACACCAGCGCCTCCTCCCGCGTCACCACCGGATGCACCACGGTGCCCTCGCCGGACTTCCGGGCGACCTCGACCCGGTCCATCCAGTCCGGCAGTGTGGCGGCGAAGTTCTGCTGAATGAACCCCTCCTTGTCGATACCGCCGGGATACCGGGTCAGCGTGAGCGGGCGACCGTCCAGGTGCGGCACCATCACCGGCGCGATTTCGGCGTAGTAGTCGATGAGATCGCCCTTGGTGATCGCCTCGTGGGTGCCGGACGCCGGGAAGAGCACCCGGTCGGGATGAGTGATCGAGACGTTGGGCTTCATAGCGGCCGCGTACCCGTTGCCACCGAACCGGTAAACCGGCACCCGAGGGCAACCCCCGGACCGGGAAATCCGCATCGCGGCGCGGGCACCGGTGTCGTGTTAGCGGGTCCGCGCGGCTGATCCGATAGCTCGCGATTAAGATCATTTCTTATGACCGTTACTGAGCACTCCGGACAGTCCGCTGTAGAAGCCCAGGGCGAGCACGTCGTCGACATCCACACCACCGCAGGCAAGCTTGCCGACCTCAAGCGTCGCGCCCAGGAGACGCTGCACCCGGTCGGTGAGGCCGCGGTGGAGAAGGTGCACGCCAAGGGCAAGCTGACCGCCCGCGAGCGCATCCTGGCCCTGCTCGACGAGGGGTCTTTCATCGAGCTCGACGCGCTGGCCAAGCACCGCAGCACCAACTTCGGCCTGGCCGGGAAACGCCCGCTCGGTGACGGGGTGGTCACCGGCTACGGCACCATCGACGGCCGCGAGGTCTGCATCTTCAGCCAGGACGCCACCGTTTTCGGCGGCAGCCTCGGTGAGGTCTACGGCGAGAAGATCGTCAAGGTCCAGGAGCTGGCCATGAAGACCGGCCGGCCGCTGATCGGGATCAACGACGGCGCCGGTGCCCGCATCCAGGAGGGCGTGGTCTCGCTGGGCTTGTACAGCAAGATCTTCCACAACAACATCCTGGCCTCGGGGGTGATCCCGCAGATCTCGCTGATCATGGGCGCGGCCGCCGGCGGCCACGTGTACTCCCCCGCCCTGACCGACTTCATCGTGATGGTCGACCAGACCAGCCAGATGTTCATCACCGGGCCCGACGTGATCAAGACCGTCACCGGCGAGGACGTCACCCAGGAGGAGCTGGGCGGCGCCCACACCCACATGGGTAAATCCGGCACCGCGCACTACGTCGCCTCCGGTGAGCAGGACGCCTTCGAGTACGTGCGCGACCTGCTCAGCTACCTGCCGCCGAACAACTACGCCGACCCGCCGCGCTTCGCGGTGCCGCCGGCCGACGGTGCGATCGAGGACAACCTCACCACCGAGGACATCGAGCTGGACACGCTGATCCCGGACTCGCCGAACCAGCCGTACGACATGCACGAGGTGATCACCCGGATCCTCGACGACGACGAGTTCCTCGAGGTGCAGGCCGGCTACGCCGGCAACATCGTGGTCGGGTTCGGCCGCATCGAGGGCCGTCCGGTCGGCATCGTGGCCAACCAGCCCACCCAGTTCGCCGGCTGCCTGGACATCAACGCCTCGGAGAAGGCCGCCCGGTTCATCCGGACCTGCGACTGCTTCAACATTCCGATCGTGATGCTGGTCGATGTGCCCGGCTTCCTGCCCGGTACCGAGCAGGAATACAACGGCATCATCCGCCGCGGCGCCAAGCTGCTCTACGCCTACGGTGAGGCCACCGTCGCCAAGATCACCGTCATCACCCGCAAGGCCTACGGCGGCGCGTACTGCGTGATGGGATCCAAGGAGATGGGCGCCGACGTCAACGTGGCCTGGCCGACGGCTCAGATCGCGGTCATGGGCGCCTCCGGCGCGGTCGGGTTCGTCTACCGCCAGCAGCTCTCCGAGGCGGCCCGCAACGGCGAGGATGTGGACGCGCTGCGGCTGAACCTGCAGCGGGAGTACGAGGACACCCTGGTGAACCCGTACGTGGCCGCCGAGCGCGGCTATGTCGACGCGGTGATCCCGCCGTCGCACACCCGCGGCTACATCGCGACGTCGCTGCGGCTGCTGGAACGCAAGATCGTCCAGCCGCTGCCCAAGAAGCACGGGAACATCCCCCTGTGAGCCCAGTGAGCGGAGTGAGCGCAGTGAGCGCCGAAGCCGACGAGGCCACCGCCGCGGCCGAGCCGCATATCCGGGTGCTCAAGGGCAACCCCACCGACGAAGAGGTCGCCGCCCTGGTCGCGGTGCTGGGCACGGCCGGCGGCGGCGCGGCCGAGACCGGCCCGCCGGAGCGCAACATGTGGGGCCACCCGGTCGACAAGCTGCGGTATCCGCTGTTCAGCTGGCAGCGGGTGACCCTGCTGGAGCGCACTCATATGCGCCGGTGACGACGCCGAGCGCCGGCGAGGCCGCCGGGATGCCTCCCGCTTGCGGTGGCGAACGGCGCCACAGGCGCAACCGGTGACGCGCCTGGTTCTCGGATCGGCCTCGCCGGGCCGGTTGGGCGTGCTGCGCCAAGCCGGCGTCGACCCGTTGGTGGTGGTGTCCGGCGTGGACGAGGACGCCGTGATGGCGAACTTGGGTCCCGATACCGGTCCCGCCGATCTGGTGCGAACCCTGGCGTGCGCCAAGGCCGAACACGTCGCGAGCATCCTGGACCGATCCGTCGCGACTGATTGCGTGGTGATCGGCTGCGATTCGATGCTCTACATCGACGGCGAGCTGGCCGGCAAGCCGCCGTCGGTGGATGAGGCACGCCGCCGTTGGCGGTCGATGGCCGGACGCGCCGGACAGCTTCACACCGGTCACAGCGTTATCCGGTTACAGGACAATGTGATTCAACATCGCGCCGCGGAAACGGCGGTCACCACAGTCCGATTCGGGATACCCACCGATGACGATCTGGAGGCCTACCTGGCCACCGGCGAACCGCTGCGGGTGGCCGGCGGATTCACCCTGGACGGGCTGGGCGGCTGGTTCGTCGACGGCGTCGACGGCGACCCGTCCAGTGTGGTCGGAATCAGCCTGCCGCTGGTGCGGTCGCTGCTCGCCGGGGCCGGGTTGTCCGTCGCCGCACTGTGGGCGGCCAATCCGGTGTAGCCGGGCCGGCAACGAATCACGACGACGAGCCGGTTTGTCGGCCCGTCAGCTTGTCGCGGATCCGGTCGACCATGCCCACCCCGGCGCCGAGGGTCTTGTGGAACAACTCCGAATGCGGTGCCTGCGGGTGCGGGCGAGTTGGCGCCAATTTCTTGGCGTTCTGGACCTTTTCGCCCATCTCGACGAGCTCCCGGGCCGAAAGATGTTCCCGTAGCTTGGGAAACTGCTCGGATTCCTCGTCGTGCGCGTGATGACGCAGCAGCGACTTCAGCTCTCGAGTCAGGCCCAGGAACTCCGGATCCGATGCGGCGACGTCCTCGAGCTTCTTCATGACCTTCACGATCTCGTCGTGCTCTTCCTTGTCGTGCTTCACATCGTCGGAGCCGCCGGGCAGCTTGTCCTCCATGACCGGGTAGACGAACATCTCCTCGGCCACGGCGTGACGCATCACCTCGGCGGTGACGGTGTCGGCGATGTCACGCTGAGCGTCGGGGTCGGCAGTGCTCTCGACTTCGGTCAGCAGCTCGATCATCTCGTTGTGGTCGGCGGTGAGGATGTCGACGACATCTGTGGTCACCGAAGCCTGCTTGCTGTCAGCCATGAAACGTTCCTCCGTTGGGTGCGTCAGCCATCGGCAACTGGGTACCCGCTTGCTGCGGACCCAATCCCCGCGGTTGCCGCAGCATTCAGCGCCGTCTCGCGCGCGGCGCGGGACCGGAGTGAGTAGGCTCGACACCGTGCCAGTGCCTGCCGACCCCAGCCCCGCCCTGCAGTCCTACGCCCATCCGGAACGGTTGGTGACCGCCGACTGGCTCGCGGGAAATCTCGGTAAACCCGGTCTCGTGGTGGTGGAGTCCGACGAGGACGTGCTGCTCTACGACGTCGGCCACATTCCCGGCGCGGTGAAGATCGACTGGGTCACCGACCTCAACGACGCGCCGGTCCGGGACTACATCTCCGGCGAGCAGTTCGCCGACCTGATGAACCGCAAGGGCATCTCCCGCGACGACACCGTGGTGATCTACGGCGACAAGTCCAACTGGTGGGCGGCTTACGCGCTATGGGTGTTCACGCTGTTCGGCCACGAGGATGTGCGGCTGCTCGACGGCGGGCGCGACCTGTGGGTGTCCTCGGGCCGCGAGACCACCCTGGAGGTGCCGAGCAAGACCACGACGGGCTACCCGGTCGTCGAGCGCAACGACGCCCCGATCCGGGCGTACAAGGAAGACGTGCTGGAGATCATCGGCCGTGCGCCGCTGATCGACGTCCGCTCGCCGCAGGAGTACACCGGCGAGCGCACCCACATGCCGGACTACCCGGAGGAGGGTGTGCTGCGCGGCGGCCACATTCCCACCGCGATCTCCATCCCGTGGAGCAAGGCGGCCGACGACGCCGGCCGGTTCCGCAAACGCGAGGAGCTCGAACAGCTCTACGGCTTCTTGAAGCCGGGCGACAATCCGGTGGCCTACTGCCGCATCGGGGAGCGCTCCAGCCACACCTGGTTCGTGCTGACCCACCTGCTCGGTATGGCGGGCGTGCGCAACTACGACGGCTCCTGGACCGAGTGGGGCAACACCGTGCGGGTGCCCATCGTGGACGGTGAAGCACCGGGAGCCGTGCCGGCCCGATGAGCCTTCCGGAGGGCCTGGCGCAGGTGGTGTCCGACTTCGCCGAAGTCGAAGGGCAGGACAAACTCAAGCTGCTGCTGGAATTCTCCGACGAGCTCCCGGACCTGCCCGACGACCTGGTCGAATCCGCCATGGAGCCGGTGCCGGAGTGCCAGTCGCCGTTGTTCCTGCATGTCGACGCCGCCGACCGGCAGCGGGTGCGGTTGTATTTCAGCGCTCCCCCGGAGGCGCCCACCACGCGCGGGTTCGCGTCGATCTGGGCGGCGGGCCTCGACGGCCAGCCCGCCGACGTCATCCTGGCAGTGCCGGAGGATTTCGCCTCGAGTCTGGGGCTGGCGGCGCTGATCAGCCCGTTGCGGCTGCGTGGGATGTCGGCGATGCTGACCCGGATCAAGAGGCGGTTACGGGCTGCCTAAGGGGCACCGAAACCGGTTCGGCGGTCGCGCCTTACACTGCTGTGAACTACATTCTTAAAGACATTTCTTAAACATGCCATCAGGAGGGCCAGTGGCGAACCATGCCAGCTCGAAGATCTCCAAGGTGCTCGTCGCCAACCGGGGGGAGATCGCAGTCCGGGTGATCCGCGCGGCGCGCGACGCCGGGTTGTCCAGCGTGGCCGTGTACGCCGAGCCCGATGCCGACGCACCGCACGTGCGGCTCGCCGACGAGGCGTTCGCCCTGGGCGGTCAGACCTCGGCGGAGTCCTACCTGGTCTTCGAGAAGATCTTGGACGCCGCGGCCCAGTCGGGTGCCAACGCGATCCACCCCGGCTACGGCTTCCTTTCGGAGAACGCCGATTTCGCGCAGGCCGTGCTCGACGCCGGGCTGATCTGGATCGGGCCGAGCCCGCAGTCGATCCGTGACCTCGGCGACAAGGTCACCGCGCGGCACATCGCCGCCCGCGCCAAGGCGCCGCTGGTGCCCGGCACCCCGGACCCGGTCAAGGACGCCGACGAGGTGGTGGCCTTCGCCAAGGAGTACGGCGTTCCGGTGGCGATCAAGGCCGCGTTCGGCGGTGGCGGCCGCGGCATGAAGGTGGCCCGCACCATCGAGGAGATCCCGGAGCTGTTCGAGTCGGCCACCCGCGAGGCGATCGCGGCGTTCGGCCGGGGCGAGTGTTTCGTGGAGCGCTACCTGGACAAGCCCCGCCACGTCGAGGCCCAGGTCATCGCCGACCAGCACGGCAACGTCGTCGTCGCGGGCACCCGGGACTGCTCGCTGCAGCGCCGCTTCCAGAAGCTGGTCGAGGAGGCACCGGCACCGTTCCTGACCGACGCGCAGCGCAAGGAGATCCACGAGTCGGCCAAGCGGATCTGCAAGGAGGCCGGCTACTACGGCGCCGGCACCGTGGAGTACCTGGTCGGCCAGGACGGACTGATCAGCTTCCTGGAGGTCAACACCCGCCTGCAGGTGGAGCACCCGGTCACCGAGGAGACCTCCGGTATCGACCTGGTGCGCGAGCAGTTCCGCATCGCCAACGGCGAGCAGCTCGACATCACCGAGGACCCCGAGCCGCGTGGTCACTCCATCGAGTTCCGGATCAACGGTGAGGACGCCGGCCGCGGCTTCCTGCCCGCCCCCGGCCCGGTCACCCGCTTCGACCCGCCGACCGGTCCCGGCATCCGGATGGACTCCGGTGTGGAGACCGGCTCGGTGATCGGCGGCCAGTTCGACTCGATGCTGGCCAAGCTGATCGTCACCGGGGCGACCCGCACCGAGGCGCTGGAGCGCGCCCGGCGGGCCCTGGACGAGTTCCACGTCGAGGGGCTGGCCACGGTCATCCCGTTCGACCGCGTGGTGGTGCGCGACCCGGCGTTCGTCGGCGACGAGAACGGCTTTTCGGTGCACACCCGCTGGATCGAGACCGAGTTCGAGAACACCATCGAGCCCTTCACCGGCGGTGAGCCCCTCGACGAAGAGGACGCGCAGCCGCGGCAGAAAGTGGTCGTGGAGGTCGGCGGCCGGCGCCTGGAGGTGTCGCTGCCCGGTGACCTGGCCCTCGCTGGCGGCGGTGGCGGTGGCGGTGCCGCCGGAGTCATCCGCAAAAAGCCCAAGGCCCGCAAGCGCGGTGCGCACGGCGGGGCGGCGGCTTCCGGTGACGCGGTCACCGCGCCCATGCAGGGCACCGTGGTGAAGGTGGCCGTCGAGGAGGGCCAGGAGGTCGCCGCCGGTGACCTGGTCGTCGTCCTGGAGGCGATGAAGATGGAGAACCCGGTGACGGCGCACAAGGACGGTGTGGTCACCGGCCTGGCCGCCGAGGCCGGCGCGGCCATCACCCAGGGCACGGTGCTCTGCGAGATCAAGTAGCGGAGCCTCGGCCATCGAGCCCGTCGAGATCAACGCCGGCCCGTGGTATCTACGGATGCCACGGGCCGATGATCGCGTCGATGACCGTCCGACACTGGCCGACCTCGGGGAGTCCGACCGGGACTACGTCGCTAAGGCGGAGTCCGGCTGGGCCGACGACACCCGCTACCTGTGGGCGGTCTGCGAGCCGACCACCGGCGAATTGTTAGCCGAGGTCACGCTGAACCCGGCCTCGGGTGACATCGCCACCCGCAGCCGGCCGGGCCACCAGGAGGCGGCACTGACCGGGGCCCAGGCGGTGTCCCGGTTCGCCGCAGGCGCGCTAGGTCTGACGCCGGTGATTACCGGCCCCGGTCGCCCGGATGGCGCGGTTTCGCCCGACCCATATCCAGGCCACGCCTCCGACGGCCAGCGCTAGGGCCGCGATCCCGAATCCCAGCGACCAGCCGGCGTGATGCTGCACGGCGGCGCTCATGAAGCCCACCAGCGCCAGCACCGCCATCAGCAGCATGGCCAGGCCCGGCGCCTCACGGCGATCCTTGAACATCATTCCGGCCCGCGGCCGCGTGGTACGGGCCTCATCGATCGGGTACTCGGTCTCGTCCATGGCTCTCTGGTACCCGCCGCGGCCGCACCCGAAACCGGGACCGCTCAGGACGCGGCGTCGCGCAGCGCCGCCAGCAGCGGTTCCGCGGCCTCGTTGAGGAAGGCATCCTGGGACTCCCCGCCGATCTGGATGAGCGCGATGTCGGTGAACCCGGCATCGCGGTAGGCGCCCACCGCCTCGACGATCGGATCCAGGTCCGGGCCGCACGGGATGGCGTCGGCGACGTCCTGCGGTGTGACGAACCGGGTGGCGGCGGCGAACGCGGCCGGTGTGGGCAACTCGGAATTGACCAGCCAGCCGCCGCCGAACCAGCGGAACTGCCGGTGGGCGCGCTGCACCGCGGCGTCGCGGTCGGGGTCCCAGCACACCGGTAGCTGCCCGATGACCCGGCCGTCGCCCAGCCCTGATGCCCGACGTGCGGTGTGCCAGGCGCTGACCAGGTCCGCGTCGGGCTGTACCGCAATCAGGTCGTCGGCGGCGGCGGCGAATCTGTCGACGCCCTTGTCCCCGGAGACCGCGACGGCCAGCGCGACGGGAATCTCCGGCAGGTCCCACAGCCGCGCCCGGTCGACCTCGAAGTGGTCACCGCGCAGATTGACCGTCTCCCCCATCAACAGCTCGCGAATTATCTTGATCGCCTCACCGAGCATGGCCTGTCTGCGCCCGACGTTCGGCCAGCCGGCGCCGGTGACGATGTGCTCATTGAGGTTCTCCCCGCTGCCCAGCCCGAGCGTGAACCGGCCGTCGGCCAGGATCTGCACGGTGGCGGCCTGTTGCGCCACCACCGCCGGGTGGTAGCGCATCGTCGGGCAGGTCACATACGAACACAGGCCGACCTGTTCGGTGGCCTGCGCGACCGCCCCCAACACCGCCCACGCGTTCGGGGCGTGGCCCTGCGAGGCCAGCCAGGGCGAGAAGTGGTCGCTGCACACCTCGAAGTCGAAGCCTCGTTCTTCGGCGGAGACGGCGTAACGGACAAGATCCTTGGGATCGCTCTGCTCGGTCATCAGGGTGTAGCCGAACCGTGTCATGGTGCTCGGGTACCCACCGGCCCGCCCCCGAAACAGCGCGGACGGTCGCGGCGTCGTTTGGCCCCGGCCGTGGCCCGGGTACCCGCGAGCGTGACCATCGCACCGCAGCGCACCGATCCCGCGACCGAGCCCGAGCTACCCGTGGCGTGTGGGCCGCTGTCGGCCGCGGTCTGCGGGCTGCTCCGCCGGCCCGCGGGCGCGACCGGCGACGTCGCCGTCGCGACAACCGGCGCCGACCCCTACGGGCGGGACCTGCAGCTGGCCCTCTACGTCTGCTACGAGCTGCACTACCGCGGCTTCGCCGGCGTGGACCCGGGGTGGGAGTGGGACGCCACCTTATTGGAACTACGCGCGCGGATGGAGCGCGTATTCCTCGATAGTGTTCGTCGGGACGTCGGCCCGATACCGGCGGACATCAATGTGAACGACGAAATGGAAGCTGCGGCAACCGAACCCGTGCGCGGCAGTGGACCCTCGTGGTATCTGCGCGATCTGGGCAGCTGGGAACAGGCTCGGGAGTACTTCGTGCACCGGTCGCTGTATCACCTCAAGGAAGGCGATCCGCACGCCTTTGCCATCCCGCGCCTGACCGGCCAGGCCAAGGCCTCCTTCGTCGCGGTCGAGTTCGACGAGTACGGCGCCGGTCGAGGGACGCGGGTGCATCAGCAACTGTTCGCCGACCTGCTCAACGCCGCCGGCTTGGACGCCGATTACCTCGTCTACCTCGACGTTGTTCCCGCCGAGTCGCTGGCGGTGGTCAACCTGATGTCGCTGTTCGGGCTACACCGCCGGTGGCGGGGGGCGGCCGTCGGGCACTTCGCCTCGACCGAGATCACCTCCCCGCCCGGGTCGGCCCGCCTGGTGGCCGCGCTGCGGCGGCTGGGCGCCCCGGAGCCGTGCGTGGCGTTCTACGCCGAGCACGTCGTGGCCGACGCGGTGCACGAACAGGTGGTGCGCACCGGCGTGGTCGGCGACCTGATACGTCACGCGCCGCAGCTGGAGGCCGACGTGGTATTCGGCATGCGGGCCCGTGATGTCGTCGAGAACAGGCTCGCCGACCTTATGATGGCGGCCTGGTCGGCGGGAAGATCTTCGTTACTCGCAAATTGAAAGTTAAGGTTTCACTGGGATTTTGCGGAGTTTGTCGCCGATCTCTTTGCCAATCGAAGCGGGCATGGGTAACGTCTGGTTCCTCCGGTTGAGTTCACAGCCGCAACTGAACGTCACCGTGTTTTATGTTGCTCGCCAAGAGATTACGCTGACGTGATCCAACAGCACGATTCGTCGACTGATGGAGCCACAAATGACAACCAGCAGGATTACCGAAACCGCTTTCGCCACTCCCGCAACGGAATCCACGCAGGCCTGGCGAAGCCATACCGCCAAATTCACCATCCACTGGGGTCGGTCGGGAGCGGTGGTTGCCGCGGACGGGGAGATCGACGCGGCCAACGCCGCACCGTTCGCCGACTACGCCAGACGCTGCGCCGACTGCTGCGAGTGGCTGATCTTGGACCTGGCCGAGCTGGCATTCATTGGCACGGTCGGATTTACCGCGCTGCAATCGGTCAGCGCCCGCTGCGCCGCGGCGCAGACCCGGCTGATGGTGGTACCGAGTCCGGCGGTGACCAGCGTGCTGCGGATCTGCGACCCGCAGTCCCGTCTGCCGCTGGTGCCCTCGCTGGCCGACGCCCTGGCCGACGTGCAGAAATCCGGGCGCCCGCTGCGCGCGGTGACCTGAAGCCGGGCCCGAACCCGGACCCGGCTCCCGGCGGGCTAGGCGGGCACCGCGTCGGCCGCCCGGTCCCAGACCCGGTGCTTGGCCAGCACCGCGGCGAAGGCGTCGAAGAACTCCTCACCCAGATCGCCGGCGGCCGCCGTGGTGGTGACCACGCCGGTCGAGACGGTGACCCCGGTGTCCTCGGCCAACCGCTCGACGATTCCCGCTTTGGGTAACAGCTCGACACCGGCCCCGAACGCCCCGATGGGCTTCAGGTGTTTGTAGGCCTCGGTGATGAAATGCATGGCGTAGCCGTCGGCGGCGAGCGTGTGCATCGCCTCCGGACCACACGGCACCACCACCGCGTCATAGAGCACCGAGGCCATGGTGGTGATCGCCCGGTCGACGCCCAGCTGCCCACCCGAGCCGCCGGCGAGTTCGCCGCCGCCGGTCGGGGCCAGTACTTCGGCGACGGCGCCGCGCCGGCGCATCGCCTCGACGAAGCTTTGGACGCCCGTAACGTCGACACCGTCAGCCGCCAGTACCGCGATCTTGCGGCTTTCGATGGTGGGCGCGCCCCGGGACTCCGGCGGAACGGTGGCGGCGTGCAGTTGCGAGAGCGCCGGCGACGTCCCGACCTTCTCGGCTGCGGCATCGAGCTGGCGCTCATCGGGCGCCGACAGCCCCAGCTTCTCGGCCACCTGGCGCGCCAGGTCGTGGTCGATGTGGTTGAGTTGCTCGACCACGCGCTGCCGGATCTCGACGGTTTCGCATTTGCCCAGTTCGAACGCGTACGCGGCGACGATGTGCTTGGCCTCCGGCTCGGACATGCTCTTGTAGAACATCCGCGCCTGGCTGTAGTGGTTCTCGAAGCTGGCGGCGCGTTTGCGGATCTTGTCGCCGTCCACCTTCTGGGTGTAGTGCCGGTACACCTCGTCGTCGCCGCCGGCCAAAGCCGGGCAGCCGCCGCCCAGCGAGTTCTTGTAGTAGCTGGACTTGCCGACCGGGATGGCGTGTTGGCTGTAGCCGTCGTGCTGGTTGGTGTGCACCGGCGCCACCGGCCGGTTGATCGGCAGGTGGTTGAAGTTCGGTCCGCCGAGCCGGATCAACTGGGTGTCCAGGTAGGAGAAGTTACGGAACTGCAGCAGCGGGTCGTTGGTGAAATCGATTCCCGGCACTACGTTGGCCGTGCAGAAGGCCACCTGCTCGGTTTCGGCGAAGAAGTTGTCCGGGTTGCGGTTGAGCACCATTTTGCCCACCGGACGCACCGGAACCTGTTCCTCGGGAATGATCTTCGTGGCGTCCAGCAGGTCGAAATCGAAATTGAATTCGTCGCTCTCGGCCACCAATTGCACACCCAGCTCCCACTCCGGGTATTGGCCGGCCTCGATCGAATCCCACAGGTCGCGGCGGTTGAAGTCCGGGTCTTTTCCGGCGATCTTCTGGCATTCGTCCCAGATCAGCGAATGCACACCGAGCTTGGGCTTCCAATGGAACTTCACGAACGTGCCCTGCCCCTTGGCGTTGACGAAGCGGAAGGTGTGCACACCGAAGCCCTGCATCATCCGGAAGCTGCGCGGCAAGGACCGGTCCGACATCAGCCACATGATGGCGTGCAGCGTCTCCGGTTGCAGCGACACGAAGTCCCACAGCGTGTCGTGGGCGGACTGCGCCTGCGGAATCTCGTTGTCCGGTTCGGGCTTCACCGCGTGCACGAAGTCGGGGAACTTGATGCCGTCCTGGATGAAGAACACCGGGAAGTTGTTGCCCACCAGGTCGTAGTTGCCCTGCTCGGTGTAGAACTTGGTGGCGAACCCGCGCACGTCGCGCACGGTGTCGGCCGATCCGCGGAAGCCGGCCACGGTGGAGAACCGCACGAACACCGGGGTCTTGGTGCCCGGCGAGGTCAGGAACTTCGCCGCGGTGAACTCGGCGAGTGAATCGTCGTAGGGCTCGAAGTAGCCGTAGGCGCCCGACCCGCGAGCGTGCACCACCCGCTCGGGGATCCGCTCGTGGTCGAAGTGCATGACCTTCTCCCGGGCGTGGAAATCCTCCAGCAACGTGGGCCCGCGCTCCCCGGCCGTCAGCGCGTCGTCGGTGTGGTCGACCCGCAGCCCCTGCTGGGTGGTCAGGTACCCGGACTCCCGGTCGTACCGGTGCTCGTCGAGCTGTCGCTGCTTGGGGTCCTCGGTAGCCACCACGGTTCCTCTCGTCGGCGTATTTGGAATTCCCTGCGTGGGGTATCCCAGCCGGGACATCCGCAAACGGCCAGGACCATCCGCGAACGAGAGGGGACGATGGTGACCGCGCAATCGGCTGTGTTGTTCGACGTCGACGGCACGCTGGTCGATTCGAACTACCTGCATGTGCACGCCTGGCGTCGGGCGTTCGCCGAGCAGCGCATCGAGGTGGAATCCTGGCGCATCCACCGCGCCATCGGCATGGACGGATCCGCGCTGGTGCGGCTGCTGTCTGACGACGCACCCGACGACGTCCGCCGGCGCCTCAAAGAGCTGCACTCGCGCTTCTACCTGGAGTCGGCGCCGCTGCTGTCACCGCTGCCGGGCGCCCGGCGGTTGCTGGAACGCATCGCCGCCCTCCATCTGCCGGTAGTGCTGGCCACCTCGGCGCCCGACGACGAGCTGGCGGTGTTGCGCAAGGCGCTCGACTGCGACGACCTGATCGCCGCGGTCACCTCGTCCGCCGATGTCGACATCGCCAAACCGGAGCCGGACATCATCGGGATCGCCCTCGATCGCATCGGCGCGACGGCGGAGCGGGCGGTTTTCGTCGGCGACGCGGTCTGGGACGTGGCGGCCTGCGTGCGCGCCGGCCTGCCGTGTATCGGCGTGCTCAGCGGCGGCGTGTCCCGCGCCGAGTTGGAAACGGCAGGCGCGGTGGGCGTTTTCGACAACGCCGAGGAGCTGCTGACACAGCTGGACCGGACACCGATCGCAGACCTGCCCGACGGGCGGCCCGGGCATGGATGAGGCCACCTTCTTGACCACGCTGATCCGGGCCATCGGCGCGCTGCAACGCGCCGACGTGCCCTTCGCACTGGCCGGTGGCGCCGCGGTGTATGCCCGCGGCGGCCCGCACTCGCAGCACGACATCGATCTGCTGCTGGAACCGTCCGACGCCGAACGCGCCGCGCAAGCCCTCACCCGCACCGGAATGTCGCGGTTCCAGCCGCCGGAGGACTGGCTGCTGAAGGTGTTCGACGGCGACGTGCTCATCGATCTGATCCATCGGCTCGGCGACACCCCGGTCAGCGCGGAGACCATTGCGCGCGCCCCGCTGCTTCCGGTCGGCTCGGTGACCGCACGGGTCATCAGCGCCACCGACCTGATGGTGCAGAAGCTCGCGGTGCTGGACTGTCACCGCTGCGATTACGCCGAGCTACTCGTCGTCGCGCGCATCCTGCGCGAACAGGTCGATTGGGGCCGGCTGCGGCTGCGATTGCGGGGTTCACCGTTCGCCGAGGCGTTCTGGCAGCTGTTGTGCGGGCTGTCCATCGTCGACGCCGATGATGCCGCCGAACCCGATCCGCCGGATCATCTGGTGGCGGCGGTGCGACGCCAGCTCGCCGAAGACCCGGAGATCGGCGAGCTGGGCATCGGGATCGAAATCCACTCCGACACCGTGTGTCTGACCGGGTCGGTCAACGGCCCGCAACGCCGGGCGACCATCGAGACGGTCGTTCGCGGCATCGTCGAACCGCGCGTCGTGGTCAACGACATCGAAGTGGTGCAGCTGTGCGAACCCATCGAGCAGGTGACCGGGTGATCCGGGTAGCCGCGGTCGGCGACATCCACTTGGGCGAGGACTCGCGCGGCACGATGCGCTGGCACCATATCGATGATCGGGCCGACATGCTGCTGGTCGCCGGGGACTTGACCCGCCACGGGACCGCCGCCGAGGGCCGGGTGGTCGCCGACGAATTGTCCGGGTGCCCGGTACCGGTGGTGTGCGTGCTCGGCAATCACGACTATCACCGGAATCAGCAGGACGAGATCACCGACGCGCTGCGCGACGCCGGGATCGTCGTCCTGGAAGGCGAGACCCACACCGTCGACGTCGCGGGCCGGCGGGTCGGAATCGCCGGCGTGAAGGGTTTCGGCGGCGGTTTCGCCGGCCGGTGTGCGACCGCCTTCGGCGAGCCGGAGATGAAGGCGTTCGTCGCCGCCACCACGACCGCGGCGGCCCGGTTGCGCGAGGGCCTTGGGGCGCTGCACGCCGACTACCGGATCGCGCTGCTGCACTACTCCCCGGTTGCCGACACCTTGCTCGGCGAGCCTCCGGAGATCTATCCGTTTCTGGGGTCATGTCTGCTGGCCGAGGCCATCGACGACGCCGGGGCCGACCTGGCGGTGCACGGCCACGCCCACTCTGGAATTGAGGCGGGCCGCACCGCCGGCGGTGTGCCGGTGCGCAATGTGGCCCAACCACTGATCCGGGCGCCCTACACCGTCATCAACGGCATCCCCACCGCGGCGGCCAGCGCGGCGGACATCCACGCCCGGTGATCGCCGATGTGACCGGAGTGCGGCTACTTGCCCCGGACACGGCGGTTGTGCTTCTTGATCGCCGTGACCAGTTCCGATTTCTTCATCGTCGAGCGGCCGTGAATGTCCAGCCGACGCGCAACGTCCATCAGATGCTGCTTGCTGGCGTTGGCGTCGACACCCTCGGCGGACGGTCCCGAGTTGTTCGGGCCCCCGCCCTGAGCACGCTTATCCGACGGGCCGCGCTTCTTCTTGGGCTCCCAGTGGTCTCCGACCTTCTCGAAACTGTGTTTGAGCGCCGCGTAGGCGACCCGGTGGGCGCGCTGTTCGCTGCCGTACTCCTTGGCGGCCGCGTCGTGCGCTTTGGCGAAGGTGCGTTGCGCCTTCGCGCTGGATCGTTGCAGCGTGCTGGGCAACTCGCCTTGCTTGGCGGCGCCGCTCTTCGTCGTCTTGGGCATGAGACCTCCAATCAGCGACTGCACTCCGGTCTGCATACCCGCCGAACCGGTTCGGCAACCATGCCGAACGTGCCGACCACGTTTGCCGGGCCGATCACCGGGCAACCCGGATAGCCGTGGATGCCGAACGATTCCGTGGATTGCTCACCGCCCGTGCCCCGTTCATCTCGGTGTACTTCGAGGACTCGCACGACACCGAGGACGCGGCCACCAAACTCGACCTCACCTGGCGCGCGGTCTGTGAACAGCTCACCCAACAGGGCGCTGATCAGCAGCTGGTCGGCGAGGTCGAACGCGCCGTGCGGGAGTTGCGGCCGCCGGTCGGCAAGAGTGGGCGCGCGGTGATCGCCGACGCCGACGGCGTCGTGCTCAACGAGCATCTGCAGGCGCCTGCAGCGAGCACTGCTCGCCTGTCCCGACTTCCCTACCTGCTGCCGATCATCGAGCACGGCTTCGAGTACCCGAACTACGTGTTGGCCGAAGTCGACCAGACCGGCGCTGACATCACCGTGCACGCCGACGGCGCACTGCGCTCGGAAACCGTTGACGGCGGCGGCTATCCGGTGCACAAGGCCGCCGGAGCCGATACCCCCGGCTACGGGGACGTGCAACCGCATATCGAGGAGGCCGTTCGCAAAAACGTCCGCGCCGTCGCCGCCCGGGTCACCGAACTCGCCGACCCGCCCGATCTCGACGCGGTGTTCGTCGTCGGCGAGGTTCAGTCTCGGTCGGCATTGCTGGAGGCGTTGCCGAAGCGGATCACGGCGCTGGCGCGGGAGCTCCCGGTCGGCGCCCGGGGACACGACGCCGGTGACATACAAGACGCGATCGAAGCCGAATGCCTGCGAAGGCAACTCGAGAACATCCAAGACGCGGTGCAGCGCTTCACCGCCGAATCGGGCCGGCTGTCCGGGCTGGCGGTCGAAGGGCTCGCCGCAGTGTGTGCCGGGCTGAGCCAGGGCGCGGTGGAGACGCTGATCATCGGCGACATCGGCGATGCGACGGTGGTGGCCGACACCGACCTCGCGGTTACCGCGCCGGATGCCGACGTACTCTCCGAATACGGTGCGGCACCGGAATATACGCTTCGCGCCGACGAGGCACTGCCGTGGAGCGCGATCGCGGTCGGCGCGGCCGTGGTGGCCGCCGGCGGCACAATCCATCCGGCCGACGGCGTCGCAGCGGTGCTGCGCTACCCGCCGACGGCATCCGCTTAGCCGCCGTCCTTATCCGGCTTCCGCCCAGTCGTCTTCCTCGAAGAGGTGTCGTTGGACGGGGCCCTCGACGGGAACGGCTTCGTAGCTGGCCTCGTCGAACAGTGGGTCGTCGAACAATGGATCATCGCGAACCGGGTCGTCGGGCCACGGCCACTCGGCCTCGGGCGGTGGCAGCTCCTCGGGCGGCGGTCGGCGGTGGTAGTCGATGACGGCTTCGATGAAGTGGAAGGGGTTGACACGGGGTTGGCCGTGGTCGAGTTTGGGCGGCGGGACCCATTCGACCCGGCCGGATTCGCCGAGTCGGGTGACCCAGCCCTGCTCGCAGGCCATCCGATTATCCGGCGCGCACGCCAGCGCGAGGGAATCGACGTCGGTTTGGCCGTTGTCAGCCCAATCGCGTTCCAGATGGTGTGCCTGGGACAGATACCCCGACACCGAACACCCCGGCCGGGTGCAGCCACGATCGCGTGCGTGCAACACGATGCGCTGATCGGCGGAGGCGAGCCGTTTCGCTCGGCCCAGCCACAGCGCCCGACCGTGGCCGTCGAAGATGCTCAGGTAGTGATACGCGTGGCCGGCCATCCGCAGCAGGTCACTCATCGGCAGTAGGCTGCCGCCGGCGGTGTACGCCTTGCCGGTGATGCAGGACTCGCCTACCGGCGGCTGCGGTGGTGCCGGTTCGGTCGGTGGCTGATCGGTGTCAGGTGCGTGGTCGGACGCGGCCTGCAGTTCGGCCAGGGTGGTCGAGACGATCACGGTCACCGGCAAGCCGTTGAGCTGCCCCAGGTCCCCACCGGCCAGCACCGCCCGTAAGGCAGCCAGCAACGCGTCGTGCTGGCGTTGATCGCGGCTGCGGTGATCGTGCTCAATCTGTTCCTGACTGGGGGTGCCGGACACGCAGGGTTGTTCATCGGCGGCATTGCACATCCCCGGGGCGGCCAGTTTGGCCAGTACCGGCTCCAAGGTCGCCCGCAGCTCCGGGCTGATCTTGCCAGACAGGCTGCTCAGTCCATCGGCTCGTTGCGGACCTAACCGCAGCCCGTACTGGGCTTGGCGTTGGCGGTCGTCGGGCTCGTCGCCATCTTGATCCAGCACCGCGATCAGGTGAACAGCCAGGCGCTGGAAGGTCTGCGGGGCGAACAACGTGGCCAGCTCCGCCAGCTCACGCTCAGCGCGCTCGCGATCGGCAACCGACACCCCGGCCGGGATCTTCTCCATGGCCTTACGGGCGATCGCTACGTGCTCGGGGCCGACCTGCCCGGCGGCCTGGGCCGCGGCCAGCGCCGGCAGCACCGGTTCAAGGGGTTCACCGGTGATGGAAGTGCGCGGGCCCAACTCGGCGGCCTCGTCCACCCGTCGCCGGGCCTCGGCCGAACTGATCCGCAACCGCTCACTCAACGCCTTGGCCAGCGAACACCCGGCCAAGACCTCACCATGGCCCTCGGCCACCAGCCGGGCCAGGATCTGATGATCGATCACCGGCGCCTGCCGCGCCAACGCCTCCCGGCGGGCCAGCACCGCTACCAGCTCCTCGGGGCTCAACGCGTCGAACGAACACTGCGCCAACCGGGCACTAATCGCCTCCTGCTCATCGAGACACCCCATGATGGCGTCCCGATCGGCGAACGCGTCCCTACCCATAACCCGAACACTAGTTCGACCCTCCGACAGAAAACTGTCCGGATTCGGCCCCCGGCGATTAAGGAAACAGTGTGAATCAACGCCGCCGGGCGGCCAGCACACCGGCGCCGGCCGCACCCAGCGCGGTGGCCGCACCGGCGACCAGCCGGGCGTGCCGGGCCGCCCAGAGTTGCGGGCTGTGCGCGTGCGAGGAGTCGTCGAACTTCCCGCGCGCGCCGTGGTCGCTACCGGGCTGCTGGTCGAGCGGCTCCCACAGATTGTGCGGCGGCACACCGTCGACGCGTTCACCGGTCTGCTGCGAGTCGTAGCCGGTACGGGCCAGGTAGCGGTCCAGCAGCGGTGCGGCGACGCGCTGCGCCAGCAGGGTGGCGACGGTACTCTCACCGACCCAGTACTGCTTGCGCCGCGGATGGTCGGCGGCACGCAACACCGCCCGGGCGACCAGCTGCGGCTGATAGATCGGCGGCACCGGCTGCGGATGGCGAGGTAGCCGGGACAGCACCCAGGAGAACTGCGGGGTGTTGACCGCCGGCATCTGGACGATGGTGATGTTGACCCTGGAGCGGTCGTGCAGCAGCTCGCATCGCACCGACTCGGTGAAGCCGTTGACGGCGTGTTTGGCGCCGCAGTACGCCGATTGCAGCGGGATGGACCGCTCCCCCAGGGCCGAACCCACCTGCACCACCGTGCCGCGGTCACGGGGTTTCAGTTTCGCCAACGCCACCATGGTGCCGTAGACGAAGCCGAGGTAGCAGACCTCGGTCACCCGTTTGAACTCGTCGGGTCCGATCTCGCTGAACGGCGCGAATACCGAGGCGAAGGCGACGTTGACCCAGACGTCGATCGGACCGAGTTCGTTCTCGACACGGTCGGCCGCGGCCGCCACGGCAGCATAGTCGGCGACGTCGGTGGGAATCGGCAGCGCGGTCCCACCGGCACCCTCGACATCGCTTGCCGCGCACCGCAATCCGGCTTCGCCGCGGGCCAGCAGGGCCACCTTCGCGCCGCGGGCACCGAACCGCTGCGCGACGGCGCGGCCGATCCCAGCACTGGCTCCGGTGATGACGACGGTCTGAGTCATGACTGGAATCCCTTCTGCAGAACCTGTTTTCCGGCCAGCCGCTCGGCGAGCCGGGAGGCCAGCGCCATGATGGTCAGTGCCGGGTTGGCCGACCCCTGGGTCGGGCACACCGAGCCGTCGGAGAGGAACAGATTGGGCACCTCCCATACCCGTTGGTCGGCGTCGACGACAGAGTTCTCCGGCGTGGTACCCATCCGAGCGCCACCGATCAGGTGGGCATAGCGCTGGATGGTCAGCACGTCCTGGGCGCCGGCCGCATACAGGATGTCGGTGATCACCCGGGTCGAGTAGGCCATGTTCGCTTTGTCGTTGTCGCAGCGGGTGTAATCCATTCGGGCCACCGGGATGCCGAAGTCGTCGGCCTCGTCGGCCAGTGTGACCCGGTTGTCCGGCAGCGGAAGCAGTTCGTTGAGGACACCGATCGTGCTCCAGTGGTTGTAGTCGCGCATGTATTCGCGCATCGCCCGTCCCCAGTGCCCGTCGGCGAGCACGTGCTCGGCCCAGCCGATCGGCAGCGGTGAGACGGTCTGGATGGAGAACCCGCGGGCGAATCCGCGCGTGGCGTCGGTTTCGTAGTACTGCTCGCTGCTCACCTGCGGCGGCGGCGCCTTGTACATCCGCAGCTCCTCGGGCCACCGGCCGGCGGTCTGGGAGGCGCCTTGGACCATGACGTATCGGCCGACCTGATCGGTGTTGTTTCCCAGCCCGTTGGGGAACCGGGAACTGGTCGAATTGAGCAGCAGCCGTGGGGTTTCGATGGAGTAGCCGGCCACCGCGACGACTTTGGCGCGCTGGAGGTGCTCGGTGCCGTCGCTGTCGAAGTAGACGACACCGCGGGCCGCACCGGTGTCGTCGAGTTCGATCCGGGCGGCCATGCTGTCGGCCCGGATCTCCACGCCGTGTGCCAGCGCGTCGGGCAGGTGGGTGACATAGGGGCTGGCCTTGGCGTTGACCTTGCAGCCCTGCAGACAGTAGCCGCGGTAGATGCAGTGCGGCCGGTTTCCGAAGGTGCCGTTGACGATCCCGACCGGACCGACCCGCATCTCGATTCCGAGGTTGCGCGCGCCCTCCCACAGCTTCGACGCGGCACTGGAGATCGGATGCGGCGAGGACGGGTAGCGGTGCGGATACCCCCACGGCCAGTTCTGCCCCGCCACCGGCAGTTCGGCCTCCAGCACTTCGTAGTGGCGGCGGATGTCGGAGTAGGCGATCGGCCAGTCCGCTCCGACCCCGTCGAGACGGTATGTCCGAAGGTCGCTGGGGTGGAACCGCGGGCAGTAGCCGGCGTAGTGCACCATCGAGCCGCCGACGCCGCGACCGGAGTTGTTCTTGCCCAGCTCGATCGGATCGCCGCCGCCGATGATGCGCTTCTGCGTCCAGTACAGCGGGTGCGATCCGGCTTCATCGGAGACCCAGTCGGTGTCGGGATGCCAGAACGGCCCCGCCTCGATGATCACGATCCGCCAGCCGGCCCGCGCCAGTCGTTGCGCCAGTACCGATCCACCGGCGCCGGCCCCGACGACGACCAGGTCGACCTCGTCATCGGTGGCATACCGGCGCATCGTGTTCTCACCG
The DNA here is from genome assembly GCF_002086455.1 of Mycolicibacter algericus DSM 45454. Classification (GTDB taxonomy): domain Bacteria; phylum Actinomycetota; class Actinomycetes; order Mycobacteriales; family Mycobacteriaceae; genus Mycobacterium; species Mycobacterium algericum. The sequence goes on from NZ_MVHC01000001.1 coordinate 315,108, forward strand.
GGCAACTGCCGCGATTGCACGTCGAGCAGGAACCGTGAGTCATTGTCGGGCGGGCCCAGCGATCCCTTGAGCAGGCCCCGCCAGAAATCGCCCACTACGAGCCCTCTTCTTGCACCAGTCTCACCGGGTCCTTGTCGACGGCGCCACGACTTTCGAACGGTTCACGCACCGACGCCCGGCCGCTCGGTCCCCCCAGTCGCATGTATCCGCGGGGGTAAGCCGGCCCACCGAATCCGATCTCGTTCCACGCCCACGGATGCGAGTAGAACGCCGTCAACGCCATGCGCATGCACACCGACCACGCCCGGCTCTCGTTCAACCGCGACCATGCGCCGCCGTACAACCCGCCGCGGGAGAACTGTTCGACCAGCGCCAGTTGGCTGGGGACCTCCGCGTCGGCGAATGACGGCCTGCCGTACCGCTGTTTGGCGGCCTCGTCCAGGCCTTGCAGCACCAGCCGCCAGGTGTCACCGTCATCGGGCATGTCGGCGTACTGGTAGCCGTCAAGCCGGCCGTCGGCCAGTTTGTCGTCGATGAACTCGGCCACCGGCACCCGCGGGTCCTCGTCTTGTGCCAGCACGATGTCGCAGAAAGCCCGCAGGGTGGACTCCTCGGCGGCGGTGAAGAACCGCAACGGTCCCGGCGGCTCGAGCCGGGCCAACACCACCTTGCGGGTGGCCTCGTCCCAGCTGTCTTGCGACTCGAGCACATCGAAATCGGGATAGCGCCCGATCATCTGCGGTGTGGTGCCGCGGCGCTGCCGGGGCAGCCAGGACGGGTGCGGGGGTTGGCGATCGGCGCGCAGGTTCGGCAGATGGTCGGGGCGGGAGGTGTCGGCCATGGGCTGCGGCCCGTCAGCGTTCGCGGCGCAGCACCGCGGCCAGGAGTCCCATTCCGCCGACCATCGCCATCAGCCCGGGTGCCGCGATCGGCGGGCCCATCGGAACGTTGTAGGACGCATTCCGCCAGCCGCCCGGTTTGCGTGCCACCCCGCGGGCGTGCAGGTACTCCCCGAGCAGGCCGTTGGCGGCGTAGACCCCGGCGGTCAACGGCAGCCAGCGTTTGGCCCAACGGCGGGAGAACACCCCGCCGATACCGGCGATCACCACCGGCGGCGTGACCAGCACGGGGCTCCACATCCACTTGTTGCCGAAGCCGGCCTTGTAATGCTCGAGATAGATCTCGGCGGTTGTCACCACCGCGGCCACCGCCGTCATCGCCGACAATGACCGCTCAAAGCGGCCGTGCGCGACGTTGCGCAGCAGGTGATCGACGAGGTCGCCGGCTTCGCCGATCCATTCTGCGTGACTTCCTGCCCGCAAACCGGATTCGCCCGGGCCAAGCAACATCATCTGCCGCACTCCGTCCTCGCGTTCCTCGCGTTCGTCGATGTCCGCAGATTTGCCGCAGTACCCCGCTGCTGCAGGCACCAAACATCGAGGTTTCGACAGCGATAGAAGCGGGAATTATCGGGAGTACAGATGAATGGAGGACGGATGCGGATCGGTGGACTGGCCGGTGCGATTGTGCTGATATGGCTGCTTATCGGCGTTTTCGCCGCATGGCAGCGAGACTATTTCCACGGGCATCAGACCAGTTGCGCGACTGCCGGAACCATCGCGGTCACCACACTGGCCGGTCCGCTGAACTATCTCGGGTTCAACCCGGTCGTGACGGATTGCCATTTACCGCAGCCCTCGTCGCAGGGTGCGGTCGTTCGGATCGTTTAACAGAAGGGATCGGTGATGATTGCACTCGGAGTGATCTTGCTTATTCTGGCGCTCGTTCTCAAGATCAATGTGTTGTGGACGATCGGAATCATTCTGGTGGTGATCGGCGCGGCACTGTGGATTCTGGGAGCGATCGGGCGTCCGGTGGCGGGTCGGCGTTACTGGTATTGATTGACCAGCGCCGCCCCCGGCAGCGTTAAACTGACCGGGTTCTGCGGCCCGCTCAATGACGGGGGCACATGCGATGGCTGCCGCTGCCGACCACGGCTCCTTCAGTCATATCGCGCTGTTCTACCGATCGCCGAGGGATTACGTAGAGCACCTGGTGCCGTTCCTCGCCGACAGCGCGGCCGCCCGGATCCCAATCCTGGTGGCGGTGCCCGAACCCAATCTCTCGCTGCTGCGAGACGCCCTTCCCGAGGGGACGGCCGATTCCGTGACGACGGCGGATATGAGCCGGGTCGGACGCAATCCCGGTCACATCCTCGGCGGCGTGTTCGGCGCGTTTGCCGCCCAACATCCCACCGGACCGGTGCGAATGGTCGGCGAACCGGTCTGGCAGGGCCGATCCGACCAGGAGTATCCGGCCTGTGTCCAACATGAAGCCCTCATCAACCGGGCGTTCACCGGCCGGGAGGTCACGGTTCTTTGCCCGTATGACGCAACGAATCTGAACTCCGACATCCTGGTCGACGCCGAGATCACCCATCCGCGCCTGGACGGTGCCGGGCATCCGGAGCGCAACAGCGCGGCCTTCGCCCCGGAGGCGGCCTGGGCACGCTACAACGAGCCGTTGCCGAGCAGCCCGACCGCGGCGAGCTGCACCCTGAACGAACTCACCGACCTGGCTTTCGCCCGAGCGTTCGCCGCCAAGTACGCCCGTTGGTTCGGATTCTCCGATGCCGACATCGCCGACCTGCAACTGATCGTCAACGAACTGGCCTCCAACAGCCTGCAGCACGGGCGCGGCCCGTGCACCCTGCTGCTCTGGGAGTCAGCCGGCCAATTGGTCTGCCAGGTACGCGACGCCGGCCACCTGGCGGACCCGATGGCCGGCCGACGGCCGGTCAGTTACGACGACCAGCAAGGGTTCGGATTGTTCGTGGTCAACGCCACCGCGGACCTGGTGCGAATCCACACCGCAGCATCCGGGACCACGGTGCAGGCGCACCTGCGGATGAGGGAATCAGCATGACAGCCACCCGCCGGGCCGACCCATCGGGGGAATTCGGCCACATCGGCTGGCAGTACCGTGATCACGATGAATTCATTTGCCGCGCAACAGAATACCTGGCACTCGGCCTGAATCTGGGCCAGCGGGTCAGCTACGTCGGCGACGACGAGCCCACCAGGATTCGAGCTGCCCTCGCCGCGGCCGGGCTCGGCGCCGCCGCCGACGGGGTGGACGTCAAAACCGTGCCGGAGCACTTCGTGTTTCGGGCGGGCGGCGACGTCGTGGACGCCGCGGGCATGGCCGAGCGTTATGCGGCCGCCGCGATCGCAGCGGTCGCCGACGGCTACAGCGGTCTGCGCGTCGTGATCGATGTGACGCCGGTGGCCCGCACACCGGAGCAGCGTGAGGCGCAGGCAGCACTGGAGTTCCTCGGGGACCGGCGAATCTCGACGCTGCCCGTCGCGGCGCTGTGCGGGTACAACATCGCCGAGCTGGGCGAGACGGCGGCCGGGTTGCTGTGTCTGCACGCGGCGGCCGGGCCGGCTGCTATCCCGTTCCAGCTGTACAACCAGCCCGCCCGGCGCAACGCGATCGCACTGGCCGGGTATCTCGATGCCGCGAGTGAGGCGCTGTTCGCCGCCACCTTGCACCGCATCCTGCCGTTGCTGTCACAGGCCACCCTGGAGATCGACGCCCGGGAGCTGGACTTCGTGGGCCACCGGCAGCTGCTGCTGCTCGACCGTTGTTGCGCCGCACATGACCGGGTGGCGGTGCTGCACAGCAGTCGGCCGGCGGTGCGCCGGCTGTTCGATCTGATCGGCTTCGAGCACATCCACATTGAGACCGGGGGCGAGCTCACGGTCAGCGGTGCCGGCGCACCGGGCCTGCCCGCAGGTAATCCTGCGATGACGGCGGCCGCCGACGGTAGCTGACGGGGATCGTCACCGGACCGGTCCCCGCGTCTTGGTGGCCGCCCTGACGCAATGCGTCATATGCGCACAGCAGCCGCCGCAGCCGTGCGGCCGCATCATCGGGTGGTGACGAACCCGCATAGCCGGTGTCGGGGTGCAGGGTACGCACCTTGGTGCGGAATGCATGGCTGATCTGCGCCTGGGTAGCCGAATGCGGCACTCCCAGAACGTCGTAGGGATCGGGGCTGTCGCTCATCGCCACGGTCGCTCACCAACTCCAAGACATACTTTCCTGCTGCGGGCCGGCGGGCCCGCTGCCCGGGAGAGCAGGGTGGGCAGCGGGGCCACGCCGAACCTCGCGGTGCTCATCGCGTCGGGCCATCACCTCCCGTCATCACACGGCGGACAACATCGGGACCTCGGAGGCCTGCCGGAGGCGACCGTTGCGTCGGCCACACTCGCCGGCTGCGCCGCCGCGTGTCCGACCGGTTCCGAGGGCTTCCCGGTGGCGGCGCGCCACGCCGCTCGGGTGTGGCGCAACGAATGGCGAGCTTGGGGGGTCGGGGCCGGGCGGCGGGCGTTTCGGTGCGCACCGCGTGCCAGCGCTCGGGGATCGCCGCGGTCAGCAGGCGCAGCCATTCGGCGCGCACGATGCGGTCCGCCTCGTCCAGCACCTCCGCGGGCAATGTGTCGGTGGTCATGCTGCTCACCTCCTTCACCATGCAGGCCGCCTCCCGGCCCCTCGCAATTAGCCGTTGATGGCCCGCTCGCCGTGTCCGCTGGCGACCTTGATCCGGCGCGGCTTTGCCTTCTCCGCGACCGGAATGGTCACTCGAAGCACCCCGTCCTGGTAGCTGGCCTGGATCTGCTCGGCGTCGAGGTTGTCGCCCAGGAAAAGCTGTCGGCTGAACACCCCGCGGGGCCGTTCCGCCGACACCATCTCGCGACTCTGATCCAGGCCGGGCCGTTCGGCGTGCACCGTCAGCACGTTGCGTTCGACATCGAGGCCCAGCGAGTCTTCCTTCATCCCCGGCAGGTCGAACTCGACGATGAACTGATCGCCGTCGCGCCAGGCATCCATCGGCATGACCGCCGGCCGCGCCGCGGTGCCCAGGACCTGCTGGGTCCAGCGGTCGAGATCGCGAAACGGGTCGGTACGCATCAACATCATCTCCACCTCCTCAATCTGCAGCAGATCATCTATGTCCGCTGACATAGATTTTTATATAGCACCGATGGTAGGTTCGTGCAAGAGGATCTCCGACGAACGGAAGCGACGCGCCTTGACCGAGAACATGAATGCCCGATCCGGACTCGGGGTATACAGCATCTCCGTGGCTGCAGAGTTGTCCGGCATCGGTCCGCAGACGTTGCGGCTCTACGAGCGGCGCGGCCTGCTCACCCCAGCGCGCACCGCGGGCGGCACCCGCCGTTACAGCGACGACGACCTGGCACGGCTGCGGCGCATCGTCGAGCTGGCCGGTGTGGGGGTCAACGTGGCCGGCATCGGGGAGATCCTGGGCCTGGAAGCCCGAAACGTCCGACTGGAATCGGACAACACCAGGCTGAAGTCGGACAACAATCGACTGAGATCGGATAACGACCAACTGAAGTCGGACTATGCCCTGCTCGTCGCGCAGCGGGCGGAGCTGGCAGGCCGGAGCGCGCAAGCGCGGAACCGAAAGGGGTCATGATGATCGACGCTGAAGGACTGTCGCCGAGCGAGGGCCTCCCGGAGGCGGACCGCGCCGAACAGTGGCTGGCCGCCGACGCCGGCGAGGAGGACGACGGGCTGGACCCGGCCCGGCTCGAGAACATCGACGAGAAGGACGCCAACCCGGCCGACGTGATCGACCAGGCGATCAGCGTTCCGCTTCCCCACGACGACTACGGCACCGAGCCGTAGTGCAACCTCGGTCGACCTACTCGGCGTCGGCCGCGTCGCCGTCAGCGTGGCGGGATGACGGGTCGCGCCGCCGATGGCTGGTGTCGCACAGCGGATAGCTGCGGCTGCGCCCGCAGGCGCAGATCGCGACCATGAACCGGTCGGACTCGACGACGCCGTCGGGGGTTTCGATGCGGACCGGCCCGGCGACCAGCACCGGGCCATTGCGCACCGGCTGTACCAGGTGGGGCTGCGGCTCGCTCACGGCTTGTCCGCCTGTATCACGACCAGCTGCTCCTCGCGGCAGCCGCGGGGCAGCCGGCCGGTTCGCTCCAGCCAGTCGGCACGAGCGGACAGCACCGGGCCGAACGGAATCCACCGCGTAGCCGCGATGTCCGCCGCCAGTCCGCTGTCCCGCAACGCTTTCAGCGACCTGGCGGCATCGGCCAGCGCCGACTGGACCAGCAACATCGATCCACCGCTGCGCAACAGCGTGGCCGCCGTGCGGCACAGTGGATCGAGAACGATCCGGCCGTCGACGCCACCGTTCCACGACCACTCCGGCCCGCCCGCCACCGGGACCGGCCCGCTGTGGCGCGGGCTGGGCACATACGGCGGATTCGACACGATCAGGTCGAACGGCTCGCAGCTCAATGCGCCGGCCCACGGCCCGTGCCGGATCTCGATGTCGACCCCGGCCGCGCCCGCGTTGTCCCGGGCGCACCGGACCGCGCGGGGGCAGATGTCGAATGCGGTGACGCTACCCGCGCCCAGTTCGGCCGCCGCGATCGCCACCACACCGGACCCGGTACACAGGTCGAGTACCCGGCGCCGGCGGGCCAGCCCCGATGACTCCATGACGTCGACCAGTAGGTGCGAATCCTGCTGCGGCGCATAGACGCCGGCCGGGGTCACTAGCTCAGGTCGGGTAGCGTACGTGGCGATGGTGGGGTTCACCTAGCCGGTTTACCCGGCTGCAGCCGCCGACAAACGCCATTGGTCACTCCCGTAATGGGGCATCGCACACCGTGCCGACCCCTCCGGATCCCTAGGCGGCGTCGTCGGCGTACCGAGCAGGCTCACTCAATCGTCCTTGTCGCGCAGGTCGCGCACCGCCTGCTTGGCCGACTCGGTGAACTCGTGCATCTTCTGCTTGGCGCCCTTGGTGGCGACACTGACCCGGTCCGGATCCTTGATCATCGCCTTGGCGGTGTTCTTCGCGATGTCCATCCGGAGCTGCGGCGGAACCGGTGCGACGTCGGGATCCACGACCACTTCCAGCACCACCGGGCCCGGCGCCGCCAGCGCCTGATCCCAGGCATGGCCGATGTTCTTCGGGTCATCGCAGCGGATACCGGTCAGCCCGAGCAGCTTGGCGAACTCCGCATATGGCACATCCGGAATGTATTGCGTTTCCTCGAATTTCGGTTCTCCGCCCATCGCCCGCTGTTCGAAGGTGACCTGGTTGAGGTCCTGGTTGTTGAACACGCAAAAAATCAACGGACCCTTGGACAACCGATCCTTGTACCGCTTGACGGTGATCATCTCGGCCATGCCGTTCATCTGGAACACGCCGTCGCCCACCAGGGCGATCACCGGTCGGCCCGGGTGCGCCAGCTTGGCGGCGATCGCATACGGCGTGCCCGGGCCCATGGTGGCGAGGTTGCCGGCCAGTGAGGCGGCCATGCCCGGCCGCAGCCGCAGGTGCCGCGCCCACCAGTTCGCCACCGAGCCGGCATCGGTGGTGATGACGGCGTTGTCAGGCAGCCGCTTGGACAGCTCGTGCACCACCAGCTCAGGGTTGAGCGGGTCGGCCTTGTCGTGGGCCCGCTTGTCGAGCACCCGCCACCATTCCTGCACTTCGCTTTCGATTTTTTTGCGCCAGGACCGGTCCTCTTTGCGTTTGAGCAATGGAATCAGCTCTTGCAGGGTGTCCTGCGAGTCGCCGATCAGATTGGCGTCCATCGGATACCGGACGCCGATCATCCGGCCGTCGTGGTTGATCTCCACTCCCCGGCACTGCCCTTCTTTGGGCAGCCATTCGGAGTAGGGGAAGCTCGACCCGATCATGAACAGCGTGTCGGCGCCGGACATCATCGCTTCGCTGGCCGTGGAGCCGAGCAGCCCGATCGGGCCGGTGACATACGGCAGATCGTCGGGCAGCGACGCCCGGCCCAGGGAGGTCTTGGCCACCCCGGCGCCGAGCAGCTCGGCGACCTGCACCACCTCATCAGACGCGTCGGCGGCGCCGGCGCCGATCAGAATCGCCACCTTCTCGGCGTCGTTGAGGATGTCGGCGGCCTTCTGCAGTTCCGGTTGCGTCGGGAGCATCCGCGACCGGGACCAACCCACGCTGCTGAACACCGCCCCGTGCATCCGTGGCGGCGACGGCACCGCGTCCTCTTCGGCGACGTCCTCGGGCAGGATGATGGTGGCCACCGTGCGATTCGTCAGCGCCACCTTGCACGCCCGGTCGACCAGGTGGCGTGCCTGTACCGGCGCCATGCAGGTTTGGATGAAGTCCGACGAGACGTCCTTGTACAGCGACATCGGGTCGATCTCCTGCTGGAAAGCCGCGCCCAGCGACATCCGCTTCTGCTGGCCGACGATGGCGACCACCGGCTGGTGGTCGAGTTTGGCGTCGTAGAGGCCGTTGAGCAGGTGGATCGCCCCGCCGCCGGAGGTGGCCAGGCAACAGGCGAGCTCGCCGGTGAACTTGGCGTGCCCGGTCGCCATGAAGGCGCCCATCTCCTCGTGCCGGGGCTGGATCAGCTCCGGATCGCCGTCGGCCCGGTCCAGTGCGCCGAGCATGGAGAGGATGCCGTCACCGGGATAACCGAAGATCCGGTGCACTCCCCACTGGCGTAACCGGTCGATGATGAAGTCCGCGGTCTTCGGCATGGTGCGCTCCCTTCTATCGGCACACGGTTACCCGTCACCCTCGTTGTCAAACAGCGCCGTCGTACAAGCGGTGCTCGCCGGTCACCGCGGTGGCGGCCACGCGCAAGTCGTCGACGAACGCCCGGTAGGCCTCGTCGCGCCGGTCACTGCGATCCCGCAGCACCGCCGAGGGATGCACGGTCGCCAGCACCGGCGGCCGGCACTGGGCACCGGTCGGCGGGTTCAGCAACTCGCCGCGTCCGGTGGAGACCCGGAATGCCGCGCCCAGCAGCGACTGCGCGGCGGTGGCGCCCAAGCAGACCACCAGTTGCGGGCGCACCGCGTCGATCTCGGCGATCAGCCACGGCCGGCACGCCACCACCTCGGTCCGGCCGGGCTTCTGGTGGATCCGGCGTTTGCCTTCCCGGCGGGTGAACTTGAAGTGCTTGACGGCGTTGGTGGCATAGACCAGCTCCGGGTCGATGCCCGCGTCGTGGATCGCCCGGTCCAGCAACCGTCCGGCCGGACCGACGAACGGATGGCCTTGTCGATCCTCCTGGTCGCCGGGCTGCTCACCGACCAGCATCAACGGTGCGCCGCGGCCCTCGCCGAACACGGTCTGGGTGGCGTCGCGATACAGCTCGCAGCCGTGACAGCCGGCGGCCGCCTCCCGCAGTGCGCTCAGCGTCCGCCGGTCGGGTAGATACCGTTGCGCTCCCGGCACCTGCGTCGTCGCCACGGCTCATGCCGCCAGTTCCGGGGCGATCTCGGAAGTCCCGGAAAGCTGCTGTACTACAGCAAGATTGGCTTCCGATGCGGTGGACAGGTCATCGACGCACCAGACCCGCTGCGCGCCCTCGGCGAGCAGCAGGGCGCACAGCCGGCTGCCGAGGAATCCGGCTCCGCCGGTGACCAGAGCACGCTTCAGCGCACGCATGGAACACCATCCGAATGGGCCCGATCCTGCCGATCGGGCCCATCTCGGGTCGGCGTCAAGCCTTGTTCGTCCAGATCATCACATCCTGGACGCCGTCGTTGTAGACCACGCCGTCGGGCGGCGGGCCGGTGACGTCGAAGTAGATCTTGCCATCGGCCGACGCGCCCTGGGCGATGGGGCCCGGGTTGATACCGCCCGGCGTGGGCACGGTGTTGATCACCCGGTAGGTGTCGCTGTTGGCCGCCCTGGCGTTGAAGGCGGTGACCAGCGGGGTCACCGTCCCCCGGTCCGCGCGAGCCGTCACGTCGGCCTGGTACAGCTTGCCGTCCGGCTGGTAGCCGGGGATGACCACGTTGGCCGGCCTCAGGTTGCTGACCGTGTAGGACGTCGACAGTGCGCCGTCGTGGAGCTGTTCGGGTGTGCCGAACGGTTGGATCGCCGGTTCGGCCATCGCGGTTGTCGCGGCGAAGACGCTCACCGCGGCGATACCCGCCGCGCCGGCGGCTGTCTTGGCTGCGGTCGTGGAGAACTTCACGTCGGACTCCTTCCGTTGAGTTCGATCGGGTGTCATCGGGGCGGGGGTCCCTTTGCTGGAACGAGCACCGCGCCCGTCACCCGCAGGTACCCGGCAGCGTCGACGGGGAAACAAATCATGATTCGGTTGCGCGGCGTGCGGAAATTGTGGATAGTTACGCAAGCTCGGGCGTTCAGCAGACAGCGCCGGTCAGGACGTCCTTGCATTCCTTCCTGTGATTCCGGACCGCGGCTCGCCGCCGGCCCTTGGAATCAGCTCATAGCGTGTGAGTACGAGAAGGCGGGTATGCGGTGGTCGGGGATACCAATGCTCAATTTGCGACGCCGTCAGGCGACGATCTCGAGGTCCGTAGTGACCTCGATCTCGTAGTGGGCCACGGCGAGCCGCAACGTGTCGGCCGGTTCCGATACTGGCTGGGCGAGCAGCGCTGGGAGTGGTCGGACACCGTGGCGCGCATGCACGGCTATGAGCCGGGAACGGTTGAACCCAGCACCGAGTTGTTGCTGCAGCACAAGCATCCCGAGGACCGCCCCCAGGTCGCCGAGGTGCTGGAGCGGGTCGTGCAGGGCGAGCCGTTCAGCAGCCGGCATCGGATCATCGACACCCGCGAGCAGGAGCACTGGGTGATCGTGGTCGGTGACCGCATGGTCGACGATGCCGGGGTGGTGACCGGCACCGCCGGTTTTTACGTTGACGTCACCGACGTGCTGCAGGCCGACGTCAGCGCCGCGGTCTCCGAGGTCGCCGAGTCGCGGGGCGTGATCGAGCAGGCCAAGGGCGTGCTGATGGTCGCCTACGGCATCTCCGCTGAGCGGGCGTTCGACATCCTGGTGTGGCGCTCCCAGGAGACCAACGTCAAGGTGCGCGAACTCGCAGAACGCTTCCTGGCAGCCATGAGCGGAGCCTTCAGCTCCGACTCGGTCTCGTTGGTCGACCACACGCTACTGACCGTCGACTGACGCTGCGGCGAGAAGACTACGCTGGGCATCGCGCACTGAGGTTGCCTACGCCGCCGTAGTGGGTAGCCACCTGAAGGTGGTGAGCGCGATGGCAGACGATCCTCGCCCCCTCAACGTCGTCGGCGTGGGGGCGTCAGCCGGTGGTGTCGAAGCGCTGAAGAGTTTCACCGCCGAACTGCCGGCGACGCTGCCCAGTGCGATTCTGGTCGTGCTGCATATGCCGGCCGCAGCCCCCAGCGTGCTGTCGCGGATCCTGGATTGCCACGGCACCTTGCCGGCGGTCACCGCCACCACCGGGGCCCGGTTGGAGCACGGCCGGATCTATGTCGCGGCGCCCGATCATCACCTGCTGGTCGACGACGGTCGGATCGTGCTCACCGAAGGCCCCACCGAGAACGGGCACCGGCCGGCGATCAACGCGCTGTTTCGGTCGATCGCGCTCACCCACGGTCCACGGGCGACGGGGGTGCTGTTGTCCGGGGTGCTCGACGACGGGGTGCTGGGACTGGCCGCCATCCGATCGCGTGGCGGAACGGCGATCGCCCAAGCACCGAATGATGCGCTGTTTCCGGCGATGCCGCAGAACGCGATCGACGCCGGGCTGGTCGATCACCAGGCGCCGGCCGCCGAGATCGGCGCGCTGCTGGAGAAGCTGACCAGTCGAGAATTCGAGGAAGCCGAGATGGAGCCGGACACCCGAATGGAGCTGGAGAACCGCATCGCGATGGCCGGGCGGTTCGCCACCGACTTCGACACCGAGGAACTCGGGCCGCCATCGGGCTACGTCTGCCCGGACTGCAACGGCGCATTGATCGCGATCAGCGACGGCAGCTACCGCTGCCACGTCGGACACGCCTGGACCGCCGACGCGTTGTTGCAGGCCCGCGACGACGAGGTCGGCAATGCGCTGTGGGTCGCGTTACGCAGCCTGCAGGAGAAGGCCAAGCTGTCGCGCCGGCTGGCCGACCAGGTACCCCCCGGACTCCTGCGAGAACGCTACGACGGGCTGGCCCGCGAGGCCGAACACGCCATGTCGGTGTTGGGCAGCCGGCTGGCCGCCATCTATCACAGGCAGGATGCGGGCCCTGTCTAGGAGATCGAGTCAGCTCACGGTGTCCGCGGAGACCGTGGCCGGTGCGTGTCTGCTGCGCGCCCTCGGCAGGCTCGACAGCAGCACCTATCTGGAGCTGCGCGACAGCGTGATCAAGGCGGCGCTGGACGAACCCCGGGCGGTGATGGTCGATGTCGGTGGTCTGGACGTGCCGGCGCCCTCGGCGTGGTCGGTGTTCACCAGCGCCCGTTGGCATGTGAACACCTGGCCCGATATCCCAATCCTGCTGGTCTGCCCCCGGCCGGAGATCGCTGACAAGATTTCGGGCACCGGCGTGACCTGCTACGTCCCGGTGTACGCCGACGTCGAGAGCGCACTGGTATCCCTGGCAGCCGGCCAGCGCCCGCGCCGCCGGGTCCGCATCGAGCTGCCGCGTCAACTGAGCAGTCTGCGCGGCGCCCGCGACTTCGTGGCCGAGTTGCTGACCAACTGGTCGCAGGAACAGCTCATCCCGACCGCCAAGGTCATCGTCGATGTACTGGTGGAGAACGTGCTTCGCCATACCGAAAGTCCGCCGGTGATCCTGCTGGAAAGCGCCGACTCCACGGTCACCATCGCCGTCCAGGACGCCGACGGATCGCCGGCGATGCGCCGCGAAGCCGGCGCCGGTGGCGCCTACCGGGCCTCCGGGCTGAGCGTGCTCGCCGCACTCTGCCGCGCCTGGGGCAGCAGCCCCACCCCCGGCGGTAAGACGGTGTGGGCGGTGGTCGGTCCAGAGAGCCGGCTGTAGCCTCCGCAGCCCCGCAAAATCCGCGAGTAGGGTTTGTGAACGCGAGGTTTCTCCGAGCGGACGGGGCGAGATGGACGGGATCGACCAGGAAGCCGACGAGGCGTTCGAGGCGCTGTTGCGGTACATGCGGGACTCCCGCGGTTTCGATTTCACCGGCTATAAGCGCGCGTCGCTGGTACGGCGAGTGAACCACCGGATGAGCCAGGCCGGATTCGATTCCTACGAACAGTACCTGGACGTGTTGCAGGCCAGCTCCGACGAGTTCTCGGCACTGTTCAACACCATCCTGATCAACGTCACGGCGTTCTTCCGCGACCCCGACTCCTGGGATTACATCGCCGCCGACGTCATTCCGCGGATTCTGGCCGAACGCGGCCCCGACGACCCGGTCCGGGTGTGGAGTGCGGGTTGCGCCTCGGGCCAGGAGGCGTACACGCTGGCGATCCTGCTGGCCGAAGCGCTCGGCCCCGACGGTTTCCGCCAGCGGGTCGAGATCTATGCCACCGACGTCGACGAGGACGCGCTCACCGAGGCGCGGGCCGCCACCTACGACGCCAAGGCTGTCGAGTCGGTGCCGCAGCAGTACCTGGACCGGTATTTCGAAGCCGTCAACGGCCGGTACGTTTTTCACAAGGATCTGCGACGCGGCGTGATCTTCGGCCGCAACGACCTGGTGAAGGACGCTCCGATCTCGCGGGTGGACTTGTTGGTGTGCCGCAACACCTTGATGTACATGAACGCCGAGACACAGCGCAATGTGTTGGGCCGCTTACATTTCGCGCTCTCCGCGCAGGGCACACTGTTCCTCGGCCACGCCGAGATGCTGTTGAGTCACAGTGATCGCTTCACCCCGATGAGCCTGCGGCACCGGGTCTTCCGCAAGGCCGCGGGCTCACACAGCGGCCTGGAACGGTACGACCCGGCGGCGTCGATGTATGAACGGCACGCTGACCTGCCGGCGTTGGTAACGGTGCGGGAGATGGCGCTTCGGGCGAGCCCGGTGGCGCAGATCGTGGTGACCGGCGAGGACACCGTGGCGATGATCAACCAGCACGCCGAGACGCTGTTCGGGCTGTCGGCCCGGGACATCGGACGGCTGCTACGCGATCTGGAGATCTCCTATCGCCCGGTGGAACTGCGCGCCTATCTGGAGCAGGCCAAGGTGGAACGGCGCTCCGCCCGGATCCAGGACGTCAGCTGGCAGCGCCCCGGCTCCGAAACGGTGTGGTTCGAGATCCACGTCAATCCGTTAGTGGACGCCGAGAACGGTCTGCTGGGCGTCTCGATCGTGTTCTTCGACGTGACCGCCACGCGGGCGCTGGTCGACAAGGTGGTCGCGACCAACCGCCAGCTCGAGGCGGCCTATGAGGAGCTGCAATCGACCAACGAAGAGCTTGAGACGACGAACGAGGAGCTGCAGTCGACGGTCGAGGAACTGGAGACGACCAACGAGGAGTTGCAATCGACCAACGACGAACTGCACACCATCAACGACACGCTGCGGGAGCGCAGCATCGAGTTGGACGACGCGCGCAACTTCCTGGACTCACTGGTCAACTCGGTCCATCTCGGGATGGTCGTGGTGGACCGGGAGATGCGGGTGGTGGTGTGGAACCGCGGCTGCGAGGAATTATGGGGGCTGCGTTCGGACGAGACGGTCGGGGCCGCGCTGACCAGCCTGGATAGTCGGACTGCCCATGGACAACATCCGACCGCTGATCGGCAACGCGTTCGTCGATCCGGACAATCCGGGCGAGGCGCTGGTCGATGCCGTCAATCGCCGGGGCCGCGCGGCGACGGTCCGGGTGATGTGCACCGGCTTTCAGGCGCCCGCCGAGGGCGGCGTGAACGGGGCGCTGTTGCTGATGGAGGTACGGTCCTGAGCCGTCACCTCCGCCCGGTCCTGCTCAGCGGCGGCCAGCCGGTGTAGTTGCGCCTCGGCGCGGTGGAGTTCGGCGGCGTCGAGGTGGGCGTCCCCGTCGCCGTTGCCGGCCAACAGGGCCGCCTGCTCGTGCGCGGCGGCGGCCCGCAGATGCGCCGAGACCGCGTCGAGGTGTCTGGCGGCGGCGTCCCGGTGCGCCTGTTCGGCGCGAGCCCGCGACGCATCGGCCCGTTGACGGGCGATCCCGGCGTGGTGTGCAGTCACCGCCAGCCCGGCCGCCAATTCGTCGCGCCGTCGCTGCAGTTCGTCGGCCCGCAGCCGCGCCAGCTCGCCGCGTGCGGCCGCCGCCGATGGACTCACTGCCCGGCCCCTTGCCGGCTGACCACCTGTTGCGCCACATCGGCAAGCGGGGTGTTCGTGGTCTGCGACAACCGCTTGAGCAACTCGAAGGCTCGCACCGCATCGATGTCGAACCGCTCCATGAGCATGCCCTTGGCCTGGCCGATGACATCGCGGGAGGCCAGCGCACTTCGGAACTGCTCATCGCGGCGCACCATGTGCCAGGCCAGCGCGGCGTGAGTCGCCAGCGTCAGACCCAGCTCCACCGCGTCGTCGTCGAAGGCGCTCGCGCTCTCGGCGTAAAAGTTCAGGGCTCCGGTGCTTCCGCGGCCGGTGAACAACTCGAACGCCAGGACGGATCGGATCGGTGTCGTCTCGGCGACCTCTCGGCAGTACGACGGCCAGCGTTCCTCTCGGCAGATGTCGTCCACGCGAACGAGGTGCTGTTTCCACGCCGCGGCCAGGCACGGCCCCTCCCGGAGTCGGCGCTGAATGTCATCGAGCGCGGCCGGGTACCGGCCCGTCGCCGACAGCGTCTGCACTTCGGCTTCTGACGTCGCGAGGGTGACGCCGGCATGCTGGGCGCAAGGCATATGGCCGAGCAGACTGGTTATCAGCTCGTCCAGCGCAGCATCTGCGTCGACGTGCGGGCGTTGGTCCAACGTGCGGACCAGGTCCGCCACCTCGCGCATCATGTCATCGCGGTCCGCCAGCGCCATCGCATCGCTCCGTCCCAGGCCCCCGGTCGAGTGCACCCAATGTTCCTCCGATCCGCCGCGGGCGGCAACAGCGTCGGAGGTCATCCCTGCCCCGACGCCCGCGCGGCGGTGCGGACCGGCGCGCGCACCGGCAGCAGCCGGTCGTAGACCCGCAGCGTGTCGGTGGCGACGCGCTCCCAGGAGTACCTTGAGCGGGCCCGCTCCCGGCCGGCGGCGCCGAAGGCCGCCGCGCCGCGCCGATCCCGCAGGATCGCGGTCACCGCGTTCGCGCATGCGCGGGGATCCTTCGGCGGGATCAGCAGGCCCGTCAGGTCGTGGACGACGGTGTCGAGCATGCCGCCCACCGCCGACGCCACCACCGGCACCCCGCAGGCCATCGCCTCCAGCGGCACGATGCCGAACGGTTCGTACCACGGCGTGCACGTCACCACGTCCGCCGACCGCAACAGCGCCGGCATATCTTCGCGGGCAACCGAGCCGTACAGCGAAACCCGCTCCGCCACACCGAGATCTGTGGCCAGCTTCCGCAGCCGGCAGGCCTCCGGGACGGTGTCGAGTTCGGCCCGTTCGGGTCCGCCGACGATCACCAGTTCCGCTGCCGGGACGGTGGTCAGTGCCTCGATCACGGTGTCGAATCCCTTGCGGGGCACGAACCGCCCGACCGCGACGATGCGGCGCCGCCCCGATCGGGGGGCGGTCGGGCCGTGCGGCGTGAACCGGTCCACGTCGACACCGCAGGGCACCACCGAGATCCGCAACCGGTCCCGGCCCAGCCGCATCAACTCGAACACCTCGTCGCTGCAACCGGCCGTCACCCAGGTCGCCTCCTGCGCGACCCGGGTCTCCAACCGCAGCCGTTCGGCGGGACTGGTGTCGCGGTGCCCCTGGTGTCGTTGCTTGACCACGCCCAGCGCATGGAACGTCTGGACGGTCGGGACCCGGCGGCGTTTGGCGGCCAGTTGGGTGGCGATCCCCGACATCCAGAAGTGCGCGTGCGCGATGTCGGGGCGTTCGCGGTTCCACTGCTGATCCAGGTAGCGTCCGAACGTCCCCATGTACTGCAGCAGTTCGTCTTTGGGCACATACCGCGCCGGCCCCGCGGGCACGTGCACCACTGTGTAGCCCTGCTCGGTATCGACCCGGTCGGGCAGGTCGGGGTCGTCGCGGCGGGTGTAGACCTCGACGTCGTGGCCACGGCGGGCCAGCGCCGCCGACAACTCGCCGACGTGGACGTTCTGGCCGCCGGCGTCGGCGCCGCCGAGCGCGGCGAGCGGGCTGGCATGTTCGGAAACCATTGCGATCCTCATCGCGATCCTCCCCCGGTAGTCACGGCCCCGCCGTGCACTGCGCTTCGATGACCCGATCCCACTCCCGCAGGAATCTCTCGAGCCCGAAATGGTCCCGGGCATGGTCGCGGGCCGCCTTGCCGACCACCTCGGCCAGGTAGCGGTCGGCGACCAGCCCGCGCAACGCCGTCCGCAAGGTGTCCACGTCGGCGCTCACGACGCCGGCCTCGGGGGGGACCACCAGCGGTGCCATGGTCGACGCCACCGCCACCACCGGCATGCCCAGGAACATGGCCTCCAACAGCGATAATCCCAGCGATGTCCAGCGCGCGGTGTGCAGGTAGACGCGCCGATGCGCCAGTTCCTTCATCAGCGGAGCGGTTCGCAGGTCGCCGTGACCGGTGACGCCGGCGCAGCGATGAGCCGGGTCGTTGAGTTCTTCGGTGCCGATCCCCCAGACGTCGACCGGCGCCGACTGCCCGAACGCGCCCAGCAGGTCGGCGCCCACCGTGCGCCACCGCCGCACCGGTTCGTTGATCATAGCGCCCGCCGCGGCGATGTCACCGGTGTACAGGTGGCCCGGATCGGCGATCCCGTGGTCGATCACCGCGGTGGGGGCACGGCCGTTGTCCCACATCAGCCGGTTGAAGTCGGTGACGTGGATCAGCGGGATGTCGTCGCGGTCGGCGATCGGATGCAGGCTCTCCACCACGAACGGCCGCGGCGTGTTGTGCTCGACGTAGACCGCGGGAACATCGATACCGGGCCGGCGGCCCAGCAGCCGAGCAGCCAACTCCAGCTCGTGCGGGCGCTGCAGCACCACCAGGTCGACGTCCTGGTCGCGCAAGTCGCCCAGCGGGACCTCCACGGCCCGCGGCCAGTCGCGCCCGCACAGCCCGCGACCGTCGGGATCATGCGGAACGTCGACCGGAATGAGATAGCGGTGCCGGCCGGCGACGAACGAGTCCATCCAGGAGCCGTGCACGTGCCAGACGAGCACCGAACGCCGGGTGGTCAGCGGAAACGCCATAACCGCTTGTTACCCGCGGTCCTCGGCTCTAAACGTCGAAAGGGTCCCCGAAGCGGTTTGCTGCAAGGCAATTCGCCAGGAATCAGCGCAGCACCGTTACCAATCCGTTGCATAGTGGCGGGGATCAGCGTAGGTTCGTGGACAGGTTGAGTTCACAGCCACCCGGAAGACGCGTCAAGCACGCAGACCAGGGAGGCACACTCCCTGTTTCTCATCTCGTCCGTGAAGGTGTAACTCGCATCGACGCGATCCCACAGTACGAGTTTCGACTGATGGAGTGATCAAATGTCCGCTCTGAAAGTGGCCGAGCCGGTGTTCCCGGCACCTCGAATAGATTCCGTTCCGACATCCGACACCTGGGAGAGCCACACCGCCCGGTCGGTCACCCGCTGGGGGCGTGCCGGCGCGGTGATCAGCGTGAACGGTGAGCTCGACGCCGCGAACGCCGGCCAACTGGCCGACTACGTGCACCATTGCGCGGTCTCGTGCCAATGGCTGGTGCTGGACCTCAGTGACTTGGAATTCATTGGCACTGCGGGTTTCTCAGCGCTGCGCGACATCGTTGCCCGGTGCGCCGACACCGTGACCTACTGCACCACGGTGCCGGGGCCGGCGGTCAGCCGGCTGCTACGGATCTGCGACCCCGACAACGCGTTGCCGACGACATCCTCGGTAGCCGAGGCCCTCGCCGCCGTGCCGGGACTGCGCCGCGTCCACTAGTCTCTGCCCTCGACCAGCTCGCGGGCCCGCGCTTCGCTCTCGACCGCGGGCCCCGAGCCGGGTAGTCGCCGGCCTGCCACCTCGGGGGTGAAGACCAGCGCCAGCGCGCCGATCACACCGGCCGCGATCAGCAGGTAGGCCGGGGCCATCGGATTGCCGGTGCGCGACACCAGGGCCTCGGCGGCCAGCGGCGTGGTGCCGCCGAACGCCGACACCGACAGGTTGAAGCCGATGGCCAGCGCCCCGTAACGCACCCGGGTGGGAAACAGTGCCGGCAGCGTCGCCGGCAGGGTGGCGTCGAAGCAGAGCAGCATCGCCCCGATCAACACCACCCGGGCGAAGGCCACCAGGTAACTGCCGGCGGAGCGGATCAGCATGAACGCCGGGACCGACAGCGCCACCAGCATGATGGTTCCCGCCCAGAGCACCGGCTTGACGCCGATGTGATCGGACAATCGCGCCATCGGCACCACGGTGGCCATCATCACCAGCAGTGTCAGCACGATCAGCAGCAGCCCGCCGGGGTACGGGATCCGGGCGGAGGTCTGCAGGTAGCTGGGCAGATACCCGGTGAGCAGGTAATCGGTCACGTTGTAGGTCAGCACCAAGGCGACGCACAGCGCCAGCGGCCGCCACTGCCTGGTGGTGCGACGCAGCTGAGCCGCGGCCGAGTCGTCGTCACCGGAGCCATCGCCGCGGCCGCCGCCGGCCTGCCGGAACGCCGGTGACTCGTCGAGGCGCAGCCGCAGATACAGCGCGGCCAGCCCGAGTGGGGCGCTGAGCAGCAACGGGATTCGCCATCCCCAGCTGAGCATGGCCTCATCGGAGAGCCAGGTCCGCAGTCCGGTCACCAGCGCGCCGGCGACGACGTAACCGGCCTGCGAACTCAGCGGCAGGAATCCGGCCATCATGCCCCGCTTGCTGTCCGGGGCCTGTTCGCCGACATAGACCATCGCGCCGACGTACTCGCCGCCCGCCGAGAAGCCCTGCACCATCCGGGTCGCGACGAGCAGGATGGGCGCCGCCACACCGATAGCGCGATAGCCGGGCAGCAGGCCGGTGGCGGTGGTGCCGAGCGTCATCAGCACCAAGGTGGCGACCAGTACCCGTTTGCGCCCGATCCGGTCGCCGAGCGGGCCGAAGACCAGCCCGCCCAGCGGGCGCATCGCGAACGCCGCGGCCAGTGTGGCGAAGGCGCCGATCAGGCTGCCGGCACCGGGGTAGAACACCCGCGCGATCGTGGTGGCGAGGTAGCCGTAGACGCCGAAGTCGTACCACTCCATGAAGTTGCCGATGGCGGTGCCCTGGATGGAGCGGCGAACATCCGCGGGATCGGCGACCCGGATCTGGTTGCGCCGCCAGCGCCGGCGGCGGCTACGCCCGGCCAGGGTCTATCCCAGCCGGCTCTGCAGCCGGCGAGCGGCGAAGTCGGCCCCCTGCTCGACCATCGTTGCGTCGTCGCCGGCGTAGCTGTCGTGCGCGGCGAAGCTCAGCCCCTCGGAGCAGACCGCATCCTCCGGCGCGCAGACCTGCAAGGTCTTGGCCTGGTAGGACGGACCGATCGCGATCGTGGGTTCCTTGAGGAACCTCATCGCCCGCTCGTTGGGCATCGCGAAAAGCACGACCGCGGCGACGTGTTCGGCGATATCGGGATCCAGCGGCTTGGGCACCGTCGCCGGGTCGACACCGTCGGGCACCTGCGCCGAGGTGACGAAGCCCATCACCGCGGCGCCCTGCGAATAGCCGCCGAGCACCATCTTGGTGCGCGGGCAGGAGGTGGCCCGCGAGACCACGTGCGCACCCGCGTCCCGGATGCCGTCGACGCCGGTGTCCCACTGGTCGTTGGCCGGGTAGTCGACCGCGTAGACCGACAACGGGTTGGGGGCCAGCCGCGTGCTCAGCGCGTTGACGAATGCCTGTCCGGTCGGTCCGACGCCGGGCGGCTCACCGGTTCCGCGGGCGAACACCAACTCGGTATCGGGGCACGGCTGGGCGTTCGCGGCGGGCACGCCGGGGGTGAAAAGGATTGCGGCACCGGCGGCAGATGCTGCCATCGCCAGCGGGCCGATGCGATAACGGAAGCCAAGCGCGGACATGTCGGTGTAGGTGCCCACCGCGGCTCCGGCTCAAACCGCGAATCTCAATTTTTTCTTCCGCGCCCCGCTCTGGACAACGGCCTCCCACTTTGTTAAGACAAGAAGGTTAGGTGTGGTGTCTTCAGACTGTAGGGCAACCATCCGCGGCGTCTCATGACGCCGAGCGATGACAAAACCAAAGCCTCACGGGCCCAGTGTCGATCTCTCCCCTCTCGCGCACCCGGCCGGCCGGCGTTGGCTCTCGGGTGTATGCGAAAGGGGAGAAACAAATGTGGAACTACACGACGCGTCGGCGCAAGGTCACGCACGCCGCCGCGGCGGCGGCATTGCTGCCGGGACTGATCGGCCTGGGAGCGGCCACGCCGGCCGGCGCCGCCGCTCCGGAATTCCTCTCGGTGCCATCGCCGAGCATGGGCCACAACATCACCGTCGAATTCCAGGGCGGTGGCGCGCCGGCGGTCTACCTGCTCGACGGTCTGCGGGCCCGCGAGGACCGCAGCGGCTGGGACATCGAGACGCCGGCGTTCAACGAGTACAGCGGGTCCGGGATCTCGGTGGTGGCGCCGGTCGGCGGACGTTCCAGCTTCTACACCGACTGGTACGGGTCGGCCAATGGCCAGACCTACAAGTGGGAGACATTTCTGACCAGTGAGCTGCCGGGCTTCCTCGCCGGGCGGGGCGTGCGCTCGACCCGCAACGCGGTGGTGGGCGTTTCGATGTCCGGATCGTCGGCGCTGATCCTGGCGGCCTATCATCCGCAGCAATTCGCTTACGCCGCATCGCTTTCAGCGCTATTGACCCCGTCCAGCGGCAACGGCCCGATGCTGATCGGCATGGCGATGAACGACGAGGGCGGCTTCAACCCGCAGGACATGTGGGGACCGACCGGCAGTGCGGGTTGGCAGCGCAACGATCCGACGGTCCAGGCCGGACGACTGGCGGGCGCCAATACCCGGCTGTGGGTCTACAGCGGCAACGGCACCCCGTCGGAGATCGGCGAAGGCAGCCTGCCGGGACAGGTGATCGAGCAGGTGGTCATGCAGAGCAACAACGCTTTTCGGGACGCCTACACCGGCGCGGGCGGGCACAACGCGACCTTCAACCTCGACACCAACGGGGTACACAGCTGGGGTTACTGGAACGCGCAGCTGGTCGCGATGAAGCCGGACATGCAGCGCACGTTGGGTGCCGGCGGCCAGGTCTGACACTCGGGACGGCCCGGCCGGCCAGCGCGATCAGTACCAGTAACGCCTGCCGCCGACCGGCCGGCCGACCGCCCCCAGCACCCAGAACACCACGCCGATCACCAACAGCACGATCCCGATCGCCCACAGCACGTACACGTCGAACACCAGCCCGATGATCAGCAGCAGCAGACCGAGTCCGATCATGAGTCGTACCCCAGAATCGCGTCGCGGGCGCGATCCACCATCGAGGCGAACGGCCCCACGAACGCATTGGCCGGTGCGCTCTCGACTCCCGGGTGCGGCCTGGTCGGCGCGATCGCCTCGGCGAGCTTGACCGCCCGCTCCAGCAACTGCAGTTCGGTGTCACCGAGTTCGGCACGCAGCCCGGCGAACTCGTCGCGCTCCTCGTGGCCGGCATGTTCGATGACGTCGTCGCGCAGCTCCCGTAGCTTCTCGGTGAAGAACTCCGAATCGACGTCGACGTCCTCCAGCTCGCTCAGGGCCGTCTTGGCCTGCTTCTCCTCGGCCAGCCGCGCCTTGACCAGCTCGCGGCCGTTGTCGAGTTCATGGGCGGCCCGCGGGTGCACGATCTCCTCTTCGGCGGTCTCGTGCACGGCCAGCAGCCGACGCAACCGGACGAACGACTCCTCGCGCTCGCCACCGGCGGCCCGCAACGTCTCGTCGAAGAGCGTCTTGATCCGGTCGTGTTGGCCGGTCAGGAAATCGACCACGTCGACCGGAGTGTGCAGCGACGTCTGTGTCATGGCTACCGATTACCCCGGCTCGGGAAGGGTAAACCCTCAGGCCACCACCCGGATGTGTTCGAGGGAGGGGTCGGCGGCGTCGGGCAACGCCATGCCGGCCGCCAGGCCGGACCGCAGATAGTCGATGACGGCGGTGTCGAGTCGTTCGCCGGGCACCACGGCCGGCACGCCGGGCGGATACGGCGTGAGCTGTTCGGCCGCGATACGGCCGGCGGCCTGTGCTGCGGCGACCATCTCGGTGGGGCCGAAGAACGCGTCGCGGGGCAGTGCCACGCTCTCCAGTTGCATCTCCTCGGGCGAGGGCAGCCGGACCGGCGCCGCGGGATCGAAAGACGTTGCGGCGGCGCGCCACCCGCTCAGCGCATCCAGCAGCCGGTCGGTGCTGGCGCGGTCGTCGGCAAACGACATGGTGGCCAGGATGCGACGGTGGTCGGCCAATCCCACGTCCAGGCAGCGCTGTTCGCGCAGCCAGTCCCTGGCCTGATACCCCGACGTGCCGGTCGCCGCGACGTCCACCAGCACCTGCAGCCGGTCCAGGTCGTGGGAGGCTTCGGCACCCAGCAGCACATCGTCGAGCACCTCGACGTCGGGCAGCTCGTCGATGCGCGCACGCACGTCACGCGCCAAGGCCAGTGCGGCGTTTAGCATCTCGTGTCCGTGCTGCACCATCTGGCGCCGCCAGCCGTCCAGCGCCGCGTAGATCGGCACACTCGGGCTGGTGGTCATCAACAGGTCGGCGCAGGCGGTGAGCCGCTCGCGGTCGATGAGATCGCCCTGGATGTGGTACACCGAGCCCTGCTCGAACCCGGCGCCCATCTTGTGCACGCTGACCACGCAGACGTCGGCGCCGGCGTCCATCGCCCAGGTCGGCAGGCCGTCGTGGAAGGGCAGGTGCGCGCCCCAGGCTTCGTCGACGATCAGCGGCTTGCCGCGCCGGTGACAGATCTCGGCGATGGCGGCCAGGTCCGCACAGGTGCCGTAGGGCGACGGGCTGACGATCAGCGCGCCGGCGGCATCGGGATGTTCCTCCCACGCCCCGGCGACCCGTTCGGGTGACGGCGGGTGGCTGAAATGTCGCTCGGCGTCCCAGCGCGGGGTGATCCAGCGCGGCTGGATGCCGGAGAAGATCAACCCGCCCACGATCGACTTGTGGCTGTCGCGCGGCAGCAGCAGCCCACCGGATGAGCCGCCCGCCACCGCCATCATCGCCGCGCGAACGGAAAGCGAACTGCCGCAGGTGGAGAAGAACGCCATCTCGGCGCCGACCGCGTCGGCCATCAGCTGCTCGGCGCCGGTCAGCACCTCGCCGCGCGCCTGCCAGTCGTCCAGCCCGCCGCGGGCCAGCACGTCGGCGCGGAACAGGTCGTCCCCCAGCACATCACGCACCGACTGATCGGCACCGCGGCCTTGGCGGTGTCCCGGCGGGCTGAAGCCGTATCGGTCCTTGCGGTGATAGTCGGCCAGGGCTTCCAGCACGGGTGCCCGGCGGTGATCCATCTCGGCCATATCGGCTAGGCATACCCACGACGATCATCGGGTAACCGGACGCCGCTGCTAGCGCCGGAAGGCGATCACCAGCGCCAGCAGGTCGAGGCCCAACAGCACCCAGCCGGCCAGCGGGACCAGGAATCCGCGCCGCCGGCCCGCGGTCCAGAACGAGATCAGGATGGCCAGCGCGGCGATGACCGGCGCACCGTAATAGAAGATGCCGAACACCACGCCGCTCGGGCCCAGGTCGGGGCACTCAGTGGTGCTGCAGGCGGCGGTGCTCATCACCGCCCCTGTCGCGACCACCATCACCAGGGCGGCCCCGGCGGCGGTCAACAGCGCCGTCACCCAGTTGACCCAGAGCCGAGCGCGATGGTTGTCGGTCTGGACCGGTACCGGCATCGGTTCTCCGGTCACAGCGCCACCTTCCGCGATTCCAGCTCGCTGACCAACGCGTCGCAGAAGGCCGGCAGGTCGTCGGGCTTGCGGCTCGACAGCAGGATCGACGGGCCGCCGTCGCAGCGCACCAACTGTTCGTCCACCCACTGGCCGCCGGCGTTGACGATGTCGGTGCGCAGGCTCGGCCACGACGTGAGTCGCCGCCCGGCCACCACGCCGGCCTCCACCAGGGTCCACGGGCCGTGGCAGATGACGGCGACCGGCTTGCCAGCATCGAAGAACTCCCGCACGAACGCGACCGCACGATGGTTGGTGCGCAACTGGTCGGGGTTGGCCACCCCGCCGGGCAGCACCAGCGCATCGAAGTCATCCGCCGAGACATCGTCGACCACCCGGTCCGCGTCGAATTGGTCGGCGCGGTCCAGGTGGTTGAACGCCTGAACCGGTCCGGTGGTCGTCGACACCAGCACCGGGGACGCCCCCGCCTTGGCGACCGCGCGCCACGGCTCGGTCAACTCGACCTGCTCCACACCCTCGGGCGCCACCAGAAATGCGACGCGGCGCCCCTCTCGCGATCCGGACATCGACCTCCCCCTTCCCTTCTTCGGGCCTTTCGGGCAGCTCATGCCCTTTTTGTGCTGGACATCCCATACCCGATGCCCCACCCGCACAAACGGCGCGGTGTAGCCGGCGGGTGACGGGGGTACCCCGCCGGAATGATATGGCGGGGGTGGTACGGCGCTGCGGCTGTCGGTGTGCTGGTCTGCGCCGGCTGTTCGCTGCCGGGGCAGTCGCTGCAGAGCGCGCCCGTTGCCGCCGCCGTGCCGGTGCAGACACCGCTGCGCGACCCGGTGTGGTCCTATCGGACCGACTCGCTGATCGCGCTCACCGACGACGGGCGACTGGCCGCGGTCGACAATCCCGACCAGCCCGGCGCGGCCACCACCCGGTTGTCGGCGCCGCTGCACGCCGGGCGCAACGTGCAGATCAGCCGCGCCGACGACCGGACCGTGTTCGTACCCCAGCCGGGGCGTAACCGGGTCGCGGCGATCGAGCTGGCCGGCCTGCAGCAGATCGGCGACATCGACGCCGGACCGGCACCGGCCTACCTGTCCGAGGATTCGGGCATGCGGGTGCTGCTGGCGCTGTCCGCCGACGGAGCGACGGTGACCCCGGTCGAGGAGCACGGGCTGCGCCAACTGCCCGCCGCCCGGGTGGCCGCCGGCGCCACCGGCGTCGTCGACGGCGCCAACCGCGGGCGTGCCATCGAATTCCACGTCTGGGGACCGCACGGAATCTCCCACTACAAGGGGACGTCATCGCCGCCGGAGCCCCGCGGCCGCTTCCACACCGCCGTCATGGCGGCCGCCGGTGACGGCACCGCGGCGAGCCGGATCTATCTCACCGACAGCCGTGGCGACACGCTCTACGCGGTCGAATCCGCCCGCGGCGGACACGGTTTGCAGGAGATCGGCCGCTCGCCGGTGTCCTCGCCGATCCGCTATCTGGGTTCCGACGACAACCGGGTGTATGCCGCCACCGACACCGCCGTGACGGTGTTCGAGTCGGCGCCGTTCACCGGCTATCCACACGGCAGCATCCCGGTGCTGCGTGTCATCGACTACCGGGCCGGTCTACCGTCCGGGCCGGCCCGGTCCGCCCCTCTGTCCGGCATGGCGATCGGACCCGACCGCGTCTATCTGACCCTGCGGGGTCAGCCGGTCGTGGCCAGTGTCGCCAAACCCCGGCTGTGACGACGGGAGGTCCACGTGAGCTCGATCGAGCGGATCCGCATCGACGACGATGTCGCGGTGCTCACCGAGCAGGTGCGCGCGTTGCGGGAACTGGGGCAACGCGCCCAGGTGCACGATTGGCACATCTACGACCTGAGTATCCGGTGGGGCACCGCGCTGGCCGGGCGACTGCGCCGGCTGGCGTACTACCACGACCGCGGCCTGCTCGACGACGACGCCGAGCGCCGTGTCGCGGCGGTGTGCGATGAGTTGCGCAGCGTGGCCGACCTGGTGGAGCGGTTCGACCTCGCCCGCCCGGACCTGCCCGCCTGACTGACGCCGCGGTCGTCGGCTAATCGAGAAATTCCTTGCGCCGCAACCGGATCGCGGTCCGCGGCTGCGAGCATGACGGGTTGCGGCAGTTCAGCGCGACCAGGTAGGCGTCGTCGTCCTCGTCGAGAAACAGAAACCCCAGGTACAGCGCCTGCCCCACCTCGAACTCGGTGCCACCGCAGGCCGCGCAGTGTCCGCCGCGCACCCGTAGCAGGCCCGACACCCGTTCGCGGGCCGCGGCTTCGAGGTCGGTCAACTCGGGGCGGGCGGCGGTATCGGTGGTCACGGCTAGATCTCCCCGTCCATGCTGTAGTAGACGTTGTCCTCCCGCCATCCGCCCCGTCCCTTCCCGATGTGGGCATAGTCGTCGACGAACTCGATCTGGTTGATCCACTTGGCCATCTTGAACCCCACCTGCGTCTCGGCGCGCAACCGCAGCGGCGCACCGTGTTTGATCGGCAGCGGCCGGCCGTTCATCGCATACGCCAGCAGCATCTGCGGTTTGTGGGCCAGCTTCAGGTCGAACACCTCGTAGAACTGTCCGCCGCCGTGCGCGCTGGGCTCGTCGGTGCTGTTGTCCTGCATGGTCATAAAGCAGATGTAGCGGGCCTGCGGCAACGGTCGCACCAAATCCACCAGCGCGCCCAGTGGCACGCCGGTCCATTCGCCGATGGACGACCAGCCCTGCACGCAGTTGTGCAGCACCCGCTGGGTCTGCGGCGCGGCCAGGGCGCGCAGGCCGGCCAGATCCAGCGTCGCCGGTTGCTCCACCAGCCCACCGACCCGCAGGCGCCAATCGACGAAGTTGTGCACCGCCATCACCTTGTAGTTCTCAGCGGTCGGCGGTTTGCCGTTGACCCGGTGCTGGGCGGAGATCATCCGCGCCGGATAGTCCTGCCGAGAATCCAACCGGCGCAACAGGCCCCGGCGCGGCACGGCGATCACCGCGCCGAGCACCCGGCGCACCGAGGCCGGGCTGCGCAGGCTCCACAGCGTCGCCGCGATGTGCACCGCCACGATCGCCGCGACGATCAACAGGGACAGTGCGGTCGCCCAGTAGGTGTTGCGGACCGACCCGAAGATCATCAATGCGCTGAGCCGGCCCCACCCCCAGCAGAACAGCATCGTCAGGTGGATCACGATGAACACCCCGAACGCGGCCAGACCGAGGAAATGCAGGCTGCGGGCGGACTGCCGGCCACCGAACAGCCTGACGTAGCGGGGGAAGCGCGCCTCGATCGCCGGTGACTGCGCCGCGCCGGTGAGGATCTGGAACGGCGCCAGCAGGAATATCACCGCGGCGTAGGTGAGCTTCTGGATGGCGTCCAGCGGCTCGCCGGGCAGCAGCGGCGGCAGGTTGAAACTGAGATAGGTGACGATGTCGTTCCACGCGTCGGCGAAGATCGACCAGGAGTACGGCCAATAGCGGTGCCACTGTCCGGTCGCGAAAAGCAGGATGTAGTACGACAGTCCGACCAGAATCCAGCCGATCACCGCGAAGAAGTGCCAGTGCCGCCCCATGCCCAGTTGGGCATGTCCGGGCAGCGCGATCACCGGGTGGTAGTCCTCCTCCTCATCCAAGGTGTCGTAGAGCTTGTCGGTGGGCATGACCTTGCGGGTGAACCGCGCCCACTCGGTCCCTGGTGCGCTGTCGTCGTGCCGGTAGAGCTTCGGATGGGTGGACAGGATCTCGATGCCACTGCGTATCAGCAGCGTCAGGAACAGCACGTTGAGCCAGTGCTCGACGCGCAGCCACGCCGGAAAGTCGAGCATCAGTCGTACCAGGCCCTCCCCTGCCCGAAGGCGACGTTGACCCCGGACAGCACCGACAGGTGCAGCGCGAGGAAACCGCCCGCGCAGGCCAGCGC
Source organism: Mycolicibacter algericus DSM 45454 (assembly GCF_002086455.1). Taxonomy (GTDB): domain Bacteria; phylum Actinomycetota; class Actinomycetes; order Mycobacteriales; family Mycobacteriaceae; genus Mycobacterium; species Mycobacterium algericum. The sequence continues at coordinate 343,804 of NZ_MVHC01000001.1, forward strand.
CACGCTGCCGGGCGCCAGATCCCACCGCCCGGTCACCGTCGGCAGACCGGGCAGGCTGACAAACCGGCTGACCAGGTAGCCGATCACGAATGCGCCGCAGCTGACGCTGCCGGCCAGCCACCCCAGCGCCGGCACCACGTCATCGACGTCGATCCAGGTGATGGCTGCGGCGGCGAGGCAGCCGACGATCATCGCGACGCAGTACACCGCGAAGTATCCGGGCGGACTCGCCGACGTCGCCAACAGGTCGCCGTGGACGCCCGCCAGTCCCAGCAGCGCGACATCGGCGGCCAGCGTCACCACCCGGGGCAGGTTGAACGCGATACCGCACATGGACTCACTCCGGTCTCACTCCTGCGCGATCTGCTGCGCCTTCGCGTAGGCCAATTGCAGGAAATCCGCGCCGGCCAGCGCGGTGAACGTGCCGGCGACCAGCCGGGTGAACCGCGGTGCGAACACCAGCCCGGCCACGAACGCGGTGACCGCCCACATGTCCAGGCAGAACGGGCAGGTCAACAACTCGCCGAGGCTGTGGCGCAGCTGACTGGAATGGCGGGTCTCCTCCATCACCTCGGCGGGGCCCCCGGTGCCCGCATAGTGGGCGAACGGCGCCCGCAGCGGGCTGGTCACCGCGTCCTTGGTGAGCGTGCGGGACAGTTTGTGAGCGCCGAGGGTCACCGTCAGCAGGTCGCCGGCCGCCCACCGTTGCGGCAACCGGCGGCCGGTGGCCGCGGCGGCCACGGTTACCGCCGCGACCAACCCGCCGTACACCAGCAACACCAGCGCGTATCCCCCCCAGCGGCCGCGGGTCGTCGCCGCGGTAGGCGTCGGCTTCCCGTTTGGCCGCATCGGCGATGGCGTTACCGGCTCCGGTCGATTGAGCCATTACTCAGTACTTGTTACAGGTTTTGGCGATGGGGCCGACCAGGTTGACGAATTGCGCCGCCTCGGGCACGCCCTGGGCCTGCTGCAGCATCTGCTCACGCTGCGGCGGAGGCGAGGCGAGGAAGTCCTGCAGGAAGGTCTGCGCCATCGGTGTGGCATTGAATTGTGCTGCGGTCTCCGGTGATTGCGCGTTCATCGCCGCCACCACCTGGGAGTAGCTGCAGGTGGTGCTCACCGCCGGATCCTGCGCCGGGTCCGCGGCAGCAACGCCCGCGGCGGACAGCGCCAGCGCCGCTCCGCCGGCGGCGGCAGCGAGCCTGGTCAAAGACGTTGTGATCATTGATTTATCCCCTTCGGCTAAGGTCCCGTCGGTGACGGTACCGACGTAGGCTTGCCGTTTTGAGCCGAGCTAAACCACGGTTTGCCGACAAGGCGCTGTGGGTATCGGAGAAATTGCTGTGATTAGTCGGATACTCGCCGCGGCCTGCCTGTGCGGCTGCGTGCTGCCGTGCTGGCCCGCCGGGGAGGCGGCCGCGTTCGGCTGCCCGGAGGTCGAGGTGGTGTTCGCCCGCGGCACCGCCGAACCGCCCGGCGTCGGATGGATGGGCCAGCAGTTCATCGACGCGCTGCGGTGGCGCCTCGGCGGCCGTTCGGTGGGCGTCCACCCGGTCGACTTTCCCGCCGTGCCCGAATTCGGCCCGACCGTCGCCGGGGTGGCCGACGCCGCCGGCCACATCACCGACATGGCGGCGGGCTGCCCCGACACCGCGCTGGTGCTCGGGGGGTATTCCCGGGGCGCGGCGCTCATCGGCTACCTCACCGAACCGGCGCCGGCCGCCGACGGGTTCCCGCCGCCGCCCGGACCGGAGGCGGCCGACCGGGTCGCGGCCGTCGCACTGCTGGGCAGACCGTCGACGGAGTTCCTGCACTCGCTGGGCGCGCCGCCGCTGACGGTCGGGCCCGGCTATGCCGCCAAGACGATCGAGTTGTGCGCGCCCGGCGACCCGGTCTGCTCGGCGGGCGCCGACGGCGCCGCGCACGCCGCCTACGCGACGAACGGGATGACGGCACTCGCGGCGGACTTCGCCGTGCAGCGCATCGTGCCACCCGAACCCGTTCCAGATCAGCCGTTTTGAGATCAACGCTGCCGGACTGCGCGCATACCGGCCGCATGTTGCGGGTAGTCAGCCGGACATGAGTCCGCGTGCCAGTGCGGCCATCCCGGTCGAGTCCGTCGAAGCCACGGCCTACTCGATTCCCACCGACGCCCCCGAATCCGACGGCACCTTCGCCTGGGATTCGACCACCCTGGTTCTGGTCACGGTGACCGCCGGTGGACAGGTCGGCACCGGCTACACCTACGGCGGCACGGCGGTGGCCACGGTGGTCGAGGCCGAACTGGCCGGCGTCATCAAGCAGCGCGACGCGCTGCAACCGCCGGCCCGCTGGGCCGACATGCAGCACGCGGTGCGCAACCTGGGTAAGCCGGGCGTGGTCGCCGAGGCGATCTCGGCGGTCGACATCGCGCTGTGGGATCTGCGGTCCCGGCTGCTCGACGAGCCCCTGACCATCGCGCTGGGCGCGGTACACGACGGCACCCCGGTCTACGGCAGCGGTGGGTTCACCTCGTATGACAACGACACGTTGTGCGCCCAGTTGTGCGGCTGGGTGGAAGCCGGGATCCCGCGGGTGAAGATGAAAGTGGGACGCGACCCGGAGGCCGACCGGGGCCGGGTGCGGGCCGCTCGAGCGGCGATCGGCGACGACACCTCCTTGTTCGTCGACGCGAACGGGGCCTATGCCCGCAAGCAGGCGCTGCTGTGGGCGCAACGCTTCGCCGAGTGCGACGTGCGCTGGCTGGAAGAACCGGTGCCCTCCGACGACCTGGCGGGCCTGCATGCGCTGTGCGTCCAAGGCCCGGGCGGGATGGACATCGCCGCCGGTGAATACGGCTACCACCTGCCGTATTTTCAGCACATGCTCGACGCGCAGGCGGTGGATTGCCTGCAGGCCGACGTCACCCGCGCGTTGGGTATCACCGGGGTGCTCAAAGTCGCCGCGCTGTGCGACGCGCGCGGCATGGAGCTGTCGCTGCACTGCGCCCCGCAGATCAGCGGCCAGGTCGGCACCGCGATCTGGCAGCTGCGGCACCTGGAGTACTTCCACGATCACGTTCGCATCGAGCGGTTGGCGTTCGACGGGACCATCGACCCGGGACCCGATGGCGTGCTGCGTCCGGATCGCAGTGCTCCCGGGCACGGGTTGACCGTCAAAGACGCCGATCTCGAACGGTTCCGCATCGCCTGATTCGGCGGGTCGAGAGCTACCCGACTACCGGCCCCGGACGGTGGGTATGCACCGCTGATGGATGACGGGCAATCGCTGCTGGAGCGGTTCCCGCCGCAGGTGCTGCGCCAGTACGCGCTGATCGCCGACGGCGAGCGCGGGATCGTGGTCGGGCCGCGCGGTGACTTCTGCTGGATGTGCCTGCCCCGGTGGGACAGTCCGGCGGTGTTCAGTTCGCTGCTCGGCGGCGACGGGGTATACGCCGTGACCCCGCAGCGGCGCTACGTGTGGGGCGGCCAGTACGAGGAGCGGTCGCTGATCTGGCGATCCCGCTGGGTCACCATCGACGGCATCGTCGAGTGCCGCGAGGCACTGGCCTTCCCCGGCGACCCGCACACGGCGGTGGTGCTGCGTCGCATCACCGCACTCGACCGGCCGGTGCGAATGCAGGTGGCACTGCACGTCCGGGCCGACTTCGGCACCACCGCCATGGCAGGGCTGTCCTGCTGCGACGGGGTGTGGACCGGGCGGTCCGGGCCGCACCGGTTCCGGTGGACGGGCGCCGGGGGCGCCCATCGGGCTGCCGACGGGTCGCTGCGCATGGTGGTCGACGTCGCCCCGGGTCACGATCACGACCTGGTGCTCGAACTGTCCGAGCGCGAACTGCCGGACCGGCCGGCCGACGCCGCACAGGCCTGGCACGTCACCGAAAGCAGTTGGCGGCAAGCGGTTCCGGAGTTCACCGGCACACTCGCCGACGTCGATGTCCGGCAGGCGTACGCGGTGCTGCGCGGCTTGACCAGCACCGGCGGCGGGATGGTGGCGGCGGCCACGATGTCGTTGCCGGAGCGGGCGCGCGCCGGGCGCAATTTCGACTATCGCTACTGCTGGATCCGCGACCAGTGCTACACCGGGCAGGCGATCGCCGTCGCCGGGGCGTACCCGTTGCTCGATGACGCCGTCCGGTTCGTCTCCGAGCGGGTGTTGGCCGACGGGCCCGACCTGCGGCCGGCCTACTGCGTCGACGCAGGCGCGCCCCCGCCCGAACACGATCTGGATCACCTGCCCGGCTACCCCGGCGCTGCCGCCCGGACCGGCAACCGGGTCGGTGACCAGTTCCAGCTCGACACGTTCGGGGAGATACTGCTGCTGCTGGCCGCTGCCGCGCGACTGGATCGGTTGGACAGCACCCATTGGGCTGCGGTGCACATCCTGGTGGATGCGATCGAAAACCGTTGCGGTGAACCCGATGCCGGAGTTTGGGAGCTCGGCAACCGCCGCTGGGCGCATTCCCGGCTGATCTGCGCGGCGGGGCTGCGCCGCATCGCCGGTGTGGCGTCGCCGGCCGAAGGCGCCCGCTGGCAGCGGCTGGCCGACAAGCTGGTCAGTGACGCCGGCGACGACTGTCTGCACCGCGACGGCAGATGGCAACGCGCACCCGGTGATCCGGGCATCGACGCGGCGCTGCTGCTGCCGGGGCTGCGGGGGGCCGTCCCGGCCGATGATGCCCGCACGCTGGCGACGCTGGCGGCGGTGCGCCGAGAGCTGACCCGTGATGGCTTCGTCTACCGCTACCGCCCCGACCGGCGCGGCCTCGGCGAGGCCGAAGGCGCGTTCCTGTTGTGCAACTTCGCCATGGCATTGGCAGACCACCAGCAGGGCAACGATCTTGCGGCGCTGCAGTGGTTCGAGCGTGGCCGCACCGCGTGCGGCCCGCCCGGGCTGCTCACCGAGGAGTTCGACGTCGGGCAACGTCAGCTGCGCGGCAACCTGCCGCAGGCGTTCGCGCATGCCCTGTTGTTCGAGTCCGCGCACCTGTTGACCGGCGCCGGCTCGAGCGGATTGAGCGCTAAGGCTTGAGCAGGATCTTCACCGCGCCCTCGCGCTTCTCCTGGAAGATCTCGTAGGCGCGCGGCGCCTCCTCCATCGGCAGCTCGTGGGTGGCGAAGGTGTCGACGCCCAGCGGGTCGGCGTCGGTGAGCAGCGGCATCAACCGCTCGACCCGCGGTTTGACGTTGGCCTGCCCCATCCGCAGCGTGACCTGCTTGTCGAACAGGGTGAACATCGGCAGCGGATCCAGCTTGCCGCCGTAGACGCCGATGATCGAGATGGTGCCGCCGCGGCGCACGATGTCGATCGCCGAGTACAGCGCTGCGAGCCGGTCGATACCGGCCTTGCTGATCAGCGGCCCGGCGACCGCGTCGGGCAGCAGCGAGCTGAGTTGCTGCACCGCCTTGGCGCCGCCGGAGCCGTGCGCCTCCATGCCGACGGCGTCGATCACCGCGTCGGTCCCCCGTCCGTCGGTGCGGTCGCGGATCACCTCGCCGAGATCGGATGCCTCACGCAGGTCGATGGTTTCGATGCCGCGGCGCGCCAGCCGGCCCAGCCGTTCGGGCACCAGATCCACGCCGATCACCCTGACCCCCTGGTGCGCGGCGATGCGGGCCGCCATGTCGCCGATCGGCCCGAGTCCCAGCACCGTCACCGACCCGCCCTCGGGAATCTCGGCGTAGTCCACCGCCTGCATCGCGGTGGGCAGCACGTCGGACAGGTACACGAACCGCGAATCCGGGGGCCCTTCTGGCACTTTGATGTGGGTGTAGGACGCCTGCGGCACCCGCAGGTACTGCGCCTGCCCGCCGGGAACCTGGCCGTAGAGCTTGGAGTAGCCGAACAGTGCGGCGCCGGTGTCCTGCTCGCGCACCCGGGTGGTGTCGCATTGGGTCGGCAGGCTGCGGCGACACATACTGCAATGCCCGCAGGCGATCTGGAACGGGATGACCACCCGATCGCCGGCCTTGAGGTTGGTGACCGCGCTGCCGACCTCGGCCACGACGCCCATCGGTTCGTGGCCCAGGATGTCGCCGGGGTCCATGAACGCGCCGAGCACCTCGTAGAGGTGCAGGTCCGAGCCGCAGATGTTGGTGGTCGTCACCTCGATGACGGCGTCGGTCGATTTCTCGATCACCGGGTCGGGCACGGTGTCGACCTGGACCTTGCGTTTGCCCTGCCATGTCACTGCCCGCATGCGGATCGCCTCCGTCGTCTCTCGCGAACATCCGTCTCCGGCGAACATCGCCGGGCTACCCGCGCACACCGCGGCACAAACGCGCTCGGGACCGACGTCGAGCGAATGTTTGGCGACGGTCGTTGCGGGTACGCCGCGGGCATCCGAGATCCGTCGTTGGCCGAGGGAGCCACCATGTTCGTTCACAACAAAGAGATGCAGTTCGAAGTCCGGGTCGAGCGGCCCGACCCACGGTTCGCCGGTCTGTTGCAGGAGCAATTCGGTGGGGAGAACGGCGAACTGAAGGCGGCGATGCAGTACTTCACCCAGGCATTCATGCTGCGGCGCAAGAACCCCAAGATGTACGACCTGTTCATGGACATCGCCACCGAAGAGTTCAGCCACCTGGAGATGGTCGGCAATCTGATCACCATGCTGCTCGACGGGCTCAACGACGACCTGAAGAACGCCAACGAACGCTGCGACTGGATGCCGGCGGTGGCCAGCCGCGACGGCCGCGAGCAGCTCATCCACCAGGTGGCACTCAATCCGCTGCACTTCGTGGAGAGCGGCGGTGGCCCGCACGTCAGCAATGCCGCGGGTTCGCCTTGGACCGGCGGCTACATCAACGCCAACGGCGACCCCTCGGTGGACCTGCGCAGCAATCTCGCCGCCGAGTCGCGGGCCAAAATCGTCTACGAATACCTCAAGCAGTTCACCGACGACCCCGGCGTGCAGGACACCTTGACCTTCCTGATGACCCGCGAGGTCGCCCACTTCCAGCAGTTCACCGCGGCCCTCAACGAGCTTCCGGCCAACTTCCCGCCCGGCCAGGCACCCGGCGACGAGCGCTTCCAGAACGTGGCGTTCAACATGTCCGAAGGTGAGGCCAGCCGCGGACCCTGGAACCAGGGCCGGGGGCCGTGGCCCGACGGCCTGCAGTGGGAGTACGTCAAGAGCCCGAGCCGGGATTGGCTCGGCGGTTCGCTGCGGCAGAACCGCGGCCCGCAGGACAATCCCGACGGTAGCCCCGCGGTCGGCGCCGACAAGCCGTTCACTCACGAACAGCACCGCGCGACAGGGTAAGCGCGAAGCCGCCCCGATGACACAGCGCGATGACCAACAGCCCGAGCACGGGGAGTCTTTGGAAGACACCGTCGACCGACTCGATGCGAAGGCCGCCGAGGAATACGACACCGAAACCAGGGCGCGCGAAGCGCGCAAGCGCGGCTCCCCGGAGGAGCCGCCGGATTGACCGCGCTCAGCTCTTGGGTGCGTCGGGCGGGTTATCGGCCGCCCGGCCGCTCAACCGATCGCGCAGCTGGTCGACGGCGGCGGCAGCAACACCCATGGTGTTCTGCGCCAACCCGCCCGACGGGGCGTTGGGGTGCGGCCGGGTGGGTGCGATCTTCTTGGCCGTCTGCAGCCTGTCGCCCAACTGCTCGAGCTGTTGCGCGCTGACCGCCGACTTGAACCGCGGCCACACCACGTTCTCTTCGTATTCGATATGCTCTCGGACCACCACCACGAATTCGTCCAGCGCACGGTGATATTCGGGCTCGCCGGGCGCGCCGTCCTCAAGCAGCTGCAGCAGCGTCTTGCCGGCCTCCTCCTGGGCGATGGCGTGGTCCGCCAAGTGATCGCCGTCCTCGAGTGCCGCCCGGACCGCCGGCCAGAACAGCTGTTCTTCTACGGCCTCGTGCTGGGATTCGGCGATCACCAGATTGGTGACCATGGTCGACAGCCCGCTCTCCCGCGCCCCATCGCCCTGCGGCGCACCGTCGAGCACCTCCAACATGCCCAACACGCTTTCGTGGTCGGCACGTAGAAACGTCAGTGCGTCCATGGCTGTCCCTCCGGGTACGGCTGCCGATTCGTCCGATCGCATACCCAGCGCAGCACGGCCGAAACCCGCTGCTCGTTGCGGCGATACGTTTCGCCGCCGTGCTACCGGGTAACTGATCGGCCATGACCTCGTTGTGGCTTGCCGACCGGATCACCACCTCACCGGCCTCCGACACCGCGGCGGATCTCCCCGACCGCGCCGACGTCGTGGTGGCGGGCGCCGGTATCACCGGGCTGATGACCGCGGTGCTGCTGGCCCGGGCCGGCCGGGAGGTGCTGGTCCTGGAGGCGCGGACGGTCGGCTCCTGCGCGACCGGCAACACCACCGCCAAGATCAGCCTGCTGCAAGCCACCCAGCTCTCGACCATCTCGGCCAAGCAGGGTAAGCAGCGGGCCGGTGGGTATCTGGAAGGCAACCGCGCCGGCCAGGACTGGCTGCTGTCGTTCTGCGCGACGGCCGGCGTCGCGGTGCAGCGCGAGGATGCTTACAGCTACGCCCAGTCCGGCCACGGGGTGGGCGCGGCGCGCGCCGAGTACGACGCCTGCCGCGCACTGGGACTACCGGTGACCTGGGAGCCGCGGGCCGATGTGCCGTTCCCGTATCACGGCGGGGTACGGCTGGAAGGGCAGGCGCAGTTCGACCCGATGCAGTTCTTGGACGCGCTGCGCGCCGAACTGCTCGCCGCCGGCGGCCAGCTGGTGGAACACACTCGGCTGCAACATGTTTCCGGCGGACGCGGCGGCCTGCGACTGAATGTCGACGGCCCGCGGGGGCACGCCGAACTGCGGGCCGCCCAACTGGTGCTCGCCACCGGGATCCCGATTCTGGACCGCGGCGGCTACTTCGCCCGAGTCAAGCCCAGCCGGTCATACTGTATGGCGTTCGACGTGCCGGGCGAGATCCCCCGCCCGATGATGATCTCCACCGATTCACCGACGCGGTCGCTGCGCTACGCCCCGACCGACGGCTCCGAGCGCCTGCTGGTCGGCGGGGCGGGACACACCGTCGGCCGCGCCAAGTATCCCGGCGACGGGCTGGCCGAACTCGAGTCGTGGACGCTCCGGCATTTCCCGGGCGCAACCCGCACGCACCTGTGGTCAGCGCAGGACTACGCGCCCATCGACGGGCTGCCCTATGTCGGCCCCATCCTTCCCGACAGCGACACCATCTACGTGGCAACGGGTTTCAACAAATGGGGCATGACCAACGGGGCGGCCGCCGCGCTGGCGTTGGCGGGCCGGCTGCTCGGGCAGCGACCCGACTGGGACCGGGCGTTCGCCAGTTGGAGCACCCGCGAGTTGCGCGGCCTGTCCACCGCGGTGACGGCCAACCTGGAAGTCGGCTTCAATCTGGCGAAAGGCTGGATCACCCCGACGGCCCGCATCGGCCGGCTCGGCCTGGGCGGCGACGCCGCCGGCGTGGTCAGCGGACCGCCGTGGCACCTGCAGGCCCACTGCCGGGTGGACGGCGTCGAGCACCGCCTCTCGCCGGTCTGCCCGCACCTCGGTGGCATCGTCACCTGGAACGACGCCGATCGGGCGTGGGAGTGCCCGCTGCACGGCTCGCGCTTCGCACCCGACGGCACGCTGCTGGAGGGGCCCGCCACCCGCGGCCTGACCGCCGGCAGCTGAGGTTCGCCCCCCGCCCGCGCGGGTAACCGATCGCGGGGCGGTGAACGACGGCTGCGAAACGATGGGATGAGCGGTGTGCATCATCGACCACGACATGCGCCTGATCGTGGCGAGCGCCAAGCTGGCATTCGTGGCCACCATCTGCGAGGACGGCTCGCCCAACCTGTCGCCGAAGGAGTCGTTGCTGGTCTACGGCGACGAGCACCTGGCGTTCATGCACATGGCGTCGCCGACCACGGTGGCCGACCTGCGCCGCGATCCGCGCATCGAGGTCAACGTGGTGGACTTCCTGCGTCGCCGCGGCTACCGCTTCAAGGGCACCGCTCAACTGCGTCCGCCCGGCGACGAGGTCTACGAGTGGCTGCGGCAGTGGGTGACCGAGACGCAGGGGCCGCAGTTCCCGTGCCGCGAGGCGGTGCTGGTCCGCGTCGAACGGGCGCTGCCGATCGCCTCACCGGTCTACATGTTCGGCGGTGCGCACGAGTCCGAGCTGGTTCGCACCTGGTCGGAGATCTACCGGCTGCGCTGACGATGCGTTTCCGGCGCGACGCCGCCGGGTACTGCGCAGTGATGGGCTTCGACGTCGCTCAAGTGCAGAGCTGCCTTGCCGGTTTCGACTATCCGGGCACCGCGGAGCAGCTCGCCGACCACGCCCGGCACAACGGCGCCGAGCCGAAACTGGTCGACACGCTGCGGGCGTTGAAGAAGGACAGCTTCGACGGCCCGGACGCGGTGATGTCGTCGCTGACCGCCCAGAACGCGCTGGGCGGCTGAGGAGGACCGGCTACTCCAGCTGGTCGCGCAGTTTGCTCAACGACTTGGCCAGCAGCCGCGAGACGTGCATCTGCGAGATGCCGACCCGTTCGGCGATCTGCGTCTGGGTCATCGATTCGAAGAACCGGAGCACCAGCACGGTGCGTTCCCGTTCGGGAAGCGCGTCGAGCAGCGGCCGCAACGCCTCGCGGTCCTCGATCCGGTCCATCCCGGCGTCGATGTCGCCGAGGGTGTCGGCGATCGAGCGGACGTCGTCCTCGTCGGAGCTGCCGCCGCTGTCGATGGACAGCGTGTTGTAGGAGCTGCCCGCCACCAGTCCTTCGACGACCTCCTCGCGGCTCATCTCCAACTCCCGGGCCAGTTCGGTGGCGGTCGGCGCCCGGCCCAGGCGCTGGGAGAGGTCGGCGGTGGCCGAACCGAGCCGCAGGTGCAGCTCCTTGAGCCGGCGCGGCACCTTGACCGACCAGCTGTTGTCCCGGAAATGCCGGCGGACCTCGCCCATGATCGTCGGGACGGCGAACGAGACGAAATCCGAACCGGTTTCGACGTCGAAGCGCGTCACGGCGTTGACCAGGCCCACCCGCGCGACCTGGACCAAGTCGTCCCGCAGTTCGCCGCGACCCTCGAATCGGCGGGCGATGTGATCGGCCAGCGGCAGACACCGCTCCACGATCTTGTCTTTGCGGTTCCGGAAATCAGTGGAACCGGATTCGTAATGGGCGAGCTCGCGAAACATGTCGCCGACGTCGGAGTATTCCGATCCTGACTGTGAGCCGCTCCTGGCGGCGCCCCGGGTCACTGCCTGGATTCCGCCCGCCGGGTCGTCAAGGTCACGCCGAACACATCACCGGCGCCACCGGGTTCCTGGCCGTCATGGAAGGTCTGCACGTCGTCGACGAGCGAGGTGAGCACGTGCCAGCTGAAGCTGCCCGGCGTCAGCACGTCGGCGCCGTCGCCGGCGGCCGACGCCACAATCGTCACGTCGTCGTCTTTCGGGTCGATGATCACCTGCAGCGTGGCGTCGGGGGCGGCGCAGCGGATCAACTGGGTACACAGCTCGTCGATCGCGAGCCGCAGATCGGCCACGGTATCGACGTCGAGATCCTCGAAGGTCGCGATGGCGCCGACCACCATGCGCACCACGGCCAGACTCTCCAGCCTGGGCGCCACCCGCAACTCGACGGCTCGCTCGCTGCACGACCGCAAGGTCCGGTCGCTGTGGATGTCGGTCATTGAGCCTCCCGGCGATGTCGGACCGAGACTACCGCTGCGCGCCGAGGGACTGTTCACGCCGTCAAATCCGCATAGTCGGCCGCCCGGAGGTTAGTCACGGGAACCCTGTACCCGATCTGCCGGCGCGCCAACCATGCCGATTCCGGACCACCGGGACGACAACGGCCCGACCGGATAACCGGTCGGGCCGTCGTTTCTGCTAGCTCAACCGGTCGAATGCTGCCGCTGCAACTCGGGGTGCGCCAGCTGCCACTGCTGGTTCACCCGGCCGATCCGCCGGTGCTCCATCAGCAGCCACAGCGCCCCCAGGCCGGCAGCGAACACCGCGAGGGCGGCGACCGCCACGCCTTGGCGGTCGTGGCCGGTGGCGAACGCGGTGAGGCAGCCGATCCCGGCGACCATGCCCACCACCAGCAGGCTGTAACCGGGCCAACCCATGACGTCGATCACCGCACGGCCGGCATGCGGCCGGGTCGTCCGGACATGGTCAACGGGGTCATGAAACGTATCGCCCATCGCTTCTTCCTTTCGTGAATCGTCCGGCCCATCCGGAGGCCGCGTGGCCGAGCCGCCCGTTCGTGGGGGACCCCGTGTGGCGAACCCGTCCGCAACCGAAAACTATCGTAAGCCGATGTGATCTAAATAACGCTCCACTTTCAGAAACCTCACAGCCACACGGCAGCTATGCCGACGGAATCCGGCGTGATCAGCGCATACCGCTGATCGGCACCGCGCTCATGATCAGTACGAGAAGCATCAACGACATCAAAAACCACCCGGCGCCCTGCCAGCCCCACCAGGTGCCCCGAGCGCGCCACACCCGGTAGGTGCGCAGAAAAGCACGCAGTCCACCGGCCGCGAAGACCACGGGTGACGCCGCGGCGAGCACGGCCCGGTACGGCCGTCCGCACGCCACCGTCTGCACCGTCGCCGTGCTCGCATCGCACGAACTGGCCCACCATGCCGCCAGCAAGACCACCGCCACGCCGATCGCGGTGATCACGCCGGCGAACCTGACCGCCGAGCGAACCTCCGCGTCCTCCTGGCCCAGCCGGTCGCCACCGGGGCGCGGTCGCATGGGGCGTTCCATGCCTCCCACCGTCCGCGCTGATCGGCTCTGCGTCAAGGTGATTCGACGTTTGAGCCGGCGAGCCGCCGGGAAGCCTTGCAGGTGTGGCGGGCCGACAGCGCACACGGGCCCGTCGCATCCACGAAATCCAGGGAGGGATTTTATGTCGGACCAAGAGAAGAGCGGACCCGAAGAGGGCTTCCGCGGCGCCGTCGAGGGCGTCAAGGGCAAGGCCAAGGAAGCCGTCGGAACCGTGACCGGCAACGACGAGCTCGCCCGCGAGGGCAAGGCACAGCAGGACAAGGGCGAAGCGCAGCGCGACGCCGCCAAGCGCGAAGCCGAGGCCGAATCGGCCCGTGCGGGAGCGAAGGCGGCCGAGTCACGCGAACAGTCCCACCAGTAGCCCGATTGAAGGCAGGCCCGGCCCGCTACGGCGGGCCGGGCCTGTCGCTGTGCGGTTACTCACGCCCCGGAGCGGGTAATAGTGCCTTGAACGGCCTTGAAGAGCACTCGAGGGCGCTGGAGCACATCGGAGGGTTGGAGTCAGCGATGGAGATTCTGTTACTGACCGACCGGGACGAGTTCGAACAGACCCTGTCGGCCTTACGCGTCTTCGGACACTCGGTCGGCCGCGCGCCGCTCGCTGTGACCCGCGCGGACTGTCGCGGCGCGGCGGCCGTGCTGGTGGACGGTTGCACCGAACTGGCGACCGCACGCGAGACCTGCCGGCGGCTGTGCGCCTGGGCGCCGTCGGCCGCGGTGCTGGCCGTGGTGGCCGCGGAAGACTTCGTCGCCGTCGACATCGACTGGCAGGTCGACGACGTGCTGGTCACGACGGCCGGGCCGGCCGAGGCACATGCGCGACTGCGGCTGGCGCTGGCGCGCCGACGCGAATCCGAGCAGAGCGCAGTGCAATTCGGCGATCTGATCATCCACCCCGACAGCTATAGCGTGTCGCTGTCGGGCCGCGAACTCGACCTCACCCTCACCGAGTTCAAACTGCTGAACTATCTGGTCCGGCATGCCGGTCACGCGTTCACCCGCACCCGGCTGCTGCACGAGGTGTGGGGCGGTGAGGGCAGCCGGCGCAAGGTCGACGTGCACGTGCAGCGGTTGCGCGCCAAACTCGGCGCCGACCACGAGTCGATCGTCGACACCGTTCGCGGCGTCGGCTACATGACGCCGGAATCGCCGCAACCGCAATGGGCCATCGCCAACTGAAACCGACTGAATCCCGGGAGCGCCGAGCACATGACCGATCGACCCGACATCGATCCCGCCACCGACACCACCGACGACGACACCCTGCCGCCGAGCGAGGCCACCGATTCCGACGAGCTGCGCAACGACGACGGCGATGCGACCGTGACCCCGCCGGACAGCTGGCAACCGGTCGATGACGCGACCGACGAATCGCTGGACGACAAACTGGCCGCCGAGCGTCCCGATGCCGGACTCGAACGAGACCCCGACGAAGCCGGCCAGGCCGTGACCGGCGGCCGGCACCGTGCTCAGGTCTCCGGCAGCCCCGAAGACGGCGACTCGTTCTACAACGTCGAAGAGTGACCGGGCTCAGTAGTAGTCGCAGTCGTTGGCCAGCGGGCTGAACAGCGCGACGTACTCGGGCGCTTCGGGCCGCTGCTGTGCCTGCTCGACCAGCTGCTGACGCTGCGGCGGCGGTGCGGCCAGGAAGTTCTGCAGCCAGGCCTGGGCGACCGGGGTCGCGTTGAACTGCTCGGCGACACCTGGTGATTGGTCGTTCATTGTCCGTTGACATCCGATGTGATGTATTGCCACCGTATCTGCGGTATCGGCGTGTCTTTGCCAATCTATCCGAGGTACCGCCGGTAGCGTTGTTTAGGTGAGTGTGGCGCCGGCGGCGCTATGGCCGCAGGTCAACGGTGGCGTTGAGGTGGAATTCAACTCCTCCGGGGGTTCTTCGCGCTTGCCGCTGGCGGAGTGTGCCGCAGTGGCCTTTGAGTTGGACTGCTCACCCGTGCGTGGTTTCCCAGCGTTTCGCGGGCAGGGCAATTATCCAGGCCTGTGGTGGTTTTCGACGACTCGTGAGCACGTTGGGTACGAGTCGTGGTCGGAGCGTGACCATTTGATCGCGCTGGACGCCGATCCCGCGGTGGTTGGTGTTGCGTCGCAGCCGTTCCGGCTCCATTGGGGTGACGGCAGGCACCACGTGCCTGATTACTTCGTGCGGTTGTCCGACGGAACGGCGACGGTTCTTGACGTGCGGGCCGATGACCGAATATCGGATGCTGATGCTGAGTTGTTCGACCGGTCCGAGCAGGCGTGCCGTTCCCTGGGATGGGCCTATCGGCGAGCGGGCGTTGCGGATCCGGTCGTGACGGCGAATTTGCGCTGGTTGTCTGGGTATCGGCATCCACGGGTGTACCGCCCGGCGGTCGCCGCAGCGTTGGAGGCGGTGTTCGACTCGGCGCGGCCGCTGATGACCGGGGTGAGACCGGTCGGTGAAGCGATCATGGTGTTGCCGGTGCTGTTTCACCTGTTGTGGCACCGGCGACTGGGCGTGGATCTTTCCGCGGCTGTCTTGACCGAGGAGTCGATCGTCGGGCCCGCGTTGTCACGATGACGGGTATGCGGTCGGGTGTCATCCGCGAGGGCGATGAAATCCGGTTATCCGACGGCGTATTCACGGTTGTCACACTTTCGGGCAGTTCAGCCAGGCTGACCGATGCGGTCGGCGGGCAGTCGGTGGTACCGCTGTCTCGGCTGCTGGGCGACCCGGCGTTGGAGTTGGTGTCAGGATCGCGACCGGCTTTGTGTTCCGAAGAAGCGTTGGCCGGGGTGCCCGAGGCTGCCGCCGAGCGGGCCCGCTGGTGGGAACGGCACTTGATCGAGGTGTTGACGGGTCGACGGGTTGATTCCGAGGCGGGTAGCCGGCCGCGGCCGGAGTTCGATCCGGCGTCGCGTTCGTTGCGGCAGCGCGAATTGGCCAAGCTCGCCGAGCTGCGCTCGGCTGGCCACGAGATCAGCTTGTACACGTTGCAGCGGCAACGCTATGCCTACGAACGAGACGGCCTGCTGGGGGTTGTGGATCGCCGGCACATTCCCCGGCGGGCGATGTTCGGCCGCGTCGACGAGCGGCTGGTGGCCGCAGTGCGGCAGGCCATCGATGACGAGACCGACGTGTCGACCGGGACGGTGAGCCGCCTGCAGCGACGGGTGACCAAATCGCTGGTGGCTCAATACGGTGCCCAGGACGCACCGGCGATGCCGTCTCAGCGGACGTTCTATCGTCTGGTGAAGAGGCTGTCGGAGGGCCGGCACACGTTCGGGTCCGCGCGCACCCGGCGTTCGTTGTCCAAACAGCCCGACGGCCCGTTCGGTGCGCTGACGGTGGCGCGCCCCGGCGAGGTGGTCGAGATCGATTCGACCCCCCTGGATGTGCGGGTGGTCCTCGATGACGGCACGGTGGACCGGGTCGAGCTGACCGGCATGGTTGACGACGCGACCTGCTCGATTCCGGCCGCGGTGTTGCGGCCCACGACCAAAGCGGTCGACGCGGCGCTGCTGCTGGCCCGAGCGTTGACGCCAGAACCGATGCGGCCGGAGTGGTCCGATGCGCTGCGGATGTCGCGGTCGGTGCTGCCGTATCGCTGTTTGACCGGCGTGGATCAACGGTTGGCCGATGCGGCCGCCCGGCCGGTGATCGCCCCGGAGACCGTAGTGTGCGACCACGGGAAGGCGTATCTGTCGCAAACCTTCCGGCAGGCGTGTTGCACGTTGGGGATCAATCTGCAGCCCGCCCACCCGGATACGCCGACCGACAAACCCAAGATCGAGCGGACCCTGCAGTCGGTGGCCACCTTGTTCGCCCAGCATGTCGCCGGGTATGTCGGCTCCAGCGTCGAGCGGCGCGGCAAGAACGCCGAACAGGACGCAGTGTGGTCGATCGTGGAGCTGCAAGCCCTGCTGGATGAGTGGATCGTCGCGGTATGGCAAAACCGGCCCCACGACGGCCTGCGTGACCCCGTCACCCCGGGCAAGGCGTTGACGCCCAACGAAAAGTACGCCGCCTTGGTCGAGGTCGCCGGGTATGTTCCGGTGCCGCTGTCGGCCGAGGACTACATCGAGTTACTGCCGTCGTGCTGGCGGCGCATCAATTCCTACGGGATCCGGGTCAACAACCGCAGCTACGACGCTAAGGCACTCAACCCCTACCGCCGCCAGCACTCGGGGGTGGAATCCAAGAAGGGCCAGTGGGAGGTGCACTACGACCCCTACGACGTGTCGCGGATCTGGGTGCGCAACCATCACGACGAGGGCTGGCTGGCCGCGACCTGGACGCATTTGCGCAGCCACCCGGTACCGTTCGGCGAATTGGTATGGCAGCATGCGCGGTCCGTGCTGGCCCAGCGCGGATGCGATCAGGCCACCGAAGCCGAGATCGCCCGCGCGGCCGATGACCTGCTCGACCGGGCCGCGCAAGGCCCCGCCCCCACCCGACAGGAATCCAAGGATCGCAGGGTGGCGGGTCGAACGCGAGCCACCGCGACACCGGCCTGGCCCCGCCCGCCGGATACCGCAGAACCCTGCGATGAGGAGCCGCCGCCAGGCGGTGACGAGGACGCCGACGACATCGAGATCGCCCAAGTCATTCCACTACCGGTGTTCGATGCACGCAAGGAGGCTGAATCGTGGCGGCTGTGAACACTTTTGCCCCGGTGAGCCAACTCGAGGACCGGCGCCAACCCACCACCACGCTCGAGGGTTGGCGCCGTTTCGTCGATGCCGATCCACCCGAGTTCACCCTGTTACCCGATGAGCAGTGGAGCACCCTGTCGGAGACCGAACGGACCAACTACAACGAAGCCCGGGTAGCGCATCACAGTGAACTGGTCGTGGTCACCACGTCGGCGATCCAGCGCATCACCAACGAAGGCCGGCTGCTGACCCTGCTCAACCAACGCGAGATCGGCGCCCGGCGCGGGCTGATCATTTCCGGGGCGGCCGCGACCGGCAAGACCACCGCGGTCAAACAACTCGGCCGATTCCACGAACTGCGTATCAGGACACGATTCGCCGACAAGTCCCGGATCCCGATCGTATACGTGACCGCGCCCCCGAAAGGCTCGGCGCGCAAACTCGCGATGGAGTTCGCGCGATTCCTGGGCCTTCCGCCGATGCAACCGCGGATGAATGTCACCGATATCGCCGACGCTGTCTGCCAGGTCCTCATCGACGCCCGAACCGACATCGTGATCGTCGACGAGATCCACAACCTCAACCTCGATACCCGGGCCGGCGAGGAACTGTCCGATCACCTGAAGTACTTCACCGAACACCTGCCCGCCACGTTCGTCTACGCCGGCATCGACGTCGAGCGCTCCGGTGTGTTCACCGGCACCCGCGGACGCCAGCTCGCCGGGCGCTGCGGTGTGATCAACACCAGCCCGTTCCCGTACGCCGGGGAATGGAAGTCGCTGGTGGCCGCGATGGAAGGCACCCTGCGGTTGCACCATCACACCGCGGGAACGCTGGTCGCCGAAGCCAAATACCTGCATCGACGCACCGGCGGAATGATCGGCAGCCTGGCGCACCTGATCCGCTCGGCTGCGATCCGCAGCATGCTCGACGAAACCGAGAACCTCACCAGGGATCTGATGGACACGGTGCTCATCGACTACGCAGCCCAAACATCGGCGCAACGCCATGCCAGCTGACGTATCAACCCCACCGGCGTGGCCGCAGGGGCCTGCCGCGCCACTACCGCGCACCGTCACACCGTTTCGTGGCGAAACGGTGCAGTCCTATCTTGATCGGCTCGCGCACGCCAACCACCTAGAACCCCGAGGTCTGCGGCGCTACCTGGCCGACGGTCCAGCGATCTGCCGTCCCCGGCCGGACTGGTTGGCAACCGCCAGCGGCCAGCCCGTGGGCATCCTTCACGCCCGGCTCATCGGGCTGGCCGCCCCCGACCGCGACACCACCCGCCAACGCCGCCACGCCCGGCCCGCATGCCGCCTGTGCATGGCACGCCGCGGTGTCTATGAGCCGGTCTACTGCTGGTTGCCCGACTACGCGACCGTCTGCTGCCGCCACCGCCGATGGATCGGTGCAGGCACCTCCACCCTCGACGATCAACGCGATCTGCGCTGCGCCCCCGCGGTGATCGCCGCAGCGCAGCGCCATGCCCGACTGGATCGGTGTCACGGCGACGCTGCGCGCTTCGCGGTCAGGGATGTCGCGCGGATTCACCGCTGCTGGGCACGCAGCACCAGCCCGTTTACGCTGCCGCCTGCCCGCGCCGACGCCGACACGCACATCGGCGCCTACCCGGACCTGATCGCCTTGGCCGCCATCCTGGCCGGCGCTCATCGCCGGATCTGGGGCACCGCGCCAGCCACACCCGCCCGTGCCCGCGCCGTCGATGCGGTCTACGTCAACGTCAGCGCCCGGTTTCCCCAGCACCGCGACCAAACCCGCCCCATCGAACAGTGGATCCACGATCAACAACTCAGCGCCACCCGCCGCGCACACCACTTCGACGCGTGGAAACCACGACCAGGTCAATCCCCGCGATCACCGTGCCCGGCTGGGCCAGCTGGGCGGCGTCAGGGCTGACGGCGGCGTGTGGAGCCATGGCACAATTCAGCCCTTGCTGACATATCAGTATCGGCTGTACTGTTTGGTGCATGCTGACGTGTGAGACGCGGGAATCGGCGCTGGCTCGGCTGGGCCGAGCGCTGGCGGATCCGACGCGGTGTCGGATTCTGGTGGCACTGCTCGATGGGGTGTGCTACCCGGGCCAGTTGGCTGCGCAGCTGGGGTTGACACGGTCGAATGTGTCCAATCATTTGTCGTGTTTGCGGGGCTGCGGGCTGGTCATCGCGACCTATGAGGGCCGGCAGGTTCGCTACGCGCTGGCCGACCCTCACCTCGCCCGTGCTCTGGGCGAGCTGGTCCAGGTTGTTTTGGCGGTGGATACCGACCAGCCCTGTGTCGGCGAGGACGCCGCATCGGGCGCAGCCGAGGCCACCGTTGGTCGATGACCATCAGTGGCAGCGATCCGGTGACCTTGAAGATCGCGGTCGCTCAATCGTAGTGAGTTGGCAGAACAGAAGGGATAAGCAGTGGCTATACATGGGTTCGTGGCCAAAGCAGCCGGGACAGTGTTCACCGGGCTGGTCGGGGTGAGCGCCTACGAGGTGCTGCGCAAGGCGGTGGGCACGGCGCCGGTTCACCGGGCAGCGGTGACCGTGACGGAGTGGGGACTGCGCGGAACTCGGAGCGCAGAGGTAGCAGCGGAGTCGGCCCGGCTGAAAGTCGCCGACGTGGTCGCCGAAGCCCGCGGACGCATCGGCGACGATGCCCCTCGGCCGCCCGCCGCCAAGGCTGACGATGACGACTGCTGCCAAGTGATGGGTTAGCCGTTTTCACGGGGAAAGGTCGATTGTGCCTACTGCTGAGGTTTCCTCCGATCACGGGGCCGCGCTGGTTGTCGTGTCTGCGGGTGCGCGACGAATACGGGTGCGTGCTAACTGGTTTCGGTTCGACGCGGTGCGGGCTGTCGCGATCGAGGACTCGGTCGCCACGGTGGCTGGTGTGGATGCGGTCCGCGCGTATCCGCGCACGGCTTCCGTGGTGGTCTGGTATTCACCCGAGCGCTGCGACACCGCTGCCATTTTGTCGGCGATCGCCGCCGCCGAGCACATCCCTGCCGAGTCGGTGCCCGCCCGGGCGCCGCACTCGGTCGAGGGAGGCAACCCCGGTGTGGTGCAGAGAATCCTCGACTGGAGCGAGCGGACGCTATCCGGCGAGCAAGCTGACAGGGTTTCACAACGACCAGTGCAACGAAGCGATGGCTGCTGCGACCACGACGACAGCCACCCTGAGTCGGAGCGGCTGTGGGGCGTTGTCAAGCTGCGGCGGGCCGCGTTCTCCGGGGTGGTGCTGACAGCCTCACTGGTGACGGCGTGGCTGACTCCATTCGGGCCGGTGGCGTTGGGATTGAAAGTCGTGGCGCTCGCGGTGGGCGCTTCGACGTTCGTGCCCTCAACCGTTAGGCGACTGACCGAGGGCCGTGTCGGTGTCGGCACGTTGATGACGATCGCCGCGCTCGGCGCTGTTGGACTCGGTCAGGTCGGCGAGGCCGCGATGCTGGCGTTTTTGTTCTCCATCAGCGAGGGTTTGGAGGAATACGCGGTGGCCCGTACCCGCCGCGGCCTGCGTGCTCTGCTGGCGCTGGTGCCGGATCAGGCCACGGTCTTGCGCGCAGGTGTCGAAACCGTGGTGGCCGCAGCCGAACTGCGCGTCGGTGATCAGATGATTGTCAAACCCGGGGAACGCCTGGCCACCGACGGCATCATTGTTGCCGGGCGCACCGCCCTGGACGTCTCGGCGATTACCGGCGAATCGGTGCCGGTAGAGGCCGGACCCGGTGATGAGGTGTTCGCCGGGTCGATCAACGGGTCCGGAGTGCTGCAGGTGGAGGTCACCGCGACCGTTGAGGACAACTCGTTGGCGCGAATCGTGCAGATCGTGGAAGCCGAACAGGCCCGCAAGGGCGCCAGCCAGCGCCTGGCCGATCGGATCGCGCAGCCGTTGGTGCCGGGCATCATGATCGCCGGGGCGCTGATCGCCGGGACGGGCAGCATCTTCGGTAACCCGCTGGTGTGGATCGAACGCGCTCTGGTGGTGCTCGTCGCCGCGTCCCCGTGCGCGCTCGCCATCGCCGTGCCGGTGACCGTCGTGGCGGCAGTCGGTGCCGCCTCGAAGATCGGGGTACTGATCAAGGGCGGTGCCGCGCTGGAAGCCCTGGGCACCATCAGTGGGATCGCGCTGGACAAAACCGGAACTTTGACCGCCAACCGGCCCACCGTCATCGACATCGCCACCACCAACGACGCCACCCGCGAAGAGGTGCTGGCGGTCGCGGCCGCGCTGGAAACCCGCAGTGAACACCCGCTGGCCGCGGCCGTCCTGGCCGCTACCCAAGCGCCGGTGGCCGCCGCGAGTGACGTGCACGCCGTTGCCGGAGCTGGGCTGACCGGCCACCTCGACGGGCAAGCCATCCGGCTGGGCCGGCCCGGCTGGATCGACCCCGCCGACCTCGCCGATCACGTAGCGCACATGCAACAAGCCGGGGCCACAGCGGTGCTCGTAGAACGCGATGACCGGCTGCTCGGTGCCATCGCCGTGCGCGACGAACTACGCCCAGAAGCTCCCGAGGTCATCACCGCGCTACGTGCCGGCGGCTACCAGGTGACGATGCTCACCGGCGACAATCACGCCACCGCGGCGGCGCTCGCCGCCCAAGCCGGCATCGAGCACGTCTATGCCGAACTGCGCCCCGAGGACAAGGCTCACCTGATCGCAGAACTGGGCGCTCACCGGCCCACCGCGATGGTCGGCGACGGCGTCAACGATGCTCCGGCCCTGGCCGCCGCCGACCTGGGAATCGCGATGGGCGCCATGGGAACCGATGTCGCGATCGAAACCGCCGACGTCGCCCTGATGGGCCAAGACCTGCGGCACCTGCCCCACGCACTAGCACATGCTCGACGCTCCCGGCAGATCATGGTGCAAAACGTCGGACTCTCCCTGGGCATCATCACCGTGCTCATGCCGCTGGCGATGTTCGGAACCCTCGGCCTGGCCACGGTCGTACTGGTGCACGAGCTTGCCGAAGTCGTCGTCATCGCCAACGGCGTACGCGCCGGACGCATAACGCCTCTTGCGGGGCCAGCACGAGACACCCGGCGGCAGGACAACTCAAGGTAGCGGCGGCCGTCACTGAATCCGAGGCATCGCAGGTCAGGCCCTCAAGCGCTGCCTCAGCCACAACGACAACGGACAACAAACACCCCGCCGAGCGCATCCAGGGCCGCGGGCACCAGCCGGTAGTACGCCCACTTGCCGCGCTGGGTTCGGTCGAGCAGGCCGGCCTCGACCAGGATCTTGAGGTGATGCGACACCGTCGGCTGGGATAGCCCCACAGTAGCGGTCAGGTCGCATACACACGCCTCGGCGCCCTCATGGCCCGCGATCATTGACACAAGCCGTAGCCGGGTCGGTTCGGCCAGCGCCTTGAGCACGCCGGCCAGCCGCTCGGCGGCGGCCGCGTCGAGTACGCCGTCGGTGATCGGGCTGCAGCACGCCGCAACGTCAGCGACCAGCAACGAGTCATCGCGTTCGGTCGGGGAGGCGATCGCGGCGGGCATGGCCCCAGTATGACACACGCATTGACAGTCATCGATGTTTCCCGCACACTGCTCACATAGATGTCTGTCGATGGAAAGAGTAGGTGCGATGACCGCCGAACACAATGAGCTGCGTGATCAGGTCCGGGCCAGCTACGGCGCCGCCGCCACCGCGATCAGCGGGGGCGCTACCAACAGCGATGTGCTGACCGCCGCGAGCTGCTGCGGGTCCAGCGACTCAGCCGATATCGGGACCATCTTCGGCGCCGGTCTCTACGGCGACGACGAGCACTCCGAGATTCCCGCTGAAGCGGTTGCGGCCAGCCTGGGTTGCGGTAACCCGACCGCGGTCGCTGACTTGCACCCCGGAGAGCGGGTGCTTGACCTGGGTTCTGGCGGCGGGATCGACGTTTTGTTGTCGGCGCGCCGGGTCGGCCCGGACGGGTTTGCTTACGGCGTCGACATGACCGACGAGATGCTGGCCTTGGCGAGGCGGAACGCCGAAGAATTCCGAGCCAAGGCCGGTGTCACCAACGTCGAGTTCCGCAAGGGCACCATCGAAGACATCCCGCTGCCCGATGCCGCCGTCGATGTGGTGATCTCCAACTGCGTGATCAACCTGTCCGCCGACAAACCGGCCGTGATCGCCGAGATGTTCCGGGTGCTGGTCCCCGGCGGGCGGATCGGGATCTCCGACGTCGTCGCCGAAGACCACCTCAGTTCGGCCGAGCGCGCCGAACGCGGCTCCTACGTCGGCTGCATCGCCGGAGCGCTGTCCCGCCAGGAGTACCTCGACGGACTGGCCGCGGCCGGGTTCACCGATGCCACGGTCACGTTCACCCACCAGGTGGCCGAAGGGATGCACGGCGCGATCATCCACGCCACCAAACCCGCCGCATCGTCTGATTGAGACAGCCGCAGCGAACGACCGCGCCACCGCGCCCCGACCCACCTCACGTTGACAGCTGCCAGTGAAGCGGTACGCCGCTCGCGCCACGGGAGAGAAACCTCATGAGTGACACCGCCATATCGACTGCTGCACCCGCAGTGGCCGCCAAGCTGTCCACCCTGGACCGGCTCTTGCCGGTATGGATCGGGGTAGCGATGGCCGCCGGCCTGCTGCTGGGGCGGCTGGTGCCCGGCCTGGGCGCGGGCCTAAGTGCCATTGAGGTCGACGGAGTCTCGCTGCCCATCGCCCTTGGGCTGTTGGTGATGATGTATCCGGTGCTGGCCAAAGTCCGCTACGACCAGCTCGGCGAGGTCACCGCCGACCGCAAACTGCTGGCGTCCTCGCTGGTGTTGAACTGGCTGATCGGGCCGGCGGTGATGTTTGCCCTGGCGTGGCTGCTACTTCCCGATCTGCCCGAATACCGCACCGGGTTGATCATCGTCGGGCTGGCCCGCTGCATCGCCATGGTCATCATCTGGAACGACCTGGCCTGCGGGGACCGCGAGGCCGCCGCAGTGCTGGTCGCGTTGAACTCGATCTTTCAGGTTCTCATGTTCGCCGCGCTGAGCTGGTTTTACCTGTCGGTGCTGCCGGGCTGGCTGGGCCTGTCCCAGACCGGGATCGAGGTCTCCCCGTGGCAGATCGCCAAATCGGTGTTGATCTTCCTCGGCGTCCCACTGTTGGCCGGGTACCTGTCCCGCCGCCTAGGCGAACGCGCCAAAGGCCGCACCTGGTACGAGTCGCAATTCCTGCCCCGCATCGGCCCCTGGGCACTCTATGGACTGCTGTTCACCATCGTCATCCTGTTTGCCCTTCAAGGTGATCAGATCACCTCCCGGCCTTTCGATGTCGCCCGCATCGCGGTGCCGCTGCTGGCCTACTTCGCGATCATGTGGGCCGGCGGCTACCTGCTCGGCGCCCTCCTCAACGTCGGGTACGAGCGCACCACCACGTTGGCGTTCACCGCTGCCGGCAATAACTTCGAACTCGCGATTGCCGTCGCGATCGCCACCTACGGCGCCACCTCCGGGCAGGCCCTGGCCGGGTCGTGGGCCCGCTCATCGAAGTACCGGTGCTGGTCGGACTCGTCTACGTGTCCCTGGCGCTGCGTACCCGCCTCTTCGGACCCGAGTCCCAATCACGCAGTGCCCGCTGATGGCCGACAAACCCAGCGTCCTGTTCGTCTGCGTGCACAACGCCGGTCGCTCCCAGATGGCGGCCGCACTGCTGATCCACCAGTCCGGTGGCCGCATCGAGGTCCGTTCCGCGGGCACCGAACCCGCCGACCAAGTCAACCCGGCGGCCGTTGCCGCGATGGCCGAACTGGGCATCGACATCACAGCCAACAGCCCCGCGGTGCTCACCGCCGACACGGTGCAAGCCAGCGACGTCGTGATCACCATGGGCTGCGGAGACACCTGCCCATACTTCCCGGGAGTCACCTACCGGGACTGGAAACTGCCCGACCCCGCCGGCCAAGCCCTTGAGGTCGTCCGCTCCATCCGCGACGACATCGCCAACCGCGTCCAGACCCTGATCGCCGAACTGCTACCTGGCACCACTACATAACCCAAACCCACAGTCACCGAAACCTGTTGCGCCACTGAGATCCCCCCGGGTTATCCAACGCGGCAACGGCCCATGAAATGCTGGTCGACTGTCTGGCCGTACCCGGGATCGATACGGCGATCGCTGAGCGTGCCGGCCCGTCTCCGTCACCGTCGATACTGATCGGCGGGGCCGAGGTGATGCGTCCCGATCCGCCCCCGATGGGTCGGTTTGGGCCTGCCCGGCCGCCACGTGATGCTGAGCTAGTGGCCGCGAGGGGCGTACATGATCACGGCAACGCCTACCAGGCAGGCCAGGGCGCCGATCACATCCCAACGGTCGGGTCGGAACCCGTCGAGGGCCATGCCCCACGCCAGCGAGCCGGCGACGAATACGCCGCCGTAGGCGGCCAAGATCCGGCCGAAATGGGCATCGGGCTGCAGGGTGGCGACGAACCCGTACATTCCTAGCGCGATGACGCCGAGTCCCGCCCAGAGCCAACCACGTTGCTCGCGGACGCCTTGCCAGACAAGCCAGGCACCGCCGATTTCGGCGACCGCAGCCAGGACGAATAACAGGATTGAACGCGCCACCATGATTGCTGATCTTAGGAGACCGTGCCGGGGCATCGGGGCGTCCCCGGCTTCCGGACGCGGCAGCCCCACAACCCGATCGTCGACCCGTGCGCGTACCCGTGACAGACACCTGCCCCGCACACCATACTCAGAGAGCCAACCCACGGGAACCGACGTGAACACGGCAATGCGTTGGCGTTCAAATCGAATGCCGCACTGCCGGTTCAGTCAGTTCTTCGAGAACTGGGCACTCGGCACTGGACCCGCTCACGCAGGCAGCACCGGCATCCTCGATCAACCCCGCAATACTGTGCTCAAGCGCACGGATCTGAGGCGCCGCAGGTCAAACGGCCAGCAGCGCCTCAGATCAAACGACAGCGGACAGCCAGATCAAAATGTCGCCGCTAAAGCGCAGGGGCGGGTGCGTGGTTGTGTCGTCGTCGTCATGACTTAACTCCTCGCTAGACAAGGTTGATGACCAACGCGGGGTGCACCAGCAGCACAACGCCAAGGATTACGAGCACCGCCCCCGTGACGCGCGTGAGCCAATCGCCGAAGGAGGCGACTCGCTCCAGCCAGATCACCACCGAGAGCGCCAGCATCCACGCCAATTGCATGGTGCCGAAGGCGATCATGACTACGAACAGCATCCAGCAGCTGCCCAGACAAAAGACGCCGTAGCGCCCACCGGCACGAAGCGCCCGGGCCGGGCTGTCGTGGTACTTGCCGCACGGCGGGGAAACCGACAATGGCCAGTAGCAGTGCCGCAGGCACGCTGCTTTCAGCGGCGTGAGCTGATAGATCCCGGCGGCCAGCGCTATGGCGCCGGCCAGGCGGCCGACCCACGGTGATCCGTGTGCCAGTGGCCCGTTGAGGTGGCTCCACGCCCAGAAGGCGGGGATCCCGGTGGCGCTCCACAGGGCCAGGTATCCGGCGACGAAGACGATCGCTGGAGCGGCGCTGCCGGTGGCGGCGCGGGCGTAGGCGCGAACGACGGGCAGGACCGCAGGAAGCATCATCGCGGCCATCATGGCCACCCACGCGATGAGGAAACCGGCGAACGACATCATTGGCGCGGTCTCCATGGGCATTCCTGGCTCGGTGTCCATAGACATGGCGTCGCCGGTCATGCTGACCACTGACCACCACCAGCCCACCCCCGCCACACCCAGCAGGGCGGCCGGCAACCACGCATCAGTCCATGACCACTCACGCATTTCGGTGCTGTTCATGGTCTAGTGGCCGGGACCGACGGTGGCGTCGGCATCCAGGTCGCTTTCCAGAATCCAGCACACCGTGGACTGGTCATGTTCGGTGGGCGCGGCGTGCGCCGCGTGGTCGAGAAGGGTCTGCAGGTGGCCTTCGAGGGCGACCAGTTCGGCGATCTGCGCGCGGACTTGGTCCAGACGGGTGTGCAGGACCTGTTGCACGTGCCCGCACGGCACCTCACCGCGGTCGTGGATCGCCAGGATTTGGCGCACCTTCTGCAAGGTCAGCCCGGCGGCTTGGCCCCGATGGATGAACCGCAGCCGATCCACGACCTCGGGCCCGTAGTCGCGGTACCCCGACGCCGTGCGTGCCGGTGGCGGGAGCAGCCCCGCGTTCTCGTAGAAGCGAATGGTTTTCGCGCTGGTATTGCTGAGTTTCGCTAGTTCGCCGATCTGCATGGAACCCATCCTTGACCTTCCACTGTACTGGAAGGTCAAGGATGGGTTCGTGTCGCTCCGCAGCGACCGTGGCCGACTGGTCACCGTTTGGCGGTGCAACGACGGGAAGGGAGTGCTTGGTATGGCGTGGCATGGGTTCTTGATGAAGGCGGCGCCCACGGTGGTAACCGGGGTGGTGGGGGTTGCGGCGTATGAGGCAGTGCGCACGGCCGTGGCGAAGGTTCCGTTGCGCACGGCAACCGTTGCTGTGACCGCGTGGGGCATCCGGGCCGCCCGCGAAGCGCAGCGCACGGCCGAAACGAACACGGAACAGATCCGATTGACGGTCGCCGACGTGGTTGCCGAGGCACGAGAGCGCGCCGGAGAGGACACCGAACCGGCGATCGTGACGAGCCCGGGCGACGGCCATGACGACTGAGGTCCTGCCGGCCGCCGACGCCACGGCGACGGTCGTATCGGACGCGTCCGGGCGGATGCGGCTGCGCATCACCGGATTTCATGTCGATGCGGTCCGGGCCGTCGCGATCGAGGAGACTCTGGCCACGGTGCCCGGTGTGCAGGCGGTGACGGCCTATCCGCGCACGGCATCGGTGGTGATCCAGTATTCGCCGCAGCGCTGCGACACCGCGGCCGTGCTGTCGGCGATCGGGCAAGCCGAGCACATCCCTGCAGAGTTGGTGCCCACCCGCGCCTCGCATTCCGGCGATGCCCGCACCCCCGGGGTGGTTCGCAAGGCCATCGGTGGACTCCGCCGATTGCTGGGCGCCCGGGCCGATAGCGACGCGCCGCGCGACACCGAGGGTAGTGGCGGTTGCGGGCAGGGACAGGGCGGTGCGTGCGGCACGGCGTCCTCGGGCGAGCTGAACAGGCGTGAGCAGCGGAACTGGTTGCGGCGGTTGCGGCTGGCCATGCCGTTGGCGCTGCTGGCGTCGGTGTCGACGATGGTGTTCGGCGCCTATCCGTGGGCGGGGTGGTTGGCGTTCGCGGCGACGGTACCGGTGCAATTCGTCGCCGGGTGGCCGTTCCTGCGCGGCGCGGTGCAACAGGCGCGGGCGGGAAGCGCCAACATGGACACGCTGATCACACTGGGCACATTGACCGCATTCGGCTACTCCACGTATGAGTTGTTCGCCGGTGGCGCACTGTTCTTCGAGACGGCGGCGCTGATCATTGCGTTCGTGGTGCTGGGTCGCTACTTCGAGGCCAGATCCACGAGCAAGGCGTCGGAGGCGATCGGCAAGCTTTTGGAGATGGGCGCCAAGGAAGCCTGCCTGCTCGTCGACGGGCAAGAAATTCTCGTGCCGGTTGATCAGGTACAAGTCGGAGACCTGGTACGGGTACGGCCTGGGGAGAAGATCCCGGTCGACGGCGAGATCACCGACGGGCGCGCCGCCGTCGATGAGTCAATGCTGACCGGCGAGTCCGTCCCGGTCGAAAAATCGGTGGGCGACCGTGTTGCCGGTGCGACGGTCAACATCGACGGGCTGCTGACCGTGCGCGCCACCGCCGTCGGCGCCGATACCGCACTGGCGCAGATTGTGCGCCTGGTCGAGCAGGCACAGGGCGGCAAGGCCCCCGTGCAGCGACTGGCTGACCGCGTCTCGGCGGTGTTCGTCCCGGCCGTCGTCGGGGTTGCCGCGGTGACATTTGCCGGGTGGACGCTGATCGCCGCCAACCCGGTCGCCGGTATGACCGCCGCGGTCGCGGTGCTGATCATCGCATGCCCCTGTGCGCTGGGCCTGGCCACCCCGACGGCGATCACGGTCGGCACCGGCCGCGGCGCGGAACTGGGGATCCTGGTCAAAGGCGGCGAGGTAATGGAAGCCTCGAAGAAGATCGACACCGTGGTCTTCGACAAAACCGGCACGCTGACCCGCGCCCAGATGCGGGTCACCGATGTGATTGCCGGCAAGCGGCGCCAGCCCAATCTGGTGCTGCGAATCGCCGCCGCGGTCGAGTCGGGCTCCGAGCACCCCATCGGCACAGCGATCGTCGCGGCCGCGCGCGAGCTGGGGTTGCAGATTCCGGCCACGACGGCGTTCACCAGCCTCGCCGGCCACGGGGTGCGGGCCCAGATCGACGGCCGCACCGTGCTGGTCGGACGTCGCACACTTGTCGACGATCACGATTTGGTTCTGCCTGAGCACCTTTCTGCGGCGGCCGCCGAACTCGAAGAGCAAGGCCGCACCGCGGTGTTCGTCGGCCGCGACGACCACGTTGTGGGCGTGCTCGCCGTCGCTGACACGGTCAAGGACGACGCCGCCGACGTGGTCGCTCAACTGCAAGCCATGGGCCTGCAGGTCGCCATGATCACCGGCGACAACGCCCGCACGGCCGCCGCGATCGCCACGCAGGTCGGCATCGATCACGTCCTGGCTGAGGTGCTGCCGCAGGACAAGGTCACCGAAATCGAGCGGCTACAAGACCAGGGGCGGGTGGTCGCGATGGTGGGCGACGGCGTCAACGACGCCCCCGCGCTGGTGCAGGCCGATCTGGGCATCGCGATCGGCACCGGCACCGACGTGGCCATCGAGGCCTCCGACATCACGCTGATGTCCGACCGGCTCGACGGTGTTGTGGAGGCGATCGCGCTCTCCCGGCAGACCCTGCGCACCATCCACCAGAACCTTGGCTGGGCCTTCGGCTACAACACCGCCGCGATCCCCCTAGCCGCACTCGGTCTGCTCAACCCGATCATCGCGGGAGCGGCGATGGGGCTCTCCTCGGTCAGCGTGGTCACCAACTCGCTGCGGCTACGCCGCTTCGGCCGCCACACCCGACAAGGATCGCCCCAGACCGCCCACATGGTGGACATCCCAGATAGCGCGACGTGGGATTCGTGAAGCCAGTAGGTATGCCACAACATCGGCGCTCATTCACCCCGCAGTATCGAGTCACGGCCGCGCACATGGTGATCGACGGGCAGCGGCGAGTCGCTGAGGTAGCCCGCCAGCTAAACGTGGACACGAGCCTGCTGCATACATGGGTGCGCGATGAGCGGTGGCTGATGTCCCAGGCCCGCAGCGGTGACGGCCAGCGGCCAGATGTCGCTGGCGAACAGCCGCTTTCGGTCCAGGAGCGAGCGGATTTGGTCCGGCTAGGGCAGACCGCAGCCGAGCAGGCGCAAGAAATGGCCGGCATAGACGCGTCTCGGCACACTTTGCGACCGCAGCAGCGGCGAGCCGCGGCTTGAACTCGCCGCAAGGGAGTGCGCCTGCCACGGCGTACCCGAAATCGCCGAGCTACCGGGCGCGTCGAACTCCGGCTGCAACTGTCACCGGGTCGCGAAAATTGACCCACCTGAGATGCTAATGACGGGTGTTGGGAGACCGTGGGATGCGGATTGAGATTCTGAGCAGCCCGGGCTGTCCGAACGCGGCAACGGCCCATGAAATGCTGGTCGACTGTTTGGCCGTGGTCGGGATCAACACGGCGATCGTTGAGCGGGTCGGACCCTTTCCGTCACCGTCGATACTGATTGACGGCACCGATGTGATGCGTCCCGATCGGCCGCCGACGGGTGACGTCTGTCGGTTGGATCTGCCCAGCCGTGACGTCATACTGACCGCGCTGCGACGGGCGATTGCGGCCGAAAGCTAGTGGCCGCGAGGAGCGTACATGTTCACGGCAACGCCGGCCAGGAAAACCAGGGGCGCCAAGCACGTCCCAGCGGCCGGGTCGGAACCCCTCGAGGGCCATACCCCACGCCAGCGAGCCGCCGACGAACACGCCTCCCCGTAGGCGGCCAGGATCCGGCCTATTTACCTCAGATCAGATGACAAACCACCCGCAACAGGATCGCCATTTGATCTGAGGCACCGCAGGTCAGACGCCCGCACCTGCCTCAGATAGAACGACAACGGACATTCATCGCCGACACCACCTGCCAGTAGCTGCAGGTGGTGTCGACTGCGGCGCCCGGGTCGGCGGACGCCGCGGGCAGCCCGGCGATCAGCGCCAGCGCAGCGCACCCGCCCGACACCGCCGATCGCATCGGGCTAGCGATTCGCCGTCGCGGCGCTGATATCGGCGAGCGCGGACTTCTCGTCGCGCTCGACAGCCAGATCCCCGATGCTCAGCACTCCGGCCAACCGGTCGCCGTCGATGACAGGCAGCCGGCGCACCGCCTTGCTGCGCATCAGCGCAACGGCGTCGTCGAGGCTCGAATCGGGCCGAACGCTGACGAGCTCCTGGCTGCTGCATACCTCGCCGACCGGCGTCGAGAGCTCTTTGCCTTCGGCGACGACCCGGACGACGATGTCCCGGTCGGTCACGATGCCCCGGACGTGGCCGTCGCTGAGGACGACGACGTTACCGATATCGGCTCGGCGCATGCATTCCGCCGCTTCGCTGACGGGCATGTCCGCCGGAACAGTTTGCGGTGTGTGGGCCATGATCTCGGCCACGGTGCGGGCCATGTTCGCTTCCCTCCATTGGTTGGTAGTCAGTCCAATGGCCTGGCTACCCAACAACATTGGGACTCAAACGGACTCCACCGGCCGGACCGGCCGCTTCACCCGTCCTCGCTGCGGGCTTCGGCGCCGGTTTCGCCGACGTCCAGCGCGTCATCAGGGCTGACCTGCCCGACATGGGTATCGTCCTCGTCCTTGCCGGTGGGCGGGCGCGCCCGGTGCGCCTCGGCTTCAACATCCGACTCCGCTTTGTCGCCCTTGCGCGAATCCATCGCCGACCTCCGGGGTTCGCTGTGTCGGCTACCTGCCGATGTGCGCCGCGTACCCAAGGGGGAAGCGCGGTAATCATCCGGATGCCGATGTGGCGGCGGTTTCGCGGCTGGCCCGAACGGCTAACCCTGCTTGGTGGCCCGGGATGCAGAGAGTGCCGGAGTCGTCGTCGGCATCGACGGATCAGCGACGTCGCGAATCGCGGTGCACTGGGCCGCACGCGAGGCCGAACGGCGCGGACTACCGCTCACGCTGGTGCATGCGGCGTCGACCGAGCTCAGTCCCCGCGTCGCCCGCTGGATGGTGTTCGGTCAGCACGAGCTCCCGCATCGGCGTGTGCAGCGGATCATCGACGATGCGGTCGACATCGCCGGCGACAGCGCCCGACACGACGGACCCACACAGGTGAACCCCAAACTCGTGTTCACCGATCCGATTGACACCTTGGTCGAGATGTCCCGCAAGGCTGAATTGGTTGTCGTCGGATCTCGGCGGCGACGCCGCTTGTGGCACGCATTGACCGGCAGCGTCGGTTCGGCGTTGACGGAGCGATCCCGATGCCCGGTGGCGGTGATCGAAGACCAAGCCCCCCGGATGCCGCACCCCGGTCACGCTCCAACGCGGACCAGCGTGACCGGATGGTGAGGCCCGGTATCGCGAGTACGGGCCGCCGGCAGGACCCGGGTCAGAACAGCGCGAGCAGGGCCACCAGGTCGGCCGCCAGCAGCACCCAGCCGCCCGCCCAGACCGCGATCCCGCTCCGGTGCGTTGCGAAGAAGAACGCCAGAAACAAGGTCAGCGCCGCAACGGCCGCCGCACCGTGGTAGAGCACGCCGAACAGCGATCCGTTCAGCTGCAGGCCCGGGCAGGCCGCGGTGCTGCACAGCGGGGCGCCGGTCACCGCGACCGGCGCGTAATCCATCAGCAGCACGGCGGCCGGTGCGGTCAGCAGCGACAACGTCCAGTTGATCCAGGTCCAGTCGCGCGGCGGGGCCTCCGGTGTCCGCGAGGCAGGTGCCGCATCGGCGAAGATCGGCAGCGCCGCTCGCGTCCTGTCGTCCAGAAGTGTCATGCCCCGCCCCCTGTCACCGCCACGGCCCTGTGACCGCCACGGCTCGCGGATACCCGCTGCTGAGCGCGGCAAAACCGGCCCGCCGGGCAGCACCGCCCCGAAGTTGGCACCATGGCGGGGTGAGCCGAGAAACCCCAGCCGCGCTGGCCCGGTTCTCGGCGCTGACCCGGGACTGGTTCACCGGCACCTTCACCGCGCCGACCGAGGCGCAGCAGCAGGCCTGGTCGGCGATCGCCGACGGCCACCACACCCTGGTGGTGGCGCCCACCGGATCGGGCAAGACGCTGGCGGCGTTCCTGTGGGCGCTGGACCGGCTGGCGGCCGAGCCGGGCCCGAAAGCTGCGGGCACCCGGGTGCTCTACGTGTCGCCGCTCAAGGCGCTGGCGGTCGACGTCGAACGCAACCTGCGCACCCCGCTGGCCGGCATCGGCCGCATCGCCGCGCACCCTGACTATGCGGGCCTGCCCGCGCCGGCCATCACGGTCGGGGTCCGCTCCGGCGACACCTCCGCGACGCGGCGCCGCGAGTTGGTCGCGCACCCGCCCGACATCCTGATCACCACCCCGGAGTCACTGTTCCTGATGCTGACGTCGGCGGCGCGCGAAGCGCTGACCGGGGTGCAGACGGTGATCGTCGACGAGGTGCACGCGGTGGCCGGCACCAAGCGCGGCAGCCACCTGGCGCTGTCCCTGGAGCGCCTCGATGCGATGTTGGCCTCCCCGGCGCAGCGGATCGGCCTGTCCGCCACCGTGCGGCCCGCCGAAGAGGTCGCCCGGTTCCTGTCCGGGCAGGCCCCGACCAGGATCGTGGCGCCGCCGGCGGCCAAGACGTTCGAGCTGACGGTGCAGGTTCCGGTGTCGGATATGGCCAGCCCCGCCGAGGGCACCATCTGGCCGCAGGTGGAGGAACGCATCGTCGACCTGATCGAGGCCCACCGCTCATCGATCGTGTTCGCCAACTCGCGCCGGCTGGCCGAGCGACTGACTGCGCGGCTCAACGAGATCCACGCGGAACGCTCTCCAGACGACGCGGCGCCAGTGGGGATCGCAAGCGCGGCGGAGCCGGGCGCAGCGGGTCGCCACTCACTGGCACCGCTGGCGCGAGCCCACCACGGGTCGGTGTCCAAGGAGACCCGCGCCGCGGTCGAGGAGGACCTGAAAAGCGGGCGGCTGCGGGCGGTGGTGGCGACCTCGAGCCTGGAGCTGGGCATCGACATGGGTGCCGTCGACCTGGTCATCCAGATCGAGGCGCCGCCGTCAGTGGCCAGCGGCCTGCAGCGCATCGGGCGGGCAGGTCATCAGGTCGGGGAGGTCTCGGCGGGGGTGCTGATCCCCAAGCACCGCACCGATCTGATCGGCTGCGCGGTCTCGGTGCAGCGGATGCTGGCGGGCCAGATCGAGACGCTGACGGTGCCGGCCAATCCGCTGGACATCCTGGCCCAGCACACGGTGGCCGCGGCCGCGCTGGAGCCGCTGGACGCCGAGGCCTGGTTCGACACGGTGCGCCGGGCCGCCCCGTTCGCGACGTTGCCGCGCAGCGTGTTCGAGGCGACCCTGGACCTGCTCTCGGGCAAGTACCCGTCGACCGAGTTCGCAGAGCTGCGACCGCGGCTGGTCTATGACCGCGACACCGGCACCCTGACCGGCCGGCCCGGCGCCCAGCGGCTGGCCGTCACCTCCGGTGGCGCCATCCCGGATCGCGGCCTGTTCGCGGTGTACCTGGCCGGCGCCGACAAGCCGTCCCGGGTCGGTGAACTCGACGAGGAGATGGTCTACGAATCGCGGCCAGGCGACGTGATCTCACTGGGCGCCACCAGTTGGCGCATCACCGAGATCAGCCACGACCGGGTGCTGGTGGTCCCGGCTCCCGGCCAGCCCGGCCGGCTGCCGTTCTGGCACGGCGACGGCGTCGGGCGCCCGGCCGAACTCGGCGCCGCGCTGGGCGAGTTCACCGGCGAGCTGGCCGGGCTCGATCGGGCCGCCCTCGACAAACGCTGCGCGGGTTTGGGTTTCGACGACTACGCAGCCGACAACCTCTGGAGGCTGCTCGACGACCAACGCACCGCCACGTCGACGGTGCCCACCGACACCACGCTGGTGGTGGAGCGCTTCCGCGACGAGCTGGGCGACTGGCGGGTGGTGCTGCACTCCCCCTACGGGCTGCGGGTGCACGGCCCGCTGGCGCTGGCGGTGGGCCGGCGGTTGCACGAACGCTACGGCATCGACGAGAAGCCGACCGCCTCCGACGACGGCATCGTGGTGCGGCTGCCCGACACCGATGCCGGCGCAACGTTGGACGCACCCGGTGCGGACCTGTTCGTCTTCGACGCCGACGAGATCGAGCCCATCGTCACCGCCGAGGTGGGCGGCTCGGCGCTGTTCGCCAGCCGGTTCCGGGAATGCGCGGCGCGGGCGTTGCTGTTGCCCCGCCGGCATCCGGGCCGGCGCACCCCGTTGTGGCAGCAGCGCCAGCGGGCCGCCCAATTACTCGATGTGGCACGCCGATACCCGGCGTTCCCGATCGTGCTGGAGACCGTGCGGGAGTGCCTGCAGGACGTCTACGACGTTCCGGCGCTGACGGAGTTGATGGCGCGGATCGCGCAGCGCCGGGTGCGGGTGGTGCAGGTCGAGACCGCCACCCCGTCGCCGTTCGCGGCGTCGTTGCTGTTCGGCTACGTCGGCGCCTTCATGTACGAGGGCGACAGCCCGCTGGCCGAGCGTCGCGCGGCGGCACTGTCGCTGGATCCCACCCTGCTGGCGCAGCTGCTGGGCCGGGTGGAGTTGCGCGAGCTGCTCGACCCCGACGTCGTCGCCGCCGTCGCCGCCGAGTTGCAGCACCTGACCCCGGAGAAGGCCGCCCGCGACGCCGAGGGCGTCGCGGATCTGTTGCGGCTGCTGGGCCCGCTCACCGGCGACGAGATCGCCGCGCGGGCCGGCGGTTCGGACGTGGGCGGGTGGCTCGAGCACCTGCTGGCCGCCCGGCGGGTGCTGACGGTGGCGTTCGCCGGGCGGGCCTGGTGGGTGGCGATCGAGGACATCGGCCGGCTGCGCGACGGGATCGGGGTGGCGGTGCCGCCCGGAGTGCCGACCGGCTTCACCGAACCGGTCACCGACCCCCTGGGTGAGCTGCTGGGCCGCTTCGCCCGCACCCACGGCCCGTTCACCACCGGGCAGGCCGCCGAGCGGTTCGGGCTGGGCGCCCGGGTGGCCGCCGACGCGCTGGGCCGGCTGGCCGCCGACGGCCGGGTGGTGCGCGGCGAGTTCGCCGACTTCCCGGACTCGCCGGGCGAACAGTGGTGCGACGCCCAGGTGCTGCGAATTCTGCGGCGCCGGTCGCTGGCGGCGCTGCGCTCGGCGATCGAGCCGGTGTCCCCGGCGGCCTACGCGCGTTTCCTGCCGGCCTGGCAGCAGATCGGCGCCCGGGGCGCCGCGTCGGGGCTGGACGGGCTGGCCGGGGTGATCGAGCAGCTGGCGGGCGTGCCGCTGCCGGCGTCGGCGGTCGAGCCGCTGGTGCTGGCGGCGCGGGTGCGTGACTACTCACCTGCCATGCTCGACGAGCTGCTGGCCTCCGGGGAGGTGCTGTGGGCGGGTGCGGGCGCCCCGGCCGGCAACGCACCGGCCGCCGACGGCTGGATCACCTTCCACACCGCCGACTCGGCGCCGTTGACGCTGGCCCCCGGCGCGCCGCTGGACTTCGGTGATGCGCACCGGCAGATCCTGGACGCGCTCGACGGCGGCGGCGCGTTCTTCTTCCGCCAGCTCGCCGGTGACGCGAGTGAGGCCGAGCTCAAAACCGCACTGTGGGAACTGATCTGGGCCGGCTGGGTCACCGGCGACACCTTCGCCCCGATGCGGACGGTGCTGGCCGGCACCCGACGGTCCACCCCGGCACACCGCAGCAAGCGTCCGCCGCGGCTGAGCCGGTACAGCGTCGCCCACGCCGCCGCCCGCGCCGCCGACCCGGCGGTGGCCGGACGCTGGTCGATGTTGCCGGCCACCGAGCCGGATGCCGGGTTCTCCACGGTGCGCGCGCACCACACCGCCGAGTTGCTGCTGCACCGCTACGGGGTGCTGACCCGCGGCGCGGTGGCCGCCGAGGCGGTGCCGGGCGGATTCGCCGGCCTCTACAAGGTATTGACGGCCTTCGAGGAGGCCGGCCGCTGTCAGCGCGGTTACTTCATCGAGTCGCTGGGCGCCGCCCAGTTCGCGCTGGCCTCGACCGTGGACCGGCTGCGCGGCTACCTCGACGGTGTCGACCCGGCGCGCCCGGAGTATCACGCGGTGGCGCTCGCCGCCGCCGACCCGGCCAACCCGTACGGGGCGGCACTGAGCTGGCCGGCGCACCCCGGCACCGCGCGTCCGGGCCGCAAGGCGGGAGCGCTGGTGGTGCTGGTCGACGGCGAACTGGTCTGGTTCGTCGAACGTGGCGGCCGGTCCCTGCTGAACTTCGCCACCGGGGCCGACGCCGCCGAGGTGCAGCGGGCCGCCGCCGGCGCGCTGGCCGGGCTGATCGCCGACCGCCGCGTCGACGGGATCCTCGTCGAGCGGGTGGACGGTGCGGCGGTGCTGGAGACTCGCGATTCGCCGACGACGACGGCGCTGGCCGAGGCAGGATTCTCCCGCACCCCGCGGGGACTGCGGCTGCGCTGATGCCCGAAGGTGACACCGTCTTCCACACCGCGGCGGTGCTCGACGACGCGTTGACCGGGAAAACGTTGACCCGCTGCGATATCCGGGTCCCCCGCTATGCCGGCGTGGACCTCACCGGGCAGCGGGTGGATGAGGTGATCAGCCGGGGTAAGCACCTGTTCATCCGGGTGGGCCAGGCCAGCATCCACTCGCATCTGAAGATGGAGGGCAGCTGGCGGGCGGGCTCCCCAGCGAGAAGGGACCCGCTCGACCATCGGGTGCGAATCATCCTGGAGGCCGGCCCCGTTCGCGCATTGGGCATCGACCTGGGCGTGCTGGAGGTGCTGGAGCGTGACCGCGATGGCGAGGCGGTCGCTCACCTGGGCCCGGACCTGCTGGGCCCCGATTGGGACCCGGGCGCCGCCCTCGCCAACCTGCTGGCCGACCCGGACCGGCCCCTGGCCGCGGCCCTGTTGGATCAGCGGGTGCTGGCCGGCATCGGCAATGTCTACTGCAACGAATTGTGTTTTGTCGTCGGCCGATTGCCGACGTCCCCGGTTGCCGCGTTGGCCGATCCGGCCCGGCTGGTGGCTCGGGCCCGCGAGATGCTGTGGGCCAATCGGCTGCGGTGGGCGCGCTGCACCACCGGAGATACCCGGCCGGGCCGGCAGCTGTGGGTGTACGGCCGCGCGGGCAAGCCCTGCCGGCGCTGCGGCACCCGGGTGGAATCGGACAGCGGTGGCGGGCGGGTCAGTTTCTGGTGCGTCGCCTGTCAGCGCTGAATGCGCGGACCGACGCCCGACGCCGAGGTTGATGCCCTGGGCGTCGGGCGTCGATATGTCTTAGCGAGGCTTTAGCGTCGCTGGGCGATCACGGCCAGCCGCCGCACCCCACACCGGGCAGGCAGCCGCCGCCACCGCCGGGGCCGCCCCAGCCGGTCGGGCCACCCGGAATCTGGCCGCCACCACCGCCGGGACCGCCGCCACCGGTCGGACCGCCGGGGATCTCACCGCCACCACCGCCGGGACCGCCGCCACCGGTCGGACCGCCGGGGATCTCACCGCCACCACCGCCGGGACCGCCGCCACCGGTCGGACCGCCGGGGGTCTCACCGCCACCACCGCCGGGACCGCCGCCACCGGTCGGACCGCCGGGGATCTCACCGCCACCACCGCCGGGACCGCCGCCACCGGTCGGACCGCCGGGGATCTCACCGCCACCACCGCCGGGACCGCCGCCACCGGTCGGACCGCCGGGGATCTCACCGCCGCCGCCCCCGGGGCCACCGCCACCGGTCGGACCACCGGGGGCTCCGGGCTCCCCCGGCGGCACGCCGGGTTCCGGTTCCATCGGTGTGGTCTCCGTCGTGGTGGTTGTGGTCTCGGTCGTGGTGGTGCTGGTCGGGGCTTCTTCCTGGGTGCCGCTGCAACCCGCTGCGACCAGCGCCGCTGTGCTTCCGAGGACGGCGATCGCCATCCTGCCGTGTGTCTTCATCAGAATCAGACTCCCCTCTGCTCTGTCGTGCCTTCCTGTACCCGGCACGCTCAGTGCTGAAACGCGCGCCGGCTGACGAAGCAACGTCGCAGCTGAGTCAGCGGGTCGGTGAACTCGAGCCGCTGCGCCAGCAGTTGCAGCGGGGTGGAGAAGTCGTCGGGGGCCACCTCGACGATCTCCGGATACAGCGGATCACCGTCGATGGGCAGGCCGAGCGAGGCCAGGTGCACCCGCAGCTGATGGGTGCGGCCGGTACGCGGCGTCAGCCGGTAGCAGCCGTCTCCCAGCGTCTCGACCAGCGTTTCGGCGTTGGGCTCGCCGGGCTCCTCACGGGCCTGCAGGCAGCCGCGTCGCTTGATGATCCGGCTGCGCACCAGCCGCGGGAATTCGCCTACCGGCGGCGCCGACGAGCGGGCCAGGTACTGCTTGTGCACCGCGCCGCGGGCGAACAGCGTCTGATAGGCCCCGCGGAGCTCGCGGCGGGTGGTGAACAGCAGGACCCCGGCGGTGAGCCGGTCGAGCCGGTGCGCCGGACTCAGCTCGGGAAGCTCCAGCTCACGGCGCAGCCGCACCAGTGCGGTCTGGGCCACATGGCGGCCGCGGGGCATGGTCGACAGGAAATGCGGCTTATCGACCACCACCAGGTCGTCGTCGCGATGCAGCACCGGGATTTCAAAGGGCACGGGAACCTCTACCGGCAGATCCCGGTAGAGAAAGACGTGGGTTCCGGCCGGCAGCACCGTCGTCTCGTCGACCACGGCGCCGTCGGCGGTCACCACCTCGCCGACGGCCACCTTCGCCGCGGCAGCCGCACCGAAGCGGGTGCGCAGCTCAGCGGCCACCGGCCCGCCGTGCAGACGTAGCCGGGCCGGGCCCAGGCCGTCGCGTACCGGCAGCGGGGCGGGACGTCGGCGGGTCACCGCGACGGGGCTTTCTCAGGATGTGTCGTCACGTCCAGGCGAGTCTATCCGGTGGACCCATTTTTCACTGTAATCACTTGCGTCACCGCAGTTTTGGCTGTGGATGGTTTCTGCGGAGTGTCGGTGCGGATCGCTAGAATTAGCACATGCGTTCGAGTGGTCGGGAAGAAATCGTCGAGGCGTTCGACGCTCTTTCGGCCGATCTGGATAAGGCCCTGGAGCTGGACTTCTCGGCAC
>NZ_MVHC01000010.1 GCF_002086455.1 Mycolicibacter algericus DSM 45454
ACCGACATCGACGACCTCACCCTGCGCTGCGGCCCCCACCACCGACTGCTGTCCAACGGCTGGCGCACCCGCAAACGTGCCGACGGGGTAACCGAGACGCTGCCCCCCGCCCACCTCGACCGCGGCCGGCCGCGCACCAACAGCTACCACCACCCCGAGAAACTGCTGCGCGACAGCGCCAACGGCGACGACGATCCCGAGCATCCGTAGCGGAGGGCCAGGTGCGCAAATCCCGTTGCGCACCAAAAGACACATCGGCCACAACCGTTCGGGGGGTTGTGGCCGATGTGGCTTATTGAGTGCTGACTACTCCGGCTTAGCCGAGGCCGAGCATGCTGAAGATGCCCAGGTCGCCCAGGAAGTCGGTCAGCGTGGTGGCGTCGGTCACCGGGTCGGCGCCCGTGCCCAGCAGGCTGGTCAGCAGACCGCCCAGCGTCGCGTCACCCAGCTCTCCGGTGCCGTCCGGGTCGCTCAGCGTGCCGCCGAGGGTGATGCCGCTGATGACCTCGTTCCAATCAGCGTCCGGGTCGATGCCCAGCAGGCCGGCGAGCGTCGCGTCACCGAGGTCGTTGGCGTTCAGCAGGTCGGTCAGCGTCATGGTGAACGTGATCCCCAGCATGTCGTTGAGCAGGTCGGCCAGCGAGGTGTCCGGCGACAGGTCGAAGAACGGCAGGTTCAGCAGGCCGGCGTAATCACCGAGACCGAACAGGCCCAGCAGGTCGCCGATGCTGGTGTTGGCGCCGTCACCGCCGATGAAGCCGCCAATCAACGAGTCGATCGGGATCAATCCAAGGGGCACCGGCGCGCCGTCCGCACCCGGCAGCGTCACCTCGTTCAACAGACCACTGAAGTCGGTGGAGAGCAGACCGAGGGTGAGTTCGTCCAACGACACGTGGTCGGGGTTCAGCGCCGCCAGCAGGTCAGCGAGAGACGAGCTGGTGTTGATGTCATCGCCGAACAGTCCCAGAACCTGGCCCATGTTGCCGAAGTCGAGGGCGGTCAGCAGGGTCTGCAGGCTCTCGGCGAAGGTCGGGAAGTCGCCGTCGGCGGTCAGCACGTAGTCGTGCTGCACCGATGCAGCCAGGCTGCTGGCAACTGTCGGAGCTACTGCGACGCCGCCGAACAAAGCTGCACCAGCAAATGCAGTGCTAGCGACCAAGGCGCCGGTTTTGGCCATGAAGCCGCGAGGCGCCATCGGCGCGTCAAAGGTCAGTGTGGACATGTAATGGGTCCCCCTTCTGGGATCAAACACGATCGTTCCGTGATTCGTACAACGGGGATTAACTTATTGTATCCTCAGTCACTTGTCAACAGGCCTTCCAACTTTTTCGCACGCGTCAGCAATCGGTGTTTCCAGGAACATCGCAGCTCATAAGCATCAGAAACGCAGTTCTGCAACGACGACACCATGGCAGAGCAACCAGCCGCCCCCCATGCGCGATTATCGCTTGCTCAGGATTTTCTAGGCTTTCCGAACTTGTGACCGGACTTGGTTCGATCGCAATAACTTCCGGCGGTTCAATTGTGCAGATAACCGTCAAACGGTATGAACTTCGGTTGTCTAAGTACCAGTCAATTCCGGAGGTTGAGCGAAATACGCACGCCGCTCCGCAGCGGGTTCACAGCAAAGCAAGCAAACCGGCTTCGGAGAATGGTTCTGGTCAGAAAAACACACCCGGCCAGGTGGCCGGGTGTGGAGGGGCTAGCGCGGAATTCCCGCTACCAGAGCAGGCCGAAGGCCTCCAGGATGTCGGTGATCGGCGTGTCGCCGGTGATCACCAGGTCACTGTCCTCGGGCAGGAAGCTGCTCAGCAGGGTTCCCAGCGTCTGGTCCCCCCAGATTTCGCCGGAGGGGTCCAGCAGCGTGCCGCCGAACGGGAAGTTGGAGACGTACTCGTCCCAGGTCTGGCCGGGGTTCATGCCGAACAGTTGGCCCAGGGTAGCCGCGTCCATCATCGTGCTCGAGCCGGTGCTGATGGGCAGTTCGTGCAGATATTGGCCGAGTGTCCACGCCGTATTCGGCAGGATCTCAGTGTCGCTCAACCACCAATGGCGGGTGATGTCTGCAGTGGGCTGCCCTAAGATCCCGCTGAGCCAGTCGACCAACGGGTTGTTGACGTTCAGGTCGGGATTGTCGCAGGAGAGTACCGTCAGGTTACAGTTCTCGACGTTCATGTTGGCCAGGAACCCACCGATGGTATTGCCGTACTGACTGACGATCGAGCCCAGGTTCAGCGCGTTGGCCAGTTGTTGCAGCGAGTGCTCGCCGGCACCGTCCCCGAGCACGACATCGATCAGGTCGCCGAGGTCGACGTTGCCGATCGGGACGCCATCCACCAGCCAGTCGCTGCCGAAGCCGAGCAGGGACTCAGCGGTAGCGCTGTAAAGCGGAATATCGAGCGGAAGCCCGAAGATCTCCGTGAGACCGTTCAGGGTGATGCCAGTCGGGTTCATGGCGGCCAGGAAGTCCGCCACCGACGAGTCGATGTTGAATGCTCCGGTTCCAAACCCGCCCAACATGCCGTTGAGGTCGCCCATGCCGAAGTCGTCGAGCAGGGTCTGCAGGCTCTCGGCGAAAGTCGGGAAGGCGATCAGCGCCGTCTCATGCTGCACCACTCCGAACGGCGAGCCCGGAAGCTCCGGTCCGACCGCCGCGACACCGACTAGGCCGGCACCCGCGAGAACGGTTGCCGCAGCGAGGGTCCCACCCCTTTTGGCCAGCAATTGTGACTGCGTAACTCCGAGCAGAATTGACATGCACCGTTACCTTCCCCGAACCCGACCACGTTCCTGTGATCCAGTTGACTAGGCGAAACTAACGTGATCCAAAGCATGCGTCAAAGCATTTGTTAATGTCCGTTTCAGGCTAAACGTACGGGAAAACGGCTGGAATCCTGGCGGGTAGTTATGAAATCGAGTTCATGGAAG
Source organism: Mycolicibacter algericus DSM 45454 (assembly GCF_002086455.1). GTDB lineage: Bacteria > Actinomycetota > Actinomycetes > Mycobacteriales > Mycobacteriaceae > Mycobacterium > Mycobacterium algericum. Next base: position 2,929 of record NZ_MVHC01000010.1, read on the forward strand.
CGGAATCGGTTCCAGAATCTCTGTCCTGGCTTCGGGCGCCCTGGCCCGCAGCGCATCCGCCGAAGCGTCATCGGGCTGTTCCTGCGACAGGATCTCGGCCTCCACCCGGGCGGTGTAGTTAGCCACCTCCGCGTCCACCGCGGCGTCGTCCCAACCGAGCACCGCCGCCATCACCTCGGCGACTTCGCGGGCGCAGTTCACCCCGCGATGGGCGTACTCGATGGAGATCCGCGTCCGGCGGGCCAGCACGTCCTCTAAGTGCAGCGCGCCCTCGGCGGCCGCGGCGTAGGCGACCTCTACCTTCAGGTACGTGGGCGCCTCGGCGATCGGGTCCAGCAGCTCCGGCCGCTCCTCGGCCAGCGCCAACACGTCGTGGATCAGCGAGCCGTAACGGTCCAGCAGGTGGCGCACCCGATACGGGTGCACGTCCTGCTCGGCGCCTACGTGCTCGGCCTGGTTGACCAGCGCGAAGTAGCCGTCGGCACCCAGCAGCGGCACCTTCTCGGTGATCGTCGGCGCCACCCGGGTCGGAATGAACTCGGCGGCGGCGTCGATCGCGTCGGCGGCCATCACCCGGTAGGTGGTGTACTTGCCGCCGGCGATAGCCACCAGGCCCGGCGCGGGCACCGCCACCGCGTGCTCCCGCGACAGCTTGGAGGTGTCGTCGTTCTCCCCGGCCAGCAGCGGCCGCAGCCCGGCATAGACGCCCTCGATGTCGGCGTGGCTCAGCGGGGTGGCCAGCGCGGTGTTGACGGTGGCCAGCAGGTAGTCGATGTCGGCCTTGGTGGCCGCCGGGTGGGCCAGGTCCAGGTTCCAGTCGGTGTCGGTGGTGCCGATGATCCAGTGCGTTCCCCACGGGATGACGAACAGCACCGACTTCTCGGTGCGCAAGATGATCGCCGCCTCGGACACGATCCGGTCGCGCGGCACCACGATGTGCACGCCCTTGGACGCCCGGACGTGGAACCGGCCGCGCTGACGTGACAGCGCCTGGATCTCGTCGGTCCACACCCCGGTGGCGTTGACCACCACGTGCCCGCGCACCTCGGTCGTCGCGCCGTTCTCGGAGTCGCGCACCGTCACCCCGGTCACCCGGTCGCCCTCCCGCAACAGCGCCACGACTTGGGTGGAGGTGCGGATGACCGCGCCGTAGTGCGCCGCGGTGCGCCCGACGGTCAGGGTGTGGCGGGCGTCGTCGACGACGGTGTCGAAGTACCGGATGCCGCCGATCAGCGCGCTGCGCTTGAGGCCCGGGCACAGCCGCAGCGCGCCGGCGCGGGTCAGATGCCGTTGCGCGGGAACCGATTTCGCTCCGCCCAGCTGGTCGTAGAGGAAGATGCCGGCGGCCACATACGGCCGCTCCCACCACCGGTTGGTCAGCGGATAGAGGAACGGCAGCGGTTTGACCAGATGCGGCGCCAGCGTGGTCAGCGACAGTTCGCGTTCGTGCAGCGCCTCGCGCACCAGACCGAACTCCAGCTGTTCGAGGTAGCGCAGCCCGCCGTGGAACATCTTCGAGCTTCGGCTCGACGTTCCGGCGGCGAAGTCCCGCGCCTCGACGAGTGCGACCTTCAGGCCGCGGGTGGCCGCATCCAGCGCACAGCCGGTGCCCACCACACCGCCGCCGACCACCACTACGTCGAACTGCTCGCTGCCCAGCCGTTCCCAGGCTTGTGCTCGTTGGTCAGGTCCCAGCGTGCTCACGCCTGCCAGGCTACGTGGCAGGGCGGCGTCGACGGCTGTGACACCGGCCTCACGCGCGCCGAAAACGTCAGTCCAGGTCGTCGGGCGTCATCAGCCGCCGTGCCGCCTCGGTGAGCGAACCCGACAGCGACGGATACACCGCCAGCGTCTGCGCCAGGTCGGCCACGGTGATGCGGTTCTGCACCGCCAGCGCGATCGGCAGGATCAGCTCCGAGGCGATCGGCGCCACCACCACCCCGCCGATCACCACCCCGGTCGCCGGCCGGCAGAACAGCTTGAGGAAGCCGTGCCGCATCCGGCTCATCTTCGCCCGGGCGTTGGTCTGCAACGGCAGCATGACGGTGCGCGCGGGCACCGTGCCGTCGTCGATCTGGGACTGCGGCACCCCGACCGCGGCGATCTCGGGCCGGGTGAACACCGCCGCGGCCACCGTCCGCAGCCGGATCGGGGCCACCGCGTCGCCCAGCGCGTGATACATCGCGATCCGGCCCTGCATGGCCGCGACCGACGCCAGCTGCAGCAACCCGGTGCAGTCCCCGGCGGCGTAGATGCCGGGAACCGAGGTGCGCGACACCCGGTCGACTTGCAGATAGTCGCCGGGCTCGAGCTTGATGCCGACCCGCTCCAGACCCAGCCCGGCGGTGTTGGGCACCGAGCCGACCGTCATCAGCGCGTGACTGCCGGCCACGGTGCGGCCGTCGGTCATGGTGACCAGCACGCCGTCGCGCTCGCGGGTCACCGAGGCGGCCCGGGCGTTTTTGACCAGGGTGACGCCGCGCTCGGCGAACGAGCGTTCCAGCACCCGGGCGGCGTCGGGGTCCTCGTGCGGCAGCACCCGGTCGCGGCTGGCCACCACCGTCACCTTGACGCCCAGCTCGGTGTAGGCGTTGACGAACTCCGCGCCGGTCACCCCCGAGCCCACCACCACCAGGTGTTCGGGCAGCGTGTGCAGGTCGTACAGCTGGCGCCAGGTCAGGATGCGCTCGTCGTCGGGCTCGGCGTTCGGCAGGGTGCGCGGGCTGGCGCCGGTGGCGATCAGCACCACATCGGCCTCGAGCACCCGCTGCGCGCCGCTGGATTGATGCGGCGGTCCCAGCTTCACCTCTCCTCCGTCGAACCTCGCTGAACCGCCGTGCTCGGTGACCAGCACCCGGTGATGCGCCAGGCCGGGCTCGGGATCGATCAGCTCCCCGCGGCCGGCGATGACCTCGATACCGGTGTTGACCAGCTGGGTTCTGATATCGGCGGACTGCGCCTCGGCCAGCGACTTGACCCGCTGGTGGATCTTGTCCAGCTCGATCTCGGCGTCGGTGAAGTGGATGTCGAAGCCCAGGTGCGGGGCCCGTCGCAGCTCGGTGCGCACCCCCGAGGAGGCGATGAAGGTCTTGGACGGTACGCAGTCCCACAGCACGCAGGCCCCGCCGATGCCGTCGGCGTCGACGACGGTGACCGTCACCGCCTCGGGCCCCTTGGCCGCTGCTACCAGCGCGGCTTCGTAGCCGGCCGGACCGCCGCCGATGATCACGATGCGCGTCGAGGCAGAAGTCACAGCGACCAACTTATCCTCGACACGACGTTTAAGCTTTCTGCCGTGCCGCTCTACGCCGCCTACGGGTCAAACATGCATCCCGAACAGATGCTGCAGCGGGCACCGCACTCTCCGATGACCGGTACCGGCTGGATACACGGCTGGCGGCTGACGTTCGCCGGCGAGGACATCGGCTGGGAGGGTGCCCTGGCGACCGTGGTCGAGGATCCGGGGTCGAGCGTGTTCGTCGTCCTCTACGACGTGACCCACGAGGACGAGCAGAACCTGGACCGCTGGGAGGGCTCGGACTTCGGCATCCACAAGAAGATCCGCTGCCGGGTGGACCGGGTGGACGGCATCACGTCGGACCCGGTGGACAGCAAGCCCGAACCGGTGCTGGCCTGGCTGTACGTGGTGGACGCCTGGGAGGGGGGGCTGCCGTCGGCGCGCTACCTCGGCGTGGTGGCCGAGGCCGCCCAGATCGCCGGCGCGCCAGAGGAATACGTGCGCAATCTGCAGACCCGCCCGGCCCGCAACATCGGCCCTGGGAGTTAGCTCCCCTGCTTTCTTTCGCGCGAGGGGGCGTGCCTGTACGGCGACACGCCGGTGCGGCCGTACCATTGTGCACCCTCACGGGTGGATTCAGCCGGCGGCGCGGACGGTCAGGCGGCGGCGCGCGCCAGGTGCGTCTCGATGCGGCGGACGGTCTGCCACGGTTGACGTCGCACATCCTCGGCGATGATCGGAATCACCACCCAGCCCAGCTCCTGCAATGCGGCACGCCGCTGCCGCTCGTAGACGAACGCATCCGGTCCCTCATGCCAGACGACACCGTCGTACTCGACCGCCACCCGCTGCTCGGGCCACGCGAAGTCCACCCGCCACGTCCGGTTGTTGCGATCCACGATCTCGTACTGCAGCACCGGTCTCGGCAGACCGGCGTCGATCATCATCAACCGCGACTCGCTCTCCATCTCAGATCCCGCCAGCGGGTCGGCGAGCGGCAGCAGATCCCGCACCGCCACGATGCCCCGCCGGCCGGCCTGCCGAACCGCGGCGCGCCACAATTCGCGGCGCGAACAGGTGCCGCTGCGCAGCGCCGCATCCAGAGTCGCCAACGCCCTCGGACGGCGCAGCGTACGGGCCACCTCGATCGCGGTCCACGCCGGTGCGGTGGCCGGCCGGCCGGCCACCGTGCTCAGCGGTGCGCCCTCGCGCCGGTGCACCACCAGCCCATCGGCCGACCGGAGTTGTCGACGCGGCGGATTGAGCACGTGCAGCTCGACCGGTTCCTCGGTGTCGAAGCCGTACGCCGCCGCCGCGGTGCCCAGACAGACCGCGACCGTGGTGCCCGTTGCCAGGTCCAACCCGCGCAGCAGCAACTCGTCGCTCATCTCGCCGTCGCCGTAGATGCCATACCAAATCTTTTGCAGCGGACCATGTCTCAGTTCGGTTTCGAGCCCACGGCGGGTCAGGACCGCCAGTGCTTGAGCGGAAGTCACCACCCCGCCCTGGCGGTCGAGCAGGGTGCGCAATCGGTCGTCCATGCCGCAGATCGTCGGTGTCTGACAGCGCCGACGGTTACCTCAGTTGTCCAGATCCGCGCCAATTGTGGACAGCGGCAGAACTGTGCACACTCGTCGGCGCCCGCGAGCGTGCACAGTTGTACAAAATTTCCGGCGTGTCGGCGGGCAGACATGCACGCTCGCGCCACTGGGAGTTAGGGCAGCGCGGCCTGGTCGATGATGCCGGCCATCACCTTGACCCCGATCGCCAGCGCCCGCTCGTCGAGGTCGAACGTCGGTTGGTGCAGGTCCAGTTGCGGCCCGCTGCCCGGCCACACCCCGAGGCGGGCCATCGCGCCGGGAACCTGCTCCAGATACCAGGAGAAGTCCTCACCACCGCCGGACTGCCGGGTTTCGGCCAGCACATCCGGCCCGACCGTCTCGATCGCGCGGGTGAGCATCCGCGTCGACACCGCCTCGTTGACCACCGGCGGCACCCCGCGGTGGTAGTACAGCGTGTGCTGGATGTTCAACGGCGCCAACAGGTGCGCCACCGCGTCCTCGACGATGCCCTGCATCGCCATCCAGGTGTCACGGCTCGCGGTGCGCACCGTGCCGGCCAGCCGTCCGGCCTGCGGGATCGCGTTGGCGGCCGCCCCGGAGTTGACCGCCCCCCACACCAACACGGTGCTGTTGCGAGGGTCGATGCGGCGCGACAGCACGGCGGGCAGCCCGGTGATCAGCGTGCCCAGCCCGTAGACCAGGTCGGCGGTCAGGTGCGGCCGCGAGGTGTGCCCGCCGGGCCCGCCGACGGTGATCTCGATGGTGTCGGCCGCCGACGTGATCGGCCCGGGGACGGTGGCCACCCGGCCGACCTGCAGCCGCGGGTCACAGTGCAGCGCGAAGATCCGGCTGACCCCGGTCAGCACCCCGGCGGCGATCGCGTCGATGGCCCCACCCGGCATCAGTTCCTCGGCGGCCTGGAACACCAGCCGCACCCCGACGGGCAGCTCCGGCGCTGCGGCCAGCGCCAGCGCGGCGCCCAGCAGGATCGCGGTGTGCGCGTCGTGACCGCAGGCGTGCGTCACCCCCGGCACCAGCGAGGAGTACGGCGCCCCGGTCTGCTCGGTCATCGGCAGCGCGTCGATGTCGGCGCGCAACGCGATCCGCGGGCCCTCTTCCGGGCCGAAATCGCAGACCAGCCCGGTTCCGCTGGGCAACACCTTGGGGTTGAGGCCCGCGCCGGCCAGGCGTTCGGCGATGAACTGGGTGGTGGCGAACTCTTGCCGGCTCAGCTCCGGATGGCGGTGCAGGTGCCGCCGCCAGGACACCAGCTCGTCGGCGTTGACCGCCAACCACGCCTCGGCGGCGTGCGACGCGGGAGCTGAGGACATTCAGGCAGTATCCCACCGTGGCACCCGACTAAACTCACGGGCTGTGACGGTTCCGCTCGCGACTCAGGCCGCGGCGGTCGTGGCCCGGCGCACCGGCGTCGACTCGCATGACGTGGCGATCGTGCTCGGTTCGGGGTGGGCGCCGGCGGTGGCGGCCCTGGGCACACCGACCGCGACGCTACCGATGGCCGACCTGCCCGGGTTCAGCGCGCCGACCGCGGCCGGCCACCTCGGCGAACTGGTGTCCATCCGGATCGGCACCCACCAGGTGCTGGTGCTGGTCGGGCGGATCCACGCCTACGAGGGCCACCCGCTGGCCGATGTGGTGCGACCGGTGCGCACGGCGGTGGCGGCCGGGGCTAACACCGTGGTGCTGACCAACGCCGCCGGCGGCCTGCGCGAACAGTTCGAGGTCGGCCAGCCGGTGCTGATCAGCGACCACCTCAATATGACCGGGCGCTCGCCGCTGGAGGGCGCGCACTTCGTCGACATGGTCGACGCCTACACCCCCGCGCTGCGTGCCCTGGCCCGCCAGGTGGACCCGACGCTGGTCGAGGGCGTCTACGCCGGGATGTCCGGCCCGCAGTACGAGACGCCGGCGGAGATCCGGATGTTGCGCACCCTGGGCGCCGACCTGGTGGGGATGTCGACGGTGCACGAGGCCATCGCGGCGCGAGCGGCCGGCGCGCAGGTGCTGGGCCTGTCGCTGGTGACGAACCTGGCGGCCGGGATCACCGGCGAGTCGCTCAGCCACGCCGAGGTGCTGGCCGCGGGGCGCGAATCGGCGGGCCGGATGGGCGCGCTGCTCGCCGACGTCATAGCCCGGCTCTGAGGTCCCGGTCGTGCCGGCTCAGTAGCCGACGCCGGAGCTGTGCCGCATCCGCGGCCACATCGTCTCCCAGCTGCCCCGCGCACCCCGGCACAGGTAGATCTTCGCGGCACTCTCCCCGTTGCGCACCCCGCCGGGGAACCAGATCGACCTCACATAGCTGACCTGCGACCAGTACTGGCGCAACTTCAGCATCGGGAACCGTCCGACGCACAACACGGTATCGGCGCTGCCGGCGGGCGGCCCCCAGTGGGCGAAACTGCCGTCGCCGCTGACCACCGGACGGTTGATGCCGGCGCCCGGCCCCAGGATCGTCAACGCCGAGGCCTCGCCGTAATTGCTGGTGAAGATCGGCACGTCGGGGGGCAGCGACGACGCCGCGGCCGCCACCTGGGTGACGAGCTGCGGCCAGCCGTAGGTCTCCAGCGGAATCGGATTGACCTTCCGCATCGTCTGGGCGGCCGCCGGCGGCAGCACCGGCAGGCAGAACATCGCCGATCCCACGAACAGCCCCACCAGCGCGACCGCCCAGCCGCGCGGCGGCCGGTCCGGGTTCCCGGCCTCGACGCGGACAGCGCCGGCGGCGAACAGCACGACCAGCGCCGGGCCCGCGTAGTAGGAACGACCGCCGCTGATGACGCAGAGCAACAACGCCACCACCGGCACCGCCAGAATCCAGCGGTACTCCCGGCCGGCCGGGGACGACAGCCAGCCGACACCGACCACCCACAGCAGCACCAGCAGCGGGCCGGCGTACAACAGCAGCAGCACCGGCACCTGCGTCAAAGATCCCAGCGGCCCGCCCATCCGAACCGACATCGCCTGGGCGAACTGCAGGCTCGGCCAGCCGTGTTGCGCGTTCCAGACGAGGTTCGGGGCGGCCAGCGCAGCGGCCACGGCGGCGGCCAGCCACGGCCCCGGTGTGCGCAGCGCTTCCCGCCGGAACAGCGCCAGACCCACCGCGATGCCGACCAGCAGCAGCGCAGCGGTCTGTTTGGCCTCCAGCCCGACGCCGGCGACCAGGCCGGCCGGCAGCCAGGCCGGCACCGTGCCGACCCGCAGCGCGCGGGTCACCAGCAGCAGCACCGCGATCCAGATCAACTGGTCGACCACCGTGGTCCCGAAGAACATCGCGGCGCCCATGAACAGCGGACTGGCGGCGACGGCCGCCGCGGTGATCACCTGCGCGTTACGCCGCCCGCCGAACTCCGCGGCGAGCAGCGCCGCCAGCACGATGCAGCCGAGGTGTATCGCAATGGCCAGCAATCGCAGGCCCGCCAGGCCGCCGAGCGCGGCCACCCGCGCCAGCAGCGGCACCAGCGGCGGGTGGTCGACATACCCCCACGCCAGGTGCCGGCCGCCGACCACGTAATAGAACTCGTCGGGATGCCAGCCGTATCGCATCGCCACCGCGCCGTGCACGGCAGCGGCGACCGCCACCACGACGGCGACCGGCAACAGGGTCGAGCGGTCCACCGCCGGCGCTGTCGAACGGTCCACCGAAAGCGTTATTGAGCCGCTCAAAAGCACTTCCTTCTACGTTTCTGACACATAAAATGGACGATCGTATCAAGTGGTTGACACCTGTCCGGCGTGGGGTTTGCCCCGATCGACCACAATCGGTGCTGTGACGCCTGACGAGTGGATCGCCCACGACCCGGACCCGACGACCGCCGCGGAGGTGGCCGGCTGGGATGCCGACGAGACCGCCGCCCGGTTCGCGGCGCCGCTGCGGTTCGGCACCGCCGGCCTGCGCGGGCCGGTGCGCGGCGGACCGGACGCGATGAACCTGGCCGTGGTGCTGCGCGCCAGTTGGGCCGTCGCCACGGTGCTGCAGGCGCACCGGCATGCCGGTGCGACGGTGGTGGTCGGTCGCGACGCCCGCCACGGCTCGGAGGCTTTCGCGTCCGCGACCGCCGAAGTGCTTGCCGCCGCCGGGTTTTCGGTGGTGCTACTGCCCGATCCGCTGCCGACTCCGGTGGTGGCGTTCGCGGTGCGCCACACCGGCGCGGCGGCCGGCATCCAGATCACCGCCTCGCACAACCCGGCCGGCGACAACGGCTACAAGGTGTACTTCGACGGCGGGGTGCAGATCGTGGCGCCCGTCGATACCGAGATCGAAACCGCGATGGCCGCCGCTCCCCCGGCCGATACGATCCCCCGCCGTCCGGTGCCGGCCGCCGGCGACGAGCTGGTGACCCGCTACCTCGGGCGGGCCGCCACGGTGCGGCGCCACCGCGGCCCGGTCCGGGTGGCGCTGACCCCGCTGCACGGCGTGGGCGGCGCGCTCGCCGTAGACGTGCTGTGCGCCGCCGGGTTCACCGACATTCACACCGTGACAAGCCAATTCGATCCGGATCCGGATTTCCCCACCGTCGCGTTCCCGAATCCGGAGGAGCCGGGTGCCGCCGACGAGCTGCTGGAACTGGCCGCCGACGTCGACGCGGACATCGCGATCGCATTGGATCCTGACGCCGACCGTTGCGCGGTCGGTATTCCCGGACCGGCTGGCTGGCGGATGCTGACCGGCAATGAGACCGGTTGGCTGCTGGGCGATTACCTGCTCTCACGGCTGCCCCGGCAACGGGTCTCCGATGCGGTGGTCGCCAGCACCGTGGTGTCGTCGCAGCTGCTGGCGCGCATCGCCGAGCACCATGGGGCTCGCCATGTGGAGACGCTGACCGGGTTCAAGTGGCTGGCCCGCGCCGATGACGGCCTGCCCGGCGCCACCCTGATCTACGCCTACGAGGAGGCGATCGGCTACTGCGTCGACCCGGATGCGGTGCGCGACAAGGACGGCATCACCGCCGCGGTGCTGGCCTGCGACCTGGTGGCGGCGCTGCGCGATCAGGGCTCCTCGGTGCCCGCGGCGCTCGACGAGCTGGCCCGCCGCCACGGCGTGCACGTCACCGAGGCGGTGTCACGCCGGGTCGCCGACCGGGCCGAGGCGACTGCGGTGATGGCCCGGCTGCGCGCCGACCCGCCGACGGTACTGGCTGGATTCGCGGTGACGGCAACCGATCTGATGCACCGCCGCGGGCCGGTCACCGATGCGCTGGAGTTCGGCGGGGCGCGCGAGGGCACCTCGGTGCGGGTGGTGGTGCGGCCGTCGGGCACCGAGCCCAAGCTGAAGTGCTACCTGGAAGTGTCCCGGCCGCCGTCGGATGACGTGGCCGGCGAGCGCGCCGAGGCGTCGCAGCTGTGCGCGGCCGTCGCCGCGGAGGTCCGCGGCTGGTAATTCGCCGCCACTCCCGTCGCCTCCCGGTTACCGTTGTGGCCGTTGTGGTTTCACACTCAGCGTGGCCCGAACTGGCGGTCGCCGGCATCCCCCAGCCCCGGGACGATGTAGGCGTTCTCGTTCAGCCCGTCGTCGATCGCGGCGGTGAACATCCGCACGTCGGCGGCGGTGTTCTTCAGCGCCGCAATGCCTTCCGGCGCGGCCACCACGCACAGCACGGTGATGTCGGCGGCTCCGCGCTCGATGAGCAGTCCCAGGGTGTGGGCCATCGAGCCGCCGGTGGCCAGCATCGGGTCGAGAACCATGACACCCCGGCCGCTCAGGTCGGTCGGCAGCGACGCCAGGTACGGCTCCGGCTGATGGGTGGCCTCGTCGCGCACCACCCCGACGAATCCGACCTCGGCTTCGGGGATCAGGGCGTGCGCGGCGTCGACCATGCCCAGCCCGGCGCGCAGCACCGGCACCAGCAGCGGCGGGCAGGCCAGCCGCGCACCGACGGTGTCGGCCACCGGGGTGCGCACGGCGATCTGTTCGCAGGGCGTCTCGCGGCTCGCCTCGTAGACCAGCATCCAGGTCAGGTCGTGCAGCGCCGCCCGGAATCCGGCGCTGTCGGTGTGCTCGTCACGCAGCGACCGCAGCCGGATCGCGGCCAGCGGATGGTCGACGACGCGCACATTCACGGGCTCAAACACTACGGGTCATGCGCCGAGCAGGTTGAGGATCTCGAAGACCACCGCGCCCATGTCCAGCAGCGGCTCCAGCGAGAGCAGCGGTTCGCCGTTGAACACCGCCTCCGGGCCGAGCCAGTCGGCGACGTCGAGGTCCACCGCCAGCTGCTGCCAGGCGCCCAGCAGCGCGGCGTCCAGCTCGTTGGTGAGCCGGTAGCCGGTCAGCAGGGCGTCGACCAGCGAATCGGGCAGCGGATCGTGGCCGGTGAAGCCCAGCAGGCCGTTGACCGGGTCGACGACGCTGCGCACCGCGGCGTACTGCACGCCGGCCAGCATCTGCAGCGGGTCCATCCGCAGCAGGAACCCGGCGACGCCGGAGCCCTCGGCCAGCTGGCCGCCGGCGGTGACCGCCCAGGGCCCCACCGCGTCGGTTCCGTTGACGCCCACGAACGGGTCGCCCGGGTTGCCGTAGCCCCAGTCGATGACCAGCTTGAGCCACGGCGCCAGCGCGTCGCCGATGACCTTGCCGACGTCACCGAGCGCATAGATCGGCCACAGGATCGGCAGCTGCTGGGGGATCAGGTAGAAGTCGGTGTCGCCGATGGTGCCCAGTTCGATGGTGTCGGAGAGGTTGTCGAACTCCAGATAGGAGAAGTGCACGGTCGCCGTGCCGATCAGCGCGTTGAGCATGGCCAGCAGGTTGGCCGGGTCCTGCGGAAAGTTGGCCAGGCCGTCGTATTCGCCGGTGTAGCTGTCGATGTCGAACCCACTGGTCGGGGTGGGCCCGATGCTCAGCGGGATGCCCAGGAACGGCAGGTGCACCGGCTGGTCGCTCAGCAGCGGGTAGGCCGGGAAGCGGGTCAGCACCCCGCCGAGCGGGTTGTTGGGGTTGCCGATCAGCACGAAGTCCAGGTTGTCGGGGTCGAGGCCGGCCGGGGGGCCGGAAGACGCCGCGAGCAGGTTGGTCATCTCCTGGGTGGCGATGGTGGCGCTCTGCGAGTAGCCGAACACCGTGACGTGATCGCCGGCCTGTAGTTGCGGCACGACGGCGTCGTGCAGGATGTCGACGCCGCGGGCCACCGACTCGGCGAAGGTCAGGTAGGGGTTCGGCGGCGGCAGGCACACCAGCGGGCAGAACTGCTCGGGGGTGACCAGGCCCTCGAACCGGTAGCCGGGGAACGTCGGCTGCCCGGGAAACCACGGCGTGACGGGTTGCAGGAAACGGTCCAGCACCGCCTCCAGGTAGCCGCCGACAGTGGGGTCGGGGATGCTGGTCGGCCCCATGATCCAGCCTTCGTCGGCCAGCAGCACCACGTCGGGCCGCGACTGCGGTCCGGCCCCGGCCGCCGCCACCGACGCCGCTGCGAGCAGTGCTGCCCCCAGCAGACGCCGGTGTCGCATCGGATCAGGCGTCGAGGTAGTTGAGGATGCTGAAGCCCACCCCGAGCAGGTCCAGCAGCGGCTGCGCGGAGATCAGCGGCGCACCGTTGAAGATCGCGTCCGGCCCCAGCACGTCGAGCAGGTTCCATTCGGTGGCCAGGTCCTGCCACCCGTTGAGCAGCAACTGGTCCAGCTCGAGGGTGAGGTTGTAGCCACCCAGCAGGGTGTCGACCACCGACTGCGACAGCGGGTCCTGCCCGGCGAAGTCCAGCAGGTTGTTGATGGTGTTGGTCAGGCTCTGCACCCCGGCGTACTGCATGCCGGCCAGCATCTGCAGCGGGTCCATCCGCAGCAGGAACCCGGCGACGCCGGTGTCCTCCGACAGCTGACCGGTCGCGGTGACCGCCCAGGCGCCGGCCGCCCCGATCGGGTCGACACCGTCGACGGTGATGCCGGCATCCGGGGCGCCCGGGTTGCCGTAGCCCCAGTCGATGACCAGCTTGAGCAACGGCGCCAGCGCGTCACCGGCCAGCTTGCCGAAGTCGCCGAGCCCGTAGAGCGGTCCCAGGATCGGCAACTGGGCGGTGGGAAGCATGTAGAAGTCGTTCCCGCCGATCGAGCCGAGGTCGATCGCGTTGCCGAGGTTGTCGTTGAAGTAGGCGCCGTGCACCGCCGGGATGCCCATCAGCGCGTTGATCACCGCCAGCAGGTTGGTGACGTCCTGCGGGAAGCTGGACCAGCCGTCGTATTCGGTGCTGTAGATGCTGGCCGCGAAGTCGGTCGGACCCGCCCCGATGCCCAGCGGGATGCCCAGGAACGGGATGTGCTGCATGTTCCCGTCGAAGCCGTCGGCGAAGTGCAGCCGGCTCAGGATGCCGCCGATCGCGCTGTTCGGGTCACCGATCAGCACGAAGTGCAGGTTGTCGGGGTCGTAGGAGCCGCCCGGCACGTCGGCGAGCAGCTTCTGCATCGCCAGGGTGGCGACCACGGCGCTCTGCGAGTAGCCGAACACCGTGACCTGCTCGCCGGCCTCGAGCTGCGGGCGGACAGCCGCGTCCAAGTTGGCGGAGCCCTCCGCCAGCGACGCCGCGAAGTCCAGCTGCGGAACCGGCAACGGCTGGCAGACGATCGGGCAGAACTGTTCGGGGGTGATCAGGCCCTCGAACGTGTAGTCGGGGAAGACCGTCTGCCCGGCGAACCACGGCGCCAACGGCTGCAGGTAGAAGTCCCGCACCACGTCCATGTAGTCGCCGATGGTCGGGTCGGACTGGCCGGTGCCGGTCATGATCCAGCCCTCGCCGGCCAGCAGCACGATCTCGGCGATCGCCTTCTCCAGCCGGGACGCCAGCGTCGGCGTCAGCAGCGACGACAAACCGAGCAGCACCGCGCACAGCGCCGCCAGTGCCGTCGCACCCAACCGGTGCGGTCGTGTAGCCGTCATTCGGGCCTCCCGGGTCGTCGCGTCACGCCATCAGTCGCTGTGGGACCCCGCCTGACGACTTCACATGGATCTATAAGGCGGAATTCAGCGTAGAGCCTATTAAGAAAGCGTGCGTTGTCAACTCCACGATCATGGCCTGTTCGGCCATGGCGGTGGACGGACGTCCCGCTGGGGACGTTGCGTCGTCTTGTCGGCGCGTCGCACCCGCGTCACGCCGAAGCCGGCGCCCGGGTGGGTGGGCGTCGCGGCCACCATGACGCCCGCACGGCACCGCCGATACCGCCGCCCCCAGCTGACGTAATCGCATAGTCGTCATCGCGGCCTCCCCGGCCCGGGGCTTTATGCGTTGCCAAACGCACCCCCGACGAAGTGAACCTAACTAAAAGATGAGGGCGACGCCATTGTTGACACAAGAAATTCAGGATTCTTTATCGGCGGTGGCGGGAGGCGACAATCCAGCTGCCAATCCCGGCGCTAATCCCGGTTCGGGGAGCCGCCGGGCACCTCGCTACTCTGTGCGCCATGGCAGCTGACCTCGTACCGATCCGTCTTGCGGTGACCGCCGGTGACCGCTACACGCTGTGGGCGCCGCGCTGGCGCGACGCCGGTGACGAGTGGGAGGCGTTCCTCGGCAAGGATGAAGACCTCTACGTGTTCGACACCGCGGCCGACCTGGTGGCGTTCGTGCGGACCAACACCGACAACGACCTGACGGATCATCCCGCCTGGCCGCGGCTGGTCGAGGCCAACGCCCACAAGCTCAACCCGCCGCGGAGCCGCCAGTACGACCTGATCGCGGTCGAGGAACTGCTGGCCGACAAGCCCACCAAGCAGTCCGTGCGCTCGGTGGCCGACGCCCTGGAGATCGTCTCCTCCATCGGGACGGTCTGTGACCTGACCGCGGTGACGAAGTTCTTCAACGGCAACCCGAGCCTGGGCACGCTGGCCGGTGGCGTCGACAACTTCAGCGGCCGGGCCGGTCGCAAGCGGTGGAACCAGATCGGCGACATCATCGGCCGCAGCTGGAGCAACGTGTTGGCGGCGGTCGAAGGGGTCATCAGCACACCCGACGTCGACGCCGCCGCGTCGTCGCGGGCAGCCGACGAACTGGCCGAAGAACCCCCGGTCGAGGTGACCGAGGCCGAGACCGAGGCGGCGCCGGCCGATGCCGAAACCGCCGACGCCACCGAGAGCACCGAGGCGGCCGTCGAGCGCGCCCGCGGCGATCGCGTGGTGCTCGGCGGCGACGCGGACTTCTGGGCCAAGGTGGGCATCGATCCGATCCGGATCATGACCGACAACGGGACGTTCTTCACGCTGCGCTGCTACCTCGGCGACGAGCCGGTGTTCCTCGGCCGCAACGGCCGGATCAGCGTGTTCAACTCCGAGCGCGCGCTGGCCCGCTACCTGGCCGACGAGCACGATCACGACCTGTCGGACCTGAGCACCTACGACGACATCCGCACCGCGGCCACCGACGGCTCGCTGGCCATCGACATCACCGACGACAACGTCTACGTGCTGTCCGGGATGGTCGACGACCTGACCGACGGGCCCGACGCCGTGGACCGCGAGCAACTCGAACTGGCCGTGGAGTTCCTGCAGGACGTGGGCAGCTACGCCGAGGACGGTGTGGTCGCCGAAACCCTCAAACCGGACCGCGCGCTGGGCCGAATGGTCGGCTACGTGCTCGACCGGGAATCGGTGGCCGAACCGCAGCGTCCGTTCGCTCCGGCGGTCAAGGAATGGGAGCAGCTCGAGCAGTTCGTGCAGTCGCGGCTGCGGCGCGAGTAACGCGCGAACTCAGCGCTTTCCCACCCCCCTGCAGCGGCGTCTGGCGGCATCGTCGGTGCTCTTCGGCGGTGCGGGTATGGCGGCGAGTATCGCCCGAATTCACCGACAATTGCCGCAACCATTTGCCCGATTTCATTGCCCGGTGGTCGTATCCCCGATAACATCTGGCCCGATAACCTCTGGCCGGGCCGTGTGGGTTTGCGGGGCCCTTCCAAATTCGAAAGGACTACACATGCGCAAGGCAACACAACGAGCCGCAGCTGTATCCGCCGCAGTTTTGGGGCTCGCGTTGATCGGCACGGGGTGCAGTAGCACCAAGGAGAAGACCAGCGAAGCCCTGAGTTCGGCGAGCTCGGTCGCATCCTCGGCCAGCTCGGTGATCTCGTCGGCGGTCACCACCCCCGCCGAGGAGAGCGGCGCCGCCAGCTCCACCGAGATGACCGGCGCGGACGGCAAGGAGTACACCGTCGCCGGCCCCATCCTGGCCAAGCTGGACTCGCTGGACGCCGAGGCCAAGCAGAGCCTGGGCGAGCCTACCGGGGCCGAGCAGAAGAACCCCGACGGCGGCGTCTACCAGCAGTTCGACGGCGGCGTGATCGTTCACACCACCCGGTCATACGTGGTGTGGGGCAAGATCCGCGACAAGTGGAACGAGCTGGGCGGTTCGCAGGGCAAGCTCGGTTACCCGACCAGCGATGAGACCACCAACGCTGATGGGACCAAGCAGACCACCTTCGAGCACGGCATCATCACCTGGAAGGAAGGCGACCCGGAGGCCACTGTCACCGAGCACTGATCTCGCTGGAGAAGGCCGGGCAATCGCAATCGCGGTTGTCCGGCTTTCGCCTTTCAGCGACCCGGCGGATTCAGCCGACCAGCACCGCAAATCGCGGCTTGATCACTTCCTCGATTATCGCCACCCGCTGATCGAACGGGATGAATGCCGATTTCATCGCATTCACCATGAACCGCTGCAGATCGGTCCAGCCGTAGCCGAACGTCTCGGCGAGCACCGCCATCTCTTTGCTCATGGTGGTGTCACTCATCAGCCGGTTGTCGGTGTTCACCGTCACCCGCAGCCGGGCGCGCGCCAAAAGGTCGAACGGGTGCTCGGCGATGCTGCCGACCGCGCCGGTCTGCACGTTCGAGCTCGGGCACAGTTCCAGCGGAATCCGCTTGTCCCGCAAGATCGCCGCCAGCCGGCCCAGCCGTACCTGACCGTCGTCATCGACGGTGATGTCGTCGGTGATCCGCACCCCGTGCCCGAGCCGGTCGGCTCCGCAGAACGCGATCGCCTCATGAATGGACGGCAGCCCGAAGGCCTCGCCGGCATGGATGGTGAAGCGGGCGTTGTGGTCGCGCATGTACTCGAACGCATCGAGGTGCCGGCTCGGCGGGTGGCCGGCCTCGGCGCCGGCGATGTCGAACCCAACCACACCCTTGTCGCGGAACCGGATCGCCAGCTCGGCGATCTCCCGCGACAGCGCCGCGTGCCGCATCGCGGTGACCAGGCAGCGCACGGTGATGTCGCGGCCGGCCGCCGCGGCCCGGCGCTCCCCCTCGGCGAACCCGGCCAGCACCGCATCGGTCACCGCGTCGAACGACAGCCCGCCTTCGATGTGCAGTTCGGGCGCGAACCGCACCTCGGCGTAGACCACCGCGTCGGCGGCCAGGTCCTCCACGCACTCGGCGGCGACCCGGAACAGCGCGTCGGGGGTCTGCATCACCGCCACGGTGTGGCTGAACGGCTCCAGATACCGCTCCAGCGACCCGCTGTGCGAGCGGGTGCGAAACCAGGTCGCCAGCTCTTCAGTGTCGGTGGCGGGCAGCCCGTCGTAGCCGACCTGCCCGGCGATGTCGACGACGGTGGCCGGCCGCAACCCACCGTCGAGGTGGTCGTGCAGCAGCGCCTTGGGCGCCTGCCGGATCGTCTCCAGGGTCAGCGGTGTGGTCACGGGGCCGCTCCGATGATCAGTGGGCGCGGGACGGGTGCGGCGTCTGGGCCGCTCAGGATCCGGTAGCCGCCGTCGAGCTCGGCGTGCGCCGGCCCGAACCGCTCGGGAGCATCGGTGTACAGCGTGAACAGCGCCTCGCCGGCGCTGACCGGCTCCCCCGGCCGACGGTGGATGCGCACGCCGGCACCGGCCTGCACCCGTTCACCCGGGCGGGAGCGCCCCGCTCCCAGCCGCCATGCCGTCATACCCACCGCCATCGCGTCGATTTCCCCCATTGTGCCGTCCCGGGATGCGGTGACGGTCTCCGAGCATGCCGCCACCGGCAGCGCGACGCTCAGATCACCGCCCTGGGCGGCGACCATCGCGGCGAAGGCGTCCATCGCGGTGCCGTCGGCCAGCGTCGCGGCCGGCTCACGGTCGTCCAGCCCGGCCAGCTCCAGCATCTCGGTGGCCAGCGCCACGGTCAGCGCCACCACGTCCTCGGGCCCGCCGCCGGCCAGCACGTCGAGTGCCTCGGCAACCTCCAGGGCGTTGCCGACGGTCGCCCCGAGCGGGCTGTTCATGTCGGTGAGCAGGGCGCGGGTCGGCACGCCGTGGGCCGCCCCCAGGTCGATCATCAGCTCGGCGAGCTGCCGGGCCTGACCGGGCGACTTCATGAAGGCGCCCGAGCCGACCTTGACGTCGAGCACCAGCGCCTGCGCCCCTTCGGCCAGTTTCTTGCTCATCACCGAGCTGGCGATCAGCGGCAGCGACTCCACCGTGGCGGTGATGTCCCGCAGCGCATACAGCTTGGCGTCGGCCGGTGCCAGGGCACCGGCGGCGAAGATCGCCGCCCCGACGGTTGCCAGCTGCTCCCGCAGCCGGGCCGTCGGTAGCACCGGGTCGAAACCCGCGATCGACTCCAGCTTGTCCAGCGTGCCGCCGGTGTGACCCAGGCCGCGGCCGGAGGCCTGCGGCACCGCGGCACCGCAGGCGGCAACCACCGCCACCAGCGGCAACGTGATCTTGTCGCCCACCCCGCCGGTGGAGTGCTTGTCGACGGTGGGCACCCGGCGCCCGTCGCGCCGCAGCTCGCCGAAGTCCATCCGCTCCCCGGAGGCGATCATCGCCGCGGTCCAGCGTGCGGTCTCGCCGGTGTCCATGCCACGCAGGAAGATCGCCATCAGCAGCGCCGCCATCTGCTCTTCGGCGATCTCGGCGGCCGTGTAGGAGTCGATCAGCCAGTCGATCGCGGCGTCGGGCAGCCGGTGACCGTCGCGCTTGGCGGCGATCAGCGTCGGGGCGTCAAAGGAGCGGTTCACCGCCATGCGTCGGGCCCGAAGGCGTCGGGCAGCAGTTCCGAGAGCCGCCGGGCGCCGGCGGGATGGTCGACGAGCAGCTCGGGTCCGCCGTGTTCGAGCAGCACCTGCCGGCACCGACCGCATGGCATCAGTAGATTGCCGGCGACGTCGGTGCACGACAGCGCCACCAGCCTGCCTCCCCCGGCGGTGCACAGCGCGGCGACCACCGCACACTCGGCGCACAGGCTCAGGCCATATGAGACATTTTCCACATTGCAGCCGGTGAACAACCGTCCGTCGGCGGTAAGGGCGGCCGCGCCGACCCGCAGCCCCGAATACGGCGCATAGGCGTTCGCGGCGACCGAAATTGCATTGCGCCGCAACACTTCCCAGTCGACTACGGCAGCCATCTCAGCTGCGCCCATATCGTGTGGAACCCATCGCGTCACCTTGTCCGTCCACCTCGGCTTGTCGAACGTCACCCTAACTTCGACCATTCCTACCCGCCGGTAACTGCGACGTGGTCGTTTCGACCCTGTGGATGGGTTTAGAGTCCAAGCCGAGGTTTACTGACAGCGATGGCGTTGAGTAGCTGCCGCAAGCACGGCGGCTACAGATATTGGAGGCGCTAGATGACGGCGACATCCGCCGAGACGGCGGGACCCGGGACGCAGGCGACCACCCGCCGTCCCCGGCGGCAGAGTCTGTACAAGGGCGACCCGGGGATGTGGGCGTTCGCCCTGCACCGGATCACCGGTGCGACCATCTTCTTCTTCCTGTTCGTCCACGTGCTCGACACGGCCCTGGTGCGGGTCAGCCCGCAGGCCTACACCGAGGTGATCGCGACCTACAAGACCCCGCTCGTCGGCCTGATGGAACTCGGCCTGGTCGCCGCGGTGCTGTTCCACGGCCTCAACGGCGTCCGGCTGATCCTGATCGACTTCTGGTGGCAGGGCTGCCGCTGGCAGCGCCAGATGCTGGTGGCGGTCGGCGCCGTCTGGCTGGTGGTGATGGTGCCGGTGGTGGTCCGGATCGGCATGCACATGGCGGAGCGATTCTTATGAGCACACCTGATCTGCAACTCGGCCGTGGCGCGCTGGCCCCGGTGCGCGGCCCGGACCGCGACCGGCCCGCCAGCCTGGGCGACCCGCGCGCGCCGTTCCGGCACAAGGGGATGGCCAACTTCGAGAAGTACACCTGGCTGTTCATGCGGTTCTCCGGCGCCGTACTGATCTTCCTGGTGCTCGGGCACCTGTTCATCATGCTGATGTGGGACGACGGGGTGTACCGGATCGACTTCAACTTCGTGGCCGAGCGCTGGCGCTCGCCGTTCTGGCAGATCTGGGACCTCAGCCTGCTGTGGCTGGCTCAGCTGCACGGCGGCAACGGCATGCGCACCATCATCAGTGACTACACCCGCAGCGGGCGCAGCCGGTTCTGGCTGCTGAGCCTGCTGGCGGTGTCGATGGTCTTCACGCTGGCGCTGGGCAGCTACGTGCTGCTGAGCTTCGACCCGAACATTTCTTGACGGCAGATCTCCTACGAACGGGTGATATCGCGGTGATTGCAGAACATCGATACGACGTGGTGATCGTCGGCGCCGGCGGCGCCGGGATGCGCGCGGCGGTGGAGGCCGCGCCCCGCGCTCGGACTGCGGTGCTGACCAAGCTGTACCCCACCCGCAGCCACACCGGCGCCGCGCAGGGCGGCATGTGCGCCGCGCTGGCCAACGTCGAGGACGACAACTGGGAGTGGCACGCCTTCGACACCGTCAAGGGCGGCGACTACCTGGCCGACCAGGACGCCGTGGAGATCATGGCCAAGGAGGCCATCGACGCGGTGCTCGACCTGGAGAACATGGGCATGCCGTTCTCCCGCACCCCCGAGGGCCGCATCGACCAGCGCCGGTTCGGCGGGCACACCCGCGACCACGGCAAGGCCCCGGTGCGCCGTGCGTGTTACGCCGCCGACCGCACCGGCCACATGATCCTGCAGACGCTGTACCAGAACTGCGTCAAGCACAACGTGGAGTTCTTCAACGAGTTCTACGTGCTGGACCTGGTGCTCACCGAGACCCCGTCGGGTCCGGTGGCCACCGGCGTGGTGGCCTACGAGCTGGCCACCGGCGCAATCCATGTCTTCCACGCCAAGGCGATCGTGCTGGCCACCGGCGGTTCGGGCCGGATGTACAAGACCACCTCCAACGCCCACACCCTGACCGGTGACGGCATGGGCGTCGTCTTCCGCAAGGGTCTGCCGTTGGAGGACATGGAGTTCCACCAGTTCCACCCGACGGGCCTGGCCGGGCTGGGCATTCTCATCTCCGAGGCGGTGCGCGGTGAGGGCGGCCGACTGCTCAACGCCGACGGTGAGCGGTTCATGGAGCGCTACGCCCCCACGATCGTCGACCTGGCGCCGCGTGACATCGTGGCCCGCTCGATGGTGCTCGAGGTGCTCGAGGGCCGCGGCGCCGGGCCGAACAAGGACTACGTCTACATCGACGTGCGCCACCTCGGCGAGGACGTGCTCGAGGAGAAGCTGCCCGACATCACCGAGTTCGCCCGCACCTACCTGGGCGTCGACCCGGTCACCGAGCTGGTGCCGGTCTACCCCACCTGCCACTACGTGATGGGCGGCATCCCCACCACGGTGACCGGGCAGGTGCTGCGCGACAACACCGCGGTGGTGCCGGGGCTCTACGCCGCCGGCGAGTGTGCCTGCGTGTCGGTGCACGGCGCCAACCGGCTGGGCACCAACTCACTGCTGGACATCAACGTGTTCGGCCGCCGCGCCGGTATCGCCGCCGCCGAGTACGCCAACACCCACGAGTTCACCGAGTTGCCGGAGAACCCGGCCGAGATGGTGGTCAACTGGGTCGCCGACATCTTGTCCGAGCACGGCAACGAGCGCGTCGCCGACATCCGCGGTGCGCTGCAGCAGTCGATGGACAACAACGCCGCGGTGTTCCGCACCGAGAAGACGCTCAAGCAGGCGCTGAGCGACATCCACGCGCTCAAGGAGCGCTACGCCCGAATCACCGTGCACGACAAGGGCAAACGCTTCAACTCCGATCTGCTGGAGGCCATCGAGCTGGGCTTTCTGCTGGAGCTGGCCGAGGTCACCGTGGTCGGTGCGCTGAATCGCCGGGAGTCGCGCGGCGGGCACGCCCGCGAGGACTACCCCAACCGCGACGACGTCAACTACATGCGCCACACCATGGCCTACAAGGAAGGCACCGACCTGATCGCCGACATCCGGTTGGACTACAAGCCGGTGGTGCAGACCCGCTACGAACCGAAGGAACGGAAGTACTGATGTCCTCTTCAGCTGACTCCGGCTGCTGCTCATCAGATTCAGGCTGCTGCTCGCCCGGTCCGTCGAGCGCGGCACCGGTGGCGCTGGTCGACGGCCCGCCGGCCGGTGACCCGCCGCTGCCGCCGGTCCCCGAGGGCGCCCGGATGGTCACGCTCAAGATCGCCCGGTACAACCCGGAGAACCCCGACCAGTACGCCGCCACCGACGGCTGGCAGAGCTTCCGGGTGCCGGCGCTGCCCACCGACCGGCTGCTGAACCTGCTGATCTACGTCAAGAGCTACCTGGACGGCACGCTGACCTTCCGCCGGTCCTGCGCGCACGGGGTGTGCGGCTCGGACGGCGTGCGGGTCAACGGCAACAACAAGCTGGCCTGCAAGATGCTGATGCGCGACATCCTGCCGAAGAACCCGGCCAAGGAGCTGACGCTGACCATCGAGCCGATGCGCGGGCTGCCGGTGGAAAAAGACCTCGTGGTCGACATGGAACCGTTCATGGACGCCTACAAGGCGATCAAGCCCTACCTGATCACCTCCGGTAACCCGCCCACTCGGGAGTGGATCCAGAGCCAGCACGACCGGCACCGCTACGACGACACCACCAAGTGCATCCTGTGTGGCATCTGCACCACCAGTTGCCCGGTGTACTGGAGTGAGGGGTCCTACTTCGGGCCGGCGGCGATCGTCAACGCCCACCGGTTCATCTTCGACTCGCGTGACGAGGGTGCCGCGGAGCGGTTGGACATCCTCAACGAGGTCGACGGGGTGTGGCGCTGTCGCACCACGTTCAACTGCACCGACGCCTGCCCCCGCGGCATCGAGATCACCAAGGCGATCCAGGAGGTCAAGCGGGCGCTGATGTTCGCCCGCTAGGCCTTGGGCGACCGTGCGTGTTTGTCCGCCGACACGCCGCTGCGGGAGTACAACTGTGCACCCTCGCGAGAGGCCTGCCGGCCTCGTGATAGGACACTGACTATGCACTGGTACACCGGCAACAGCGGCTATGACACCGTCCTGACCTTCGCGTTCGGCTTCGCCGCGTTCGTGATCATCGGCGGCTTCTTCGGCCAGAGCTCCTACGGCCGGTTCTCCTCGGCCAAGCTCGGCTTCAACCTGAACCCGAAGTTCGGCTGGTGGCTGATGGAGATCCCGGCGACGGTGGTGTTCTTGGTCGCATACCTGTGCGGGCCGGCCCGGTTCGAGCCGACTTCTGTTGTGCTGGCCGGGATCTGGGCGCTGCACTACGCCAACCGCGGCTGGTTCTTCCCGCTGGCGATCCGCCAGGTGCCCGGCAAGCGCAGCACGTTCAACATCTCGGTGGTGGTGATGGGGATGCTCGTGACCACCATGCACGGCTACCTCAACGGGGCGCTGTTCAGCCACGACTACCTGGGACAGTACGGCCGTTCCTGGCTGACCGATCCGCGTTTCGTGGTGGGCCTGGTGATCTACCTGTGCGGGTTCGCGCTGCTGGTCAACTCCGAGTCGATCGTGCGCAACCTGCGCGACAAGAAGAACCCGGGCGCGGCGGAGTACCGGATCCCGTTCGGCGGCGGCTTCCGGTTCGTCACCAGCCCGGCCTACCTGGGTGAGCTGATCGCCTGGACGGGGTTCGCGGTGCTCACCTGGGCGCTGCCCGGCGTCGTCATCCTGCTGATCACCGCCGGCAACCTGATCCCCCGAGCTTTGCAGACGCATCGGTGGTATCAGCAGAAGTTCCCCGACTACCCCACCGACCGCAAGGCGCTGGTGCCGTTCCTGCTGTGAGGCAGCCCACGTCACACTTGGGCGGGCTGTCCCGTCTAACGGGTATGACTACGCAACCACGCATCCAACCGCTGTCCCCCAACAAGACCGGCCTGCTGACCCGCGCGATGTACCGCTACGCCAAACGGCGCTTCGGTGAGGTCCCCGAGCCCTTCACCGTCATCGCGCACCACCCGCGACTGCTGGTGGCCGCCGCCGCCCACGAAGGGCTGCTGCAGTCCGCGTCACGCAAGCTGCCCGCCGAGGTGCGCGACCTGGCGGTGTTCTGGACCGCCCGCACCATCGGCTGCTCGTGGTGCGTGGACTTCGGCGCCATGCTGGCCCGGCTGGAAGGCATGGACATCGAACGGCTGAAGGCCATCGACGACTACGCGACCTCGCCGCGCTTCACCGACGACGAGCGGGCCGCCATCGCCTACGCGAACGCCGTCACCACCGACCCGCACACCGTCACCGACGCCCAGGTCGCCGATCTGCGCGCGCGATTCGGCGACGACGGCGTCATCGAGCTGACGTATCAGATCGGGGTCGAGAACATGCGGGCCCGGATGTATTCGGCGCTGGGCATCACCGAGCAGGGCTTCAGCTCGGGGGACGCCTGCCGGGTGCCGTGGGCCCAGTGACGCCCCGAGACTGTTGTTGGCGTGCGGATGTGCGAGTGGGCCTCACGGTAACTCTCCCCCGCAAGCGGGAGGTACCCCCTGCCTCGCGGCACCGCGCAGCGGAGAACCACTGAACTTGTCCGGGTTGGCGATATCCCAGACGGCATAGACCAGACCGTCGCGCACCGTCATCGCGGTGACGCGCGGCAGCAGCTCGGCGAACCCCTCGGCGGCGGGAGCCCCGGGCGTGTAGGCGCCGAGTTCACCGTTGACCAACGCCAACTGGTTTGCGGTCGTCAGGGTCGGCCCGTACCGGCGCGCGAGACCGAACAGGAACCGCGCCACCTTCTCCGGGCCGTGGATGGTCCGAACCGCGGTCGGCGCCCGGCGGTTGGCGTCGCCGGTGAACGTCACCTCGGGATGCAGCAGCGCCACCACCGCGTCCAGGTCACCGGCGGCCATCGCGGCCATCAACGTCCCGACCGTCTCCGCGTGCCGCGGATCGGGTTCCGGCGGCGGGTCGGCGGCAACGGCCCGGCGGGCCCGCGACGCCAGCTGGCGGGCGGCGGCCTCACTGGTGTGCAGCACCGCGGCGACCTCCCCGAAGGGCACCGCGAAGCCGTCGTGCAGCACGAACGCCACCCGCTGATCCGGGGTCAGCCGCTCCAGCACCACCATCGCGGCGAACCGGGCGTCCTCGCCGGCCACCACCGCCGACAACGGCTCGGCCTGGTCCATGCCGGTCACCACCGGCTCCGGAAGCCATTCGCCCACATAGGTTTCGCGGCGCCGCGGCGCCGAGCGCAGCCGGTCCAGGCCGAGCCGGCTCACCACCGTCGTCAACCATGCCCGCAGGTCGATGATCTCGTCGCGCTCGGCGGCATCGAACCGCAGCCAGGCGTCCTGCACGATGTCCTCGGCGTCGGCGAACATCCCGGTGAGCCGGTAGGCCACCGCCAGCAGGTGAGGCCGCAACGCCTCGAAGTCGTCCACCGCCGTCGTCATTGCAAACCAGCCTAGGCCGCGCCGACCCCTCAGTGCGGTTGCTGCGCGCCGGGCCACAAGCCGACCAGCGCGATCACGCAAACCGCCAGCATCGCCACGCTCAGGCTGTACAGACCGGCGTCGACGAGATTCTCCTGCCACGCAGAGCCATGGTGACCGGCGCCGGCGATCGGCATCGTCCGTCCGGTGCCGAAGATCGCCGCCGCCAGCGTGCTTGCCCAGTTGGCGTAGGTGCCGTAGAGCGCCAGCCAGAACAACGCGGTCAGCCAGCGCGCCGAGAGCCGCAGCCGGCCCCACAGCAGACCGAGCACCACCAGGAACATCCCGTTCAGCACGCCTTCCAGGTGCGAGGACAACCCCATCCGCGGATTGTTCATCGCCCCCGTCACCAGCCCGGTGAGCAGACCCAGCAGGAACAGGAGGACGCCGAACCACAGCAGCGTCCGGCCCTTGTCAGCACCTGTCATGGACCCTCCTCGGATCAGCGGCCCAGCACGACATTATTCCGTCGGGCGCATTGCCAAACGGATTAGCGAAGACCGCCTTAATGTCGTCGACATGAGCCCCAAGCCACGCATCTCCCCGGTCCGCTGGCGGCCGCCGCCGTCGCGGCCGCTGCCTCCGCCCGATCCGACGCCGCCGCTGCAGGTCGTCGAGATCCCCGGTACCGCCGCCGAAGACGTCGTCGTCGACGCCGACGGCGCCATCTGGACCGGCATCGAGGACGGCCGCATCATCGCGGTCGGCCCCGGCGCCGCCCCGCCGCGGGTGATGACCGACACCGGCGGGCGCCCGCTCGGACTGGCCTTCACCCGGGATCACCGGCTGCTGATCTGCGACAGCCACCGCGGCCTGCTGCGCTTCGACCCGAAATCCGGGCAACTGGAGACGCTGGTCAGCCATGTGGCCGGCCGGCCGCTGACGTTCTGTTCGAATGCGGTCGAAGCATCCGACGGCACCATCTACTTCACCGAATCCACCGATAGGTTCCGCTACGAGTACTACAAGGCCTCAGTGATCGAGGCCCGCGCCAGCGGCTCGCTGCTGCGGCGCACCCCCGACGGCGCGACGACGGTGCTGGCATCGGGCCTGCACTTCGCCAACGGGGTGACGCTGACCGCCGACGAATCGGCGGTGGTGTTCGCCGAGAGCACCGGGTGCCGGTTGTCCAAGTACTGGCTGACCGGGCCGCGGGCCGGTTCGATCACCGGGCTGGTGAGCGAGTTGCCCGGCCATCCGGACAACATCTCCACCGGGCGGGACGGCCGTATCTGGGTGGCGATGGTCTCGGATCGCAACGCGCTGTCGGAGTGGCTCTCGCCGCGCGCGCCGGTGCTGCGCACGCTGCTGTGGCGGTTGCTGCCGTATCGCTGGCTGCCGGATACCAAGTCCGGGGCGTGGGTCATCGGCTTCGACGCCGACGACGGCCGGGTGCTCAGCCAGTTCCGCAGCTCCGATCCGGCGTTCGGGCTGGCCACCGGGGTGGTCGAGGCCGGCGATCGGCTGTGGCTGGGCCGGATCAACGGGCCGGGCCTGGCGTATTTTCAGTTGTAACTTCCGCACCACCAGTCACAGCGTGGCTCCCGCGGTTCGCGGCGCGGTTCGCCTACCCTGCACACACGATGACTTTTGCGCGCTCGGTATCAGCCCTGGTGGCGGTGGGTTTTCTCACCGCCGCCGCACCCCTGGCCGCCCCGGCGGCCATGGCCGACCCCACCCCGGGGCTCAACGCGGGCACCGTCGGCTGCCCCTACCAGGTGAGCACCCCGCCCGCCGTCGACGCCTCGGAGGTGCCGCTGGCCGGTGAGCCGCCGCTGCCGCTGCCGGTGCCGGCCACCCCGGTCGGCGGCGACGCGCTGGCCGGCTGCGGGATCGTCGTCGCGCCCGGCACCCCGCCGGTACCCGGCGATGTCTCCGCCGAGTCGTGGCTGGTGGCCGACATGGACAGCGGGGCCGTGATCGCCGCCCGCGACCCGCACGGCCGGCACCGGCCCGCCAGCGTGATCAAGGTGCTGACCGCGATGGCGGCGCTCAACGAGCTGGACCTGGCCAAGGTCGTCCACGGCACCCAGGAGGACGCCAACGCCGAAGGCACCCGCGTCGGCGTCGGCCCCGGCGGCGACTTCACCGTCAATCAGTTGCTGCACGGCCTGCTGATGGGGTCGGGCAACGACGCCGCCCACGCCCTGGCCACCGAGCTCGGCGGCATGGACACCGCACTGCACAAGATCAACGCGCTGGCCGCCAGGCTGGGCGGCCGCGACACCCGCGCCGCCACCCCGTCCGGGCTGGACGGGCCGGGCATGAGCACCTCGGCCTACGACATCGCGCTGTTCTACCGCTACGCCTGGAACAACCCGGTGTTCGCCGACATCGTCGCCACGCGGAACTTCGCGTTCCCCGGCTACGGCGACGTGCCCGGCTACACCTTGGAGAACGACAACCAGCTGCTCTACAACTACCCGGGTGCCCTCGGCGGCAAGACCGGCTACACCGACGACGCCGGGCAGACGTTCGTGGGCGCGGCCAACCGCGACGGCCGGCGGCTGGTGGCGGTGCTGCTGCGCGGCACCCGCCAGCCGATCCCGCCGTGGCAGCAGGCCG
The DNA here is from genome assembly GCF_002086455.1 of Mycolicibacter algericus DSM 45454. Classification (GTDB taxonomy): domain Bacteria; phylum Actinomycetota; class Actinomycetes; order Mycobacteriales; family Mycobacteriaceae; genus Mycobacterium; species Mycobacterium algericum. The sequence continues at coordinate 30,934 of NZ_MVHC01000010.1, forward strand.
CGCAGCTGCTCGACTACGGCTTCGCCACCCCGCCCGGCACCCGGGTCGGCACCCTGATCGAACCCGACCCCTCGCTGGTCACCCGGGCACCCGCCGACGGGCCCAGCCCGCAGGCCATGGTGCTGGCGCCGGCCGACGACACGGTGCCGGTGCGGGTCGGGGTGAGCATCTTCGGCACGATCATCGTGTTCGCGCTCATCATGGGTGCGCGCGCGGTGAACCGCCGGCCGGGCAGGGCCTCAACGTGGTGAAGGCGCTACGGGCCTTCGGCTGGTTCTCCGGGCTGCTGCTGATCGCGATCGGGTTGAGCCGGATGGCGTTGTCGCTGGACTCCATTCCCGACGGCCAGGACGTCAACGCGACCGTCGACAGCGAGAGCCGGGCGGCCGGTGCGCTGTTGATCGGGTTCGGCATCGGCTATATCGAGGCGTTCCGCCGAGCGCGGATCCCGGCCGGGGCGGTACGGCTGCTGGCGCTGACCATGGCGCTGCTGGGGGTGTCCCGGTTGATCTCGATGGCCGACGTGGGCATGCCCCACCCGTCGTTCACGGTGGCCTGTGTCGTCGAGTTCGTCGCGGCCGGTTTGACCTATTGGTATGCCACCCTGGCCGATCGGGACGCGCGCTGACCCCATCCCCTACGGTGAGCCAGGTGGGCCGAATCGGGGAACTGCGCCGATCCTCGCCGCTGGCACTGCTGGTCGGGGTGGCCGCCGCCAGTGTCGGCGTGATCTACGGTTACGACCTGTCCAACATCGCCGGCGCGCTGCTGTTCATCGAGGCCGACTTCGGGCTGACCGCCGCCCAGCAGGAGATGGTGACCACCGCGACGGTGATCGGCGAGATCGCCGGCGCCCTGGCCGCCGGGTGGCTGGCCAACGCGATCGGGCGCAAGAAATCGATGGTCTCGGTGGCGCTGGGCTACGCGGTGTTCGCGCTGTTGGGGGCGGCGGCGACGTCGGTGTCGATGCTGACCGTGGCCCGGCTGCTGCTCGGCGTCACCATCGGGGTGTCGGTGGTGGTGGTGCCGGTGTTCGTGGCCGAGTCGGCGCCGGCCGCCGCCCGCGGCGCGCTGCTGGTCACCTACGGGGTGGCCACCGTGGTCGGGATCATCGCCGGCTACCTGTTCGCCTACCTGCTGGCCGGGGCCGGCAACTGGCGGGCGATGCTGGGGCTGGCCGCGGTGCCCGCCGTGCTGGTGACGATGCTGTTGGCCCGCATCCCCGACACCGCGCGCTGGTATCTGCTCAAGGGCCGGGTCGACGACGCGTACCGCGCCCTGCGCCGCATCGAACCGAACATCGAGGCCGCCCAACGCGAACTCGCCGAGATCAGCCGGACGCTGCAGGAGGAACGCCGCAGCGGGGTCGGAGTGCTGCGCGAGATGCTGCGGCCGCCGTATCTGCGGGCAACGCTGTTCGTGGTGACGCTGGGATTTTTCATCCAGATCACCGGGATCAACGCGATCGTCTACTACAGTCCCCGGCTGTTCGAAAAGATGGGTTTCGAAGGCGATTTCGCGCTGTTGATCCTGCCGGCGCTGGTGCAGGTGGCCGCGCTGGCGGCGATGTTCGTCTCGCTGGCGTTGATCGACCGGGTGGGCCGTCGTCCCATCCTGCTGTCGGGGATCGCCACTATGGTCGTCGCCAACGCGCTGCTGATCGCGGTGTTCGCGGCCGGCCCGGCGTTCGGTGACGCGCTGCCGGCGCTCAAGTTCGGCGGGGTGCTGTTGTTCACCGCCGGCTACACCTTCGGGTTCGGTTCGCTGGTGTGGGTCTACGCCGGGGAGGCCCTGCCGGCGCGGCTGCGCGCGATGGGCTCCTCGGCGATGCTGACCTCGGATCTGGTGGCCAATGCGGTTGTCGCCGGGGTGTTTCTGAGCATGCTCACCGCATTGGGTGGCGCCGGAACGTTCGCGGTGTTCGGGGTGCTGGCGCTGCTGAGCCTGGCGTTCGTGTACCGCTACGCCCCCGAGACTAAGGGCCGGCAACTCGAGGACATCCGGCATTTCTGGGAGAACGGCGGCCGCTGGCCCGACGAACAGCCGACATCGGCGGAGATCGGCGCGTCGACGTGACCCTGATCTCCGCCGGCGCCGTGGTGCTCGACGGCCGGGTCTGCCGGCCCGGCTGGCTTTCGGTGGCCGACGGACGGATCGCCGACTGCGGTACCGGGCCGGTGCGCGCCGACGTCGAATTCGCGGATTGCGTTGTGGCGCCGGGCTTCATCGACATGCACTGCCACGGCGGCGGGGGCGTCGGGTACCCCGACGGCCCGGATCGCGCGGCGGCACTGCACGCCGCGCACGGCACCACCGGCGGGCTGGCAAGCCTGGTGAGCGCCGCCCCGGCGGTGCTGTTGGACCAGGTGCGCGCGCTGGCCGACGCCACCCGGCGCGGCGTGGTGGACGGCATCCACCTGGAGGGACCGTGGCTGAGCGGGCACCACTGCGGCGCCCACGATCCCGCCTGGCTGCGCGACCCCGACGACGCCGAGGTCGATGCGCTGCTGGCCGCCGGCGACGGCGCGATCCGGATGGTGACCCTGGCGCCCGAACTGCCCGGCGGGCCGGCCACGATCCGGCGGCTGGTCGATGCGGGAATCGTTGTGGCGCTGGGGCACACCGACGCCGACTACGACCAGATGCAGGCCGGGATCGAGGCCGGCGCGACCGTCGGCACCCATCTGTTCAATGCGATGCGGGCGTTACACCACCGCGACCCGGGGCCGGTACCGGCGCTGCTGGCCGATCCGCGGGTGACCGTCGAGCTGATCGCCGACGGGGTGCACCTGCATCCGGCGGTGATCCGGCACGTCATGGCGACCGCCGGCCCGGACCGGGTCGCGCTGGTCACCGACGCTATGGCCGCCGCCGGGGCCGGCGACGGGGCGTTCACCCTCGGCGGACTCGACGTGGAGGTGGCCGGCGGGGTGGCCCGGCTGCGCGGCACGGCCACCATCGCCGGCAGCACCGCGACCATGGACCGGCTGTTCGCCACCGCGGTGAACCTGCTGGGCGGGCACGACGCGGCGCTGGCCGCGGCGGTGCGCATGACCGCGACCACCCCGGCGCGGGCGCTCGGCCTCGACGGCGCCGGGGTTTTGGCCGTCGGGTCCGCGGCTAACCTGGTGGTGATGGATGCCGACCTGCAGCTGGTGCGGGTGATGCGCCGCGGAATGTGGCTGAGATGAAGGAGAACCCGATGAGCGAGCCGACCGTCATCGATGTGCCCGAGCAGCGCCGCTATGAGATCAGCGTGGACGGCGTACGGGCCGGACTGGCCGCCTACCACGACAGCGGCGACCAGCGGGACTTCCACCACACCGAGATCGACAAGGCGTTCGGCGGTCAGGGGCTGGCCACCAAGCTGATCGCCTTCGCGCTGGCCGATACCCAGGCCGCGGGCAAGCGAATCGTGCCGAGTTGCTCGTTTGTGGAGGCCTACGTGGCCAAGCACCCGGAGTACGCCGGCGGCCGCTGAGGATGCCAGGGCCGGGCGGCGGACACTTGACGGGTGCGTCGCCGACGGCCGGCGGCCCATGCGCTCTACCACGGACATTTAGTTAAAATTTGTACTACCTGCTAGCATCGGGTTCAGCGACCGCTCGTCAACGATCGGAGGCCCTGCCCCATGCGAAATCCCACGAGAAATCCCATGCGATCCGAGCTGTCCGGCCCGGAGCAACGCGGATGGGGCGCGTACATCCAGGCCAGCATCCGCCTGCAAACCCGCCTGGATGAGACCCTGCGGGACCGCAGCGACCTCACTTTGATCGACTATCACCTGCTGAGGCTGCTGGCGGAGGCACCGCAGCAACGCCTGCGGATGCGCGAGCTCGCCGATCGGATGGTGTTCTCCCGCAGCCGGATCACCTACCAGATCACCTCCATGGAGAAACGGGGCCTCGTCGCCCGCGAAGCCGCACCTGACGATGGCCGCGGCTACCGGGCGGTGCTGACCGCCGCCGGGCGCAAGTCCCTGCGCGACGCGGCACCCGCGCATGCGGGAATGGTCCGCGAGCTGTTCCTCGATGACCTGGCGGCCGACGAACTGGCCTGTGTCGAACGCATTTTCACGCGACTACTCGCTCGACTCACAACCGACGGGACGCAGGGATCGTGATATTCACTCGTGCCGAATCGACGTTTCTCGCCCAACAGCCGATCGGCCGGCTCGCCACGATCGGGCCGGTCGGCGAACCGCAGATCCGCCCCGTCGGCGTACACCTCGGTCCCGGCCACTGCGGCATCGACATCGTCGGCCACGTATTGTCCCGAACCCAGAAGTGGCGCAATGTCCTTCGCGATAACAGGGCCGCGTTCATCGTTGACGAGGTGATCGCCGTGCAGCCGCCGCAGGCGCGCGGCATCGAGATCCGGGGCACCGCAATCGCACTGCCCGGCGCCGGCAGCACCGACGGCGGCCTCAGCGGCGATGTCATCCGGATCTCTCCACGCCGGATCATCGCGTGGGGCCTCGACTCACCGGGTACCACAGCACGAGACGTCCAGGACGACGAAAGGGATGAGCAATGACGGACAACATCGACTGGGATGCGGCCTACCGGCAAGAAGAAGCACCCCCCTGGAACATCGGCGAGCCCCAGCCGGAATACGCGACGCTGATCGACCAGCCCGGCACGGTCCACGACGAGGTGCTCGACGCCGGTTGCGGCCATGCCGAGCTCTCACTGGCCCTCGCCGCCCGCGGCCACACCGTCGTCGGCATCGACCTGTCCCCCACTGCGATCTCAGCCGCCACCGCCGCCGCCGCGGAGCGCGGCCTGACCACCGCGACATTCGCTGCGGCCGACATCACCGCGCTCACCGGCTATGACGGCCGGTTCGCCACCATCTTCGACAGCGGCCTGTTGCACGCACTGCCCGCTGAAGTGCGGCAGAACTACCTGCGGGCCATGCGCCGCGCGGCGAGTCCCGGCGCGGTGTTCTACATCTTGGCCTTCGGCACCGGCGCCTTTCCGGACCACACCGGCCCCGGGCCCACCCAGTTCACCGAGGCGGAACTGCGCGAAATCGTGTCGGACTGTTGGCACGTCGACGAGATCCGGCCGGCCCGCCTGTACGCCACGGCGGTCCCACACCCACTGCCGGGCTTCCTGGTCACCGCACACCGCGCGCAGTGACGAGAGCACCTCAGGTGCGCGCCTTCGTCCGCCAGCGATCCGGATCGTCTTCGAGGGCGCCGCGGTCCCAGTCGCCGCGCACCGCGGCCGCCTCGTAGGTGTCCTGGAGGAACTCGAGCAGCACCGCGTCCGGGTCGGGCGCTTGGCGCACCACTTCATACGGTAGGACGAATTCGCCCATGTCCGTGCTGTAGAACGCCTGCGCGGGCCGCACCGGGTGGTCGGCGAAACCGTCCGGCTCCGGGTAGGCGTAGGCGTAGAAGCCGCCTTCCTCCCCGCCCCCGGGCCAGAATCCGCAGCTGCTGAGTTCGTGCGAGTAGCCCTCCACCATCACCCAGTCACCGCAGTTGGGCGCGCCGCCCGGGTGGGTCGGCGCGGTACGGCCGGAGAAGCGGGTGCAGGCGAGATCCATCGCGCCCCAGAAGAAGTGAACGGGGCTGACTTTGCCGATGAAGCGGGAACGAAACCGGCTCAGCACGCGGTGTGCCTGCACCAGTTGCCGCCAGAACAACTGCGCTGCCTGGGCGTCGTACGAGGCGTGCTCGACGTCCTCGGCGAACGGGATGGCCTGCTGCACCTCGTTGGGGTGGGACTGGATTGCGGTGTGCAGGCCCAACTCGTCCAACGCGGACATGAACGCCGAGTGGAATTCCGCCACCGATTGCCGCCGCAGTGCGATGGCCCGAGTCGCGCCGCAGCCACTGCGGATGCCCAATTGGTGGTCGACGAAGTCGAATTCGATGTCGAACACGTCGCTGCCGTACGGGATCGCCGACGTGGCCAGGCCGCGCGCGGTGACATACAGCGTCACCTGCCACCAGTGGTTCACCAAGGGTGCGTGCGCCAGGCGGACTTTGCCGACGATCTGGGTCCACATGTGCAGGGTGTCCCGAGTGGGTCCCCAGTCCTGCACTCGAAGACGGGGCCAGCCGGTTTCGCGCTCCATTCGCCTCTACTACCCGTTTCGGCGGCCGGTCACACCGTGGCAGCGGGCGGCTCAGTCCGCGCGCAGGTTCTCCGCCTGAACGTCATCGGTCGCCGCCCAGGCGGTGGCGAACAGGATCAGCCGGGTGGTGACGTAGGCGAACACCAGCAGGCCCAGCACCGGGCCGAACACCGCGCCGGCCGGGCCGTTGACCACCGACTGCAGATACACCGAGCCGGCCTGCTTGAACAGCTCGTAGCCGACCGCGGCGATCCCGCCGGCCCGCGCGGCGCTGGCCAGGCTGACCGACTCGCGGGGCAGCCGGGCGATCATCCAGGTGAACAACAGCCACGACACCCCTACCGCCATCCCGACCGATGCGACCCGCAACAATGCGCCCAGCAGGTCGAAGTCGGGAACACCGAGCCAGCGCAGGATCTTGCGCATCAGCTTCGGGTCGGCCAGCGCGGTCAGCGCGATGGTGGCCAGCATGGCGCCGAAAGCCCACACCATCGTGACCAGGTCCGACAGCTTCGACGAGACGAAGCCCTGCTTCTCCGAACGCTTTTCCCACATCTCGGAGAGCGCCTCGCGCAGGTTGGCCATCCAGGTCAAGCCCACCCACGCGGCCGTCGCCAGGCCGATGACACCCACCGAGGCGCGCGATCCGATGGCGGTGTCCATCAAGGTCACCAGCTCGTCGCCGAACTCGCCGGGAATGGAGTGCTTGATGCGGCGCTCGATCTCGTCGAGCACCTCGGGTCGCCGCGACAGCAGGAAGCCACCGACGGAGAACCCGACCATCGCCAGCGGGAACAGCGCGAAGATGGTGTAGTAGCTCATCCCGGCGGCGAAGAAGTTGCCCTGGCACTCGTCGTAGCGTTCCTGCGCCCGCATCACGTGGTCGAACCAGCCGTAGCGCGACCGAAGCCGGTCGAGGATGCCCGGTTTGGACCCGTCGGCCTGGTCTGTGGCGGCCTTATTCATGACTCATACCGGCGGCGGAAGGAATCCCACCCGGTCGTAGACGCGCGCGATCGTCACCGCGGCCACCGCTTTGGCACGTTCGGCGCCGGCGGCCAGCACCGACTGCAACTCGGCGGGATCTGCCAGCAGTTCGTCGACGCGCGCCTTGATCGGCGTGACGAAGTCGGCGACGGCCTCGGCGGTCTCCTTCTTCAGGTCGCCGTAGCCGCGGCCGGCGTAGCCCGCCACCAGTTTCTCGACACTGTCACCGGTGATCGCCGACTGAATGGTCAGCAGGTTCGACACCCCGGGCTTGGCCTGCGGGTCGTAGCGGATCTCGCGCTCGGAGTCGGTGACCGCCGAGCGGATCTTCTTGGCACTTTTCGCCGGATCGTCAAGCAAGCTGATCAGGCCGGCGTCGGTGGCCGCGGATTTGCTCATCTTCGACGTCGGGTCGGCCAGGTCGTAGATCTTGGCGGTGGCCTTGGGAATCATCGGTTCGGGGACGACGAAGGTGTCGGGGAAGCGGGCGTTGAACCGCTGCGCGACGTCGCGGGCCAGTTCCAGGTGCTGCCGTTGGTCCTCGCCGACCGGCACCACGTCGGTGTCGTAGAGCAGCACGTCGGCGGCCATCAGCACCGGGTAGGTGAACAGGCCCACCGTCGTCGAATCCGAACCCTGCTTGGCCGACTTGTCCTTGAACTGCGTCATCCGCGAGGCCTGTCCGAATCCGGTGAAACAGCCCAGCACCCAGGCCAGTTCGGCATGCGCCGGGACGTGGCTCTGGACGAAGATCGCGCTGCGGGCCGGGTCGATGCCCAGTGCCAGGTACTGCGCGGCGGTCACCAGCGTGCTGCGGCGCAGCGTCTCGGGGTCCCAGCCCGGGACGGTGATGGCATGCATGTCGACGACGCAGAACAGCGCATCGTGGTCGTCCTGCAGCTCCGCCCAGTGGGTGATCGCCCCCAGCGCGTTGCCGAGGTGCAGGGACGCCGAGGTGGGCTGGACGCCGGAGAAGACGACGGGGCGGGTTGCGGAAGTGCTCATGGTTTCTCGATCCTGTCACGCCGGTGCGCCGGTGGGCGCACCTGGTAACAGAGCAACCGCTCTGTTATCGTGGCCGCCATGCCCCGCCCGCGCGTGCACGACCCCGGCCGGGTGCTGGACGCGGTCGAGTCGCTGGCGGCGCGGTCCGGCCCGGCGGCGGTGACGATCCGGGCCGTCTCCGAGGCGACCGGAGCCTCTAACGGCGCGGTCTACCACGGCTTCGGGTCGCGGGCCGGGCTGATCGCCGCGGCCTGGTTGCGGGCGGGACGTCGATTCCTGGATATGCAGCGCGAACTCGTCGACAGCGCGCACGACGCGGTGGCGGCCGTCGTCGCCGCCGCCGACACCCCGCTGATATTCGCCGAACGCCACCCGGAGTCCTCGGCGCTGCTGCTGGCGATCCGGCGCGAGGAATTGCTCACCGACGACCTGCCCGTCGACGTCGCTGAACCGCTGCGTCGCCTCGACACCGAACTGATCGGCCTGTTGATCCGGCTCGCGGCCGCGATGTGGGAGCGCCGCGACGCCGCCGCTGTCGACACCGTCACCACCTGCGTCGTCGACCTGCCCACCGCGATCGTGCTCAGCCGAAACCGGTTGGGCAACAACGCCGCCCGCGCCCAACTGCACGCCGCGGTACGCGCCGTGCTGGCCGTGGGACCAGAGAAAGGAACCTGCTGAGTGAAGCTGACCTACGACGACAAGATCGCCGTGCTCGATCTCGGCGACGACGAGAACCGGTTCTCCCCGGACTTTCTCGACGAGGTCGAGCGGATGCTCGACGACGCGGTGTCCAGCGGCGCCCACGGCCTGGTCACCACCGCGGGCGGCAAGTTCTACTCCAACGGCCTGGACCTGGACTGGCTGGCCGCCCACAGTGACCGCGGCGACTGGTACGTCGGGCGGGTGCAGGCGTTGCTGGCAAAGGTGCTGACGCTGCCGATCCCGACCTCGGCGGCGGTGGTGGGCCACGCGTTCGGGGCCGGGGCGATGCTGGCGATCGCCCACGACTTCCGGGTGATGCGCGCCGACCGCGGCTTCTTCTGCTTCCCCGAGGTCGACATCCGGATCCCGTTCACTCCTGGGATGGCCGCGCTGATCCAGGCCAAACTCACCCCGCAGGCGCAGGTGGCGTCGATGACGACCGGCCGCCGGTTCGGCGGTGTGGATGCTGCGGCCGTCGGGATCGTCGACGGCACCGCGGGTGAGGGCGCGGTGACGCCCGCCGCGGTCGAGTTGCTGCGGCCGCTGGCCGGGAAGGATCCCGGCACGCTCGGCGCGATCAAAGCCGGCATGTTCGGGCCGGCGGTGGCGGCGCTGACCGCGGAGTGAACAACATCGGCCCCACCCGTCACCGGCGGCGGGCATAGGGCAGTTGCCCGCATCTGAGCGACAATCAGGCAGTGCACTCGAGCGCCCGCGCCCACCCACACGACCGGTCTGGTGTTGTCGCTGTGAGGCGGGCAACTGACACCCGCCTACTCCGGTGTGACGGATGTGACCGATGAGGGCCAGGGCCGACCGGTGCCCCGGCGTGCTGCGGCCGTGGGTGGCCGACGACGGCCTGTTGGTCCGGTTGCGCCTGGTCGGGGGACGGCTGCCCGTGGCGGCACTGGAACGGCTGCTGAGAGTCAGCGCCGAGTTCGCCGACGGCTCGGTCTACCTGACCAAGCGGGCCAACCTGCAGCTGCGCGGGCTGCCCGGACACGGCGGACAGCTCACGCCCGACGTGGTGGCCGCCCTGGCGTCGACCGGACTGCTGCCATCGCGCAGCCACGAGTTGGTCCGCAACATCCTGGTCTCGCCGCAGACGGGCTATGCCGGCGGGCGCGTCGACCTGCGCCCGGTGTCGGCGCGGCTGGACGCGCTGCTGTGCGGCGACCCGCGACTGGCACACCTACCCGGGCGCTTCCTGTTCGTCCTCGACGACGGGCGCGGCGACCTGATCGACCGGACCACCGATGCCGGGCTGGTGGCGCTCTCCGGCGCGCAGGCGCAGCTGCGGATCGGCGAGAACTGGGGCGCGGTGGTGGCCATCTCCGACGCCGCCGAACGGCTGGCCGCGCTGGCGGCGGCATTCCAGGCCGCCCGCGGCAGCGGTCCCGACGCACCGTGGCACATCCGGGAGCTGCCCAACCCGCTCGCTCCCGTCATCGCCGCCGATCCACGGCTGCCCGCACCGTCGGGTCCGCTACCCTACGGTCCGGTGCCCGGCGGCTCCCACGTGCCGGTCCCCGGCGGGATACTCACGCCGGAGCAGGCGCGCTCGCTGCCGGTGCACACCGAGCTGGTGGTGACGCCGTGGCAGGGTGTCTTCATTCCCGATGCACAGGAGACGAATCCGTGACGAGGCCCGCTAGCCGCCCCACCAAGCGGTATTCCTACCTCGAGGACGGCCCGGCCATCTACGTCGAATCGTTCGCGACGATCCGGCGCGAGTCCGATCTGTCACACATCCCGGCGTCGGCCGAGCGGCTCGCGGTGCGAATGATCCACGGCGCCGGGCAGACCGACGTCGCCGCCGACCTGCTGATCCACCCCGAGGCGGTACCGGCCGGCCGCGCCGCCCTCGACGCCGGCGCACCGATCTTCTGCGATGCCCGGATGGTGGCCGTCGGCGTGACCGCAGGGCGGCTGCCCGCGCGCAACGAGGTGCGCTGCCATCTGCACGACGAGCGGGTTCCGGCGCTGGCCGCCGAATGGGGCACCACCCGCTCGGCGGCGGCGGTGTCGTTGTGGGCGCCGGAGTTGGACGGTGCCGTCGTCGCGATCGGCAACGCCCCCACCGCGCTGTTTCACCTGCTGGAGCTGATCCTGGACGGCGGGCCGCGCCCCGCGGTGATCGTCGGCTGTCCGGTGGGGTTCATCGGCGCCGCCGAGTCCAAGGCGGCGTTGGCGGCCTTGCACGCCGAGCACGGCATCGACATCCCGTTCGTGACGTTGCGCGGTCGCCGCGGTGGCTCGGCGATCACCTCGTCGGCGCTGAACGCCCTGGCCTCGGACGACGAATGAGAGACACAGCGTGAGCGGCACGTTCTACGGGGTGGGCCTGGGCCCCGGCGACCCGGAACTGATCACCCGCAAGGCAGCCCGCATCATCGCCGATGCCGACGTGGTGGCCTACCACGCCGGGGTCAACAAGAACTCCTACGCGCGCACCATCGCCGCCGACCTGATCCGCGAGGGCGTGATCGAGGAGGAGCTGCGCTACCCGGTCACCACGGGGGTGACCGATCACCCCGGCGGCTATGCCGGGGCGCTCGCCGACTTCTACGAGGCCTCCGCGGCACGGCTCGCCGCCCACCTGAGTGCGGGCCGCACGGTGGCGTTGCTGACCGAGGGCGACCCGCTGTTCTACGGCTCGTTCATGTACATGCACGACCGGCTGTCGACCCGCTTCGACACCGAGATCATCCCGGGCGTACCGGCTTTCAGCGCCGCCACCGCCGCGCTCGGCATGCCGCTGGTACGCCAGACCGATGTGCTGACCGTGCTGCCGGGCACCCTGGGCGAGCACGAGCTGGCGATGCGGCTGGCCGACACCGACGGCGCCATCATCATGAAGCTCGGCCGCACCTTCCCCGCCGTATACCGTGCGCTGGTCGCCGCCGGCCGGCTCGAGCACGCTTACTACGTGGAGCGGGCCAGTCATCCGCAGCAGCGCTGGCTGCCGGTGGCCGCCATGGCCGAGACCGACGACGTGCCCTATCTGTCGCTGATCGTGGTCGACGGCGACTCCCGCAACGGGCAGCGCTCGCGCAAGCCGTCCGATTCGGTCCCGGAGGTCGTTGAACCCGTTACTCAGCCCGCCGAGCTGCTGGTCATCGGGCTGGGGCCCGGACCCGAGGGCTGGTTGACCGCCGAGGCCGCCGCGGCGCTGGCCACTGTGGATCACGTGGTGGGCTACGGGCCCTACCTGGCTCGGGTGCCGCAGCGGGCGGGTCTGCAGCGCCACTCCTCGGGCAACACCGTCGAGTTGGACCGGGCCCGGTTCGCGCTGGATCTGGCCGCCCGCGGCGAGAAGGTGGCGGTGGTCTCCGGCGGGGACGCCGGGGTGTTCGGGATGGCCTCGACGGTATTCGAGGCCGCCGATACCGAGCGATACCAACGGGTTTCGGTGCGGGTACTGCCCGGGGTATCCGCGGTGCAAGCGGTCGCCGCGGCCGCCGGTGCCCCCATCGGGGCCGATTTCGCGGTGCTGAGCCTGTCGGATCGCCTCAAGCCCTGGTCGGTGATCGAGTCCCGACTGCGGGCCATCGCCGACGCCGATCTGGTGCTGGCGATCTACAACCCGGCCTCGCGCGCCCGGCCCGACCAGATCGCACTGGCCCGCAAAGTGCTGCTGGAGCACCGCGACGCGGCGACCGTGGTGGTGGTCGGCCGCGACGTCGGCCGGGGATCGGAGTCGCTGACCGTGACCACGCTGGGCGAGTTGGCCACCGACGCGATCGACATGAAATGCCTTGTGCTGGTGGGGTCGTCGTCGACACGGGTGACGGGTGGACGGGTCTGGACGCCGCGATGGGTGCGCTAGCGGTCCAGTTCGTCGGCGCCGGACCGGGGGCCGCGGACCTGCTGACGGTGCGGGCAGCGCGACTGTTGGCCGATGCCGACCTGGTGCTCTACCCGGGCAGTTACCTGGATCCGAAGGTTCTCGACCACTGTTGCGCCACAGCCGAACTCGTGGACACCGCCAAGTTGGACCTGGATGCGATCGTGGGCCGGCTGGTGACCGCCCACCGGGCTGGCCGGCGGGTGGTGCGGCTCGTCTCGGGCGATCCGTCGCTCTACAGCGCGGTCTTCGAGCAGACCCGCCGGCTCGATGCCGCCGGTGTGCCGTGGCAGGTGACACCGGGCGTGCCGGCCTATGCGGCGGCGGCCGCAGCGCTCGGGCGCGAGCTCACGGTGCCGCTGGTGACGCAGTCGGTGGTGTTGACCCGGGTGCAGGCCGCCTCCACCGCGATGCCGCCGCGCGAATCGCTGGCCGCGTTCGCCGCGACCGGGGCCACTCTGGTGCTGCACCTGGCGATCACCCGGATACGAGAACTGATGTGCCGACTGGAATCCGACTACGGCGCGGATTGCCCGGTCGCGGTGGTCTACCGGGCGTCGCAACCCGATGAGCTTGTGCTGCGCGGCACCGTCGCCGACATCGCCGATGCCGTCGAGGCGGCGGGGCTGCGGTCGGCCGCGGTGATCCTGGTCGGCCGCGCGGTGGCCGATCGGCCCGATCCGTGCGGCGGCGAGAGCCATCTCTACGACCCGGCACGGGACCGGGGCGCGCCGACAAGCTGATGCAGAGGCTCGCCGGGTCATCGTCGTCAAGCAGGCAGCGTTAGCGCCCACTGGGTGACCGCCCGGGCCGGCTTCCAGCCGGTGAAGGAACCGAGCGGGGCGGCGTGTTCGACCTGGATGCGGCTCAGCTCGCCGCCGTGCTCGCGGTAGGCCGCCGCCAACAGCGCCTCGCTTTCCAGGGTGACGCCGTGCGCGACCAGCCGGCCACCGGATCCCAGCGCCGTCAGGCAGGCCGCCAGCAGCTCGGGCCGGCTCAGCCCGCCGCCGATGAAGACGGCGTCCGGGGCGGGCAGGTCGGCCAACGCACCCGGAGCACGGCCGTTCACGACGCGTAGCGCAGGCACCCCGAGCTTGCCAGCGTTGCCCGAGATCCGTTGCGCCCTGGTCTGATCAGCTTCGACGGCGATGGCCCGGCAGCTCGGGTGCGCGCGCATCCATTCGATGCCGACCGAGCCGGCGCCCGCACCGACATCCCACAGCAGCTGTCCGGGCGCCGGTGCCAGGCGCGCCAGCGCGGAAGCCCGCAGGTCACGTTTGGTGAGCTGCCCGTCGTGGTCGTAGGCATCATCGGGTAGCCCGGCCGTCCAACCGGCCGGCAGCGGGCCGTCGAGCTCGACGGCGACGATGTTGAGCCGCGGTGCCGGGCCCGCGTAGCTGGCCGCCGTGCTGTCCAACCTGGACTCGGCCCGCCCGCCCAGGTCGCCGAGCACCGTCATCCGGCTCGCCCCGTACCCGTGCTCGACCAGCAGCGCCGCGAGCCCAGCGGGCGTCGTCTCGTCGGCGGAGAGCACCAGCACCCGCCGGCCCGGCGCCAGCTCGCGCAGCACCGCGTGCACGTCGCCGGCCCTGATCACCGCGACCGACTCCGCCGGCCAGCCCAACGCGGCCCGGGCCAGCGTCACCGAGGAGACCGCCGGGATCACGCTGACCCGCTCGGCGCCGAGCAGCTCGATCAGCGTGCCGCCAACCCCGGACAGCAGCGGATCCCCGGAGGCCAGCGCGACCACCCGTCGTCCGGTCAGACCGTCGAGCAGCGCCGGGAGTCCGGCCCGCAGCGGCGAGGGCCAGCCGCGCCGCTCCTGGCCGTCGATGGGGGGCAGCAGATCCAGCTGGCGCGGCGCACCGATCACGACGTCGGCGGCCGCGACCGCTGCGCGCGCCGGTTCGCCCAGGCCGTCCCAGCCGTCGGCGCCGATCCCGACAACGGTGACGTGATGGGCTTGGGCGGGCACGGTGTTAGGGTATCGGCGCGAACTGCCAGGGAAGTCGGTGTGAGTCCGACACAGGCCCGCTACGGTGTTCCGCGGCGCATTCCGGTGCGCCACGGTCAGTCCGAATACCGGCTTCGCGTTGCCAACACCGGCATCACGAGCGGAGCCTCAAATGCAACAGCTGTACCCGTTTCCTGCCGTGCTCGGCGGCGACCCGGACACTCCGGGCGGCCTCGACGACATGGCCCTGGCGCTCGTGCTGAGCGCGATCTCCCCCGGCATCGGCGGGGTTCTCATCCGCGGCGAGAAGGGCACTGCCAAGTCGACGCTGGTACGAGCGCTGGCCCAGGTGCTCCCCGCCATCGACGTGGTGGCCGGCGACCGGTTCTCCTCCGATCCCGCAGAGCCGAACCCGCTCTCCCCGGACGGCCCGTTCCCCGCCGACGCCGCCGTGCAGACCCGCCCGGTGCGGCTGGTGGAGCTTCCGGTCGGCGCCACCGAGGACCGGGTGGTCGGCTCCATCCATCTGGAACGAGCGCTGGGGTCCGGCGCCGTGGAGTTCGAGCCCGGGCTGCTGGCGCGCGCCAACCGCGGCATCCTCTACGTCGACGAGGTCAACCTGCTCGCCGACCACCTGGTGGACCTGTTGCTGGACGCCGCCGCCATGGGCCGGCTGACCGTGGAACGCGACGGGGTCTCGGTCAGCCACGCCGCGCGTTTCGTGATCGTCGGGACGATGAACCCCGAGGAGGGCGAGCTGCGCCCGCAGTTGCTCGACCGATTCGGGCTGACGGTCGAGGTGTCCGCGCCGCGCGATCCGGCGCTGCGCGCCGAGGCGGTCCGCCGGCGGCTGGCGTTCGACGCCGATCCCGAGGCCTTCGCCCGCGACTACGCCGACGCCGAGGAGCGGCTGCGGGCCCGGATCCGCAACGCTCAGGCGCTGCTGCCGCGGGTCGAGCTCACCGACGCCGCGCTGGTGCGGATCGGCGAGATCTGTGCGGCGTTCGACGTCGACGGCCTGCGCGGCGACATCGTGTGTGCCCGTACCGCGGTCGCGCACGCCGCCTGGCAGGGGCGCGACGCGGTCAATATCGAGGATCTGCGGGTGGCCGCCCGGCTGGCCCTGCCGCATCGGCGCCGGCGCAAGCCTTTTGACGCCCCGGGGCTCGATGAGACCGAGCTCGACGAGCTGCTGCCGCCGCAGGATTCCGGCCCGGAGCCAGACCCCGATCCCGACGGCCCCGAGCCCGACGGCCCGCCGGACGGCGGGGGCGCCGCGCAACCCGAGCAGCGCGGGCCGGCGCCGGCAAAACCCGCCGCCACCTCGACCGTCGGCGCTGACTCCCCTTACCGGGCACGGCTTTTCACCGTCGACGGGGTCGGCTCCGGCCGTGCCGGCCGGCGCAGCCGGGCCCGCACCAGTTCCGGGCGCCGCGTGGGTGCCACCGCCGTCGGCGCCGCCGGGGGCCTGCACCTGTTCGAGACGCTGCGGGCCGCCGCCCCGCATCAGGGCGCCCGAGGCCGGGTCGACGGCCCGATGCTGCTGCAGGCCGCCGATCTTCGCCGCGCCGTCCGGGAGGGCCGGGAGGCCAACCTGGTGCTGTTCGTCGTGGACACCTCCGGCTCGATGGCCGCCGCCGAGCGGATGCGGCACGTCAAGACCGCGATCCTGTCGCTGTTGCTCGACGCCTACCGCCGCCGGGACCGGGTGGCGGTGGTGACGTTCCGCGACACCGGAGCGCAAGTGGCACTGCCCGCGACCGGGTCGGTGGAGATCGCCGCGGTGCGCCTCGACGAGCTGCCCGCCGGTGGCCGCACGCCGCTGGCCGAGGGACTGCTCGAGGCCGGTGAGGTGATCCGCCGGGAACGGCTGCGCGACCCGGCGTCACGCCCGCTGCTGGTGGTGCTGACCGACGGCCGGGCCACCGCCGGCGCCGATCCGGTCGGGCGGTCGCGGCAGGCCGCGCTGCAGCTTGCCGAACATGGGTTTTCCGCCGTCGTCGTCGATTGTGAGAGCGGCCGGATGCGGCTCGGGTTGGCGCGCACCCTGGCCGAGCAGCTCCGGGCCGACTACATTCCGTTGCCCGAGGTGAACGCGGAAGCCCTCACCGAGATCGTGAAGGGAGCCGCCTGATGCCGCAGGGACAACCGTTGACGGTGCCCGATGACAACCTGACCACCCGGCAGCGCCGCAATCGGCCGCTGTTGATGGTGCACACCGGCGACGGCAAGGGCAAGTCCACCGCGGCGTTCGGGACGGCGCTGCGCGGCTGGAACCAGGGCTTTGCGATCGGGGTGTTCCAGTTCGTGAAATCCGCCAAGTGGCGCGTCGGTGAGCAGGCGGTGCTGGAGCGGCTCGGCGCCCTGCACGACGAGACCGGCGAGGGCGGCCCGGTGCAGTGGCACAAGATGGGCTCGGGCTGGTCGTGGAGCCGAAAGGCCGGCAGCACCGAGGATCACGCCGGCGACGCCCTGGCCGGCTGGACCGAGGTGAAACGCCGCCTGGCCGAGCAGACTCACGACCTGTACGTGCTCGATGAGTTCACCTACCCGATCCACTGGGGCTGGGTGGATGTCGACGACGTGGTGGCGACCTTGCGCGATCGGCCGGGTCACCAGCACGTGGTCATCACGGGCCGTCGCGCTCATCCCCGGCTGGTCGAGATCGCCGACCTGGTCACCGAGATGACCAAGATCAAGCATCCGATGGACGCCGGCCAGAAGGGTCAGCGCGGCATCGAATGGTGACGTTGCCTCGCCTGGTGGTGGCCGCGCCCGCGTCCGGGCACGGCAAGACCACCATTGCGGTCGGGGTGATGGCGGCGATGGCGGCGCGCGGCCTGCAGGTCAGCGGACACAAGGTCGGCCCGGATTACATCGATCCGGGGTATCACGCGCTGGCCACCGGACGCCCGGCCCGCAACCTCGACCCGGTGCTGGTCGGCGCCGAGCGGATCGTGCCGCTGCTGCTGCACGGCGCGGCCGGCGCGGACATCGCGGTGATCGAGGGCGTGATGGGGCTCTTCGACGGCCGACTCGGTGGCGACGGTGAGGCCTCCACCGCCCACGTCGCCGCGTTGACCACGGCCCCGGTGCTGCTGGTGGTCGACATCTCGCACGCCTCCCGCACGCACGCGGCGGTGGTGGCGGGCCTGGCCGGTTTCGACCCGCAGGTGCGGGTGGCCGGGGTGATCCTCAACCGGGCAGCCAGCGCCCGGCACGCCGACGAAGTCGTCGCCGCGTTGCGCCCCAGCGGTATTCCGGTGCTCGGGGTGTTGCCCCGCGATGCGGGCGTGGCGACGCCGTCTCGGCATCTGGGGCTGGTGCCGGCCGCCGAACGCGACGAATTCGCTGCGATGCCGGCCCGGCTGGCCGGGCTGATCGAGCAGCACGTCGACCTCGACGCGGTGATGCAGATCGCCGGGCTGGCACCGGATCTGGCCGGCACCGCCTGGAATCCGGCCGCTGAGGTGCGCGCCGGGTCGGCCGATCGCCCGGTGGTGGCCGTCGCCGGCGGGCGGGCGTTTACGTTCGGCTACACCGAAACGTTTGAACTGCTGCGTGCCGCGGGCTGTGAGGTGGTCTGCTTCGACCCGCTCACCGATTCGTGTCTGCCGGCGCGTACCGCGGGCATCTACCTGGGTGGCGGGTTCCCGGAGGTGTACGCCGGGCCGTTGGCCGCCAACACCGCGCTGCTGGCTGCGTTGCGGGCGGCGATCGCCGCGGGGGTCCCGACCGTCGCCGAATGCGGCGGGTTGGCCTACCTGTGTCACAGCGTCGACGAGGTCGCCGGGGTCGGGGCGGTTCCGGGTACCGCAGCCATGACGCCGCGGCTCTCGCTGGGCTACCGGCTCGCCACCGCACCCGCCGACAACCTGCTGGCGCGGGCCGGCGAGACGATCAACGGGCATGAATTCCACCGCACCGGTGTGGTTTTCTCTCGCCCGGTCGAGCCTGCCTGGCAGCTGCCCGACGGCCCGGATGGCATCGCCGGGCCGAGCCTGCACGCGTCCTACCTGCACACCCACTGGGCCGGGCATCCGCGGTTGGCGCAACGTTTCGCCGACGCGGTGCACGGCTCCGGTGGCAAAGACCCTAAAGACCTGCATCATCACGGGGACACCGAAACCGGTGCCGGGCTACTGGATTTCGCAGTGAACGTGTACGCCGGGCCGCGCCCGGACTGGCTCGACGACGCCCTGCACGCCGCCCTGGACGACGCCGTGGCCTACCCCGAGGCGTCGGCGGCCCGCGCCGCCCTGGCCGCCCGGCACGGCCGTCGCGCCGACGAGGTGCTGCCCACCGCCGGGGCGTCGGAGGCGTTCGACCTGGTGGCCCGGCTGCGCCGGTGGCGACACCCGGTGATGGTGCACCCGCAGTACACCGGGCCGCATGCCGCGCTGATCGCCGCCGGCCACACCGTCGGCACTGTGTTGTGCCGGGCCGAGGACGATTTCGTGCTGCATCCCGAGGAGGTGCCCGCCGAGGCCGACCTCGTCGTCGTCGGCAATCCGACCAACCCCACCGGGGTGCTGCATCCGGCGTCGGCGTTGCGTCGGCTGCTGCGTCCCGGCCGGGTCGTGCTGATCGACGAGGCGTTCCTGGACGCGCTGCCCGGCGAGCCGGAAAGCCTGGCCGGCGAAGAGCTTCCCGGGCTGCTGGTCAGCCGCAGCCTGACCAAACACTGGTCGATCCCCGGGATTCGGGCCGGATATCTGCTCGGCGACGCCGCGGTGCTCGCCGATGCGGCACGCCTGCAGATCCCGTGGTCGGTGTCGGCGCCGGCGCTGGCGGCCATGCTGTCCTGCTCCGATGAGCGGGCCTTGGCTGAGAGCAGCTGCCGGGCACGGCAATTGGAATTGTGGCGCGAAATGTTGACGGCGGGCCTGACCGCGCGCGCGGTGGCGTTCGTTGCCGGGGTCGCACCCTATGTGCTGGCCCGGGTCGGCCGCGGGGTGCATGCGGCGTTGCGCGACAACGGTATCGCGGTGCGACGAGCCGACACTTTTCCCGGCCTGGATGATTCATGGGTGCGGATCGCCGTGCGTCCCCCGGACTTGACCGACCGGTTGCTGACCGCACTGGATCAGGTGCTGGGGTGACGACGGCCCGGGCGCTCGGGCTGCTACTCGGCTACGCCGCCGATCGCGCCTGGGGTGATCCGCGCCGGCTGCACCCGGTCGCCGGATTCGGGACGTGTGCGCTGGCGGTGGAGCGGCGGTTGTACTGCGACAGCCGGGCGAGCGGTATCGCCCACGTCCTGGTGCTGGTCGGCGGTGTTTCCGGGCTGGCGTATCTGGGCGGGCGCGCGGCGCGAAGCCCGGTGGCGCAGCTGCTGTTCACCGCGTCGGCTACCTGGGCGGTACTCGGCGGTCGGTCCCTGGAGCGTGAGGCGTGCACTGTGCATGACTTCCTGGCGGCCGGCGACCTGCAGCGGGCGCGCGTTCAGCTGCGCAACCTGGTCGGGCGCGACACCGCCGCGCTGGGTCCGGACGAGATCGCCCGCGCCGTGGTCGAATCCGTCGCGGAGAACACCTCGGACGCGGTGGTGGCGTCGCTGTGGTGGGCTGCGGTGGCCGGGGTGCCGGGCCTGGCGGCCCACCGGGCGGTCAACACCCTCGACGCGATGATCGGCCACCGCAACGTCCGCTACCAACGCTTCGGCTGGGCCGCGGCCCGGCTGGACGACCTGCTGGGCCTGCCCGCCGCTCGGCTGACCGGTCTTCTTGCCGCTGCCGTCGGCCCGGATCCCGTTGGCGCACTGCGCTCCTGGCGCCGCGACGCCCGCCACCACCCCAGCCCCAACGCCGGGGTGGTCGAGGCTGCCTTCGCCGGCGCCTTGGGGCTGCGGCTCGGCGGTGTCAACATCTACTACGGGAACCGCCGTGAGGACCGGGCGTTGCTGGGCGACGGGCGGGCTCCCGTGGTCGCCGACATTCCGCGGGCGGTGCAGCTGGCCCGCCGGGTGGGCGGCGTGGCGATGGTCGGTGCGGTGGTGTGGTGCCTGCTCCGGGAGACCAGGAGGTAGACATGTCCGTCCCCGTCGAATTCTCCACGGCGAGTGCGCGGGTGGATCGTGACTGGCTCTGGCACGAACTGACCGAGCACACGTACTGGGCGAAGTACCGCACCCGCGCCATGTTCGATCGTCAACTCGATGAGGCGTGGCGGCTGGTGGGCGCCTACCGGGCCGACGACGGGGCGATGGTGGGTTTCTGCCGGGCGTTCTCCGATGGTGCGGCCATGGCGTATCTGGCCGACGTGTACGTCGCGGCAACCGAGCGCGGTCGGGGAATCGGCCGGGGACTGCTGCGGGTGATGATCGACGACGGGCCGGGCCGCGACTTCCGCTGGATGCTGCACACCGCCGATGCGCACGGGCTGTACGAGACGTTCGGGTTCGCCGCACCCGATGAGACCTTCATGGAACGTCGGTCGCGGTTGCCGCACGTACGCGACTGAGTCAGCCGTCGCAGCCGTTCTGGGGCATGCACGGCACGTAACCCTGCGGGCCCCACTGGCGCGGTCCGGGGTTGAAACTCCAGGAGCCGGGCGGGTAGTTGTTCCACGGCTGATTGCACACCGCCCACGGCAGTGAGCTGTAACAGCCGCTGGGTTCGGTGCCGGAGTCGGCGTTGGCCGACGGTGTGGGAAATCCGAAACCCAGCGCAGCCCACGCCGGTATAGCTGCTATGACGGGGCCGAGTAATCGTCGGATATCTTTCATGACTCGATCATGCTCTCGGCCACCGACAGTGCCCGCGGCTCAGTGGTGGGCGATCAGTTCGGTGACGTGGTCGTGCTCGTCCGGCCGGACCAGGCCGGCGGCAGCGGATTTCAGCCGCCATCTCGTCACCAGCCCGTCGGGGCCGGTCAGCTCTCCGGCGGCGAGCGCGTCATCGATCAACTGTCGGACCCGGGGTTCGTCGGCGGTGTCGGCGGCGAACAGGACCCGCAGCGTGACCTCATCACCGGAGACGTGATGGGCGGTGTGGTGTGGCGCCAGTAGGCAAGGCGGGCGGTGATTCCAGCTGCCGCACAGCGCCTTGGTGATGGCGCCGCCGGGCGCATTCGGGCTGCCTCCACGGTGCAGCTGCACCACCGCGTCGTGCACGTAGGCGCGGTGAGTCACGGGCGCAATGTTATCCACAGTTACGGATTGATTTGCAGTTGCGGCCCGACGCGGACTGCCGGTGCCGCCTGGGAGCTGCCCGGGCTTTAGCTTCGGGACCATGCCTCCGCAATCTTGGGTGACGTTGATCGTCGGCGGTCTGGCGACCGTCGGCGTCATCGCCACCTGGCAACAGAAGAACCGCGCCGACCGGCGCAGCGAATGGTGGCGACGCACCACCTGGGCTTTTGAGCGGACATTCAGCGACAACGACAGCCAAGCCCGTCTCGGCTGGTCCATTCTGCACACCCTGATCCGGTCTAGACTGGCAACCGTCGATGACAACGACATCGTCCAGGTGATCTCGGAACATGCTGCTGTAGACGATGTCGGCGAGGAGGACGCGAATGCCAGCCGAGCAAACGCCTGAGGCGTCAGAACGCCGCGAGTCAGCGTCCCGGCTCGAAGTCCGCAGGGCCGCCGCGCGCGTCGCAGTCGAAGCCAGCAAAAGGACCGGGCGCCCAGTGGACCCCAGAGTCAAGGAACTGGCGGAGTCTTCACCTCCGCGTGAGCTTCCGCGCTCGGCCGAGCGCGGCTGGCGGCGATGGATCGCTGCGGCCACATCGGCATTGCGCTGCGGGGGCAGCTGAGCTACGAGGCGCTTCTGGTCAGCTCGATGACGGGGATGACCCGGTCGGTGCGCTCCCGGTACCCGGCGAAGCCGGGATAGCGCTGCGCCTGGATGTCGTAGAGCCGGTCATGCTCTGCCCCGGTGATCTCGGTGGTGGTGACGGGAAAGGTCTCGGTGCCGATCTCGACGGTGGCCGACGGGTTCGCCCGCAGGTTGTGATACCAACCGGGATGATTGTCCTTGCCCTCGTTGGAGGCGAACACGAAAATCCGGTCGCCCTCGGGCAGGTACATCATCGGGCTGGTGCGCGGCTGCCCGGACTTGGCCCCGGTCGTGGTCAGCAGCAGGACCGGCGCCCCTTCGAACGGGCCGCCCAGCTTGCCGCCGTTGTCGCGGAACTCCGCGATGTTGCGGGCATTGAATTCCAGGGTTCTCTTCGCGTCCACGGGTCCATCATCCCTACCCGATCGCGACGAAGTGCTCGATTACCGGCGGGGACTCGTAGAACTCGTGCAGCAGTGCCCGCCACTGCGCGAACTCAGGCGACTTCCGGAAGCCCTCGGTGTGCGCCTCGACGCTGTCCCATTGCACCAGCAGCAGGTACAGGTTCGGCGACTCGATCGACCGCGACATCGAAATCCCCTGAAAGCCCGGCTGCGCCGCGATCAGCGGTCGTGCGGTGGCGAAGGCCGCTTCGAACTCGGCTTCGCGGCCGGGGCGGATGGGCAGTACTCCGTGTTCCACAATCACGCCCGTCAGTCTGCCCGAGGCGAGTGTGGCCGGGATTACCGCCCAAAGACCCTTGTCTGTTACTTCGCGACACAGTTAGCTTTGTCTGCAACCGACGGACACAGCTAACTCGGGAGGCAGCAGCGACATGGGTGCGATCGCGGCGGCAGTCGTCTTCGCCTGGTTGGGCATGGTGCTGGCGATCTCGTTCATCGAGGCGCCGCTGAAGTTCCGGGCGCCCGGCATCACCCTGCAGCTGGGGCTGGGTATCGGCCGGTTGGTGTTCCGTGCCCTCAACACCGTCGAGATCGTGCTGGCGACGGTGGTGGTGGTCGCGGTCGTCACGCATCCGCCCGGGCGGCTGGCGCTGGTGGCCATCAGCGTGGCGGTGACGATGCTGCTGGTGCAGTCGCTGTTCGTGCGGCCCCTGCTGCGCCGCCGCTCCGATGCGGTGTTGGCCGCCGCCGTGGCACCGCCCGGTGGGATGCGCGAGCGCTCCCGGGCCCACTACGCCTACGCCGGGCTGGAGGTGGTCAAGGTCGCCGGGTTGCTTACCGCCGGTACCGTCCTACAGCTCTGGTCAGTGGCCGCCTAGCACCCAGGCCAGCGCCTGCTCGACGTCGTACACGCATCGCACCCCCGCCGGCCGGTCCGGGCGTCGCACGATGACCACCGGCAGCCCGAGTTCCTCGGCGGCCAACATCTTCGGCCAGGTGTACTCGCCCCCGGAATCCTTGGTCACCACGCTGTCGGCGCGGTGATCGCACAGCAGCGCGAGTTCGCCCGGCAACGCATAGGGCCCCCGGTCGGTGACCACCGTCCAACTCGGTGGCAGCGTGATCGAGGGCGGGTCGACGACACGTGCCAACACCGCCGCGTCGGCCAGCGCCGGCAGGTAGGACGCCAGTTGTTGGCGACCGATCGTCAGCACCGGCCGCCGGCTCAGCCGGGCCGCCACCGCGGCAGCCTGCTCGTGCGAGTCGACCCACCGCCAGGACGGCCGGGCGCGCTCCGCCCAGCCGGGCCGCTCGAGCCGCAGCAGCGGGCGGCCCGCAGCCGAACAGGCGGCGGCCGCATTGCGGGACATGGTGGTGGCGAACGGGTGCGTGGCGTCGACGACGGCGTCGTAGTCGGCCAATGCCGCACGCAGACCGTCGATTCCGCCGAATCCGCCGATACGCACCGCCCCGGCCGGCAGCCGCGGGTTGGCCACCCGGCCGGCCAGTGACGTGGTGACATCCACGCCGGCGGCCACCAATCGGTCGGCCAGGGCGCGGGCTTCGGCGGTCCCGCCGAGCAGCAACACGTGCGTCACGGTGCCCCCGCCGCCAAGAACGGCAGCCCCGGTGGCGGCCCGCCGCGTGTCAACGCCAGCAGGGCATCGACATCCAGCTGCTGTTCGACCAGATCGGCCAGCAAGTCGAGCCGGTGCTCGCGGGCGCCCGGAAACGACACCCCGGAGGGTTCCATGCCGAGGCTTTCGGCGAGGAACTCGGCGCGCAGCGCGTCCTGTTCGAAACTTCCGTGCCGCATGGTGCCGAACACCCGACCGGCACGCACGCCGCCGAGAAAGTCCTGCACCCGCTCACCCCGGCTGATCCGGCCGTGGTGTATCTCGTATCCGCCGTCGGACAGCCGCAGCACTTTGGCTGCGCCGAAACATGTTTCGACGTCCAGCAGACCCAGGCCGGCCACCTGGCCCGGTGCACCCTCGATGCCCTCCGGGTCGCGGATCGACCGGCCCAGCAGCTGAAAACCGCCGCAGATCCCCAGCACCGGCTTGCCCGCTGCGGCGTGCGCGACGACCGCGGCATCCAGTCCGCGCGAGCGCAGCCAGCCCAGATCGGACACCGTGGCGCGGGTTCCCGGCAGCACCACCAGATCGGCGTCGGACAGCCCGCGCGGGTCGGAGGCGAACACCACGTCCAGATCGGGTTCCAGGCCCAGGGCGTCCAGGTCGGTGAAGTTGCTGATCCGCGGCAGCCGGATCACCGCCACCCGTCGCGCCCCGGTCCGCGCCGAGCGCCTGCCGTCCAGGTCCAGGGCGTCCTCGGAATCCAGCCACAGCTGCGGATGCCACGGCAGGGTGCCGAAGACCCGACGCCCGGTGCGCCGCTCCAGTTCCCGCAGCCCCGATTCCAGCAGCCCGGTATCACCGCGGAACTTGTTCACGATGAACCCGGCGATCAGCGCCTGATCCGCCGCGTCGAGCAACGCGACGGTGCCGAAGAATCCCGCGAACACCCCGCCCCGGTCGATGTCTCCGACGACCACCGTCGGCAGATCGGCGTGGCGGGCCAGCCCCATGTTCACGAAATCGCTGTCACGCAGGTTGATCTCGGCCGGGCTGCCGGCACCCTCGGCGATGATCACGTCGTAGCGGGCCGCCAGATCGTCGTAGGCGGCGTGGGCGGCGTCGGCCAACGCCCGGCGCCCCTCCCGCCAGTCCGACGATGAGACCTCCCCCCAGGGCCGGCCCATGAGCACCACATGGCTGCGCTGGTCGCTGCCGGGTTTGAGCAGCACCGGGTTCATCGCCGGCTCGGGGACAGCCCGCGCGGCCAGCGCCTGAACCCATTGCGCCCGGCCGATTTCCGTAGCGGCCCCGTCGGCGCCGGTGCACACCATCGAGTTGTTCGACATGTTCTGCGCCTTGTACGGCGCCACCCGCACGCCGCGACGTGCCAGCGCCCGGCACAACCCGGTGGCCACCACGGTCTTGCCGGCGTCGCTGGTGGTTCCGGCGATCAGCAGCCCGGCCATCAGGGCCTGCGCACCAGGAAGATGTCCATCACCCAGCCGGCCTCGGCGCGGGCTGCGCGGCGGGCGTCGGCGATCTGCCCCGCGACGTCGCCGACTCGGCCGTGCACCAACCGCTCCCCCGCGGCGCCGAGGTTGGCGCCCCACCAGATCGTCCAGTCGGCCAGCGCGGAAAGCTCCAGCCCGTCGGGGTTGAGCATCGCGACGATGTTGTCCTGACCGGCGCCCACGGCTTCCGAAAGTCGCCGCCCGGTGGTGATGTGCACCGGCCGGCCCACCTCGTGCAGCACGATCCGGTGTCGGGCGGCCAGCAGCTGCGGGGCGCTGATACCGGGCAACACCTGGAAATCCAGTTCCACGCCAAGGGCTTTCATCCGCTCCATGATGCGGATCGTCGAGTCGTACAGCGATGGATCGCCCCAGACCAGAAATGCCGCGGTGCCACCCCGCTCACCCAGCACCTCGGCGTAGCGCGCCGCTCGGGCCGCATGCCAGTCGGCGACCGCGCGGCTATACCCGGGTCCGGTCAGCTCCGGTGAGCGGTCGCGCGGTGGGTCGGCGACGGTGACGATCGGGACTGCGGGAGCGTAGGCGTCGACTATCGCGCGGCGCAGCGCCAGCAGGCCGTCCTCGGATCCCTTGGCTGCGGCCAGCACGTAGTCGACGCTGCGCAGCACCTCGGCGGCCTCGGCCGTGACGTGCTGGGGGCCCATCCCGACACCCAGGATCCAGACCTGCAGCGCCATTAACGGTCCTCCAAATCCCCTTCGACGTCCAGATAGGCCTGCTGTAGCGCCGCCATCGTCTCCGGATCGGGGTCAGCCCACAGGCCCCGGTCGGCGGCCTCCTTCAACCGCTCCACGATGCCCTGCAGCGCCCACGGGTTGGATTTGTCGAGGAACTCGCGGGTCTGCGGATCCAGCACGTACTCCGCTGCGAGCTTCTCATACATCCAGTCGTGCACCACGCCGGCGGTGGCGTCGAAGCCGAACAGGTAGTCCACGGTGGCGGCCAGTTCGAAGGCGCCCTTGTAGCCGTGCCGACGCATCGCGGAGATCCAGCGCGGGTTGACCACCCGGGCCCGAAACACCCGAGCGGTCTCCTCGGCCAGCGTGCGGGTGCGCACGGCATCCGTCGACGTCGAGTCGCCCACATAGGCTTTCGGATCTGCGCCGGTCAGCGCCCGCACCGTCGCGATCATGCCGCCGTGGTAGACGAAGTAGTCATCGGAGTCGGCGATGTCGTGCTCGCGGGTGTCGATGTTCTTCGCGGCCACCTTGATCCGCCGGTAGTTGGTGCGCATGTCATCGGCGGCCGCGCAGCCGTCCAGTCCGCGGCCGTAGGCGAATCCGCCCCAGGCGGTGTAGACCTCGGCCAGATCCTTATCGTCGCGCCAGGTTCCGGACTCGATCACCTGCAGGATGCCGGCACCGTAGGAGCCGGGCGCGGAACCGAAGACGCGGGTGGTGGCCCGGCGCAGGTCGCCGTGGGACGCCAGGTCGGCGCGGGCGTGGGCGGCCACGAAGTTCGCCTCGTCCGGCTCGTCGAGGGTCGCCACCAGCTGCACGGCGTCGTCGAGCATCGTCACCACGTGCGGGAAGGCGTCCCGGAAAAATCCTGAGATGCGCACCGTCACATCGATGCGCGGACGCCCCAACTCCTCCAGCGAGACGACCTCCAGCCCGGACACCCGCCGGGAGGCCTCGTCCCAGTCGGGTCGCACCCCGAGCAGGGCCAGCACCTCGGCGACGTCGTCGCCGGACGTGCGCATCGCCGAGGTCCCCCACACCGACAGCCCCACCGACTCCGGATAGCCGCCCGTTTCGTCGAGGTAGCGCCGCAGCAGCGAATCGGCCATCGCCTGCCCGGTCTGCCACGCCAGCCGGGACGGCACCGCCCGCGGGTCGACGGTGTAGAAGTTGCGTCCGGTGGGCAGCACGTTGACCAGGCCACGCAGCGGTGACCCGGACGGTCCCGGCCGCACGAAGCCGCCGGCCAGCGCATGCAGCACCGAGTCCAGCTCGGCTGCGGTGCCGGCCAGTCGCGGAACCACTTCGACCGCAGCGAATCTCAGCACCCGGCACACCTCGGGATCGGGATGCAGCGTGTCGGCGGCGGCCGCATCCCAGCCGGCGGCCTCCATGGCTTCCACCAGTTCCCGGGCACGGTCCTCGATCTCGTCGACGACGGCGGCAGCAGCGCCTTCCTTCAAACCCAGCGCGGCCCGCAGCCCCGGTACCGCGTGGTCCACCCCGCCCCACACCTGCGGGGCGCGCAGGATCGCCAGCACCAGGTTGACCCGCTCGGCTCCGGCCGGGGCGCCGCCGAGCACGTGCAGTCCGTCGCGGATCTGGGCGTCTTTGATCTCGCAGAGCCAGCCGTCGACGTGCAGCAGGAAGTCGTCGAACTCCTCGTCCTGCGGCCGCTCGTCCAGGCCCAGGTCGCGGTGCATCTCCGCGGCGCGCATCAGGTTCCAGATCTCGCCGCGGATCGCCGGCAGCTTGCCGGGATCCATGGTGGCGATGTTGCCGTACTCGTCGAGCAGCTGCTCGAGCCGCGCGATGTCGCCGTAGGACTCGGCGCGCGCCATCGGCGGGATCAGGTGGTCGACGATGGTGGCGTGCGCGCGGCGTTTGGCTTGCGCTCCCTCGCCGGGGTCGTTGACCAGGAACGGGTAGATCAGTGGCAGGTCGGCGATCATGGCGTCGGTGGCGCAGCTCGCCGACAGTGCCGCGGTCTTGCCGGGCAGCCATTCCATCGAGCCGTGCTTGCCCAGGTGGATCACCGCGTGCGCGCCGAAACCGTGTGCCAGCCAACGGTATGCGGCCAGGTAGTGGTGGCTCGGCGGCAGCTCCGGGTCGTGGTAGATGGCAACCGGGTTCTCCCCGAAGCCGCGCGGCGGCTGGATCATCAGCACGACGTTGCCGGATCGCAGTGCGGCCAGCACGATCTCGCCGGCGTCGTTGACGAACAGGGTGCCCGGCGCCGGGCCCCACGCCGCCGTCATCGAGTCGCGCAGCTCGTCGGGCAGCTCCGCGGTCCACTGGGCGTACTGCTGTGCGGTCACCCGTACCTGAGCACCGGCCAGCTGCGCGGCGGACAGCCAGTCCTCGTCCTGGCCGCCGGCCTCGATCAGGGTGTGGATCAGCCGGTCCCCGGCCTGCGTCTCATCCTCGATGCCCAGCACCCCGAAGCCGTCCCCGACGTCGTAGCCGGCGTCGGACAGCCGGTGCAGCAGCCGCACCGCCGAGGCCGGGGTATCCAGCCCGACGGCGTTGCCGACCCGAGAATGCTTGGTGGGATAGGCCGACAGCACCAGCGCCAGCTTCTTCTGGGAGTTCGGGATCCGGCGCAGCACAGCATGGTTCACCACGACACCGGCTACCCGGGCGCAGCGTTCGGGGTCGGCGGCGTAGTGGGGCAGCCCGTCGTCGTCGATCTCCTTGAACGAGAACGGCACCGTGATGATCCGGCCGTCGAATTCCGGGATGGCGATCTGGGTGGCCGAGTCCAGCGGGGTCACACCGTCGTCGTTGGCTTCCCAGTCCGCCCGCGACGACGCCAGGCACAAGCCCTGGAACACCGGAATATCCAGCGCGGCGACCTGTTCGATGTCCCAGGCGCCGTCGTCGTCGCCGGCACCAACGGTCGCGGTGGCGTTCATCGCGCCGCCGGCCGCCAGCATGCAGACCACCACCGCATCCAGGGTGCCCAGCGCGTCGAACAACTCGTCGGGGGCGTTGCGCAGCGACGCGGCGAAGATCGGCACCCCGACCGCCCGGCCGGTGGCGTCGATCGCGTCGGCCAGCGCGTGGGCGAACCCGGCGTTCCCGCTGACTTCGTGGGCCCGGTAGTACAGCACCCCGACCCGCACCGCATCGGGTGCGTCGACCGGCTCGCGAGACCCGTATCCCCATTCCGGGATCACCGTCGGCTCATCGAAGCCCTCACCGGTCAGCAACACCGTGTCGCACAGGAACGCGTGCAGCTGCGCCAGATTCGCCGGCCCGCCCTCGGCGAGGTAGGCGTGCGCCTGCGCCGCCAGCCCGATCGGGACCGTCGAGCACTCCATCAGCTCGGCGTTGGGTGATCGCTCCCCGCCGAGCACCACCACCGGCAGGCCCGTGGCGCGCAGCAGCGTCAGCTCGGCGTCGATCTCCGCGGACGACCCCAGGATCCGCAGCACCACGACATCCGCCCCGTCGAGCACCGCTTCGATGTCCTGGCGCGCCGGGTTGCCCAGGTTGTAGGCCGCCCCGCTGGCGCGTGCCGACAGCAGGTCGGTGTCGGACGTGGACAGCAAGGCGATGCGCCGGGCATCAGACATCGGGGTTCCTCCTCGGGGTTCGCGCCCCATCCGGTCGGGTGTCCCGCGGCCAGTGTCTGGCTGACGAAGCGCGAACCGGCGCTCCTCACAGTGGCGGAACCGCCCCGGAATTCCACCGGGTTCCTGATGCCACGAGACGGCGGCCAGCCTAGCCCAGCGCGGCATGCAAGAATGTCGCCGGTAAGGCGATGGCAACACAGTGAGGAAGCCGGTGTGAATCCGGCGCGGTCCCGCCACTGTCATCGGGGAGTGACCCTCATCGGCCACGGTCCGCCACGTGTGGGGCTGGAAGGCGAGGCGAGCAGTGATCCGAGAGCCAGGAGACTCACGTCATCGCGTCCTGCGAACCGGGGCGGTGTACCCCGAGGAAGCTGATGCACGCCCATGTCCCGTGCACTGCGGGTAGTCCCCGTGCTGGCCACCGCGCTGGCCCTGGCGCTGGCCGGCTGCTCGGCCGAGCACGCCCCCCGCACCGCCGACGGGCGGCAGGACTGCATCACCGACTTCGATCCGCACACTGACTACTTTCCGGACAAATCGACGCTGTCGGATGCCGCCAACTTCGCCATCGAATACCACCGCAGCTATCAGATCCTGACCGTGCACCGCCCCTATCTCGGCGGCAAGCCGGTGTCCTATGTGTTGGTGCGCTGCGGGGCGCCTGCCCCGGCACTGAGCGGCGAACTGGCTGCCGCCCAACGCATCACCGTCCCGGTGCGCAGGCTGTATTCGGGTTCGACGACGCATCTGGCGATGATCACCGAACTCGGCGAGGCCGACGTGGTGGCCGGGGTGGCGAGCCCGGCCGCGGTCGCCGATCCGCAGATCCGCGAGCGCATCGACGCCGGTGAGACCGTCGGCTACGCACCCGGCGGGCAGGTCAACATCGAAAGCGTGCTGCACGCCGGCCCCGACGTGCTGGTCACCCAGGGCATGGACGACGCCGGCTACCCCAAGTTGCGGGAGGCCGGCCTGCCGGTGGTCGCCGACGCCGAATGGTTGGAGCCCACCCCGCTGGGCCGCGCCGAGTGGATCAAGATGTTCGCCGCGCTGACCGGCGCCGAACGCCGGGCCGGGCAGGTCTATCAGGGCATCCGCGACCGCTACCGGGCGCTGGCCGCGCAGGCCTCGGGGGCCGCGCCGACCAAGGTGCTGGTCGGCACCATGTACTCGGGCCACTGGTCCATGCCGACCGGCGCCAGTTACTCCGGGCGCCTGGTGGCCGACGCCGGCGGCAGCTACCCCTGGCTCCCCGACGACGGCGCCGAGAGCCGGCAGCTGAATTTCGAATCGGTCTACACCCGCGCGGCAGACGCACCGCTGTGGCTGGTCACCGACGACTGGGCAACCGTCGATGACGCGGTGGCACGCGACAGCCGCTACGGCGAACTCGCCGCGGTCCGCACCGGCCAGGTGTGGTCGGCGACCAAGGCGATCGGGCCCGGCGGTGGCAATCTGTACTGGGAACGCGGCACCGCGCGACCGGATCTGCTGCTCGGCGACCTGGTCGCGATCCTGCATCCCGAGCTGGGCTCCGGGCATGATTTCGAGTTCTACCGGCAGGTGCCGCGATGACGGCCGCCGCGGTGCGGCCCGGGCGCGCGACGCTGGTGCTGGCCGGGCTGATCGCCGCGGTGCTGGCGCTGACGCTGCTGGGGCTGGCGCTGGGGCCGGTGCGGGTACCGCTGGCCGACACCGTGCGGGTGCTGCTCGGCGCCGAAGCATCGGATCCCCGCTGGCAGGTGATCGTGGCGAACATGCGGCTGCCGCGGGTGCTCACCGCGCTGGCCGCCGGGTCCGCCCTCGGGGTCGCCGGCCTGCAACTACAGACGCTGTTCCGCAACACCCTGGCCGACCCCTACATCCTCGGGGTCAGCTCCGGGGCCAGCCTGGGTGTGGCGCTGGTGGTGCTGGCCGGCGGTGCCGCCGGCGCCGGTTTCCGCACCACCGGGGGCAGCCGCGCCGGGGAGGTGCTCGCGGCGGCACTCGGCGCGGCGGCGATGTTGACGCTGGTGCTGGTGTTGTCGCGTTGGACCCGCTCGGCGGCGACGCTGCTGCTGATCGGGGTGATGATCGGCGCGGCCAGCACCGCGCTGGTGAGCCTGGCGCTGGTGTACTCCGACCCGCAGCGGGTGCAGCAGTATCTGCTGTGGGGCTTGGGCAGTTTCGCCGCAACCGGCTGGACCGACCTACGGCTGCTGCTGCCGCTGGTGGCCGTCGGGCTGATCGCCGCGGCGATGACGATCCGGCCGCTCAACGCCCTGCTGCTCGGTGAGAGTTACGCGGCGACCATGGGCATCAACGTGCACCGCGCCCGCATCGTCACGGTCGCCTCGGCATCACTGCTGGCGGGGGTGACGACCGCGTTCTGCGGGCCGATCGCCTTCCTCGGACTGGTGGTTCCGCACGTGGCCCGCATCGCCGTGGGCACCTCCGACCACCGGATGGTGCTGCCGACGGTGATGTTGCTGGGCGCGGTCGCCGCGCTGGCGTGCGGCATTGTCAGCCAGGTCCCGGGCAGCGATCTGGTCATCCCGATCAACGCGGTGACCGCGCTGGTTGGGGCGCCGGTGGTGATCACCGTGCTACTGCGGGCCCGCCGCGGATCGGGGATGCCGTCATGACACCGGCTGTTCAGCGAGACTCGACGGAGGAGAGGCGAAGCTGGGACCGCCGCATGACGTCCGACCTCATGCCGTCGGTGGCGGCGGTTGAGCTCGTCGACCTGGCGATCGGCTACCGCCGCAGGCGCCGGTCGACGACGGTGGCCAACGGCTTGAGCGCGCAGGCCCGCCGCGGCGAGCTGACCGTGCTGATCGGGCCCAACGGCGCCGGCAAGTCCACCTTGATCCGCACCCTGGCCGGATTGCAGCCCGCACTCGGTGGCCGCGTGCTGCTGGACGGCGCCGACCTGACCGGCCTGCCCCGCGACGAACTGGCCCGCCGGGTCGCGGTGGTGTTGACCGAGCGGATCGACCCGGGCCTGCTGTCGGCGCGAGCACTGGTGGGCCTCGGCCGTATCCCGCACCTGGGGTTGGGGTCTCGGCTGCGTCCCGCCGACGAGGAGATCGTCGACTGGGCGCTGGCCGCGACCGGTGCCCAGCATCTGGCGTCGCGACCGGCCGTGGAGTTGTCCGACGGTGAATGTCAGCGTGTGCTGACCGCGCGTGCGCTGGCGCAGCAGCCCGGGCTGCTGATCCTCGACGAGCCGACCGCGTTCCTGGACGTGTCGTCGCGGGCCGGGCTGTTCGGGCTGCTCCGCAAACTGGCCCGCGACCAGCAGTTGGCGGTGGTGCTCAGCACCCACGACCTGGAATTGGCGCTGCGGGTGGCCGACCGGGTGTGGCTGCTGGACCCGGCCGGCACCCTGGTCGACACCGTCGGCGAGGAGCTGATGCTGTCCGGGCGCATCGGGGCGATGTTCGACACCGACACACTGCGTTTCGACCCGGGCAGCGGCATGTTCGCGTTCGGCACCGAAGGCGGTGAGCGCCGATCCGCGCGCATCGACGCCGGCGAACCGTTGCGCACCGCACTACTGCGGGTGCTGTCGCGGGAGGGCTGGGACACCGCCGAGCCAGGCGAGAACTGTGAACTTCTCGTCACCGCAACCGATCCCGGCGCGGTCACGCTGCGCTGCGCGACGTCGACCACCCACACCGCGATGCGCGACCTGCCGCAGCGGTTGCGCACGCTGCCCACCGGCCCACACCGCTGCGCACCGGCCGACCGGGTGGTCTCCGCGTTGGCTGAACTGGCGGACGTCAGCCCGTATTTCGCGGTGTCCACCGGGCCGGTCGAAGGCGGCGGCTGGCGCCCGGTGACACAGCTCTATACCGACGAAGATCTGCTCGCCGATGCGGTCGGCACCGTGCGAGACCGGATCGGCGCATCGGATTTTCGGGTGGCCGCCTCGACCTTCTTCCTGGGCTTCGCGGCGCGGCTGTGGTCGATCGGGCTGGGCGGGATCGCCGAACACGGCCTGCTGTTGGACCTTGACCCCGGTGAGCTCTGGTACTCCGAATCCGGCGGAACGGTGCGGCTGCACCTGGCGAATCCCATGGCCTGGCAGGGACCGGACCTGGCGTCTCGGCTCGCCGACATCGTCTTGAGCAGGCACCTGACACCGCTGGCCGCCGCGGTGCGACGGCTCGGTTCGATCTCGGAGAAACTGCTGTACGGCAATGCCGCCTCCGCCGCGCTGGGCGCCGCCCGTGCGCTGCACCGCCATCACGGTGCACAGCTGGCGGCCGAACCGTGCTGGGAGCTCGCACGAACGGTGTGCGACGACGAACGACTCACCGACACAATACGTTTCAACGACTCAGGCACCGACTACCGGCGCGCCACCTGCTGCCTGTTCTACCGCACGCCCGACGGCGGGTTATGCATCGACTGCGCACTCACCCATAAGCCCGAGATTCGCACACCCGATAAGAAGGGATTCACATGACCGAAACCGCCACCGAGATCGTCGCCGATCCCCCGATCGTCGACACCGAAGACCGTGGCCGCGAACAGCTGTGGCCGCTGCCCACCGATCAGCAGAGCCTGTTGGATCTGCTGCACCTGTGCTTCGACGAGTACTGGGACGAGATCTGGTTCGGCATCATCATGCAGGGCGCCGCCTGGGAGGTGGCCGCACCGAATGCGCCGCGCAAGATCGCGATGCTCGACGGCTACGCCACCGTCGATTTCGGCCGCTGGCACTTTCACCTGTGCATCGGCAAGCACCGGGCCAGCGGCTCCGAGCTGGGCCGGATCCGCCGCTGCACCCGAGCGGAGCTGTATCGCCGGATCGGCAAGGACGGCAACCCGATGTCGTGGGGAGTGCGCCTGTTCAACGGCCGCGACGAGCAGATGATGACGCTGATGCTGCCCAATCCGTTCCTCACCAACGACCAGCAGATCCGTGAGGAGCCCGAGTGGGGCCAGCTGGAGCTGTGGGACAAGTTGCGCGAGAAGTACCTGGGGCTGGGACCGGACCCGTTGGACCGCAGCGGGGCTCGGATCCGCTGCGGCGGTTAGCAAGGCTCGACGCAGGAGAGCCGCAGCTGGACCGCCGCATCAGACCCGGCGGTTAGCAAGGCTCGACGCAGGAGAGCCGAAGCTGGACCGCCGCATCAGACCCGCGGTTAGGTCTCGTCGGCCGGCCAGGTATTGGGCATCATCGGGCTGACCGCGCCACCGCCGAATCCGTCGTCGGCCAGCGCGGTCAGCCCGGCCGGGCGGGCGCCCGCCCCCCGGTGCGAGCCACCGGCGAAGCCTTGTGCCGCACCCCGATCCGAAGCCGCCACCAGTGCCGGCTCGGGTTCCAGATCCATGTACTCATGGCCGCGGCCCAACATGTCGGCCGTCGACTTGCGCCGCCGCCGCCGGGGCGCGGTCTGCTCGGCCGCCTCGGCTGCGGGGATGTCCGCGCTGTCCGGCTTGGGCACCGGCTTCTTGCGGGCACTGGTTCCTGATGCGCGTCGGGCACCCATGTCCAGGCCCCCGACCATGTACATGTAGGCCGGCATGGTGACCGACGGCGGCCCGGCAGGTGTGGGAGGCGGCGGCACCGCGGCGGCCGCCGCGAAGTGGTGCGCCAAGCCGCCGATGCCCAGGCCGCCGAGCACCCCGGCCGGGGCCAGCACGCTCGTGGCGGCCAGCGCGGGCAGCAATGCGGGTATCAGTGCCGTCTGGGTGATCAGGTAGTTGAGTGCCTGAATGGTGTTACCGATCGTCGCGCCGACGATCTCGACCATCGCCAGCGGTACCACCAGGCCGAGTCCCTGGGGGTTGAACAGCGCCGTGTACATGATCGCCAGCAGATCGTCGACGATGACGATGGTGGTGAACGCGAAATACGACCCCGGATCCAGGGGCACCGAGAAGATGTACGCCAGGTTTGCCGGGTTGAGATAGCTCAGCGGGTTGCCGGTCCACCCCAGCCACGAGCCGGGCACGCCCCACGGCGGCAACAACGACGATCCGCTCTGCAGGCTCGTGAAGAAATCGGCGAGCGGACCCGAGATGCCGGTGAAGCCGATCTTGTCGAAGAACTCGGTCAACTGCGCATACAGCGGGTACTGGCTGCTGTCGGGATACGGCGGGCTGGGGACGAGTCCTTCGAGCCATTTCGCGAAGTCGAGGAACCACTGGGGCGGCTCCGGCGCGGTCGCGTCCGCGCTCCCGGCGGCCTTGAGCACCGGGGGCGCCGGCTCGGTCTGCGGCGATGACGCCACCGCGGCGGTCGCGGTGGCCTCGTAGGCGGTCATCACGGTGGCAGCCTGCAGCCACATCCGCGCGTAGTCGGCCTCGTTCAGCGCGATCGGAATCGTGTTGACGCCAAAGAAGTTCGTGCCCACCAGCACCGCATGCGTGACATGGTTGGCCACCAGCTCGGCCATCGTCGGCATCGCCGCCAGCGCGCCGCTGTAGGCGGCAGCCGCGGTCTGCTGCTGGGCAGCGGCCGCCGTGGCGTCGGCACCGGCACGCACCAACCACGCCAGGTAGGGCGCGTTGGCGGCCACGAACGCCTCCGCGGACGGGCCCTGCCAGGCCCCGGCCTGCACCGCGCCCAACAGGGCGGTCAGCTCATCGGCGGTGGCGGTGTACTTCGCCGACAGCGCGGCCCACGCGGCGGCCGATGCCAGCAGCGGGCCGGCGCCGGGACCGGCCGATAACAAGGTTGAATGCACTTCCGGCGGAGACGCCATCCAAATAGGCGCGGTCACGTCGACCAGCTCTCTCGGGGTACACCGCCCCGGGTAGCAGGATGCGACGACGTGAGTGTCCTGACTCTCGGATCATCGCTCGCCTCGCCTTCCAACTCCCAGCGGAGCCGTGGCTGTTGAGGGTCGCTCCCCGATCACAGTGGCGGGACCGTGCCGGATTCTCACCGGCTTCCTGCACCGTCGTTGCCTTACCGGCGCATTATCGCACGCTAAGGGGCCAGCTTGCGACGTTCCCGCGTCCAGGTGCCCGGTGTCATCGGTGCCGTAACCCCGCCGAATGCGTCCCCGGCCAGGGCGGTCAGACCGCTGGGGAGCACGTGCTCGGTGCCCGGCGGGTCGGTGTTGTCCGCGCCGGCCACCACATCCCGGGCATCGTCCAAATCCATGTACTCATAGCCGCGGCCGAGCATGTCGGCCTTCGCCTTACGGCGCCGCCGGGCCTTGGCCTGCACCTCGGCGGCGGCCGCGGCCGCCGGAACCTCGGCGGCGTCGGGTTCGGGCGCCCTGCGGCGGCGCGCGCTGGTGCCCGCCGCCCGGCGGGCCTGCTGGCCCAGGCCGGCCACCATGTACAGGTAGGACATGCCGTCCACCGGCGCCAGCGGCGGCGCGGCTGGCGGCGGCGGTGCAGGCGGCGCACCGGCGACCGGAGCGGGCGCCGGGGCCGGGGCCGGAGCGGGCGCGGGAGTCGGCGCCGCGGCGGGTGGTGTCGGCGCCACCGTCAGACCGGCGAACGGCGGGACCACCGGAACGACCGGAACCGGCACGGCGTGCAGCGCGGCCAGCCCGGACAATCCCGCCAGCCCGGCCAGCGGTGCCGCGGCCAGCGGCGCCAACGCGGCGGTCAGCATCGGCAGCATCACCGGAATCAGCACGATCGCCTGCTCCAGCAGCGTCTTGAGCAGGGCGATCACGTCGGTGATGATGGTGCCGATCGCCTCGACCGCGGTGAACAGCAAGGTGGCGGCGATGGTGGCAGGGTTGCCGCTGGCGAACGCCGCGGCCAGGTCGGCGGCGATGAACGCGAAGGTCTGCGACAGATAGGCCGCGAACGACCCGAAGTCCATCGGGTAGCCCAGCGCGAACGCGATGTTGTAGGGGCTGAAGAAGCTGAGCGGGTTGCCCAGCACGGGCAGCCAGGGATCGAAGCCGGCAAACATCGACTGCAGGTAGGGGTTGGCCGCCAGTTCGTTGATCATCGGCTGCAGCACGTTGTTGTAGAAATCGGTGTAGCCGCTGTTCTGCAGCCACTCCATGATGTCGTTCTGCCGATCCGGCGGCAGCTGCGGCTGGCTGGCAGCGCTCGAACTGGCCGATTCGGCTTTGGCGATCTGCGGCGCGGCGACGGCCTGCGGACTCGACGCCACCGCCGCACCGGCGACGGCCTGATAGCTGGCCATCACGGTGGCCGCCTGCAGCCACATCCGGCCGTAATCGGCTTCGTTGAGCGCGATGGGAATGGTGTTGACGCCGAAGAAGTTTGTGGCCACCAGCACCGCGTGCGTGACGTGGTTGGCCGCCAGTTCGGCCATCGTCGGCATCGCCGCCAGCGCGGCGTTGTAGGC
Source organism: Mycolicibacter algericus DSM 45454 (assembly GCF_002086455.1). Taxonomy (GTDB): domain Bacteria; phylum Actinomycetota; class Actinomycetes; order Mycobacteriales; family Mycobacteriaceae; genus Mycobacterium; species Mycobacterium algericum. Next base: position 69,361 of record NZ_MVHC01000010.1, read on the forward strand.
CGAGGCCGCGACCTGCTGTTGTGCGGCCATCACCGAACTGTCGGCGGCGGCGTGGATCAGCCAGGCCAGGTACGGGGTGTTGGCCGTCAGGTACGCCTCGGCGGACGGGCCCTGCCACGCCCCGGCCTGCACCGCGCCCAGCAGGGCCGTCAGCTCGTCAGCGATCTCGGCGTACTCGGTGCTCAGCGCGCTCCACGCCGCCGCCGACGCCAGCAGCGGACCGGCGCCGGGCCCGGCCGACAGGAGCGTCGAATGGACTTCGGGGGGAGACGCGATCCAAATCGGCGCGGTCACGTTCGCCAGCTTCCTCGGGGTGCCCGCCCCGAATCGCAGGTCGCGACGACGTGAGTGTCTGGCTCTCGGGTGGGCTTCGCTCCCCCGATCACAGTGGCGGGACCGCTCCGGAATTGAAGCGGCGGTCCCAGCTTCGCTGAACCGCCGGATTCGCACCGGATTCCTACCTCGTCATCGCCTTACCCGGCGAATTCTCGCACGCGCAGCGTGTCAGCATCGGTCGAGTGGGAAATCCGCGACGACGCCGGGCGTGTTGGTCGGGGATTTCCCGCTCGGCGGGGTGGGCAGAGGTCGGTCCGGTCAGTCCTTGCCGGCGATCACCGCGTTGAGCGTCGGGCTGGGCCGCATCACCGCCGCCGTCAGATCGTGATCCGGCGCGTAGTAGCCGCCGATGTCCACCGCCTTGCCCTGCACCACGGTCAGCTCGTCGAGGATGACGTCCTGGTTCTTCTCCAACCCGTTCGCCACCGCGGCGAAGTGCTCGGCCAGCGCGGCGTCCTCGGTCTGCGCGGCGAGCTCCTGCGCCCAGTACTTGGCCAGGAAGAACTGGCTGCCGCGGTTGTCGAGCTCCCCGGTCTTGCGCGACGGGCTCTTGTTGTCGGCCAGCAGCCTGCCGATCGCCGTGTCCAGCGTCTGCCCCAGGATCTTCGCGCCGCGGTTGCCGGTCTTGGCGCCCATGTCGTCGAAGCTGGCGCCCAGCGCCAGGAACTCGCCGAGCGAGTCCCACCGCAAGTGGTTCTCCTCCACCAGCTGCTTGACGTGCTTGGGCGCCGAACCGCCGGCGCCGGTCTCATACATGCCGCCGCCGGCCATCAGCGGCACGATCGACAGCATCTTGGCGCTGGTGCCCAGCTCCAGGATCGGGAACAGGTCGGTGAGGTAGTCACGCAGGATGTTGCCGGTCGCGGCGATGGTGTCCTGGCCGCGGATCAGCCGCTCCAGGGTGTAGCGCATCGCCCACACCTGCGGCATGATCTGGATCTCCAGGCCCTCGGTGTCGTGGTCGGCCAGGTAGGCCTTCACCTTCTTGCGCAGCTCGGCCTCGTGCGGACGCTCGGTGTCCAGCCAGAACACCACCGTCATGCCGGAGATCCGCGCGCGCTCCACGGCCAGCTTCACCCAGTCGCGGATGGCGGCGTCGGTGACCGTGCACAGCCGCCAGATGTCACCGGCCTCGACGTTCTGGGTCAGCAGTACCTCACCGGTGTCCAGGTCCACGATGTCGGCGACCCCGGCCTCGGGGACCTCGAAGGTCTTGTCGTGGCTGCCGTATTCCTCGGCCTTCTGTGCCATCAGGCCGACGTTGGGCACGGTGCCCATGGTGGCCGGGTCGAACTGGCCGTGGGTCTTGCAGAAGTTGATCAGCTCCTGGTAGATCCGCGCGAAAGTGGATTCGGGGTTGACCGCCTTGGTGTCCTTGGTCCGCCCGTCGGCGCCGTACATCTTGCCGCCGGCCCGGATCATCGCCGGCATCGAGGCGTCGACGATGACATCCGACGGCGAGTGGAAGTTGGTGATGCCGTTGGCCGAATCCACCATCGCCAGTTCGGGACCCTGCTCGTGGCAGGCGTGCATGTCCTCGATGATCTCTTCGCGCTGGGAGGCCGGCAGCGTCTCGATCTTGTCGTAGAGGTCGACCAGGCCGTTGTTGACGTTGACGCCCAGGTCGTCGAAGAGCTGCTGGTGCTTGGCGAACGCGTCCTTGTAGAACACCTTGATGGCGTGGCCGAACACGATCGGGTGGCTGACCTTCATCATGGTGGCCTTGACGTGCAGCGAGAACATCACGCCGGTCTTGCGGGCGTCCTCCATCTCCTGTTCGTAGAACTCGCGCAGCGCGCGCACGCTCATGAACATCGAGTCGATGATCATGCCGTCGGACAGGGCAACCTTCTCCTTGAGCACAATCGTCTTGCCGCCCTTGGTTTTCAGCTCCATCTTCACGTCACGGGCGCGGTCCAGCGTCATCGACTTCTCGCCGTGGTAGAAGTCGCCATGGCGCATGGTGGCCACGTGGGTGCGCGACGCCTGCGACCACTCCCCCATGCTGTGCGGGTGCTTGCGGGCGTATTCCTTGACCGCCTTGGGCGCACGACGGTCGGAGTTTCCTTGGCGCAGCACCGGGTTCACGGCGCTGCCCAGACACTTGGCGTAGCGGTCGTGGGTCTGGCGTTCGGCGTCGGTCTTGGGGTCGGCCGGATAGTCCGGCAACGCGAAGCCCTTGCCCTGCAGTTCCTTGATCGCGGCGACCAGCTGCGGCACCGACGCGCTGATGTTGGGCAACTTGATGATCGTGGTGTCGGGAAGTTCGGTCAGCCGCCCGAGTTCGGCCAGGTTGTTGGGCACCCGCTGCTCCTCGGTGAGCACATCGGGGAACTCCGCCAGGATGCGCGCGGCCAGCGAGATGTCACTGGATTTGACGGCGATGCCCGCGGGCTCGGTGAAGGCCTGCACGATCGGCAGGAACGAGTACGTCGCCAGCAGCGGCGCCTCGTCGGTCAGCGTGTAGATGATGGTCGGCTGGTCGGCGCACATGGCTGTTCTCCCGGCGTCAGGGTTCGTATGTCTGTTGTTCCGCGTGGTACACGGCGGCCTCAAGTATCGCGTACCGGCCAACGGCGGCCACCGGCCGGTGAGCAGGTGGCGGCACCTCCGATAGATGCGATAGGCTGCCAAGCGGTCATGAGTGCCAGCGCGAAGCCCCGGCTTGCTGGCCGGCAACCCTCCAACCGCGGTGGGGTGCCCCGGGTGATTGACCGGGTTGAGTAGCCACCGCCGGCTACGCGGCAAGCGCGGGTCCGCCACAACGGGCCCCCCGAGTAGACAGGGGAACCTGATGCGTGCCTCCTTGCGCCGATCAGACCGTTGTTGTCGTCGCTGACACCTCTCCTGCCCCAGCGACAACACTTCTCTTCAGAAAGCATCTATCTATGACCGCCGGTAACAACTGGTCGTTCGAGACCAAGCAGATCCACGTCGGCCACGCCGGTGACCCGGAAACCGGGTCACGCGCCCTGCCGATCTACCAGACCACCTCGTACCTGTTCAGCGACACCGACGAGGCCGCGGCCCGCTTCGCGCTGGCCGAGCCGGGCAACATCTACACCCGGCTGACCAACCCCACCAACGCCGTCATCGAGGAACGCATCGCCGCGCTCGAGGGCGGGGTGGGCGCCACCTTGCTGTCGGCCGGCCAGGCCGCCAGCACGTTCGCGATCTTCAACCTCGCCGGCACCGGCGACCACATCGTGGCCAGCCCGCGACTGTACGGCGGCACCTACAACCTGTTCCGCTACTCGCTGCCCAAGCTGGGCATCGAGGTCAGCTTCGTCGAGGACCCCGACAACCTGGAGTCCTGGGTCGCGGCGGTCCAGCCGAACACCAAGGCGTTCTACGCCGAGAGCATCTCCAACCCCAAGATCGACATCCTCGACACCCCGGGTGTCTCGGCGGTGGCGCACGAGCACGGCGTGCCGCTGATCGTCGACAACACCATCGCCACCCCGTACCTGATCCAGCCGATCAGCCAGGGCGCCGACATCGTGGTGCACTCGGCCACCAAGTACCTGGGCGGCCACGGCACCGCGATCGCCGGCGTGATCGTCGACGGCGGCAACTTCGACTGGACCCAGGGTCGCCACCCCGGGTTCACCACCCCCGACCCCAGCTACAACGGCCTGGTCTACGCCGACCTGGGTCCGCCGGCCTACGCGATCAAGATCCGTGCCCAGCTGATGCGCGACTACGGGTCGGTGGCCTCGCCGTTCAACGCCTTCCTGATCGCCCAGGGCCTGGAAACGCTGAGCCTGCGGGTCGAGCGTCACGTCGCCAACGCCCAGCGGGTCGCGGAATTCCTGGCCGCCCGCGACGACGTGCTGAGCGTCAACTACGCCGGGCTGCCCAGCTCACCGTGGTACGAGCGGGCCCAGCAGCTCGCCCCGAAGGGGGTCGGCGGGGTGCTCTCGTTCGAGGTGGCCGGCGGTATCGAGGCCGGCAAGGCATTCGTCAACGCGCTGCAGCTGCACAGCCACGTCGCCAACATCGGTGACGTGCGCTCGCTGGTGATCCACCCCGCGTCCACCACCCACAGCCAGCTCTCCGGAGACGAATTGCTGTCCACCGGCGTCACCCCGGGCCTGGTCCGGCTGGCGGTCGGCATCGAAGGCATCGATGACATCTTGGCCGACCTGGAACTCGGGTTCGCCGCAGCCGCAACACAGCTCGGCGAATCGTCCGCGCTGGCGGCTCGTTGAGGCGGTTGTCAAAGAGGCCACGGTGACGATTTCGGAATTCTCGACCCACGTGCTGCCCGCCGAGGGAGAGACCGGCACGGTCGGCATCGGCCCGCTGCGCTTGGAGAGCGGAGCGGTGCTCGATGACGTCCATATCGCCGTGCAGCGCTGGGGCAAGCTGTCGCCGCGTCGCGACAACGTCGTCATGGTGCTGCACGCGCTGACCGGGGACTCCCATGTCACCGGGCCGGCCGGGCCCGGACATCCCACCGCGGGCTGGTGGGACGGGATCGTCGGGCCCGGCGCCCCGATCGACACCTCCCGCTGGTGCGCGGTGGCCACCAACGCCCTGGGCGGCTGCCGCGGATCGACCGGCCCGGGTTCGCTGGCCCGCGACGGGAAACCCTGGGGCTCACGGTTTCCCGCCATCTCGATTCGCGATCAGGTGGAAGCCGACATCGCCGCCCTGGCCGCGCTCGGCATCACCGAGGTGGCCGCGGTGGTGGGCGGTTCGATGGGCGGCGCCCGCGGGCTGGAGTGGATGATCGGCCACCCGGACCGGGTGCGCGCCGGCCTGCTGCTGGCCGTCGGCGCCCGGGCGACCGCCGACCAGATCGGCACCCAGAGCACCCAGATCGCCGCGATCAAGGCCGACCCGGACTGGCAGGGCGGCGACTACCACGGCACCGGCCGCAGTCCCGAGAGCGGGCTGGCGATCGCCCGGCGCATCGCGCACCTGACCTACCGCGGCGAGGCCGAACTCGACCGGCGATTCGGCAACACCGCCCAGGATGGCGAGAACCCGGCCGCCGGCGGCCGCTACGCGGTGGAGAGCTACCTGGGCCATCAGGGCGGCAAGCTGGTGGCGCGGTTCGACGCCGGCAGTTACGTCACGCTGACCGAATCGCTGTCCGGCTTCGACGTGGGCCGCGGCAGGGGCGGGGTCGCCGCCGCCCTGCGCGACTGCCCGGTACCGGCCGTGGTCGCCGGGATCACCTCCGACCGGCTGTATCCGCTGCGCCTGCAGGCCGAGCTGGCCGAGCTGCTACCCGGCTGCGCGCGCCTGCAAGTGGTCGAGTCCGACTACGGCCACGACGGCTTCCTGCTGGAGACCGACCGCGTCGGAGAATTGATCCGCCAGACCCTGGACTTGGCGGACTCGGCGGGGGTGCACCGGCGGTGAACCGGTCGCGGCAGCCCCGGCACGATCGATCGCTGTCGTTCGGCTCGCAGGCGGCCGCCTACGAACGGGGCCGCCCGTCCTACCCGCCGGAGGCGATCGACTGGCTGCTGCCACCGGGCGCCGCCGACGTGCTGGATCTGGGTGCCGGCACCGGCAAGCTCACCACCCGGCTTGTCGAGCGCGGCCTGAACGTGGTGGCCGTCGACCCGATCGCCGAGATGCTCGAAGTGCTGCAGACCTCGCTGCCGCAGACCCCGGCCCTGCTGGGCACCGCCGAGCAGATCCCGCTGCCCGATGACAGCGTCGACGCCGTGCTGGTGGCGCAGGCCTGGCACTGGTTCGACCCGGCACGGGCCATCCCCGAGCTGATCCGGGTGCTGCGCCCGGGCGGCCGGCTGGGCTTGGTGTGGAACACCCGCGACGAGCGGCTGGGCTGGGTCAAGGAACTCGGCGAGATCATCGGCCGCGAGGACGCCCGCGACGCCGTCGACGGCGGCGTGACACTGCCGGCGCCGTTCGGTGCGATCGAACACCACCAGCTGGAGTGGACCAACTACCTGACTCCCCAGGCGCTGATCGACCTGGTCGCCTCCCGCAGCTACTGCATCACCTCACCGGACGCGGTGCGCACCAAGACGCTGGATCAGGTCCGCCACCTGCTGGCCACCCATCCGGCGCTGGTCGGTTCGGCCGGGCTGGCGCTGCCCTACATCACGGTGTGCGTGCGGGCCACGCTGGACCCGTCGTAGGCAAACCGTGACCCGGCCGACTCGTCGGCGTTATCCCTTTGATGCAGAATTTCAACCACCAGTCCCCGTGCCGCTCGGCGCCGGGCAGATAGACGGGGGAGATAATGCGACGCTTCGTGGCCCTGGCCGGCCTGGGGATATGTGCCGGCCTGATCGGCGCCGCGGCGCCGGCACAGGCGAGTCCGATCGACACCTCGTTCCTGTCCGATCTTGCCGGGGCGGGCGTGCCCGTCGGCGACCCGGCCGCGACCGCGGAGCTGGGCCAGTCCGTCTGCCCGATGCTGACCGAGCCGGCCGGTACCGCGGCCTCGGTGGCCTCCCCGGTCACCGCACTGGGCGGCGGGCCCGCCATGTCGCCGGAGATGGCGCAGCTGTTCACCGAGATCGCGGTGCAGGCCTACTGCCCGCAGATGCTGGCGCAGCTGGCCAGCGGCCAGCTTCCGGAACTGCCGCAGATCCCGGGGATGTCGGTCGGCATCCCCGGTCTGTCCGGCGGCATCCCGGCCATCCCGGCGATTCCGGTCATCCCCGCCATCGGGTAGCGCGACAAGCGGTTGGTTTACCCACGGCGACAACGGGTATGCGGCGTCGGCCGGCCGGGGGTGGGACGGGCCTGTGGGCGGCACGCACAGGCCCCGCCGGATCGAAAGGCCACGTCCCATGCCGCAACGCTTGACCCCGCATTTCGCTGATGTACAAGCCCATTACGACCTGTCCGATGATTTCTATCGGCTGTTTCTCGATCCGACGCAGACCTATAGCTGCGCCTACTTCAAGCGCTACGACATGACGCTGGAGGAAGCCCAACTCGCCAAGATCGACCTTTCGCTCAGCAAACTCGGGCTGCAGCCGGAGATGACGCTGCTCGACGTCGGCTGCGGTTGGGGCACCACCATGCAGCGCGCCATCGAGCAATACGACGTCAACGTGATCGGCCTGACCCTGAGCAAAAACCAAGCCGCCCATGTGCAATCGCGCTTCGATGCGATGGACAGTCCGCGCAGCCGGCGGGTGCTGCTGGCCGGCTGGGAGGAGTTCGACGAGCCGGTGGACCGGATCGTGTCCATCGGGGCGTTCGAGCACTTCGGCTACGACCGCTACGACGACTTCTTCACCACGACCTTCAAGGCGCTGCCCGACGACGGCACGATGATGCTGCACACGATCTGCGGCCTGTCACCGCAGGAGATCGTCGAACACGGCATGGCACTGACCCCCGAGCTGGCCGACTTTCAGATATTCCTCATGACGGAGATCTTCCCCGGCGGCCAGCTGCCGTCGATCGGTCTGGTCAGGGAGCACGCCGTCAAGGTGGGGTTCACGGTGAAGCGCATCCAGTCGCTGCAGCAGCACTACGCGATGACCCTCGACCACTGGGCCGCAGCGCTGGAGGCGCACGAGTGCGAGGCCGTCGAACTGCAGTCCGCGGCGGTTTTCGACCGCTACATGCGGTACCTGACCGGCTGCGCCGAGGAATTCCGCGCCGGGCGATTCGACATCAACCAATTCACCCTGGCCAAGTGAGGCCGAATCGCTGCCCGCAGCGTCAGCTGGTTCCCAGCGGGTCGACGGTCGCGGCGATATAGACCATCGCCGTGGCGGCCGTCGTCATCGTCGCGAAGTCCAGTCCCCGGTCCCGCAGCACCAGCAGCCCGGCCCGCTCCTCGGACAACACCAGCCGCAGCGCGGCGGCCACCGCGGTGCCGATCCCGATCAGCAGGGCGCCGCGACGCCAGAAGTTCGCGCCGGCCAACACGAACGCCGCCACGAAGATCAGCCCGACCAGCATGATCGGCCACTGGGCGGCGACCAGCCGGCGGACGTCCGCGCGCGTCACAGTCCGCTCTCGACCCGCTCGACGACGTTGGTCAGCAGGAAGGCCCGGGTCAGCGGGCCGACCCCGCCGGGGTTGGGCGACACGTGACCGGCCACCTCCCACACGTCCGGATGCACGTCGCCGACCAGTCCGGCATCGGTGCGGCTGACGCCGACGTCGACGACGGCCGCCCCGGGACGCACCATGTCCGCGGTGAGCAGATGCGGCACCCCGACACCGGCGACGATGATGTCGGCCTGGCGAGTGAGCTCCGGCAGGTTGCGGGTTCCGGTGTGACACAACGTCACCGTGGCGTTCTCCGACCGGCGGGTCAGCAGCAGGCCCAGCGGGCGCCCGACGGTCACCCCGCGGCCGATCACCACCACGTGGGCGCCGGCGATCGGCACGTCGTAGCGGCGCAGCAGGTGCACGATCCCGCGCGGCGTGCACGGCAGCGCCGCCGGGGTTCCCAGCACCAGCCAGCCCAGGTTCGTCGGGTGCAGCCCGTCGGCGTCCTTGGCCGGGTCGACGCGTTCCAGCGCGGCGTTCTCGTCGAGATGGCGGGGCAGCGGCAGCTGCACGATGTAACCGGTGCACTCCGGGTTGGCGTTGAGCTCGTCGATGGTGTCGTCGAGCTGCGCCGCGCTGACGTCGGCCGGCAGGTCGCGGCGGAGCGAGGTGATGCCGACCTTGGCGCAGTCGGCGTGCTTGCCGCGCACGTAGGCGTGCGAGCCCGGGTCGTCGCCGACCAAAATGGTGCCCAGCCCCGGAATGCGGCCCGCCCGGGCGAGGTTGTCCACCCGGGCTTTGAGGTCGACGAAGATCTCGTCGCGCGTGGCCTTGCCGTCCAACGTGATCGCACCCACGCCGGACATTGTGACATTCCCCGCCGGATCCGACGTCACCGTCGGGGTTAAGCTCCGGGAATGCCTGCTGCTCCCGACGTCTTCAGTCCGGCCAAGCTCGGCCCGATCACGCTGCGCAATCGGGTCATCAAGGCCGCCACCTTCGAGAACCGCACCCCCGACGCGCTGGTCTCCGACGACCTGATCACCTACCACCGGCTGCCGGCCGCCGGCGGGGTGGGCATGACCACCGTCGCCTACTGCGCGGTCTCCCGCGGCGGCCGCACCTCCGACGACGGACTGTGGATGCGCCCGGAGGCCCTGCCCGGGCTGCGCCGGCTCACCGAGGCCGTACACGCCGAGGGGGCGGCGGTCAGCGCGCAGATCGGCCACGCCGGCCCGGTCGCCGACGCCCGCTCCAACAAGGCCCGCGCGCTGGCGCCGGTACGGTTCTTCAACCCGATCGGCATGAGGTTCGCCAAGAAGGCCACCCGCGACGACATCGACGCAGTCATCGCCCAGCACGCCGACGCCGCCCGCTGCGCCGTCGACGCCGGCTTCGACGCCGTCGAGATCCACCTCGGTCACAACTATCTGGCCAGCTCGTTCCTGTCGCCGCTGATCAACCGCCGCTCCGACGAGTTCGGCGGCTCGCTGGGCAACCGGGCCAAGGTGGCCCGCGGAATCGTGCAGGCGGTCCGCCAGGCCGTCGAGAAGGACGGCGCCGGCCAGATCGCCGTGACGGCGAAGCTCAACATGTCCGACGGGGTGCGCGGCGGCATCAGCCTGGACGAGTCGCTGACCACCGCCAAGTGGCTGCAGGACGACGGCGGCCTGGACGCCCTCGAGCTGACCGCCGGCAGCTCGCTGGTCAACCCGATGTACCTGTTCCGCGGGCATGCCCCGGTCAAGGAGTTCGCGAACGTCTTCCCGCCCCCGTTGCGCTGGGGCATGCGGATGACGGGCAACAAGTTCCTGCGCGAGTACCCGTACCACGACGCCTATCTGCTGGACGACGCCCGGCTGTTCCGCGCCGAGCTGTCGCTGCCGCTGATCCTGTTGGGGGGCATCACCAACCGAGAGACCATGGATCAGGCGATGGCCGAGGGCTTCGAGTTCGTCGCGATGGCCCGGGCGCTGCTGGCCGAACCGGACCTGGTCAACCGGATCGCGGCCGAGCCGGCGACGGTGTCGGAATGCATCCACTGCAACCAGTGCATGCCCACGATCTATGAGCGCACCCACTGCGTTGTCACCGGCGCCCCGGACGTCCTGCGCTGAGGATCCGCGCCGACTCGCGGCGCGCGGACCGGCGGTCACTTCTGTCCGCCCGATACAGTTGATCCGATGAGTCACCCTGCTCCGCCGGTGCTGACCGTGCGCTATGACGGGTCGCAAGGCACATTCTCCGCAGGCCACGACGTGGTCATCGGGCGTGACCTGCGCGCCGACATCCGTATCCCGCATCCACTGGTCTCCCGCGCGCACCTGCTGCTGCGCTTCGAGCAGGGCAGATGGCTCGGAATCGACAACGGCTCGCTGAACGGCATTTACGTCAACGGCCAGCGGGTGCCGATGGTCGACATCCGCGACGGCCAGTGTGTCAACCTGGGCAACCCGGACGGCCCGCGACTGTCCTTCGAGGTCGGGCGGCACCAGGGCCAGGCCGGCAGGCCGCCGCAGACCGTCTCGATCCAGGTGCCGCAGCCGGGCCAGCCAGGAATCGCACGCCCGGGCCGGCCGCCGCAGCAACCCCCGGGCCGGCCCGCCGCGCCGGTGCCCCCCGAACCGGCGCACTACCCGGATCCGCGCTCGGCCGGACACCCCGGCATCCAGCAGCCGCTGCGGCCCGGCCCGCCGCCGTATCAGCCCCCGCCGCTGACCCACCGGCAACCGGCATACCCGGGGGCCGGTCCATCCGGCGACGCGGCCCTGCGCCAGAGTTTCGCGCCACCCGCGCCCGCCGAGCCGTTGCCACCGCGGCAACCGTCCACCCGGATGGCCCCGGTGGCCGCGAAGCCACCGGAGGTCGGCAACCTCGCCACCCGGATGATCGACATCCTGCGGCCCGGATCCGCCTCGCCGCCGGATGCGCCCGCCGGGGCGTTGACCATCGGGCGCGCCACCGACAACGACATCGTCATCTCCGATGTGCTGGCCTCCCGGCACCACGCCATGCTGATCCCGACTCCGCTGGGCACCGAGATCCGCGACAGCCGAAGCATCAACGGCACGTTCGTCAACGGTGTCCGGATCGGCTCGGCGATCCTCACCGAGGGCGACCTGGTCACGATCGGCAACGTCGACCTGGAATTCCACGGCGGCAGCCTGGTACGCCGCACCGAGACCGCGACGGGCAGTGGCGGGCTCGAAGTTCGGGACGTCTGCTTCGACGTCGAGGGCGGCAAGCGGCTGCTCAACAACATCTCGCTGACCGCCCGGCCGGGCACATTGACCGCGATCATCGGCGGCTCCGGCGCCGGCAAGACCACGCTGGCCCGGCTGATCGCCGGCTACACCCGGCCCAGCTCCGGCTCCGTGCTGTTCGAGGGCCACAACATCCACGCCGACTACGCCTCGCTGCGCAGCCGGGTCGGGATGGTCCCGCAGGACGACGTGGTGCACCGCCAGTTGACGGTGAACCAGGCGCTGGGCTACGCCGCCGAGCTACGGCTGCCGCCCGACAGCAGCCAGGCCGATCGCGATCAGGCCGTCGCGGAGGTACTCGAGGAACTCGAGATGACCAAGCACGCCGAGACCCGGGTGGACAAGCTCTCCGGCGGCCAGCGCAAACGCGCCTCGGTGGCGTTGGAGCTGCTGACCGGGCCGTCGCTGTTGCTGCTCGACGAACCGACGTCAGGTCTGGACCCGGCACTGGACCGTCAGGTCATGCTGATGCTGCGCGGTCTCGCCGACGCCGGACGCGTGGTGCTGGTGGTCACCCACTCGGTGGCCTACCTCGATGTCTGCGACCAGATCCTGCTGTTGGCCCCCGGCGGCAAGACGGCATTCATCGGCCCGCCCGACCAGGTGGACACCGCCCTGGGAACCCGCAACTGGGCCGACATCTTCGCCAACGTGGGCGCCGATCCCGACGAAGCCAACCGGCGCTTTCTGGAGCGCGAAGGGGGCCAGCGGTCCTCGGTGGCGCTGGCCGAGACACCCCCCGCCGACCTCGGCAAACCGGCGGCCACCAGTCTGCTCAAACAACTGTCGACGATCGCGCGCCGCCAGGTCCGGCTGATCGTCTCCGACCGTGGCTACTCGATATTTCTGGCCTTGCTGCCGTTCATCGTCGGGATCTTGTCGTTGACCGTCGAGGGCGACCACGGGCTGGGCATACCCGGGCCCGATGCCCCCACCGAACCGCGATACATCATGGTGCTGCTCAATATCGGCGCCGTGTTCATGGGTACCGCGCTGACCATCCGCGACCTGATCGGCGAACGCCCGATCTTCCGAAGAGAGCAGGCCGTCGGACTGTCGACGGTCGCCTACCTGCTCGCCAAGGTCGCGGTGTTCTGCGTGTTCGCCACCGTCCAAGCCGCGATCGCCACCACCATCGTGGTGCTGGGCAAGGGCGGCCCGGCGCGCGACGCGGTGCTGTTCGGCAACGTGAACTTCGAGCTGTTCCTCGGGGTGGCCGGCACCTGCGTGGCCTCGGCGATTCTCGGCTTGGCGCTGTCGGCGTTCGCCCAGTCCAACGAGCAGATCATGCCGATGCTGGTGGTGTCGATCATGTCGCAGCTGGTGCTGTCCAGCGGCATGATCCCGGTCGGCGGCCGGACCGGTCTCGACCAGATGTCCTGGCTGACGCCGGCGCGCTGGGGGTACGCGGCCGGCGGGTCGACCGTCGACTTCAACACCTTGATGAACGCCCCGCAGATTCCCAAGGACCGGCTGTGGGACCACACCCGGGGCATCTGGCTGCTCGACATGGCGATGCTGGCAGTGCTGTCGGTCTGCTACGCCGTGGTGGTGTGGTGGAAGATCCGGCTCAAGCGCTGAGCCGGTTTCACCCCGGGCGGCACCCGCTCAGCCCTGGGCGGGCGCCAGCGCCGACAGCGCGTATTCGCTGATCGCGATGAGCGCATCGCGGGCGGACCGTTGGTCGCGCGCATCGACGGTGATCACCGGGATGTGATCGGGCAACGCCAGTGCTTTGCGCACCGCGGCGACCGGATAGCGCGGGGCGCCGTCGAACTCGTTGATCGCGATCAGAAACGGCAGGTTGCGGTGCTCGAAGAAGTCGACGGCGGCGAAGCTGTCCTGCAACCGCCGGCAGTCGGCCAGGATGATCGCGCCGATGGCGCCGCGAACCAGGTCGTCCCACATGAACCAGAACCGGCGCTGCCCCGGCGTGCCGAACAGGTACAGCACCAGGTCGTCGGCCAAGGTGATGCGGCCGAAGTCCATCGCCACCGTGGTGGTCCGCTTCTCCGGGGTGGCGTCGAGCGTGTCGACGGCCGCCGATGCGTCGGTGACCAGTGCCTCGGTGCGCAGCGGGATGATCTCCGAGACCGTGCCGACGAATGTGGTCTTGCCGACCCCGAACCCCCCGGCGATGACGATCTTCGTCGACGCTGACTCCCTTGGGCGGATCGGACTAGCCGAGCGCTCGTAGGCCACGAAGCGTCCTTCCTATCAGTTCTCGTCGTTCGTCCCGGGTGGAAGCCTCGCTCAGCGTGCGACGCACCCGAAGGTATCCCGACGTGACCAGATCCCCCACCAGAACCCGTGCCACACCCACCGGCAGGTCCAGCCGAGCAGCGATCTCAGCAACCGACGGGCCGGTCTGACACAGTTCGACGATACGGCCGCGCGGATCACCGGCCGGCCACTGGTTGGGTTGCGCCGGGCGCACCGTCTGCACCGGGGCCTCCAGCGGCAGGTTGACCTCGGTGTGGGTGCGGCCCGCGGTCAGCGTGTACGGGCGCACCAGGCTGGCCTCGGTTTCCGGGGCCTGGTGGACCTCCGGCGAGCCGGGCAGGTCCCTCACCGGACCCTCACGACCGGCCGCCCGGCGACGGCGCCGCGGACCGGCGCGCCGACTGCACCACCGCGCCGACCCGCTCCACCAGGACCGCCATCTCGTAGCCGACCTGGCCGATGTCGCAGGAGGCGCTCGCCAATGTCGCCAGGTGCGAGCCGTCGCCGACCCGCATCAGCAGCAGGTAACCGTGCTCCATCTCCACCACCGACTGCAGCACCCGGCCACCCTCGAACAACTGCGCCGCCCCGGTGGCCAGGCTGGCCAATCCCGACGCCACAGCGGCCAGCTGATCGGCGCGTTCCTTGGGCAGGTGCTCGCTGGCCGCGACCGTCAGTCCGTCGACCGACACCAAGACCGCGTGCGACACCCCGGGAACGTCGCGGGCGAAGTTGGTCACCAGCCAGTCCAGCGAGCCTTCGGGAGCGCGCCGCTGGTCACTGTGATCGCTGGGAAAAGTCATTGCTGGTTCTGTCCCTGGTCGGTGTCCAAGTCGTTTTCGAAGTCGTGTTCGAAGTTGCTTTCCCGGGCGTGCGATCTCGCGGCGCGCACCCCGCCGAAGTGGCTGCTGATCGAGGAGCGGATCGCCGCGGGATCCCGTTCCGGCGCCTCGCGGGCCGGCCCGCCGTTGGATGCTACCGGTTCGCCGGTGTCGTCCAGCCGCTGCGCCGGAGGGCCCGAACCCGCCGGCGGCGGCTCGGCTTCGGCCGAGCCGGGCACCAGCCGGGCGCCGGGTTCGCGGACCGGCAGGCCGTGCTCGGTGTGGGCGGCGACCGGCATGTTCTCCACCTCGGCGGCCACCGACCAGCCGCGATCCCACACCGACTGCCAGTCCAGGTCGGCGCGCAGACCCGGCTCGTAGGGATCGTTGCCCAGCGACTCCGAAAGCATCCGTTGATAGATCGTGTCGGTGTCGCTGCCGGTGTTGCGGCCGGCGTCCCCGGTGGCGCCGCGAACCCGGGCCCGCGCGCCGAAGTATGCCGAAGTGTCTGCCGGAGAAGACTTTTCGATCACCGGCTCGGGTTCGGCGAAAGCGTCCTCGGCCGGTTCCCGAAGTCGGTCTGCGGCCTGCTCGTCGGCCTCCCACCAGGGTTGCGGCAGTTCGCGGCGCTCCCGGCCGGCCTCGTCCTCGGCCGGTGGCCGCACCGGCGACCCGGCGGGCATCCCGGTGATGCCACTGGACCCCGGGGTGCGTCGCGGCAGCAGCGAAACGACGGGACCGGGACCGGACTCCGGCGAGTCCTCGTACGGCTCGTGCGCCTCGTACCGCTCATGCGCCCCGGCGGGCTCATACGTCTCAGAGAGCTGGGGCTCGTCGGGCTGGTAGTGCTCGTACGCCTCGGGGTGGCTCGGGCCGGCGTGGTACGGCGGCGGAGCCGGCTCCTCGGTCTCCCGGTAGCTCAGCAGGTGCGGCGGCAGGTACACCTCGGCGGTGATACCGCGCGACCCCTGCGACGCGGGGAACAACCGGACCTCGATCCCGTGCCGGTGGGCCAGCCGGGAGATCACGAACAGACCCATGTGGCGGGCGTTCTCCGGGCTGAACTCGCCGCCGGCCGCCAGCCGCATGTTGGCCATCCGCAGATCGGAGTCGGTCATGCCCAAACCGACGTCGACGACCTCGACCACCACTCCGCCGTCGTTCTCGAGTCCGGCGACCACCCGCACCGGCTCGGTGGGCGCCGAATAACGCAGCGCATTGTCGATCAACTCCGCGAGCAGGTGCACACAGTCGGCCGCCGCGGCGCCGATCACCGTGACGTCGGGCACCAACACGGTCCGCACCCGCTGATAACCCTCCACCTCCGAGGCGGCGGCACTGATCAGCGTCGCCAGCGGGGTCGCCCGTCCCCGCTCGTGCGGCACCCGCGCCCCCGCCAGCACCAACAGGTTCGCGCCGTTGCGCCGCATCCGCGCGGCGAGGTGGTCCAGCCGGAACAGACTCTCCAGCCGGTCCGGGTCGTCCTCGTTGCGCTCCAACCGGTCGATGAGCGCCAACTGCTGGTCGACCAGGGACCGGTTACGCCGCGACATCGTCTCGAACATCTCGTTGACCAGCCGGCGCAGCCGGGCCTCGTCACCGGCCAACAGCAGCGCCTGCGCATGCAGCTCGTCGACGGCGTGGGCGACCTGACCGACTTCCTCGGTGGTGTAGACCGGCAACGGGGCGGGTTCGCGTTCGTCACCGGCACGCACCCGCGCGATCTCGTGTTCGAGGTCGGAGTGGGCGACCCGCAGCGCGCTGTTTCGCAGCGTGCGCAGCGGCCGCACCAGCGAGCGCGCTACCAGCCACACCGCCAGCAGCGTGGCGATGGTCGCGGCCAGCACCAGTGCGATGTCACGGATGGCGGCG
This sequence comes from Mycolicibacter algericus DSM 45454, assembly GCF_002086455.1. Lineage (GTDB taxonomy): Bacteria > Actinomycetota > Actinomycetes > Mycobacteriales > Mycobacteriaceae > Mycobacterium > Mycobacterium algericum. The sequence continues at coordinate 85,823 of NZ_MVHC01000010.1, forward strand.
GCGCGGCGATCGGCGGCGCGCTCCTCCACCGCCCTGGTCACCGCCCCGGTGTTCTCGGCGATCAGCCGTGCGGCGATCTGGTCGGTGGTGCGGATCGAGTCCCGCAGCACCGGGTTGTTGGGCAGCACCTGTTCCGGATCGGACATGATCGCCATCCGGGTCACCAGCTGCTGCTGCAGGGCCTTGGCGTCCGGGGAGTCGACACCGAGTACCTCGGTCATCCCGAACAGCGTGGAGGGCTCGGTGCCGGCCAGCGTCATCATCGAGCTGCGCAGTTCCGGGTCGGGAACCTCGCCGCCCCGGTTGACCAACAGTTCCTGCATCATCATCTGACCGCGGGCGCCGACGGCGCGGCTCAGGCCCTCGGTCTGCGCCCGGATCCGTTCACTGTCCAGCCGAACCGAGCCGTTGATGGCGTCCTCGGCGGTCAGCAGGATCGGCGCGTAGCCGGTCACCTCCTCGCGCAGCCCCAAACCGGCGGTCGACACCGCGTCCAGCAGGCCCTGGCCCCGCTCGATGAGCGTGCCCACCCCGGAGCGAACGTCGGTCGCGACGTCGGTGTGCGACAGCCGCGACTGGAGTTCGTACATCCGGTTCTCGAAGTTCTTCCGGGCGCCCTCGGCGTCGCCGTCGGAGGAGGCTGCCACCAGCGCGTCGCCCAGCGCCGACATGTAATTGGTGATCGCCGGGATCATCTCGGCGCGGTCGGCGACCAGCCGAAGCCGGTTGGCCTCCGACAGCGCACCGGAGATACGCAGCCCGCCGAAGACACCGGCCAGCAGCATCGGCAGCAGCGCGATCGCCAGCACCTTCCATCGCACCGGCCAGTTGCGCACCGACCACCGCGACGGACGTTTCACCGCCGCTGCAGCGGATTCGTTCTCACGGTCGGCCAGGCCGTCGAGGGCGGGATCCACCTCGTCCGGGTGGTCGAAGAGCGTCACTGCTCGGCGGCCGGTTCGCCGACCGCTCGGCTGAAATTCACCGTTTGCGCCTTCATTCATCGCAAGCTTCCGGCACATCGCACCCGCTGAACCGACAGCGGTGTGAGACCGCGCCTTGATCTGGGCCGACTTCAGTCGGCAATTCGACGAGTATGACAGTCTGCGTGTGCCATCACCATAGCCTTAACCGAAAAGGCACAGCTCCCGAGACGGTTCCGTGTCCCGCGAACGCCGCCGGCTGGTGGTGCTGCTCCACTGCCCCGAACAGCGTTGTCGATGACGTGTCGGTGAGCTGATGGACAATCGGGGCATGACACGGCTGAGTCGGATTGTGCTGGCGGTGGTCGCTGCGGCCGGCGCGGGACTGCTGGGCCTCACGGCCCCGGCGCGGGCCGAACCGGGCTACGGGCAGGACTGCATCCTGCCCGGTGTCAACGAGTGCCGGCTGATGCCGGAGGGCAACCGGCCCCATGATGTGCAGCGGTGGTGCCCCGGCGGTCAGGGCTGGGTGAACGTCTTCACCCCGTGCCGGGACTACTACGGGCCGTATTCGTGAGCGGTCGCTAGACCTGGAGACGGACGCGCCGACGTATCCGGTTTGCCACGCTGACGTGCCACCATCAGTTGTGTTCAAAGTGTTGTTCCACTCACCGCGCATCCCGCCCAATACCGGCAACGCGATCCGGATGGTGGCGGCCACCGGCGCGGAGCTGCATCTGGTGGAGCCGCTGGGCTTCGATCTGTCCGAACCCAAACTGCGCCGCGCCGGGCTGGACTATCACGACCTGGCGGCGGTCACCGTGCACGCGTCGTTACCCGACGCCTGGGCGGCGCTGATGCCGGCACGGGTGTTCGCCTTCACCTCGCACGCCGACACCTCGTTCGCCGACGTGTGCTACCGGGCCGGTGATGTGCTGATGTTCGGCCCGGAGCCCGACGGGCTGGACGCGGCGACGCTGGCCGACCCGCACATCACCGGGCAGGTGCGTATCCCGATGCTGGCCGGCCGGCGCTCGTTGAACCTGTCCAATGCCGCCGCGGTCGCGGCCTATGAGGCGTGGCGCCAGCACGGCTTCCCCGGCGGGGTGTGAGGCGAACGGCGTGCGATCACCACGTGTCCCAGTGCGCCACCTGCTCGGCCGGCAGCCGCTTGGCCGGTTTGAAGTCGGTGCCCTTGGTGTAGGCGATCGGAAACAACCCGCCCTGGCTGTACTTGTCGTGCGGGATGCCGAGAACGTCGGCGGCCTGCTTCTCGCCGTCCTCGAGCAGGTGCAGCGTCGTCCAGCAGGAGCCCAGCCCGCGGTTGCGCAACGCCAGGCAGTAGCTCCACGCGGCCGGGAACAGCGACGCCCAGAATGACGCGCTGAGCCCCAGCGGCGCGTTCTCCACCCGGCCCTCCAGGCACGGGATCATCAGCACCGGCACGTCCTGCATGTTCTCCATCAGGTACCTGGCCGAGTCACTGACGAATTCCATCCGCTCGCCGCGCACATCACCCTCGCCGTAGTCGGGCTTCATCCGGTCCAGGTAAGGCAGGGCGTTGGCGCGATAGATGTCGGCGATCGCCTGCTTGCGGACCGGGTCGGTGACGAACATCCACTGCCAGCCCTGGGCGTTCGAGCCGGTGGGTGCCTGCAGGGCGATCTCCAGGCATTCCATCAGCACCTCGCGCGGAACCGGTTTGTCCAGGTCGAGTCGCTTGCGGACGGATCGGGTGGTGGTCAGGACTTCGTCGGCGGACAAGTTGAGGTTCATCTGTGCAGGCTAGCTGCTAATTCTGCTGGAGTTTCAGACCGCGCGTGATCGCCGTGGTACCGGCCTTCATCAGCAGGCGTTTGACCCGCATGGCGCCCGCTCCAGCGGTGGCGGCAAGGAGCGAACGATCTGACGGGACGAAATCAAGCGGATCGCCCTCGCGGAGTTCCCCGCTTCGGATAACCGTTCCGTAGACGCCGAGGCAGTGATTGGTGTGGGCGGCGATGCTGCGGGTGATCTGCCGGTCGCGGCGCAACTCCGGCTGGGCGTGCGACGGCATCACGCAGCGGACGGTGGGCAGCAGTGGTTTGAGGGCGGCCAGCGGCGCGTGCAATGTGCCCCCGCACCAGTCGGTCTCCGGATGGTCGGAAGTCCCGGAAGTGCTAGCCGCGTCCACCAAGATCGTGGGGCGAAAGCGCCGAACGTCGAAGTCGGAACCCGGGGTCAGCCCGGTCATCGTGCGCAGGGTCTGCTCGGTGATCACGTGCACCGGATAGGCATCGACATAGCTGCCGACCGGGGTGATGTAGCGGCTCAGCTCGGCGAGTTTCTTGACCGGAAACATCGACAGATCCGGGAGTGGTTCGCCGGCGTCGAGACCGAAGTAGTTGTGCAGATCGGCCGCGCTGGCCATCTGCCCGCGATACTGATCGCGATCCTCGATCGGTGGCAGCGGCCGCAGTTCGACGTCTCGGTCGAGGTACGACGACAGCGCGGCGTGGACTTCCGGATCGGAACTGGAGATCTCGCTGCCGTCGGGGAATCCGATAAGCACCTCCGGCGCGTGGCCGGGGCCGGCTTCCGGTGGCGGCGGCAGCGCATACCGCGCTGTGCACAACAACAGCCCCGCCAGGCGCTTGGCGCTGGTGGTCGCATTCTTCTCCAGGTCGCGGACCGCCCACGTCCGGTCCGCGTGGAGGCCCAGTTTGCCGACCCCGGCGGTGCTGACGCGCTGTCCGCCCATGGATTTCACCGGGTAGCGCCAAATTCCGCTGATTCGACCGACCGCATGCATACTCTGCAGAGCCTAATCGGCCGGCGCGGGACAGCCCGGCGTCACCGGAAGTCCCGAGAGCGCGACCCCACCGCCAACTCGAGGGCGCCCAGTCGCTCGGCCAGCACGGTGATCGCCCCGCTGGCGTTCTGCACCCGCCCGCGGATCAGCAGTGCCGTGGCGGTCTGCGCCAGCCGGCGATGCCGCGTCCACACCCCCGGCGTGCACAACACGTTGACCATCCCGGTCTCGTCCTCGAGGTTGACGAACGTCACCCCGCGCGCGGTCGACGGCCGCTGCCGGTGCGTCACCGCGCCGGCCACCAGCACCCGGGTGCCGTCGGGGACGCCTGCCAGCCGGGTGGCCGGGATGACTCCGATCGCGTCGAGGTCGGCGCGCAGGAACTGGGTCGGGAAGCTGTCCGGCGAGACCCCGGTGGCCCATACGTCGGCGGCCGACAGCTCGATCTCGCTCATGCCGGGCAGTTCCGGAGTGTGCCCATCGCAGCCGGACACTCCCACCCCGGGCAACCGGTCCGGCCGTTGTCCCGCTGCCGAGCCGGCCGCCCACAGCGCCTCGCGGCGCGACATGCCGAATCCGCCGAACGCCCCGGCGGTCGCCAACGCTTCGGCCTGCGGCGTCGAAAGTTGCACCCGAGCAGTCAGATCCAGCATCGACGCGAACGGGCCATGGGCCGCACGATCGGCCACCAGCCGCTCAGCCAGGTCGACACCGATACCGCGGACGGCCCCCAACCCGAGCCGTACCTGCAGGCCGGCCTCCTCCAGCGTGGCGTGCGCCAGGCTGGCGTTGACGTCCGGGCCGTGCACGACGACCCCGTGCCGACGGGCGTCGGCGACCAGCGACTGCGGCGAATAGAAGCCCATCGGTTGCGCCCGCAGCAGGGCGGCGCAGAACGCTGCCGGGTGATGCAGCTTGAACCAGGACGAGTAGAATACCAGCGACGCGAAGCTCATCGCGTGGCTCTCCGGGAACCCGTAGTTGGCGAAGGCTTCCAGCTTCTCGTAGATCCTCATCGCCACCGCACCGGTGATGCCGTGGCACTGCGCCATGCCGTCATAGAACCGGTCTCGCAGCCGGCGCATCCGCTCCGGTGACCGCTTGGATCCCATCGCGCGCCGCAACTGGTCGGCCTCCCCCGCGGTGAAACCGGCGCAGTCCACCGCCAGCGTCATCAGCTGCTCTTGAAACAACGGAATTCCCAGGGTTTTCCGCAGCGCACGCTCCATACACGGATGCTCGTAGGTCACCGGGTCGACGCCGTTGCGGCGGCGAATGTAGGGGTGTACCGACCCGCCCTGGATCGGCCCGGGGCGGATCAGCGCCACTTGCACCACCAGGTCGTAGAACACCCGCGGGCGCAGCCGCGGCAGGGTGGCCATCTGCGCGCGCGACTCCACCTGGAACACCCCCACCGAGTCGGCGCGGGCCAACATCTCATACACCGCCGGTTCGGACAGATCGATCGCGGCCAGGTCCACCTCGATGCCCTTGTGCTCGGCAACCAGGTCGATCGCGTAGTGCAGCGCCGAGAGCATGCCCAGCCCCAGCAGATCGAACTTCACCAAACCGATGGCCGCACAGTCGTCTTTGTCCCACTGCAGCACACTGCGGCCGGGCATCCGCGCCCATTCCACCGGGCACACGTCGGCGATCGGGCGGTCACAGATCACCATGCCGCCGGAGTGGATACCCAGATGCCGTGGCAGGTCGGCGATCTGGGTGGCCAGGTCGATCACCGGGCCGGGAATACCTTGGATATCAGCGTCTTCGGCGCGGTGCAATGAGCCCCAGCGGCCCAGCTGCTTACTCCAGGCGTCCTGCTGCCCCGGCGAGTAACCCAGCGCGCGGGCCATGTCCCGCACGGCGCTGCGGCCCCGGTAGGTGATGACGTTGGCGACCTGGGCGGCGTGGTCGCGGCCGTATTTGTCGTAGACGTACTGGATCACCTCTTCGCGCCGATCCGACTCGATGTCGATATCGATGTCGGGTGGGCCGTCGCGGGCCGGGGATAAGAACCGCTCGAACAGCAGCTCATTGGCCACCGGGTCGACCGCGGTGACGCCGAGGGCGTAGCAGACCGCGGAGTTCGCCGCCGACCCCCGGCCCTGGCACAGGATGTCGCTGTCCCGGCAGAACCGGGTGATGTCGTGCACCACCAGGAAGTAGCCCGGAAAGCCCAGCTGCGCAATGACTTCCAGTTCACGCTCGATCTGAGCGTAAGCACGCGGGGCACCCGAGGGCGGGCCGTAGCGCTGTTCGGCGCCGGCCAGGGCCAGCCGCCGCAGCCAGCTGTCCTCGGTGTGTCCGTCCGGGACGGCAAACGGCGGCAGCCGCGGGGCGATCAGCGCCAGCGGAAACGCGCATCGTTCGCCGAGCTCGGCCGCCGCCGGCACCGCCGACGGGTGCGCGGCGAACAACCGGGCCATCTCGGCGCCGGAACGCAGATGCGAACCGCCCAGCGGGGCCAGCCGGCCGGCGGCGGCATCCAGGGACTGTCGGGCGCGGATCGCCCCCATCGCCATCGCCAGTCGCGCCCGCGACGGCCCGGCGAAATGCGCAGCGGTGGTGGCCACCACCGAGACCCCGAACCGGGGCGCCAGCGCGGCCAGCGCCGCATTGTGCTCGTCGTCGTAAGGATCGCCGTGCCGGGTCAGCTCGACGCTGACCCGCGCGGCCCCGAACCGGTCCACCAGGTCGGCCAGCGCCGTGGCCGCGGCATCCGGCCCGCCGGCGGCCAGCGCCTGGCGGACGTGGCCCTTGCGGCATCCGGTCAGGATGTGCCAGTGCCCGTCGGCCGCCTCGGTCAGCACGTCCAGATCGAAACGCGGCCTGTCCTTCTCGCCGGCCAGGTGCGCGGCGGCGATCTGCCGCGACAACCGCCGGTAGCCCTCCGGGCCGCGGGCCAGCACCAGCAGGTGCGGGCCGGGCGGGTCCGGGTCGTCGGTGCGCGCGCCCGGCCCCAGCGACAGCTCGGCGCCGTAAACGGTGGCGATCTCCTGCCCCGCGGCGGCGAGCTCCGCGGCCGCCTCGGCGAACCGCACCACCCCGTATAGCCCGTTGTGGTCGGTCAGCGCGATCGCCCGCAGGCCCAGCCGGGCGGCCTCGACGACCAGCTCCTGCGGGGTGCTGGCCCCGTCCAAGAAGCTGTACGCCGAGTGCGCGTGCAACTCGGCATAGGGAACCGTCGGGCCGCGCGGCGGCGGGCGCTCGGGCCGCGGCTCCGTGGGCTCGCGATCAGCCGACACACCACGGGTGTGACGAGGCTTACCATCGAGCACTCGCTCCATTTCCGCCCAGCTCGGCGGGCCGCTTCCCCAGCCCATACCCGACAATCTATCGAACATATGTACGAGACGCTTGGGTGGAGTGTGAAAAAGAACTTTGATGCACTAATCTGTGTCAGGTTCCGACACGATGCGAAAGGCCCACTGCTTTCATGTTCGGCGTTGTCAGACGCACGTGGTTACCCCTGCTCATCGTGATGGTTCTCTTGGTGGGGGGGTTCGTCGTGCATCGCATTCGCGGCTACTTCGGCGGTGATGACAGCGGCAGCAGCGCCGCGCCGTTCGAGGACACCAAGCCGTTCCACCCCAAGGTGGTGGTCTACGACATCTTCAGTCCGGACGGGACCTACGCCGACATCAACTATCTGGACCTGGAGGCAACGCCGCAGCGGGTCGACGGCGCCAGCCTGCCGTGGTCGCTGACCCTGTCGACCACCAACCCGGCGGTGAGCCCCAACATCGTCGCGCAAGGTGATGGCAGCACCATCGGCTGCCGGGTCACCATCGACGGCGAGCTCAAGGACGAACGCGTCTCCAGCAGCCCCGTGAGCGCCCAGACCTTCTGCATTGTGAAATCAGGATGAGCAAACACATCAGCGACGACACCCCGACCGAAACGCTGCCGGCGGCGCAGCCGCCGCACCGCGGCGCCATCGCGACATGGATCCGCCGGCTGGCGGTGCCGGTCATTCTGATCTGGGTGGCCATCACCGTGGTGGTGAACGTCATCGTGCCGCAACTCGACGAGGTCGGCGCGATGCGCGCGGTATCGATGGCCCCCAAAGACGCCCCGTCGATGATCTCGATGATGCGCATCGGCAAGACCTTCGATGAGTTCAAGTCCGACAGCTCGGCGATGGTGGTCCTCGAAGGCGACCAGCCGCTCGGCGATGAGGCGCACAAGTACTACGACGAGCTGGTCGCCAAGATGGCGGCCGACACCGAGCACGTCGAGCACATCCAGGACTTCTGGAGTGACCCGCTGACCGCGGCGGGGTCGCAGAGCCCGGACGGCAAGGCCGCCTACGTGCAGGTCTACCTGGCCGGCAACATGGGCGAGACGCTGGCCAACGACTCGGTCAAGGCCGTCCAGAAGATCATCGCCGACACCCCCGCACCGCCCGGCGTGCACGCCTACGTCACCGGCGGGGCCGCCCTCAACGCCGACCAACACATCGCCGGCGACAAGAGCCTGAAGGTGATCACCGCGCTGACGTTCGCGGTGATCATCGTGATGCTGCTGAACTTCTACCGGTCGATCGGCACGGTGCTGCTGGTGCTGGGCATGGTGGTGTTCGAGTTGAGCGCCGCGCGCGGCATCGTGGCCGTGCTCGGCTTCTACAACATCATCGGGCTGTCGACGTTCGCGGTGAACCTGCTGGTGACGCTGGCCATCGCCGCGTCGACGGACTATGCGATCTTCCTGCTCGGCCGCTATCAAGAGGCCAGAGCGCTCGGCGAGGACAAGGAGTCGGCGTTCCACACCATGTATCACGGCACCGCGCACGTGATCCTGGGCTCGGGGCTGACCATTGCCGGTGCGACCTTCTGCCTGTCCTTCACCCGATTGCCCTACTTCAAGTCACTGGGTGTCCCGCTGGCGATCGGCATGGTGGTGGTGACGTTCGCGGCGCTGACCTTCGGCGCCGCCGTGGTGGCAGTCGCCAGCCGCTTCGGGATGCTCGAGCCCAAGCGGGCGATGCGGATCCGCGCCTGGCGGCGGCTCGGCGCGATGATCGTGCGCTGGCCGGGGCCGGTGCTGGTGGCCACCACCGGGGTCTGCCTGGTCGGGCTGCTCACCCTGCCGGGGTATGAGACCAACTACAACGACCGGGAGTACATGCCGGATTACGTGCCGGCCAACATCGGCTACGCCGCCGCCGACCGGCACTTCTCCCAGGCCCGGATGAACCCGGAACTGCTGATGATCGAGGCCGACCACGACCTGCGCAACCCGGCTGACTTCCTGGTCATCAACCGAATTGCCAAGCGGGTGTTCGAGGTACCGGGCGTCGGGCGGGTGCAGACCATCACCCGGCCGCTGGGCACCCCGATCGAACACACCACGATCCCGTTCGCGATCAGCATGCAGGGCACCACTCAGCAGCTGAACATGAAGTACCAGCTCGACAGCATGCGAAACATGCTGAAAATGGGCGAGGACATGCAGGTCTCCGTCGACAGCATGAAGGCGATGCTGGAAGTGACCCGGGAGATGTCGGTGACCACCGACGCCATGGCCCAAAAGATGCACATCATGCTCGGCGACATCCAGAAGTTGCGCGACGAGATGGCCGACTTCGACGACATGTGGCGCCCGATGCGCAGTTACTTCTATTGGGAGCCACACTGTTTCGACATCCCGATCTGCTGGTCGATCCGGTCCATCTTCGACATGATGGACGGCATCGACGCGATGACCGAGGACTTCGAGCTGGTGCTGCCCGACATCGACAACCTCGCTCGGCTGATGCCCAAGATGCTCGAGATCATGCCGCCGATGATCGAGACCATGGAGAACATGCGGACCACCCAGCTGAAGATGCAGTCCACCATGGAGGGCCTGCAACTGCAGATGGAGAAGATGATGGAGGGCCAGAACGCCATGGGCAAGGCGTTCGACGACTCCAAGAACGATGACTCGTTCTATCTGCCGCCCGAAGCGTTCGACAACCCCGACTTCAAGCGCGGCATGAAGATGTTCCTGTCCCCCGACGGGCATGCGGTGCGGTTCATCATCAGCCACGAGGGCGATCCGATGTCCCCGGAGGGCGTCAGCCACATCGTGCCGATCAAGAACGCCGTGCACGAGGCGCTCAAGGGCACCCCGCTGGAGGGCTCCCGGGTCTACCTCGGCGGCACCGCGGCCATGTTCAAGGACATGAAGGACGGGTCGGCCTGGGACCTGATGATCGCGGGCATCGCCTCGCTGTGCCTGATCTTCATCATCATGCTGCTGATCACCCGGGCGATCGTGGCCTCGGCGGTGATCGTCGGCACCGTGCTGTTGTCGCTGGGCACCTCATTCGGGATATCGGTGCTGGTCTGGCAACACATCATCGGACTGCATCTGCACTGGATGGTGCTGGCGATGAGCGTGATCATCCTGTTGGCGGTGGGTTCGGACTACAACCTGCTACTGGTCTCCCGGATGAAAGAGGAGATGCACGGCGGGCTCAAGACGGGCATCATCCGCGCCATGGGCGGCAGCGGCTCCGTGGTCACCTCGGCCGGTCTGGTGTTCGCGTTCACCATGATGTCGATGCTGGTCTCCGACCTGCGGGTGATCGGACAGGTGGGCTCCACCATCGGCCTGGGCCTGATCATCGACACCCTGGTGATCCGCTCGTTCATGACGCCGTCGATCGCCGCGCTGCTGGGCCGCTGGTTCTGGTGGCCGCAGCGGGTGTGGACGCGGCCCAGCCCGATCGCCCAGCAGGTTGCGCCGACCCCGGTGTCCGTCGGCCGCGACTGACCGCGGGCGTCACTTCTGCGGGCGGACGACGAGCACCGGCGCGTGCGCTGACTGCACCACCGCCTGGCTCACCGAGCCCAGCAGCATGCCGGTGAAGCCGCCGCGGCCGTGGCTGCCCACCACCACCAGCTGGGCCTGCTTGGACTGCTCGATGAGTTGGTCGGCCGGCCGGTCACAAACCACCACGCGGCGCACCGTGACGTCGGGATAGCGCTCCCGCCAGCCCGCCAGCCGCTCGGCCAGGGCCAACTCCCCGTCCGATGCCATCGCGGCCAGGTCGATGCCGGGGAAATCCAGCATGCCGCTGTCGTGCCAGGCGTACACCGCCACGAGTTCCACCCCCCGCAACGACGCCTCCGCGAACGCCACTTCGGTGGCGGCCTCCGACACCGGAGAGCCGTCGATGCCGACCACCACCGGCGCGGTGTCGGAGTGCGGGTCGCTGTCCGGGTGGGGTTCGTGGATGACCACGACCGGGCAGTGCGCGTGCCGCACCAGTGACGAGCTGACCGAGCCGAGCAGACTGCGGCGCAGCAGCCCGTGGCCGCGGGACCCGACCACCAGCCTGGCGGCGTCGCGGGTGGCGTCCACCAGCATCGGAACCGTCGACCCCACCACGATCCGGGCGTCGACCCGCAGGTTCTCGCCCTGCGTCTCGGCGATTGCGACGGCTTCCCGCAGATGGCGTTCGCCCTGCTCCTGCTGCCACTCGGTGTAGCCCGGCGGCATCGGCGTCTCGGGGAACGTCATCACCACCGGCGGGGCCAGTACGTGGACCAGCGTCAGCGGCAGGTTGTGCAGGGCGGCGGCGCGGGCCGCCCATTCGACCGCGGCGTTCGACGACGGCGATCCGTCGACACCGACCAGGATTGCAGGGTTCACCCCTCCACGCTAAGCGGTATGACACCGTGGTGACCAGCCAAGCGTCCAGCTGGAGGAAGGCGGACCAGAAGTTGCCCATCACGATCGACCCGCGGCGGCACGACGCGGTGCTGTTTTGTCTCGACGCCGACACTGAAGCACTCACCAAGGCCCTGATCCGACGGCTGCAGCAGGCCGGGCTGCGCACGCAACCGGTGGCGTCGAGCGCGCAGCTGGTGGCCGCTGCCGCCGGGCTGGGTGTGCGGCCGGGCCGCAGCGTGGTGCTCACCGACTCCGACGCGGACGTAACCGCCGCGCGTGGTGCGGGTTTCGCCCTGGTCGTCGGCGTGGGAACCGACGGCGGCGACGCGGTGGTGGCCGAGCCGGGCCAGATCGAGGTGCGTACCGGTGATCGGCCGATGTCGGCGCTGGCCGACGCGATGACCGCGCCGGAGCTGAGCGAGCTCACCGATCCGGCGGTGTTCTTCGACTTCGACGGCACGCTGTCGGACATCGTCGAGGATCCCGACGCGGCCCGGCCGGTCGCCGGTGCGGTGGAGGCGTTGGCCGCGTTGGCCGCCCGCTGCCCGGTCGCGGTGCTGTCCGGGCGGGACCTGGACGACGTGCGGGCGCGGATGGGCCTGGCCGGGATCTGGTATGCGGGCAGTCACGGCTTCGAGCTGACCGGGCCCGACGGCGCCCACCATCAGAACGACGCCGCCGCCGACGCGGTGCCGGTGCTGGCCGGTGCCGCCGCGTCGCTGCGCGAGCAGATCGGGACGATACCGGGAGTCGTGGTGGAGCACAAGCGATTCGCCGTCGCGGTGCACTACCGCAACGCGGCCCGGGATCGGGTCGGCGAGGTGATGGCGGCGGTGCGCGACGCCGGGCGGCGGTTGGGGCTGCGGGTGACGACCGGTCGCGAGGTGATCGAGTTGCGCCCGGAGATCGACTGGGACAAGGGCCGCACGCTGCACTGGATTCTGGAGCGGCTGGGCACAGTGACACCGCTGTTCCTCGGCGACGACATCACCGACGAGGACGCGTTCGACGCGGTCGCTGATCTGGCGGGTGCCGGAATCCTGGTGCGGCACAGTGACGATGGCGACCGCGCCACCGCGGCCCGGTTCGCACTGGACAGCCCGGCCCGGGTTGTCGAGTTCACCGCGCGGCTGGCCGGCAGGCTCGGCGCCGGGTAGCGGGACGTTTGGCCGATCGGCGAACGGGCAACTCCCGCCCATGACCTTCGATCTCAGGCCGACCGCGGCGCAGCACGATCTGGCGCGCCGCACCCATCAGTTCGCCGAGTCCGTCATCCGTCCGGTCGCCCTCGACTACGACCAGCGGCAGGAGTTCCCGTGGCCGGTGTTGGAGGAAGCCGCCCAGCAGGGCTTCTACAGCCCGTTGTTCTACCGGGATCTGATCGGGGACTCGACGGGCCTGTCGATGCCGATGTTCATGGAGGAGCTGTTCTGGGGTTGCGCCGGAATCGGGTTGGCGATCGTGATGCCGGCGCTGGCGCTCTCGGCGATCGGTCAGGCCGCCTCCCCCGAGCAGCTGCTGGAGTGGGCGCCGGAATGCTTCGGCACGCCCGGTGACCTCAAGCTCGCGGCCCTGGCGATCTCCGAACCCGAGGGCGGTAGCGACGTACGCAACCTGCGCACCACGGCCCGCCGCGACGGCGACGATTGGGTGATCGACGGGCACAAGATGTGGATCGGCAACGGCGGCATCGCCGACGTGCACGTGGTCAACGCCGTCGTGGACGAAGATCTCGGTCATCGCGGGCAGGCGTTGTTCATCGTGCCCGGCGGCACCCCCGGCCTGGAGTTGGTGCGCAAACTCGACAAGCTGGGCTGCCGGGCGTCGCACACCTCCGAGTTGCGTTTCGATGGCGTCCGGGTACCGCAGGCCAATCTGCTGGGCGGGCAGGAAAAGCTCGACCACAAGCTCGCCAAGGCTCGCGAAGCCGTTGCGGGCGGCACGTCGTCGAGGTCGGCGACGCTGGGCACCTTTGAGCAGACCCGGCCGATGGTCGCCGCGCAGGCCATCGGCATTGCCCGCGCCGCAACGGAATACGCTACCGGCTACGCCACCCGGCGGGTCGCGTTCGGCGGCCCGATCATCGACAATCAGGGCATCGCCTTTCCGCTGGCCGAGCTCGCCACCGCGATCGACGCCGCGCGCCTGCTGACCTGGCGGGCGTCGTGGATGGCGGCCAACGGGATCGCGTTCGGCCGCGGCGAGGGGTCGATGTCGAAGCTGGCGGCAAGTGAGGTCGCGGTGCGGGCCACTGAACGCGCGATTCAGACCTTGGGCGGCTGGGGCTACATCACCGATCACCCGGTGGAGAAGTGGTATCGAGATGCCAAGTTGTACACCATCTTCGAGGGCACCAGCGAGATACAGCGGATCGTGATCTCGCAGGCGCTGGGCGCCTCGGAGGGCGCTCCGCCGCTGCATGTCGAGATCGAGCCGTCCGGCGGCCCGCTGAACCGGATGTTCGGCCGCGGCACCCCGGTTCGCACCCGCGCGGCCAGTGCCGCACTGGCGATGCAGGACCGGATCCCCGATCCGGTGATGCGACTGGCGATGAAAGTGCTGCGGCCCCCGCGCCCGTAGCCCGTGCGCTGAGAGCCTTAGGCGTCCTCGCCGGCCATCCGCAGCCCGGTGGCCAGGCCGTCCACCCAGATCGAGACCATCAGCTCGAGTACCGGCGGGTGATTCGAGGGCATGAACATCTTGATGAGCTTGCCGACGCGGGCGTGGGCCAACTTCTGAAAGTCACGGTCATCGAGCTCCGGGAACTCCAGATACTCACTGCCTGGCTGCGCGTTCTCAGCGGCCGTGTACGCGTCCATGGCCACATCCGATCAAGCCCCGGAACGTTACGGAAGGGACGGAAGTCCCCAACGGGCGGTCAGCCCCGGTACTCCGCGGCACCGTCGTCGAGCACCACCCGCGCGTTGGCGCCGTCGGGGCCGGCGGCCTCGGTGCGGAACACCGCCCTACCCGGCTGGGTCCGCCAGATCGAGGTGGTCAGCGTCTCGCCGGGGAACACCGGTTCGGTGAAGCGTGCCGTGATCGCGGTGACCTGCTCGGCGTCGCCGCCGCCGAGTTCGGCAACCAGCGCACGGCCGGCGAAGCCGTAGGTGCACAACCCGTGCAGGATCGGCTTGGGGAAACCGGCCAGCGTGGTGGCGAACCAGGGATCGCTGTGCAACGGGTTGCGGTCGCCGGAGAGCCGATACAGCAGCGCCTGGTCCTCGCGGGTCGCATAAGCCACGCGCGCATCCGGCTCGGAATCCGGAATCTGCGGAGCCACCGGCCGCTGCCCCGGCTCCCCGCCGAAACCACCGGCCTTGCGGATGACCAGAGTGGTCAGCGTCTCGGCGATCGGCTCGGAGGTCGTGGGGTCGGTGCCGCGCGCCCGCAGCATCACCACGGCATTCTTGCCCTCGCCCTTGTCCTGGATGTCGGCGACCTCGGCGACCACCTGCAGGCTTCCGGCGGCCGGCAGCGGCGCGAACAACCGCACCTCCTGCGAGCCGTGCAGCAGCATCGCCGGGTTGAAGGTGCCGATCTTGCCGGCGGCCGCGAAGCCCAGGCAGCAGACCACGGCGAAGGTGGGCAGCACCTGCTGAGGGATGCCGTGGCTGTTCTCGGTGGTGAACGCTAGGTCGGCTGTCCCGGCGCCGACGCCGAGCGCATACAGCATGGTGTC
Source organism: Mycolicibacter algericus DSM 45454 (assembly GCF_002086455.1). Classification (GTDB taxonomy): domain Bacteria; phylum Actinomycetota; class Actinomycetes; order Mycobacteriales; family Mycobacteriaceae; genus Mycobacterium; species Mycobacterium algericum. Next base: position 100,884 of record NZ_MVHC01000010.1, read on the forward strand.
GCGATCGGTCCATTCGACCAGCACCGGATCGGTCGTCGCGCCGACGGCTGTCGGATCCAGTGCCATGGGTTCTCCTCACCGCGATCGTGGGCGGATACGCCCCACCATTTCAGCAGAACCGGCCCCGTCGGCACCCCCGACACGGCAGGCTGTCGCCATGGGGAAGCGTATCTGGAATCGCACCGGCACGGTGTTCGCGATGTTGGCCGCCGCCCTCGCCGCAGTCCTGGTGCTCGGGGGTTGTTCGGGGACACCGCATACCCGCACCATCACTTTGACGTTGATCCGCCATGGCGAATCGGAAGCCAACGCCGCCGGGATCATCGACACCACGGTGCCCGGCCCAGGGCTGACCGAGAAGGGCCGCGCGCAGGCTCAGGAGATCGTGGATCAGCTGTCGCGCAACCACTACGACGGCGTCTACGCCTCCTCGATGGCGCGCAGCCAGCAGACCGCCGCGCCGCTGGCGCGCGAACTCGGCCGTCAGGTGCAGATCCTGCCCGGGCTGCGGGAGATCGACGCGGGCTGGTTCGCCGACAAGCAGAACACGGTGGTCAACGCGACCTATCTGCTCGCCCCGCAGGCCTGGATTCACGGTGACCGGACCGCGGCCATACCCGGCTCGATCGACGGCAACCAGTTCAACGACGAGTTCAGCGCCGCGGTGCAGCGGATCTATGACAGCGGAGACGCCAATCCGGTGGCGTTCTCGCACTCGGCGTCGATCATGGCGTGGACGCTGATGAACGTCAGGAACCCGCGGGATGAGCTGATGACCGACCACCCGCTGCCCAACATCGGCCGGGTGGTGATCAAGGGCAGCCCGAGCACCGGCTGGAAGCTGGTGGACTGGGACGGAATTCGGGCGTTCTGAGCGCACGGTTGACGTGGTGGCCGTGACAGGCCACCATGACCGGATGCGCTATGTCGTTACCGGCGGTACCGGATTCATCGGGCGACGGGCGGTGTCCCGTCTGCTGACGACCAAACCCGACGCGCAGGTGTGGGTGCTGGTGCGCCGCGAGTCGCTGGGCCGCTTCGAAGCGCTGGCCTCGCAACCCGGCCAAGCCTGGGGCGAGCGGGTAAAGCCGCTGGTCGGCGACCTGACGGCGGAGAACCTCGGGCTGACCGACACGGTGATCGACGAGCTCGGCAGCATCGATCACGTGCTGCACTGTGCGGCGATTTACGACATCACCGCCGGCGCGGCCGAACAGCAGGCGGCCAATGTCGAGGGCTCCCGCGCGGTGATCGGGCTGGCGAAGCGGCTCGATGCCACCTTGGCGCACGTGTCGTCGATCGCGGTGGCCGGCGACTACGCCGGCGAGTTCACCGAGGCCGACTTCGACATCGGACAGGCGCTGCCGACGCCGTATCACCAGACCAAGTTCGAGGCCGAAGCGCTGGTGCGCTCGACGCCGGGGCTGCGCTACCGGATCTACCGCCCGGCGGTGGTGGTGGGTGATTCGCGCACCGGCGAGATGGACAAGATCGACGGCCCGTACTACTTCTTCCCGCTGCTGGCCAGGCTGGCGGCGCTACCCCGACTCACCCCGATGGCCGTGCCCGACACCGGACGCACCAATGTCGTCCCGGTCGACTACGTGGTAGACGCGCTCGTCGAGTTGATGCACGCCGACGGGTATGACGGGCGTACCTTCCACCTGACGGCGCCGAAATCGATTGGGCTGCCAGACATCTACCGGGCCGTCGCGGCCGAGGCGGGGCTCCCGCCGCTGCGCGCCAAGCTGCCCGGCGCGGTAGCGGCCCCGGTGCTCAACGTCGGCGGCCGGGCGCGGGTGTGGCGCAACATGGTCGCTACCCAGCTGGGCCTGCCCGCCGAGGTACTCGACCTGGTGAACCTGCGGCCGACATTCATCGCCGACGCCACCCGGGACGCGTTGCGAGGAACCGGTATCGAGGTCCCGCGGTTCGCCGAGTACGCGCCTCGGCTGTGGCGATACTGGGCGCAGCAGCTGGATCCCGACCGCGCCCGCCGCGGTGATCCGGCCGGACCACTGGTCGGCCGCCACGTCGTCATCACCGGGGCGTCCAGCGGCATCGGCCGGGCCTCGGCGATCGCCGTCGCCGAGCGCGGCGGTGTCGTCTTCGCGCTGGCCCGCAGCGGCGAGGCGCTGGATGAGTTGGTGGCCGAGATCCGCGCCGCGGGCGGGCAGGCCCACGCGTTCAGCTGCGACGTCACCGATTCGGCGTCGGTGGAGCACACCGTCAAGGACATCCTGGGCCGGTTCGACCACGTCGACTACCTGGTGAACAACGCCGGCCGGTCGATTCGCCGCTCGGTGGCCAGTTCCACCGATCGGCTGCACGACTACGAGCGCACCATGGCGGTCAACTACTTCGGCGCGGTGCGGATGGTGCTGGCGCTGCTGCCGCACTGGCGAGAACGCCGGTTCGGGCATGTCGTCAACGTGTCGAGCGAAGGGGTGCTGGCGCACAGTCCCCGCTACAGCGCCTATGTGCCCACCAAGGCCGCGCTGGACGCGTTCGCCGATGTGGTGTCGACCGAGACGCTCTCAGACCACATCACGTTCACCACCATCCACATGCCGCTAGTGGCCACCCCGATGATCGCGCCGTCGCGAAAGCTGTTGCCGGTCGGGGCGATCAGCGCCGAGCACGCGGCGGCGATGGTGGTCCGCGGCCTGATCGAGAAGCCGGACCGGATCGACACCCCGCTGGGCACCCTGGCCGAGGCGGGTAATTACGTCCTTCCCGGGCTGGCGCGCCGGGTGTTGCACCAGGTCTACCTGGGTTACCCGGACTCGGCCGCCGCGCGCGGCGTGGCACCGGCCACTGCGGCGCAACCACCTCGGCAATCCTCCCGCAGGCCGAAGCGGCCGGCTCGGGCGATCACCAGGGTGCGGGTGCCCCGTCCGGTCAAGCGGGCGGTCCGGCTGGTGCCGGGCGTGTACTGGTGATCGTGCGGTCGTGACGCTGCCGGTCTTCGCCGACGTCGACACCGGCGTCGATGACGCCGTTGCGCTGGTCTACCTGCTGGCCGACTCGCGGGCCCGGCTGGTGGGTCTGGCAGCAACCGGCGGAAACGTTGCGGTGCAACAGGTCTGCCGCAACAACCTGGCCCTGCTGGAGTTGTGCGGGGCGAGCGGCATTCCGGTGTCGCGGGGCGCCGAGGCACCGCTGAACGGACCGGTCCGCACCGCGGAGGCCATTCACGGGCCGCAGGGACTGGGGTATGCCGAGCTGCCGCCGGGCAGCGGCCGGCTCACCGGATACGACGCCGCGGCGGCGTGGGCCGCCGCCGCGCGGGAACACCCCGGGCAGCTGGTCGGGCTGGTGACCGGCCCGCTGACCAACCTGGCGCTGGCGCTGCGGGCCGAGCCCGCACTGCCCACGCTGCTACGCCGGCTGGTGATCATGGGCGGCGTGTTCTCCGGCGAGCGGGCCGACCGGGCCGAGTTCAACATCGGGTTCGATCCCGAGGCGGCCGCCGAGGTGTTCTCGGCGTGGGCGGCTGTTGCGCCGCAACGGCTTCCACTGGTATGCGGGCTGGATCTGACCCAGCGCATCGCGATCACCCCGGCGATCCTGGCACTGCTGCCGGCTCCGACGGACAGCCCGGTGGTCCGGTTGCTCCACGACGCACTGCGGTTCTACTTCGAGGCGCACGATGCCCGGGGGCACGGGTACCTGGCGTATCTGCACGATCCGCTGGCCGCGGCGGTCGCGCTGGAACCCGGCCTGGTGACCACCCGGCCGGCCGCGATACGGGTTGTGCTCACACCCGAGGCGGAGCGCGGGCGCACGATTCCCGACTGGAACGCGCGCCAGCCCAACGCGCTGATCGGCGTGGGCGTCGACCCGGCGGCGTTCTTCGACCGGCTCGTGCAGCGAATCGGCACGTTGGCCCGCCGGACCCCGCCGAGCGTGTAACCACTGCGATTCGGGGCGAGTTTTTTCGCAGTGAGTACACGTTCGGCGAAGAAAGCCGGGAAGGAGACGTGCGAAGGCCCAGCCGGGTCACTCATAGCTGCCCTCCAGGTACCACCGCCGCAGCCGGTAGCACAGCAGCAGCGCCGCACCGGGCGCGCCGGCCGGGCCGTCCAGCAGCGCCTGAACCCGGGCGGTGCGCCCTGCCCCCGGCCCCTCCCGCAGCGGATCCCACCACCGCTCGTCGACCGGCCAGGGCCCGGCCCACCAGCGCAGCCGCTCATCACGCCCCCGGGCCACCAGCCATACCGGATCGGCCGAGAACAATCCGCGGCCGGTCACCCGGATCGGGTTTCGTTCGGCGTCAAGCAGTTCCACCGGATCATCGAGCAGCACCGCCGGCGAGGGCTCGGGGAGCCGGCCGGGCCACGGCTGGCGCGGGTCGGCCAGCGGCACCGGCTCATCCCCCAGCGGGGTCAAGGTGATGCGCTCGGCGGGGCCACGGCCACCGGAGAGCACCGGCACCCGCACCGCCTCCGGGCCGAGCAGGCCCTGCACCCGCACCAGCGCCCGGCGGGCCCGCAACCGGTCCTCCTCACCGAGCCCGCCCCACAGTGGTAGTTGCAGCGCCTCGGTCGCCGATGCCACCTCCACCGGCTGCAGCCGCAGCAGCGTCACCGGGCCGGTGGGCCGGTCGGAGGTGGCGCGGCTGTTCAGCCAGCCGTCCAGTTGCCAGCGCACCCGGTCGGCGGTGGCGTCCTCGGTCAACGGCTCGGCGCACCGCCACACTCGGGTCAACTCGTCACCGGTGGCGGTGACGGCGTGAATGGCCAGTCGGGTGCAGCCGACGCCGGCGGCCATCAGGGTGCGGTGCAGCACGCCGGCCAGCGACCGGCCGGCGAACGCCGCGGCGTCGACCCGGTCGATCGGCGGATCGCAGTGCAGCACGGCGTCCAGATCCGGAGTGGGCCCCCGCCCGGACGGCCCGCGCTCCGGCTCGCCGCGGGCGAATCGGTGCGCGGTCAGCGCATCGGAGCCGAACCGCGATGTCACGTCCGGGCGTGGTAGCGCGGCGAACTGCCCTATGGTCCGGATCCCCAACCGCCACAACAGGTCCACGAGACCATCGCGTCCGGGGCCGGACAGGCTGGGCTCGGCGGCCAGCTGCCGGATCGACAGCGCCGACAGGAACCGGGCGTCCCCCCCGGGTGGCACCACGGCGCCGGCGCGTGCCGCGAGCACCGCGGCGGAGAGCCCATCGGCGATCCCGACCTGGCATTCGACATCGGCGGCGGCCACCGCGTCGACGAGGCGTTCGGCGGCTTGCTCCTCGGAGCCGAAGGCCCGGACCGCACCGCGCACCGACACCACCAGCAGACCGGGCCGTAGCACCTCGGCGGCCGGCACCAGGTCGTCGACCGCGGCCAGGACCGGCTCGAACAGCCGGGCATCGCGATCGGTGTCGGCGGCCACCACATGCAGCGGCGGACAGCGGGCCGCCGCCTCACGGCGCCGCAGCCCACGCCGCACCCCGGCCGCGCGGGCACCCGCCGAGCAGGCGATCACCCGGTTGGCCAGGGTGACGGCGATCGGCGCGGTGGCCGGCAGACCCGCCGCGACCGCCGCGGCGACTGCGGGCCAGTCCATGCACCACAGCGCCAGCACTCGAGAGTCGGCCATGAGAAGACCAGCTACCCGGCCCTGGTTCGTCCGACCGCGCCCTGCAGCGCCCGCACCTCGAGCCGCACCGCGCCGATCCGCCCGAAGCCCGGGCGCGCCGCACAGCCCCCGCTTGCCACCTCGTAGCCGCTCACCCGGGCGTCCAGCCGCAGCGCCGCACCCTGCCAGTCACCGCCGGAGATCAGCAGGGCGCAGCCCCGGTGGCGGGCCCGGGCCAGCACCACCCGGGTGCGCGCCGGCGGCACGTGGCGGCCGCCCAGGCCGAGCACCACCAGATCCATGCCGTCCATCAGCACCGTGGCCACCTCTACCGGATCGTTGCCGGGGTCGGGGATCACCGCGAGCCGGCTCAGATCGGCGCCCATCTCCGCTGCGGCCAGCAGGCCGGTGTCCGGCTGGGCGACGATGGCCGCGTTACCGCCGGCCGCCGTCACCGCGGCCACCATGCCCAGCGTCAACGAGCGGGCTCCCGACAGCACCGCCACCGTGCCCCGCGGCAATCCCGCGGGCAGCACCCCGGCCAGCAGCGGCGGGACCGGCAGCGCGGCCTCGAAAGCCTGGGCAGCCGGAGCAGCCGAGACCACTCCCCGCCGCCCGGCGCCTACTTTCCCGGCCACCGCCGCCATCTGCCGGCGCAGCTGTTCCAGCTGGTCAGCTCGATTTTCAGGGCTGCTGGGACGTTGCCCCAAGTCCACCGCCGCCGTCATGATCGCCTCCGGGAAAACTCGCCTCAGTTCGAAACTGTGTTCGATAGGCCCGAGTGAACACTTCCCCACCGACAACCGTCAAGCCGGGCGGATCAGGCGTCCCGCGCGTCACATCCGCACCGCATCAGCAGACTTCGGGAACGGCCCCGGTTGTCGCTCAGCGGGGCAACAGCGACCGTGGCTTGCTGCTGTGGCAGCTGAGGCGGATGTGTCCACAGCGTGGAAAGTGACGGGTGTGTGTCTACTCCCACTCGATGGTGCCGGGCGGTTTGCTGGTGATGTCCAGCACGACGCGGTTGACCTCGGGCACCTCGTTGGTGATCCGGGTGGAGATGCGCTCGAGCACCTCGTAGGGCACCCGGGTCCAGTCGGCGGTCATGGCGTCCTCGCTGGAGACCGGCCGCAGCACGATCGGATGCCCGTAGGTGCGGCCGTCGCCCTGCACCCCGACCGAGCGGATGTCGGCCAGCAGCACCACCGGGCACTGCCAGATCTGATGGTCCAGACCGGCGGTAGTCAACTCCTCGCGGGCGATCGCATCGGCCTGACGCAGCGTCGCCAGCCGCTGGCCGGTGACCTCGCCGACGATCCGGATGCCCAGCCCCGGCCCGGGGAACGGTTGGCGCGCCACGATCTCCTCCGGCAGCCCCAACTCCCGTCCGACCGCGCGCACCTCATCTTTGAACAGCAGCCGCAACGGCTCGACGAGGGCGAACTTCAGGTCATCCGGCAGCCCGCCGACGTTGTGGTGGCTCTTGATGTTCGCGGTGCCGGCGCCCCCGCCGGATTCCACCACGTCCGGATACAGCGTGCCCTGCACCAGGAACTCGACGTCCCCTTCAGCGGCGTGGTCTACCAGGGTGTCTCGCACCGCACCCTCGAAGGCACGAATGAACTGCCGCCCGATGATCTTTCGCTTGCCCTCCGGGTCGGACACCCCCGACAGCGCGTCCAGGAACGTCTCGGCGGCGTCGACCGTGATCAGCTTCGCCCCGGTGGCGGCGACGAAGTCCTCCTGCACCTGCTCGCGCTCCCCGGCGCGCAACAACCCGTGGTCGACGAACACACACGTCAGCCGGTCCCCGATGGCGCGCTGCACCAGCGCCGCGGCGACCGCGGAATCCACCCCACCGGACAACCCGCAGATGGCGTGCCCGTCACCGATCTGCTCACCCACCTGCGCGATCAGGGCGTCGGCGATGTTGGCCGGCGTCCAGGACGCGTCGATCCCGGCGAACTCGTGCAGAAACCGGCTGAGCACCCGCTGCCCGTACGGGGTGTGGATCACCTCCGGGTGGTACTGCACCCCGGCCAGCCGACGGGTCCGGTTCTCGAACGCGGCCACCGGAGCGCCCGCGGTGCTGGCCACCACCGCGAACCCGTCCGGTGCCCCGGTCACCGCATCGCCATGGCTCATCCACACCGGCTGGGAAGCCGGGAAGCCCGAATGGAGTTCGCCGCCGGACACTTTCAGCTCGGTGCGGCCGTACTCACTGGTTCCGGTGCGCTCGACGGTGCCGCCGAGGGCGGCCGCCATCGCCTGGAAGCCGTAGCAGATGCCGAACACCGGGATGCCGAGGTCGAACAGCGCCGGATCGAGCCGGGGGGCGCCGTCGGCGTAGACACTGGCCGGCCCGCCGGACAGCACGATCGCCCGCGGTTCACGCGCGGCGATCTCCTCGACGGTCGCGGTGTGCGGGACGACTTCGGAGAACACCCGCGCCTCCCGGACCCGGCGCGCGATCAGTTGGGCATACTGCGCGCCGAAGTCGATGACCAACACGGGGCGAGGCGATGGAGACGACACCACAGAGAGCTTAGTGGCGGCAAACTCAACCGATCCGACGGTAGGCATGGTGAAGTGGACACAGCCCGATCCGGAAGGGAGCAGTTCATGGTGCTGGGCCTGCCCGAAACGGTGCGCGCCTGCCTGTTCGACCTCGACGGTGTGCTCACCGACACCGCCAGCGTGCACACCAAGGCATGGAAGGCCATGTTCGACGCCTACCTGGCCCAGCGCGCCGAACGCACCGGCGCGCCGTTCGTGCCGTTCGACCCGATCGACGACTACCGGCGATTCGTCGACGGCCGCAAACGCGACGACGGGGTGCGCACCTTTTTGGCCAGCCGCGACATCGTGCTGCCCGACGGCGGCGACGACGACCCGCCCGACGCCGAAACCGTGCACGGCCTGGGCAACCGCAAGAACGCGGCGTTCCTCACGGCGCTGCAGGCCGACGGGGTGGACGTGTTCGAAGGGTCGCGGCGTTACCTGGCGGCGGTCACCGCGGCAGGGCTGGCCACCGCGGTGGTGTCGGCCAGCGCCAACGCCGGCGAAGTGCTGGCGATCACCGGCCTGGAGAAGTTCATCGCGCTGCGCGTCGACGGGGTGACATTGCGCACCGAACACATCGCCGGCAAGCCGGCCCCGGACTCGTTCCTGGCCGCGGCGCAGCTGCTCGATGTCGCTCCCGGCGCGGCCGCGGTGTTCGAGGACGCACTGTCGGGGGTGGCGGCCGGCCGAGCCGGCGGGTTCGGTTTCGTGGTAGGCGTGGATCGGGTAGGTCAGGCCGAGGACCTGCTGCGCCACGGCGCCGACGTCGTTGTCACCGATCTGGAGGAACTGTTGGGAGAGCAGGCCGAATGATTCCTGAGGACTATTTTCCGATCGAACCGTGGCAGATCCGCGAAATCGGGCTCAACCTGGATCTGCTCGGGCAGACCGAAGCGCTGTTCACGCTGTCCAATGGGCATATCGGCTTGCGCGGCAACCTCGACGAGGGCGAGCCGTACGGCCTGCCCGGCACCTACCTGAACTCGTTCTACGAGGTGCGGCCGCTGCCCTACGCCGAAGCCGGGTTCGGCTATCCGCAGGCCGGGCAGACCGTCGTCAGCGTGACCAACGGCAAGATCCTGCGGCTGATGGTCGACGACGAGCCGTTCGACGTCCGCTACGGCGAACTGGTCGACCACGAGCGCATCCTGGACATGCGGGCGGGCACCCTGACCCGCCGGGTGCACTGGCGCTCCCCGGCCGGCAAACAGGTCAAGGTGCACTCGACCCGACTGGTGTCGCTGTCGCAGCGCAGCGTCGCGGCCATCGAATACGTCGTCGAGGCGGTCGACGAATTCGCGCGTGTGACAGTGCAATCCGAGCTGGTCGCCAACGAGGACCAACCGCCGACCTCCGGTGACCCGCGGGTCGCGGCGATTCTGGAGAACCCGCTGGAGGCCGTGGAGCGGGAGAACACCGACCGCGGCGCGGTGCTGGTGCACCGCACCCGGGCCAGTGACCTGATGATGGCCGCGGCCATGCACCACGAGATCGAGGTACCGGGCCGGGTCCAGGTCAACACCATGGCGATTTCCGACGTGGCCGCGACCACCGTGGTGTGCGGGCTGCGCCCGGGACAGAAACTGCGGATCATCAAGTACCTGGCCTACGGCTGGTCCAGTGAGCGGTCCCGGCCCGCGCTGCGCGACCAGGCGATCGCGGCGCTGACCGGCGCCCGCTACAGCGGCTGGCAGGGGCTGCTGGATTCCCAGCGGGCCTACCTCGACGACTTCTGGGACGGCGCCGACGTCGAGGTCGACGGCGATCCCGACTGCCAGCAGGCGGTCCGTTTCGCGCTGTTCCACATCCTGCAGGCCAGTGCCCGCGCCGAACGCCGGGCGATCCCCAGCAAGGGACTGACCGGCACCGGCTACGACGGCCACACATTCTGGGACAGTGAGAGTTTCATCATCCCCGTGCTGACCTACACCGCGCCGCACGCGGCGGCCGACGCGCTGCGCTGGCGGTCCTCGACGCTCGACCTGGCCCGCGACCGGGCCACCGAACTCGGGCTGGCCGGGGCGGCGTTCCCGTGGCGGACGATCCGCGGCCAGGAATGCTCGGGGTACTGGCCGGCCGGCACCGCCGCCTGGCACATCAACGCCGACATCGCCGCGGCGTTCGAGCAGTACCGGCTCGTCACCGGGGACGGCTCGCTGGAGGCCGAGTGCGGGCTGGAGGTGCTGGTCGAGACCGCCCGGTTGTGGCGGTCGCTGGGTCACCACGACCGGCACGGGGTGTGGCACCTGTCGGGGGTGACCGGCCCCGACGAGTACACCGCGATCGTCCGCGACAACCTGTTCACCAACCTAATGGCCGCCCACAACCTGCGCACCGCCGCCGACGCGTGTGCCCGCCACCCCGATGCCGCCCACGAGTTGGGGGTCACCAACGAGGAGATGGCCGGCTGGCGGGATGCCGCCGACGCGACGCACATCCCCTACGACGAGGAACTCGGCGTTCACCCGCAGTGCGAAGGCTTCACCTCCGCCGCGGAGTGGGACTTCGACAACCGGACCACCTACCCGCTGTTGCTCAACGAGCCCTACGTGCGGCTGTACCCGGCCCAGGTGGTCAAGCAGGCCGACGTGCTGCTGGCCATGCACTGGCGAAGCCACGCGTTCACCCCCGAGCAGAAGGCCCGCAACGTCGACTACTACGAGCGGCGCACGGTGCGGGACTCGTCACTGTCGGCGTGCACCCAGGCGGTGATGTGCGCCGAGGTGGGGCACCTGGAGCTGGCCCACGACTACACCTACGAGACGGCGTTCGTCGACCTGCGCGATCTGCACGACAACACCCGCGAGGGACTGCACCTGGCGGCACTGGCGGGGACCTGGCTGGCGCTGGTGGCCGGCTTCGGCGGGCTGCGCGACGACCAGGGCGTGCTGTCACTGAACCCGGCTTTGCCGGAGGGGATCTCACGCCTGCGATTCCGGTTGCGCTGGAAGGGGTTCCGCGTGACGGTCAGCGCCACCGACGACGAGGTCAGCTACACCCTGCGTGACGGCCCGGACGGCCGGCTGACGATCCACCATGCCGGCAAGGAACTCGAACTGAGCACCCAGGCGCCCACCACGGTGCCGGCATGCCCGCGCGAGCCGCTGCTGCCGCCACCGATTCAGCCGCCCGGCCGCGCGCCCGCCCACCGGCGCCAGTTCGCGCGGTAGGTGTACAGCTGAGGTCTCAGCGCGTCCCCGCCGACCACCGCAGCGCGCCGACGGCCTGATCGGGCACCGCCGGGTTCTTCGGCGCGATCGGCTCCAGCCGCCGGTAGGGCTCGCCCTGGGCCGGCCGCTGGTCGGCTTCACCCTTGTTCGGCCACAGCGACGCGGCCCGCTCGGCCTGCGCGGTGATCGACAGCGACGGGTTGACGCCGAGGTTGGCCGAGACCGCCGCACCGTCGGCCACCGCCAGCGTCGGGTAGCCGTACACCCGCTGGTAGGGGTCGATGACGCCGTGCTCGGGGCTGTCTCCGATCGCCGCGCCGCCCAGGAAGTGCGCGGTGAGCGGGATGTTGAACAGTTCCCCCCAGGTGCCGCCGGCCACGCCGTCGATCTTGGCGGCGATGCGGCGGGTGACCTCGTTACCGACCGGGATCCAGCTCGGGTTCGGTTCACCGTGGCCCTGCTTGCTGGTGTAGCGGCGGATGCCCAGCCTGCCGCGTTTGGTGAACGTGGTGATCGAGTTGTCCAGGTGCTGCATGACCAGCGCGATCACGGTGCGCTCGCTCCACTGCTTGGGGTTGAGCAGCCGCAGGATGTGCGCGGGGTCTTCGCGGGCCTGATCCAGCAGCTGGCGCCAGCGCGGAACATCGGTGCCTTGCGGGCCGGCGCCGTCGGTCATCAGGGTCTGCAGCAGACCCATCGCGTTGGAGCCCTTGCCGTAGCGGACCGGTTCGACGTGGGTGTCGGCGGTGGGATGGATCGAGGAGGTGATCGCCACACCGTGGGTCAGGTCCAGGTCCGGGTTGACGTCGAGGGTCGCCGCGCCGACGATCGATTCGGAGTTGGTGCGGGTCAGCACGCCCAGCTTGTCGGACAGTCGGGGCAGCTTCCCCCGGTCCCGCATCTTGAACAGCAGCTTCTGGGTGTTGTAGGTGCCCGCGGCCAGGATCAGATACCGGGCGGTGAAGATCTTGCGTTGCCGGCGCACACGCAGGCCGGTGCGCACCGTCCGCACCTGCCACAGCCCGTCGCCGCCCTGCTCGAAGGCGGTCACGGTCGTCATCGGATGCACTTGCGCGCCAGCCGATTCCGCCAGGTACAGGTAGTTCTTCACCAGGGTGTTCTTGGCGCCCCACCGGCAGCCCGTCATGCACTCGCCGCACTCCAGGCAACCGGTGCGCTGCGGCCCGGCGCCGCCGAAGTACGGGTCGGGCACCGTCTTGCCCGGGGTCTTCTCGCCGTCCTCACCGAAGAACACCCCGACCGGAGTGGCCACGAACGTGTCACCGACTCCCATGTCGTCGGCAACCTGCTTGACGATGCGGTCGGCGTCGGTGAACGTCGGGTTCTTGACCACCCCGAGCATCCGCTGGGCCTGGTCGTAGTGCGGCATCAGCTCGGCGCGCCAATCGGTGATGTGCGCCCACTGCTTGTCGGCGAAGAACGGCTCCGGCGGGACGTAGAGGGTGTTGGCGTAGTTCAGCGATCCGCCGCCCACCCCCGCGCCGGCCAGCACCATGACGTTGTTGAGCAGGTGGATCCGCTGGATGCCGTAGCACCCCAGTTTCGGCGCCCACAGGAAATCCCGCAGGTGCCAGGAGTTCTTGGCGAAGTCCGGGTCGGCGTAGCGGCGGCCCGCCTCCAAAACACCGACGCGGTAGCCCTTCTCGGTCAGTCGCAGCGCGCTGACGCTGCCACCGAACCCCGAGCCGATGATGAGGACGTCATAATCCGGCTGTGTCGACACGCCATGAGCCTACCGGGGGGTAACCTCCCCCGGGTCAGCTCCCGACGGTCAGCCCGACCTTCTGGAATTCCTTGAGGTCGCAGTAGCCCGCCTTGGCCATCGACCGGCGCAGCCCGCCGACCAGGTTCAATGAGCCGAACGGATCGTCCGAGGGCCCGTCGAGCACCTGTGCCAGGCCCGGGCGCTCACCGTAGGCGACCTGCATCAGCGCGCCACGCGGCAGCGACGGGTGCGCCGCCGCCGACGGCCAGTACCAGCCCTCACCCTGCGCCTCGGCGGCGGCGGCCAGCGGCGTGCCCAGCACCACCGCGTCGGCGCCGCAGGCGATCGCCTTGGCCAGGTCCCCGGAGGTGTGGATGTCGCCGTCGGCCAGCACATGCACGTAACGCCCGCCGGTCTCGTCCAGGTATTCGCGGCGGGCCGCGGCGGCGTCGGCGATCGCGGTGGCCATCGGCACCGAGATGCCCAGCACCTCATCGGAGGTGGTCACCCCGGCGGTGGAGCCGTAGCCGACGATCACCCCGGCCGCCCCGGTGCGCATCAGGTGCAGCGCGGTGCGGTGGTCGATCACCCCGCCGGCCACCACCGGGATGTCGAGCTCGGAGATGAACGTCTTGAGGTTCAGCGGTTCGCCATCGTTGGCGACGCGTTCGGCGGAGATGATGGTGCCCTGGATGACCAGCAGGTCGATGCCGGCCGTCACCAGGGCCGGCGTGAGTGCTGCGGCGTTCTGCGGGCTGACTCGCACCGCGGTGGTCACACCGGCCTCGCGGATGCGCGCCACCGCGGCGCCCAGCAAATCGGGGTCCAACGGCGCGGCGTGCAGCTGCTGCAGCAGCCGGATCGACGCCTCCGGCTCCGGTTCCTTGTCCGCAGCGGCCACGACCTGGGCGATCTTGTCCGCGACGTCGGCGTGCCGGCCGATCAGCCCTTCGCCGTTGAGCACCCCGAGCCCACCGAGCCGGCCGAGTTCGATCGCGAACTCCGGGGAGACCAGCGAGTCGGTGGGGTGTGCCAACACCGGGATCTCGAACCGGTAGGCGTCCAGCTGCCAGGCCGTGGAGACGTCCTTGGAGGAGCGGGTGCGCCGAGACGGCACGATGTTGATGTCGTCGAGCTCATAGGTGCGCCGGGCGGTGCGGCCCATGCCGATCTCAACCATGTCACGCATGACGGGTCAGCCTCGTTTCTGTTTCGCTGCGCGGATGCGCCGGGACGAACGCCTGCTCAGCGGACGTAGTAGTTCGGCGCTTCGACGGTCATGGTGATGTCGTGCGGGTGGCTTTCCTTCAGACCCGCGGCGGTGATCCGTACGAACTGTGCCTGCTGCAGCGCCTCGATGGTGGCCGAACCGGTGTAGCCCATCGCCGCCCGCAGCCCGCCGGTCAGCTGATGAATGACGGTGGTCAGCGGGCCGCGGAACGGCACCCGGCCCTCGATGCCCTCGGGCACCAGCTTGTCCTCGGAGAGCGCGTCGTCTTGGAAGTAACGGTCCTTGGAGTAGGACTTGGCGCCACCGCGGCCTTGCATGGCGCCCAGCGATCCCATGCCGCGGTAGCTCTTGAACTGCTTGCCGTTGACGAAGATCAGTTCACCCGGCGACTCGGCGGTGCCGGCCAGCAGCGAGCCGAGCATGGCCGTCGACGCCCCGGCGGCCAGCGCCTTGGCGATGTCACCGGAGTACTGCAGCCCGCCGTCGGCGATCACCGGCACCCCCGCCGGCGCACAGACCGCCACGGCCTCCATGATGGCGGTGATCTGCGGGGCGCCCACCCCGGCGACGACCCGGGTGGTGCAGATGGAGCCGGGCCCCACCCCGACCTTGACCGCGTCGGCACCGGCCTCGACCAGCGCGGCCGCCCCGCTGCGGGTGGCCACGTTGCCGCCGACCACATCGACGCGCTCCCCCACCTCGGCCTTGAGCTTGCCGACCATGTCCAGCACACCCCGATTGTGGGCGTGCGCGGTGTCGACGATCAGCACGTCCACCCCGGCGTCGGCCAGCGTCATCGCCCGCACCCACGCGTCGGCGCCGACGCCGACTGCGGCCCCGACGAGCAGCCGGCCGTCGCTGTCCTTGGTGGCCAGCGGGTGCTGCTCGGTCTTGACGAAGTCCTTGACGGTGATCAGCCCGGTCAGCTTGCCGTGGCCGTCGACGATCGGCAGCTTCTCGATCTTGTGGCGGCGCAGCAAGCCCAGCGCGGCGTCGGCGGAGACGCCCTCCTGCGCGGTGATCAGCGGCGTCTTGGTCATCACCTCGGCGACCGGCTTGTTCTGGTCGACCTCGAAGCGCATGTCCCGGTTGGTGATGATTCCAACAAGTTGGCCCAGGGAGTCCACTACCGGCAGCCCGGAGATCCGGAACCGCGCGCACAGCGCGTCCACCTCGGCCAGGGTGTTCTCCGGTGTGCAGGTGACCGGGTCGGTGACCATCCCGGCCTCCGAGCGCTTCACGGTCTCGACCTGGCCGGCCTGCTCGGTGACCGGCAGGTTGCGGTGCAGCACGCCCATGCCACCGGCGCGGGCCATCGCGATCGCCATCCGGGCCTCGGTGACGGTGTCCATGGCGGAGCTGACCAGCGGCACCTTGAGCGCGATGTTGCGGGTCAGCCGACTGGAGGTGTCGGCGGTGGCCGGCACCACGTCAGAGGCCGCCGGAAGCAGCAGCACATCGTCGAAGGTCAGCCCCAGCATGGCGATCTTGGGCGGATGCCCATCGGCGGCGCCGCCGGTGGGTATCGCATCGTCGAACGTGCCGGCGGCACCGGGTGCACCGGGGGCATAGGGAATCGTCGGGGCACTGGGGTCACCAACGGACATCGGGAGCCTCCACTACGCAGCCGGGGTGAGACGTCCATCCTAATCGCGGCGCGCGACGGCGTTCGTTCCCCACCACCCTTGCCGGTCATGCGGGCCGCTGAACGGCTCCGGGCACCGGCCGCTGGCATTCTGTCGTGACCTCTGCGTACCCTGATGGGCGTGCGTGACCACCTGCCACCCGGTTTACCGCCTGACCCGTTCGCCGACGATCCCTACGACCCGTCTGCCGCGCTGGACGCCGTCGAACCGGGGCAACCGCTGGATCCGCAGGAGCGGACCGCGGTCGAAGCCGACCTCGCCGATCTGGCGGTCTACGAAGCACTGTTGGCGCACCGGGGCATCCGCGGCCTGGTGGTGTGCTGCGACGACTGTCAGCAGGACCACTATCACGACTGGGACATGCTGCGCGCCAACCTGCTGCAGCTGCTCATCGACGGCACCGTCCGCCCGCACGAACCGGCTTACGACCCCGAACCCGACAGCTACGTGACCTGGGATTACTGCCGCGGCTATGCCGATGCGTCGCTCAACGGCGCGACTTCGGAGGCCGACGGCTACCGCTGAGCCGCCGGATCAGCCGCGCTGCCACCTACCGCCGCGGCGACGCACCAGCTCGGCGGCGTCGTCACGCAGCTTCAGCAATTCCTCGACCGTCCACCGCGCGCCGGCTACATCGACCAGGTCGATCAACATGCAGGCCAGTGCCCATCGCAGCGGGACCAGACCCAGCCGGTCGGCGTCTTGTAGCGCCGTGGTGGCCACGGCGCACGCTTTGTCGACGCTGCCGGCGCAACACAGCGCCCCGGCCAGCACCACCCGGCTTTTCACCCGATGGCGCGCCATCGTCTCGGGAGTCAGCTCCAGGGCGTGCTCGGCGTGCCGCACCGCGGTGGCGCCGTCGCCGGTGACCATGGCCAATTCGGCCGTCACCCAGTTCCGGCGCACCGCCAGGCGCGCCGGCGCCTTCGGTTGCGGCAGCCCTACCGCCCGTTCCAGCAGTGCCGCCGAGGCCGCGAAGCGCCCGACGCCCAGGGCGTCGGCGGCCAGCCCGACCAGCGCATCCGCGGTGGCCTCCGGGTCGACTCCGCCGTCATTGAAGGCCAGCGCCAGCGCTCGGCCGTCGCGGCCGCGGGCCTGCTGGTGCCCACCGAGTTGGCGCAGGAACGATGCCTGCGTGCTGTGCGCCAGCGATGCCAGCGGTCCGGCCGGCGCCTCGCGCAGCAGCGCCGCCAGATCGGTGCCGGCGCTGGCGTAACGCCCCTGACCGCCGGCGGCGACCGCACGCAACCACCGCTGCCGGGGGGTGATCGCGGCCGGCAACGGCCAGCGCCCGGGCGCATCGCCGAACGCGGCGGCGGCCAGCACCGCGTCTGGGTCCTCGATCATCGCTGCGCGACGTTACGCGGCCGGATCAGCGTCGCGTCGTCCGCCCCGGAAGAACATCCGCCCTCAGGGAATGTCCATCGCCTTAGGCCAGCCTTTCTTAACGGTTCCGTAGGTCTAACTTCAGACGCTTTGGTTACGGTCCCGTCAGCGCCGGATATCGCCGGCGCTGTTTTACGCGCACCACCAGACACCTCAACGGCCGCAACCGATCCGGTCGACCAGGTTTTGAGAGGGGTTCCCATGCCACAGGTTGAGCAGCTGCCCGGCCGCAATGCGGACGTATGGGATTGGCAACTCCGAGGAGCGTGCCGGGGCGTTGACTCGTCGGTGTTCTTCCCGCCCGACGGGGAGCGCGGCCGCGCCCGGGCTCAGCGGGAGCAGAACGCCAAACGGTGGTGCCGCAGCTGCCCGGTGCTGGAGCAGTGCCGGGCGCACGCACTTGCCGTGGGCGAGCCCTACGGGATCTGGGGCGGGATGTCGGAATCCGAGCGGCACGCCGCGCTGCGCTGCCTGCGGCCCAGCGGCTGAGTCCTGAAGCCCCCCGGCCGGCCTGCAGCGCCGGGCCGGGAGGTTTTCGAGCAGCCCCCGCCTGGTTCGGGGGCTGTTCGCAACTCGGGGTGATTGTCGGACCTTTGGTGTTGAGTTGCGGATATGCAACCCGCACCCGTGATCGGGTCCATCCTCGCCGGACTGACAGCTCTGGGCTTGGGCATCAGCCCGGTCGCCACGGCCGAGCCGAAGCCGGACCTGTGCTTTGACCCGCGACTCTGTGGAGATCTGAGTACGGTCTACTACTGCCCCGACACCGGCCAGGTGGTCGGTGCGTTCGCCCCGTGCCCCTCGCTGCGGACCGGGCCGTACCGTCCCGGCGGTCTGCAGCCCGGCGGGACGGTGACCCCACTGGGCTGAAATCGCGCCGTTATCCGGTTTCGCCGACCGCAACACCGTTACGCTTCGCCACGGCGCAGGCCGTCGACGGCGAGGGGAATCACATGCGTAATCAGCTTCTGTTCGGGACCCTCGCGGCGGCGTGCGCCCTCGGCCTCCTCGGCGCGCCGGTGGCCAACGCCGACGAGGAAGGATTCCTCAATGAACTGCGGGCCGACGGCTTCCCCGGTTTGACGGTCGGCGACGCCCAGCTGCCCGACGGTGTGGTCGTGGCGAACGGGTGGATGGCATGTAACCGGCTGCATCTGGGCGAGAAGCCCGAACAGACGCTGGCCCAGGTGAGCCCGAATGACGTCGAGAAGGGCCGCATGCTGATCAACGCCGCGCAGCACAATCTGTGCCCCGACACGCTCTGAACCTTTGCGGCCGTCAGCGATCGCAAAACCCCCGAACGCAATATCAGCGTGTGATACGCAAAAGCGGTGAAAAAACGGGGCGGGATCAAAAGTACGGTTGCGCAGGCCAGCGTAGTCGCCATGATGGCGGCCACGGCCGGGGTGGGGATCGGTTCGCCGGTCCACGCCGCGGCGACGCTGCTGGCCGCCGAAGGCCCGCTGGCGGGCAGCCTAACGGCGCTCATCCTCGGGGGAACCACTCAACCGACGCCCTCACCGGAATACGCGCGGACCGTCGAGAACCTGTACCTGAATCCGCTGGGGTTCAACGACGGCTCAACCGACTCGACGGTCTGCTACATGGACGGCACCGACCCGTGCAGCGCCCCACTGCAGGTGCTCACGACACCGCAACTGATCCAGCAGGGACCGAGCAGCCTCACAGCCGCGTCGGCGATCGTGCTCGCCGTGCAGAACCAATTCGACGCCAACCCCGGCGCATTCGATGCCGAACACCCGCTGACGATCTTCGGCTACTCCCAAAGCGCCACCGCCGAGTCGATCGCCATGACCCGACTCGCCGAAGCGGGCATCCCGCTCGATTCGCTGCACTTCGTGTTCATCGGCAACCCCTCCACCCCGGACGGCATCTGGCAGCACCTGGAAGCAGCCATGGCCGCGATACTCGGCCCGAGCCTGACGAGCTATCTGCTGAATCTTGCCGGGACGACCGATGTCCTGGGCAATTTGACGCCGAATGACCTGTATGAGGCAACCATTTACAGCCTGCCCGACGATCCGATCCCCAACTTCCTGGACGTCTACGCCTCCGAGGGCCTGTGGGGCGCGCTGCTGAGCATATTAGGGCCGCACGTGGAGTACTTCGGGCTGACACCGGAGCAGGTCGCCGACGCCACCACGACCGTCGATGGCGCGCTGACCTACGTCAACATCGACGACACCGACATCAACGGCCTCACCGCCTGGCTCGACGCGGTGTTCAGCGGCGGGGCCGCCAATAGCGGTCTGTTCGAAAGCCTCTGGGACTCACTGCAATTACTGTTCAACGACTTCTTCTGAGTAGCCCACCGTCACTCCGGCGGCACTCTCCAGCACCTTGACGATCGACGTGAAGTCGGATTCGGGGCCCTCGTCACGCAGCGTCGACTCCCACAGCGCGGCCACCGCGTCGGCGAGTTGGCTCGGCAGGCCCAGGGCACCGGCCTCGTCCAGGTACAGCCGGACGTCCTTGACCATCAGTCCGGTCGCGAAGCCGTAGTCGAACGTCCTGGGCAACACCGCTTTCGGGAACTTATCGCGGCTGGCATGGGTTCCGCCCGAGCCGGCATCGAGCACGTCGATCATCACCTGCGGGTCGAGACCGGCCTTGACGCCCATCACCATGACCTCGGCGGTGGCGGCCAGCGTGGTGGCCGCCATCAGATTGTTGACCAGTTTCATCGTCTGGGCGGCGCCGGGCTTCTCACTGACGAACACCGGGCGGCCGAGCTCGTCCAACAGCGCCTCGGCGGCGTCGAACGCGGCGCGCGGCCCGGAGACCATGATGGCCAGGCTGCCCTGCGACGCCCCGCCCACGCCGCCGCTGACCGGGGCATCCAGTGCCGCGACGCCGCGGGCCTGCAACGTGGTGTGATTACGCTGCGCCACAGCGCTTCCCACGGTTGACAAGTCGATGAACAGCTTGGTGTTCGCGCCGCCGGCCACCGCCTCGGCGACCGCCTCGACGACCGCCGAAGACGCCTGCAACGACGGCAGGCTGGCCAGCACGATCTCCGCCCGGTCGGCCACCTGCTGCGGCGAGGAGGCAGCGTGTGCGCCGAACTTCGACGCGCGGTTGATCACTTCGCCGCGGGTGTCGTAGACCACCAGTTCGCGACCGGCTGCCGCCAACCGGCCTGCCATGGGCAACCCCATGTTGCCCAAGCCGATGAAGCCGATCATCGGCTGCCCCCGTACTCGGCGAACGCCTCGCGGGCGATCCGGAAGCTGTCGACGGCGGCGGGGACGCCGGCGTAGATCGCCACCTGCATGAAGAGCTCCCGGATCTCCTCGCGGGTGACGCCGTTGGTCAGGGCCCCCTTGACGTGGGTGCGCAGTTCGTTGGGCCGGTTGAGCACGGCGATCATCGCGAGGTTGAGCATGCTGCGAGTCCTGCGCGACAGGCCGTCGCGTCCCCACACTGCGCCCCAACAGTATTCGGTGACCAGATCCTGAAACGGCGCGGCGAAGTCGTCACCGGCGGCGGCCTGGGCCACATACGCTTCGCCGAGCACGGCCGCGCGGATCTCGCGGCCCCGGTCATAGGTCTGTCGATCCATGAATCCTCCCTCGCGACGCCGGAAAGCGCGGAACTCAACGGTTGCGAGAACCATAGACTCAAAGACGAGAATGTGATAATCACATGTGATGCACAGCAGACATGCGACGGTTCCGGTAGCGCGGGCCGCCCGCCGACGGGGCAGCTACAAAGCAGCAGTTGCCCAGTTCGCCGCCGCCGGCATGATCGTCGCTGCATCCGGCGCGGTGCTCAGTCAGCCCGTCGGTTCGCTGCTGCTCGAGGCGGCGCTGCTGGCCGTCGACGGCCCGCTGGCGGGCAGCCAGACCGCGCTCATCCTCGGCGGCACCGGCCAGCCGACGCCCTCACCGGAATACGCGCGATCCGCCGAGAACCTGTATCTGAACCCGCTGGGATTCAACGGCGGCTCAACCGACTCGACGGTCTGCTACATGGACGGCACCGACCCGTGCAGCGCCCCGTTGCAGGTACTCACCACACCTGAGTTGTTTCAGCAGGGCCCGAGCAGCCTCACCGGTGCGTCGCTGATCACGCTCGCCGTCCAGAACCAGTTCGACGCCAACCCGGGCGCCTTCGATGCCGATAACCCGCTGACGATCTTCGCCTACTCCCAGAGCGCCACCGCAGCGTCGATCGCCATGTCCCGACTCGCCGAAGCGGGCATACCCGCCGATTCGCTGCACTTCGTGTTCATCGGCGACCCGTCGGCCCCAGACGGCGTCTGGCAGTACCTGGAAGCCGCCATGTACGCGACGCTGGGCAAGGATCTCTCGGACTACCTGCTCAAGCTGCTCGGCATGACCGAGGTGCTGGGCAACCTGACACCCAACGACCTGTACTCGGCGACCATCTACGGTCTGCCCGACGACCCGGTCTCCAATTTCGCCGACGCGTATGACAACTACGGCCTGTGGGGTGCGCTGCTGGGGATCTTCGGCCCCCACGTGGAGTACCTGGGCCTGACCCCCGACCAGATCGCCGACGCGACCACCACCGTCGACGGCATGCTGACCTACATCGAGATCGACAACAGCGAGATCAACGCCTTCGACGCCTGGCTCAGCGCGCTGCTCGAGCACGGGGTCGCCAACAGCGATCCGTTCCAGGCCGTGTTCGACTCGTTGAACCTGCTTTTCAGCAACTTCTTCTAACACCCCACCCGGTTCTGGGTCATTCCGGCGACCGTTCCGGCCCGGCACAAATCGCAGTGCGCCGGGCCGGAATTCCGGGTATCACACCGTGGTCAGCCGTGCGGGGCCTCGGAAATCTTGCTGTCGGGAGTTCCCACCGTCTTGCAGTACGTCGAAACCGGCTCTTCAGAAATGAGAGTGCGTGGTTGGGTGGCTGATCACGGTGGTTGCGTGTCGCTGAGTTGAGGTGGGG
>NZ_MVHC01000100.1 GCF_002086455.1 Mycolicibacter algericus DSM 45454
AGCAGCGGTTGTTGATGGAGGTGGCCTGGGAGGCGTTGGAGCATGCCGGGATCACCAAGGAGGCGATTCGGGGCACCCAGACCGGCGTTTTCGTCGGCCTGACCACCAACGACTACGCCCTGATCGCAGCCGAGAAGGTCGGCCCGCGCGACGTCGACCCGTATCTGTCGTTCGGCAACGGACCGAACTTCGCGGCCGGCCGGTTGGCTTATTTCCTGGGTGTGCACGGTCCGGCGATCATGCTCGATACGGCGTGTTCGTCGTCGTTGGTGACGATTCATCTGGCGTGTGCGAGTCTGCGGCGCCGGGAGTCTGATCAGGCGCTGGCGGCCGGGGTGAACCTGATCCTGTCGCCACAGAACAGCGTCGCGACCTCGCGGTGGGGGATGTTGGCCCCCGACGGGCAGTGCAAGACCTTCGACGCCGGCGCCGATGGCTATGTCCGCGGCGAGGGTGCCGGGGTGGTGGTGCTCAAGCGGCTCTCGGATGCCCAGCGTGATGGTGATCGGGTGTTGGCGGTGGTG
>NZ_MVHC01000101.1 GCF_002086455.1 Mycolicibacter algericus DSM 45454
ACCACCGAGGCCACCGATACCGTGCGCACCGGCGTTGCCGTGCACCGAAGCGCCACCGGCACCACCATCGCCACCGATACCACCGGCACCACCGGCACCACCATTGCTGGTCGCGTCACCACCATTGCCACCGTCGTCACCACTACCGGCAACCGCATCGGCACCCGCCGCCCCATCCGCTCCGGCACCGCCGACACCACCGGCACCCGCGTTACCACCGGCGCCACCGGCACCGCCATCACCGGCATCCGAACCACCGGCGCCACCAGCGCCACCGGCGCCACCGTTACCACCGGCCAGACCCGTGGTGCCCTCACCATCGACATCCGTGGTGCCGGCCAGGCCAACCGCACCGTCACCGCCGTTGCCGCCGGCGCCACCATTACCCAGGTTTCCAGCATCACCACCACGCCCACCAGCACCACCAGA
>NZ_MVHC01000102.1 GCF_002086455.1 Mycolicibacter algericus DSM 45454
CGGTTTGCTCAACGAGCTGACCAAGGCCGTGCTCGAGCGTGCCCTGAATTCGGAGTTGACCCATCACCTGGGTTACGAGGCCGGCGATCCGGCCGGGCGCGGATCGGGCAATTCCCGCAACGGCACCACACCGAAAACGGTAGCCACCGTCAACGGCCCGGTGCGTATCGAGGCGCCGCGCGATCGCAACGGCTCGTTCGAGCCGGCGATCGTGCCGAAGAAAACCCGGCGACTCAACAACATTAATTCGGTGGTGCTGTCGCTGTATTCACGCGGCATGACCACCCGCGATATCGAAGCCCATCTGGCCGAGGTGTACGGGGCATCGGTGTCGCGGGAGCTGATCTCGAATATCACCGAGGTGGTTGTCGATGAGATCAAGGCCTGGCAGTCTCGGCCCCTGGATG
>NZ_MVHC01000103.1 GCF_002086455.1 Mycolicibacter algericus DSM 45454
GCGCATCTGCGCTGGCCTGGATCGTGAAATCGACGCCTTCCGCACTCGCGGCCTGACCCACACCGAGTTCCCCTACGGGGCGTGTCATTCCATCTGTGTAAGTCCGAGGTGGTCCATCATCGGATCGCCGTTGGGGCGGACAGAAGGAGTGTTTTGTGACCAAGTCCACGAAGGCGCCGGCTCAGGACAAGACGGCGGCCCGACGGTTGGCGGAGGCGTTCAGCGCCGACACACTGGATTCGCTGATCGCCGATGCAGTGAAATCGGGGACCCCGATCGACGGCGCGGACGGTTTGCTCAACGAGCTGACCAAGGCCGTGCTCGAGCGTGCCCTGAATTCGGAGTTGACCCATCACCTGGGTTACG
>NZ_MVHC01000104.1 GCF_002086455.1 Mycolicibacter algericus DSM 45454
CGTTGCGGATGACGTGCACCACGCACGTCTGCACGACCGTATCGGGGTAGATCGAGCGGATCGCATCGGGCAGACCGGTCAGGCCGTCGCAGCAGGCGATGAGGATGTCGCGCACGCCGCGGTTGCGTAGGTCGATGACGACCTTCTGCCAGAACTTCGCGCCCTCGCTGTCTTGGATCCAGCAGCCCAGGGCGTGTTTGCGACCGTCGAGATCCACGCCAATGGCCAGATAGGCCACCTTGGTGGTGATGACCCCGTTGTCGCCGATCCGCAGCCGCAGACCGTCGATATAGAGGATCGGATAGACCTCAT
>NZ_MVHC01000105.1 GCF_002086455.1 Mycolicibacter algericus DSM 45454
GACCGCAAAAAGGTCGCCACCGCGATGCGGACGATCTACACCGCGCCCACCGTCGATGGCGCTGAATTGGCCCTCAAGGAGTTCGATCAGCAATTCGGCGCCCAGTACCCGGGCGCGATCGACGTGTGGCGCAACGCCTGGCCGGAATTCGTTCCGTTCCTGGACTATCCGGTGGAGCTCCGCAAGATCGTCTACACCACCAACGCGATCGAGTCGATCAACTTCCAGCTGCGCAAAATCACCAAGAACCGGGGCCA
>NZ_MVHC01000106.1 GCF_002086455.1 Mycolicibacter algericus DSM 45454
GCGGGATACCTGCTTGCACGTCCCATAACTCGAATCCTCCCAAGATCGGGAGTCTCCGGACTTACCGGGACGGCTCACAAAGCCCTGGGGGCCGATTCGGGGATCTCCAAAAGCGAAGTCTCGCGAATCTGCGCGGACCTGGACACCGAAGTGGCCGCCTTCCGCGACCGCCCGCTCTCGGAGCAGGCATTCCCGTACGTGTTCCTCGATGCCACCTA
>NZ_MVHC01000107.1 GCF_002086455.1 Mycolicibacter algericus DSM 45454
CCGGCGACTGCTTGTTCGACATGGCTCCATCCTCGTTTCCAAGGTTCGGAGCCTCCACGCAACCCAGGGCGATTCAGGTTGTGCCGGCTCATAGCAGTCGATCCGTCCCGTTAGGTGGCGCCAAGTTGGGGACTGTCGCAGTAACGGTGTAAGTGGCCTGACGGCCCCCCGGTGTGTCGGGGGCAGAAGGGTCGTCTGATGACCG
>NZ_MVHC01000011.1 GCF_002086455.1 Mycolicibacter algericus DSM 45454
CATCAGCCTTGGCCACCGGCGCAGCCGCCAACGGCGCCATCCCAAACGCCAAAAACGCCCCCACCGCACTACCGGCGGCCGCCACCCGGCGGCTCCGTCGGCCGACCGCGCCGGTCAAACCACGACGCTCTTCACGGTGCTGCTTGTCAGTCATTTGGGATTTCCTATCTGTGCGGCCCACAGTTGTCCTGGCTCTGGTTGTCTATCGGTTCTGGAACATCGGGATTGGTTGTCGCGGGTCAGCCGTAGAAGCCCAACGCTTCGGCTATCTGTTGCGGAATATCGTTCAGCCACAGCGGCAACATCCCGAAGAAGTCGCTGTCGAAGTTGAGGATGCCCAGGTCGGAAAGACCCATGCCATCGATCAGGCCGTTGATGTCGAGGTCGCCGAAGCCGAGGTCGGTGAGCAGCGAGTTGATCGTTACATCACCGAGGCCGAGGTTGGCGACGATGGTGTCCAGGTCATAGTTGTCCAGGCCCAACCAGCCCAGGAACGTGCTCAGCGTCGGGTCGCCGAGCAGGCTGGTCATCACGTCGGTGATGAAGTCGTCCAGATAGACCTCGTCGAGGCCCAGGCCGCCCAGCATGCTGCCGATCGACGTAGTGCCGAGCAGTTCGTTGATGAAGTCGTCGAGGTGCTGGTCGCCCATACCCAGGCCGTTGAGCAGGTTGGCGATATAGATGTCGCTCAACCCGAGTCGGTCGATGAACATATCCAGGTCGATGTTGTTCAGGCCGAGGTTGTTGAGCATCGCCTGGATGTAGAGATCGTTCAAGCCGAGGCTGTCGATAAGGCCGCCCAGGCTGACGCTGTCCATCCCCCAGTCCGAGAACAGCGACAACAGGGTGGTGTCGGTCAAGCCGAGCCCGCCGAAGACGTTCGTCATGAGCTCGGTCAACGTCGGGTTGAAATCCCAGGCGGTTAAGAACTCCTCCACGGTGACATTGCCGGTCAGGTCGCCCAGGCCCTCGAACAGCGTCGCCAGCTCGTAGTCGTCGAGGTTCATGGCGCCGAGCAGAGTGAACACGTTGACGTCGTAGAGGCCCATGTTCTGCACGACTTCGCCGACGGTGTTGGGACCCATCACCGCGCCCAGCGTCGGGTTGCCGGCCTTCTCGAGAAGGGAGGCCTGATCGGGGGCGAGAACACCCAGCGGCGTTTCGGCCAGGTTCGGGTAGCCCGGTTCTGGGCTGGGAAGCGTGTACATCAAGTCCACGAGCCCGACATCGGTCACCGGAGTGGTGGGGTCGTAACCCATGTCGTTCTCGCCGATCGGCATTTCCTCCAGCATTTGGCCGAGGGTCGTGAAGCCGTAATCCCCCATCAAATCGGCCAAAGTAGCACCGGGCGGGAACATCGAGAGCAGCACGTCCATCAGCTCGGAGTCGCCCGTCATTCCCGGCATGAAACCGTCGTTGAGCAGGTCGATCAATGTTTGCTCGCCGTATTCGCCGAACATGCCGGTCAGCTCGCCGACCGTGATGCCGCCGAGGCCCAGCTGCTCGAAGAGCTCGGTCAGCGGAGGGTCGCCCAGCGAGTCGGTCAACAAACCGCCGACGGTCCACGACGGGTCAACCAGGCTGGCGAGGGATTCGCTGCCCTGGGCGCCGAGCAGGTCCTTGATCAGGCCGCCCACGGTTGCGTTGTCGCCGCCCACCAGGTCCAGGATGAACTCGGAGAGAGTGGGGTTGCCGATCCCGATTTCCGGGGAGTTGAGCAGGGCGATCAGCAGGCTCGCGATCGAGTCATCCGGGCTGATACCGCCGAGGTCGGTCAGCAGCTCGGCGATCGTCGGGTTGCCGATGCCCGCCTCGTTGAACAGGCCGATCAGCAGGTTGGACAGGGTCTCGGTGCCGACCCCGAACTCGTCGAGCAGATCCACCGGCGTCATGTGGCCGTAACCGACCTGGTCGAGCAGATCGATGATCAAGGTGTCCAGCGGCGTGTCTCCGATGCCGGCCTGGCTCAGCAGGTCGGTGATGGTGGTGTCGCCGAGGCCGGTCATGTCGACGACACCGCCGACATCGAGGCTCAGTCCGGGCTGAGCCGGGGTGAGGAGGCCATTGAACAGCGGGAGGCTGAAGCCCGCGATGTCCAGGCTCTCGTGGCCGTTCAAGAACGCGTCAAGCAGCGTCGCCGGCGCGCCGACCAGCGCCGACAGCGCCCCCATCGGGTCGGTGAAGTCGAGGATCTGCTGCATCAGCTGCTGCATCGCGGCGAAGACGGCCATCATCGGCCCCATGCCGGTGAGCAGCGAGTTCAACCACAGCGGCAGCTGCAGGTCGATATCGACCGGGAAGGGGAAGGCCTGCACGTCGATGCCGGGCAGCGGATTGGTGAAGATGTTGATGACATCCGGGATGCCGGAAATCGCTTGCGTCGGGTTGGTGAAGACGTGGACCAGCAGCCCCCACATGTCGACCGAGTTCTGGTTCAACGCCTGCAGGTTGGCCGCGGTGTTGTTGAACAGGTCCGTCCACGGCGAGAAGAAGTCGCCGTCGGCGGTCAGGGCGACGGACCGCTGCTGCACGGCGGCGATCTCACGCTGCAGTTGCGGCAGCTGTGACGTCACCGGCGGTGCGGCGACGAGGCCCACCCCGACAATCGCCAAGCCGGTGGTGACGTAGGGACGAAGTGTTTGCTGCATGATGCCCTCCCGGACGGAAGTTCCAGAGTCTTGGGGTCGCTTAAGCACCGAGGATCTCCGCGATCTGGTCCCCTAGGCCGTCGAGCCAGTAGGACATCGAGCCGAAGAACTCGCCGATCTGCGCATTGATGAGGGTGAGGTCACCCAGGCCCATCGACGCGAGCAGTTCGTCGACGGTCTGAGTGCCGAAGTCGCCGAGCAGCGAGCTCACCGTCGAATCGCCGAACATCGAGTCGATCAGCTCGTTGAGGGTCTGCGTTCCCAGGCCGGCGTCGATGAGCGCGTCACCGATGGTCATGCTGCCCAAGAACTGGTCGAACAGGTCGCCCAGCGACTGCCCGCCGAGGCCGAATTCGTTGAGCATCTCGTTGAGGCTCTGCGGACCCAGCGCCTGGCTGATGATGTCGTCGAGGTGCATGCTGCCCAGGCCGCCGTCGTCGAGCGCGCCGGCCACGGTCTGGTCACCGAGGAACTGGTTGAGGAGTTCGCTGATGTGCTGGTTGCCGATGCCCGCCTGGTCGAGCATGTCGGCGATGGTCTGGTCGGCCGGGACCAGCTGGTTGATCAGGTCGGAAAGCGTGGTGGCGCCCAGCGGACCGAGCAGCTCCGAGAGTGGCTGGTCGGGCATTCCCGCCAGCAACAGCTCGAGCAGGGTCTGGTCGGCCATGCCCGAGTCGGCGAGCATCTGACCGAGGGTCATCGAGAAGTTCTCTTGGATCATGTCGGCCAGCGTGGCGGTGCCCATGTCGCCGAGCATCGAAATGAGCGGATCGTTCAACTGGTCGCCCATGACGGAGGCGATGGTCATGCTCGCCAGGGAATCGGTCAGCAGGGCGTCACCACCCTTGTCCAGCGGGGTCATGCCGGTGGCGGCGAGCATGTCGTTGATCGTGAGAACGCCGGTGTAGGGCTCCAGGTTTCCGACGATGTCGCCCACCGACATGTTGGTGATGCCCATCAGGTCGGTGATGTCCCCGACCGTGACGGTGCCGAAGCCCGCGAAGCCCATGACGTCGGCAACCGTTACGTTGCCCGATTCGCCCAGCACGGCAACGGCCAACTGGGCCACGTCGGCGTCGGCGAGGCCGGCCTGGCTCAGCAGGTCCATGATGGTCTGGTTGCCCAGGCCCAGGCCGTCGAGCAGCGAGCCGAAGAACTCGTGGGTGCTCTGGGCGCCGATGCCGACCGCGTCGAGCAGGCCCCCCGCCGTGGTGCCGCCCAGGCCGAGCGCGTCGACCGCGGTGTGCAGCAGTCCGTTCAACGTCAGGTCGTCGGCGCCGAGGTCGCCGAGCAACTCGTTGACGGTCGGGTCACCGATGCCCAGCGCGTTGAACACGGTCATGCCGAGGTCGGCCAGCTTGAGGTCGGCCACACCGACGCTGTCGGCGATGTCGACGACCGTCGGGTTCTCGAATCCGAGCGCGTGGGTCAAGTCGATCACGAGGTCAGCGACCTGCACGTCCCCGATGCCCAGCTGGTCCATGAGCTCAGCAATGGTCGGGTTGCCGATGCCCACGGCGTCGAGAACGGTCGTCAACACGCCGGCGACCTCGAGGTCAGCCAAACCGAGCGAGTCGAGCACGTCGACGGGGGTCTGATCGCCCATGCCCAGGCTGTCCAACAGGCCGGTCAACATGCCCGCCACCGGCATGGTGCCGATCCCGATCTGGTCGAGCAGGCCGGCGATGGTCTCATCACCGATGTTCAGCTCGTCGACCAGATCGCCCGCGGTCATGTCGATGACCAGGTTCTGGCCGGCGACCAGGATCCCGTTGAAGGCGGGGACGTCGATACCGAGCGCACCAATGGTGCTGGTGCCGTTGAGGAATGCGTCGAGCAGTCGCGGCGCCGCGGTGAAGATCGCCGCGAACGGGTCCAGCGGGTCGCTCGGGTTGAAAATCTGGTTGAGGATGTCCTGCCACGCGTCGTTGACCGTGATCATCGGACCGATGATGCCCATGCCGATGGTCAGGATCGGCGAGAGCAGGACCATGAGCGGGTCTTCGCCGCTGATCTGAGGCATCAGGCTGGTCAGGAAGTCGAACACCTCGGGCAGCCGCGACAGCGAGCTGGGGTCACTGAAGATCTGCTCGAGCATGTTGCCCCAGCCGTTGTCGGTCCCCATCGCCACCAGGTTCGCGGCGGTGTTGTTGAAGAGGTCGACATAAGGGCCGAAGAAGTCCGCCGTGAGCTGCACGGGATAGTGCACGACGTTGTCGAGCTGCTGCCGCGGCGCGGGAGCCGACTGCAGGGCAGTAAGCGGGACCGCCGTATTGACGGCGATCAAGGCGGCACCCGCAATGGCGACGCCGGGGGTGACGTACGGGCGTAGCGCCAGCTGCATCATGCTCTCCTAGGGAACTGATCATGGACGTTGCTGAACTTTACATGAGTTTTTGGGTTTGTCGACGCGGAAGTTTTCTAATGAGAATCGTTCGAAAAACGCCCCGTATCGCCACGTATCGCGATAGATCGTCCGTCAGTGAGGACGCCTGTACGCCTGAGGCGACGATACATCCGACCAGCCGAAAATGTAGTTCTTAGGTTTAGTTAATGCTGATTCGGAGATGCGTCAGCCCGCTGAGGCGGGGCCCAGGGTTGAGCGCAGCAAACCTGAGGCCAGCGCAAGCAACCGGCGCACCGTTACGCCGACGACGAAGTCGGTTTCCGCCTGCGCCCGGCCGGTGAGGCCCGTCACTGCAGTCGTCCAGCCTCGATCAGGTCACCGACTCGCGGGCCGCCGAATGGGTTGCGCCGGATATCAACCCGGATGACACCGCGCTCATCGGAAACATGTCAGGGTCGAGCAAAGTCCACAAACATGTCATGGCCTGCCGCCGAATCCCCTGGCATGACAGCGCGGTCTTCCGCAGGCGCCCAGAGACCCGCCTCGCGTGCAGGCCGACCCGGCGGCGCGATCCAAGCAACGGTTTCCGGTGTCGCGCAGCACTATTGGATGCAGCCGCAGCAGACCGAACGCACCGTCAAAGCGGCGGCGGCCAACCTCGGCAAAGGTCGACTTTCCTGCGCACCGGCGATCTCGGGTTCCACTGCGCCGAAGAGCTTTTCATGGCAAACAGCTGGAGCACCTGGTAGCGATCCGCGACACCGACTAATAACGCAACGGTATCGAGGACACCGTCGGGGAACATCGACGAGCAATCTCAGGGCGTCGTCGCCCCCGCAGGACTGCCCGTCAGGACCGGCCCGGCTGATCCGAGCCCTCGACCCGCTGCCCCAGATTAGCGGCGACGAGCCGCCCCAGGCCGGCCATCAGCGCACCCTTGACCCCCTGGGCCTTGTTCTCCGGCCGGGGCTCGGCCCACTGGGCCAGCGCCACCAACTCACCGGCAACGTACTGATCGCGGCAGGCGCCGCGCTGAATCTTGCCGCTGGTGGTGGTCGGGATCCGCATCGGCTTGAGCAGCACCACCGCCTGCGCGTCGACCCCGTGGTGGGCGCGGATCGCGGCGCGGATCGATTCGATCAGGCCGTCCAGATCGACCCCGGCGGCCTCGTGGTGGTGGACCTCCTGCACCACGACCAGGTACTCGGGGGCGTAGCGCTCGGTCGGTAGCTGGAACACCGCACCGCGGCCGGGCATCAGTGCCGGGTGGCAATCCTGCACGGTCAGCTCGATGTCGTTGGGATAGTGGCTGTAGCCGCCGATCGTCATCAGGTCCTTGCACCGCCCGGTGACATACAGCTCACCGTCCCGGAAGAATCCCAAGTCGCCGCTGCGCAGGTAGGGGCCTTCCCCGGTGTCGGCCAGGTGCGCGTCGAACGCGTACTCGGTCTCCTCGGGGCGCCCCCAGTAGCCCACCCCGACGCTGGGTCCGGCGACCCAGATCTCGCCGACTTCGTCGTCGCCGCGGCGCACGCGCGTCTCGGGGTCGACGATCAGCACTTCCTGCGTCTCGGCTTTGGCGCCGCAGGCCACCAGGGACAGCGCCCCGGCGGGGTCATGCGGCGGTCCCAGCTTCGCCTCTCCTTCGTCGAGCCTCGCTGAACCGCCGGAGTCGTCGGGCACCTCCACGACCCGGTCCTCACCGAGCGAGGTCCGGTCGAAGTGCCGGACCACTGGCACCGGCGAATCGGACATCCCCGTCACACCCAGGGTCGCCTCGGCCAGACCGTAGGCCGGAATGAAGGCCTCGGCCCTGAAACCGGCCGGCGCGAACGTCTCGGTGAAGGACCGCAACGTCTCGGAGCTGATCGGCCCGGCGCCGACCACCGCGATCGACAGGCTCGACAGATCCAGTGCGGCGCGCTGTTCGGGGGTGCTGCGTTTGACGCAGGCCTCGTAGGCGAAGTTGGGTGCGGCCGTGATCGTGGCCTGGAAGCGCGAGATCGCCTGCAGCCACCGGATGGGGCGCATCAGGAACGCACTCGGCGACATCAACACCGTGGTGCGGCCGCCGTAGATGGTGCCGAGGATGCCCCCGACGAATCCCATGTCGTGGTACTGCGGCAGCCAGGACACCCCGCTGATCGGGCTGTTGAGCACCGGAGCATCGTCGGGCGGGTTCAGTGCCCAGCGCATGATCTCGAGGTTGCTCACGTAGTTGCGATGAGTCAGCACGCAACCCTTCGGTATCCCGGTGGAGCCCGACGTGTACTGGATCATGGCCAGACTGTCGGCACCGATGCCCTGCAGTTCCCAGTCGGGGCCGTCGTCCTCGACCTCGTCCATGGCCAGCCAGCTCAGCTTCGGCCCGGCGCTGAGGCCGTCCACGGCGGCCTTCATTTTTGCCTGGGTCTTGGCCGTGGCCAGCGCGAAACGCGCATCCGCCTCGGGGACGACGGTCTCGATCCGCCGGATCGGCCAGTGCTCGTCGACCGGGACCGCGACGGCGCCGGCGTAGAAACAGCCGAACAGCCCGGCCACGCTGTCCACCCCCGGCCGGCAGAGCACCAGCACCCGCTCGCCGGCGGCACCCTGGCGTTGCAGGTCCACCGCGATGGAACGGGCCCGGCTGTCCAGTTCCCGGTAGGTGATCCGGGCTTCTTCGGTGTCGCCCTCCGGGCAGAAGATGAATGCGGGCGTGTCTTGCAACCGCGCAGCCTGCTGCTGCAACAGGTCGACCAGCGTGTCCAGCGCCAAGGGGGCCAGGGAAGTCGTCGGTTCTGCCATCGTCTGATCTGCCTTAGGAAGTGCTTGGGGGTATCGGCCCACAGCGTAGCGGGGCGAAGGGGACCGGAGCCTCGGTCAGCCCAACGATGCCAGCGCGCGCACCAACTGGTCGACTTCCGAGGTCGTCGAGTAGTGGCTCAGCCCCACGGTGACCGCTCCGCCGATGTCGTTGACCCCGATCACGTCCAGCACCCGCGCCCCGGCGTTGGCGATCGCCAGCACGCCGTTGTCGGCCAACCGCTGCACCACCCGCTCGGCGGTCACATTGCGCACCGCGAAGCTGACCACCGGAATCCGGACCTCGGGCTGGCCGATCATCATCACCAGCGGCAGCGACCGCAGCGAGCCGACCAGGTAGTCGAACAGCCGATGCAGATACGCCCCGGCCGACTGCATCGAGACCGCCAGCCGCTCGGGCCGGCTGCCCCGGGCGGACTCGTCGAGCGAGGCCAGGTATTCGACGCTGGCCACCAGGCCCGCCAGCAGCCCGAACTGATGCAGCCCGACCTCCAGCCGCGCCGCGCCGACGGCGTGCGGGTTCAACGACACCGACCCGAACGTGTCGATCAGCGCCGGGTCGCGGAAGACCAGCGCCCCCACGGGCGGGCCGCCCCAGCGGGCCGCGTTGAGGGCCACCACGTCGGCCTCGACGTCGTTGATGTCGAGCAACTGGTACGGCGCCGCCGCGCAATGGTCGACCACGGCCACCCCACCGACGTCGTGGATCAACTTGGTGACGGGCCGTAGATCGGTGACCGTGCCCAGCACCCCCGACGCCGAGCTGACCGCCACCAGCCGGGTCGACGGGGTGATCAGGTTCTCCCACTGCCAGCCCGGCAGCTCCCCGGTCTCGATGTCCACCTCGGCCCATTTGAGTTTGGCGCCGTAGCGGTTGGCGGCGCGCACCCACGGGGCGATGTTGGCCTCGTCATCGAGCCGGCTGACCAGCGTCTCGTAGCCCAGGCTCACCCGCGACGACGCCGCATCGGCCAGCGCGCTCAGCAGCACCGCGCGATCCGGCCCCAGCACCACCCCGGCGGGATCGGCGCCCACCAGGTCGGCGACGGCCTGGCGCGCGGCGACCAGCACCGCGGCACTGCGTCGGGCGGCCGGATGCGGACCCGTCGACGTGGCCAGCGATCCCCGGAAAGCGGTCGAAACCGTGGTCGCCACCGAGTCCGGGATCAACATGCCCGTCGGCGCGTCGAAATGCACCCATCCGTCACCGAGCGTCGGGTGCAGTCCACGCACCCGGGCGACGTCATAGGCCATGTCAGCCACCTTAGAACTTCTCAAGATCGGGTGATCGGCGAAAGTATCGGGTAACGGGATAGCTCCCCCGCAGCGCTGAACCGTGTCACCTTGGCAGACATACTAGTGCAGTGCTTCTGGGGTTCGGAATGGTTGCCGCGCTACTGCTGCTGGTCGCACCGGGAGCACTCATCGCCGCCGGGTCGCGACTGACGTGGCCGCTGGCGGTGACGGTCGGCCCGGCGCTGACCTACGGGGTGGTCGGGCTGGCCATCGTGCCGTTCGGTGCGCTCGGGATCCCGTGGAACGCCGGCACCGCGCTGGCCGCGCTGGTGGTGGTCGGGGCGCTGCTGGCCGGCCTGGCGCGCGGTGTTCGGGGGTTGCTGGACCGCCGGCCCGGCATTCATGTGGCGGCGCCGGGGACCGCCGTGGGGCCGATGCTCACCGTGGCCGCCGGGGTGTTGCTGGGCATGCTGCTGATCGGCTGGGCGGCGGTGCGCGGCCTGCCGGATTGGCAGAGCATTCCCAGCACCTGGGATGCGGTCTGGCACGCCAACACCGTCCGCTTCATCCTCGACACCGGGCAGGCCTCGCCCACCCACATGGGCGAACTGCGCAACGTCGAGACCCACGCTCAGCTCTATTACCCGTCGGCGTTCCACGCGCTGACCGCGGTGCTGTGCCAATTGACCGGCGCGGCGCCCACCACCGGCTACACGCTGGCCGGGCTGGCCGCCTCGGTGTGGCTGTTCCCGATCAGCGCCGCGCTGCTCACCTGGAACCTGCTGCAGCGCATGTTGAGCACGCGCCGGCTTGCGCTTTCGGCGGCTACCGCCGGCGCGTTGTCGGCGTCGTTCACGGCGCTGCCCTATGTCGAGTTCGGCACTGCGGCCATGCCCAACCTGGTGGCCTACGGGCTGGTGGTGCCGGCTTTTGCGCTGGTCACGGGGGTTCGCACCCATCGCGATCGGATCGGCGTGGCGGTGCTGGCGCTGGTCGGGGTGTTCTCGGTGCACCTGACCGGGGGCGTGGTGACGGTGTTGCTGCTGGCGGCCTGGTGGCTTGGCCCCTTCGACGGGGCGCTGTGGAATCCGTTGCGGGGCAAGCGGCGCGACACCCTGGCGCTGGCCGCTGTCCTGGTGCCGACCGGGCTGCTGTTGTTGCCGCAACTGCTCAGCGTGCGCGAGCAGGCCGACATCATCGCCGGGCATTCGTTCCTGACCCATGAGGGTCGCAAGTCGGGGCTGCGCGACGCGCTGTTGTTGCACACCCGCCACCTCAACGACTTCCCGGTGCAGTACACGCTGGTGGGGCTGACCGCGGTCGGGGCGGGGCTGCTGCTCTACAAGAAGGTGTGGTGGCCGCTGGCGCTGTGGGCGGTGCTGGTGGTGGGGGTGGTGCAGTCCTCGGCTCCGCTGGGCGGCCCGGCCGGCGCCGTGATCGGCCGTTTCACCGACCTGTTCTACAGCGACCCGCGCCGGATCATGGCGGCGATGACGCTGCTGCTGATCCCGATGGCCGGGGTGGGTCTGGGGTGGCTGGTCACCTTCTTGGCCGAGCAGACGCCAAAGCCCCCTAAATGGCCCCGATTTGGGGGCTTTTGCGTCTGCTCGGCGGTAGTTGTAGCGACGGTGGGGCTGGCCTGGCACTACCTGCCGCGGCACGCGTTTCTGATCGGCGACAAGTACGACTCGGTGATGGTCGACGCCCGCGACCTGGAGGCGTTCGCTCACCTGGCGGAGCTGCCCGGGGCCCGCGACAGCGTGATCGGCAACGCCAACGTCGACGGCAGCGCCTGGATGTACGCCGTCGCCGACCTGCACCCGCTGTGGACGCACTACGACTACCCGCAGCAGCAGGGTCCGGGCCCGCACCGGTTCGTCTTCTGGGCCTACGCCGACGACGCCGACACCGACCCGCGGGTGGCCGCGGCCGTGCGCGCCCTGAACATTCGCTACGTGCTGATCAGCAGCCCGACGGTGCGCGGGTTCTCGCTGCCCGACGGACTAGTGTCTCTGGAGAAATCGCGGTCGTGGGCCAAGATCTACGACAATGGCGGTGCCAGCATCTATGAATGGCAGGGAGGCGAGGGGCGTTGAGCACCGGTAGTAGCAGCGCAGACGGCTCAGACGACATCGAGATCATCAGCGGCGCCGACCCGCGGCTGCTGGCCGCCGGCGGTGCACCCGCCGGGGACGACGATGACGACGACGAGCCGTCGCTGACCGACCTGATCGAGCAGCCCGCCAAGGTGATGCGGATCGGCACGATGATCAAACAGTTGCTCGAGGAGGTGCGCTCGGCTCCGCTGGATGAGGCCAGCCGGGTCCGGTTGCGTGAGGTTCACGCAGCTTCTATTCGTGAACTCGAAGACGGCCTGGCCCCCGAGCTGCGCGAGGAGCTGGACCGGCTGACGCTGCCGCTGCGCGAGGACGCCACCCCGTCTGACGCCGAGCTGCGGATCGCCCAAGCCCAGCTGGTCGGCTGGCTGGAGGGGCTGTTCCACGGTATCCAGACCGCGCTGTTCGCCCAGCAGATGGCCGCCCGTGCGCAGCTGGAGCAGATGCGCCACGGCGCGCTGCCGCCCGGCCCCACCGCCGGCGGTCCCGGACACAGCGGACACGGCCACACCGGTTCCGGTCAATACCTGTAGCGCACCTTGTCTGCCACCGACCCTCATATCGAGACCCGTGACGCGTGGGTGGAATTCCCCATCTTCGACGCCAAGTCGCGGTCGTTGAAGAAGGCGTTCCTCGGCAAGGCAGGCGGGGCGATCGGGCGCAACAACTCCAATGTGGTGGTGGTCGAGGCACTGCGCGACATCACCATGTCACTGTCGCTCGGGGACCGCGTGGGTCTGGTCGGGCATAACGGCGCCGGCAAATCCACACTGCTGCGGCTACTTTCGGGCATCTATGAGCCCACCCGGGGCTCGGCAACCGTGGTCGGCCGGGTGGCTCCGGTGTTCGACCTGGGCGTGGGCATGGACCCGGAGATCTCCGGCTACGAGAACATCATCATCCGCGGGCTGTTCCTAGGTCAGACCCGCAAGCAGATGGCCGCCAAGGTCGACGAGATCGCCGAATTCACCGAGCTGGGCGACTATCTGGCGATGCCGCTGCGCACCTACTCCACCGGGATGCGGGTGCGGCTGGCGATGGGCGTGGTCACCAGCATCGACCCGGAGATCCTGCTGTTGGATGAGGGCATCGGGGCGGTGGACGCCGAGTTCTTGAAGAAGGCCCAGACCCGGCTGCAGAAGCTGGTGGAGCGCTCCGGAATCCTGGTGTTCGCCAGCCATTCCAACGAGTTTCTGGCCCGGCTGTGCAAGACCGCGATGTGGATCGACCACGGCACCGTGAAGATGACCGGCGGAATCGAGGAAGTGGTCGGCGCCTATGAGGGTCCCGACGCCGCCCGGCACGTGCGTGAGGTGCTGGCCGAAACGCGGGATCAGGCGTGAGTCAGACCGTCTACGCCGTGGTGGTCACCCACCGCCGCGTCGAGCAGCTGGCCGAATCCCTCAAAGCGCTGGTGAGCCAGACCCGGGCGCCGGACCACGTGATCGTCGTCGACAACGACTTCGCCTCCGGTGACACCGCGGTGCGCGACCTGGTGGCCGGACAGCCGGTGCCGTGCACGTATCTCGGGTCGCGGCGAAACCTCGGGGGCGCAGGCGGTTTCGCGCTGGGCATCCTGCACGCGCTGGCGGCCGGCGCGGATTGGGTGTGGCTGGCCGACGACGACGGACGGCCGGCCGATTCCGGTGTGCTGGCCGCGCTGCTGGCGTGCGCTTCACAGCACCGACTGGCGGAGGTGTCGCCGATGGTGTGCA
Organism: Mycolicibacter algericus DSM 45454; assembly: GCF_002086455.1. Classification (GTDB taxonomy): domain Bacteria; phylum Actinomycetota; class Actinomycetes; order Mycobacteriales; family Mycobacteriaceae; genus Mycobacterium; species Mycobacterium algericum. The sequence continues at coordinate 12,869 of NZ_MVHC01000011.1, forward strand.
ACATCGATGACCCCTCCCGGCTGGCGTTCCCGCTGCGGCGCGGACTGGTGTGGCGACGCGAGGTCAGCGAATTGCGCAGCGGCGGAGGCGATCTGCTGCCGGGGATCGCCTCGCTGTTCAACGGCGCGCTGTTCACCGCCGATGCACTCGATGCGGTGGGGGTGCCCGACCTGCGGTTGTTCATGCGCGGCGACGAAGTGGAGGTGCACCGCCGGCTGGTGCGCTCCGGTCTGGCGTTCGGCACCTGCCTGACCGCGGCCTACCTGCATCCGTGCGGCTCAGCGGAGTTCAAGCCGATCCTGGGCGGCCGGATGCACACCCAGTACCCGGACAACGCGGTGAAGCGCTATTTCACCTACCGCAACCGCGGCTACCTGATGGCCCAGCCCGGCATGCGCCGACTGCTGGTCCAGGAGTGGCTGCGGTTCGGCTGGTTCTTCCTGGTGTCACGCCGCTGGGACATGGCAGGCCTGGCCGAGTGGGCCCGGCTGCGCCGACTGGGGCGCCGGGAGCAGTTCGCCAAACCCAAGGGGCAGCAATGAGTTTCACCGATATAGCGGGCGAGTCGCGCACCTTCGCACGGGCGCGGGCCGATCTGACCGACGGATTCCGTCGCCACGAGCTGTGGCTGCACCTGGGCTGGCAGGACATCAAGCAGCGCTACCGGCGCAGCGTGCTGGGCCCGTTCTGGATCACCATCGGCACCGCCACCACCGCGGTGGCGATGGGCGGGTTGTACTCCAAGCTGTTCCACCTCGACCTGGCGGTGCACCTGCCGTACGTGACGCTGGGGCTGATCGTGTGGAACCTGCTCAACGCCGCCATCCTGGAGGGCGCCGACGTGTTCGTGGCCAACGAGGGGTTGATCAAACAGCTGCCGACGCCGTTGAGCGTGCACGTCTACCGGCTGGTGTGGCGGCAGATGATCCTGTTCGCCCACAACATCGTCATCTACATCCCGATCGCACTGATCTTCCCCAAACCCTGGTCGTGGGCGGATCTTTCGGTGATCCCGGCGCTACTGGTGATCGCACTGAACTGCGTGTGGGTGTCGCTGTGCTTCGGGATTCTGGCCACCCGCTACCGCGACATCTCCCCGCTGCTGTTCTCGGTAGTGCAGCTGCTGTTCCTGATGACGCCGATCATCTGGAACTACGACACGCTGCGCGCCCAGGGGGCGTCGCGCTGGATGACGGTGATCGAGTTCAACCCGCTGATGCACTATCTGGAGATCGTGCGCGCCCCGCTGCTGGGGGCGGCCCAGCCGCTGCGGCACTGGGGGGTGGTGCTGGTGCTGACCGTGGTCGGCTGGTCGGTGGCCGCGCTGGTGCTGCGCCAGTTCCGGGCGCGGGTGGCCTACTGGGTGTAGCGGGCGGTCATACCTGAGTAGCATCGTGGTATGAAGTTGAGTATCAGTCTTTCCGCCGAGGATGTCGAGGCTCTGGACGCCTACGCGCAACGCACGGGTTTGCCGTCCCGTTCGGCGGCCGTCCAGCATGCGATTCGGATGCTGCGCTACCCCACCCTCGAAGACGACTACGCCGACGCTTGGGCGCAGTGGTCGGCCGACGGTGAGGATCAGGTTTGGGACCGGGCCACCGACGACGGGGCCGTCGATGCGCCGCGGTGACATCTGGCAGGTCGACTTTGACCCGACCCGCGGAAGCGAAGCGAACAAGTACCGCCCGGCCGTCGTCGTCAGCAACGACCGGGCCAATGCAACGGCCGGCCGACTCGGTCGCGGCGTGGTGACCGTCGTCCCGGTGACCAGCAACACCGCTACTGTCTACCCGTTCCAGGTGCTGTTGCCGGCCACCTCCACCGGCCTGGCCGTCGATTCGAAAGCACAAGCCGAACAGATCAGGTCGGTTGCCGTCGAACGTCTGCAACGGCGAATCGGCCGCCTCCCGGCGATCGAACTCACCCAACTCGACGAGGCGCTGCGACTGCACCTCGACTTGTGATAGCTGCGGCCAGCGTAATCAGCTGCTACTCACACTCCGAACCGGTAGGCACTGATGACGTCGGGATCCGGATCGAGGCCCAGCCCGGACCCATCCGGCACGGTGACCCGGCCCTCCGTCATCGTCAGCGCGTCGCCGTAGATCGAGGCCTCCAGGTCGAACCAGCGCCACTCGATCATCGCGCCGGCGCCGCCCAGCGCAGCAGCGGTCTGGATCGCGGCGAGCAGTCCGGGACCGTCGTAGAAGGAATGCGTCATCACCGCCACATCGCGGGCTTCGGCGAGCGCAAAGACCTTGCGTAGCTCGGTGATTCCGCCCACTTTGGCCGGGCTGGGCTGCACGAAGTCCACCGCACCGGCATCCAGGAGCCGCTCGAATTCCATTGTGGTGCCTATGTTCTCACCGGAGGCAATCGGTAGAGCGGTGCTGCGGCGCAGTTCGGCCAGCCCGTCGAAGTTCTCCGGCGGCCACAGCGGCTCTTCCAGGAACAACATGTTCACCGCGTGCAGGTCGGGAGCGACGGCACGGGCTTGGTCAAGCGTCCAGGCACAGCCAGCATCGACGATCAGCGCTATGGCCGGCCCGGCCTCATCACGGGCCGCCGCTATCGCCGGCAACTCGGATTCGTGCAGCTTGATCGCGGTGAACCCGTCATCGACGACGCGACGCACCGCGGCGCGGACCCGGTCCGGCTCGGTGTAGCAGGCCAGGCTGGCGTAGCAGGGCATGGCCCGGCCGTCGCCGCCGCCGAGCAGCGTCGAGACCGGCAGCCCGGCACGCTTGCCGGCGATATCCCACAGTGCGATGTCGACCGCAGACAGCGCGTAGGTGATCGCCCCGCCGCGGCCGAACACGTGCAGCTTGCGTTGGACGTGGTCGCTCAGCGCCGTGATGTCGGCGGCGTCGCGGGCCAGGCACAACGGTGTGACGAGTTCGTCGAGCGCGTGGGCCGCCAGCGCCGTGCCGTAGAGCCCGAACGCCTCGCCCCAGCCGACGATGCCGTCGTCGGTGGTGACTTTGACCAGCAGCGAGTCCGCGGCCGTCACCCGTTCGCCCCACAGCGCCGCGCCGGGCAGGTCCGGTTTGAGCGGGATGCGCAGCGGAATGGCCTCGATGGCGGTGATCGGCGAGCCGGACATCTCTTCAGCGTAGGACGGCCGATTAAGCTTCCCGGGTGGCCGAGACGACGCAGCCCAGTCATCTGCACCTGTCCACCCAGGTGTGGCGCTTCCTGATCACCGGGGCGCTGTCGGCGGTGGTGGACTTCGGGTTGTACCTGCTGCTGTACCTGGGTTTCGGCGTCAAAGTCGACCTGGCCAAGGCATGCAGCTTCGTGGCCGGCACCATCACCGCGTACCTGATCAACCGGCGTTGGACGTTTCAGTCCTCGGCGCACACCGGCCGGTTCGTGGCGGTGATGGTGTTGTACGCCTTGACGTTCGCCGTGCAGGTGGGGATCAACCATCTGGTGCTGGAGCTGCTGGACTATCAGCGGTGGGCGCTGCCGGTGGCGTTCGTGATCGCGCAGGGCACCGCGACGGTCATCAACTTCGTCGTGCAGCGGACGCTGATCTTTCGGGTGCGTTAAGCCGGCACGGCAAGCCGGCGGCGGTGCTGATGTCCGTGGATGACCTCGAGGCGCTGGAAGAACCGCTGCATTGGCAGGCCCAACCCGGCAGACATGAGGACATCGCGACAGCCCGCCAAGAAGCCGAGGCCGGAACGTCGAGGACCAGTGGTCCGCACGGCGCGGTGACTACCGTGTGCTGTACATGCTCGACGAGCAGCGAGGGCAGATCGTGACCACCAGGGTCGGGCATCGCTCCCAGGTCTACCGGTCTCGTTGATCCGTGGCGAGCGAGACCAGGACGAGACGTATCACGCTGATGCCAATGCGCGATACCCTGGATCGCATGAAGACGCTGCGGCTGAGTCCCGATCTGGAGAACCGGCTGCAGCGCGCGGCGTCGGTCGCAGGCGAGTCGCTGTCCGAGTTCATCCGGCGGGCTGCCACCGCGCGGGCCGACGAGGTGCTCAACACCGACACCGTTGAAGGCTTCGCCGACGTGATCGGGGCCGTCAACGGTGGCGGCGGTCGTGCCCGTCGGACTGGTGAGGCGTTCACCGAGGCCCTCACGGACCGACAACGCAGCCGGTGACGCTCACCGACGCGGGTCCGCTGATCGCGCTCATCGACGCCGACGAGGCCGACCACGAAACGTGCGTGCTGACCCTGCGGGGCCTGCGCCTGCCGCTGGTCACCACCTGGCCGGCGTTCACCGAGGCGATGTATCTGCTCGGGCGGGCCGGCGGCTCGCCGGGCCAACAGGCACTGTGGAAACTTCTGACCAGCCGGCGACTGGTGCTGGCCGAACTGTCACCGGCGGTGATCGAACGCGCTGCGGCATTGATGGTCAAATACGCTGACCGGCCGATGGATCTGGCCGACGCCACACTGGTCGCACTGGCCGAAGAGCGTGGCGACCGGCGGATCTTCACCCTCGATGCCGACTTCCAGGTCTACCGCATGCACGGCCGGACCCGGTTCGAGGTCGTCCCGGGCTGACGATGCGTTTGGGATCCGGTGTTCTTCCGCGTGCGCTGAAACGTCAACGGTCCCCTGCACCCCCCGCGCAGGGGACCGTTGACGTCAGCCCGCGAAGCCCGTCGGTGAACCGGGGCGTGGCCTTCGGACGCACCCGGGCGGCGAGACCGCATGCCGCCCCCTGGGACTGCGACGGTGCGGAACCGTCGCTAACTTGTCGCTTACGTTAATGACCGTTTGCGCTCAGTCAAGTCCCCGCGAATTAGTGCACGGTCATCCGGATAATCGGACAGCGCCAGGCGTCGCTTGCACCCGCGCCGAACACGGATTACTTGGTTCCACTAAGTACCTATGTTGAGCTGCTATGTTTCCGCCAAAATCTTCGCGACGCCGCGCCTCGCCACCCCAAAGCGGCGACGAAGACCGGTGCACAGCAATCGAGAAATTCTCAGCATAAACATATCTTCATCGAGGCGGAGACGAGCCCATTCGGAGCAGCGATGGGCCCAAACGCCACCGCGGCCCGGTCGAAAGACCGGGCCGCGGTGGGTTGTGGTGCGGATTCGCTACGGGGCGTCCGTACCGGGGGTGCCGGCCTCGCCGGGCGTTCCGTCGGCCTGGCCGTCACCGCCGTTCCCACCGTTGCCGGCCGTACCGCCGGCGGGGGCGTTGGCCGAGGCGCCGCCGGCACCACCGGCGCCACCGGCGCCAGTGTTGGTCGCGTCGACGTAGGTGCCGCCGCCACCGCCGACACCACCGTTACCACCGGTGCCACTGAGCCCATCACCGTGCTTGATGCTGCCCAGCCCACCATCGCCACCCTTGCCGCCGACCGCGCCGTCGACGCCGCCGGCACCGCCATTGCCACCGTTACCACCGGTGGCGCTGCCGTCGGAAGTGGTGCCGTCGTAGCCCTGGACGAGGCCCTGACCGCCGTCACCACCGGCACCGCCGGTTCCGTCAACGCCATCGCCGCTGTTACCGCCGTTGCCGCCGATCCCGATGCCGCTGGCGGTTCCGCCGGAGCCACTACCACTGCCGCCGGCTTGGACCCAGCCCATGCCGCCGGCGCCGCCCTTGCCGCCATCGCCGGCGCCGCCGTTGCCGCCGATTCCGGTGCCCGATGCCGTGGAGCCCGGGACCTCGGTCGAAAGGTGCCCCTGGCCGCCGCTACCACCCTGGCCGCCGTTGCTGGCGTCACCGCCGTTGCCACCCTTGGCGGTGCCGGTGACGGTGCCGTCGCCGTTGCCGTACGTGCCGATATTGCCGTCGCCGCCCTTGCCGCCGACACTGCCGTCGCCGGTGCCGGTGCCACCCACGCCGCCGATGGCTTCGGTCCCTCCGTCACCGGCCGTGCTGCCCGCAGCGAGGGAGTGGGTCAGCAGGATTCCTTGGCCGCCGTCGCCGCCTTCACCGCCGGCCAGGCCTTCGCCGCCGTTTCCGGCGGTGGCGGTGCCCGCCACATGGCTGCCTGCCGAAAGAGCACCGAGCCAGGCTTTCCCGCCGTCGCCACCGATGCTGTCGATGCCATCACCGGCGCCGCCCTTGCCCGCGGTCGCGGTGCCAGTGGCGGTACTGGTCGATCCGGTTGCCTGGACAACGCTCTGCCCGCCGACGCCGCCGGCGCCGCCGTCGGTTCCGGTACCGCCCTCACCACCGATGGCATGGGCATCGGTAATCGTGCTGCCATTCGTCGCGGTGACGGTGGCATCGCCTCCGGTGCCCCCGACGCCGCCGTTGTCGTCACCCTCCCCGGCGTTACCGCCGGTCGCCGAACTACCAGAGATGGTGCTGCCCGCCCCACTGGCAGTCAGGCTCGCCGAACCGCCGGCAGCAGTCTCGCTGGCATTGCCGCCGGTGATCGTGCTGCCGGTGATGATGCCGCCGTCGCTCACGTTGGCCGTAGCCGCGCCGCCGGCGAAATTGGCCGTGTTCTGACCGCTGGTGATGATCGTGTCGGTGACACCGCTCCCGGAACCACTGACGATCAGCGAGTTATCGGCGCCGGCACCACCGTCGAAGCCGTTGGGCCCGCCGTTAATACCGTCACCCCCGACAACCTGGCCGTCGTTGATGGAACCGTCGTCGGAGGCCGACATCGTCGCCGTGCCACCAGCACCGCCCGTCCCTCCGGCGCCGGTGGCCGAGCCGGCTCCGCCGGCACCACCGGCACCACCGGTTGCGCTGCTACCGGTGTCGGTGCTGGTGATCGAGCCACCAGTGTCGGCGGTGATGTTGGCATTGCCGCCGGCACCACCCGCACCGCCGGCGTTGCCGCCGCCGGCCTCGCCGCCGGCACCACCCTCGCCGCCTGTTGCGGTGGCGTCGGCCGAGCTGGTCTTGGAGAAGGCCTCGATGCTGGCCGTACCGCCCGCACCGCCGACCGCCGACGGCGCGCCCGCACCGCCCTCGCCACCGTCGCCGCCGGTCACCTCACCGGTAATGGTGCCGGCGCTGCCGTGCGTGACCAACTGACCGCTGGCCATCGCACCGCCGAGGTAAGCCCGGCCACCGTCGCCACCGGCGGCGCCGTCGATGCCGTCGACGGCGTCGCCGCCGTCACCGCCGGAACCAGCCTTTGCGGTCCCACTGACGTCGCCGCCCCCATCAGCCCGGATGTCGGCACGAGCACCCGCACCACCCTGGCCACCGACGCCGCCCAGGGCATCGTTGAGGCCGCCGTCGCCGCCGCTACCACCGACCGCCACACCATTTACGGTGCTGGCGTAGCCGTAGATCGAAGCGACACCACCGGCGCCACCGTCGCCGCCGTTACCGGCCCCACCAGCACCACCGGTCGCCTCGCCGCTCCCGTTGCCGTCCGGCGCCCAGCCCACAACCTGGCCCACACCACCGGCACCACCGGTGGCGCCGTCGGTGCCCGCACCTCCGGCACCACCCTTCGCGATGCCGTCGGTCACGACGCCCTGACTCAACGAGAGGATCTGGCCTCCACCGCCCGCGCCGCCGTTGCCGCCGAGGGTGCCTTCACCACCGGCCCCGCCGGTAGCGGTGCTGTCGACAACCTCGTTGCCGTTTCCGCCCTGGACGGCGGCGAAACCGCCAGCACCACCGGTGCTGTCCAAGCCGATACCGTCACCGCCGGTGCCACCGGTGGCATCGCTGCCGGACACCGTGTTATTGGGCAGGTTGTCGTTGTTCTGGTCGATACCCGCCGTCACACTGGCCCACGCACCAGCACCGCCGGTACCGCCGTCTTCGCCCTTACCACCGGTACCACCGGTGGCGGTGCCATCGGTGACCGAGCTGTTCGCACCGGCCGCCTGGACACTGCCGTCACCGCCAGCACCACCGGTGCCACCGTTGATGCCCTGGCCACCGCCACCGGCGATCGCCGTGCCGTGATCGACGGCGCCGCCATAGGTCGCCGTGACATCGGCATTACCACCGGCACCACCGGTGCCGCCGTTGGCGTCTCCCGCGCCGGCCTTACCACCAGTGGCAGAGCTGTCGGTGACAGAGCTGTTTGCGCCGTCAGCAGTGACGCTGGCCGAACCACCGGTGGCCGTGTCGGTACTGTGCTGACCGGTCGCGGTGCTGTCGCTGATGGCACCGCCGTTGGTGGCCTGCACGACGCCGCTTCCACCTGCGTGACCAGCGGCACCGTTGCCGCCGACCGCGCTGCTGTCGGTGACGTGCATGCCGGTGTCGTTCACATCAGGGCCGTTGCTGGTGTGCCCGATCCGGCCCTCACCGCCGGCGCCGCCGTTAAGACCGTTGGCACTGTCACCGCCGTTACCGCCGGTCGCAGACCCGTTGTCGATGGTGCCGCCGTAGCCGCCGGAACTGATCCGACCGGTACCACCGGCACCACCAGCAAGACCGTCGCTGCCCTGACCGCCGTTACCGCCCTGGGTCACACCGGTGACACTGCCACCGCCGCCGCCCTGCATGTCGGCACGGATCTGCGCGTCACCACCGATACCACCGGTGCTACCCACCCCGATGCCGTCGCCACCGTTACCGTTGATGGCTGTACCACCAGCCTGGGCGCCCTCACCGAACGCGGCGACCTGCGCGTGGAAGACAAACCCACCGCCGACACCACCATCGAGTCCGTCACCACCGTTACCGCCGGTCACCACGCTGGTCGGATCAACCACAGCCCCGATACCGGCACCGTAAATCCGCGCACCAGCACCGGCACCACCGGTCCCACCATTGCTCCCATCAGAGGTGGCGTCACCGCCGTTACCGCCAGTCGCGGTACCACCAGCCGAACCACCGTCTTGGTAGTAAGACCCCGTAGCAATCCGCGACGAACCACCCGCACCACCAAGGCTGTTGTCACCGGTGCCGTTACCACCGTCACCACCGGTGGCCTTACCAGTCACGTCGCCACCCAAATGGGCCGTGTGCGTGTTGTCCTGGTAGAGGGTCCACAGCTCGGCTGTACCACCGGCACCACCCTGGCCGCCGTCAGCACCGTTACCACCGACACCACCGGCCGCCTCAGCGTCGGAGACCGTGCCATCCAGCTGAGCCACCACCTGCGCGGCACCACCAGCACCACCAACACCGCCATTGCCATCGCCAACACCAGCGGCACCGCCCGTCACGGTCACATTGGTGACGTCGCCACCCAACCGGTCAGCCGTGCCGTTGTCCGCCAGCGACGGCAGTGTCCCGCCCGCCATGACACTGGCCGCACCACCAACAGCGGTGTCGGAGCCTTCACCACCGGTCACGTGGGTGTCCTCGATGTGGGAGCCGTCGGTGGCGATCAGGGAGGCCGCACCACCGGCACCGCCGGCACCGCCGTCACCACCGGTGACCGAGCTGGTAGCCACGGAGCTGTCCGTCCCGACGGTCGCGGTGGCGCTGCCGCCGGCCCCGTTGACACCACCGTGGCCACCATCAACATCAAGACCGTTGACAGTACCGCCAGTAACCGTGACGGTGGCACCACCACCCTTGCCGGTGCCCGTACCGGCGTTACCACCGGTGAGGTGAGCATCAGCGACATTGCCGCCGCCGGTCACGGTCAGGCTGCCCGAACCACCCAGCGTGGTGTCGGTGCTCTGCCCAGCGGTCACCGAGCTGTCAGCGACATGACCACCATCGGTGGTGATCCGCGCCCCAGGCCCCTGCTGGGTACCGGCACTGTTACCTCCGGTGACGTGACTGTTGGTGATGGAGTCGTTGGCACCCTGGGCGTTGATCACCGTGTCCGAGGCCACCCTGCCGTTAGCCCCAGGAACCCCAGCACCACCGTCACCACCGGTAGCGGTGCTACCCAAGATGGTCGAACCTTCCCCATTGGCCTGGATGTAGGTGTAACCACCCTGACCACCCACAGCCCCCGCACCGGTGGCGTCACCACCGGTACCGGCAGTCGCGATGCCATTCGCCGTGGCATGGTCGTTCAACGCCGCGACCTGGCCGCTGAAGCCGTTGCCGCCCGTGCCGCCGTCGTAGCCGTTGCCACCGTTGCCGCCGTGGCCAGCACCACTGGCCTCGGCGCCATCGCCGCGGGCGACCACACTGCCGCCACCACCCTTGCCGCCCGTACCCGCACCGGTCGCATCACCACCGTTGCCGCCGTGACCACCGGTGGCAACACCGTGCGCAGTACCACCGGAACCATTCCAGGCCCCTTCGACGTTGGCGCTGCCACCGTTACCACCCGTGCTGCCCGCGCCGGTACCCACACCACCATTACCAGCCGTGGACTGACCGTAGGCAGTCCCGTCCTGGCCCGCAGTCACCTGCGCGAAGCTGCCGCTACCACCCTTGCCGCCATCGACACCAGCACCACCTTGGCCGCCCTGGGCAATAGTGGCCGCCCCGTTGTCGTCGGTCACCGTGCCACCGTTGGTGACAAAGGTGTAACCGGCACCACCGGCACCACCCTGACCGCCGTTCTGACCCGCACCACCGTCACCGCCGGCGGCCTGAGCCAGACTCGAGTCACCGGCGACACCGATCGAGCCATCAGAAGCCCGCACGATCGCCACACCACCGTTACCGCCGGTCGCACCGGAGCCATCCGCAGCACCACCGTCACCACCAGTGGCGTTACCAGAGGTGTGCTCACCGTTACCGACGATCACACCCTCATTGGTGACACCGGCATCAACGAAGGCATCACCACCAGCACCCGCCTTACCGCCGAGCTCACCAACACCACCGTCACCGCCCTGGGCCGTGCCCTCAGCAGTGGTGTCAGCGCCACCCGCCGCAACACGAGCCGCACCACCAGCACCACCACTACCACCGGTGCTGCCGCTGTTACCAGCACCACCAATGGCATGACCATCAGTGACCGCGCCACCCTCCTGCGCCCAGACACTGGCAGCACCACCAGCACCACCCGTGCCACCATTGGCATCACCAGCGCCGGCCTTACCACCGGTCGCAGAACTGTCAGTCACCGAACTGCCGGTGCCGTCAGCGCTGACACTGGCCGCACCACCGGCCACACCGTTGACGCTGTCGCCCGCGGTGGCGCTGCTGTCGGTGATCACACCACCGTCGGTGGCGGTCAGTGTGCCCTCACTGCCGGCCTTGCCGTTACCGAGAGCACCGCTGCCACCCTGCCCGCCGGCTGCAGAACCACTGGCCTTACTGCCGCTTCCGTCGGCCGAAACGGTCGCCTTGCCGCCAGCACCACCGGTACCGACACCGCCGTCGCCGCCCTTACCGCCCTCTGCCGTACCGCTCGCGCTACCACCGTTAAGGGCCGTGATGGCAGCGTTGCCGCCCGCACCGCCCGCACCACCACCGGCGAGGTCCTCACCACCGCTACCACCGGCACCACCGGTGACCTCGGCGTCAGAGACAGTGCTGCCTGCTCCGACCGTGATGCTAGCGGTACCACCCTTGCCTCCGGCACCAGTGTCGGTTCCGGCGGCGCCACCGTCACCACCGGTGAGCGTGCTGTTCTCCACCACACCACCATCGGCGACGACGCTGGCAGTACCGCCCGTAGCGGCACCCCCACTGCCATCACCACCGTGGACAGTCGTGTCGATGACCTCGCCGCCGTTGGTGGCACTGATAGTGCCCCAACCGCCCGCATTCCCGGCGCCGGAGTTACCGCCGACGGCGTGGCTGCCACTGATGTAGTCACCACCGCTGCCGGGGTTGCCGCCGTCGGCGCCCGCGAAGATCGTGGCCCGGCCACCCCGGGTGCCGTTGACACCATCAGCACTGTCACCACCCCGGCCACCGGTCGAGGAACTGTCCTCAATGGTGCTGTTGGCCGAATTGGTCTGCACGTAAGCCTGGTGACCATCACCACCAGTCAGACCATCACTGCCGGTACCGCCATCACCACCAATCGACGTGCTACCGGTAACCGTGGAGTTCTCACCCAACGCCCGGACCCAGCCGATCGCGCCGTCACCACCCTTGCTGCCCACACCGTCACCGGTGCCGGCATTGCCGCCATAGGCCTGGTTGCCGGTGGCAGTGGCACCATCGGCCAGCGCCGAGACCTGACCACCCTGACCGTTGCCGCCGGTACCGCCATTGAGGCCATCGCCACCGGAACCACCGACCGCAATGCCCTGCGCTTCAGCACCAGCACCGCCAGCCAGGATGGAACCGCCACGGCCCAGCCCGCCAGTACCACCGCCGGTCGCGTTACCGCCGGCACCGCCGGTCGCATGACCGGAGGCGGTACCGCCGTTTCCGCCCAAACCACCGGGTTGTCCGTCACTCCAGGCCGCCTGGATACCGCCCGAACCACCGGCACCGCCGACACTGTCGGCACCTGTGGCATTGCCACCGACCCCACCGATCGCCGTGCCGGACGCGTCGCCGCCGGTCCCGAAGCCTTCCTGCCCGGCATAGACCAACCCGGCACCACCCTTACCGCCAACGCCGCCATCGCTACCGGTACCGCCACTAGCCCCGGTGACCGTCGCGTCATGAACGACGCCGCCCTGCTCTGCGCTCGCATAGCCGACGCCGCCGGCACCACCCGTGCCACCGGTGTCGCCGGCACCACCGGCACCACCGCTGACAATGGCGTTGTCAACCTGGCCACCCGAGTTGGCCTCGACCGTTGCGCTACCACCGACACCGCCGGTACCACCATCAGCATCACCCGCACCGGCATTACCGCCGGTGGCAGAGCTGTCGGTCACCGAGCTGCCGGTGCCGTCGGCGTACATGATCGCGTCACCGCCGGCGGCGGTGTCGCTGGCGTTACCGCCAGTGGCATCGCTGTCGGAGACCAACCCGCCGGCGGTCGCTGACACGCTCGCTGCGCCCCCAACACCACCTGCACCGCCGTCGCCGCCGGTAACCGTGGTCCTGATGATCGCGCTGCCGGTCCCGTCGACAATGGCCGTCGCCGCGCCGCCGTCGAAACCGTCACCGGCGTTGCCGCCGGTCACGGTGCTGTCGGCGACACTGCCACCGTTGGTGACCGCCAGCGAGGCACCGCCACCAGAGGCGGTGTCGCTGTCTTGACCGCTTTGGACCGTGGTGTTGGCGATGGTGCCGCCGTCGCTGGCAGTCATCGCGTTGTCGGCACCGTCGTGGCCGACGACACCGTTGAGACCGCCGTCGCCGGCGGCGCCACCGTTGACCGTGCCGTCGGTGATGCTGCTGCCCGCACCGTCGGCGTGGATCGTCGCAGCGCCGCCAGTTCCACCGTGACCGCCGGCCGCGGTGGTGGTTCCCGCGCCACCGTTGCCGCCGTCGGCGCCGGTTGCGGTTCCGGTGGCGGTACCGCCGTTGGTGCCGCCCACATAGGCGCCACCGCCCCCGCCACCGCCGGCACCGCCGAAGCCCGGGCCGGTGGCATCGCTCACGGCGCCGCCGCCGCCGGATCCGCCGGACCCACCGATCGCGCCGGTGCCGATGCTGGCGCCCTTACCGCCGGCTCCGCCGTCACCGCCGTTGCCGGCCGCACCGCCATCGGCCGCCGCGCCACCGGTGCCGCCGGTACCACCGGTGCCACCGGACTGGGCGATCAGCGCGCCGCTGCCAATGCCGTCGCCGTCACCACCCTGGCCGCCGGTACCGCCGTCACTGGACGTGCCCGCGCTGCCGGCGTTGCCGTCGCTGCCACCGGTACCCGTACCGGCCAGGCCAACGGCACCAGCCGCACCGCCCTCGGCGCCGTTACCGCCGTTACCGCCATCGCCCGCGACGTCACCGCCGCCGCCGCCGGCACCGTCACCACCGTCGCCCGCGGTACCGGCGTTACCACCGTTACCGGCGTCACCGCCGTCGCCCGCGGTACCGGTGGCGCTGGCACCGCCCACAGCGCCGTCACCACCGGCGCCACCGGCACCGGCGTTACCGCCATCAGTGCCGGACTGGCCGCTGCCGGCCGGGGCGGTCCAGCCCGTACCGCCGTTACCGCCGTTACCGCCGTTGCTGCCGGTAGCGCCCTGGCCACCATCGCCGCTGACACCGTCGGTGCCGGTGGCCGAGCTACCGCCGGCGCCGCCGTCACCACCTTGGCCGTACTGGTAGCCCCCCGGCGCCCACGTGACGGGCTCACCACCGGAGCCCTGCCCGCCGGCGCCGCCGTTACCCGCGGCCTGACCCGGCAGCGCATCGCCACCGTTGCCGCCCTGGCCGCCGTCACTGTTCGTGCCGCCGTCACCACCGTCACCGCCTTGACCACCGTTGCCCGAGCCGGCCGCGCTGCCACCGGCGCCGCCTTCGCGGCCCACGCCGCCCCAGCCGCCGACGCCGCCCTGGCCGCCGTTGCCGCTCAGGCCGCCGTTGCCGCCGTTGCCGCCAACGGCGGTGGTGTTGCCACCATCACCGCCGCTACCGCCGGCACCACCATTGCCCGTGGCACCCAACGCATCACCGCCGGCACCGCCGACACCACCCCAGCCGCCTACGCCGCCCCAGCCACCGTGGCCGCCATTACCGGTACCGGTCGCATCCCCACCGTTGCCGGCCACCGCACCCGCGGCACCGCCATTGCCACCGGCACCGCCGACACCACCGTCACCATCGACTGAATCACCACCGGCACCGCCCGATCCGCCGCCGAGGTTGTTCGTACCACCGGCGTTGCCGCCGAGACCACCGTCGCCGGTTCCGGTGCCGTCACCACCGTTGCCACCGGAACCGCTCTGCCCCGCGTGGCCGCCGGCGCCACCTGCGCCACCGGTGCCCGTCCCGAACGCGGTGCCACCGGCGCCACCGCCGGCACCGTTTCCGCCCGACGAACCGTTGCCACCCTTGCCGCCATCACCGTCGGCCGCGGTCGAATCCGAACCCGCACCGCCGTTTCCAGCGTTACCGCCGGCACCACCGGCACCGCCGGCACCACCATCACCGGAGCCGAGCGCGTCACCGCCGCCACCACCCAAGCCGCCGTTGCCACCGCGACCACCGTCGCCACCGTCCTGGCCGACACCGTCGGCATCCGACACGCCGGCCGAACCGTGACCACCATTACCGGCGGCACCACCTTGGCCGCCGGCACCACCGTGGCCGGTTCCCGCGCCCTGACCGCCGGCGCCACCATGGCCGCCATCACCAGCTTGAGCACCCTCGATACCGGCGTTACCGGCCGCAACCGCCGACCCATCGCCGCCGTCACCACCAGCACCGCCAACACCACCAGCACCGCCGGTGCCCTCCACGGACACATCACCGCCGGCACCACCATTGCCGCCGAGACCACCGGGACCAGCGGGGAAAAGAGCCTGGGAGTCCGAACCACCAGCACCCTCACCACCGTTACCACCGGCACCACCGTTACCGGTGGTGGCGTCACCACCACGGCCACCATTGCCGCCCGCACCACCAACAGCAGGTTCAAAGGCAGCACCCGCACCGCCATCACCGCCGCGGCCGCCATCACCGACCGAGCTGGCAGTACCGCCATCTCCACCATTGCCGCCGGCCTGGCCGACCGGGATAGGACCGACCAGGTAGAAGCCCTCGCCGTCGCCGCCTTGACCGCCGTTACCGCCGCCGCTACCGGTGCCCGCAGTGCCGTCGTCGCCATCACTGCCACCTGCACCCGCGCCAGCCAGACCGACGTTGCCGGCCGCACCGCCTTCGGCGCCGTTACCACCGTCACCGCCGTCACCACCGGTGTTCGTGCCGCCGCCACCGGCGCCGTCACCGCCATCACCGGCCGTGCCCGCGCTGCCGCCGTTGCCAGCGTTGCCGCCATCACCGGCGTTGCCGTTGGCGCTGGCGCCGCCCGCGCCACCGTTGCCTCCCAGGCCGCCGGCACCAGCGTTACCGCCGTCACTGCCGGATTCACCACTGCCAGCCGGGGCGGTGTAGCCGTGACCACCGTCGCCGCCTGTGCCACCGCTACCGGCATTACCGCCGTGGCCACCGGCACCTGCAATCGAGCCACCGGCACCACCGGCACCACCGTTACCACCGGTGCCGCCTACGCCACCCTCAGTGCCGTCGGTGTTGCTGTCGGTACCGGCATCGCCGGCCAGACCGGTGGCGCCGTCACCACCGTGGCCGCCGGCCCCGCCGTTACCGTGGTCGCCACCCTTACCACCGGCGCCACCGTGACCGCCCGCGGTCCCCGGCACAGCACCTGGATCGGTGGCTGCGTTGTAGCCGTCGCCGCCCTTGCCGCCGTTGCCGCCGGTGGTCGGCGTGGCACCATCCGTACCTGTTTGACCCGCGGTCGCGCCGGTGCCGACCTGGCCGGCCTCGCCGCCGGTACCGACGTTGCCGCCGTCGCCGCCCTTGCCGCCTTCTGTGTTGATGGCATCGCCATTCGCGCCGTCGCCACCATTGCCGGCCGCGCCACCAGCGCCACCATCACCGGCGTTACCACCGGTGCCGGTGCCGCTGCTACCACCGTTACCACCGGTGCCGCCGGTGCCACCAGCGCTGCCGTCTTCACCGGCATCGCCGGGATTGACACCGTTTTGGCCGTTGTAGCCGGCACCACCGGCACCACCGGTGCCACCGTCACCACCGTCGCCATCGGTGGCACGCGTGGTCCCATCGATCTCTAGGCCGCCCTTACCGCCATCACCACCGGTGCCACCGTCACCACCGGTACCGCCGTCGACACCCAACGAACCGGCCTCACCGATGTGGCCGGTTCCACCGTGGCCGCCGTCGCCACCGATACCGGCGGTGCCGTCATCACCACTGTCAGCCGTACCGCCCTTACCGAGCCCACCGGCACCGCCCTTGCCGGCATCACCACCGGCACCACCAGCGCCACCGGCATAGCCATCGAGGTGGGTGTCGGTGCCATCAGCACCATCAGCACCCCGACCACCAGCACCACCGGAACCACCAGCACCACCGACACCGCCCAGGCCCAGCTCACCAGCCGTGGAACCCGAGCCGCCAGCACCACCGGAACCACCGTTACCACCATTGGTGCCCGACTCACCAGCACCACCAACAGCACCGTCACCAGCACCTTCGACCGCGTCGGTGCCCGACTGACCCTCATAGCCCGCACCACCGGCACCACCGGTGCCACCATTACCACCGACGCCATCGGTGGCACGCGTGTTGTCGACCTCTAGACCGCCCTTACCGCCGTCACCACCGGTACCGCCGTTGCCGCCGTTACCGCCGTCGACACCCAACGCACCGGCAGCACCTTCGAAGCCGTCGCCACCGACACCACCGTCGCCACCGATACCGGCCGTGCCGTCATCACCACTGGCAGCCGCGCCGCCCTTGCCGAGACCACCGGCACCGCCCTTGCCGGCATCACCACCGACACCACCAGCGCCACCGGCATAGCCGTCGAGGTGGGTGTCGGTGCCATCAGCACCATCAGCACCCCGACCACCGGCGCCACCGGAACCACCAGCACCACCGACACCGCCCAGGCCCAGCTCACCAGCCGTGGAACCCGAGCCGCCAGCACCACCGGAACCACCGTTACCACCATTGGTGCCCGACTCACCAGCACCACCAACAGCACCGTCACCAGCACCTTCGACCGCGTCGGTGCCCGACTGACCCTCATAGCCCGCACCACCGGCACCACCGGTGCCACCATTACCACCGACGCCATCGGTGGCACGCGTGTTGTCGACCTCTAGACCGCCCTTACCGCCGTCACCACCGGTACCGCCGTTGCCGCCGTTACCGCCGTCGACACCCAACGCACCGGCAGCACCTTCGAAGCCGTCGCCACCGACACCACCGTCGCCACCGATACCGGCCGTGCCGTCATCACCACTGGCAGCCGCGCCGCCCTTGCCGAGACCACCGGCACCGCCCTTGCCGGCATCACCACCGACACCACCAGCGCCACCGGCATAGCCGTCGAGGTGGGTGTCGGTGCCATCAGCACCATCAGCACCCCGACCACCGGCGCCACCGGAACCACCAGCACCACCGACACCGCCCAGGCCCTGCTCACCAGCCGTCGAACCCGAGCCACCGGCACCACCGGAACCACCGTTACCACCATTGGTGCCCGACTCACCAGCACCACCAACAGCACCGTCACCGGCACCTTCGGCAGCGTTGGTGCCCGACTGACCCTCATAGCCCGCACCACCGGCACCACCGGTGCCACCGTTACCACCGACGCCATCGGTGGCACGCGTGTTGTCGGCCTCCAGGCCGCCCTGGCCGCCGTCACCACCGGTACCACCGTTGCCGCCGTTGCCGCCGGCCACACCCGCGGTGGTGGAGTCGGCACCTTCGAAGCCGTCGCCACCGACACCACCGTCACCACCGACACCAGCCGCGCCGTCATCACCGCTGGCAGCCTGGCCGCCCGCACCGAGGCCACCGACACCACCCTTACCGGCGTTACCACCGGCACCACCAGCACCACCGTCATAACCATCGACATGGCTTTGTGTGCCCTCAGCACCATCAGCACCGTCACCACCAGCGCCACCGGAGCCACCGTTACCACCCGCTCCACCAGCACCCTGCTGGCCCTGCGTCGAACCCGAACCACCGGCACCGCCGGCACCACCGTTACCACCATTAGTGCCCGACTCACCAGCACCACCAGCCGCACCGACACCAGCGCCTTCGACCGCGTCGACACCGTCCTGGCCGTCGTAACCGTCACCACCGGAACCACCGGCACCACCATTGCCGCCCACACCATCATCGGCACGCGTGTTGTCGGCCTCCAGGCCGCCCTGGCCGCCGTCACCACCGGTACCACCGTTGCCGCCGTTGCCGCCGGCCACACCCGCGGTGGTGGAGTCGGCACCTTCGAAGCCGTCGCCACCGACACCACCGTCACCACCGACACCAGCCGCGCCGTCATCACCGCTGGCAGCCTGGCCGCCCGCACCGAGGCCACCGACACCACCCTTACCGGCGTTACCACCGGCACCACCAGCACCACCGTCATAACCATCGACATGGCTTTGTGTGCCCTCAGCACCATCAGCACCGTCACCACCGTCACCACCGGAGCCACCGTTACCACCCGCTCCACCAGCACCCTGCTGGCCCTGCGTCGAACCCGAACCACCGGCACCGCCGGCACCACCGTTACCACCATTAGTGCCCGACTCACCAGCACCACCAGCCGCACCGACACCAGCGCCTTCGACCGCGTCGACACCGTCCTGGCCGTCTTAACCGTCACCACCAGAACCACCAGCACCACCATTGCCGCCCGCACCATCAGCAGCACGCGTGTTGTCGACCTCTAGGCCGCCCTGGCCACCGTCACCACCGGCACCACCGGCACCACCGTTGCCGCCGGCCACACCCGCGGTGGTGGAGTCGGCGCCCTGGAAGCCCTTGCCGCCCTGGCCACCGGCACCACCGACACCGGCCGAGCCGTCGGTTCCGTCGGCAGCTTTCCCGAGGCCATCGCCGTTGGCGCCACCGGTACCGGCCTTGCCGGCGTTACCACCGGCGCCACCGTGGCCGCCGGCGGTGCCATCCACATGCGAGGCGGTGCCGTCAACACCGGCAGCGCCTGCCGCACCGGCGCCACCGTTACCGCCATTGCCACCGACACCACCGAAACCGTCTGCGCCCTCGTTGGCGCCCTGGCCGCCGACGCCACCGACACCGCCGTCGCCACCGACACCACCGTTGGTGCCGGCAGCGCCCGCGGTAGCTCCGGTGACACCGTTGCCGCCGTTGCCGCCCTTACCGCCGGCGCCACCGGCACCACCATCGCCCTGAAGCGCGCGGGTGCCATCGGTCTCCAGGCCGCCCAGGCCACCATCGCCACCGGCGCCGCCGGCGCCGCCGTTGGTGCCGTCGATGCGCCCAACGCCACTGTTGGAGCCGTCTACACCGTCGAAGCCCTGACCACCGGCACCACCCTTGCCACCGACACCGGCCGAGCCGTCGGTGCCAGCCGCGGCGGTGGTGCCGTCACCGTTGTCGCCACCGACACCACCCTTACCGGCGTTACCGCCGGCACCGCCGGCCTGACCCGCCGTGCCATCCACGTGAGCCGCGGTGCCGGCAACACCGTCGGCACCCGCAGCGCCGGCACCACCCGAGCCACCGTTACCGCCTTCGCCACCAGCGCCGTGGCTACCCGCATTGGCGCCCGTGCCGCCGACACCACCGGCGCCACCAGCACCACCGTTGCCGCCGTGCTCGCCAGCCTCGCCGGGGTCGACTCCGGCCAACCCGTCATATCCGGCGCCACCCTTACCGCCGGCGCCACCGTCACCGCCATCACCAGCGGCCGCACGGGTGTTGTCGGCTTCCAGACCGCCCAAGCCACCGTTACCGCCGGCACCACCGGCCTGACCGGCCCCACCATCGGGGTTAGCTTGCGTGCCGTGGACACCGTCGGCGCCGTCCTTACCGTCGCCACCGTTACCGCCGACACCCGCCGTCCCTGCCGCAGCCCGACTGCCATCAGCCTCCACACCACCGATGCCGGCATCCCCACCGACACCACCGTTGCCGCCCGCCGTACCCGCAAGCGCCAAAGCATCAGCGGCGGCGTCATAGCCATCGCCGCCTTCGCCGCCGTTGCCGCCCTTGCCCGCGATGCCACTGGCGCCGCTGTCAGCGAAAACTCCGTTACCCGAAGAACCACCCGAACCACCGACACCGGCGTTACCGCCGTTGCCGCCGGCCTGACCGGCCCCACCATCAGGGTTGGCGGCATCACCCTGAGAACCGCCACCACCGTGGGCACCATCAGTGCCGCTACCACCCTTGCCGCCGACACCACCAGCACCATGGGTACCGGCGGTCGATCCGGTGCCACCGACACCACCATCGCCACCGACACCACCGTTGCCACCCGAGACTCCTGCCGCCGCGCCCTCGGCGACCGCGTCATAGCCGGCGCCGCCCTTGCCGCCGGCGCCACCGTCACCGCCGACGCCCGTGGCCGCCCGGGACCCGTTGGCCTCCAGGCCACCCAGACCGCCGTTACCGCCGGCGCCACCGCTGGTGCCGGCCGTGCCGTCGGGGTCGACTGCGGTGCCCGCTTCCCCGGCAGCACCGTCCTTGCCGTCACCACCGGCACCGCCGACGCCGGCCGCACCCGCGGCCGCATGCGTCGTGCCATCAGCCTCCAAGCCACCCAGGCCCGCGTCGCCACCGGCGCCGCCATTGCCGCCCGCGGTACCCGCGGCGGCATCATCGTCGGAGGCCGCGTCATAACCCTTGCCGCCGGTACCACCGCTGCCGCCCTTGCCGGCCGTACCGGCCGTACCGCTGTCGGCCTGACCGCCGGCGCCGTGGCCGCCGGCGCCGGCCTGACCGGCATTGCCGCCCTGCCCACCGGCGTGACCCGCCGCGCCGTCGACGTGGTCGGCGGTGCCGTCGGCGCCGTCCGCGCCGTCGCTGCCGTCACCACCTTCACCGCCGTCGCCGCCGACCCCGCCGGCGCCCTGAGCACCTGCGGTGCCCGCGGTGCCGCTACCCATGAACCAGCCGCCCGCGCCGCCGGCGCCCGCCTTACCGGCAGCGCCGCCGTTGCCGCCCTGGCCGCCGTTACCGGCGTCGGTTCCATCGGCACCGTCGCCGGTGCCGTTAAGGCCGTCCTCGCCGTCGCCACCGGCACCACCGGCGCCGCCGTTACCGCCCGCGCCGCCCTTACCGCCGGCGCCGAACAGGTACGAACCCCTGCCGCCGGCACCACCGTTACCACCGGCGCCACCGTTCTCACCGGCGCCGCCATTGCCATCCGGGGCCAGGATGCCGGCCAAACCGGCGGCACCGGCCACACCATCACCGCCTTGGCCGCCGGCGCCGGCGGTGCTGAACAGACCCCACAGGGCGGCGTCACCACCGATGCCACCGGTGCCACCGGCGCCACCGGCGGTAACCGCGTCGCCGCCGTCACCACCGGCGCCACCGTGGCTGAACCAGGAGAACAGGCCGGCAGCACCACCGGCACCGCCATCACCGCCGAGGTAGCCGTCCCCACCGGCACCACCGTCGCCACCGAACAGGCCACCCTGACCGCCGGCACCACCGTCGATCAGGCCGTCCGTGCCGTCGGCGTCCCAACCGGCACCACCGGTGCCGAAGATCCACCCGCCGGCCGCGCCGTCTGGGTTCTCCGCGGTGCCATCGGCGCCGTTGCCAAACGGCATCCACCAGTTGATCTCGTTCCAGCTGAACGCCGCAGAACCGGGCAGGTCGAAACTGGCCGCCCCGACACCGCTCAGATCCAGATCAGACAGGATCACATCCCAGACGGCCGGGTCACCCACATTGTCGAAGAATGGCGACCAACTGACCGGGTCCAACACCAACTGCCAAGCGTCCTGATCAGCCCAGTCGGCGCTCAGGGTAGTCAGGGCATCGCCCAGGCCCTCGCCGAACAAGTCGATGAGCACGTCGTCGAAGTCCGCGTGCGCTGGCTGCACTCCCAGCGGGGACATGCCGAAGGCGAGGAAGGCTCCAATCGCCGTCCCGGCGCCGAACACCCGGCTGCTGCGACGCCCCTTGGAACCACTTTGACGATGACGGGCCATGGCGGCATCCCCTTAACTATACATATTGACGGCATAGCAAGATCTTCAGAAAGAAAGGTTAACATCTATTCTGAGCCAGTCAACTGTTGTTCACTGACACGGACGTCCGACCCCTGATCAGGCCGCGAACAGCGGTTTTGAGGCCTGCCGAGGGCCGCGGGAGATCGACATCAATTAATGAGATGATGAATGTTTCTCAGTAACTGTCCTCTTCGGATTAAGCCGACGTGACTGCCGGGTTGGGTTAGCCGGCGTTGCCGCCAAGACCGGCGCGAGGCGCGTGGTCGTCCCCGTTTATCGCCCCGCAGCTGCGGAAACCTTGTGACCGCTGCCCGCCGGGTTGCTGATCGCGACACCACAGCCTCAGTTGCTGTCGCCCATCTTGGTGATGCTGTCCGGCGGGCACGACAAGCCGGTCGTACCGGAGCATTCACGGGAGGACCTGACCTCAGGGACCGCTGCGGCTGGGCGCCGAGCAGAGGGCACCAGTTCATCAGGAAGCTCGTGCTAGCTCAGTGACGGCCAGTGTGCCGTCGTGAATCGTTCTCCCATATCGCCCGAAGGGCGCCTCGTTGGAACTGAAAACACCTCGGCCCGGTCATGTGACCGGGCCGAGGCGTTGGTGGAGCGGATTGGCTACGAGACAGGCGTTCCGGGGTCTCCGGCCGCGCCTTTCGATCCGTCGGTCCCGCCGTTGCCGCCGTTCCCGCCGTTGCCGCCAGTACCGCCCTCGGCAGCATTTTCCGATGCGCCGCCGGCGCCACCGGCCCCGCCAGCGCCGTTGAGAGTTCCGCTGACGCGCGTCCCGCCGTTGCCGCCGTTGCCGCCGTTGCCGCCCTTGGCAGTGAGCCCGTCGCCGTGCTTGATGCTGCCCAAGCCGCCGTCGCCACCCTTGCCACCGACCGCGTTGTCGGTACCGCCGGTGCCGCCGTTGCCACCGTTGCCGCCAGTAGCGGTGCCGTTGGCGGCGTTCTGGACAAGGCCCATGCCGCCGGCGCCACCGACGCCGCCCTTGCTGCCGTCGGCGCCGTTGGCGCCACCGTCGCCACCCTCACCACCGGTAGTGGTCCCGGTGGCAGTTTGGGCGTTGTAGCTCTGCACCCAGGCCATGCCACCCTGGCCGCCCTTGGCGCCGTACCCATCGCCACCACTACCCGCGTGCGTCTCACCGCTGGCCGACCCGCCGGCCGTACCGGCAGTGTCGACCGAGATGTGGCCCTGGCCGCCGATGCCGCCGATGCCGCCATCATGGCCGGCACCGCCGTCACCACCGAAGCTGGTGCCCGACGCCTCGCCGCCGTCGTTGAAGGCGATGACATCGCCCAGGCCGCCCTTGCCACCGGTACCGCCGTCGATGCCGTCACCGCCGATACCGCCGGTAGCTTCACCACTGGCCGTGGAGTTGTTCCCGAGCGCCAGAACCTGCGCCAGCCCACCAAGGCCACCCTTGCCCGCGTCACCGGTGCCGCCGGTGCCGCCGGTCGCGGTGCCGGTGGCCTCGCTGTCGACTCCGGTTGCCTTGACGTCGGCCCCACCGCCCGCACCACCGGTGCCGCCGTCGTTGCCGCTTCCGCCTTCGCCACCCTCGGCCGTCGCATCGTGCACCGAGCTGCCGTTCGTCGCAGTCACATTGGCTGCTCCGCCGGCGCCGCCCTTGCCGCCATTGTCGTCACCGAAGCCGGCGTTGCCGCCCTTCGCGTGACTGTCGGTCACTGTGCTGCCGGTCGTTCCGTCGCTGCCGGTTCCGGTTGCCGTGACGCTCGCCGAACCGCCGTTCGCCGTGTCGCTGCCATTGCCGCCGTCCACCGTGGTGCCGGAGACCTCACTGCCGTCCTTGACGGTGAGGGTGGCGCCACCTCCCCTACCGGTGCCTGCACCGCCGTCACCACCTGTGACGTGGGTGTCGGTGACGGTACCGCCACCGGTGACATCGATGCGACCCGAGCCGCCTAGGGCCGTGTCAGAGGTCTGGCCCGCCGTCACGGTGCTGTCGATGACGTGACCGCCGTCGACCCTGATTCCCGCGCCGGGTCCCTGCGCGTTACCGAGGCTGTCACCGCCGGTGGCGTGGCTGTTGATGATGGTGTCGCCCTCGCCCCGAGCCGTCATAACGGTGTCAGAAGCCACCTTGCCGTTGACGCCATCAAGACCATCCGCGCCGCGGCCACCTGTGACGGTGCTGCCGGAGATCTCGGAGTCCTTACCGAGGGCCTGCATATAGGCATAGCCACCTTGACCGCCGACAACACTGTCGCCGGAGGTGGTCAAGCCGGTGCCGTCACCGGCGGTACCGGCCTTGGCGATGCCATCGGCGATGGCTCCCTCGTTCAGAGCGCCCACCTGGCCGCTGTAGCCGCGGCCACCGGTGCCACCGTCGTAGCCGTTGCCACCGTTGCCGCCATAGGCCTCGCCGGTGGCCTTGGCCCCGGTTCCGCCAGCAATCACACTCCCGGTGCCGCCGACGCCGCCGTGGCCACCGTCGTGGCCGTCGCCGCCGTCACCGCCGTGTGCGGTCCCGTCGACCGACCCGTCATTACCGCCGAGGTTGTACTTTCCGTAGCCGGACTGAAGGTTGCCATTACCACCGTTGCCGCCGGTGCTGCCACTTCCGTCGGCGTCGCCGCCGTTACCACCGAAACCGTCGCCGGTCGTAGTACCGCCGGTGCCGACTTCCATACCTGCGGTCACCTCGGAGCCGCCTCCGGCACCAGCGACGCCACCATTCGTGCCGTGACCACCGTTACCGCCGGTGGCTGTGGCGTCGGTGACGGTGCCACCCTGGGCCGCCGTGATCACACCGTAGCCGCCGGCACCCCCGGTTCCGTTGGCGCCTGCCTCGTCGTCGTTGATCCCGGATCCCGCCGCACCACCGGTCGCGTGGCTGTTGATCACCCTGCTGCCGTTGTCGGTCGCGGTGACGCTGGCCGTGCCGCCGATCGCGGAGTCGCTGGCGTCGGTGCCGGTCGCGGAGCTGCCGGTGATCGACCCGCCATTGCTGGCCGTCACGGTCGCCCCGCCGCCGGCCTGGTCGCCGACGCTGCTGCCCCCGGTAGCGGTGCTGTCCGACACAATGCCGCCGTTAATGACTGTCACCGCGCCGGTGCCTCCGACCGCACCGACGCCGGTGCCGATGTCGCCGTCGCCGGCACCGCCGTTGCCGCCCTGACCGGTTCCGAAGGCATTAGACCCGACTCCTGTGGCGCCAACGGTGCCGTTGCCTCCGCCGCCGCCGATACCCGCGTTGGTGGCCTGCCCGCCGTCACCACCGGTAGCGACGCCGTGGGCGATGCCGCCACTGAGGCCCTGGATGGAGCCCACCCCGCCAGCGCCGCCGAGGCTGTCCTCGCCGGTGCCCGTAGCACCTCCGCCGCCGGTGGCCTGACCATAGGAGACACCCCCTTGGGCGGTCAGCTCACCGGAGCCACCAGCACCGCCCTGGCCACCGTCGATACCGGCACCACCGACACCGCCGGTAGCACTGCTGTTGGTGCCCGTGTCGGTGTCACCGGTGACCGTGCCGTTGTCGGCAACGATGTTGCCCGCGCCACCGATTCCGCCGGTTCCGCCGTTGGTGCCGCTGCCGCCGGTGTTGCCGACAGCGTCCGCGTAACCGACGGAACCACCGTTGAGCGCCACGATCCCCGCAGCGCCACCGTCACCGCCGATGCCGCCGTTTGCGTCACCGGCACCGGCGCTACCACCGGTTGCGCTGCTGTGGGCGATGCTGCTGTTGGGGCCAAGGGCCACGATGCCTGCAGAGCCACCGGTGGAGCCGTTGCTGCCGACTCCACTGGTGCTACCGGCAGCACCGGCGCTGCCGTCACCACCGGTTGCGATGTTGTCGGTGACGGTGCCGCCATTGAGGCCGATGATGCCGGCGCCGCCGCCGCCACCACCACCACCGCCGCCCTGGCCTGCGGTCGTACCGTCAGCAGCCGCGCCCGCACCGCCGGCGCCGCCGTTACCGCCGGTCGCGCCGTCACCGATGGCGCCACCGTCGGCACCGGAACCACCATTGCCGCCGTTGCCGGCAGTGCCTTCACCATCGGTAGCCACCGCGCCACCGTTACCGCCCGCACCACCATGACCGCCAGTGAAGCTACCGGCGCCACCATCACCACCGGTGCCACCGTCACCGGCAGTGCCGTCGACGGTTGCCCCACCGTCACCGCCGGTGCCGCCCGACCCACCAGTGGTCAAAGTGGTGGCGAGGCCAATTAGGTCGGTGGTGTCAGCCGGCGCGCCGGTCCCACCGTCGCCGCCGTCACCACCGGCGCCGGCCCGGCCGTCCTCGGAGCTACCGCCGACGCCACCGTTACCGCCATGGCCACCGGCCAGCGTGCCGTATGGACCGGTGTTGCCCTCGCCGGTGGTGTCACCTCCGGCGCCACCGTCGCCACCGTTACCGGCGGTGTCAGTTCCCGTCGCGTTGGCGCCGGCGCCACCCTGGCCGCCGTAGCCGCCGTGGCCGGAGCCCTCGCCACCGGCACCACCGGTACCACCGTTACCACCGACGTGGTCGCCGCCGACCGCACCACCGGTACCGCCGTTACCGCCGGTGCCGCCGTAGACGCCCTTGCCACCGACGCCACCGTCACCACCGGTGCCGGCGTGGAAGCCGGTCCCACCGTTACCACCGGTGCCACCGGAACCACCCACACCGAACGCGTCGGCATGTGCGGGGCTCTTACCGTTGCCGACGAAGTCGCCGTTAACGTCCTTGTACGCGTTGCCACCGACACCACCGGTGCCACCGTTACCGCCGTCACCCTGCTGGGCGTGCGTGGTGCCATCGGCCTCGAGGCCGCCTTGGCCGCCGTTGCCGCCGTTACCGCCGGTACCGCCGGCCGAGCCGTTGGGGGACAACAGCGCGCCAACGTCACCGGCAGCACCGGTCGCGCCGTCACCACCGTTACCGCCGACGCCGGCCGCACCAGCAGCCGCATGGCTGCCGTCAACCTCTAGGCCGCCCTTGCCAGCGTTGCCGCCGACACCGCCGTCGCCACCGTGGGCACCGGCCACCGCATCGGGGTCTGTCGCGGCGTCGTAACCCTGCCCACCGGTACCACCGTTGCCGCCCTTACCGGCACTGCCGTTGGCGCCGTCGGCGGCGTGGTTGCCGCCACCGGAGTCACCACCGGCGCCACCCTTGCCCGCGTCGCCGCCATCGCCACCATTGCCACCGGCACCACCGGTCGTGCTGGTCGCCGTGCCCGCCTTGCCCACGTCGCCGTTGGCGCCGTCACTGCCGCTACCACCGGCACCACCGATACCGCCAACGCCATGCGTCCCGTCCGTGGAGCCCTCACCGCCAGCACCACCAGCACCGCCGGCACCACCATTGCCACCATCGGTGCCCGGCAAAGCGTCCTCGTCGGAGGCGGCGTCATAACCGGCACCACCAACACCGCCTTCACCACCGTTACCGCCGACGCCCTGAACAGCGGTCGCACCGCTAGCACCGTTGCTGGCGAACCAACCGCCCGCGCCGCCCACACCGGCGGTACCAGCGGCACCACCGGCACCACCTTCGCCACCGTCACCAGCGGCCGTGCCGTCCGGGTCGTCCGCGTCACCGGCGGTGCCGGCCGCGCCGTCGCCACCTTCGCCGCCGGTGCCACCGATACCGGCCGCGCCGCCCTTACCACCGGCGCCGAAGAACGTCGAGCCCTTACCACCGGCACCACCGTTGCCGCCCTTGCCACCGGTACCACCGTTGGTGCCGTCCGCGCCGGGGGTGCTGCCCGCGACTCCAGCCGCACCGATAGCACCAGCGCCACCGTCACCACCGTTGCCCGCGGTGCTGAAGAAGCCCCACGTAGCGGCGTCACCGCCATTGCCACCGTTACCTCCGGCGTCACCGCCATTGCCACCGTCACCACCGGAGCTGAACCAGGAGAACGGTCCGGCGGCACCGCCGTCACCGCCGTCACCTGCTTCGAAGCCGTTGCCGCCGTTACCGCCGTCGCCGCCGAACAGGCCGGCCTGGCCACCATCGCCACCGTCGTCGCTGTCACCAGTGCCGTCAGCTGTCCAACCGTCGCCACCATTGCCCCAGATCCACCCACCGGCGTAGCCATCCGGGTGGGCTTCAGTGCCGTCCTGGCCGTTGCCGAACGGCATCAACCAGTTGATGTCGCCCCAGTTGAAGGCGGCGGCCGAACCGGGCAGATCGGCCACGGCCGAGCCGGCAGCGTTCAGGTCGAGATCGGCCAGCACCGCGTCCCAGGTGCTCTGACTGCCGAGGCCGTCGAAGAAGGCCGACCAACTGGTCGGGTCCAACACCACCTCCCAGGCGCCCTGATCCCCGAGGTTGGCGCCCAAGCCGGCGACGGCGTCGCCCAGATCCTGACCGAGCAGGTCGATGAGCACGTCGTCGAAGTCGGCGTGCGCCGGCGCGACCGCGGTCGGGGCCATCCCGAACGCGAGGAACGCACCGACGGCGCTGCCGGCACCAACCACCCGGCTACGACGACGACCTTTGGACACACTTTGACGTTGACGAGACATGACCTGATTCCCCTTAGCTTGCACATAGCGGCGGCACAACAAACGCTGTGTGGGGCTACGTTAACGCTAATTCTCGTCGCGTCAACCCCGGTGCACAAAGCCGGAATGGCGCGAGTTACCCGCCGGTAATGGGCGTTAACATGGCCTTATAGGCCTGAATCCGCACTGTCGTGCCGGCCAAACTTTCTTAGAAACTTTCCTAATTCTCAGAAAAAGATCCCTTGCCCGCTGGGTGTCAGATGCACCTTCTGGCGAGCTGATGCTGCAGGTCAACGGCTTTTTAGCACTTCGACACTCGCCTGCCCCACTGTCCGTTGCCGCCTCAGGCGGCCGGCCCCGGATGCTGAACACCGCCTCAACCTCAATCCCAATTAATTGACGTGTTCGACAATTTAGTACACGTTAGGTGGACTAAATCTCTGCAGCTCCGTCGAGCCGAACAGCGCGAGACGCACAGCCCACTAAAGGCTTTCTGACGCCACAGCTTGACAGGCGGCGCCATGAAACTAAGCTCGCCATTCACTTAGCTGCGGTAATGATTCTTTTCGGCAATCAGGATGCATGTTCGACGGTGTCACTGCTTTCAGCCGGGAAAGCGCAGCTCGAACGCATGCGCCGGCCTTGATGCTCGACCCCGCGGGCCGCCGCGCCGTGGACGGCACGGTTGCTGCGGTCCCGCTCCAGGCCGTTCGATCCCACGTCCTCCATCGCGCTTACGTAGGCGACACAAACTCAGTCTCGTCATAGAAAACGACGGGGGCGGGGGTCCAGCCTGAGCTCGTGCTGGTAGACGCTGACGGACTCACGTACACGAGAGATCCACCATCACGGGCGCCTCCGCGGGCGTCTTCCTGGGCGTCCGGGCTGTCGCCTTGGTCACCACTGCCGCTGGGACACGGCGAAGTTTCTGACGACGTCGTCGAGCAGATGCTGTCGCCGTTCCCGGCTACCGCCCCGGACTGCCCATCCCCGGGGCGGTCGCGATATTATGTACTTATGCACTGTTAATATGTATGCATGGCAGTGAAGCGGACAACAATCGAGCTCGACGAGGAGCTGGTGCGCAAGGCCCAGTCGGTGACCGGCAGCACGCTGCGATCCACGGTGGAATCAGCGTTGCGCCGGCTGATAGCCGAGGCGCAGGGCGAGGCCGACGAGCGGCGGCGACGGATCACCGAGCACCTGGCGAGCGCGGGCAAGCAGGTCGACACCGATGCGCTGTTGGCTGACCAGGCGTGGCGATGACCCTCTGGCTGCTCGACAAGAGCGCGCACGTGCGGCTTGTGGGCGGTGCGGCGTTGCCGGACGATATCGACCTGGCCGACGTGGCTCTCTGTGAGATGAGCGAACTCGAGTGGCTGTACTCGGCGCGGTCCGGCGCCGACTACGACAGCCAGTCCGCCGCGGTTCGTGACGCCTACCCGGTGCTGTCCGCACCGGCCGACATCTTCGACCGGGTTCGCCGCCTTCAGCGTGATCTGGCCCATCATCGCGGGATGTGGCATCGAACGCCGTTACCCGACTTGTTCATCGCGGAGACAGCGCTGTACCACGGGGCCGGCGTCTTGCATCGCGACCGCGATTACCAGCGGATCAGCAAGGTGCGGAGCGACTTTCAGGTCCGCGAACTCCGCTGAGCTTGCCATCGCCCGCGGACCTCCCGTGCTGCCCCGGAAACGACTCAGCACCGGCTGCGCGACTGGCGCAACCGGTGCTGAGATCGGATAACGGATTCTGAAGGGGGTTACTCCGGCTGGCAGAGGTTGTCGAGCACGTCGATCTGACCACGCAGCTGGTCGCGCAGCGGCTGCTGCACCGAGTCGTCCGGCGAGTGCCCGGCCAGGTAGTTGATGCTCAGCGCCTCCAGCGTGTCGGCCATGTCGCCGACGGCCTTGGACAGGTCATCCGGGGTGGCCGGATTGGCCTCCAGGCGCTGGTGCAGGAACGCACCGCCGGCGAACAACGACAGCCGGGCGTTGGTGCCGACCGCCAGGTCACCGGCCAGGTCGCCGGGCACCGGGTTCTGCAGGTTGGTGTTGAACTGGGTGCCTTGGCGCACCACGGCCTGCGCGTCGCAGATCTTGCCCTTGGCTTCCTGGCGCTGATCGCCGGAGAATTTCTGGCCCGTCGACGGGTAGAACCAGCCGAAGACGGCCAACACGATGGCGAGCACCGACAACGCGAGAGCGGCGATCGTCGGCACCGACAGTCCCGAGGACGAAGTGGAAGTTTTCGGAAAACCCGCGGTCTTGGGCTTGGCGGGCTTGGCCGAAGAGGCGGAATCTGTGGGGGGAGTCTCAGGCATTGCGCGATCGTAACGGTAGTCATCCGATTAGTCACGCGGAACCGGTTTGCGGGCGCGTTGGCGGTACCCTCACTTGCGATGTTGAGCACCGAGTTGCAGACGACCACGCGGCGGCTGACGGGTTGGGGCCGCACCGCGCCGAGCGTGGCGCAGGTGCTGTCCACCCCGGACGTCGAGATCATCGCCAAAGCCGTGGCGCGCGCATCCGATCACGGATCCCTCGCAAACCGGCGCGGCGTGATCGCCCGCGGCCTGGGTCGCTCCTACGGCGACAACGCCCAGAACGGCGGCGGCCTGGTCGTCGACATGACCGCGCTGAACCGGATCCACTCGATCTCCGCCGATGACGGCGTCGTCGACGTCGACGGCGGCGTCAGCCTGGACCAGTTGATGAAGGCCGCCTTGCCGTTCGGCCTGTGGGTACCGGTGCTGCCGGGCACCCGCCAGGTCACCATCGGCGGCGCAATCGCCTGCGACATCCACGGCAAGAATCACCACAGTGAGGGCAGTTTCGGCAACCATGTGGTGTCCATGGAGTTGCTGACCGCCGACGGTTCCGTGCGGCATCTGACTCCAGACGGCACCGAGGCCGAGTTGTTCTGGGCCACCGTCGGCGGCAACGGGCTGACCGGGATCATCGTGCGCGCCGTCATCGCGATGACCCCCACCGAAACCGCGTACTTCATCAACGACGGCGACAACACCACCACTCTTGAAGAGACCATCGCCTTCCACAGCGACGGCAGCGAGGCCGACTACACCTACTCCTCGGCCTGGTTCGACGCCGTCAGCGCGCCGCCGAAGCTCGGCCGGGCGGCCATCACCCGGGGCCGGTTGGCGCGGCGCGACGAGCTGCCCAAGAAGCTGGCCCGCGACCCGCTGAAATTCGACGCGCCGCAGCTGATGACGGTGCCTGACATCTTCCCGAACGGGCTGATGAACAAGCTGTCGGCCAGCGTGATCGGCGAGCTGTACTACCGGCGCGGCGGGCACTACCGCGGCAAGGTGCAGAACCTGACGCAGTTCTACCACCCGCTGGACCTGCTGGGGGAATGGAATCGGGCCTACGGCACGGCGGGTTTCGCCCAGTACCAGTTCCTGGTTCCCACCGAGGCGGTCGAGGAGTTCAAGGCGATCATCCGCGACATCCAGGCCAGCGGGCACTCGTCGGCGCTGAACGTGTTCAAACTGTTCGGACCCGGCAACCAGGCGCCGCTGAGCTTCCCGATGGCCGGCTGGAACGTCGCCATGGACTTCCCTATGCGGCCCGGGGTCGATGAGTTCCTCAACGGGCTGGACCGCCGGGTGATGGAGTTCGGCGGCCGGCTCTACACCGCCAAGGATTCCCGCACCACCGCGGAGAATTTCCATGCCATGTACCCGCGCATCGACGAGTGGATTGCGGTGCGCCGCAAGGTCGATCCCGACGGGGTCTTCGCCTCCGACATGGCCCGACGTTTGGAGCTGCTGTAGATGGTGCTTGACGCCACCGGAAATCCCCAGTCCATCCTGCTGCTCGGCGGTACGTCCGAGATCGGGCTGGCGATCTGCGCGCGCTACCTGCGCCACGCCTCGGCGAAGGTGATCCTGGCCTGCCTGCCGGGCGATCCCGGCCGCGACGACGCCGTGGCCGCGATGGAGGCCGCCGGCGCCAAGTCGGTGCGGGTGATCGACTTCGACGCCCTCGACACCGCCGCTCACCCGGCGATGATCGACGCCGCCTTCAGCGACGGCGATAGCCCCATCGATATCGACGTCGCCATCGTGGCGTTCGGCATGGACGCCGACGCCGAGGAGCTCTGGCACAACCAGGCCAAGGCCGTGCAGGTCGCCGGGATCAACTACACCGCAGCGGTTTCGGTCGGTGTGCTGCTGGCGAACAAGATGGGCGCCCAGGGCTTCGGGCAGATCATCGCGATGAGCTCGGTGGCCGGTGAGCGGGTGCGCCGCACCAACTTCGTCTACGGCTCCACCAAGGCCGGGCTCGACGGCTTCTACCTCGGTCTGGGTGAGGCGCTGCGCGACGACGGGGTTCGGGTTTTGGTGATCCGGCCCGGCCAGGTGCGCACCCGCTTCTCCGCGCACGTCAAGGAGGCCCCTTTAACCGTCGACAAGGAGGACGTCGCCGAGCTGGCGGTGACCGCGGCCGCCAAGGGCAAGGAATTGGTGTGGGCGCCAGGGGCTTTCCGCTACGTCATGATGGTGCTGCGCCACGTCCCGCGGGCGATCTTCCGCCGACTGCCCATCTGATCCCGGTCGCCTCCCCTATGCCGCCCACGCCGCACCGCCCCCCGCCGAGTGTGCGTTTTGGCATGAAATCACCGGCATATCGCGCCCAAACCGCACACTCGGCGCGCTGCCACCCCCAGGCGATCGCCCGCTGTCGCTCAAAGGCGGGCAACAGCCACCCCCCCTCCGCCGCCGCCGACTCGACAGGCCGCCGCTGATGCGCACCGCGCTCACGACCGTCGGCCAGATGATCCTGGCGGGCCTCATCGCCGTCGTCGTCGCGGTCATCGCCCTGGTGGCGATCGCCCGGGTCGAGTGGCCGGCGTACCCATCGTCGAACCAGCTGCACGCGCTGACCACCGTCGGGCAGGTCGGTTGCCTGGCCGGGTTGGCCGGCGCCGGCCTGCTGTGGCGGCGCGGCCGGCGGGTCCTGGCGTGGCTGGCGGCGGTGGTGTTCACCAGCGCCTTCTCGGTGGTGACGCTGGCGATGCCGCTGGGCGCCACCAAGCTGTATCTGTTCGGGATCTCGGTGGACCAGCAGTTCCGCACCGAATACCTGACCCGCTTCACCGACAGTCCGGCGCTTGCCGACATGACCTACCAGGGCCTGCCGTCGTTCTATCCGCCGGGCTGGTTCTGGCTGGGCGGCCGGGCCGCGGCGCTGGCCGGCACCCCGGGCTGGGAGATGTACAAGCCGTGGGCGATCACCTCGATGGCCGTGGCGGTCGCGGTCGCGCTGGTGCTGTGGAACAAGCTGATCCGCTTCGAGTACGCGCTGATCGCCACCATCGCCGGCGCCGCGGTCACGCTGGCCTATAGCTCCCCGGAGCCCTACGCGGCGATGATCACCGTGTTGCTGCCGCCGGTGCTGATCCTGGCCTGGTCGGGCCTGGGGGCAACCGGGCGAGGCTGGGGCGCGGTCGCCGGCACCGGGATCTTCCTGGGCTTCGCCGCCACGTTCTACACCCTGCTGGTGGCCTACAGCGCGTTCACCGTGGTGCTGATGGCGCTGCTGCTGGCCGCATCACGTCTCCGCGACGGCCTCAAAGCGGCACTGAGCCCGCTGGTCCGGCTGCTGGTGATCGGTGTGATCGCGCTGGCGATCGCGGCGATCACCTGGACGCCGTATCTGCTGCGCGCCGCCGGCAACCCGACCAGCGACACCGGCAGCGCCCGGCACTACCTGCCCGGCGACGGCGCCGAGCTGAGCTTCCCGATGCTGCAGTTCACCCTGCTCGGCGCGCTGTGCTTGCTGGGCACCGGATGGCTGGTGGTCAAAGCCCGCAGCTCCACCCGGGCGGGGGCGCTGGCGATCGGCGTCGTCGGCGTCTACGCCTGGTCGCTGCTGTCGATGTTGTCGACGCTGGCCCGCACCACACTGCTGAGCTTCCGGCTGCAGCCGACGCTGACGGTGCTGCTGGCCACCGCCGGAGTCTTCGGCTTCGTCGAGGGCGCCCGGGCATTGGGCGAGGCCGCGACCGGCTGGCACCGGGTGGTTCATCCGGTGGCCACGGCCGTCGGGCTGGCCGGGGCGCTGGCGTTCACCCAGGACATCCCCGAGGTACTGCGCCCCGACATCACCGTGGCCTACACCGACACCGACGGTCACGGCCAGCGCGGCGACCGGCGCCCGCCCGGCGCGGCGAAGTACTACGAAGCGGTTGACGCCGCCATCACCAAGGCCACCGGCAAGGCGCGCGACGAGATCGTGGTGCTCACCGCCGACTACAGCTTCCTGTCCTACTACCCCTACTGGGGATTCCAGGGCCTGACGAGCCACTACGCCAACCCGCTGGCGCAGTTCTCCGCGCGCGCCGCCGCGATCGAGGCGTGGTCGAAACTGGAGACCTCGGCGCAGTTCACCCGCGCCCTCGACGACCTGCCGTGGCCGGCGCCGACGGTGTTTCTGCTGCGGCCCGGTGCCGGGGACACCTACACGTTGCGGCTGGCCAAGGACGTCTATCCCAACCACCCCAACGTGAAGCGCTACACC
This sequence comes from Mycolicibacter algericus DSM 45454, assembly GCF_002086455.1. GTDB lineage: Bacteria > Actinomycetota > Actinomycetes > Mycobacteriales > Mycobacteriaceae > Mycobacterium > Mycobacterium algericum. The sequence goes on from NZ_MVHC01000011.1 coordinate 48,264, forward strand.
GTGGAACTGGATGCGGCGCTGTTCGACGGCCCGGCATTCAGCGTGGAGAAGATCGGCCCGTTCGTGCTGGCGGTGCGGCGGTGATGCGCTCGGCCACCTCGGCGGCGACCGCCAACGTGCGGCGGTCGGTGGCGGCCGCATAACGGTCGGCCTCGGGGTCATAACTGGCCCCGGCGATCGACCCGTGATCAGCGGACAACTCGTCCAACTCCACCGGCCACCGGTGGTGCGCCAGGGCAGCGGCGAACTCGCGGCTCGCCGTCACCGGAACAACGTCGTCCGCTGTGCCGTGCAGCAACGTGATCGGGCAGCGCCGCCCGCCCGGCAGCGCGGCAACCGGGTGCTGGCCGCTGATCGGGTCGGGAACCAGGAACGCGCCGGCCAGGCAGACCACGTGGGAGAAGCCGGCGCCGTACCGGCCGGCGTGAAGCGCCAGCCCGGCCGCCGCGAGGCCGCCCATCGACCACCCAACCAGGATCAGGCCGTCGGCGTCGTCGGCCCGTTCCCGCGCGAACCCCACCGATGCCAGCAGATCTGTGCGCCCGCCGTCGTCGTGGTGGGAATTCCAGTCGGGCACCACCACGTGCACGCCGTGGGCGGCCACCCGTTCGGCGAGCGGCCGGAGCGCCGTGCGGGCGTCGGGCTGCTTGCCGTGCCACAGCAGCGCGGTTCGCCGCGAGCGCTCACCGAACAAATCGGCCAGCCGGCCGGGGCGGTACTCGACAGTCTCCATAGTCCAAGTCTGCCCGGCCAGACACACCCCGCGGGGCCGCAAAGCACCCCGATAGCATCTAGGTCCGTGACCGATACGCGCGCCGACTTCCGGATCGCTCGGGCCGTCGCCGTCGTCGCCGGCGTACTGGGCACCCTGCTGGCGATTCTCACCCCGCTGTTGCCGGTCAAGCAGACCACCGCGGAACTCAACTGGCCGCAGAACGGCGCGTGGGCCAGCGTGCAAGCCCCACTGATCAGCTACGTGGCCACCGACCTGGACATCACCGTGCCGTGCCAGGCCGCCGCGGGCCTGACCAAGACCAACACCGTGCTGCTGTCCACGGTGCCCAAGCAGGCGCCCAAGGCCGTCGACCGCGGGCTGCTCATCGAACGCGTCAACGACGACCTGGTTCTGGTGGTGCGCAACGTGCCGGTGGTGGTGGCGCCGCTGTCGCAGGTGCTCGGCCCCGACTGCCAGCAGCTGACGTTCACCGCGCACGCCGACCGCGTCACCGCCGAGTTCGTCGGCCTCAAGCACGGCCCCAACGCCGAGCACCCCGGCTCGCCGCTGACCGGAACCCGCAGCGGCTATGACTTCCGGCCGCAGATCGTCGGCGTCTACACCGATCTGTCCGGGCCGGCGCCGGCCGGACTGGACTTCACCGCCACCGTCGACACCCGCTTCTCCAGCGCACCGACCCCGCTGAAGCTGGCCGCGATGCTCCTCGGGGTGGCGCTGACGGTCATCGCGCTGATCGCCCTGCACGTGCTGGACACCGCCGACGGCACCCGGCACCGCCGGTTCCTGCCGGCCCGCTGGTGGTCGATGTCGCCGCTGGACACACTCGTCACCCTCGTATTGGTGTGGTGGCACTTCGTCGGGGCCAACACCAGCGACGACGGCTACATCCTGACCATGGCGCGCATCTCCGAGCACGCCGGCTATATGGCCAACTTCTACCGCTGGTTCGGCACCCCGGAGGCGCCATTCGGCTGGTACTACGACCTGCTGGCGGTGTGGTCGCAAGTGTCGACCACCAGCATCTGGATGCGGCTGCCCACGCTGGGCATGGCACTGGCGTGCTGGTGGCTGATCAGCCGTGAGGTGCTGCCCCGGCTGGGCCACGCCGTCAAACACAGCACGGCGGCGGCCTGGACCGCGGCCGGCATGTTCCTGGCGTTCTGGTTGCCGCTCAACAACGGGCTGCGCCCGGAGCCGATCATCGCGCTGGGCATCCTGGCGACCTGGTGCTCGGTGGAACGAGCGGTGGCCACCAGCCGGCTGCTGCCACTGGCGGTCGCCTGCATCATCGGCGCGCTGACGCTGTTCTCCGGGCCGACCGGGATCGCCTCCATCGGCGCGCTGTTGGTGGCGATCGGGCCGCTGCGCACCATCTTGCACCGGCGCTCGGCACAGTTCGGGCTGGCGCCGCTGCTGGCACCCATCGCCGCCGCGATCAGCATCACCGCGATCGTGATCTTCCGCGACCAGACGCTGGCCGGCGAGATCGAGGCCAGCACGCTGAAGTCCGCAGTCGGGCCCAGCCTGGCCTGGTTCGAGGAGCACGTCCGCTACGAGCGGTTGTTCCTGGCCACCCCGGACGGCTCGGTGGCCCGGCGGTTCCCGGTGCTGGCGCTCGGTGTCGCGCTGGCGGTGAGCGTGGCGATGGCGTTGCGCAAGGGCCGGATTCCCGGCACCGCGGCCGGGCCGAGCCGGCGCATCATCGGGATCACCATCATCTCGTTCATCGCGATGATGTTCACCCCCACCAAGTGGACGCATCACTTCGGGGTATTCGCCGGGCTGGCAGGTTCGCTGGGCGCGCTGGCCGCCGTCGCGGTGGGCGCCGCGGCGATGCATTCCCGGCGCAACCGGACGCTGTTCACCGCGCTGGTGCTGTTCATCACCGCACTGTCGTTCGCCAGCGTCAACGGCTGGTGGTACGTCTCCAACTTCGGGGTGCCGTGGTCCAACGCATTCCCCAAGTGGCATCTGGCGTTCGCCACCATGGGGGTGGGGCTGACGGTGCTCGCGCTGCTGGTCGCGGCGTGGTTCCACTTCGTCAACGACGAGGACCGACCGCCGCGCTGGGCGGCGCTCTCCGGTTACCCGCTGGCCATCGCCTCCTGGGCGCTGATTGTCTTCCAGGTGGTGTCGCTGACGGTGTCGATGCTCGGCCAGTACCCGGCGTGGACGGTGGGCCGGTCGAACCTGGCCGCCATTCCCGTGCTGGGCTCCGGCAAGACGTGCGGGCTGGCCGATGACGTACTGGTGGAACAGGACCCCAACGCCGGGATGCTCGAGCCGGTCGACACGCCCGTCGCCGACGCACTCGGCGCGACGTTCTCGGCCGGGTTCGCGCCCAACGGGATTCCCGCCGACGTCTCCGCCGACCAGGTGATCGGCCCGCCCGGGCTGGGCCGGCTGGCCGACGACGACGCGCAGACCGGCGCCGAGACCAGCGGCGAAGCGGGCACCGAAGGTGGCACCACCGCCCGCGAGGGCATCAACGGCTCGCGGGCCCGGCTGCCCTACAAGCTGGACCCGGCCCGGGTGCCGGTGCTGGGCAGCTGGCGTCCCGGGGTGCAGGTGCCCGCGCAACTGCGCTCGGCGTGGTACCGGCTGCCCGCCGACCGGGCGAACGCCGGGCCGCTGCTGGTGGTGGCGGCCGCCGGCCGGTTCGACCGGGGTGAGGTGACCGCGCAGTGGGCCACCGACGCCGGTGCCGCCAACGACAAGCCGGGCGGCACCATCGACTTCGGTGACATCGGGGCGGTGCCAGCGTGGCGCAACCTGCGCACGCCGATGTCGGCGATCCCGGCCGAGGCCACCCGGATCCGGTTGGTGGTCCGCGACGACGACCTGGCGCCGCAGCACTGGATCGCGGTGACGCCGCCGCGCGTTCCGCAGCTGCGCAGCCTGCAGGAGGTGGTCGGGTCGTCCGATCCGGTGCTGCTGGACTGGCTGGTGGGCCTGGCGTTCCCGTGCCAGCGGCCGTTCGGCCACCAGAATGGGGTGACCGAGGTACCCAAGTGGCGGATCCTGCCGGACCGCTTCGGCGCCGAGGCGAACTCGCCGGTGATGGACAACAACGGCGGTGGCCCGCTGGGCATCACCGAGCTGCTGGTGCGCGCGACCACGGTGCCCAGCTATCTGAACCACGACTGGTTCCGGGACTGGGGTGCGCTGCAGCAGTTGACGCCGTACTACCCTGCGGCGACACCGGCTGAGCTGGAGCTGGGCACGGCGGTCCGGTCCGGGTTGTGGAGCCCGGCGCCGCTGCGGCACTGAGTTTCCTGGCGGTTTCTGGGTTTCTCCGCGCGGCACCTCGGCCCACAATGTGCTACATATGAGCTACAACGGTGCTACCCTGTCGTCATGGAAGTGGAGTCGGTGGGGATTCGTGAACTTCGACAGAACGCCTCGCGGGTCATCGACGCGGCGGCGAAGGGAACGACATTCCAGGTCACCAACCACGGCGCGGCCACTGGTGTGGTGATCGTCAAGGAGCAGGACCCGTCGCCCGAGCAACCCTCCCGCGCCGCCCCCGAACGTACCGGCGCCAGTCCCGAACAGATCATGGCCTCGGGGTTGTATGACAGTCCCAGGCCAGACCATTACGAAGCCGAGATGTTGCGACTCGTCGAAAGCGGCCGGGATCAATCCGGTCGAGTCGGCGGCCCGTGAAGATCCACCTCGACACGAATCTGTTGATTCAACGCCCGCATTGGGAGCGCCTTCCGCCCGGGACCCACCAACTATTGGTGTCGGCAATTGCCTTCGCCGAATTCAGTGAGGGTACGACCCACCCGGATCCGCAGATCGCCGCGCGGGCACGGGTGGACCTCACCCGGTTACGCCACGCCTACGGGGAGGGCGTTGGGTTCACCCAGCGTGAAGCGGACGTGTACCGCGAACTGTGTGCGATCATCGCTGCCTCCGGGCGAACGACCGGCAGAAGGCGCCGGGTCGATGTGATGATCGCGGCCGTCGCCGTCGCCGACAACGCCGCACTGGCAACCCGCAACCCCGCCGACTTCGCCGGCTTGGACGCGGTGCTGCAGGTGATCGAGCTTTGATCCGACCTGCCTGCCGTCGCGGCTCCGGACCATATGGACAGTTATCTCCCGGCCGCGCGGCGGTGAGGTGCTTCCGCGCCCGACGGGCGGGACGGGGGTCCCCGGCTTCGGGACCCCGGTCGCATAACATCGAGGCTCGTGTCCTCCCCCTCCGCGCAGCCTAAGGACCAGCCCCGCTATCGACTCGCCCGGCTGATCGCGGTGGTCGCCGGCATCGCCGGCGTGTTGCTGTGCGGCATCACGCCGCTGCTCCCGGCCCGGCAGACCACCGCCACCATCGCCTGGCCGCAGGGCGTCGACGCGCAAGGCCACGTCACCGACGTCACCGCCCCGCTGGTCTCCGGAGCACCACGCGGCCTGGACATCACCATTCCCTGCTCGGCCATCGCCACGTTGCCGGCCAAGGGTGGCCTGGTGCTGTCCACCGTGCCGGCCGGCGGCGTCGACGCCACCGCGCACGGCCTGTTCGTGCGGGCCAACAAGACCACCGTGTTCGCCGCCTACCGCGATCATGTGGCCGCGGCCGCCCCCCGCGACAAGATCGCCGACTGCAGCCAACTGCGCCTGTGGGCCAACCCCGGTGACGTCGGCGCCGAATTCGTCGGCATACCGGGAGCGTCCGGCAGCCTGCCGCCGGAGAACAAGCCGCAGATCGGCGGCATCTTCACCGAGCTCAAGATCGGCCCGGAGCCGGGCTTGAGCGCGCACATCGCCGTCGACACCCGCTTCATCACCAACCCGACGACGCTCAAGGCCGCCGTGATGGCCCTGGGTGTGCTGGCGGTGCTGGCGTCGATCATCGCGCTGGCGGTCTTGGACCGCCGCCACACCCACCGCACCCCGCGCAGCTGGCGGCACTGGTTCAAGGCCAACCCGATAACCTGGCTGGCCGATATCGGCGTGCTGGGCACCCTGGCGCTGTGGCACGTCATCGGCGCCATCTCCAGCGACGACGGCTACAACCTCACGATGGCCCGCAACGTCGCGCACGCCGGGTACGTCGCCAACTACTACCGGTTCTTCGGCGCCAGCGAGGCCCCCTTCGACTGGTATCCGGCACTGCTGGGCCAACTGAGCAGCCTCAGCACCGCCGGAGTGTGGATGCGGCTGCCCGCCACGCTGGCCGGCATGGCCTGCTGGCTGATCATCAGCCGCCGGATTCTGCCGCGGCTGGGCCGGCTGTCCGGCAACCGAATCGCGGTGTTCACCGCCGCGATGATGTTCGCCGCGGCCTGGCTGCCGTTCAACAACGGCCTGCGCCCCGAACCGCTGATCGCGCTGGGCACCCTGGTGGTCTGGGTGCTGGTGGAGCACACCATCGCCACCCGCCGGCTGGTGCCGACCGCATGCGCGATCCTGGTGGCCGTCCTCACCGTCACGCTGGCCCCGCACGGGCTGATCGCGCTGGCTCCGCTGCTGACCGGATCGCGGGCCATCGAAGCGGTGATCCGCAAGCGCCGGACTCTCGACGGACTTGTCGCACCGCTGGCGGTGCTGACCGCGGCGGCATCAACCATCGCCGTGGTGGTGTGCCGGTCGCAGACGCTGGCCGCGGTCGCCGAGTCCGCCCGCATCAAATACGTGGTCGGGCCGACGATCGCCTGGTATCAGGAGTTCCTGCGCTACTACTTCTTGACCGTCGAGGAGAACGTCGACGCCTCGATGACCCGCCGGTTCGCCGTGCTGGTGCTGCTGTTCTGCATGTTCGCCATGCTGGTGATCCTGCTGCGGCGCGGCCGGATCGCCGGGGTGGCCAGCGGGCCCGCCTGGCGGCTGATCGGGACGACGGCGGTGGGCCTGCTGCTGTTGACGTTCACCCCGACCAAGTGGGCGGTGCAGTTCGGCGGGTTCGCCGGGCTGGCCGGGGCGCTGGCCGCGGTCACCGCCTTCACCTTCGCCCGCGTCGGGCTGCACAGCCGACGCAACATGACGCTGTATGTGACCGCGCTGCTGTTCCTGGTCGCCTGGGCGACCTCGGGGGTCAACGGCTGGTTCTACGTCGGCGGCTACGGCGTGCCGTGGTTCGACATCCCGCCGGTGATCGCCAGCCGCCCGGTGACGTCGATGTTCCTGGCGGCCTCGATCGCCACCGGCCTGCTGGCCGGCTGGCAGCACTTCCGGCTGGACTACGCCGGCCACACCGAGGTGGCACCCACCCGGCGCAACCGGATCCTGGCGTCGACGCCGCTGCTGGTCGTCTCGAGCCTGATGGTGCTGCTGATGGTCGGCTCGATGGCCAAGGCCGCCGCGGGCCGCTACCCGGCCTACACCACCGCGCGGGCCAACGCCGACGCTATCCTTTCCGGCCTGTCCTCCTGCGGGATGGCCGATGACGTGCTGGCCGAACCGGACACTAATGCCGGTCTGCTGCAACCGATCCCAGGGCAAAGCTACGGCGAGCTGGGACCGCTCGGCGGCGACGACCCGTACGGTTTCGACCCCAACGCCGTCGACGACGACCTCACCTCGCTGGCGGTGATCGCCAAGCCCGGTGTGCCCAACGCCGACGCCTCCCCCAACAAGCCCAGCGCCAACCAGAGCGACGCCGCGGGCACCGCCGGCGGCAAGATTCCCGACGACGCCCCGGACGGGGTGAACGGTTCCCGGGTGGCGCTGCCGTTCGGCCTGGACCCGGCCGTCACACCGGTGCTCGGGTCGTACCAGGAGCAGGTGGCCGCACACGCCACGTCGGTCTGGTACCGGCTGCCCGAGCCCGGCCCGCAGCGGGCGCCGATCGTCGTCGTCAGCGCCGCGGGCGCCATCTGGTCGCACGGCGAAGACGGCAAGCTCGACTACGGCCAGCCGCTGAAACTGGAATGGGGCAGCTCCGCCGAAGACGGCGCCGTCACGTCATTGGGCGAGGTGGAGCCCATCGACATCGGGCCGCAGAACTCCTGGCGCAACCTGCGTTTCCCGCTGGCGTGGGCGCCGCCGGGCACCGACACCGTGCGGATCGTCGCCAATGACCCGAACCTGTCCACCGAACAGTGGATCGCGTTCACCCCGCCGCGGGTGCCGGTGGTGCAGACCATCGGTGAGCTGATGGGATCACAGACCCCGGTGCTGATGGACATCGCGGTCGCGGCGAACTTCCCGTGCCAACGGCCCTTCGCCGAACACCTGGGCATCGCCGAGCTGCCCGAGTACCGGATCATGCCGGATCACAAGCAGACCGCGGCGTCGTCGAACCTGTGGCAGTCCGCCGAGGACGGCGGGCCGTTCATGATCACCCAGGCGATGCTGTGGACCACCACGGTGCCGACCTACCTGCGCGACGACTGGTATCGCGACTGGGGTGCGGTAGAGGCCTACCACCGGCTGATCCCGGCCAAGACCGCGCCCGACGCCGTCATCGACCAGGGCACCATGACCGTTACCGGCTGGAGCCGGCCCGGACCGATTCGAGCACTGCCATGAGTATTCGCACCACGCGCCTGGTAGCGATCATCGCCGGCCTGGTCGGCTTCCTGCTGTCGGTGGCCACCCCGCTGCTGCCGGTGGTGCAGACCACCGCGACGCTGAACTGGCCGCAGCACGGCGAGTTGCACAGCGTCACCGCGCCACTGATCTCCCAGACCCCGATCTCGATGTCGGTGACGGCGCCGTGCGCGCTGGTGCGCGAGCTGCCCGCCGAGGGCGGCACGCTGCTGTCGACCGCACCGGCCAAGGGTAAGGACGCCGCACTCAACGGACTGTTCATCACCGTCACCGAGAAGCGGGTGGATGTCACCGACCGCAACGTGGTGCTGGCCACCGCGCCGCGGGCCAAGGTGGAAGGCCCCGGCTGTACCGACATCGAGGTCACGTCGTCGCACGACGGCACCTTCGCCACCATCGGCGGGGTCACGCAACGTTACGGCTGGGCGGACCCGAACCTGCGCCCGCAGATCGTCGGGGTGTTCTCCGATCTGAGCGGCCCGGCGCCGGAAGGTCTTTCGCTGACCGCCGACATCGACACTCGGTTCTCCACCCAGCCGACGGCTTTGAAGCGAGCCGCGATCTTCGCGGCGATCCTGGCCACCGTGATCGCGGTGCTGGCGCTGTGGCGCCTCGACCGGCTCGACGGCCGCCGGATGCACCGGCTGATCCCGTCGCGGTGGCGGTTCTTCTCGCTGGCCGACGTCGCGGTGGTGCTCGGCTTCGTGGTCTGGTACGTGATCGGCGCGAACTCCTCTGACGACGGCTACATCCTCGGCATGGCCCGGGTGGCCGATCACGCCGGCTACATGAGCAACTACTTCCGCTGGTTCGGCAGCCCGGAGGACCCGTTCGGCTGGTACTACAACCTGCTGGCGCTGATGACGCACGTCTCCGACGCCAGCATCTGGATCCGATTGCCGGATCTGGTGGCCGGGTTGGTGTGCTGGCTGCTGCTGAGCCGCGAGGTGCTCCCCCGGTTCGGCCCGGCGGTGGCCGCCAGCAAGCCCGCGCTGTGGGCGGCCGGAATGGTGCTGCTGGCCGCGTGGATGCCGTTCAACAACGGCCTGCGGCCCGAAGGAATCATCGCGGTCGGCGCGCTGATCACCTGGGTGCTGGTGGAGCGGGCGATCATCTCCGGCAGGCTGACCCCGGCGGCGCTGGCGATCATCTGCGCGGCGTTCACGCTGGGCATCCAGCCGACCGGGCTGATCGCGGTCGCAGCACTGCTGGCCGGTGGGCGGCCGCTGCTGCGCATCCTGGTGCGCCGGCACCGGATTCACGGCACCTGGGCGCTGGTGGCGCCGCTACTGGCCGCCGGCGCCATCATCCTCACGGTGGTTTTCGCCGACCAGACGGTGCGGGCGGTGCTGGAGGCCACCAGGATTCGCACCGCGATCGGCCCCAGCCAGGCCTGGTACACCGAGAACCTGCGCTACTACTATCTGGTTTTGCCGACCGTCGACGGTTCGCTGTCACGCCGGTTCGGGTTCCTGATCTGTGCGCTGTGCCTGTTCACCGCGATGTTCATCATGTTGCGGCGCAAGCGGATCGCCGGAGTGGCCAGCGGGCCGGTGTGGCGGCTGATGGGCGTCATCCTGGCCACCATGTTCTCGCTGATGTTCGCCCCCACCAAGTGGGTGCACCACTTCGGGCTGTTCGCCGCGGTCGCCGGCGCGATGGCCGCGTTGACCACGGTGCTGGTATCCCGGCAGGTGGTGCGCTGGTCGCGTAACCGGATGGCGTTCGCCGCGGCGGTGCTGTTCGTGCTGGCACTGTGTTTCGCCACCACGAACGGCTGGTGGTACGTCTCGAGCTACGGGGTGCCGTTCAACGCCGACATGCCGCGCATCGGTGGCGTCACCGTCAGCACGATCTTCTTCGCGCTGTTCGCGATCACGGCGGGGTGGGCGGCCTGGCTGCACTTCGCACCCCGGGACCGCGGCGAGGGCCGCGTGGCTCGGGCTTTGACCGCCGCCCCGGTGCCGGTGGCGGCCGGCTTCATGGTGTGCGTGTTCGTGGCCTCGATGGCGATCGGCATCGTCCGCGAATACCCGAGCTACTCCAACGGTCTGGCCAACGTGCGGGCCTTCGTCGGCGGCTGCGGGCAAGCCGACAACGTGCTGGTCGAGCCCGACCCCAATGACGGTGCGCTGACGCCGCTGCCGGGCAGCTACGGCGAACTGGGCCCGCTGGGCGGCGCCGACCCGGTCGGGTTCACCGCCAGCGGGGTGCCGGAGAAGATCGTGGCCGAGTCGCTGCGGATGAGCATCACCCAGCCCGGCACCGACTACGACTGGGACGCCCCGAAGAAGCTCAAGACGGCCGGCATCAACGGCTCGACCGTCCCGCTGCCCTACGGCCTGGACCCGGCGCGGATCCCGCTGGCCGGCAGCTACTCGACCGACGGCCAGCAGGAGTCCAAGCTGACCTCCGCGTGGTACGCCCTGCCGCCGGCCGATGACGTGCATCCGCTGCTGGCGGTGACCGCGGCGGGCACCATCGCCGGCAACAGCGTGCTCAAGGGCTACACCACCGGCCAGGACGTGCAGCTGGAGTACGGGCTGCCCGGGCCGGACGGCGCCGTGGTACCCGGCGGGCGACTGGTGCCCTACGACCTGTTCGGCGAGTGGCCGCGGATGTGGCGCAACCTGCGCTACCCGCGCAAGCAGATTCCCGCCGATGCGGTCGCGGTTCGCATTGTCGCCGTGGACAAGTCGCTGAACCCGCGGGACTGGATCGCGTTCACGCCGCCGCGGCTGCCGGAGGTGAAGACCATCCAGGAGTACATCGGCTCCGAGCAGCCGGTGCTGCTGGACTGGGCCGTCGGCCTGGCGTTCCCGTGTCAGCATCCGATGCTGCACGCCAACGGCGTCACCGAGGTGCCCAAGTACCGGATCACCCCGGACTACAACGCCAAGAAGCAGGACACCGACACCTGGCAGGACGGCGTCAACGGCGGGCTGTTGGGCATCTCCGACATGCTGCTGCGGGCGCACGTGATGGCCACGTATCTCAACCACGACTGGGGCCGCGACTGGGGCTCGCTGCGCAAGTTCGACGAGGTCGTCCCGGCCTCGCCGGCCGAGCTGGAGCTGGGCAGCGCCACCCGCAGCGGCTGGTGGACACCGGGCGAGATCCGCATCAAGGCCTGAGCCCCTTTTTGGCGCGAGCGTGCGCGCCTCCCCTTTTGGCGCGAGCGTGCGTGTCCCCGGTCCGACACTCCGTGCCGGGACCGGGTTTACGCACGCTCGCGCGACGGGGTTTACTCAGAACAGGTAGATCACGAAGACCGTCGCGATCAACGCGGTCAGCCAGCCGTCGGTGGCGTACCGCAGCCAGCGCGGCGCGGTGTTGACCTCCATGAAATGGCCGATGATCATGCGCGACTTGACGAACGCCAGCACCAGCACCAGCGCGGTCACCGGCACACTGGCCTGCGCGGTGTGCGTCAGGTGCGCCGGCGCCAGGGTCCATGACCCGATGGTGATCGCCACCAGCACAATCCAAACCCAGGTCAACGACCGCTCGGTCTCGTGCCGATGTTCGCGATAGCCGAAAACCGTCATGCTCACCTCATCACGTAGAGCAGGCCAAAGATGATGACCCACAACAGATCCACCATGTGCCAGTAGATTGCTGCCGACTCGACCACCGCGGGCCGACGCCGGCTCGGGTTACCCAGCTCTCGGACGACGACGCCGAGCGCGATCAAGCCGATCAGCACGTGAACCAGGTGCACACCGGTGATCACGTAGTAGAACGAGAAGAACAAGTCGGAGTTGGTGTGCCCGGCACCGATTTTGGCAGCCCATTCGTAGCCCTTGAGGATCATGAACAACACCCCGCCGGCTGCCCCCAAATAGACGAATCGCACCGCCGAGCGGTGGTTTCCGGCCCTGGCGGCCAGCACACTACGGGCCACGAACCAGGAACTGGTCAGCAGCACCACGGTGTTGATCACACCGATGTTGACGTTGAGATGTTGTTGGGCGGCAAGGAACTCAACCGGATTCATGGTCCGGTAGACCATGAAGATGATGAAATAGCCGGTGAAGATGAGCAGATCGCCGAGCACCATCACCCAGATGTGACCGTCACCGGGCAGCCGGGTCCGCGGTGCGGTGGGAACCTCAAGTTGCAACATCAGAGTTGTCCTTCCGGCCCTCAGTCCAGGCCTGGCGAGTCGACCGGTTCAGCCACGGTGGCCGACCGGAGGACGAAGATCAGCGCACCCAGCCACACCGAGAACACCACGACCGCCCACCAGAGGCTGAGCACACCATTCCAGGCGAGCGGCCCGGAGTAGAACAGGAAGAACTGGGTGGCGATGACCTCGGTGATGACCTGCCAAACCGTCACGTAGCCAAACCATTTCGGAAAAACATTGTTCTTGTCGTACAGGACCGCGATGGCCAGCACCACGTAGGCGGTGGTGAAGCAACCCAGCGACCCGTTGTAGGACAGATTGCCCAGATCGTAGAGCCAGCCGATCAGTTCCGGATCACGGTCGGGCCGAAACGTCGCGGTCAGGTAGCAGACGCCGACCAGCAGGAACCCGGGCAGCGCGCCGACACTCATGCCGCCGATGTAGCCGTAGGCGAACACCGACCCCACCGACATCCGTTTCATGTGGTACATGACCAGGCCGTTGGTCAGCGGGGCGCCGCCCAGCAGGATCAGCAGCAGGACGAACCCGATCTGGATGGTCAGTTGATGTTCGGTGAAGAACGCGACCTTCCCGGCCGTCGTGACGTCCGGCCGTGGCGGCGGTGTCACCCGCGTCAACACGCAGATGATGATGCCGAAAACGGTGTACCAGACCGGGAAGAACCAGGTCAGAAACCGCACATCGGGTTTGCCGGCCGGGACGCCCGCCGCGGTGACGACATGCCGGTCTGGGGTCAGCAGGTTCACCCGGCCACTACTCCCTCAGCCGCCGCCTGGCGCAGCAGGGCCCCGCGCAGCACGAAGAACATCACCACCACGAACGCCGCGAACGCCCCGTTGCGCAGCCAGAACGACAGCAGCCCATCCCAGGCCAACGGTCCGGTCTGCCAAACCGCCGCGCCTGCTGCCGGGATCATCGCCAGACCGGTCGCCAGCGAATAGGGGCCGACCCAGCGCGGGAAAACCGGATCCGGCCCGTCGTCGAAATGGACCGCGGCGGCCAACAACAGGAACTGCGCCAACACCATGCCGATCGGTGCGATGAACACGATCCAGGCCAAGTCGTTGAGCAGCAATGTCAGCTCGGGGTTGCGGTCCGGGCGGAATGCCGCGACCAGAAAGAAGACGTTGGACAGCGCAAAGATGGTGGCGCCGCTGACGATCGCGGTCAGGTAGCAGTAGGCGAAGATGTGGCTCTGGGTCTTCATGCGCTTCATCTGGACGACGATCACCATGAAGAACGGCAGCAGCATGATCCCGCACAGGTTGAACGTGATCTGACTGAACCGGATCCAGTCGGTGTGCTCGGTGTAGAACCGTGCAACCTGCTCGGCGGTCATGGTCGGCGACATCGGCGGAAAGAAGCCGGGGAACGCCAACAAGGCCACCACCAGCACGGCACCGACCGCCGGCCCGGTCCACAAGCTGACCCACTGGGCCTTGATATTGCCTGCGCTGGGCAGGTCTTGGACTTCCTCGAGAATCTGCACCGAACCCCTCCGAGATGACTTGAGTCAGCTTCCGTGACGCTGCCGCTGGCCTGCAGCCTGCCACCGCCCGCCGTAGTACACGTTGCGGCACCGGCCTTAACGTCACCCGTACCGTAGCGGGCCTGGCCGCACTTGCCAAGCATATTTCTGATTCAAGTCAGTCATCGGTGGTCTAGACTCGGCCGAACCAGTTCGCCGAAGCCGGAGTTGACCGCAGTGCCGAATTCAAAGACCGACAGCCGGGGCCGCAAGGGTCTGCAGACCCGCGAGCGGTTACTCGGCGCGGCGCTCGCCGAGTTCAAACGCGCCGGCATGGCCGCCGCCGACATCGGCGCCGTCGTCGCGGCGGCCGGCGTCGCCCACGGCACGTTCTTCTTCCACTTCCCCACCAAGGAACACGTCCTGCTGGAGCTGGAGCACCGCGAGGAGGTGCGGATGGCCGGCGAGCTCACCCGCTTCTTCACCCGCGAACACGACGTGCGGGCCACTCTCGCGCAGATCGTCCACGTGCTGGAGAAGCTAGAACGCCGCCTCGGCGGTCACCTGTTCAAAGACCTGCTGGTGCTGCACTTCTCGCCCACCCGGCCGCCGACAGAGGTGTGGCCCACCCACCCGGTCATCGTTGCGGTCATCGAGGAACTGCAGCGGGCCCGCGACCGCGGCGAGATCCCCGTCGACGTCGACGTCATGCACAACGGCATCTCGTTTCTGGTCGGACTTTACGCCCTGCTCATCACCATCCCCGATGCCAAACAGATGCGGGCCCCGGTGATCGAGGAGTACCTGACCACCTACCTGTACGGCATGCGGGTGATCACACCCTGATCCGCGGGCCGCTCACCCCGGCGAGCTGCGGGACGCCCCGGTAGCCGGCGGGTGTCCGCTGCTGCGGGCGGAGGTACTTGTCGACGGCCCACACCTCGTCGAACGCCGGGTTTCGGCGCACGCGGGCCGATTCCTCCGCAGTCAGCACCGACAACTCGCGCTCAAGCTCGCCCGGCACGCCGGGAACGCCCGTACCGCGCAGCGAGTATCCGAGCGTTTCCGGCAGGAACCGCAGCGCGACGAGCCCGATCAGCGCGGCGAACACCAGGTAGGCGGCCGGAAACAGCTGCCACCCGGTGCGTTCGATCACCGAGTCGGCCAGTACCGGTGCGGTGCCGCCGAACACCGCGACCGCGGCGTTGTCGGCGATCGCAAACCCCGCGTAGCGCACCTGGGTGGGAAACAGCGCCGGGAACGTCGCCGACACCGTTGCCAGTGGCGCGGCGAACAGCACACTGAGCACCGTGAAACCCACCAGCGCGAAGGCGAACCCGTGTCCCATCAGCCAGTACATCGGCAGCGCCAGCACGGCGAACCCCAGCAGCGACGCGCGCCACAACGGTTTTCGTCCGACCCGGTCCGACCAGGCGCCGGCGAACGGGATGCAGGCCATCATCGCCAACTCCCCGATCAGCACCACGGTCGTCCGGCTGCGCTCGTCGAGTCCGGCCGTGGCGTGCAGGTAGGTTGGCTGATACGTCACCAGGGTGTAGTCGATGATGTTCAGCACGACAAACAATGCGAATGTCACCAGGATCGGCCGGGTGTAGTTGGTCAGCAGGTCTACCAGGCGGTCCCACGCCGAACCGGTGATCTCCTCGCAGGCAACGCATTCGGTGAACACCGGCGTCTCTTCCATCCTGCTGCGCAGCACCAGGCCGACCACGCCCAGGGGCAGGGCCAACAGGAAGGGGATCCGCCATCCCCAGGCGACCATCTGCTCATGGGTGAACATCGCCTCGAGCGCAAGCACGACCGCGCTGCCGAACACGAAGCCCGCCACCGCACCGAATTCCAGGAAACTGCCATAGGTGCCGCGCTTGGCATCCGGCGCGCTTTCGGCCATGAACGTTGCAGCGCCACCGTATTCGCCGCCGGTCGAGAACCCCTGCACGACGCGCAGCGCGATCAGCAGGCCCGGCGCCCACCAGCCGGCGGTGGCGTAGGTGGGCAGGACGCCGATCAGCGTGGTCGCCACCGCGATCAGCAGAACGGTCGCGACCAGCACCGACTTCCTGCCGAACCGGTCTCCGATCGGGCCCCAGACCATGCCACCGAGCGGCCGCAGCACGAACGAAACCGCGAAGCCGAGCATGGTGCCGAGATTGCCCAGTGTGTCGGGGAAGAACGCTCCGGTGAGGTAGGTCGCCACGACGGCGTAGACCCCGTAGTCGTACCACTCGGTGGCATTGCCGACCGCCGACGCCACAATCGCCTTGCGCAGCACACGGTTGCGTTGCTCCGCGGTGCTTCGGCGCTTTTCTTTGGCCGGCGCCGGTGGCCGCGACGCCGGCAGCAGCAGGCTCATCGCCGTCCGTCGCTATGCCACACGCAGTCCCCCTTGTCGTACCACCGGAGTTTCCGTAGCCGAACCGCGCAGCCGGGAATCACGCTCCGGCCCCGGCCTATTGGGACCTCGGCGTTCAACCCGGCGTGGGATCGCCTGGGGGAAACGATAATTGCTTTGGGGCAGAAGTTGCCGGTGTTGCTGAAGCGTTACGCAACACTTACCCGCCCGATACCGGTCATTCACTGCAGCGGGCGCGGCGGTGTGCGTAGCGCGACTCGCAGTGAGCGGGGGCCCAGCTCGCGGCGAAAGGGATCTTAGGAGACGTCTGCCCAGTAAGCCGGGTCTAGATATTGGCCGACCAGCGATTCCCACATCAGGTTCGTCAGGTTCTCGAGCAGCTCCGGCACCGAACCTCCGCCGAGGCCCATAGCCTCGCCGGCCGCAATCAGATTCGCGAAGGCGGGATCGTCGGCCGGGTCCAGCCACTGGTAGGTCGCCGGGTCCATCACGCCGGCAACGAAGTTGTCCCAGCCGGTCTGCGCCGCCACGGCCAACGCGGCGTTGAACTCCGTCCAGTCGACGTCCTGAGAATCGAGCGAGAACATCGTCGGCTGGTCGGCCGGGCCGTCATACCAGCCGTGTTCGATGTTGCCGTAGCCCAGGTTCACCAGGATCCGCATGGTCGGTTCCAGCAGGTCGTAGAGCGGCTTTCCGAACACGGGCATGAACAGCAGCGGCAACAGCAGCGGGAGGTGCTCGCTGGGAACGATGTAGGAGTTGATCAGGCTGTCGGGACTGGACTCCAGCAGGATCGCCTGCTCAAGCTGCTCGGAAGTCAGTCCGAGGTAGGCCATGTGCTGCGTAGCCATACCCATGATCGCGTTCAGGGTGGCCAGGAGGTTCAGCGGGTAGTGCGGAAAGGCCGCGTAGCCGTCGTACTCCAAGGTGTAGATGTCGGTGGCGTACAGATCGTTGGGCGTCGGGTTGCCCAACGTGACGCCGGCATCTCGCATGGCGTCGTAGAAGTCCTGCATCTCTTCGAAACCGACCAGCAGGCCGCCGTTCGGGTTCGCCGAATCGCCGATCAACACGAAGCGCACGGCGTCAGTCGACACCCCGGCGTCATAGAGTTGCTGCATGGCCAGCGTGGTCAGCGCGGCGCTCTGCGAGTAGCCGAAGACCGTCACCGGGTTATCGGCGCCGGCCTGCCCGTCCGCGATCAGGCTCTGCACCCGCTCGACCAGAGCCTGCGCGCCCTCGGCCATGGAGTCATCCAGCAAATAGGGTGCCTGCGGCGTGGTCAGTACCTCGAGTTCGCCGGCGAAACCGCGCGGCTGCAAAAAGAGGTCGTTCACGATGTCGGCGTACTGCTGGCTCGGCGTCGGGATCATGCTGGGCCCCATGATCAGCGCAATGTTCGATTCCGCGAGTGAATCGGTGCCGGCGGACAGCAGCACGCCGGCCTGAGCAGGCGCCGGCGGCGTCAGCTGCGGGGCGCCGGTGAGTCCGGAGACCAAGGTGACGGCGCCTAGTGCGGCTAGCAGGCCTGGTGTGCGGCGCCCGGAGCGTGCCGCGACTGCATCAAACATCCCGACTTCCTCGCCGCGCTCGCACGTCCGCAGATCAACGGACCGTTGTCGACTGGATGATTCCAATCACACTCTGTTATGTCAAATTTAGTATCGCCGAGCGGCGATCCGCGTCTTGACCAGGCGTTATAACAGCGCGCCCCAGTCGCCCGGCACCAAACGCTGAACGTTAACTTAATGCGTGGACAGTCCGCCGGCCGGTGCAGGCCAGGACAGCGGCGGCCGTCGCCACAAGCAGCGCCAAGCCGGGCGCGAGCGTGCGTGGATCCGGCCGACCGCTCGGCGTGTCGGCCGGGGACCCGCACGCTCGCGCCAAAACCGCCGCGCCTAGATGGGCAGCAGGCCGTGCTTGCGCTGCACCTTGCGGGTGTTCTGCTTGTCGACGAGTAGGCGCAGCGACTTGCGCAGCAGCAGCCGGGTCTCGTGCGGCTGGATCACCCCGTCGATGTAACCGCGCTCGGCGGCCACCCACGGAATCGCCATGTTCTCGTTGTAGCCGGCGATGAAGTCCGCCTTGACCTTCTGCGCCTCCGGCGTGGTGGGATCCGGGAAGCGCTTCATCAGCAGCTGCGCCGCGCCCTCGGCCCCGATCACGGTGATCCGGGCGGTCGGCCAGGCGAAGTTGAGGTCGGCGGAGAGCTGCTTGGAACCCATCACCGCGTAGGCGCCGCCGTAGGACTTGCGAATGGTGATGGTCACCTTCGGCACATCGGCCTCCACCACGGCGTTGAGGAACCGGCCGCCGCGCTTGATGATCCCGCCCTTCTCCTGCTCCACACCGGGCAGGAACCCCGGAGTGTCGACGACGAAGACCAGCGGCAGGTTGTAGGAGTCGCAGAACCGGATGAAGCCGGCCGACTTGTCCGAGGCCTCGTTGTCGATGGCACCGGACATGTACATCGGCTGGTTGGCGATCACCCCGACCGGATGACCGTCGACCCGGGCGAACGCGGTGATCATCGCCTGGCCGCGTTGCTGACCGACCTCGAAGATGTCGCCGTCGTCGAAGATCCGCAGCAGGATCTCGTGCATGTCGTAGGCGGTGTTGTCGGAGTCGGGCACGATGGCATCCAGCTCCAGATCGTGCGGGGTGATCTCCGGTTCCAGGCCCGGGTTGACGATCGGCGGGTCGTCAAAGGTGTTGGCGGGCAGGAACGACAGGTAGTCCCGGACGTACTGGAACGCCGCCGCCTCGTCCTCGACCACCTGGTGGATGTTGCCGTAGCGGGCCTGCGCGTCGGCGCCGCCCAACTCGTCGAGGGTGACGTCCTCACCGGTGACGTCCTTGATGACGTCCGGACCGGTGACGAACATGTAGCCCTGGTCGCGCACCGCCACCACGAGGTCGGTCTGGATCGGCGAATACACCGCTCCGCCAGCGCATTTGCCCAAGATGATGGAGATCTCCGGCACCAGGCCGCGCAGCAGTTCGTGGCGACGGCCCAGCTCGGCGTACCAGGCCAGCGAGGTCACCGCGTCCTGGATGCGGGCGCCGGCGGAGTCGTTGATGCCGATCATCGGGCAGCCGGTCTTGGCGGCCCACTCCATCAGCGCCGCCACCTTGCGGCCGAACATCTCCCCCACCGAGCCCTGGAACACCGTCTGGTCGTGGCTGAACACGCAGACCGGCCGGCCGTTGATCCGGCCGTGGCCGGTCACCACGCCGTCGCCGTAGAGCGCATTCGGGTCGCCGGGGGTCTTGCACAGCGCGCCGATCTCCATGAAGCTGCCCGGGTCCAGCAGCGCATTGATCCGGGCGCGGGCACTGGGGATGCCCTTCTTCTCCCGCTTGGCGACGGCCTTCTCACCGCCGGGCTCCTTGGCGATCTCCAGCTTCTCGCGGAGCTCAGCCAGGAGTTCGGCGGTGGTCTTGGATTTCGGCGGCGGCAGCTCGGTGGTCACTGCTCTCCTTCGATGCGGTTGAGCGCCTCGCTCATGTGGGCGCCCACTTTGGCAATGTACGGCTCATCGATGGCCTGGATGTGCTCGCCCCCGATCGGCACGATCTCCAGGTCGGAGATGTACTCGCCCCAGCCGCCGTCGGGCTTGCGGGTGGCATACGCGGGCTCGAAGACGATGGCGTCGTCGTGGTAGCGGTCGGCCATGTACAACGTGACGTGCCCGTCATACGGCTGGATCTCGATGGTGTCCAGGGCGCGGTTGTCCAGGTATGATGTGCGCTGGTGCTCGATGATCCCGCCCGGGATCTGCACGCCGCTCTGCGCGACGACATCGAGAACGAAGCGCACCTGGCCCTCGTCGTCGAGCTTCTCCAGCTCCTCGTAGGGGATCTCGGGCACCTCGACGTTGAAGGTGCGCTCGGCGAAGCGCGCGTAGCGGTCCCAGCGCGCCCGCATCCCCTCCTTGCTCTGGTCGATCGGCTCGCCGGGCAGCACCAGGTCGATGAGCCCGACGTAGCGCACGTCGGCACCGGCCCGGGTCAGGCCGATCGCGCAGGCGTAGGCCAGCGCCCCGCCCAGTGACCAGCCGGCCAGCGCGAACGGGCCGTCGTGCATCTCCAGCAGCTTGGGCACGTACTCGGCGGCACGCTCCTCGATGGAGCCCTCCACCCGCTCGATGCCGTAGACCGGGGTGTCGGCGGGCAGCCGCTTCATCAGCGGTTCGTAGACCACCGTTGAGCCGCCCGCCGGGTGGAAGACGAACAGCGGGATTTTCGAAGCCCCCTCGGAGTTTTGGGCGGGTGCCCGCAGGGTGCGGACGAACCCGTCCACCACACCTTCTTCGAGGTGGTCGCGGACGATGGTCGCCAGCGCCTCGATGGTGGCGGCCGACGTGACGTCGTCGACGGTGATGATGCCCTCTGCCCGCTCGGACAGCCGCTCGGCCAACTTGACCGCCGTGTCGTCGTCGAGTGCGGGCAGCTCGTTGAAGATGCCGCCCGGGGACTTGCCGGTGACGATCGCCCAGGTCGCGAAGGTGACCCGCTCGGCGGCATCCCGCGGCGGCACGTCGGCGCCCAGCGCCTCGGTCACCGCCTCGGAGGTGAGCACCTTGGCGGCCGCGGCTGCCGCCGTCTGCTTGCTGACGCCGGTCGGTCCGGACGGATCGGTGGGCGGCGTCGGGATCGCCGGTCCGGCCGGATCGGTCGGCGGCGGCGGGATCGGGATGTCCGAAGCAGGCGGCGCGACATCGGTGTCGGGCTCGGCCTGCGGGTCCGGCGCGGGTGCGGCCACCGTCGTCGCGGTGGCACCCGAGATCAGCGCGGCCTGTTCGGCGGCGATCTCCTCGGGTGTCTGCGTCTTCTGATGCTCGTGCAGCGCCTCGACCTCGTCGCGGTGCTCGACCGCGTAGCGCAGCATCTCCTCGACGTTGTAGAGGTTCGCGTCGCGGACCGCGGTCAGCTGGATCGGCGGTATGTCGAAGTCGTATTCGACCCGGTTCTTGATGCGCACCGCCATCAGCGAATCCAGGCCCAGCTCGATCAGCGGCACCTCCCACGGCAGATCCTCGGGCTCGTAACCCATTGCGCCGCCGACGATCGCACCGAGCCGGTCGGCGATGGTCTCACCGGAATCCGGTGACCACTTGGCGAAACCGGCGGCCAGTCCGGCGCCGGCGGTGAGGTTGTCATGCAGGATCGCTGCGTCGTCAGTATCGTCGGCCACCCCGTTGTCGACCGGTGCCGCAACGGATTCCGACGTCACCGACGTGCCGGCGCCGACCGCCACGGGCAGCGCCACACCGCCCGCACCGCCGCGCGAGACCAGCGCGTCGTAGACCAGCGTGAAGGACTCGCCGATGCGGGAGTGCACCTGCACCGCGGCGCCGCCCGGGTGCCGGGTCAGCGTCGTCACCAGCCGCGAACCCTCGGCCGGCACCGCCCGCTGCTCGGACGCCACCAACGAGGCGTCCGGGATCACCACCGCCGCAGCGGCTTTCACCAGCGCGGCCAGATCGGCCTCACCGCGCGCGGCGTACTCGAAGACGTGCCGGCCGTCCGGGGTCGCCACATGCGAGCCGGGCATGACGCCGGTCGCATCGCCGGAGAAGCGGGCGTCGAGCCAGTGCGGCTTGCGCTTGAACCGCGTCGGCGGAATGTTGGCGAACTCCTCCGGGCCGACCGGGCCCTGCGTGTGGCGCGGGAACAGCGTGCGCATGTCCAGGTCGTGGCCGTGGACGTAGAGCTGCGCCATCGCCATCGTCATCGCGTCGACTTCGTCGGCCTTGCGGGCCAGCGTGGCGATCAGCTGCGCGTCAGGAAGTCCGGCGTCGGCGGTGGTCAGGCCGACCTGCATCAGCGCCACCGGGTTGGGCGCCAACTCCAGGAAGGTGGTGTAGCCGTTGTCGACGGCGTTGCGCACCCCGTGGGTGAAGTACACCGAGTGACGCAGCCCCTTCTTCCAGTAGTCGACGTCGTGGATCGGCTCGGCGCCGGGACGGATATAGCTGCCCTCGTGCACGGTGGAGAAGTAGCCGCAGTTCAGCGGCATCGGCTCGATGCCCTGCAGGTCCGCGGTGAATTCGCCGAGCAGCGGGTCCATCTGGGCGGTGTGGCTGGCGCCCTTGGTCGCGAACTTGCGCGCGAAGCGCCCCTCGGCCTCGGCGCGGGCGATGATCGCGTCGACCTGCTCGGGCGGGCCGCCGATCACGGTCTGACTCGGTGCGGCGTAGACGCAGACCTCCAGGTCGGGGAAGTCGGCGAACACGGTCTTGATCTCCTCGGCGGAGTACTCCACCAGCGCCATCAGCCGGATGTACTCGCCGAACAGCATGGCTTCGCCCTCGCCCATCAGCCGGGCGCGCGGCACGATGATCCGGACGGTGTCGCGCAGCGACAACCCGCCGGCGAAGTAGGCCGCACCCGGCTCACCCAGCGACTGGCCGATCATCGCCGCCGGGTTGGCGCCGTGCGCGCGCAGCAGTTCGCCGAGCGCGATCTGGATCGCGAAGATCACCAGCTGGACCGCTTCGATCGGGTACTCGACGGTGTCGGCGGTGTAGTCGACCGCGTCGTCGAGGATCATCTCCAGAATCGAGACGCCACGCTCGTCCTGGATCAGCGCGTCGATCTTGTCGATCCACTCCGCGAAGATCTCATCGCGCAGGTAGAGGTCCTTGCCCATCTTGCGGTGCTGCGCACCGAATCCGGCGAGCACCCACACCGGGCCGTTGGTCACCGGGCCGTCGGCGGAGTAGACGTTCGGCTTCGTCTTGCCCTCGGCGACCGCCCGCAGACCGGCGATGGCCTCGTCGTGGTCGTGGGCCAGCACCACCGCACGGGACCGGCCGTGGTTGCGCCGCGACAGCGCCCGGCCGATCGACTCCAGCGGGGTGGCCCGGCCCTCGTCGCTGTCGATCCAGTCGGCCAACTCGGCAGCGGCGGCCTTCTTGCGTGATGTCAGGAACGCCGAGACAGCCAGCGGGATGAGCGGAGCCGGCGCCCGGTCGGCCAGCTCGGCCAGCGCGGCCTCCTTGAGGCGCAGTGCCTCCTCGGTCAGGCCGGGTAGTTCGTACTCGGGCTCGTCGGCGGAGCCCTCCGGCCCGATGAACTCGCCGTACTCGTCGAAGCGGGGCGCCTCGTGCTCGAGCACCGGATCCTCCACCGGCGCAGGCGTTTCGGGTTCCTCGACCTCTTTCTCGACCACGTCACGCGGCAGCACCTCGCGCACCACCAGGTGCGCGTTGGCCCCGCCGAACCCGAAGCCGGATACCCCGGCCACCGCGTAACCGCCGTAGCGGGGCCAGTCGGTGACGGTGTCGGCGACCTTCAGGTGGGTGGCCGCGAAGTCGATGTAGGGGTTGGGGCCGGCGTAGTTGATCGACGGCGGGATCTTGTCGTGCTGCAACGCCAGCACGATCTTGGCCAGGCTGGCCGCCCCGGCCGCCGATTCCAGGTGTCCCACATTGGATTTCACCGCGCCCAGCAGCGCCGGCTTGTCGGCGGCGCGGCCGCGTCCGACCACTCGGCCCAGCGCCTCGGCCTCGATCGGGTCACCCAGGATGGTGCCGGTGCCGTGCGCCTCGATGTAGTCCACGGTGCGCGGGTCGATGCCGGCGTTCTTGTAGGCCTTGCGCAGCACGGCCTCCTGCGCGTCCGGGTTGGGCGCCAACAGGCCGTTGGAGCGGCCGTCGTGGTTGACCGCGGACCCGGCGATCACCGCGAGGATCTGGTCGCCGTCGCGGCGGGCGTCCTCGACCCGCTTGAGCACCAGCACGCCGCCGCCCTCGGAACGCGCGTAGCCGTCGGCGTCGGAGGAGAACGACTTGATCCGGCCGTCTGGTGACAGCACCCCGCCGACCTCGTCGAAGCCGACCGTCACCAGCGGGGTGATCAGTGCGTTGACGCCACCCACGATCGCCACATCGGCCTCACCGTTGCGCAGCGCCTGCACCCCCGCGTGTGCCGCCACCAGCGAGGACGAGCAGGCGGTGTCCACGGCCACCGACGGCCCGCGGAAGTCGTAGAAGTAGCTCACCCGGTTGGCGATGATCGAGCTGGCGTTGCCGGTGATGGCATACGGGTGGGTGACGCTCGGGTCGGACAGCGCCAGGTTCTGGTAGTCGGCGTTGGAGGATCCCATGTACACCGCGACCGGCTCGCCACGCAGCGAGGACGCCGGGATCCGGGCGTGTTCCAATGCCTCCCAGGTCAATTCGAGCGCCATCCGCTGCTGCGGGTCGATGTTGTCGGCTTCCATCTTCGACAGCGCGAAGAACTCGGCGTCGAAACCCTTGATGTCGGACAGGTAGCCGCCGCGGGTGCGCGCTTTGCCGACCCGCTCGGCGATGCGCGGCTCGGACAGGAACTCGCTCCAGCGGCCCTCCGGCAGGTCGGTGATCGCGTCGATGCCGGCCAGCAGTTTGGTCCAGGTCTCCTCGGCGGAGTTCATGTCGCCGGGGAAACGGGTGGCCAGGCCGACCACCGCGATGTCGTCGACGTCGGCCTCGCGCGACCAGTCCTCGTCGCCGGAATGGTCCACGACCACCGGCTCGCCCTCGATGATCACGGTGGCCAGCGCCTCGATCGTCGGGTGCCGGAATGCCACCGTCGCCGAGAGCGTCACCCCGGTGTAGTCCTCGATGTCGGAAGCCATCGCCACCGCGTCGCGCGAGGACAAGCCCAGCTCGATCAGCGGGGCGGTCTCGTTGATCTTCTCCGGCGGCTGCGCGGTGGCGTTGGCCACCCAGTTGCGCAGCCAGGCCCGCATGTCGGCGACGGTCAGGTCGGTGCGGCTGGTGCCGCGCAATGCTGCGTCGTCGCCGGTCATCTGCGGTGCCTCGCTCATCTGGGGTCAGACCTCGTCGGGGTAGGCGTTCGGGCCGGTGGTGCCGCCGCGCAGGCTGCCGTCCAGATAGGCGGCCCGGCAGGCGCGCCGGCCGATCTTGCCGCTGGAGGTGCGCGGCACGGTGCCCGCCGACACCAGCAGCACGTCACGCACCGTCACGCCGTGGCGCACCGCGATCGCCGCCCGGATGTCGTCGGCGATGGGCTGGTACTCCAGCTTGTGGGCGCCGGGCGCGCGCTCGGCGACGATCACCAACTGCTCGGAGCTGTCCTCGGGGTCGAACTTCAGCCCGGAGTGCGGGTTGTCGAACGCCGCCTGCGGCAGCTGGTTGGCCGGCACCGAGAACGCCGCGACGTACCCGGCCCGCAGCGCCCGGCTGGCCTCCTGCGCGGAGTACTCCAGGTCCTGCGGGTAGTGATTGCGGCCGTCGACGATCACCAGGTCCTTCACACGGCCGGTGATGTAGAGGTCGTCGTCGAAGTAGGCGCCGTAGTCGCCGGTACGCACCCAGAAGCCGTCCTCGTCGGAGCCCTCGGCGCGCGACGGGCTGGTCCGTGACTTCAGCACGTTCTTGAAGGTGTCGGCGCTCTCCTTGTCGCGGTTCCAGTAGCCGACGCCCATGTTGTTGCCCTGCAACCAGATCTCGCCGATCTGGCCATCAGGCAGCTCGGCCCCGGTCTCGTAGTCGACGATCACCGCCCACTGGTCCACGCTGACCCGGCCGGCCGAGGCCTGGCTGACCGCGTTGGGGGCGTCCGCGGGCACCTCGACGAACCGGTTGCCGTTGTTGAGCTCCTCGCGGTCGACGTAGATGATCCGCGGCCCTTCGTCGGGCGGGGTGGTGGACACGAACAGCGTGGCCTCCGCCAGGCCGTAGGACGGCTTGATGGCCTCCTCGCGGAAGCCGAACGGCGCGAACGCCTCGTTGAACTTGCGCACCGACGCGGCCGACACCGGCTCGCTGCCGTTGAGGATCGCCCGGACGTTGCTCAGGTCCAGCGGCGGGTCACCCTCCTTGGGCAGGCCACGCGCCGCGGCGTGCTCGAAGGCGAAGTTCGGCGCCACCGAGAAGCACTCCCCGGTCTCGCCCTCCTTGCGCGACATCTCCTTGATCCACCGGTAGGGCCGGCGGACGAACGCGGCCGGCGTCATGAAGGTGAACTGCTGGCCCAACACGCACGACAGCAGAATCGTGACCAGGCCCATGTCGTGGAAGAACGGCAGCCACGTCACCCCGCGGTCGCCCTCGCGCCCCTTGAGCGAATCCAGCAGCTGGACGACGTTGGTGGGCAGGTTCAGGTGGGTGATCTTCACCCCGGTCGGGGTGCGGGTGGACCCGGAGGTGTATTGCAGGTAGGCGATCGCGTCCCGGTCGGCCTCCGGCATCACCCAGGTCGAGCCCACCTCGGCGGGCACCGCGTCGACGGCGATGACGCGCGGCCGGGCGTTGGCCGGGCGGCTGCGGAAGAACTTCCGCACCCCCTCGGCGGAATCGGTGGTGGTCAGCACCGCCGACGGGGTGCAGTCGTCGAGCACCGCGTGCAGCCGGCCCACGTGGCCCGGTTCGCCCGGGTCGAACAGCGGCACCGCGATCCGGCCGGAGTACATGATGCCGAAGAACGACACCAGGTAGTCCAGGTTCTGCGGGCACAGGATCGCCACCCGGTCACCGGGCTGGGTGACCTGCTGCAGCCGGGCCGCCACCGCCCGGTTGCGGGCGCCGAAGTCCGCCCAGGAGATGTCGCGGGCCACGCCGTCACGCTCGGTGGAGTAGTCCAGGAACCGGTAGGCCAGCTTGTCACCGCGCAGTGCGGCCCAGCGCTCAACCGTCTTCACCAGGTTGGCGTTGTCGGGGAACCGGATCTTGCCGTCTTTGACGAAGGGGTTGTGGTAAGAGGCCTGTGCTGGTGCCGGGGCCATGCAAAATCTCCTGTCGCGAACTTACGTTCTCATCGGCTGCCGGGCGCGGCCGGCCGCGTGGTGTGGTCCGTCGCGCGGGCCCGGGACCTCACAGATGGTAGCGGGATTCCGATACCCCTCGACGCCTGCTGCTGGCCCCGCGGCCACGAGCCGCATGCTCTTAAATTCTTCTTAATGTTAGAGGTCGGCGCGGCGTGTGCCAAATCAAACGGTACCGCGTGTGACGGCTATCTCGGGGTTCCCGCGGCGGTCCCAGCTTCGCCTCTCCTCCGTCGAGCCTCGCTAAACCGCGGGGTCTACGCGGCGGTCCCAGCTTCGCCTCTCCTCCGTCGAGCCTCGCTAAACCGCCGGGTCTACGCGGCGTCCCGACTACGCCGGATTCAGCCGTGTGGCGGATGCGGCGCATTGTCCACCAGCTCCCGCGCCCAGTTCAGCGTCCACTGCGTGGCGGACAGGCCGTCCTGACTCCAGACCGCGGTGGTGCCGTACAACGCGTGCACCGGCTGACCCGCGCCGCCGGCCAGCGTCTCCAGGGTGGCCGGCAGCTTACCGATACTGAACGCCTCTTGCGGGGCGGCGCAGATCAGATCCCCGCGCGCGCAGATCTCGTAGGTGCGCTGATCGAGGTCACCGAAACCGCCGTCGCGGGCGCCGGTCATGGTCAGCCCCATCCCGGACAGGATCGGCAGCTCGTGCAGGGTCACCTCGGCGCCCTGCCCCGGCGGGGTCGGCGGCACATCGATCCCGCCGCCGGGTCCCTCCTGGCGGCGGCCGTCGGCGATCAGCGTCACACCCAGCACCAAGTCCTCGTCGACCGGGCCGCGGCCGTTGCCGATGTCGCTGGCGATATCACCGGCGATCACCGCTCCCTGCGAGAAGCCGACCAGCACGTAGCTGGTCAACGGGCACTTCTCGTTCATCTCGGTCATCGCCTTGATGGTGTTGCGGGTGCCCTCGGCGCGGCTGTCGTTGTAGCTCATCTGCTTGTCGGCAGAGAGCGGATTGTGGAACTGCGCGGTGTAGGGAACCGTGTAGGTCTGCACCCGGGAGGCGTCGAACTGCTCGGCGATCGGGCGGGTCACGGTGAGCAGCAGCGCAATGGGGAACTGGGTGGGGTTCAGCGGGTCGTCGGTGGGCGAGGTCTCCCAGGTGCCGGGCACCGAGACCAGTTGCACGTCCGGGCAGCTGGCGTCCTGATAGGCCGGACGGGGCTTCTTGGCCCGCGGCGGCGCCGAACTGGTCGGCGGGACGCCCTCCGACGGCTGATCGGCGATCGGCGGCGAGCCCGGGTGCCGGATCCAGATCACCACGACCACCGCCACCAGCGCCACCACCAGGGCCATCGCACCGGCGGCCACCCACGCCAGCACGCGGCGCCGGTTGCGCAGCGCTTTCGCCGGGGATTTACGTGGGGATTTCGCGGTGGACTTGCGTGCTTTCTTGGCCATATCGCCTATAACGGTACAGATCGGCGGCTTTCGCTGGCTAAGGCCATTGATGCTGCACTGCGGGCGCTGCTTACTCGCACTTTTACGCCCTGGACGCAGCGTCAACTGGTGTTGTGGATCAGCGTCGACGCGCTGGGACCCGCCGCGGCCATCATCTGGGCATGACGGATTCCGAGATGCCTTTTCTCGGCAGTGCGGCGTTGGCGGCCGGGAACCTGACCCGCTACGAGTTGCGTCGCCATTACGTGGCGGTGCTACCGAACGTGTACCTGCCGGCACGCACCCGCCCGAGCCTGCAGCAGCGGACGGTCGCCGCCTGGCTGTGGTCGGGCGGCCAGGCGGTGGTCGCCGGGGCCGCCGCCTCCGCACTGCACGGCGCGAAATGGGTCGATGCCACCGTTCCGATCGAACTGATCTGGCGCAACACCCACCCTCCGGCCGGCGTGCTGACCCGCAATGACCTACTGCTCCCCGGCGAGCAGCAACACCGCCGCGGGATGGCGGTGACCACGGTGGCGCGGACGGCGTTCGACCTCGGCCGACGTGGGCACCTGGGTCAGGCGGTCGCCCGGCTGGACGCACTGGCCAACGCCACCGGCTTGCGCACCGCCGATGTGCTCGAACTGGCCCGGCGCCACCGTCATACCCGCGGGCTGCGTCAGCTCGAGGCTGCGCTCGACCTCGTCGACGCCGGCGCCGAATCGCCGAAGGAGACCTGGTTGCGGCTGCTGCTGATGGGCGGCGGCTTCCCCCGCCCGACCACCCAGATCCCGGTCCCCGGGCCGGACGGCCGCCCCAAGTACTTTCTGGACATGGGGTGGCAAGACCTCATGCTGGCGGTCGAGTACGACGGCGAGCACCACCTCACCGACCGGCCGCAGTACGTCTGGGACGCCACCCGGCTCGAGTACATCCGGCAGCTGGGCTGGACGCACATCAAGGTGCTCAAGGAACACCGCGGCGGCGACGTCCTGCGCCGCGTCAGGGCCGCCTGGAACACGTTGACGCTGCACTGAGGGCGTTGCTTACTCGCACTTTTGCGCCCTGAGTGCAGCGTCAACGCCGAATTAACGGATCGCGCCGACGATGTCGCCGACCATGGCCCCCAGCTGCGATGACCACGAACCCCAGCCGTTGTCACCGCCGGAGAAGTCGAAATGCCCGTTGCGGCCGCGCGCCTGGCGGTACTGCATGTTGAAGAACCGCCCGCTGCCGGCGGCCTCGGCCGGGTCGCCGATCATCGCGGCCGGGTTGGAGGCGCCGCCCATGGGGCTGTAGACCCAGACCCGGGTGTTGTTCTGCGCCAACAGGGTGGCGTGCACGGTGGGGTCGTGCCACTTCCAGCGGCCCAGCTGCGGCGCGCCCCACATGCCGTACGGGTCGACGCCGCCGAAGTTCTCCAGGCCGGCGCTGATGACACCGCTTTCCGTGGTGTGCGACGGGTTCAGGAAGCCCGACATCGAGCCGGCGAAGCCGAACCGGTCGGGGTGGAAGGTGGCCAGCGCCAGCGCGCCGTAGCCGCCCTGGGACGCGCCGACCACGCCGTGACCGCCCGGCGCCAGGCCCCGGTTGGCCGCCAGCCAGTCCGGCAGCTCGCTGGACAAGAAGGTGTCCCACTGCTTGCTGCCGTCTTGCTCCCAGTTGGTGTACATGCTGTAGGCCCCGCCGGCCGGGGCGACCACCGAGACGCCCTTGCCGGCCAAGGTGTTCATCGCGTTGCCCGCGGTCACCCAGTTGCTCACCTCGGGGTGGGCGTCGAAGGCGTCGAGCAGGTAGACCGCGTGCGGGCCCTGGTTGAGGAACGCCACCGGGATATCACGGCCCATCGACGGCGACGGCACCATCAGGCTCTCGTACGGTGCGGCCTGAGCGCTGGAACCGACGATCGCGCCGCCGCCCCACATGCCCAGCATCAGCACGGTCACGCACAGTGCCCGCCACAACTTCGACAGTCCGCTCATACCCACCTCGCTCGTCGGCACAGATTTCGTGGTGTCACCCGCCGCTGGTCGCGCGCCCTGACTCCGGAAGGTAGTCAATCACACGGCACCGGCGGGCAGGACAGAAAACGGTCGACGGCGGCGACCCGCAGGTCGCCGCCGTCGGCGGTACATCGTTGCTGGGAGACTACTCGCCCGAGCTGGTGCTCTCGCCGCTGTTCGGGGTGGCGCCCAGGTGGCTCTGCAGGTCCGGCTTCATCGCCTGCAGCTGCTGACCCCAGTACTCCCAGGAGTGCGTGCCGTACTCGGGGAAGTTGAAGATCGCGTTGTTGCCGCCGGCAGCGGTGTAGAGCTCCTGGAACTTCTTGTTGGCGCCGATCATGAAGTTCTGCTCCAGGAAGACGGCCGGGATGTTGTCGCCGCCCAGCTCGTTGGCCTTGCCGTTGCCGCAGAAGACCCACAGCCGGGTGTTGTTGGCGACCAGCTTGTCGACGTTGACGGTCGGGTCGTTGCGCAGCCACGCCGGGTCGTTGTCGTCGCCCCACATGTCGTTCTTCTTGTAGCCACCCGCGTCGCCCATCGACAGGCCGATCCAGCCCTTCCCGGTGGACGGGTTGAGGTAGCCCGACAGCGAACCGGCGTAGGTGAACTGGTTCGGGTGGTAGATGGCCAGCGTCATCGCCGACGAACCGGCCATCGACAGCCCGACCGCGGCGTTGCGGCTCTGGCTCACGCCGTACTCCGACGCCAGGTAGGCCGGCAGCTCACGGGTCAGGAAGGTCTCCCACTTGTAGGTGGAGCAGCCCGCCTTGCCGCAGGCCGGCTTGTACCAGTCGCTGTAGAAGCTGGACTGGCCACCGACCGGCATGATCACCGAGATGCCCGAGTTGAGGTACCACTCGAACGCCGGGGTGTTGATGTCCCAGCCGTTGAAGTCGTCCTGGGCGCGCATGCCGTCGAGCAGGTACAGCCCAGGGGAGTCCGAGCCACCGGGCTGGAACTGGACCTTGATGTCGCGGCCCATCGCCGCCGAGGGCACCTGGAGGTACTCGACCGGCAGACCCGGCCGGGAGAAGGCGTTGGCCTCCGCGGTACCACCGGCGGCACCAACCAACCCCGCAAGCAGGGCCGCGCCGGAGGCGGCGACCATCAACCTGTCAAGCAACTTCATCCTGGGCATCCTCATTCGTCTCGTTGCCGTGCTCATAACGTGGGCCCGAGTCGGGCCAGATTCTGCGCGCGCGTGCGCGACAGTGCCGGTGTAGTCAACCACAGAAGGCCGAGATCGAGCTCTTAGAGTTCTGCCACCATGCGCCGAATGGGCCGGACACCGGTTTCTGCGGCGACCGCCGTATTGCGCTCGCGCCACCATACGAGCCGGTGGGACCGGCCGCGCGGGGTAGCTGCGGCCGACTCGGCATGACGTCGGTCACATTTTCGCCAGCCGCCGAGCACATACCGTCACGGCACGTCGGGCGGCATCCCGGTGTAGGGCGGGCGGGTCGGCTCGGGCACGGCCAGGCCGCATCGGATCAGCTCGTCGCGCGGCACCCGCTCGATGCGGTACCGGGTGTAGCTCGCGGCGTGCAGCACGTTGGACAGGAACCGGCGCGGGCCCATCGGGGCGCGCACCGAGCCCAGCACCGCCGCGGTGTCGGGGCAGCGCAACGCCGCCTCGGCCTGCGCGACCCAGTCCTGGTCCAGGTAGCCCGGGATGAGCGGGTACCACTTGACCCACGGGCCGTCGGCCACCACGAAGTCCCGGAACAGGTCCTTGTCGTGGCCGATCCGGCCGTGGTCGAGCCGCTCGGTGTGCGCCGCAATCGGATTGGCCAAGCCGATCTGGTCGAGCAGCCGGACGTCGAGGCCGGTGTTCATGCTCAACATGCCCAGGTTGGTGAAGAAGACGGTGTGCGGTCCGGTGTCACCGGGCTGGGGATCGGTGGGCACGCCGATACCCGGCGGCGGCGGCAGGATGACCGGGACGACGTCCCACTGGTCGTAGTTGCCCGATGGCAGCAGCAGCGCACCGTCGGGGGTGGCCTCGATGGTGGCCAGCACCGCGCGCATCCGCGGATAGCCGAGATAGTCCGCGGCGGTCAGCGGGTGGGCGTGGCCGGTCGCCTGCGAATAGAACCGGCGCTCATCGACGATCCCGGAGTAGGTGACCCGGGTGGCGTCGTAGCCCATCCCCGGCGAGTTGGCCGCCCACAGCGCCCAGCCGGCCACCGCCAGCCACAGCAGGCCGACGGCGCCGCTGAGCGGGTAGCCGGCCTCCCGGTGGAAACGCGCACCGTCGGGCAGCAGCACCGGGATGACGGCCACCGGGGCCAGCATGCAGAACAGCGGCGCCAGCAGCACCCGGCCGTGCATGAAGTCGCCGCCCTGGCGAATCCAGTAGGCGCCCTGCAGCAGTCCGCTGATCACGAAGAAGCAGACCACCGCCGCCGGGCTCTGCACCAGCCGCGCCCACCTGCCGACACCGCGCGGCACCGGGCGCCGCGGCCGGTGGCGCACCGCAGCACCCACCCACAGCGCTGCCCCCAGCGCCGTCAACAGCACGGCCGGCACCCACAATGCGTAGGGCGCGTTGAAGTTCGCCAGGTAGATCATGCCCTGCGACCACTTGTCGCCGGCGGCGTCCTTGGCCAGCGCGGTACCGGGCACCAACAAGCCGTAGTAGCCCATCCGGAAGATCTGGTAGGCCACCGGCAGCGCGCCGCCGGCCACCAGGATCAAAGCCCGGGGCCGCCACTGCCGGGGCGCCGCGATCAGCAACATGATCAGTGCGCCGCCGCCGATGAGCGCCAGCTCGGGGCGCACCAGCACGCTGGCGCCGGCCACGAAGGCCAGGCACCCGGTGAACAGCGGGCCGCGGGCCCGCGACCGTGGCATCCGCAGCGCCTGCGACCAGCAGACCAGCATCCACCACAGCAGGCCCAGGTAGGCCAGCACCAGCCCGCTCTCCAGCCCGGAGGTGGCGAAGTCGCGGGCGGGCGGCACCGCGATGTAGACCAGCGCCCCGGCCGGCAGCAGCAGCGCGCGCCGGCCCTGCAGGTTGGGGGCGTACAGCCGGGTGGTGCCCAGCATCAGCAGCGCCACCCCGGCCAGGCTGAGTGCCAGGGCGAACACCAGCGCGATGTACTCCATGCGCATCGGCCCGCCGAGCCAGCTGCCGAGGTACATCAGGTAGGTCCAGGCCGTGGAGGTGTTGGCCTCCACCCGTTCGCCGGCATTGAACACCGGGCCGTTGCCGGCCAACAGGTTCCGCACCGTGCGCAACACGATCAGCCCGTCATCGGAGATCCAGCGCCGCCGCCATGCCCCGACCCCGAACAGCAGCAGCACGACGGCCACCGCCGCCCACGAACTCAGCCGCACCGACGGGGTGTAGGCGACCGCCGGCCAGCCCAGCGGCCGGACCCGGGGGTCCGGCGTCCGCAGCCCTCGGCTAGCCGAAAACGACGGCAGCACCGATGGTTCCGATCCAGAGCAGAGCCATCAGCTGCAGCACCCGGTCGCGCCGCAGGATGTCCTCGGGCTCGCCGGCCATGCCGCCGTCGACGTCGACCGCGTAGCGCAGAATCGCGACAATGATCGGGATGATGGTCACCGCGTACCAGGAGCCGGAACCGTTGTCGCGCTCGAAGGCGAACAGGCTGTAGCAGACCAGCATCGCGGTGGCCGAGGCCGTCCACACGAAACGCAGGTAGGTACTGGTGTAGCTCTCCAGCGACTTGCGGATCTTGGCGCCGGTCTGCTCGGCGAGCTGCAGTTCGGCGTAGCGCTTGCCGGCCACCATGAACAGCGACCCGAACGCCATAACCAGCAGGAACCACTGCGACAGATAGATGTTGGCGGCCGCACCGCCGGCGATCGCCCGCAACAGAAAGCCCGACGACACGATGCAGATATCAAGGACCGCTTGGTGTTTGAGCCCGAAGCAGTACGCCAGCTGCAGCGCCAGATAGACGGCCATCACCAACGCCAGGCTCAGGCTGAGCGACCACGAGATGAACAGCGACGCCGCTCCCAGCAGCGCCGCCAGGCCGTAGGCCATGCCGACCGGCACCACCCCGGCGGCGATCGGCCGGAACCGCTTGGTCGGGTGCGCGCGGTCGGCCTCGACATCCTGCGCGTCGTTGACCAGGTACACCGCCGAGGCCGCCAGGCTGAACGCCACGAACGCGATCAGCGCCTTGCCGGCGACATCGGCGTAGTCGTAGTGCACGTCGCCGCCGAGGGCGGCCAGCGGCGCGGCCAGCACCAGGACGTTCTTCACCCACTGCCGGGGCCGCATCGCCTTGACGATCCCGGTCACCAGGTTTGCCGGCGGACGGGCCTCCGGCGCGCGGTGTTCGGTCGCTGCACTCATCCGGCGCCTCCCGAGTTGTCCAGGCGGATCGCGGCCGCGGCGACCGCGGCTCCGACGACGACGCCGGTGGCCACGTCGCTGGGATAGTGCACTCCGAGCACCAGGCGGGACAACGCCATCGGCGGCACCAGTATCGCCGGCAGTGTCTTCGCCGGCAGTCCGGCCGCTCGTCCCAGCAGAATCGCCGCCGCGGTGGTGGAGGTGGCGTGCGCGGAGGGGAAACTCAGCCGGCTCGGGGTGGCCACGTTGACCGCGATCGCCGGGTGGTGCGGGCGCTCGCGTCGCACCACCCGCTTGATCACCACGGCGGCCGCATGGGCGACGAACGCCCCGGCCCCCGCGGTCAGCCAGGCCCGGCGCCGGCGCGGCCACGCCAGTGCGCCGAGCGCCGACACCATCAGCCAGCCCAGGCTGTGCTCACCGAAGTGCGACAGCGACCGCGCCGTCGGCAACACGCCGGTCCGGCCCGCCAGCGCCGACTGCACGGCGACCAGCACGGCGTCCTCCCCGTGCGGCGGAACCGCATCGGGATCTCCAGAGGGCGCGAATTCGGTCATGCCGACTTGGCACCGTCGGGAAGCAGCACGGTCTCCCACTGCTGCTTGCTGGACAGCATGGGCAGTGCCCGGCGGTAGGCGCGGCGCAGGTCGTCGAAGCGACGCGACAACTGGTACTGGCGGCGCAGCGACTCGCGCAGCAAGGTGAACATCTGCTCGCGGTCGCGTTGCCGGTAGACCACGCCGCGGCCGTCGGCGGTCGTGACGGTGACCCCATCCTGGGTGCACAGCAGAAACCACCGGGCGTCCTGGGTGGGCACGTTGAGCTGCGGGCGCACGTGATGCTCGGGCGCGGTGGCCTTCAGGTTGTGCAGGATGCCGCGGGCCAACCGGTAGCCGATGGTCAGCGGCTGGACCGGCGGGCGCATCGGCTTGCGGCGTTGCGACGGGATGGGCAGTTCGCTGGCCGCCGGCAACACCACCGCGTCGGGGTAGGTCTTGCGCAGCGCGTGGATGTCCGGCAGCGCCGACTCCAGGATGGCGAAGATGTGCTCGGGGCCGGCCAGGAAATCGTCCAGCGCCTTGTTCTGCACAGCGACCGTCGAATACTCCAGGCAGGCAAGGTGTTTCAGGGTCGCCTTGAGGTGGCTGCGGATCAGGCCGGCGATGTTGCCGTCCCAGTGCAGCGCCGCGACCATCAACCGGTTGCGCAGGTGGAAGTAGGCCTGCCAGTCGATCGCGTCGTCCTTGTCGCTCCAGGCCATGTGCCAGATCGCCGCGCCCGGCAGGGTCACCGTGGGGTAGCCGTGCTCGCCGGCCCGCAGCCCGTATTCGGCGTCGTCCCACTTGATGAACGACGGCACCGGCTGACCGATCTCCTCGGCGACGGCGCGCGGGATCATGCACATCCACCAGCCGTTGAAGTCGACGTCGATGCGGCGGTGCAAATCGGGTGTCTCAGCCAGCGAGTCGGTGGCGAAGTTGTGGTCGTACTCGGTGTGCGGGGCGTTGGTCCACATGAACACGCCGGGGTCGACGACCTCGCCCATGATGTGCAGGTGCGACGGCTCCTGCAAGTTGAGCATGTGCCCGCCGACCAGGGTCGGTGTCTTGGCGAAGCGGTTCAGCGCCAGCGCCCGCAGGATCGAGTCGGGTTCGATGCGGATGTCGTCGTCCATGAACAGGATCTGTTCGCAGCCGGTGTTCTTCAGCGCCTCGTACATCACCCGGCTGTAACCGCCGGACCCGCCGAGGTTGGGCTGGTCGTGGATCGACAGCCGGTCGCCGAGCGCGGCGGCGGCCGCGGCGAAGCCGGGGTGGTCGCGCACCTTACGGGTGCCCTGATCCGGGACGATCACTGCGCTGATCACCGCGTCGACGTCCGGGTCCGAGGTGAGCGCGCTCAGCGCGTTGACGCAGTCGTCGGGCCGGTTGAAGGTCGGGATGCCCACCGCCACGTCGGCGCGCCCGGGGGCCTCGGTCGGCGCGTACCAGCCGCCGCCGATCAGCGTGACCGCGCTGTCGGTGGTGATGTCGAACCAGATCCACCCGCCATCCTCGAACGGTTGCAGACCGACCTCGAACTCGACGATCGTCGGCGTGCCGTCGCCATCGACGGACCCGAACGGCTTTCCTTCCACGGCGATTCGCGCCCCGGTCGCCTTGGAGCGGTAGACGTCGACGCGGCCGGAACCGGTCAGTTCCAGGCGCAGCACCACTGATTCGACCACCGACCAGCGCCGCCAGTAGGAGGCCGGGAAGGCGTTGAAGTACGTCGCGAACGACACCTCCGACTCCTCGCCGATCTCCAGGCTGGTCCGGGTGAGCGGGTGCGCCCGGCGATTGTTGGTCTCCGACTCCTCGACGTAGAGCTTGCGGACGTCCAGCGGCTCGCCGTGGCGCGGCAAGATGATCCGCGAAAGCCGGCTCACCGCACGCGAACTCTTGGGTTTGGTCATCGGTTGTTTTCCCTGTTGTTCTCGTGCAGCGGCACACCCTCGGCCAGGTGCGGCGCCAGGACGTTGTCGTACATGCTCAGCGCACTGGCGATCGCCATGTGCATGTCGAGGTATTGATAGGTGCCCAGCCGCCCGCCGAAGAGCACCTTGGCCGACTCCATCTCGGCCTTGGCCAGCCGGCGATAGGCCTCAACCATCGCGCGGTCGTCCGGGGTGTTGATCGGGTAGTACGGCTCGTCGTCGTCGCGGGCGAACCGGCCGTACTCCCGCATGATCACCGTCTTGTCGGTCGGGTAGGACCGTTCGGGGTGGAAGTGCCGGAACTCGTGGATGCGGGTGTAGGGCACGTCGGCGTCGTTGTAGTTCATCACCGCGGTGCCCTGGAAATCCCCGCAGTCCTCAAGCACTTCGAGTTCGAAGTCCAGGGTGCGCCAGCCGAGCCGGCCCTGCGCGTAGTCGAAGTAGCGGTCCAGCGGGCCGGTATAAACGACGGGCGCCTCGGGGCTGGCCGCCCGGAGTTCCTCGCGGACGTCGAACCAGTCGGTGTCGAGGCGGACCTCGATGCGCTCGTCGGCCGCCATGTTCTGCAGCCAGGCGGTGTAGCCGTCGACCGGCAGTCCCTCGTAGGTGTCGTTGAAGTAGCGGTTGTCGAAGGTGTAGCGCACCGGCAGCCGGGTGATGTTGGAGGCGGGCAGCTCGGTGGGGTCGGTCTCCCACTGCTTGGCGGTGTAGTGCTTGACGAAGGCCTCGTAGAGCGGGCGGCCGATCAGGCTGATCGCCTTCTCCTCGAAGTTCTTCGCCTCCTTGGTATCCACCTCGGCAGCCTGCTCGGCGATCAGCGCCCTGGCCTCATCGGGGCTGAAGTAGCGGCCGAAGAACTGCGAGACCAGGCCCAGGCCCATCGGGAACTGGTAAGCCTGCCCGTCGTGCATGGCGAAGACCCGGTGCTGGTAGCCGGTGAAGTCGGTGAACTGCCGTACGTAGTCCCAGACCCGCCTATTAGAGGTATGGAACAGGTGCGCGCCGTATTTGTGGACCTCGATGCCGGTCTTCGGCTCGGCCTCGGAGTAGGCGTTACCGCCGATGTGGGGGCGCTTCTCGAGGACCAGGACGCGCTTGTCGAGCTGCGTGGCCACGCGCTCGGCGATGGTCAGGCCGAAGAATCCAGAACCCACAACATAGAGGTCGTAGCGACTAGCAGGTGAAGTCATCGGCGCCAAGGGTAGCTGAACAGCGGCCGCGAGCAGCGTCGGCGCCCCGCCATTTCCGCTGCCCAGCCGGCCGGCCGGTCCCTCGTGGCGCCGGCGGCACCGCGAGATTGCGCCTACGCAGGCAAAACGCGCCCATTCCGCGCACCAGTGCAATCTCGGTGCGCACCCCAGGACACCGACGCCGGGGAAGGGTTGATCGCGGTTTCCTCACGATTCGATCTCGTCACTCTATTCACACTAATCACACGCGTACCGTCGTTCAGGTAGGCAGTAAACGCTCTACAGCCCCTCGGGACTGAAGGGCAAAACACATTGAGGAGACTTCCGTGCCGAACCGACGTCGACGCAGGCTCTCGACCACCATGAGCGCAGTCGCCGCCCTGGCAGTCGCGAGTCCGTTTGCAGTTGTCGCAGTATCCGAGCTGGCCGCCCACCAGGACGCTCCGCAGCACCGTGACTTCGTCGCGGCGGCATCGGTGGCCGACCTGCCCAACGAGCTGATCTCCGCCCTCACCCAGGGCCTGTCCCAGTTCGGCGTGAATCTTCCGCCGGTGCCGGGCGGCTTCGGCAACGGGGCAGGGTCCGGGATGTATCCCGCCTCGCCGGGGATGTACCCCGCCTCGCCCGGCCTGACCTCGCCTGGCCTGACCTCACCGGGGCTCTACCCCGCCTCGCCGGGGCTGACCTCGCCTGGCCTGACCTCACCGGGGCTCACCGACCCGTCGCTGACCACGCCGTCGCTGGCCACGCCGCCGGCGGGCACACCCGGTGTGTCGACCACCTCGGGCCTGACCTCGCCGGGTTTGACCACACCGTCGCTGGGCACCCCGGGGCTGACCTCGCCCGGTCTGACCACCCCGTCGCTGTCCGACTCGTCGCTGACCAGCCCCGGATTGACCAGCCCCGGGTTGACCAGCCCGGACACCGGTCTGCTGGGCTCCGACGGCATGCCGCTCACCTCGCCGGTGGGCCTCGACCCGGGCCTGGACGGCACCTACCCGATCCTCGGCGACCCCTCACTGGGCATGCCGGAGAGCAGTGGTAGCGGCGGCGTCGTCAGCGACCTGATGAGCGCGGCCAACCAGCTGGGCGCCGGGCAGGCCATCGACCTGCTCAAGGGTGTGGTGATCCCGTCCATCGCGCAAGCCGCGCAGGGCGCCGGTCCGGCCGCCGCGGCGGCTCCCGCTGCCGTGCCGGCTCCGTAACAACGAAGCCTGTTTCCCTAAACGGCACCGCAGAGTCAGCCCGCACCGCCGGGCAACGTGGGACTCTGCGGTGTCGTTTGACGTTCGCCCACTTCGGTCAGGCGCGTGTCGCATCACAAACAACAACAGACACATACGTAACATCAGCACGTGCCAACACGTCGTCCTCCGCCGACGATCAAGCTGACCGCTACCGTCGCGACCGTGCTGATCCTGCCGTGGGCACTGGACGCCGGGCCGGGGTCGAAGTCGGCAGGGACCACACCGGCTCCCCCGAGCGCCGCGGCAACCAAGCTGAACCAGCAACCACTGCCCGACCTCGGACCGGGCGTCACGGTCCGGGAGATCACCCAGGACGAGCCCTTCACCATGGTGGCGCTCACCGGCGGCGATCTCAGCGGCACCTCGGCGAAAGTCCGCGCCAGGCGCGCCGACGGGTCGTGGGGCCCGTGGTATGCCACCGCCCACGAGGTCAATAACGCGTCCTCGCAGCCTCGGCCGGCCGATGCGCCCGCTCCCGGACCGGACGGGACCGAACCGGTGTTCGTCGGCCGGACCACCGCGGTCCAGATCGCGCTCACCCGGCCCGAATCCGCCGACACCAAGCCCGAATCCAAGGCCAAGCCGGATCCCAAGACCGGGGCCAAGGCGGGGCCCGGGTCGAAGCCGCAGTCCACACCCAAGCCCGACCTCGGCTATGTGCCGGCCACCGCCGCGCAGCCGTTCGCCCAGAACATCTCCGCGGTCCTGATCACCCCGCCCAAAGCCCCGGTCGACGCGCAATGGACCCCGCCGAGCGCCGCGCTGGCACCGGGACAGCCGCCCAACATCATTCCCCGCAGTCAATGGGGTGCCGGCGCCCGCGGCCGCTGCGGCAAGCCGGCCGAGAGCGGCCCGGTCCAAGCCGCGGTGGTGCATCACACCGCCGGCTCCAACGACTACTCCCCCGAAGACTCGGCGGCGATCATCCGGGCCATTTACGCCTACCACACCCGCGCCCTGGGCTGGTGCGACATCGGCTACAACGCGCTGGTGGACAAGTACGGCCAGGTGTTCGAGGGCCGGGCGGGCGGCATCACCAAGGGCATCGTGGGCAGCCACGCCGGCGGGT
This sequence comes from Mycolicibacter algericus DSM 45454, assembly GCF_002086455.1. GTDB lineage: Bacteria > Actinomycetota > Actinomycetes > Mycobacteriales > Mycobacteriaceae > Mycobacterium > Mycobacterium algericum. Next base: position 88,971 of record NZ_MVHC01000011.1, read on the forward strand.
TCAACAAGAACACCTGGGGGGTGTCGATGATCGGCACCTTCGACGACGCGCCGCCACCGCCGATTCAGCTCGAGACCGTCGGCCGGTTGCTGGGCTGGCGGTTGGGGCTGGACCGCACCGACCCGCGCAGCACCGTCCAACTGACCTCCGGCGGCGGCTCCTTCACCCACTTTCCGCGCGGCTCGGCGTTGTCGTTGCCGGCGATCATCGGCCACCGCGACCTCGACGAGACGGAGTGCCCCGGCGAGCACGGGTACGTGGCGCTCAACGAGATCCGGGATATCGCCGCCCGTTTCGGCGATCCGCCGGGCCCCGAAGACCTCGTCAGGACCATGCAGGGCGGCGCCATCCACGCCCGCTGGCTGGAGCTGGGCGGCGCGGCGGGCCTGCTCGGTGCCCCCACCTCGCCCGAGGCGATCGGCGAGGGCTCCACCAAGTACGCGACCTTCGAGCGCGGCGCGGTGTACTGGTCACCGGAGACCGGCGCCCAGCCGATCACCGGGGCGATCTACGACGCCTGGGCGGCATTGGGTTACGAGCGCGGCATGCTCGGGCTGCCGACCAGCGCCGAGATCCCCGAACCGGAGTGGATCGGGCAGAACTTCCAGCACGGCACGCTGAACTACAACCGGGCCGACGGCAGCGTCATCCGGGTTATCGACGGCAATGCCGAAGAACTGCCGCCGCCCCCGCCGGAGGGCCCGCCGGTGCAGTTGGAGCGCTTCTCGCGGGTGATCGGCGTCAACTAGCGCCGTTCACGCTGCGGGTACGGCGGAAGACTGCGAGAAAGCCGCGCCGCGGCGTCAACCGGGGAAAATCCGTTCCAGCACCCGCGCCAGGCCGTCCTCGGTGTTGGGCGCGGTGATCTCCGCGGCGGCCGCCAGCACCTCCGGATGAGCGTTGCCCATCGCCACGCCGTGGCCCGCCTGCACCAGCATCGGCAGATCGTTGGGCATGTCCCCGAACGCCACCACCTGCTCGATGCCGATCCCCAGCGGCGTGATCAGTTCCTCGATGCCGCTGGCCTTCGTGATGCCCGCCGGCACCACCTCCACCAGCCCGTTGTTGGTGGAATAGGTCAACTCCGCGGCGCTGCCGATGTGGTCCGCCAACTCCGCCACCATGTCGGCGCTGGCGGCGCCCGCCTTGCGGACCAGCAACTTGATCGCCGGCCGCGACAGCAGATCCTGCAGGGACACCTCGGTGTTGTCCGGGTTGAGCCAGGCGTGTTCGTAGCCCGGCGAGCTGACGAACTGCGGCGTCACCGCATCGTGCGCACGCTCACCGATGCGCTCCACCGCCAGGCCGGCGCCGGGGATGACGCGGTAGACGACCTCGGCCAGTTTGACCAGGCTGTCCACCGACAGCGTCCGCGCCGAGATCACCCGGTCGGTGTTCGGGTCGTAGAGCACCGCCCCGTTCGCACAGACCGCCAGCGGCGCGAACCCGAGCGCATCGACGACCGGTGCGATCCAGCGCGGCGGGCGCCCGGTCGCCAAAATGAAGCCGGCGCCGGCGTCGATGGCCGCATGCACCGCCGCCCGGGTGCGCTCGGTGATGTTCTCGGCGTTGTCGAGCAGGGTGCCGTCGACGTCACTGGCGATCAGCGCGGGGATCGGGTGCTGCGGCAGCGCCGGCCGTGTCATCAATGCCGCCCCCGGCCGGCCAGCGCCCGCCGCAGCCGGCCACCGTGCGGCTGCGCCATGCGTTGGCGGTCGCGCTCGGCCAGCTCGGCTTCGCGCATCGCCAGTGCTTCGGCAATGGTGGGAGCGCCGCCACCGAGCCGCCGCGGCACCCAGTACGCGCCGGCGGGGTGCGGATACTCCAGTTGCGCCTGTTCAAGCATCGCGGCCATCGTGCCACGCAGCTCGGCGGTGGTCGCCTCGGCATCGCCGGAGGCGGCCATCGGCTCACCGATTTTCACCAGCACCGGAACGTGGTTGCGCCACAGCTGCTTCGGGTGGTCCTTGGTCCAGACCCGGTGGATGCCCCAGACGATCACCGGGATGAGCGGGACACCGGCCGCTTGGGCCATCCGCGCGGCGCCGGACTTGAACTCACGCAGTTCGAAGCTGCGGCTGATGGTGGCCTCCGGGTGCAGCCCGACCAGCTCGCCCTCGCGCAGCCGCTGTACCGCCACGTCGTAGGCGCCTGCGCCCGCGGAACGGTCGACCGGGATCAGCTTGATGTGCTTGATGACGTAGCCGATCACCGGCACCTCGGTCATCTCGGACTTGATCATGAACCGCAGCCGCCGGTTCCGCCGCAGCGCCGCGATCGAGGCCGGATACCAGTCCAGGTAACTGGTGTGGTTGAGGGTCAGCACCGCACCGCCGCATTCGGGAACGTTCTCCAGCCCCTCGAACGTCGGATGCGGCCCGTTGGCCCTGACCAGCGGCGGGATGACCATCTCCAGGGTTCGGAACAGTGGTTCGGCCATGCGCTACTACTCCGTGCTCGATGCGTCCGGTCGGCCCTGACCCGCCCCTTTGCGCATCCGTTCAGCCAGCTCCCGCTCATCGAGAACCCTAGCCTCCTGCGGAGTGGGCGCACTGCCGCCCAGTCGTCGCGGCACCCAGTATTCACCCGCCGGGTGCGGATACTCCCGTTGTGCCCGGTCCAGCATCGGCACCATCGCCGCGCGGAGCCGGGCGCTGAGGGTGGCCGCGTCGCCTGCCGGGGCCAGCGGCGGGCCCACCAGGACGGTAATCGGTATCTTGCTGGCGACCAGCCGCGCCCTCGGGTGATCCTTGGTCCACAACCGGTGAGCGCCCCACACGATCAGCGGGACGATCGGCACCTGCGCGTCGAGGGCCATCCGGGCGGCCCCGGACTTGAAGTCTTTCAGCTCGAAGCTGCGGCTGATGGTCGCCTCCGGGTACACCCCGACCACCTCGCCGGAGCGCAGCGCGGCCACCGCATGCCGGTAGGCGTGCGACCCGGCGCCCCGATCGACCGGGATGGTCCCGGTGTGGTTGATCAGGTAATTCACCACCTTCACCCGCTGCATCTCGGCTTTGATCATGAACCGCATCCGACGTTTCCGCCGATACACCGCCAGTGCCGCCGGCAGGAAGTCGACGTAGCCGGTGTGGTTGATGGCGATCACCGCGCCGCCGGTGGCCGGGATGTGTTCCAGGCCCTCGAAATCCAGTCGGGTGGCGGAGACCTTCACCATGGTCACCGCTGCCAGTTCCAGCGCACGAAAAACCGGCTGCATGCCAGGGCTACTCCGAGCCGCCCGTCGCGGTCGGGGGCTGCTGATTTCGGGCGTCGCGCTTCGCGGCCTTGCGGGCGGCCTCTTCAGCGTCGAGCCGCAGTGCCTCGGCGGGGGTCGGGGCACCGCCGCCGAGACGGTGCGGCACCCAATACGCCCCGGCCGGATGCTCGGGATACGCGTCCTGCACCTGCTCGAGCATGTGTTGCATGCGGGTTTGCAGCAGTGCCCGCAGATCCTCGACCGGCAGCGTCGGCGGTATCGGCTCGCCGATCGCCACCGAGATCGGCACCTTGGTGCGCCCCAGCCGCTTGGGGTGATCCTTGGTCCAGATCCGCTGGGCGCCCCAGACGATGTGCGGGATGATCGGCACCTGCGCCTCGACCGCCATCCGGGCGGCGCCGCTCTTGAACTCCTTGAGCTCGAAGCTGCGGCTGATGGTCGCCTCCGGGTACACCCCGACCAGCTCGCCGGCCTTGAGGTACTCGACGGCGGCGGCGTAGGCGTCCGCTCCCTGGCCGCGGTCCACCGCGATGTGCCGGCAGCCGCGCATGACCGGGCCGACGAACCGGTTGTCGAACATCTCCTTCTTGACCATGAACCGCAACCGCCGGCGCGGCTTGCCCAGGTAGGCGGCCAGCCCGGCGAACGTGAAGTCGAGGTAGCCGGTGTGGTTGATCGCCACCACGGCGCCGCCACTGGGGGGGACGTGCTCCGCACCGGTGACGGTGATCTTCACACCCTGAAAGCGCCACAACGTGCGCGCAACGGTAGCGACACTCCCGTACCACGGCTCCACAGTCGTCCAGCCTAGGTCATACGGCGGCCCGCTTCGTCCGGCTCCGCCGCGGTTGCGATCGCCTGGGCGATGCCGGCGGGCGTGCCGCCGTTAAGCTCGGGAGGTATCGGTTACAGCGTCGGGAAGGTGCAAGTGCGGGTCACCAGCGTCGGACACGCCGGCTTCCGGATCGACACCGCCGCGGGGAGCATTCTGTGCGATCCGTGGGTGAACCCGGCCTACTTCGCGTCGTGGTTCCCGTTTCCCGACAACTCCGCGCTGGACTGGGACGCCCTGGGCGACTGCGACTACCTCTACATCTCGCACCTGCACCACGACCACTTCGACCCGCGCCACCTGGCGGCCCACGTCAACAAGGATGCGACGGTGCTGCTGCCCGACTATCCGGTGCCGGACCTGCGCCGGGAGTTGGAGGCGCTGGGTTTTCACCGGTTCTTCGAGACCTCCGACTCGGTGCGGCACACCGTGACGGGCCCCAAGGGCGAGTTGGACGTGATGATCATCGCGCTGCGCGCCCCGGCCGACGGCCCGATCGGCGACTCGGGGCTGGTGGTCTGCGACGGGGTGACCACCGTCTTCAACATGAACGACTCGCGGCCGATCGACCTGGACGTGCTCGACGAGTTCGACGGCATCGACGTGCACCTGCTGCAGTACTCGGGGGCGATCTGGTACCCGATGGTCTACGACATGCCGGCCCGCGCGAAGCAGGCGTTCGGCACCCAGAAGCGGCAACGCCAGATGGACCGCGCCCGGCAGTACGTCGCCCACGTCGGCGCCCGATGGGTGGTGCCCTCGGCCGGCCCGCCGTGCTTTCTGGATTCCGAGCTGCGCCATCTCAACGACGATCACGGCGATCCGGCCAACATCTTCCCCGACCAGCTGGTGTTCCTGGATCAGCTGCGGCGCAACGGCCACGACGGCGGGCTGCTGATGGTTCCCGGCACCACGGCGGATTTCACCGGAGCGCAACTGGATTCGCTGACCCATCCGGCCGACGACGTCGAGACGATCTTCACAGCCGGCAAGGCGGCCTACATCGCCGCCTACGCCGATCGGATGGCGCCGGTGCTGGCCGCCGAGAAGGCGTCCTGGGCGCCGGCGGCCGGCCCGGCGATGCTCGAGGGGCTGCGCGCCCTGTTCGAGCCGATCATGGGCCGCAGCAACGAGATCTGCGACGGCATCGGTTATCCGGTCGAGCTGGTGCTCGACGGTCCCGGGCATACCGAGACGGTGGTGCTGGACTTTCCCAAACGCATGGTGCGCGAACCGGTTCCGGGCGAGAAGTTCCGGTACGGCTTCGCCATCCCACCCGAGCTGGTGCGCACCGTGCTGCGTGACGACGAACCCGACTGGGTCAACACCATCTTCTTGTCGACCCGGTTCAAGGCTTGGCGGGTCGGCGGCTACAACGAGTACCTCTACACGTTCTTCAAGTGCCTCACCACCGACCGGATCGTCTACGCCGACGGCTGGTTCGGCGAGAGCCACGACGACTCGGCGACCATCACCCTGGCCGGCTGGCAGATTCAGCGCCGCTGCCCCCATATGAAGGCCGACCTGTCGAAGTTCGGGGTGGTCGACGGCGAGACGCTGACCTGCAATCAGCACGGTTGGCAATGGGACCTGCGCACCGGGCGCTGCCTGACCGCCAAGGGGCACGAGTTGCGCTGCGAGAAGCTGTGACCGGCTCCTACGACGACGGATTGGTCGCCCTGGACGGCCGGGCGATCACGTTGCGCCGCTACCACTTTCCGTCCGGCACCTCGAAGGTGATCCCGTTGTCGGCGATCCGCGGCTATCGCGCCGAGCCGCTGGGCATGCTGACGCACCGGTTCCGGCTGTGGGGCAGTTCGGACCTGCGGCGCTGGCTGCCGCTGGACGTCAAGCGGCCGTTGCGCAGCACGCTGATCACCCTGGATCTCGCCGACGCCGGCTGGCCGCAGCCGGCGTTCACCCCGGTGGATCCGACGGCGTTCCAGGAGCTGCTCGACGAACTGCTGGCCGGCTGAAGGGTATTTCGCGTCCAGCGTGCGCTCAACGGTCGGCCAGCACCGCGTGCGCGGCGTTGTAGCCGGGAATGAAGGTGATGCCGGGGCCGCCGTGACAGCCGGCGCTGCCCAGGTACAGCCCGTCGACCAGCGGTTGCCCCAGGAAGCCGCGGGCGCCGGGCCGGTTGGGCCCGATCTGGTCCGGGTTCAGCAGGCCGTGGCAGTAATCCCCGCCGGGGGCGCCGAACATGGTGCCCATATGGCGCGGGGTGAAGGTGGTGTGCCGGCTGATGCTGCGCTCGAAATTCGGTGCGAGCCGGGTGATCTTGTCGATCACCCGCTGACCCATCTCGACCTTCATCTCGCCATAGTTGCCATCACCCTCGATCGGGAACCACAGCGCGAACGCCGACGCGGCGTGCTTGCCCGGCGGGGCCAGATCGGGGTCGTGCAGCGACGGGATCTGCAATACGACGGTCGGATCGGCCGGCACGACGCCGCGCCGCGCATCCTCCCACTGCTGCTGCACTTCCTCGGGCGTGCAGAAGATCCCCAGCGAGGCCTGCATGGCGGGGTCGTTGAGCGCCTGGTAAGGCGGGGCGAACTCCGGGGCTTCGTCGAGGGCGAAATGCATCTGCAGGTACGAGCCGCGGTGATCGGTGCGCGCGTAGCGGGCGCGGACGTCGTCGGTCACGGCGGCCGAGTCGAGGAGCCCGGTGACGGTGGCGTCGGGGGCGATGGCCGAGACCACCGCCGGGGCGCTCAGCGTGTCGCCGGCTTCGGTACGCACGCCGGACACCGCCCCATCGCCAACAAGGATCTCGGCCACCTTGCTGCGCAGCCGCAGCTCACCGCCCAACCCGGTGAAGGTGTCGCACAAGTGCCGGGTGAGCGCCCCGATCCCGCCGCGCAGCTTCTTCATCAGCACGGTGTTCTCGTCGGGAACGCCGAGTCCGTAGGCCAGCGCGGCGGCGCTGCCGGGCGTGGCCGGCCCGCGGTAGAGCGTGTTGACGGCCAGCACCGTGAACGATCCGCGCAGTGCGGCGTGCTTCTCCCGGTCGGGCAGGTAACGGTCGAGCACGTCGGTGACCGAGCCGAACAGCATGTCGTCGATCGCCGAGCGCTCGAATTCATTTGTGGCGCAGGCATACATCTCATCAAGTGATTTCGGCGGACGGCCGGCCTCGAAGCGGCCCAGCGCCCGGGTGGGGGCCTGGCTCCAGGCCAGCAGGCCCGCCATGCCGTTGACCGCATCGGCGCCGTGCACCTCGGACAGGTGGGTGAACAGCTTCATCGGGTCGGTGTACTGGACCAGCGGGTCGTCGCCGACACCGCGCAGCGCCACCGACATCACCTCGAGGTCGATGCTGTCCAGGGCATCGAGACCCAGCTCGGCACTGACCGCGGCCGACGTCGGGAACTGCACCGAACCGGCGATCTCGAACCGATAGCCGTCGAACAGCTCCACCGTCGAGGCCATCCCGCCGGGGTAACGCCCGGCCTCCAAACACAGCGTGCGCAGGCCGGCGCGCTGCAGGATGAGCGCCGCCGCCAGCCCGTTGTGCCCGGCGCCTATGACGATCGCGTCGTAATCGGCCTTGAAACTCACCCGCGCACCCGCCTTCCGTTGCGCCGAGGCTGACACGGCGGGCGAGGTTTTGTCAATATTGACGTAACTAGCGGTTGGCCAGCGAATCCAGTGCGGTCCGGCACATCCGGGCCAGCTCAGCCAACGAGCGATCCTCGTCGAGCATCCAGACCTCCATCGCGGCGAACACCGCCGCGGCGATGCAGCGAGCCGTCACCGCGATCCGCAGCGGGTCAGCGGGCCCCTGGGTAGCCCGCAACCGCTCGGCCACCGCGTCGGCGAAGTCGGCCTCGACCTGCCGGATGTGCCGCACGATCCGCTCGGGGTCGAGTTCCTCGGCGCGCAGCGCGGCGATACGGGTCACCGCCTCAACGTCATAGGGGAAGGCGAAGATCGCGGCCTGCACCGACTCGACCATCGGCTCGCCCGGAGGCCGGTCCGCCAGTGCGCTGCGGAACCACTGCAGGCCGGCGTCGTAGTCGGCGAACAGCAGGTCGTGCTTGGAGGTGAAGTGCCGATAGAAGGTGCGCAGCGAGACGCCGGCGTCGGCGGCGATCTGCTCGGCGGAGGTGTCCTCGACGCCCTGGGCCAGGAATCGCACCAGCGCGGCCTGACGCAGTGCTTCGCGGGTGCGTTCGCTGCGCGCGGTCTGCGGCGCTCGGGGCATGCGGCTAAACGTACCGCAGCGCCCGGCACGTCCAGAATGACAATATTGACAAAACTCGCGAGTCGTGGTGACACTGAGCGCATGATCTCGCTCCTCGTGCATGCAGTGCTGGGCCTGGCGACCGTCGGCTGGATCGTGGCGGCCAACCGCGCGGTCTTCGCGAAACCGCCTCAGGGCGGACAGTTCTCGCCGATGGAGGTGGTGTACTACGTGATCGGCATCGCCTCGATCGGGCTGGGCTGGTACTTCAACATCCGCTTCGTCAACGAGTACGCCGGCGGCCCCAACCACAACCCGATCTGGGGGCCGGGCAGCTGGACCCAGTACATCCAGCTGATGTACACCAACCCGGCGGCCGGCTCGGCCAGCCAGGACTACACCATCATCAACGTCATTCTGCTGCCGCTGTTCACAGTCGTGGACGGCTACCGGCGGGGCCTACGGCACCCGTGGCTGTACTTCGTGTCGAGCTTGTTCACCAGTTGCGCGTTCGCCTACGCGTTCTACTTCGCGACCATGGAACGCCAGCGCCGCCACGCCACCGCAACCACGTAGCAGGCCCGCTCCGAAAACCCCAGCGCGCTAGGCTTGGCCGCGACGACGGGAGGGATGTCGTGGCCAAGCCGGTGGCGCCGCGCGGCTCCGCGCGGGAGCGAGTACTGCAGGCGGCATTGGACCTGTTCATGGAGCACAGCGTGGGCGGCACCTCGCTGCAGATGATCGCCGACCGGCTGGGCGTGAGCAAACCGGCCGTGTACTACCAATTCCGCTCCCGCGACGACATCGTGATGGCCCTGGTGGAACCGATGTTCGATGACATCGTGCGGGTGATCAAGATCGCCGAGGCGATGCCGACCGCGCAGGGCAAGCGCGACGTGACGGTCAGCGGCGTGGTCGAGCTGGCGGTGCGATACCGCCGGCTCACCTTCCTGTTCTACGACCGCGCCGTGGAATATGCGGTGCGCTCGCGCGAGGACTTCATGGCAACCCACGATGCGGCGGCGGCACTCCTGCAAGGCCCCTCCCCGACCGCCGAAGACCGCATCATCACGACCACACTGCTGGCCGGAACCTTCACCACCGCAGCCGATCCCGAACTCGAGGACATCGACGACGAGCAGCTGCACAGTATCCTGCTCGACACCGCACGGCGGATCATGGCGCCATTGACCTGAGGACGCTCACCACTTCCGGTGGGACCCGCCGCCGGATTCCACCAGCGCCTCATGCGGATCCCGTTGCAGCGGTGCGGGCCACGGTGACGGCGGCGGCCGCAGCCGCGGCACCTGCGGCCACCAGAACCACTTCCCGAGCAGCGTGGCGATCGCCGGCGTCATGAACGAGCGGATGATCAACGTGTCGAGCAGCAGCCCCATACCGATGGTGGTGCCGACCTGTCCGATGACCCGGAGTTCGCTCACCGCCATCGTCATCATGGTGAAGGCGAACACCAGTCCGGCGGCGGTCACCACCGACCCACTGCCACCCATGGCCCGGATCATGCCGGTGTGCAGCCCGGCGTGGATCTCCTCCCGCAGCCGCGACACCAGCAGCAGGTTGTAGTCGGCGCCGACGGCCAACAGGATGATCACCGCCATGGCCAGCACCATCCAGTGCACCGGCAGCCCGATGATGTGCTGCCACACCAACACCGACATACCGAAGGCGCCGGCCAGCGAGACCACCACGGTGCCCACGATCACCAGCGCGGCCACCACGGCACGGGTGATGATCAGCATGATGATGAAGATCAGGCACAGCGCCGCCACTCCGGCGATCATCAGGTCGTAATCGGAGCCCTCCTGCATGTCCTTGAACATCGCGGCGGTGCCGCCGACGTAGATCTTGGAGCCCTCCCACGGCGTGGTCTTGATCGCCTCCTTGGCCGCGAGCTTGATCGCGTCGATGTGCTCGATGCCGTCGGCGCTGAGCGGGTCGCCCTCGTGGGTGATGATGAACCGCACCCCGTGACCGTTGGGGGGGATGAACATCTTCATGCCGCGCTGGAATTCCTCGTTGTCGAAGATCTCCGGCGGCAGGTAGAAGGAGTCGTCGTTGCGGGCCTTGTCGAAGGCCTCCCCCATCGCGGCGGGATCCCCCTGAGCCTCCTCCTGCTGCTTGGCCAGTGCGCTCTGGGTGGCGTAGGTGGACTCCATCATGGCCTTGGCGTTCTTCATCATCTGGATCATCGGCGGCATCAACGCCAGCATCTGCGGCAGTTGCGCGGCCATCGCGTCCATGTCCGGAAGGATCCCCTTGAAGGCGTCGGTCATGGTGTCGACGCCGTCCATGGCATCGAAGACCGACCGCAGCGCATAACAGACCGGAATGTCGAAACAGTGCGGTTCCCAGTAGAAGTAGCTGCGCATCGGCCGGAAGAAGTCGTCGAAATTGGCGATTTTGTCGCGCAGTTCCTCGATGTCGGAGACCATCAAGTGCATCTTGCCGACCATGCGGCCCATGGTGGCGTTCATCTGCTCCATGAGTTCGATCATCTTGGTCATGGTGTCGATGTTGACCTGCATGTCCTCGGCCTGCGCCAGCATCTCGGCGGTGCGGTCTTCGTTGAACTTCCGGGTCATCTCCTGGCTCACCGACTGCATGCCGAGCAGATAGCCGAACGTGGAGTGCTCCATCGGAATGCCCTGCGGCCGGGTGATGGACATGACCCGGGAGATGCCGGGCACGGCGGTGACCCGCTTGGCGATTCGCTCGATGATCAAGAAGTCGGCCGAGTTGCGTACGTCGTGGTCGGTTTCGATCATCAGCATCTCGGGGTTCATCCGCGCCGAGGGGAAATGCCGGTCGGAGGCCAGGAAGCCCTGGTTGGCGGGCAGGTCGGCCGGCATGTAGGCGCGGTCGTTGTAACCCGGCTCATAACCGGGCAGTGCCAGGATGCCGACCATGGCGACCGCGGTAGCGGCGATCAGCACCGGCCCGGGCCAACGGCTCACGGCCGCACCGATTTTGCGCCAGCCTCGGCCCTGGCTGGCCCGCTTGGGTTCCAGCAGCGTCCCGAACCGGCCGGCCACCGAGATGACGGCAGACCCCATCGTCAGTGAGGTGATGACGACGACCGTCATGCCGATACCCAGTGGGATACCCAACGACTGGAAGTACGGCAGCCGGGTGAAGTGCAGGCACATGGTGGCCCCCGCGATCGTCATCCCCGAGCCCAGCACCACATGCGCGGTGCTGCGAAACATGGTGTAGTAGGCGCTTTCCCGGTCCTCGCCGGCAGCGCGAGCCTGCTGGTACCTGCCGATCAGGAAGATCGCGTAATCGGTGGCGGCCGCGATCGCCAGCGTCACCAGCAAGCTGGTCGCGAACGGCGAAAGCCCGATCAGCCCGTGATAGCCCAGGAACGCGACGATGCCGCGGGCCGACATCAGACCGGTCACCACCATCGACAGCGCCAGCAGCACGGTGGTGATGGATCGGTACACCAGCAGCATCATGGTGATGATCACCACGAACGTCAGGCCCTCGATCACGTGCATGCTGCGGGTGCCGGCCTTGTCCTGATCGGCCGCCAGCGCGGCACCACCGGTCACATAGGCGGTGACGCCCGGCGGCGCCGTCACACTGTCGACCACCTGCTGTACGGCCTTGACCGACTCATTGGCCAACGCCTCGCCCTGGTTGCCGGCGGTGTAGATCTGCACGTATGCGGCCTTGCCGTCGGGGCTCTGCGCCCCGGCGGCGGTCAGGCGATCGCCCCAGAAGTCCTGGATGTGTTCGACGTGGACGGTGTCGGTCTTGAGCTTGGCGATGATCTCGTCGTAGTAGTGATGAGCGTCGGCGCCCAGCGGTTCGTCGCCCTCGAGCACCAGCATGACCGAGCTGTTGGAGCTGAACTCTTCGAACAGCTGGCCCTGACGTTTGACCGCGATCATCGACGGCGCCTCCTCAGGCGTCATCTGCACGGCGGCCGTCTCGGCGACCTGCTCCAACTGCGGAACGGTCGCGTTCGCCAGGACGATGATCCCGATCCAGCCGAGCATGATCGGGATGGCCAGGCGCCGAATCCATTTGGCGATCCGACCGCGCTCGGCGGCATGCGGGTTCGGCCGCGCGCTCATGCGGCTTTGACCAGACAGAAGGTCATGGCGCTGGCGCCGGTGGCGGTTCGTTCGTCCTTGAGTTCGTCGTCGATGCTGATGCGGCACCCCAGCGTGGAGCCCTTGCCCTGCGCATACAGGTTGGGCGACACCGCCGACAAGGTGGTGCTCAACGTCACCGCCCACGGCAACACCGCGTCGTCGACGCGCTGCGGCCTGCTGTCGAGATCGAGGTAGCTGATGTCGGCGGTCGCACCGGGCTCGCCGAAGACCTCGTAGGTGACGACTTTCGGGTTGTAGGGCTTGGTGTCGTCGACCTTGGTGCTGATCAGGCTGGAATCCTCACCGCCGAAGAAGGTGCGCAGCCGCAGCACGGTCAGCGTGCCGAGCACCAGCACCACCACGATGAGCAGTGGCAGCCAGCCGCGCTTCAGCGCTTGCATCGGGCGCGTTCCGCCGACTCGTGGACCTGTGGTTTCAGCATCGGCGACGCTCCCTCCCCTGGCCTGCAGTCTTAATCGTCGAAGGTGAAGTTATACGAACAGTAAAGTAGATTCAAGCGAGTAGTTAGTTCAATTGGCCGGTGTGGCTCACTCTGGGTGGCCGGGAGGTACGCGGTGGCGAAGACGTTGGCTCCGCGCGGTTTCGCACGAGACCGCGTGCTCGACGCGGCGCAGGCGCTGTTCGCCGAACACGGGGTCAGCGGCACGACCCTGCAGATGATCGCCGACCGCCTGGGCGTCAACAAGTCGGCGGTGTACTACCAGTTCCACTCCAAGGACGACATCGTCGTCGCCGTCTTCCGTCCAGTGTTCGACGACATCGCCCGGGTCGTCAATATCGCCGAGGCGATCCAGTCCCGCGAGGTTCAGCGCGAGGCCACCATCAGCGGCCTCATCGAGCTGGCGGTCCGCCATCGCCGCACCACCGCCCTGGCCCATACCGACCCGGCCGTGGTGGGCGTGGTCGAGGCCACCGGGGAATTCCGGGACGCCTCCCGACGCCTGCAGGCAATCCTGGCCGGACCTGAGCCCGACCCCGCGACGCTCATCGCGATCGCCATGCTGGTTCCCGGCATCCTCGGGGCGGCCGCCGACCCCACGGTCGCCGATGTCGCCAACGACGAGCTGCACCGGATGCTGCTGGACTGCTCGCGCCGGCTCTTCACCGCCTGACGCCGACGCCGGTCAGGAGCCGGACGGCTCCAACACCTCCACGCCGACGTAGGGCACCAGCGCCGCCGGCACCCGCACGCTGCCGTCGGGCTGCTGGTGGTTCTCCAGGATCGCCACCAGCCACCGGGTGGTGGCCAGCGTGCCGTTCAACGTCGCGGCCGTCTGCGGCTTGCCGTTGTCGTCGCGGTAGCGGGTGGCCAGCCGGCGCGCCTGGAACGTCGTGCAGTTCGACGTCGAGGTCAGCTCCCGGTAGGTGCCCTGCGACGGCACCCAGGCCTCGCAGTCGAACTTGCGCGCGGCCGACGAGCCGAGATCGCCCGCGGCGACGTCGATCACCCGGTAGGGCACCTCGATGCGGCCCAGCATCTCGCGCTGCCAGCCCAGCAACCGCTCATGTTCCGCCTCGGCCTCGGCGGGCCGGCAGTAGACGAACGCCTCGACCTTGTCGAATTGATGCACCCGGATGATGCCGCGGGTGTCCTTGCCGTAGCTGCCGGCCTCCCGGCGGAAACACGATGACCACCCCGCATAGCGCAGCGGCCCCCCGGACAGGTCCAGGATCTCGTCGGCGTGGTAGCCGGCCAGCGGCACCTCGGAGGTGCCGACCAGGTACAGCTCGTCGGCCTCGAGCCGGTACACCTCCTCGGCGTGCGCGCCGAGAAACCCGGTGCCCGACATGATCTCGGGCCGCACTAGCGCAGGGGTGATCATCGGCGTGAATCCGTTCTCAACCGCCAGCCGCAGCGCCAACTGCAGCAGGCCCAGCTGCAGCAGCGCCCCGGCGCCGGTCAGGAAGTAGAACCGCGACCCGGAGACCTTGGCGCCGCGGCCCATGTCGATCACGCCCAGCAACTCGCCGAGCTCCAGATGGTCCCGAGGGTTCTCGATCGCCGGCGGCTCACCGACCACGTCGAGCACCGTGTAGTCGTCCACCCCGCCGGCGGGCACCCCGTCGATGACGACGTTGGGAATCGCCAGGTGCGCGTCGCGCAACGTCGCCTCCGCCTCGGCCTGGGCGGCTTCGGCGGCCTTGACCTGCTCGGCCAGCTCCTTGGCCCGGGCCAGCAGCACGGGACGCTCCTCGGGCGACGCCGCGCCGACCGACCGGCTGGCCGCCTTCTGTTCGGCACGCATGGTGTCGGCCGCCGAGATCGCGGTGCGCCGAGCGGTGTCGGCAGCCAGCAGGGCATCCACCAGGGCCGGGTCCTCGCCGCGGCCCAGCTGGGAGCGGCGGACGCGGTCGGGGTCTTCACGCAGCAAGCTCAGGTCGATCACGGCGCAACCCTACAACCAGGCCCAGCCCGGTCAGCGGCATCACTTTCGCATCATTTGTCACGTGCTGGCGGCTGCCTGTCAGAATGGACCGGATGTCGAAGGCAGCCGACCAGGAAAATCCACCCGCCAAGCGGGTGTCTTGGCTGCGCACGCTACATGCCGCCGCAACCCGCCGCACCCTGCTGTTGACCGCGCTGGGCGGGCTGCTGATCGCCGGGCTGGTCACCGTTGTTCCGGTACTGGGCGAGGGGCCCGGCGGGCTGCTCGGCCATCTGAGCGCCGAGCCGCCACCCGGTGCGGGCGGCAAGGGCCCCGGGCCCGGCCTGGGGATCGGTGTCGGAAAGGGCAACGAGGCGATCGACCGCGCGGTCGCCGGCGACTGCCTGAACTGGCCGGAGGACGACCTGGACGGCGCGACGGTGGTCAGCTGTGCCGAGGAGCACAAGTTCGAGGTCGCCGGGCCGGTGGACATGAAGATGTTCCCCGGCGCCGAGTACGGCCCGGAGGCCCCGCCGCCGTCGACGGCCCGTATCGAGCAGATCACCCAGGAGCAGTGCGAGTCCTCGGTGCGCCGCTACCTCGGCGCGAAATTCGACCCGCACAGCAAGTTCGTCGCCAGCATGCTGTGGGCCGGCGAGCGGGCCTGGCGGCAGCATGGTGAGCGCCGAATGCTGTGCGGCCTGCAGCTTCCCGGCGTGGGTGGCCAACAGATCGCCTTCACCGGCAAGGTCGCCGACATCGACCAGTCCAAGGTCTGGCCGCCGGGCACCTGCCTGGGCATCGACCCGGCCACCAATCAGCCCAACGACGTTCCGGTGGACTGCGCCGCACCCCACACCAAAGAGGTCACCGGCACCGTCAATCTGGCGGAGCGGTTCCCCGACGCGCTGCCTCCCGAACCCGAGCAGGACGCGTTCATCAAGGAGACCTGCACCCGGCTCACCGATGCCTACCTGGCGCCGGTGCAGCTGCGCGACACCACGCTGACGCTGACCTACGCCACCATCTCCCTGCCGAGCTGGTCGGCGGGCAGCCGCGAGGTGGCGTGCAGCCTCGGCGCCACGCTGGGCAACGGCGGCTGGGCGGCCCTGCTCAACAGTGCTCGCGGGCCGCTGCTGATCAACGGCCAGCCCCCGGTGCCGCCGCCGTCGATTCCCGCGGAGCGGCTGAACCAATTGCCCGCTGGTAGCCAGCCGCGGTGAGTGTGCAGATGGACCCGCGCCGGTTCGACGAACTCGTCTCCGACGCGCTGGACCTGATTCCCGCCCAACTGGCCGCCGCCTTCGACAATGTCGTCATCCTGGTAGAGGGCCGCAACGACGAGGAGCCCGACCTGCTCGGGCTCTACGAAGGGGTGGCGCTGACCGAGCGGGACTCCAGTTACGCCGGGTCGCTGCCGGACACCATCACGATCTACCGCGACGCGCTGCTGGAGATGTGTGGCTCCGATGACGAGGTCGTCGAGGAGGTGCGGATCACCGTGATCCACGAGATCGCCCACCACTTCGGCATCGACGACGACCGGCTGCACGAACTCGGCTGGGGTTGAAGGGCGCGGCCGCGGCGCGGCGGAACGATGCTGTCGGCAGGCAGTGCTATGAACGACCCATGGATGACCACTGCCGAGCCTGCCGGGCGGGGCTGGAGCACTGCCACGGCACGCTCATCCACCATGTGCTGTACACCGCCGAGTGCACCGAGGACGGCTGTCCCGGCGAGCTGATGGCGCATTCGTTCGCGCTCGACTGCGAGGCGGTCGGCTGCCGCTGCGCCGAGGTCTACGCGCTGGCGATTTAGCGCTGGTCTAGCCCATCGGGTCGGTGTCGGAGCGCAGCGCGTCGCCGACCGGGTCGGCATCGGGTTCGGGATAGAACGGCGGCGTCAGCGAGCCCCACTGCACGCAACTCCACCGGCCGTCGGTGATCGGCGACAGCACCACCGCCTCGGCGTTGCCGAGGTGGTGGTCCAGCGCGAAGCTGCGGTCCACCCCCGCCAGTGTGGCGGCTGCCAGCCGGATCGCCGCGCCATGGCTGACCACGACGATGTCCCCGATCCAGTCGTCGTCGTCGAGGTAACGCATCCGCAGCTCGGTGACCACGGGCAGGTAGCGGTCCAGCACCTGCTCGGCGGTCTCGCCGCCGGGTAACGCGACGCTGGTCTCGCCGCAGTGCCACCGCTGATAGATCGCGTTGAACTCGGCGATCGCGTCGTCGTCGTTGCGGTTCTCCAGATGGCCGGCCTGCACCTCGTGAATGCCTTCGATGGCGCGGGCGGTCACGCCGAACGGTCCACTGACCTCCGCGGCGGTTTGGGCCGCGCGCACCGCCACCGAATGGGCGACCAACGCCGGACGGTGCAGACCGTTCCCGGCGAACGCCCGGGCCTGATCCCGGCCCAACGGCGTCAGTTCGGACCCGGGCGGCCGGGTGTCAAGCCGACGGTCGACGTTGCCGTACGACTGACCGTGCCGCAGCAGCACCAGCCGGCCGCTCATGTCCTCGCCTCCACTCCGCCGCACGGCTCGGCGGGCCAGGAGCCCAGGTACCGCACGTCGGCGCAGCTGCCACGCAGCGCCTGCAGCGCGGCCTCGACGGCGGGATCGTCGATGTGTCCCACAGCGTCCAGGAAGAACAGGTAGGTGCCCAGCTCGGTGCGCGTCGGGCGGGACTCGATCCGGGTCAGATCGATTCCGCGGCTGCCGAATTCGGTCAGCGCGGCCGCCAGGGCGCCCGGTGCGTTGTCCAGCCGCAGCACCACCGATGTCCGGTCGGCGCCGGTGCGCCGCGGCGGCGGCGCGGGCGCGCCCACCAGCACGAAGCGGGTCCGCGCGTTGGGTTCGTCGATGACACCGTCGGCCATCGTGACCAGCCCGCGCTGCTGCGCCGCCAGCGCGGTGCTCACCCCGGCGTCTGCCTGTCCGTCGCGGACTTGTTGGGCGGCAGCCGCATTGGAGTTCGCCGGCACGACATGGGCCCGCGGGAGGTGCTCGGCCAGCCAGCGTCGCACCTGGGAGCCGGCCACCGGGTGGGCGGCCACCGTGCGGATGTCACCGGGCGCCCGCCCCGGCGCCACCACGATCGAGAACGCGACATCGAGGGTGGTTTCGGCGAAGATCTGCAGCGGCGAGCCGACCGCGAGGCCGTCCAGGGTGGGCGTCACACCGCCCTCGATCGAATTCTCGATCGGCACGCAGGCGTACTCGGTGACGCCGGTACGCACGGCGTCCAGCGCGGCCGGGGTGGTCTCGGCCGGCACCGTTTGATGGTCTTGATGGCCACGGCCGGGAACCAATCCGGCGCCGGTCAACGCGAGCAGCGCCGCTTCGGTGAAGGTCCCCGCCGGGCCGAGATAGCTGATGCGGGTCACCGCTCAACCCTATCGGCCGCGGCGGTTCGGGGCGGTCGCCCCGAGCGCGGCGTGGAGAAGGAATCCGCGAAACGGTTGCGCCGGACCCGACCGTTAATTAAGTTAGGCTTACCTCACTTACGGAAAGGGTGATCGATGGCCACCACCACAGCGGTAACCGTCCCGACGTCCGCGGAGCGGATCCGCAGCGCCTGTGTCCGGGGCCAGGCACTGCTTGCGATCGCCGACTCCACCGACGCCGCGCCGGTCAACGCGCCGGTGTGCCAGCTGTTGCCGGACGGATCCATGGTGGTGGCGGTCCCCGTCGGCGATCCGGTCGCCGAGGCCGCCGGCACCGGGGTGGCGGCGATGCTGGAGCTGACCGACCACGCACCGCTACGGCTGCGTGAACGGGTCCGCGCGCTGGCGTGGATCCGCGGCCGACTGCTGACGGTCCCCGAGTCCGAGATCCCCGCACTGCTCGACCGTATCGCCGCGGTCAACCCCAATCCAGCTCTGCTGCAGGTGATCTCCCCGCGTTCGACGGCCCGGCCGTCCGCGGTCGCGGCCCCCACGGACGTCAGCTACGCACTGCTGCGGCTCACGCCGGACTCGGCGGTGCTGGCCGATGCGACGGGCGCCGAGTCGGTCGCCGTCGATGAGCTGCTGGCCGCCCGCCCCGACCCGTTCTGCGCGATCGAGGCGCACTGGCTGCAGCACCTGGATTCGGCGCACCCCGAACTGCTAGCCCGGCTGGCCACCACCAAGTTGCCGCCGCAACTGCGCCGCGGGCGGCCCCGCCCCCTCGCGGTAGACCGCTATGGGATGTGGCTGCGGATCGAGGCCGCCGATGGTGACCACGACGTGCGGCTGAGCTTCCCGCGTCCGGTCGAGGACGTACTGAGCCTGAACCGGGCGGTGCGCGCATTGATGGGCTGCCCGTTCCTCAACGGACTGCAGCCCCGTCGTCCGTAGCGGTTATACCGTGTCGGGGTGACCGAGCCGGCGGACCAGCGACGCGCACTGCGCCTGGAGGTCGCCGTGGTGCTGGCGGTCACCTTCGGGCTCAGCGCCGTCACCGCGATCCTGCAGCTCACCGACGCGGTGCTGCGCGACCTCAGCGCCCAGCGGATCCCGCTGAACCCGCGCCGATCGTACTTCGACTTCATCGACTTCGGCCTCAACGCGGCCTGGGCCGCGCAGCTGTTCGCCTGGGGCGCCCTGGCGCTGTATCTGTTGTGGCGCAGCGGCTACCGACCGGGGTGTATCGGGCTGGATCGGTTGCCCCGCCGCACCGATCTGGCCGGCGCCCTCGGACTGGCTGCCCTGATCGGGCTGCCCGGACTGGGCCTGTATCTGCTGGCGCGGACGCTGGGTCTCAACGCCGATGTCGTCCCCGCGGCGGTCGACGACACCTGGTGGCGCGCCCCCATGCTGATCGTGATCGCCTTCGCCAACGGCTTCGCCGAAGAGGTGATCGTCGTCGGCTACCTGCTGACCCGGTTGCGGCAGCTGCGGGTGCCCCCGACCGTGGCGCTGGCCGGGTCGGCGCTACTGCGCGGTGCCTATCACCTCTATCAGGGGTTCGGCGCGGGGCTGGGCAACGTCGCGATGGGTCTGGTGTTCGGCTACGCCTGGCAGCGCACCGGCCGGCTGTGGCCGCTGGTACTGGCCCACGGCCTGATCGACACCGTCGCCTTCGTCGGGTACTCGCTGTTCGCCGATCAGCTGGGCTGGCTGCGCTGACGCCCCGCTCCCCGCCCCTCGCTCCCCGCCCTCCCATCGCGAGATTGCAACCATGCAGGGAATTCGCGGCTTTTTCCTCCATGGTTGCAATCTCGGCGGGGGAAGATGCCGGCTATGCCCCCGCGACGCGCGTCACCGTGACGGTGACGGTGCCGGCACCGGCGACCGATTCGATCACCAGCACCGGAGCATTGTCCTCCGACGCCACCGTGCCGCCGGTGACGCTGACCTGGTAGCCGTTCGGGAACTGGATCTGCGGGATCGAGATCTGTGTCTCCGACCCGGCGCCGAAGCTGCCCGAGCCGTCGGCCATCGCCGTGGAGTAGCTGAACGAGAAGACGCCGTCTGCGAACGACCAGCTGTTCGGAACGCCGGCGATCACCTGCGGGTACGGCTGGGCCAGCGTCGCCACAACGGCCTCGTCGACGTTGTCCCCGGTCGGCGCCACGTTGGTGTTGTGCACCAGTGACCCCGCCTCGTTGGTGTAGCCCCAGTACAGCCACCCGAACTTGTGCGGGTCGATCGAGTTCAGCTGACTGGCGATGGTGTCGAGGTTGCGGGTGGCGCCGAACTCGGTGACCATCCCCGGGACGTCGTAGCGGTCGATGTAGTGCTGGGCGCCGCTCATCATCATCCCGTCCCACAGCGAGCAGCCGAAGGAGCTGCCACCACCCAGGGCGTCGAAGATGCAGTAGTCGTGGAACGCGAACACCGTGTTGTCGTCGTCGACCGGACCGATGTGGGTCACCGCGGTTGCGTTGCCGAACAGCACATTCGGCTCGTAGTACACCGTCGTGTTCGGGTCGACCGACCGGATCGCCGAGGTCACCTGGTCGTAGAACGGGGTCAGCGTCTCGCGGTCGAAGTGCGCGTTGCCGAGGAAGCTGCCCAGCCACGGGGTGCCCGGCCACGGCTCGTTCATGATCTCGTAGCCGGCGACACCCGGGGTACCGCCCAGGTAGTCGGCGACGGTCTGCCACATCCGGGAATAGTGGTTCAGCAGCCCGACGCCGTCCACTTTCTCGTTGGCCCAGAACGCATCCCAGGCCTGGTTCTGCGCGGGGTTGAGGGCGTAGCCGAACGGGAACGGTGCGCTGGTGTCGTTGTCGTCCGGGTTGAACATCGTCGCCCAGTCCGGTGCGCCGTTGCCGCCGATCTCCGAGCTGTAGAGATCCTGGTGCATGTCGAGGATGCTGACGATGCCGTGCGCCTTGAGGGTCTCGATGGTCTCCTTGACCGACTCCAGGTACTCCATGTCGTAGACCCCGGGCTGCGGTTCGATCTGCGCCCAGTAGATGCCCAGCCGCACCGCGGTGAAGCCGTTGGCGGCCAGGTACGCCGCATCGTCGTCGTCGAAGCCGTTGCCGCCGGGTGAGAACGGCGGCGACTTATACACCTGGTTGACGCCCTGCAGGATGACCACCCGGCCGTCGTGGTCGACGATCCAGTTGCCGGCGGTGGCGAGTTCGGCCGGGCCCCGCTCCGGGGCGTCGTCCAGCGTGCCGAAGTTGCCGACCGCGCCGTGCGTGCCGAAAGCGCCGGCGAGGCCGCCGGCCCCGCCCAGGCCGGGCAGATCACCCGGACCGTGGTAGACGCCGTTGCCGGCGTCGCCGCCGTCGCCGCCGCCGCCGAACCAGATCGAGCCGTTGCCGCCGTCGCCACCGTTGCCGCCGATGTGGGTGCCGTCGCCACCGTCGCCACCGACCCCGCCGACGCCCAGCGCCCATCCCCTGCCCAGACCACCGTCGCCACCGCTACCGCCGATCAGCCCGTCGCCACCGGAGCCGCCGGCGCCGCCGACACCCATGTACCAGCCGCCGGCCCCGCCGACGCCCCCGGCTCCGCCCTCGCCACCGGAGCCACCGGAGCCACCGTTGCCGAAGAACCCGGCCGCGCCACCGGCACCACCGACGCCGTTGACCTCGCTGTTGTCCCAGCCGGCCCCACCGTCACCGAACAACCAGCCGCCCGCTCCACCGGCGGCGGACTCCGCCGTGCCGGCCGTCCCGTCACCGATCATCAGGCCCAGCCCCAGCGCCCCGCTGAGCTGGTTCAGCCCGTCGACGACCGGCGCCATCCAGGAGCTGCCTACCAGGTCGTCGATACCGGTGTACAGCGGGGTGTAAACCCAGTCGTGCATCAACGCCGTGAGGTCCGGGGCGAACAGGCTCGGCTCCGCAGCTGCCGCGCCGGGCAGCACGCCATCGAAGTTCAGCTGCCCGAAGAACGCCTCCCACGACGCCGGGTCGAAGACCGCAGCCCAGTCCGTGCCGCCGGTGGCCTCATCGAGGAACGGCGCCCATGCCAGCTCGAACACGTCGTCGAAGCTGTCGGCGGCGGCCGCCGGCGCCGCGGCCAGCGGTGTCACGCCGAACGCCAGAAACGCCGCCACCGCCGCACCCAGACCGACAACACCACGGTTTAGCCTCCGACTGGGCGCACGAGTCATCGTGGGTAGACCTCTTTCCGCGACAGTGGCCGAACTGGCGCGTTCAACATAACAAGTTGATGGGAATACCGCTAACGTCACCTGAGAAAATGTGAGGTCCGGGTTTGGGTGCGACGTACCGGGTTTGGTTGCGACTTATTGGAAGATCTGACGACGGTCGGCGTAGAAGTAGGTGTATACGGTGGTCAGCGCGCAGATCAGGCTGGCGATCGCCAGCATGTAGGTACCGCCGGCGACCATACCGATAGCCCCACCGATCCCGGCGCCGAGCACGAAAAACCCGAACAGCAGAAAGTAGCCCAGCCAGGCGGTGATCTCGTCTACCCCGAGGAGGTGCCGCGCGATGCCCTGGCCCATCTTCACCAGGGTGCCGGTCACATAGCTCAGCGGGATCGACACCTCGCCCTTCTTGTCGATGAAGGTCGCGTTCAACGCGCCGATGCCGAACGTCATCAAGATGATCGGGAAGAACGGCAGCGGAAGCTCCGGTCCGCCGAGCAGGAACCCGTCCAGCAGCGTGGCGAGTACCAGCGCCAGCGTGGTCAATACCGTGGTGGAATGCGGTCGGGTCGGCCAGAAGTAGCGCCGGCACAGCGACGCGCTGATCACGCCGCCCACGAAGGCCACCAGCAGCAGGGCGGCCGAAACCGCAAGCCAGGGCGATGACGCGGCCCAGTCGTCCTCGGCGTAGTAGCCCATCACCGCGCGCTGCGCGTTGCCGGTCATGAAGGTGACGAAGTAGCCGGCGGAATGGGTGAACGCCGTAGCTCCCAGCAGTCCTGCCAGGCCGGCCAGAACCCAGGACAATTTCGTCTCGCTGTCGTACAGCTTGCGAATGCGTAGTTTGCCGGTGTCAGGCGATTCGGTGCGTTGCTCGCCAGCGCTTTCATCGGGCACCTGGGGGTTCCTTCCATCCATTTCGGATCGGTTCGCTGCCGTCGCGCTCGGCCTGAAACGGCCGTCACCAACCGGAGGCGAAATCAACTCCGGGTCCAGCAGGAATCGGGAAGGATCGACACACCGGGCTCGATGCCGATCCGTTCAGCTCGCGGTCCTTCCGTGGTCGGCGGGCTGTCGTCGATCCGGGTCGGCTCGACGTTGTTGTGTGGGTAAAACCATCGTCGGGGTGCGGACCGGTCGTCGCCAATGGTGTTTGTCACCCATTCGGGGGCGATTTTTTCGTGTAGACGCCACACCACGGCACGAGCCGCCGCGCAGGTCCCGAGTGCGTAGATTGGCCAGGTGAACGGCGATCGCGGACCCGGCGGCCCGGGGCGGTCCTGGCAGCGGCAGCAGCGGTGCGCTCGACGGGCTGCCGGTGACCTGGGCCGCCCGCACCGAGCAACCGGGCGGAAAGAC
>NZ_MVHC01000012.1 GCF_002086455.1 Mycolicibacter algericus DSM 45454
CGTAACCCAGGTGATGGGTCAACTCCGAATTCAGGGCACGCTCGAGCACGGCCTTGGTCAGCTCGTTGAGCAAACCGTCCGCGCCGTCGATCGGGGTCCCCGATTTCACTGCATCGGCGATCAGCGAATCCAGTGTGTCGGCGCTGAACGCCTCCGCCAACCGTCGGGCCGCCGTCTTGTCCTGAGCCGGCGCCTTCGTGGACTTGGTCACAAAACACTCCTTCTGTCCGCCCCAACGGCGGTCCGATGATGGACCACCTCGGACTTACACAGATGGAATGACACGCCCCAACGCGATGCGGTTCGTGTCTTACAAGGACCGCAAAAAGGTCGCCACCGCGATGCGGACGATCTACACCGCGCCCACCGTCGATGGCGCTGAATTGGCACTCAAGGAGTTCGATCAGCAATTCGGCACCCAGTACCCGGGCGCGATCGACGTGTGGCGGGGCGCCTGGCCAGAATTCGTGCCGTTCCTGGACTATCCGGTGGAGCTACGCAAGATCGTCTACACCACTAACGCCATCGAGTCGATCAACTTCCAGCTGCGCAAAATCACCAAGAACCGGGGCCATTTCCCGGACAAGGACGCCGCGATGAAGTTGCTGTACCTCGGGCTGCGCAACATCTCCAGCGAGAGAGGAGGCTATTCCGGGACCGGAACCCACAACTGGACCGTGGCACTCAACACACTCGCCAGGCTGTTCCCCGGTCGAATCCCGTTGTGCTAGACTACAACTCGTAGTCAAATCATCTCTGACTTACACAGAATTCGTGACAGGCTCCCTGGCTGGTCATCCCCACCGTGGCCACCGTGGCCTATTCGGTGATGGTGAAACCCGTCTACTATCCGCGTTACCTGATCAGTACGGCGCCCGCCATGGCGATCACGTTGGCCCTCGCGTTGCACATCGCCGTGACCACACTCGCCCGGCCTCGCCGCGCCATCATCGGCGCCATGACGGTACTGATGATCGCCGCAGCACCCAATTATGTTGCCAATCAACGTGATCGCTACACCAAAGAGGGCTGGGACTACAGTGCGGTGGCCGACGTGATCGACGCGCACGCTCGGCCCGGGGACTGCTTACTGATCGACAACACCACCAGGTGGTTGCCCGGCCCGATCCGGGCACTGCCCGCCGGTCGGCCCGAGACGTTCGCCAAGCTGCGAGACCCGGGCCGGGGCCCGCACCGGCAGCAGCTGGGCCGGCTCTGGGACGGGCATCTGGCGGTGTGGGCGCTGACCGACGAGCTCGAGCGGTGCTCGACGATCTGGACGATCACCGATCACGACCGATCGCTGCCGGCCCACCAGGTCGCCGTCAAGCTGCCGTCGGGCACCCGGTTCGCCCGCACCCCCGACGGCCAGGTGCTGCGCCAGCTGGGCTTCCACGTCGTCGAACGCTGGCAGTTCACCTTCTCCCAGGTCATCAAGGCCACCCGGTGATCCCGCTGGAACCACCGCATCAACCCCTCAGACGTGGGGGCCGACCACCGGATCGGCGCCGCGGGCGGCCCGATAGGCCACCACGCAACCCAGGGCGGCCATGACAGCGAAGATCGCGAACAGCCAGCGGGCCGCCGGAAGGCCGGAGCTCATCGCGGTGTTGACCACCAGGCCGGCGATACCCGCGCCGAATGCCCCGCCGATCAGCGCGACGGTGTTGATCGCGGCGGCGGCCGTACCGCCCTCGGCGGGGTCATCGACGCAGCTCATGGCCCATGCCGACAGATGCGGCCAGCCGACACCGACACCGACACCGACGACCAGCAGCGCCAGCGCCCAGATCGCGCCGACCGCGGTCGGGTTGTAACTGCTCATCCGGGCGAAGGCGACCACCGCCAGGCCGCCCGACATCACCAGTGGCCCGCTGATCACCAGCCCGATGATCACCCGCACCTTACTGACCGAGGCGCTGGCGATCTCGCTGATCGTCCAGCCGGTCGACAGGGCGGCACCCAGAAATCCGGCCATCACCGGCGGCAGGTGAGCCAGTCGCTGCCCGAGCAGCGGGATGTACAGGTTGGCCTTCGTGGTGGCCATCAGCACGCCCAGCGTCAGGTAGATCCACTTCTCCCGGCCGGGGTGGAACGCGCTGGGGGGCAGCACAGCCGCCGACGAGCGGCGGTCCACCACCAGGAACACGCCCAACAGCACCGCGCCCGCGATCAGCAGACTGGCGGCCCCGATGAGACTGTGCGGCAGTTGGGCGGTGCTGACCACCAGCGCGGCGCCCCCCAGCAACAGCAGCGAGCGCACCGGGACCTTCATCGCATCGTCCTGCTGGCCGCCGCGGCTGGCACGCAGCACCACGCTCACCGCCACAGCCATCACTCCGGACAGCACCGCCATGATGGCGAACGCCCACCGCCAAATGCCGAACTGGGCGAATAGGCCACCGGCCGCCGGCCCCACCAGGGTGCCGACACCCCACATCGCCGAGACCAGCCCCGATGCGCGGGTCCACAGCCAGCTGGGCAGGACCGCATTGATCAGTGCATAACCCAGCCCGGCCAACAGGCCGCCGCCCATGCCCTGCAGGGTGCGGCCGACCAGCAGGATCTCCATCTGGGGTGCTATCGCGCACACCACAGCGCCGACGCCGAACGCCAGCACGCCCAGCAGGTAGGCGAACCGGGAACCGATGCGAACCAGCACCGGGTTGGCTGCGGCGGCCGCGATCACCGACCCGACGAGATACAGCGTGGTGGCCCAGGCGTAATACCGTTCGCCGCCGATCTCCTTGATCGTGCTCGGCAGCAGGCTGATCGTCAGGAACTCGTTGGTGGCGTAGAGCGCCACGCCCCCGGCCAGCACGGCTGAAGTGCCTAAGTAGCGCCTTCCGAGCAGCTCACGCCAGCTGCCGGTGTTTATAGCGGATTCGGTCGTCACCGCTTCAGTCAGATCCACCACCGCTTGCAGTCAATCACGGATCGCCATGACACGCGAAAACGGTCCCCATGCTGGCGCGTCACTTGATTCCGGCGGCGTCCATACCCCGCAATTCTTTCTTGAGGTCGGCGATCTCATCGCGGATTCGTGCGGCGAACTCAAATTGCAGGTCACGGGCTGCGTTCATCATCTGTTCGGTGAGGTCCTTGATCAGGTCGGCCAGTTCGGCGCGCGGCATGCTCTTGGTGTCGCGGCCCTCGAACACCCCGGCGCTGACGGATTGGCCCGCCCGTCCCGGTGCCCCCTGCGCGCGCCGCCCGCGCGAGGCGTTGCGCCCCGAGCCGGCGACCTCGACGGTTTCGCTGTCGGCCGCCTCCCGATACACCTGGTCGAGGATGTCGGCGATCTTCTTGCGCAGCGGCTGCGGGTCGATTCCGTTCGCCTCGTTGTAGGCGATCTGCTTGGCCCGGCGCCGTTCGGTCTCGTCGATGGCCTCGCGCATCGAGTCGGTGATCTTGTCGGCGTACATGTGCACTTCGCCCGAGACGTTGCGAGCCGCCCGGCCGATGGTCTGGATCAGGCTGCGGGTGGAGCGCAGGAAGCCCTCCTTGTCGGCATCCAGGATCGACACCAGCGACACCTCCGGCAGGTCCAGGCCCTCCCGCAGCAGGTTGATCCCGATCAGGACGTCGTAGTCGCCGAGCCGCAGCTGCCGCAGCAGCTCCACCCGGCGCAGCGTGTCGACCTCGGAGTGCAGGTAGCGCACCCGGATCCCCATCTCCAGCAGGTAGTCGGTGAGGTCTTCGGCCATCTTCTTGGTCAGCGTGGTCACCAGCACCCGCTCGTCGGCCTCGGCGCGCTGCCGGATCTCGCCGATCAGGTCGTCGATCTGGCCCTTGGTCGGCTTCACCACCACCTTCGGGTCGACCAGGCCGGTCGGGCGGATCACCTGCTCGACGAACTCACCGGCGGCCTGGCTGAGCTCGTAGGGGCCGGGGGTGGCCGACATGTAGACCGTCTGCCCGATCCGGTCGGCGAACTCCTCCCAGGTCAGCGGCCGGTTGTCGCACGCCGACGGCAGCCGGAACCCGAATTCCACCAGGTTGCGCTTCCGCGACATGTCGCCCTCGTACATGCCGCCGATCTGCGGCACTGTGACGTGCGACTCGTCGATGATGAGCAGGAAGTCCTCCGGGAAGTAGTCCAGCAGGGTGGCCGGTGGCGAGCCGGCGCCGCGACCGTCGATGTGACGCGAATAGTTCTCGATGCCCGAGCAGAACCCGACCTGGCGCATCATCTCGATGTCGTAGTTGGTGCGCATCCGCAGCCGCTGCGCCTCCAGCAGCTTGCCGTGGCGCTCCAGCTCGTCGAGCCGGACGGCCAGCTCCTCCTCGATGGTGGAGATGGCCTGCGTCATCCGCTCCGGGCCGGCCACGTAGTGGGTGGCCGGGAAGATACGCAGCGAGTCGACCTTGCGGACCACGTCCCCGGTGAGCGGATGCAGGTAATAGAGCGCCTCGATCTCGTCGCCGAAGTACTCGATGCGCACGGCCAGCTCCTCATACGAGGGGATGATCTCGACGGTGTCGCCGCGCACCCGGAACGAGCCGCGGGTGAACGCCATGTCGTTGCGGGTGTACTGCACGTCGACCAGCAGCCGCAGCAGCCCGTCGCGCGGCACCTCCGAGCCCACCTGCAGCTCGACGGAGCGGTCCAGATAGGACTGCGGGGTGCCCAGACCGTAGATGCACGACACCGACGCCACCACCACCACGTCGCGCCGGGACAGCAGGCTCGAGGTCGCCGAGTGGCGCAGCCGCTCCACGTCGTCGTTGATGGAGCTGTCCTTCTCGATGTAGGTGTCGGTTTGGGCGATGTAGGCTTCCGGCTGGTAATAGTCGTAGTAGGAGACGAAGTACTCGACGGCGTTGTGCGGCAACATCTCTCGTAGTTCATTGGCGAGCTGCGCGGCCAGCGTCTTGTTCGGCGCCATCACCAGGGTGGGCCGCTGCAGCCGTTCGATCAGCCAGGCCGCGGTGGCCGACTTTCCGGTGCCGGTGGCGCCGAGCAGCACCACGTCCTTCTCCCCCGCGGTGATGCGCCGGTCCAGCTCGGCGATGGCGGTAGGTTGATCACCGGCGGGCTGGTAGTCGCTGACCACTTCGAAACGGCCGCCGGCCCGCACGATGCCTTCGACGGCGTCGGCGGGCGGCCGGTACTCCGAATGCGCGACGACGGGGTGTTCGGTTGCGAAAGCCACGAACCCAGAGTAGGCCGGGTGTCTGACAACGCGAGCGTGCGTGCTTCCGGTCCCGACACGGCGCGTCGGACGGGGGACACGCACGTTGGCGGCAAGAAGGAGGCACGGTGCATCCACCCAAGCACGAGACTTTTGACCTGGTCGCGAACACCAACACCGACCCGAAAGGGGTGGTGCGCGCCGTCGACGTCTACACCGTGCAGCCGTGGGGTCTCTACCTGGCCCGACCCACCCCGGGGCGCGCCCAGTTCCGCTACCTGGAGTCGTGGCTGCTCCCCGAGCTGGGGCTGCGCGCGACGATCTTCCACTTCAACCCAGGCCACGAACGCGACCAGGACTTCTACCTCGACGTCGGCGACTACACCCCGGGACCGGAGCAGTGGCGCTCCCGGGACCACTATCTGGACCTGGTGGTGCGCACCGGCCGCGGCGTCGAGCTCACCGACGTCGACGAGTTGATGGTCGCCGTGCGGGAGGGCCTGCTCACCCAGGACGACGCCGAGCGGGCGGTGATGCGGGCGGTCGCCGCCGTCGATGGCCTGGCCGGCAACGGCTACGACCTGCAGCGCTGGCTGACCGGCCTGGGAATGCCGGTGTCCTGGCCGGTCAGCGACGGTCTCACCGGGTCGCCGCCGGGAGCGCCCTAGTCAACCGCGACACCGCCGGCTGTTGGTTAGGTAATCTCGAGAAGATGAACGCCAACCTGCGAATCGGTGTCGCCACCGCGACGACCGCGGCCCTGTTGGGGTGCGGTCAGCTGATCCCGGCGACGGCCGCAGCCGACGAGCTGCACAACGTCACCTACATCGCGCGGGTCGACGCGTGGACCACCGGCAGCGTGGTCACCTTCATGCTCAATGACAATCAGACCGCCAGCGGTGACATCGACGGCTTCGGGGCGCCCTTCCAGGCCAACGCGGTGCTGTCCGACCCGAGCAAGGCGGGCATGGTGATCCGGCTGCGCTGGCCGTCGTCGGCGAACGTGCACTGCGAGATCCACGTCGATGACATCGTGGCCGTGAAGAGCGACCGCTTCGTCACCACCTGGAAAGACAGCAGCGACCCGCGCAACGGCGCGATGCTCTGCGGCGCGCTGATCAGCAGCATGGCCTGACCGGCCGCTAAACCCGTTAGGGACGCCAGCCGGTGTCGTCGGCCCACGCCCACGCCCGCCGGTAGGCGCCTTCGTCGAGATCGTCGGCGTCGGCGAGACGCTCTTCCGGGTTGGCCGCCAGCCAAGCCGGAACCAGCAGGGCGAACCGCTGGTTGGGCCGGCCGTCCACCCGCAGCTGGATGCGGGTGGGCCGTCCCGGGTCAGCGGAAGCGTGAAACCGCTTCTCCCACAACGCTGGATCGTCGTCGGTGAGCGCGCTGTCGGCGATGACCCCCTCGACCCGGGGGTAGCCGGCCGCCAGCAGCGGCTCGGCGAGCTCGTCGGCTACCGCCAGGGATTCCACGGTCACCTGCATGTCGATGACGTCGCGGGCGTCGCGCCCGGCCACCGCGGTGTCGCCGACGTGGTCGATGCGCAGCGCCCGGTGCCCGCAGGCGGTCTGCAGCCGGGCGATGATGCGCTGCGCCTGATCCGGCCAGGTCGGGTCGGCCGGCACCGGCTGGGACGGCGACGACACGGTGCGGCGGGCCGCCAGGTTGTGGGCAAACGGCTCGATGCGCTGCTGCCACAACTGCAGCGCCTGGTCCGCCAGATCGTCGGGATCCCCGGAGTTGTCCAGCCAGACGTCGGCGACCGCCCGGCGCTGCGGCTCGGTGGCCTGTGCGGCCACGCGGGCGCGCGCATCCGCCTCGGGCATGCCGCGGTGGGTGCGGAGTCGGGTTACTCGCGTCTCGACGTCCGCGTGCACGACGATCACCAGCGGGAACATCGGCGCCATCTGCGACTCGACCAGCAGCGGGATGTCCTCGACGATGATCGCATCCTCGCCTGCCGCGGCGATCAGCTCGCTGCGGCGCCGCGCCACCAGCGGGTGCACGATGCCGTTGAGGGTCGCCCGCTTGTCGTCGTCGCTGAAGGCGATCGCGGCCAGCGCCGGGCGGTCCAGGGCGCCGTCGGGCAACAGGATCCCCGGCCCGAAGGCCTCGACCAGTGCGGCCAGGCCTTCGGTGCCGGGTTCGACGACTTCACGGGCGATGACGTCGCCGTCGACGACGACGGCGCCGAACCGGCTGAAGGCGGCCGACACCGTCGACTTGCCGGCGCCGATCCCGCCGGTCAGCCCGATACGCAGCATCTGCGTTGCCGCGTGCCTAGGCGCTGTTACCGGCGAGCTTCTCCCGCAGCGCCGCGAGCTGCTCGTCGCTGGCCAGCGAGCCGCCGGCCGGTGCCTCGTCGCGGTGCGACCCGTTGGCACCCGAGCGGGGCTCGGCGTGCTCGGCGGCGGCGAACTTCTCGATCTGCGCGGTGTGCATCTTGTGCCGGCGCTCGGCCTCGGCGTAGCGGGCCTCCCACTCGGCGCGCTGCTTGTCGAAACCCTCGATCCACTCGTTGGTCTCGGCGTCGAAGCCCTCGGGGAAGATGTAGTTGCCCTGCTCGTCGTAGCTGTCGGCCATGCCGTACTTCGAGGGGTCGAACTCCTCGGTGTAGTCCTCGTTGGCCTGCTTGAGGCTCAGCGAGATGCGGCGGCGGTCCAGGTCGATGTCGATGACCTTGACCATGGCGTCGTCGCCGACCGCGACCACCTGGTCGGGCACCTCGACGTGCTGTTCAGCCAGCTCGGAGATGTGCACCAGGCCCTCGATGCCCTCCTCGACGCGGACGAACGCGCCGAACGGCACCAGCTTGGTGACCTTGCCCGGCACGATCTGGCCGATCGCGTGGGTGCGGGCGAAGTGCCGCCACGGGTCTTCCTGGGTGGCCTTGAGCGACAACGAAACCCGCTCGCGGTCCATGTCGACGTCGAGCACCTCGACGGTGACCTCGTCGCCCACCTGAACCACCTCGGACGGGTGGTCGATGTGCTTCCAGGACAGCTCGGAGACGTGCACCAGGCCGTCCACCCCGCCCAGGTCGACGAACGCGCCGAAGTTGACGATCGAGGACACCACGCCCTTGCGGACGGCGCCCTTCTGCAGCTGGTTGAGGAACTCGCTGCGCACCTCGGACTGGGTCTGCTCCAGCCAGGCGCGGCGGCTCAGCACCACGTTGTTGCGGTTCTTGTCCAGCTCGATGATCTTGGCTTCGATCTCGCGACCGATGTAGGGCTGCAGGTCACGGACCCGGCGCATCTCCACCAGCGAGGCGGGCAGGAAGCCGCGCAGCCCGATGTCGAGGATCAGGCCGCCCTTGACGACCTCGATGACGGTGCCCTTGACGGCCTCGTCCTTCTCCTTGAGCTCTTCGATCGTGCCCCAGGCGCGCTCGTACTGGGCGCGCTTCTTGGACAGGATCAGCCGGCCCTCTTTGTCCTCCTTGGTCAGGACCAGGGCCTCGACCTCGTCACCGACGGACACCACCTCGTGGGGGTCGACGTCGTGCTTGATGGACAGCTCGCGGCTGGGAATGACGCCTTCGGTCTTGTAGCCGATGTCGAGCAGGACCTCGTCCCGGTCAACCTTGACGATCGTCCCTTCCACGATGTCGCCATCGTTGAAGTACTTGATCGTTTTGTCGATGGCGGCGAGAAAATCCTCGGCCGAGCCGATGTCGTTGACGGCTACTTGCGGCGAGGTGACGGTGGGACTTGGCATGTGTTGGGTTGCTCCGGACAAGTTGTGGTCGTAGGGACAGGTGATATCACGCATGCCAGGCATGCGGTGGCCGACGACCCTGCTAGAACTGGCCGAGGACTACCTGTCGAGGCTACTCGACGCGTTGCACGCTGGACAAACCGGTGGTCATAACATCTAAGCTGCGTCGCTATGCCCCAGATGCGGAACCGCCGCAAGGTCGGAGCGCCGCTGTACGTCATCGTCCTGCTCAGCGTCCTCACCGCGTTGCTGCTGCTGTTCTTCACCGCGGCCAACCCGGCCGGCACCCTCACCGCGCTGGTGCTGGCCAGCATGTCAATGCTGGTGGTGCTGCTCTGCTACCGCTGGCTGGACCGCTGGGAACCCGAACCACGCCGGTTGCTGCAGCTGGCCTTCCTGTGGGGCGCGTCGGTCGCCGTGGTGCTGGCGGTGGGGCTGGAGACGTTCGGCTCCTCGGTGGCCACGGTGCGGCCGCTGGTGTCGAAGACCTTCGACATGGCCGCGATCCAGGCGCCGTTCATCGAGGAGGCCGCCAAGGGGCTGTTCCTGCTGATCATGCTGACCGGCCGCCGGCGCCATGAGCTCAACTCGCTGACCGACTGCATGGTCTACGCGGGCGTAGCGGCGGTGGGATTCGCCTGGATGGAGGACATCGTCTACATCGCGCCCGCCGACTCGCCGGCCAAGATGGCCGCGGTGGCCATCGCGCGGCTGGTCGTCGGGCCGTTCGCCCACCCGCTGTTCACCACGATGACCGGCATCGGGGTGTTCTTCGCGCTGCGTCGCCGCGGGTTCTGGTCGAAGGCGTTCGTGATCCTGCTCGGGTACCTGGGGGCGGTGGGCATGCACGCCCTGTGGAACGCGTCGCTGGCGATGGGCGGCGCCCGGTACTTCCTGACCACCTACCTGTTCTGGATGGTCCCGGTGTTCCTGCTGATGGTGGTGCTGGGCGCGGTGAGTCGCCGGCACGAGCAACACCTGGTCTCCACCAAGCTGCCCGCCATGGTGATGGGCGGGCTGATCAGCCCGAACGAGGAGACCTGGCTGGGCTCGATCCGGGCCCGCAAGCACGCGATCCGCGAGGCGCGCCGTATCGGTGGCAAGCCGGCCGCCCGCAGCGTCAAGAAGTTCGCCGCCCAGGTCGTCGAGCTGGCGTTCGTGCGGGACCGCATCGACCGCGGCTTCGGCGATCCCGAGGTGTTCGCCCGCCAGCACGAGGACGCCCACGGGGTGGTGGCGGCCCGGGCCGCGGCACCGGTGCTGCAGGTGATGGCCGGTTACCGTTCGCCGGTGCTCGTCCGCCGGTAGCTCCCGCAATTCCGCGCCGAGTGTGCGTTTTGGCACGCGTTCGGCCGAATTTGCCTGCCAAACCGCACACTCGACGAACACCTCGCCTGTTGTCGGTTGCGACAAGCCGTCAGTGCGCGGCAGCGTCCCAGGACCGCCCGTAGCCGACCGCGACCTCAAGCGGGACGCTCAGCTGATACGCGCCGCCCATTTGAGCGCGCACCAGTTTTTCCAGCTCCTCGCGCTCGCCCTCGGCGACCTCGAACAGCAACTCGTCGTGCACCTGCAGCAGCATCCGCGAGCGCAGGCCGGAAGCCTTCAAGGCCTGGTCGACGTCGATCATCGCCACCTTGATGATGTCGGCCGCACTGCCCTGGATCGGGGCGTTGAGCGCGGCCCGCTCGGCGGACTCGCGGACCTGGCGGTTGCTGCTGTCGAGCTCCGGCAGGTAGCGCCGCCGGCCCAGCACCGTCGAGGTGTAACCGTCCTTGCGGGCCTGCTCGACGACGTCGTGCAGGTAGTCGCGCACCCCGCCGAACCGGTCGAAGTAGGCGTCCATCTGCTCTTTGGCCTCTTCGGTGGAGATCTTGAGCTGCTGCGACAACCCGTAGGAGCTCAGGCCGTAGGCCAAGCCGTAGGACATCGCCTTGACCCGGCGCCGCATGTCCGCGGTCACCTCGCCGATCGGCACGCCGAACGCCCGTGAGCCGACGAACGAGTGCAGGTCCTCGCCGGTGTTGAACGCCTCGATCAGGCCGTCGTCTTTCGACAGATGCGCCATGATGCGCATCTCGATCTGGCTGTAGTCGGCGGTCATCAGCTCGGTGTAGGCCCCGTCGTCGTTTGAGCCGACGACGAAGCCGTTGCGGATCTGCCGGCCTTCCTCGGTGCGGATCGGGATGTTCTGCAGGTTCGGCTCGGTCGAGGAGAGCCGGCCGGTGGCGGCGATGGTCTGATTCAGCGTGGTGTGAATCCGCCCGTCGGAGGCCACCGCCTTGAGCAGCCCGTCGACGGTGACCTTGAGCCGGGTGACGTCGCGGTGGGCCAGCAGGTGTTCCAGGAACGGGTGGCCGGTCTTGTCGAACAGTGACTGCAGCGCGTCGGCGTCGGTGGTGTAGCCGGTCTTGGTCTTCTTGGTCTTGGGCATGCCGAGCTCGTCGAAGAGCACCACCTGCAGCTGTTTGGGCGAACCCAGGTTGATCTGCTTGCCGATCACCGCGTAGGCGGCCTCGGCCGCGTCACGGATCTGGTCGCCGAAGCGGCTCTGCAGCTGTCCGAGGTGGTCGAGGTCGACGGCGATGCCGACGGACTCCATCTCGGCCAGTACCCGCTGCAGCGGCAATTCGATGTCGTCAAGCAGGCCGCCCGAGTCGATGCGGGCCAGTTCGGCATCCAGCGCGTCGGCCAGATCGGTGACGGCGCGGGCCCGCAGGATCGCGGTCTGCACCGCCTGGTCATCGATCCCGTCGGTGTCGTCGAGCAGCGAGAGTTGTTGCTGCTCATCGGATTCGGCACGCAGTTCGCGGCGCAGGTAACGCACCGACAGGTCGTCGAGGCTGAAACTGCGCTGGCCGGGCCGGACCAGGTAGGCGGCCAGCGCGGTGTCGCTGGTGACACCGTCGAGCGTCCAGCCGCGCCCGGCCAGGTCGTGCATGGCCAGCTTCGCCTCGTGCAGCGCCTTGGGTCTAGCCGGGTCGGCCAGCCAGGCGCCCAGCGCCGCCTCGTCGTCGGCGGTCAGGGTGGCGGTGTCGACGTAGCCGCCCTCCCCGTCGGCGGTGGCGATCGCCAAGGCGGTGGCGTCGCTGTCGTAGCTGCGGTGGGTGCCGATCACCGCCAGTCCCGCACGGCGGCCGTCCGCGGCATGCTGTGCCAGCCAGGAAGCCACCGTCCCCGGCTCCAGAGCGCCGCCGCGCACCTCGAAGCCCTCCTCCACCTCCGGCTCGGCGGTGGCGAGCGTCTCGAACAGCCGGTCGCGCAGCACCCGGAACTCGAGGTCGTCGAAGAGCTGATGGATCTGTTCGCGGTCCCACGGCAGCAGCCGCAGCGTGTCCGGTGTCTGGGCCAGCGGCACGTTGCGCACCAGGTCGGTGAGCTCCCGGTTGAGGATCACGCTGGACAGGTTGGCGCGCAACGCATCTCCGACCTTGCCCTTGACGGTGTCGACCTTGTCGACCAGTCCTTCCAGGGAGCCGTACTCGGCGATCCATTTGGTGGCGGTCTTCTCCCCCACCCCGGGGATGCCCGGCAGGTTGTCGCTCGGGTCACCGCGCAGCGCCGCGAAATCCGGGTACTGCGCCGGGGTCAGGCCGTACTTCTCCAGCACGGCGTCGGGGGTGAACCGGGTCAGCTCGCTGACCCCCTTGCGGGGGTAGAGCACGGTCACGTTGTCGTTGACCAGTTGCAGTGCGTCGCGGTCGCCGGTGACCACCAGCACCCGGTAGCCCTCGCCGTCGGCCTGGGTGGCCAGCGTGGCGATCAGGTCGTCGGCCTCATAGCCGGGCTCGGACAAGGTGGTGATCCCCAGCGCATTGAGGACCTCCTTGGTGATGTCGATCTGGCCGCGGAACTCGTCGGGCGTCGACGAGCGGGTGGCCTTGTATTCCGGGTAGCGCTCGGAGCGGAACGTCTGCCGTGACACGTCGAACGCGGCGGCGACGTGGCTGGGTGTCTCGTCGCGCAGCAGGTTGATCAACATGGCGGTGAATCCGTAGACGGCGTTGGTGGTCAGGCCGCTGCGGGTCTTGAAGTTCTCCGCGGGAAGGGCGTAGAAGGCCCGGTAGGCCAGCGAGTTTCCGTCCAGCAGCAACAGCGTCGGTTTGGTCTGGGTTTCTTGCGCAGCGTCGGTCGGGGCGGTCTTGGCTGAGCTCACGGAGACAACTCTATGCACCCGGTGGGCGCGGCCGTCGGCCCCGGCGGAATTGCAACACGTTTCAGTTTTGCGGTCGTGGTTCGGTACGCTGACCTGGTGCCAGATGTAGCCTCGCAGCCGGCCATCGACGGGTGGTACGCCACCGACGACGCCGGCCTCCCCCACCTGATCGGCGCCAAATGCCCGCAGTGCGGCACCTATGTGTTCCCGCCGCGTGAGAACAACTGCCCCAGCCCCGCCTGCGACGGCGATGTGCTCGAACCCGTCGCGCTGTCGCGGCGCGGCACCATCTGGAGCTACACCGAGAACCGGTACCTGCCGCCGGCGCCGTACCCGCCGAGCGAGCCGTTCGAGCCGTTCGCGATCGCCGCGGTGGAGCTGGCCGACGAAGGCCTGATCGTGCTGGGCAAGGTCGTCGAGGGAACGCTGGCCGCGGACCTGAAGGTCGGGATGGAGATGGAGCTGACCACCATGCCGCTCTACACCGACGACGACGGCGTGACGCGCACCGTCTATGCGTGGAAGAAGGTGGGCGCATGAGCACTCCCGAGCCGCTCTACATCCTGGGTGCGGGCATGCACCCGTGGGGCAAGTGGGGCCGTGACTTCACCGAGTACGGCGTGGTCGCCGCCCGCGCCGCGCTGGCCGACGCCGGCCTGGACTGGCGCCAGATCCAGCTGGTCGCCGGCGCGGACACCATCCGCAACGGCTATCCCGGTTTCATCGCCGGTTCGACGTTCGCCCAGAAGCTGGGCTGGAACGGCGTTCCGGTGTCGTCGAGCTATGCCGCCTGCGCGTCGGGTTCGCAGGCGCTGCAGAGCGCCCGCGCCCAGATCCTGGCCGGGTTCTGCGACGTCGCGCTGGTGATCGGCGCCGACACCACCCCCAAGGGCGCGTTCGCCCCGGTCGGCGGTGAGCGCAAAAACGACCCGGACTGGCAGCGGTTCCACCTGATCGGCGCGATGAACCCGGTGTACTTCGCGCTGCTGGCGCGCCGCCGGATGGACCTCTACGGCGCCACCTCCGAGGACTTCGCGAGCGTGAAGGTGAAGAACTCCCGGCACGGCTTGTCCAATCCGAATGCCCGCTACCGCAAGGAGTCCGCGGTCGAAGACGTGCTGGCCAGCCCGGTGGTCTCCGACCCGCTGCGCCAGCTCGACATCTGCGCCACCTCCGACGGCGCGGCGGCGCTGATCGTGGCCAGCGCGGAGTTCGCGCGCAAGCACCTGGGGTCGCTCGACGGCGTGCCGTCGGTGCGGGCGGTGTCAACCGTCACCCCGCAGTACCCGCAGCACTTGCCCGAATTGCCTGACATCGCAACAGATTCCACCGCGGTGGTGGCCGCGCCGGAGCGGGTGTTCAAGGACCAGATCCTGGACGCGGCTTACGCCGAGGCCGGTATCGGGCCGGAGGACGTCAGCCTGGCCGAGGTCTACGACCTGTCCACCGCACTGGAGCTGGACTGGTATGAGCACCTGGGCCTGTGCCCCAAGGGTGAGGGCGAGCAGCTGCTGCGCAGCGGCGCCACCACGATCGGTGGTCGCGTCCCGGTGAACCCGTCCGGCGGGCTGGCCTGCTTCGGTGAGGCGATCCCGGCGCAGGCCATCGCCCAGGTGTGCGAGCTGACCTGGCAGCTGCGCGGCACCGCTACCGGCCGGCAGGTCGAGGGCGCCACCGTGGGTGTGACCGCCAATCAGGGGCTGTTCGGGCACGGCTCGTCGGTGATCGTCGCCCGCTAGCGATCACCATTCGCGCGAGCGTGCGTGTCCCCCATCGACACGCCGACGTTTGGGCCGGATTTACGCACCTTCGCGGTAGGCCTCGCCTACGCCAGGTCGTCGGGCCGATCCCAACGGATCCCGAATCGGCCGAAATCCGCGTCGTAGGAAACGATTCCGCCGCGGTGCTCGATGGCGAGCGCCGCCAGGTGCGCGTCGTTCACCAGGTTTCCCCCGGCGCCGACACGGGCGAGCAGCCCGGTCAGGATGTCGGCATGTCGAGGCGTGGGATTGACGACTACCGCACTAGATGCCGCGGTCCACTCGGCCACCCGGTCCACCGCGTCCTCCGGCCGCAGCGGATGGGGAAACAAACCCTCCTTGGTGGAGAGCCGGACGAACGCCAGTAGCGGAACCCAGGCGAAGCCAACCGTGTCCGCCCCGGACAGCGCACGGTCGAGCCAGCGCAGCGAGGCGTCATGGTGCTCTGCGGCAGTGTTCACCGCATAGAGCAACACATTGGCGTCGACGATCTTCATGGTCTGCTAGGCACCGCGGCGTTGCCGGCGGATCAGCTCTTCGTCCTCCAGATCCGCAGCAAGCTGCAGTGCCCTGTCCAGATTGACCGACGGGACCCCGAGATCAGCGGTCCGGGTCTGGAATTGCGGTGTTGCGCGGCCGGCCGATCCGTCGCGGATCGCCTCGTTGAGCGCCTGCTTGAACGACAGCTGACGTTCTGCCATCCGGCGACGAATCAACTGCTCGACGTCATCATCCAATGTCACGGTGGTGCGCATATGACAGCATAGCATCAAACCTATTGATAGCATGCTGTCATCATGTCTCAAAGTGAAACCGTCGTCGTCAAGGTCAAACCCGGCAGCCGCAAAGGCCCGCTGGTGGAGACCGACGACGACGGCCAGCTGACGGTCTACGTGCGCGAGCCGGCTGTCGACGGGAAAGCCAATGCAGCGGTGATCCGGCTGCTGGCGCAGTACTTCGAGGTGCCGCGCAGCCGCGTCGAGCTGGCTTCGGGAGCAGCGGCGCGGGTCAAGCGCTTCCGGATCGGCCGGTAGCCGTCACCCTAGCCGGAAGCGTTGCCGGAGTTCTCCCCCGACGAATCTGCCTGCGGCAACAGTTCTTCCAGCGTCGACCGGGCGATACGGCGAAATGCCCGCTTGGGCCGGTTGGCGTCGAGGATGGCCACCTCGAGTGTTCCCGGACCCAGCTCACGCTGCTCGGCACCGTTGCCGGTGTCGGTCTGCTTGAGCGCGTTGACCGCGATGTGCAGTGCGTCGGCAAGCTCGGCGTTCTCGGTGTAGGACTCCTTGAGCGCGGCGATCACCGGCTCGGTGGTGCCACCCATCACCACGAAGTGCGGCTCGTCGGTGATCGACCCGTCGTAGGTGATCCGGTACAGCTCAGGGGCTTTGGTCTGACCCTGGTAGGCCACCCCGGCCACGCACAACTCGACCTCATACGGCTTGGCCTGCTCGGTGAAGATCGTTCCCAGGGTCTGCGCGTAGACGTTGGCCAACTGGCGCGCGGTCACGTCGCGGCGGTCGTAGGCGTAGCCACGGGTGTCGGCGAACTGGATGCCACCGCGGCGTAGGTTCTCGAACTCGTTGATCCGTCCGGCGGCGGCGAACCCGACCCGATCATAGAGTTCGCTGATCTTCTGCAGTGAGCGCGAAGGGTTCTCGGCGACGAACAACACGCCGTCGGCGTAGGCCAGTGCGATCACGCCGCGGCCGCGGGCGATGCCCTTGCGCGCGAGCTCACCGCGCTCACGCATCGCCTGCTCGGGCGAGATGAAGTACGGGAAGCTCATTTCTTACCCCGCTTGGTCTTCGCTGCCGAATCCCCTCCGCGAGTTCGACTCTCGATGATCTCACGGGCCAGTTCGGCAATCCGCGACTCGGGGACATCAACGGCGCCGTCAGCGTCGATGGACACCGCCGTCGGGTAGATGCCGCGCACCAGGTCCGGTCCGCCGGTGGCTGAATCGTCGTCGGCGGCGTCGTACAGCGCCTCGACCGCCACTCGCAACGCCGAATCCGCATCGGCCACCTGCGCGTACAGCTTCTTCATCGACGACTTGGCGAACAGCGAACCGGAGCCCACCGCCTGGTAGCCCTCCTCCTCGACGTTCCAGCCGCCGGCCGCGTCGAACGACACGATGCGCCCGGCATGCTGCCCGTCGGGATCGTCGATGTCGTAGGCCACCAGCAGCGGCAGCGCCAGCAACCCCTGCATCGCCGCACCGAGGTTGCCGCGCACCATGATCGCCAGCCGGTTCACCTTCCCGGCGAACGTCAGCGGCACCCCTTCGAGCTTCTCGTAGTGCTCCAGTTCGACGGCGTAGAGCCGGGCGAACTCGACCGCGATCGCGGCGGTGCCGGCGATGCCGGTGGCGGTGTAGTCGTCGGTAATGTAGACCTTCTGCACGTCGCGCCCGGCGATCATGTTGCCTTGCGTGGAGCGCCGGTCGCCGGCCATCACCACACCGCCGGGGTATTTGAGCGCGACGATGGTGGTGCCGTGCGGCAGCTCAGCGGTGCCGGCCGAACTCAAGCCTGCACTGCCCGCCGGCAGCAGATCCGGCGCCTGGCGGCGCAGGAAATCCGAGAACGACGACAGGTCTACCGGGCTGGACGGCATCCCGGGAAGTGCGGAATTGACAGGAAGGCGATCATGGAACGGCCAGCTCACTGGCCGCCCTTTTGGACGTACGCGCGCACGAAGTCCTCTGCGTTCTCTTCCAGCACGTCGTCGATCTCGTCGAGCAGGTCGTCGGTCTCGCCGGTCAGCTTCTCGCGACGCTCCTGGCCGGCCGCCGCGGGACCGGTGGGATCGTCCTCATCGCCACCGCCACCGCCACGTTTGGTCTGCTCTTGAGCCATCGCTGCCTCCTGCATCTCCATCGACCCACGCATGACGTGCAGGCCGGTTTCTCCACCCTACCGGTCCGTGCCGGTGTTGCCCCGGGTGTATTGCGTGTCGAACGACTCCGCACAAGTGTGGGGAACGACCCCGGCGAAACGTCGTCAATGAATACAGAATGTATGGTTATTGATATAGACTGTATGCATGAGTTCGCTACTTCAGATCCGCAATGTTCCCGACGCGGTTCGTCGGGAACTCAAGGCGCGGGCGGCCATACAGGGCCAGTCACTGAACGCCTACCTGCTCGACCTGATCAGCCGGGAAGTGAACCGCCCCACAGTCGCCGAAGTCCTGCAGCGCGCCGCGCAACGCGCCGAGCATGCCAGCGGGTCGGCGATCGATGTAGTCGACGCCGACCGAATCGAGCGGGATGCGCAATTGGCCGGCCCCCGCAGATGATCGTCGTCGATGCCGCAGCGCTCGTCGACGCGCTCACCGGCGTCGACGGCACCGACGAACTGCGCAGTGAACTCGCCGACGAGGAACTACATGCCCCGGCGTTGTTGGACTTCGAAGTCGTCTCCGCGTTGCGTGGCCTGACCCGCGGCGGGCAGCTCAGCGCGGCACGGGCGCACGACGCCCTGGCCGACTTCGATGCGCTGGCCATCCGGCGGTGGCCCGGTAGCGCGGAACTTCGGCTGCGGGCGTTCACGCTGCGCGACAATCTGACGGCCTACGACGCGGCTTATGTGGCGCTCGCCGAGGCGTTGGAATGCGCTGTGCTGACCCGTGACCGGCGACTGGCGCGCTCGGGTGGTCACAGCGTA
The DNA here is from genome assembly GCF_002086455.1 of Mycolicibacter algericus DSM 45454. GTDB lineage: Bacteria > Actinomycetota > Actinomycetes > Mycobacteriales > Mycobacteriaceae > Mycobacterium > Mycobacterium algericum. The sequence continues at coordinate 18,449 of NZ_MVHC01000012.1, forward strand.
GAGATCCGTGTCCGCTGACGACCCCGCGGCGGACGGTGAAAGCTACGACGCCGTCGCCGATTTCACGAACGTCTACGTAGTGAGTTGTTCGACCAGTTCAGCCGCGCTGTCCACCGAGTCCAGCAGCGCCCCGACGTGGGCTTTGCTGCCGCGCAGCGGCTCCAGGGTCGGAATCCGGACCAGCGATTCCCCGCCCAGGTCGAAGATCACCGAGTCCCAGCTGGCGGCGGCGATGTCGGCGCCGAACCGGCGCAGGCACTCGCCGCGGAAGTAGGCGCGGGTGTCGGTCGGCGGATTGTCGACTGCGTCGAGCACCTGCTGCTCGGTGATCAGCCGCTTCATCGACCCGCGGGCCACCAGCCGGTTGTAGAGGCCCTTGTCGAGGCGGACATCGGAGTACTGCAGATCGATCAGGTGCAACCGCGGCGCCGACCAGCTCAGATTCTCCCGCTGCCGGAAACCCTCCAGCAGCCGCAGCTTGGCCGGCCAGTCCAGCAGGTCCGCGCACTCCATCGGGTCGCGTTCCAGCTGGTCGAGGACCCGGGCCCAGGTCTCGATGATGTCGGTGGCTCGCGCGTCCGGATCGCGCGCATCGACGAGCTTCGCCGCCCGGTCGAGGTAGATCCGTTGCAGCGCAAGGCCGGTCATCTCCCGCCCGTCGGCCAGCGCGACGGTCGCCCGCAGTGTCGGGTCGCGGCTGATCACGTGTACGGCGCGCACCGGGCGGGCCAGCGCGAGATCGCTCAGGTCAATCCCGTGCTCGGGCCCCTCCTCGATGAGATCGAGCACCAGCGCGGTCGTCCCCAGCTTCAGATACGTCGATGTCTCGGCGAGGTTGGCGTCGCCGATGATCACGTGCAGGCGGCGATACTTGTCGGCGTCGGCGTGCGGTTCGTCGCGGGTGTTGATGATGCCGCGTTTCAGCGTCGTCTCCAGCCCCACCTCGACCTCGATGTAGTCGGCGCGCTGCGAGAGCTGGAAGCCCGGTTCGTCGCCGGCCGGGCCCAGACCGACGCGGCCGGAGCCGGTGACCACCTGCCGCGACACGAAAAACGGGGTCAGCCCCGCGATGATCGCCGAGAACGGCGTCTGCCGGCTCATCAGGTAGTTCTCGTGGGTGCCGTAGGAGGCGCCCTTGTTGTCGATGTTGTTCTTGTACAGCTGCAGTTTGGCCGCACCCGGCACGCTGGCCACGTGGCGAGCGGCGGCCTCCATCACCCGCTCGCCGGCCTTGTCCCAGATCACCGCGTCCAGCGGGTCGGTCACCTCGGGTGCGGAGTACTCGGGGTGGGCGTGGTCGACGTAGAGCCGCGCCCCGTTGGTCAGAATCATGTTGGCCGCGCCGACCTCGTCGGCGTCGATGATCGGCGGCGGGCCGCTCGATCGGCTCAGGTCGAATCCGCGGGCGTCGCGCAGCGGTGACTCCACCTCGTAGTCCCAGCGGGTGCGCTTGGCGCGCGGGATTCCGGCGGCAGCGGCGTAGGCCAGCACCGCCTGAGTCGAGGTCAGGATCGGGTTCGCGGTCGGATCCGACGGCGAAGCGATGCCGTATTCGACTTCGGTACCGATGATCCGTTGCATGCCTAGAGCCTAGGCGAGGGGTACGAAGGGCTAACGCAGGTGGCGCGAGCGCCAGTTGGCAAGCACGTCCTCGACATGGTCGTGTACCCGGAGTCGAGCTGCTTCCCGACCCACACCTGCCATCAGCAGCACGTCGTAGTCGGTGTCAGTGTGGCGGACCGAGGCCGCAACCGCCAGCCGAACTGCCTGCGGGTCGAGCAGTGCAGGCACAGCGGACCCGCATCTTCCATGATCAGCAGATGGCCGGTGCCCGAACATGGGCGTGCCGGCGTCACAACCACGAACGCTGGGCGAATCTAGTCGTGGGCGGTCCGCAGGGTGCGGTGGACCATCTCCTTGGCCGCCGCGATGACGGTGTCCGTATCCGGCTCGGCGTGCGCCAGGTAGGCAGCGTTCAGCAGGCCATCGACGGCGTAGTACAACAGCGCGGCGGTGGTGGGCGGATCGGTCACGGTCGCGGCCCCGGCTGCCACCGCCGCGGCAACGGTGTCGGCGAGCAGCGTGACGACTTTTGCATCAGCCTGGCGCAATTGGCGCAGCCCGTCGCCGGATGCTTGGGAGAACACCGCCCGGTGCAGAGCGGCATTGGTCATGTCGTAGCGGATCATCTGCTCGATCAGCGCATCGAGCGCTGCCGGCCAACCCGGTTCCGGGGCCATCGGTGCGGCGAGTTGGTCTTGCACGGTGTCAAGGAAGGCATCGAGGTAGTCGGCCCACAGCCGCGCCAGCAGGTGGTCTTTGGAATCGAAGTACAGGTAGAACGTTCCCTTGGCGACCTGGGCGGCGGCGGTGATCTTGTCCACCGTCAGCTCGGTCGGCCCGTCGGCCAACAGCAGGCCGCGCGCCACCTCCAACAACTGACTTTCGCGCTGCGCCGCCGGCAGCGTCGTCCGCCGCCGGACCCCCTGCTGGGCCACCGCACCGCTCCCTTCCCCGGGCGCCCCAATGCGCGGATCGCACGTTTGACAGCGCCGGAAATCCACCGTTACAGTAACATGACTGACGGTCAGTCAGTATTGGACAAGGCCTGAGGAGGCTCGGATGGCAACAACCCAGACCGCTACCGGCCAGAACCTTTCCGTCGCTGCGCGCCGGCCCGGGCCACTGCAGGTGATGGCGCTCGGCCGGGTGATCCTCGCTGCGGTATCGCTGGCCGCGCCGCGGCAATTCGCCCGGGCGCTCGGCGTGACCCCGTCGCCCGAACTGACCTACCTGACCCGCATCTACGGCGCCCGAGCGTTCGCGATGGGTCTGGGGTACCTCACCAGTGGCGCCCGGGAACGCTACCGCTGGAAGCGACTCTCGCTGGCGGTGGACACCATCGACACCGTCAACGGGCTCAGCCACCTGGTGCGCGGCGACCTGCCGCTGCGCGCGGCGCTGGGCATGGTCGGCCTAACCGGCTCGTATGCGGCCATCGGCGCAGCCAATGTCGCAGCCGAGGTCGCCACATCGAACTAGTCAGGGGCGCCGGCTGGTTTGTACCTGACGCGAGCGTGCGTACTCCCGGTGATTCTGTCGGCGTGTCGACCGGGGACGCGCACGCTCGGCGCGCAAACGGGGACGCGCACGCTCGGCGCGCAAACGGGGACTGCTACAGGTACTGACCGAGGTTGGACTCGGTGTCGATCGCCCGGCTGGCGCTCGACGACTTGCCGGTGACCAGGGTGCGGATGTAGACGATCCGCTCCCCCTTCTTGCCCGAGATCCGTGCCCAGTCATCGGGGTTGGTGGTGTTGGGCAGGTCCTCGTTCTCGGCGAACTCGTCGACGATCGAATCCAGCAGGTGCTGGATGCGCAGACCGGGCTGACCGGTCTCGAGCACCGACTTGATGGCGTTCTTCTTCGCCCGGTCGACGACGTTCTGGATCATCGCCCCGGAGTTGAAGTCCTTGAAGTACATGACTTCCTTGTCACCGTTGGCGTAGGTGACCTCCAGGAACCGGTTGTCGTCGATCTCGGCGTACATCCGGTCGACGACCTTCTCGATCATCGCCTTGATGCACGCGGCACGGTCGCCACCGAACTCGGCCAGGTCGTCGGCGTGCACCGGCAACCCCACGGTGAGGTACTTGGAGAAGATGTCCTGGGCGGCTTCGGCGTCGGGACGCTCGATCTTGATCTTGACGTCGAGCCGGCCGGGCCGCAGGATCGCCGGGTCGATCATGTCCTCGCGGTTGGAGGCCCCGATCACGATGACGTTCTCCAGCCCCTCCACGCCGTCGATCTCACTGAGCAGCTGGGGAACCACCGTGGTCTCCACGTCCGAGGAGACACCGGTGCCACGGGTGCGGAAGATCGAGTCCATCTCATCGAAGAACACGATCACGGGAGTGCCCTCGGACGCCTTCTCCCGGGCCCGCTGGAAGATCAGCCGGATGTGGCGTTCGGTCTCGCCGACGAACTTGTTGAGCAGCTCCGGGCCCTTGATGTTGAGGAAGTACGACTTGGCCTCGTGGGCGTCGTCGCCGCGGACCTCGGCCATCTTCTTGGCCAGCGAGTTGGCCACCGCCTTGGCGATCAGCGTCTTACCGCAGCCGGGCGGGCCGTAGAGCAGCACACCCTTGGGCGGGCGCAGCGCGTACTCGCGGTAGAGCTCCTTGTGCAGGAAGGGCAGCTCCACGGCGTCGCGGATCTGCTCGATCTGGCGGCCCAGGCCCCCGATGTCGCCGTAGCTGACGTCGGGCACCTCCTCGAGCACCAGATCTTCCACCTCGGCCTTGGGGATGCGCTCGAAGGCGTAGCCGGCCTTGGTGTCGACCAGCAGGGAGTCGCCGGGGCGCAGCTTGCGGGGCCGCCGGTCGTCCGAGTCGGAGTCCGGGTTGCGTTCGGGCAGATCCGCCGCGACCAGCGGCTCGGCCAGCCACACGATGCGCTCCTCGTCGGCGTGGCCCACCACCAGCGCCCGGTGGCCGTCGGCCAGCACCTCCCGCAGCGTCGAGATCTCCCCGACCGCCTCGAATGTTGTGGCTTCGACCACCGTCAGCGCCTCGTTGAGCCGTACCGTCTGGCCCTTCTTGAGGGTCACGACCTCGATATTGGGCGAGATGTTCAGCCGCATCCGGCGCCCCGAGGTGAACACGTCGACGGTCTCGTCCTCGTGGGTGGCCAGCAGCACGCCATAACCGCTGGGGGGCTGGCCAAGCCGGTCGACTTCCTCACGCAGCGCCAGCAACTGCTGACGTGCGTCCTTGAGGGTGTCCATCAGCTTGGAGTTGCGCGCGGTCAGCGAGTCGATGTGCGCTTCGAGCTGACGGACGTCACGCCCGACGCGGGCGGTGTCCTGCGGGGCGTTGTCGAGTTGTTCGCGCAGCACAGCGGCCTCGCGGCGCAGCTCCTCCAGCTCGGCCAGGTCGTCGCCGGGCGTGCCGGACCCACTGGAAGCGTCGAAGGCCCCAGAACGCGCCGAGTCTCCCATGTTGTCCATGTTGCGCTCCTTTCCCGAACTGGAAGTTGAAGCGACGGATACCTCAACGCTACCGGCCATTGTGCATTCGCGTGCGCTGTGGCAATCCGACACACCGACAAACGCTGTTAGCCTGGGTGACGATTCAAGCCGTCGAAAGGACCTTTGTGACCGTGAAATACCTAGCCACAGGCATCGCAGCCGCCGCGCTCGTGGGGGCAGCCGCAGCAGGTGTGACCTCGGTTGCAACCGTGACCCCGCAGGTGCAGTTGACGGTTTGGGGCGCGCCCCTGCCGCTCGAGCCGCCGGCCGCCATCCCGGCGCCGGAGCAGCTGACCGACGTGCTGAACACCCTGGCCGACCCCGGCATCCCCGCCGCCGGCAAGTCCCACCTCATCGAGGGCGGCCTCGGCCCGGTCGAGAGCAGCGTGATGGACCGCAAGATGGCCAAGGGCGTCGCCAACGGCAAGTTCCCGCTGTCGATCAGCGTGGCCAATATCGCCCCGGCCGGCCCCGGCGCGGCCACCGCGGATGTCACCGCCTCCGGACCGCAGCTGGAGCCGCGTTCGGTCAACCTGATGTTCGTCGACCAGGGCGGCTGGAAGCTGTCCAAGACGTCGCTGATGACGCTGTCGCAGATGACTTCGTCCAACTGACGTCGAACTGATCGCGGATGTCCCGGCAGCGCATCGCCTTGAGCACCGTCAGCACCGCCCTGGCGGCGGTGCTGGCGCTGTCGGGCTGCGCCGGCCACCCGCAACCGGCTGAGCCGCCGACCGAGGTCCCGGTGACGGCCACGACAACGGTGGCGGCAGAGCCGCCGTCGTCGCCGCTGCCGGCGCCCGAGGCGCTCACGGATGTGCTCTACCGGTTGTCCGATCCGGAGATTCCCGGCGCCGAGAAGGTCAGCCTGATCGAGAGCGCCAAGCCCACCGACGCCGCGACCATCGACAAGTTCGCCACCGCGCTCAAAGACGGCGGGTACCTGCCGCTGACCCTCGATGCCGCCGGCATCACCTGGTCGGATCGCCACCCGGGCAACGTGACCGCCGACGTCACCGTCAATACCGCCAACCCCGACGCCGGTGGGTTTGCGTTCCCGATGGAGTTCACGCCGCGCGACGGCGGCTGGCAACTGTCGCAGGAGACCGCCAAAACGTTGCTGGCGTTCGGCAAGGCACATGCCGGCTCCACAGCGCCTCCCACGCCGACGCCGTAGCCATGTGGGTCGGCTGGTTGGAGTTCGACCTGCTGCTCGGTGACGTGCACTCGCTCAAGCAGAAGCGCTCGGTGGTGCGCCCGATCGTCGCGGAGTTGCGCCGTAAGTTCAATGTGTCAGCGGCCGAGACGGATTCGGTAGATCTGCACCGGCGCAGCGGCATCGGCCTGGCCGCGGTTTCCGGGGAGCGCCGACATGTGGTCGAAGTCCTCGATGCGGCCGAGCGGCTGGTGGCCGCGCGCCCAGAGATCGAGCTGCTGTCGGTGCGGCGGGGGTTGAGCCGCAGCGACGACTGAGATTGTGCCGCAGGCCGATTCAGTCTTCATATGAGGCGGCCGAGGCCGACAGTGCCGCGGCGATCCGTCGCGGGCCGGCGCTCAGTTGGACCGGTGGTCAGCGATACGACCGGTATCCGGATGGTGACCGGCTACCGTTGAGACCGATCTGACGAGGAGGCGATCAGCAGATGGCGAGCTGGCGCGACACCGTGTCCGAACAGGCGCAGGCGGACCTTGACGGACTCACCGACGCCGCGGTCAACCTCGCGCTGGAGACCATCGCGGCCCGCGGCGAGTTCCTGCCTTTCGCGCTGGCGGTGTCCGTCGACGGCGAACGCCAGGTGATCGCACCCGACTACCCGACGTCAGCGAAGTTGGCCGTCGTCGAACAACTGGCGGCGCATTGGCGGGCCGTGACCGCGCTCAAGGACAGTCTGCGGGCCGCCGTCGTCGCCTTGAACGTCACGTTGACCGATCCGCACCGCGACGGGATCGAGATCAGTGTCGAGCACCGTGAGGGCGCCGCGGTAGGGCTGATCTTCCCCTACACGACCGGTGCGGATGGCGCCGTGGAAGTGGAGGCACCGTCGGCGCATGCCATGAATCCGCGCCTCTGGGGGCCGTAAACCCAACCGGACCCGTCTGCTCACACCGGGCGTTTGCGTCCCAGCCGGGTCGGGGTGACCGTGCCGGGCGCCAGCCTGCGGGCGCAGACCAGGAAGGCGGTGTGGCCGCGCATCGCATGTTGCGGGCGCACCGCCAGCCCGACGACGTTCCAGCCGCGCTGCATGGTCTCCCATGATCGCGGCTCGGTCCAGCACTGCTGCTCGCGCAGCGCCTCGTTCACCTGGGAGAGCTGAGTGACGGTGGCAACATAGATCACCAGCACCCCGCCGGGAATCAGCACCCGCGACACGACGTCGAGCACGTCCCACGGCGCCAGCATGTCCAGCACCACCCGGTCGATCGACCCGTCGGGCAGATCGCAGTCGGCGACATCGCCCATCACCAGCCGCCAGTTGTCGGGCAGCTGCCCGACGAAGGTCTCGACATTGCGGCGGGCGTGCTCGGCGTGGTCATCGCGCAATTCGTAGGAGACCACCCGGCCCTGCGGCCCGACGGCTCGCAGCAACGACAGCGTCAATGCGCCCGAACCGGCACCGGCCTCCAGCACCCGGGCGCCGGGGAAGATGTCGCCCTCGTGAATGATCTGTGCGGAATCCTTGGGATAGATCACCTGCGCCCCGCGCGGCATCGACATCACATAGTCGACCAGCAGCGGCCGCAGCACCAGGAACGGGTCACCATTGGCGGACTTGACCACGCTGCCGTCCGGCAGCCCGATCACCTCGTCGTGCGGGATGGCGCCCCGATGGGTGTGGAAGTCACCGCCGGGGACCAGCACCGTGGTGTAGCGGCGACCTTTGGCGTCGGTGAACTGGGCCCGGTCGCCTGCTTGGAAGATCCCGGATTCGGACACAGCCGTTCACCCTACGCAGGGTGGAAGGCGCGGGTTGTCGGCGCATGCCCTCGTCGGGCAGCGCGTCGGCCCAGTCGAAGGCGCTGTTCCAGATGAAGTTCTATGCGGTGGCGCTGCTGCGGTCACGCGGGGTGCTTCCGGCACAGCTGCGGCTGATCTACCTGGCCGACGGCCAGTTGCTGGACTACTCACCCGATCACGCGGGGCTGCTGCGCTTCGAGAAGACCCTGATCGCGATCTGGCGTGCCATCCAAACTGCCGGTGCCACCGGTGATTTCCGGCCGAACCCGTCGCGGTTCTGCGATAGGTGCGCGCACCGCGCGTTGTGTCCGGCGTTCGGCGGGACCCCACCGGCCTATCCCGGCTGGCCGATGGACGGCGCGGCGTGAACGGCCGCTCGGTGGTGCAGTGGCGCTGAACGTCTCAGCTCACAGCACCGCGGTGTAAGCCGCGATCGCGATGCCACCCAGCACCGCGACACTGTCTTCCAGCAGCGCGATCGGCAGGTCGCGCCCGCCACTGACGGCGACCAGGCGCTGCCGCACGGCAAAACCGACCAACGTGCCGATCACCGCGCCGATCATGCCCGCGCCCAGTGCCGTCCAGGTGTAGTTCCAGGCTGTGCCGAGCACTGCACCGGCGAACCCGCCCAACACGATCCGAGCGGTGAACTGCAGCGGCACGGTGCGGTTCGGTGTCTTGGGCAATTGATCGGTGACGAGTTCACCAACCGCCAGCACCGTCAGGATGGTGACGGTCGCCGAGTGGCTCAACCACTGAGCCCAGGTGCCGTCCAGGTTGATCCAGTGCAGTGCGGCCGCCCAGGCCATCACGGCCGGCGCGGTCAGCGCACGCAGTCCGGCGACGACACCGATCAACAGCGCGAGGAGCAGCACAAGGAAATGCGTCACGAGAGCCTCCTAGGTTCTCCCGGACGCTAACACGTCAACAACTCCCCGACCTGCACTGATCAAAATCGGCAGAACCTGATGTCCGAGGCGAGGATGGCCTTGGCCCCGATGGCGGCCAGTTCGTCCATGATCGTGTTGACCTGGCGGCGCGGCACCAGCGCGCGGACCGCGATCCAGTCCGGCTCGGCCAGCGGAGCGATGGTCGGTGACTCCAGGCCGGGGGTGATCGCGGCAGCCTGCTCAAGAGCCGCCCGCGGACAGTTGTAGTCCAGCATCAGGTACTGCTGACCGAAGACCACGCCGCGCACCCGGCCCGCCAGCTGATCGCGGGCTGCGGCCGTCTGTTCACTGCGGCCGTTCGGCTTGGCGGCCTCGATGAGCACCGCCTCCGAATCGCACAGTGTCTCACCGAAAGCCACCAGGTCGTGCTGGCGCAAGGTGCGGCCCGACCCGACCACGTCGGCGATCGCGTCGGCCACCCCGAGCTGTATCGAGATCTCCACCGCGCCGTCCAGACGGATGACGGTCGCCTCGATTCCCTTGGCCGCCAGGTCTTTCCGAACGAGATTGGGATAAGCGGTGGCGATCCGCTTTCCGGCCAGATCCGCCACGGTCCAGTCCCGCCCGGCCGGGGCGGCGTAGCGGAACCGCGACGAGCCGAATCCCAACGCCAGCCGTTCGCGCACCGGCGCAGTGGATTCCAGGGCCAGGTCCCGGCCGGTGACCCCCAGGTCCAGCTCCCCCGACCCGACGTAGATGGCGATGTCCTTGGGCCGCAGGAAGAAGAACTCCACCTTGTTCGACGGATCCAGGACCGTCAGGTCCTTGGCGTCGGCACGGCTGCGGTAGCCGGCCTCCGCCAGCATCGCCGCGGCGGACTCACTGAGCGCTCCCTTGTTGGGAACCGCGACACGCAACATGATCACAACTTCCGGTACACGTCGGACAACGTCAGCCCGCGCGAGATCATCAGCACCTGGGTCCAATACAGCAGCTGACTGATCTCGCCGGCCAGCGCGTCATCGGACTCGTGCTCGGCGGCCAGCCACACCTCGCCGGCCTCCTCCAGAATCTTCTTGCCGATGGTGTGCACCCCGGCGTCCAGCGCGGCCACGGTGGCGCTGCCGGCCGGTCGGGTGGCGGCGCGGTCACCGAGCTCGGCGAACAGCTCCTCGAAGGTCTTCACGAGCAGGGATTGTTTCATGCCCCGTCCTGGGCAGTCACGGCAGTTTCGCCCGTGGTGGTTCCGGTGGCCGGGCGAGCGTGCACAGCGGTACAGCCGTTACGGCGTGTCGGCGGGCAGACGCGCCCGGTCGCGGGAGGAAGAGAGCCGGGTGTAGATCTCGTGCAGGTCCGTCAGCCCGAGCCCGGCCAGCGACCCCACCTGGTGACGCATCGCACCGGGCGGCACCGGTATCGCGTTGGGCACCACCAGCACCGCACAACCGGCCAGTTCGGCCGAGGCGGCGCCGGTCGGCGAGTCCTCCACGGCCAGACACTCGCGCGGATCCAGCTCCAGCAACTCGACGGCCCGCAGGTAGGGATCCGGCGCCGGCTTGCCCCGGCCCACCTCGTCACCGCAGACCACCGCGTCGAAATAGTGCCGGCCGATGGTGTTCAGCGCCCGCTCGGCCAGCAGCCGCGGGGTGTTGGTGACCAGCGCCATGGGCAGGGCCGCCGCCGCGAGTCCCTCCAGCAACTCCTGGGCGCCGTCGCACCAGGGCAGGGCCGCATCGAACAACCCGGCGGTGTAGTCGTGCATCCAGGCCGCCGAGTCGGCCATCGCCGCCGGGTCGGGTGTCAGGCCCAGGTCGTCGTAGACGATGCGGATGTTGTCGGCCGCGCTGCCACCGACCGTGGCCGCCCGCACCTGCGGCGTCAGCACCCCGCCGAGGCGGTCGTAGAGCGCATCCATCGCGACATCCCAGAGCTTCTCGGAATCGACCAGGGTGCCGTCCATGTCGCACAGCACCGCGCGCAACTCACCCATCAGGGCACCACCTCAGGACTCAGTCCTCCGGGTTGTAGCCGAGGTTGGAGCCGAGCCAGCGCTCGGCTTCGGCCAGCGTCCAGCCCTTGCGCTTCGCGTAGTCGGCGACCTGGTCCTGGGCCAACCGGCCGATCACGAAATACTGCGACTGCGGGTGCGAGAAATACAGGCCGCTGACGGCGGCACCGGGCCACATCGCCATCGAGTCGGTCAGCTCGATGCGGGTCCGCTCCTGGACGTCCATCAACTTCCAGATCGTCGCCTTCTCGGTGTGCTCCGGGCAGGCCGGGTAGCCCGGGGCAGGGCGGATCCCCTGATACTTCTCGGCGATCAGGGCGTCATTGTCCAAGGCCTCGTCCGGCTGGAATCCCCAGAACTCCTTGCGAACCCGCTGGTGCATCCGTTCGGCGAACGCCTCCGCCAGCCGGTCGGCGACCGACTCCAGCAGGATCGCGCTGTAGTCGTCGAGCGCCTCCTTGAACTCCGCGATCTTCTCGCCGCTGCCCAGCCCCGCGGTGACGGCGAAGGCGCCGATGTAGTCGGCCAGACCCGTTTCTTTGGGGGCGATGTAGTCGCCCAGCGACCGGTTCGGGATACCCGGCCGGTGCGCGCCCTGCTGGCGCAAGTTGTGGAACATGGTCAACACCTCGGTACGGGTGTCGTCGGTGTAGACCTCGACGTCGTCACCGACCGCGTTGGCCGGGAAGAACCCGATCACCGCGTTGGCCGTCAGCCACTTCTCCTCGATCGCGGTGTCGAGCATCTGCTGGGCCTCGTTGTACAGCTTGCGCGCGGCCTCGCCGGAAGCCGGGTTGTTGAGGATGTCGGGAAAGCGGCCCTTCATCTCCCAGGCGTTGAAGAACGGCTGCCAGTCGATGTACTCGCGCAACTCGGCGAGGTCGTAATCAAGAAATTCCCACACTCCGGTCCCTATAACGGGCACCGGCGGCGTGTAGCCGTCCCACTCGATGGGAGTCCGGTTGGCGCGGGCCTTCTCCAGCGGCACCATCGGCCGCTCGTTCTTCTGGGCGTGCCGTTCCCGCAGCGACGCGTAGTCGGCCGCGGTCGATTCCAACAGCGCCGGGCGTTGCTTGTCGTCGAGCAGCGCCGCAACCACCGGAACCGAGCGCGACGCGTCCTTGACCCAGATGACCGGAGCGCTACGACGCGGCGCGATCTTGACGGCCGTGTGGGCGCTCGACGTGGTCGCGCCGCCGATCAAAAGCGGGATCTCCAGGCCTTCGCGTTCCATCTCGGCGGCGAAGCCGGCCATCTCCTCCAGTGACGGGGTGATCAGGCCGGAGAGGCCGATCATGTCGGCGTCGTACTCCCGGGCCGCGGTCAGGATCTTCTCGGCGGGCACCATCACCCCGAGGTCGACGACGGTGTAGTTGTTGCACTGCAGCACGACCCCGACGATGTTCTTGCCGATGTCGTGGACGTCGCCCTTGACCGTCGCCATCACGATGGTGCCGTTGGTGTGGTCGTCTTCGCCGGGCTGTTTCTCGGCCTCGATGTAGGGCAGCAGGTAGGCCACGGCCTTCTTCATCACCCGGGCCGACTTCACGACCTGGGGCAGGAACATCTTGCCGGCGCCGAAGAGGTCGCCGACGACGTTCATGCCGTCCATCAGCGGGCCCTCGATGACCTCGATCGGCCGGCCGCCGGCGGCGGCGATCTCGGCCCGCAGCTCCTCGGTGTCCTCGTCGACGTGGGCGTCGATGCCCTTGACCAGGGCGTGCGTGATCCGCTCGCGGGCCGGGAGGTTGCGCCACTCCGCAAGATCCGCGTCGCGGGTTCCTTCCCCGGAGGAGTTGAACCGTTCGGCGATCTCCAGCAGCCGCTCGGCCGCATCCGGGCGACGGTTCAGCACGACGTCCTCGATGCGCTCCCGCAGCTCGGAGTCGATCGAGTCGTAGGGCACCAGCGCTCCGGCGTTCACGATGCCCATGTCCAGGCCGGCCTTGATCGCGTGGTACAGGAACACCGCATGGATGGCCTCGCGGACCGGGTTGTTGCCCCGGAACGAGAACGACACGTTCGAGATGCCGCCGGAGATGTGCACCCCGGGCAGGTTCTCCTTGATCCAGGCGCAGGCCTCGATGAAGTCGATCCCGTAGGTGGCGTGCTCCTCGATGCCGGTCGCCAACGCGAAGCAGTTGGGGTCGAAGATGATGTCCTCGGCCGGGAAGCCGACCTGCTCGGTCAGCACCCGGTAGGCGCGCCCGCAGATCTCCTTGCGGCGCTCCAGGTTGTCGGCCTGCCCCTGCTCGTCGAAGGCCATCACGACGACGGCGGCGCCGTATTTGCGGCACAGCCGTGCCTCGCGGATGAACTTCTCCTCGCCCTCCTTCATGGAGATCGAGTTGACGATCGGCTTGCCCTGCACGTTCTTCAGGCCCGCCTCGATGACCTCCCACTTGGAGGAGTCGATCATCACCGGGACGCGGCTGATATCCGGTTCGCTGGCGATCAGTTTGGTGAACCGGTCCATCGCGGCGACGCCGTCGATCATGCCCTCGTCCATGTTGATGTCGATGACCTGCGCACCGACCTCGACCTGTTGCAGCGCGACCGACAGCGCGGTGTCGTAGTCCTCGGCCTTGATCAGGTTGCGGAACCGGGCCGAACCGGTGATGTTGGTGCGCTCGCCGATGTTGACGAACAGCGAGTCGTCGGTGATGTTGAGCGGTTCCAGGCCCGCGAGCCGGGTGGCCACCTCGATGGTCGGCAGCTCACGTGGCGGCTTGCCCTCGACGACCTTGGCGATCTCGGCGATGTGCTCGGGCGCCGTTCCGCAGCAACCTCCGACCAGGTTGACCAGGCCGGCCTCGGCGAACTCGGCGATGTAGCTGGCCTGACGCTCCGGGTCCTCGTCGTACTCGCCGAAGGCGTTGGGCAGGCCGGCGTTGGGATAGCAGGACACGTGGGTGTCGGCGATCCGCGCCATCTCGGCGATGTAGGGCCGCATCTCCGGCGCGCCCAGGGCGCAGTTGAGGCCCACCGCGATGGGCCTCGCGTGCCGGATCGAGTTCCAGAACGCCTCGGTGACCTGACCCGACAAGGTGCGCCCGGACGCATCGGTGATGGTGCCGGAGATGATGACCGGCCAGCGGCGTCCGCGTTCCTCGAACAACGTCTCGACGGCGAACACCGCTGCCTTGGCGTTGAGCGAGTCGAAGATCGTCTCGATGAGGATGATGTCGGCGCCACCGTCGACCAGGCCGTTGGCGGCTTCGAGGTAGGCAGCGACCAACTGGTCGTAGGAGACGTTGCGGGCGCCGGGGTCGTTGACGTCCGGCGAGATCGACGCGGTCCGCGTCGTCGGCCCGATGGTGCCGGCCACGTAGCGGGGCAAGGCGGCGGTGCTGTATTCGTCTGCGGCCTTGCGGGCCAGGGCGGCGCCCGCATAGTTCAGCTCATAGCTGAGGTCCGCCATGTCGTAGTCCGACAGCGAGATCGCGTTCGCGTTGAAGGTGTTGGTCTCCAAGATGTCGGCGCCCGCCTCGAGATACTCGCGGTGGATGCCCTCGATGATCTCCGGTTGCGTCAAGGTGAGCAGGTCGTTGTTGCCCTGCAGCGGGGTGGGCCACTCGCTGAACCGCTCGCCGCGGTAACCGGCCTCATCCGGCCGGTCGCGCTGGATCGCCGTGCCCATCGCGCCGTCGATCACCACGATCCGCCGTCGCAGCGCAGCCGTCAGCTCCTCGGTGCAGTCAGGCTGGATGTTGGGCTCAAAGTTAGTCACGCGGGTCCCTTCCATGACGGAAGGCGTCCTTAACTCCGTCGAGCGTGGCGGCCACCGGCGGGAACCGGCGAACCGTTGCAACGCCTCTCGACGCCGAAAAGTCTACTTGCTCACCCGGCATGGGGACGAATCCGCCGACGAACGAGCCGACTCAGCCGCTTCGGTAGGGCCCGTGATCTCCGCACAGGCCTTACCCTGGCGGTGTGACCCGACCGGATGACGGCACCGCGCTTCCCGACCTGCACGACACCATCGTGGTGGCCGCTTTCGAGGGCTGGAATGACGCCGGCGACGCCGCCAGCGACGCGGTGCAGCACCTGCACGACATCTGGGACGCCCGGCTGATCGTCGACATCGACGACGAGGCGTACTACGACTACCAGGTGAATCGGCCGGTGATCCGGCAGCTCGACGGTGTCACCCGTGAACTGGTGTGGCCGTCGATGCGGGTCTCGCACTGCCGGCCACCGGGCAGCGACCGCGACATCGTGCTGATGCACGGCGTCGAGCCCAACATGCGCTGGCGGATGTTCTGCGCCCAGCTGCTGGCGGTCATCGAGCAACTCGACGTCGACACCGTGGTGATCCTGGGCGCGCTGCTGGCCGACACCCCGCACACCCGGCCGGTGCCGGTTTCGGGGGCGGCGTACTCGCCGGAGTCGGCCACCCGATTCGGTCTGACCGAGACCCGCTACGAGGGTCCGACCGGGATCACCGGGGTGTTTCAGGACGCGTGCGTGGCGGCCGGGATTCCGGCGGTGACGTTCTGGGCGGCGGTGCCGCACTATGTCTCGCAGCCGCCCAACCCCAAGGCGACGGTCGCACTGCTGCGCCGCGTCGAGGACGCCCTGGACATCGAGGTGCCGCTGGGCGATCTGCCGGCGCAAGCCGAGGAGTGGGAGCTGGCGGTCACCGAAATGGCCAGCGAGGACGAGGAGATCGCCGACTACGTCACGTCGCTGGAGGAGCGCGGCGATGCCGAGGTCGACATGACCGATGCGCTCAACAAGATCGACGGCGACGCGCTGGCCGCGGAGTTCGAGCGCTACCTGCGGCGCCGCCGGCGCTGACCTCCGTCGCGCCTGTTTTTCGGCTATTTCCGCTTACTTTTCGATGGCCTCGTTGTAGGCGCTGGTGGAACGGCCCAGCGCGGCGACCTCGGCGTCCATCCGCGGCAGCATTTCGGCGGCCACCTTGCCGATCTGGCCCTCCGCGACCCCGCTGGACAGCAGCGGCTTGAGCCAGCGGAACAGGCCCACCCAGCGGGGGCAGTACACCCGGGTGCGACGGTTCTCGATCCCGTCGACGAACGCGTCGACGCATTCGGCCACCGACGTGGTCTTGTTCAGCGGCCAGGGCAGCTTGGTCAGCAACTCACCGAAGGTCGACAGGTCGGACTTGGTGTCGCGCACCAGCGCGGTGTCGATCCAGGACATGTGCGCCGAGCCGACGGTCACCCCGAGGTGGGCGACCTCCGGGCGCAACGCGTTGGCCAGGTGCTCGACACCGGCCTTGGATGCGTCGTAGGGGATCATGCCCGGCGCGGCGGCGAACGCCGCCAGTGACGACACGATCAGCACATAGCCGCGGCGCTCGACGATGGCCGGCAACGTGGCCCGCACCGTGTTGAACACCCCCACCAGGTTGACATCGATCACCCGTCGGAACGCCTCGGGATCGACGGCCAGCAGCGAGCCGTAGCTGGCGATACCAGCGTTGGCGACCACAGTGTCGATCCGTCCGAACCGCTCGACGGCCGCATCGGCGGCGGCCTGCATAGCGTCCAGGTCGCGGACATCGGCGGCCACGGTCAGCACCCGGTCACCGCCGAGTTCGTCGGCGAACGCCGTGAGCTGAGCCTGGTCCAGGTCGGTCAGCACCAGTTTGGCGCCCTGGGCGTGCAGCCGGCGGGCCGTATCGGCGCCGATACCGTGCGCACCGCCGGTGATGAAGATGACTTGGGAGTGAATCGCAACCATGCGGCCAAACTACTCCCGACGCAGGTGGGTCAGAGCGCCACACCCAACAGGGCGTCGACGGCGGTGGCCACCAGCCCCGGGGTGGCGGTGTCGTGGCCGCCGTACTCCAGCGCGTCGGTCGCCCAAGCGTCCAGCGCGGCAAGCGCCTTCACCGTGTCCAGGTCGTCGGCGAGGTAGCGGCGCAGCCGGGCGATCACGTCGTCGGCGGCCGGGCCGGCCGGCAGGGTGGTCGCGGCGCGCCAGCGGGCCAGCCGCGCTTGGGCCTCCTGGAGGATCGCGTCGTCCCAGAACCGGTCGCTGCGGTAGTGGCCGGCCAGCAGACCCAGCCTGATCGCCGCCGGCTCCACGCCCTGGGCACGCAGCTTGGACACCAGCACCAGGTTGCCGCGGCTCTTGGACATCTTGTGCCCATCCCAGCCGATCATCCCGGCGTGCACGTAGTGCCGGGCGAAGCGCCGCTCCCCGGTGAGCGATTCGGCGTGCGCGGCGGAGAACTCGTGGTGCGGGAAGATCAGGTCGGACCCGCCGCCCTGGATGTCGATTCCGCTGCCGATCCGGCTCAACGCGATCGCGGCGCACTCGACGTGCCAGCCGGGCCGTCCGGCGCCGAACGGCGCGGGCCAGCTGGGTTCGTCCGGCCGGGCGGCGCGCCACAGCAGGGCGTCGAGCGGATCGGTCTTGCCGGCCCGGTCCGGATCTCCGCCGCGCTCGCCGAACAGTTCCAGCATGGTGGCGCGGTCAAGACCCGATTCGTAGCCGAACTGGTCGGTGGCGTCGGCGCGGAAATAGATGTCCGGGTGTTCGCCGTCGACGACATAGGCCGATCCGGAGGCCAGCATCTTCTCGACCACCTCGACGACCTCGTCGATCGCCTCGCTGGCAGCCACGTAGTGCTGGGGCGGCAGCACCCGCAGCGCGGTCATGTCCGCCGCGAACAGCTCGACCTGGCCGGCCGCCAGCCGCTGCCAGTCCACACCGTCGCGGTCGGCGCGTTCGAGCAGCGGGTCATCGACGTCGGTGACGTTCTGCACGTAGTCCACCCGGTGGCCGGCGTCGAGCCAGAGCCGGTGAATCAGGTCGAAGACCAGATAGGTGGCGGCGTGACCCAGATGGGTGGCGTCATAAGGGGTGATGCCGCAGACGTACATGGTGGCCGTCGGGCCCGGCGACACGGGGCGGACCTGGCGGTCGGCGGTGTCATACAGACGCAGCGCCGGGCCGTGCCCGGGCAGGGCCGGAACGGCCGGCGCGGACCACGATTGCATGCCCTCGACTGTAAGGCCCACTAGCTACAGCAGTGTGCGCCGCATGGCGTCGAGTAGCGTCGGCGCCACCTCGGGCCGGCACATCAGCAGGTCGGGCAGGTAGGGGTCGGGGCGGTTGTAGAGCAGCGGCGACCCGTCGAGCCGAGAGGCGTGCAGCCCGGCCGCCCGCACCACACCGGCCGGGGCGGCCGAATCCCACTCCCATTGGCCGCCGGCGTGCAGGTAGGCGTCCACGTCGCCGCGCACCACCGCCATCGCCTTGGCGCCCGCCGAACCCATCAGCACCGGTTCGACCGGCAGCACCTCCCGGATGATGCGCACCACCGCGGGCATCCGGGTTGCGCTGACCGCCACCCGTATCGGGTTCGGGACCCCGGCCGGCGAGGCGTTCGCGGTGACCGTGTCGGTGGCGAAGACGACGTTGCTCCTGTTGTCATAGGCCGGCAGCGACACCGCCGCGTCGGTGATGGCGCCCAGCCCCGAACCGTCCCGCTGCCACAGCGCGATATGCACCGCCCAGTCATCACGTCCGGGGGTGGTGAACTCCCGAGTGCCGTCGAGCGGATCGATGATCCAGACCCGATCGGCCTGCAACCGGGCCAGATCGTCGGGCGATTCCTCGCTGAGCACCGCGTCGTCGGGGCGTACCTCCCGCAGCCGGCTGAGGATCAAACGGTTGGCGAGCGCATCCCCGGCGTCGCCGAGGCGCCACGGGTGGCCGAACCCCACCTCGTCGCGGACCTTGAGCAACAGCTTCCCGGCCTCGACGGCCAGTTCGGCGGCCAGCGCCGCGTCGGTCAGCGTCACGTCAGGAAGTATCCCCGACCCGGCAGCGGGGCCCCGCCGCGAGTGTGCGGTTCGGTACGCCCGGAGCGGTTTTTCCCGACCAGAACGCACACTCGGCCGGGGTGAAGGCGGTCAGAACGCCGGCCAGGGTATCGGGCGATGACTGTTCGGGCCGGGCATCACCGGATGTTCCAGCAGATCCTCGACGCGCTGCCGCAGGGCCGCGATCTCGGCCGACGTCAGATGTGGCTCCAGGGCGGCGGCCAGCGGGCCGTCCAGGGCGGCGGCCAAGCGGGCCAGCGCCTGCAACTCGGCCGGGTCGTCCAGCGGCATGCCGGCCCAGCCCCACAGCACGGTGCGCAACTTGTCTTGGGTGTGCAGGGTCACACCGTGGTCGACGCCGTAGACCACACCGTCGGTGCCGCACAGGACGTGCCCGCCCTTGCGGTCGGCGTTGTTGATCACCACGTCGAACACCGCCATGCGACGCAACCGGGGATCATCGGCGTGCACCAGTACGACCGGGTCGCCGGCGTAGTCGTAGGCCCGCAGCACCGACAGGTAGCCGGCCGGGATCTCGCCGACCGGCGCCAGGTCGACCAGCGCGGGCCCGGCCGGCGGGTCGCCGCCGTCGCCGGGTTGGTCCACCCACAGCTGCACCATTCCCGGACCGGCCGGGCCGTCGCGAATAATGGTGTAGGGCACCAGATTCCAGCCCAGCTCGACGGAGATCAGGTGCGCAACGAGCTCGCGGCCGGCCAGCGTGCCGTCCGGGAAGTCCCAGAGCGGCTGCTCACCGGCGATCGGCTTGTACACGCAGTGGGTGCGCCGCTCCCCCATCGTCGCCTCGCACAGGAAAGTGGCGTTGCTCGCCGAGCGGATGCGGCCCAGGATCTCCAGCTCCCCGGAGCGCAGCGCCTCCCTATCGTCAGAGGTCGGAGTCATCGGGCTCATCGTCGGGCCCGAATGCACCCCGCCGATAGCCATTGGTGCGGACGCAGATGTGGCCGGCCGGATCCAGCGGCTCGTCGCACAGCGGGCACGGCGGGCGGCCCGCGGAGATGACCCGGTTCGACCTGGTGGCGAACTGCCGCGCCGACTCCGGCGTCAGGAACACCCGCACCGCGTCCGGGCCCTCCTCGGTGTCGTCGAGCACCACCGACGCGTCGAATTCGGTGTCGCTGACCGCCAGCAGCTCGACCACCACGGTCTGCGCCTCGGAGTCCCAGCCCAGGCCCATGGTTCCGACCCGGAACTCGGCGTCCACCGGCGTCACCAGCGGGTTGAGGTCCTCGATCTCGGTGGGCTCCGGTGGTACCGGGGTACCGAATCGGCGGTTGACCTCCAACAACAGTGCACCGATCCGCTCGGCGAGCACCGCTACCTGCTGCTTCTCCAGCACCACCGAGACCACCCGCTCGTCGTGCACCGCCTGCAGGTAGAAGGTGCGGTTCCCGGGTTGGCCGACGGTCCCGGCCACGAAGCGGTCGGGAGTGCGAAAGACGTGGATGGCTCGGGACATGGCATCTCCAAAATACCGGCAGTCGGCGATGACACCGGTATCCCTGTCGACTAGGTGGTGGACCCACCGACAACGGCGTCGCTCGACGAGCCGTCGGCGGGCGGCGAATTCCTGACCGCGGCGGCCAGTGAGTCCCCGGTGTGATTGAGGTGGATGACGAACGGGCGCAACGGCGTGTAGCGGATCACGCTGGCCGACGCCGGGTCAGCGGTGATGCGCTGAAAGCCGTCCAGGTGGACACCGAGCGCGTCGGCGATCACGGCCTTGATGACGTCGCCGTGGGTGCAGGCCAACCACAGCACGTCGGCGCCGTGCCGCTCGGCCAGCTCGCGGTCGTGATCGCGGACCGCGGCCACCGCCCGGGCCTGCACCTGCGCCAGCCCTTCCCCGCCGGGGAACACCGCCGCGCTGGGCTGCGCCTGCACCACCCGCCACAGCGGCTCGCCGGTCAGCTCACTCATCTTGCGACCGGTCCAGGTTCCGTAGTCGACCTCGACGAGCCGATCGTCGATGAGCGGGTCCAGCCCGAGCGCGGCGGCCAGCGGCTCGACGGTGCTGCGGCAGCGCAGCAGCGGGGAGCGCACCAGCGCCTTGATGGGCAGGCCGGCGAGCCGGTCGACGAGTTGTGCGGCCTGCTCGCGGCCCAACGCGTCGAGCGCGACACCTTCGGAACGCCCGGCCAGCACCCCGGCGGTGTTCGCGCTGGACCGGCCGTGCCGGACCAAGATGACCGTCATGACTGGGCCGCCAATACACCGGTGGCCAGCAGGACCAGGATCGTCGTCCCGACGACCACCCGATACCCGACGAACCAGTACATGCTGTGGGACACCAGGAACCGCAGGAACCAGGTCACCGCCGCCCAGCCGACCCCGAAGGCGATCAGGGTGGCTACCAACAGTTGCGGCCCGCTGGCACTCATCCCGGTACCGGCCGGGTGAAACGCATCGGGCAACGAGAACAGCCCGGAGGCGAACACCGCCGGGATGGCCAACAGGAAGCCGAAGCGGGCAGCCAGTTCGCGGTCCAGGCCGGCGAACAGCCCGGCGCTGATCGTGGCGCCGGAGCGGGACACGCCGGGCACCAGCGCAAGGGTTTGCGCCGACCCCACCAGTACGGCATCGCGCCAGGTCAGCTGTTTGGCGTGGCGAGTCTGGCGGCCGAGGTATTCGGCGGCGGCGATCACCGCCGAGAACACCACCAGCGCGGTCGCCACCACCCACAGGTTGCGCACCCCGGACCGGATCTGGTCGGTGAACACCAGGCCCAGCACGCAAATCGGGATGGTGCCGATGATGACGTACCAGCCCATCCGGTAGTCGACCTGGCGGTCGGCGGCCAGCGGCGTCCTGGTCAGCGCCGACGCCACCCCGGACAGCCACGCGGTGGCGATCCGCGCGATGTCCTTGGCGAAATAGACCAGGACCGCCACCTCGGTGCCGAGCTGGGTCACCGCGGTGAACGATGCGCCGGCGTCACCGGCGAAGAACGCCCGCGATACCAGCGCAAGATGCCCGGAGGACGAGACCGGCAGGAATTCGGTGAGCCCCTGAACAATCGCCAGGACGATGACCTGCGGCCACGACATCGCGGCCTCGACTACCGACACGACGAAGACCGTACCGCGGGGGTGGCGACGGACGGCCGGGTGTCGCACACTTGAATTCACCGCTGCCATCGGCGCCTGCGGTGAACGCGGGGGGCGGATCTGCCGTATTTCCCACCGGAAGGCTGTGAATGGACATTCCGGAAGCCGGTGCCATGCGGATGCTCTACGACCAACACGCGGCCGCGTTGAGCCGCTACGCGCTCCGGCTGACCGGCGACCCCTCCCGGGCCGAGGACGTGGTCCAAGAGACGCTGCTGCGCGCCTGGCAGCACCCCGAGGTCGTCGACGACGTCACCCGCTCGGCGCGGGCCTGGCTGTTCACCGTCGCCCGCAACATCGTCATCGACGAGCGCCGCAGCATGCGTTTCCGCTCCGAGAGTCGTTCCGGTCCGGGAACACCCGACCCGCCGGGCCCGGACGAGGCCGGGTTGTCGCTGGACCGGATGCTGATCACCGAGGCGATTGCCCGGCTGTCCGCGGACCACCGTGGCGTGGTTCGCCGTTCCTACTATCAAGGCTGGAGCACCGCACAGATAGCCGACGACCTCGGGATCGCCGAAGGCACCGTGAAATCCCGGCTGCATTACGCACTGCGCGCACTGCGCCACACGCTGGACGAGATGGGGATGACGCGATGACGGGCGAGTTCGACGCGGGTGCCACCGGCGACGATCACCCCTACGCCACGTGGGACGCCGCCTACGTGTTGGGTTCGTTGTCGAGTGCCGACCGCCGGGAATTCGAGGGGCACCTCGACCGGTGTTCATCGTGTCGAAGTGCGGTCGCCGAGCTGGCCCCGATCCCCCGGCTGCTGTCGTTGCTCTCACGCGACGACCTGGCCGCCCTCGAGGCGGGCCGGGCACTGCCCGCCCGCCGGGTCCCGGCGCCGAGCGGCAACGGGTCGGGGCCGCCGGGCACCGGCGAAACGGCTCAACCGGTCGAGACGGTCATGCCGTTCTTCCGGACCCGCAACTACGCCCCGGTGCCCGACGAGCAGACCGCGTTCGGCCTGCCCGTCGAGGGCGCCATCCCGCCCGAGTTGACCGGCTGGTACCTGCGCAACGGCCCGAACCCGCGCACCGCCACGGGTCATTGGTGCATCGGCGACGGCATGGTCCACGGCATCCGGTTGGAGCGCGGCCGGGCCGCCTGGTACCGCAACCGCTGGGTGCACACCGACAGTTTCGACCGCCCGTTCCCGGTGTACGGGGCCGGAGGCCGCCGCAACCTGCGCTCCAGCGTGGCCAACACTCACGTGGTACGACACGCCGGGAGGACCCTGGCCCTGATGGAGACGTCCCTGCCGTACCAGATCACCAACGACCTGAAGACGTTGGGCGCCTACGATTTCGGCGGCAAATTGGCCGACGCAATGAACGCCCATCCCAAAATCTGCCCGGACACCGGTGAGCTGCACTTCTTCGGCTACGGCAGCCTGGTGCAGCCGCACGTCACCTATCACCGTGCCGACGCCGTCGGCGAGCTCATCCTGAGCCGTCCGATCGACGTTCCGGCGCTGACCCTGATGCACGACTTCGCACTGACCGCCCGGCACATCGTGTTCCTGGACCTACCGGTGCTGTTCGATTTGAGCCTGGCCCTGACCATGGACGCCGGCCAGGACCTGCCCTACCGGTGGGACGACTCCTACGGTGCGCGCCTGGGGGTGCTGCGCCGCGACGACCCGTACGGCGCGGTGCGCTGGTTCGAGGTCGACCCCTGCTACGTCTTTCACATCGCCAACGCCTACGACGTGACGTCAGCAGACGGCGATTCCATTGTGCTGCAAGTGATCCGGTACCCCGAGTTGTGGCGCGACGACAGTGTTTTCGATGACGCCGCCACGCTGTGGCGCTGGACGATCGACCTGGCGGACGGCTCCGTCGAACAAACCCAACTCGACGACCGCGGGGTGGAATTCCCGCGTATCGACGACCGGCGCTCCGGTCGGCGGGCTCGGTACGCCGTCACCGTCGGCACCAACACGCTGGTCCGCTATGACCTCGACAACGGCAGCGCCGAGGAACACCGGTTCGTCAGCGACGGTGTGCGCGGCACCGCCGATGAGGCGATCTTCGTCGCGGCCGACGGCGGGCCCGACGACGAGCTGGCCGGGTGGTACCTGAGCTACGTCTACGACCCGGCCCGCGACGCCAGCGACCTGGTGATCATCGACGCCGCCGATTTCGCTGGTGATCCGGTGGCCCGAATCCGGTTGCCGAGACGGGTACCGCACGGGTTCCACGGCAACTGGCTCGGGGACTGACCGCGCGACAGTGAACCAGCCGGGGTCGCCGATCGTGTCATCACCGGAGGTCTTATCGCATGGCCGTCGCCGCCGGAACCGTCACCGACCGCAGCCCGAGAGATGCGCTGGTCGGGGTGCTCTACGCCGAGCACGCGGCCGCCCTCCGGCGATATGCACTGCGGTTGACCGGCGACCGGGGCCGGGCCGACGACATCGTCCAGGAGACGCTGTTGCGGGCCTGGAAGCACCTCGAGGTCACCGGCAATTCCGCCCGCGCCTGGCTGTTCACCGTCGCCCGCCACCTGATCATCGACCAGAGCCGCAGCGCCCAGGCGCGCCACGAGGTCGGCTTGCTCGACGGCGTCCCCGAGCAGGCCGGCCCCGACGAGATCAACGCGACACTGGACCGGATGCTGATCGCCGAAGCGGTCACCCGGTTGTCGCCCGAGCATCGCGAGGTGATCTGCCGGTCGTACTACCACGGCTGGACCACCGCGCTGATCGCCGCCGATCTCGGGATCGCCGAAGGAACCGTGAAGTCGCGGCTGCACTATGCGGTACGCGCACTGCGACGCGCCCTGCAGGAGATGGGAGTGGCCCGGTGACACAGCAAAGGCCCGATGCGGGCCGCGGGGTTGCGCACACCTACGCGATGTGGGACGCCGCCTACGTGTTGGGGGCGTTGTCGACGGCCGAACGGGCCGAGTTCGAGGGCCACCTGATCGGGTGTCCGTGGTGCCAGAGCGCGGTCGCCGAACTTGAGGGAATGTCCGAGCTGCTGTCGCACCTGGACCTCGACCTGGTGGCGGCTCTGGACCCGGACGATGAGGATGATCAGCTGCCGGCGCCGGTGCCGCCGGCCCGGAACGGGCGCCGGCTGCGGCTGTCCTGGGTGGGCACCGCGGCTGCGGCTGCGGCGGTGGCGGTGGCCGTGTTCGTGGGTGTCGCCGGTCAGTCCGCTCCGCCCCCGGATGCCACCGCGGTGCCGATGCTCCAGGTGCACACCGCGCTGCTGGCCTCCACGGTGTCGGTGAGCGACATGGATTGGGGAACGCTGATCGAGCTGCGCTGCGTCTGCCTGGCCGACAGCAGCGCCCCGCATGACCTGCTGGCGCTGGTGGTGGTGGGCCGCGACGGCAGCCGCAACCGGCTGGCGAGCTGGGTGGCCCATCCCGGGCACACCGCGACACCCACCGGCAGCACCTCGATGTCGGTCGATCAGATCGCCTCGGTCCAGGTGGTCTCCGCCGACAGCGACGAGGTGCTGTTGCAACGCACGCTGTGAGTAACCTCAGTGCGCCAGGGTGTGCACCATCCCGCCGAAGACACCCGGCAGGGCCGCACATGCGGGCACGATCGCCCGCCGGGTGGCGCGCGGGGCGCTGGCCAGCACCAGGGCGCGGGTCACCAGGCGGTAGTGGCGGGTGAGCCGGTGCCAGGCCCGCTCGTAGGACGCCGGGGCGTCGGCGGCGATCGCGTCCACCGCCGCGGCGGCCTGCTTGACGGCCAGGCTGATGCCTTCGCCGGTCAAGGCGTCCTCGTACCCGGCGGCATCGCCGACCAGCAGCACCCGCCCGGCGACGCGGCGGGCAACGACCTGTCGCAGCGGGCCGCAGCCGCGGGCCGCCCCGGCCTCAGCGTCCCGCAGATGGTGCGCCAGCCACGGGAACCAGTCCAGGTCGGGTCGGCGCGAGGACAAGATGGCCACGCCCACCAGATCGGGCTGCACCGGTGTGACATACGCCTCGCCCCACTGCGACCAGTGCACCTCGACGAACTCCGACCACGCCGGGACGGTGTAGTGCCGGCGCACGCCGTAGCGCCGGGGCGAGCCGGCTACCGCCGGGATTCCGACCGCGCGGCGGACCACCGAGTGCAGCCCGTCGGCACCGATCAACCACCGTGCCCGGATCCCGGCCGCCGCCACCGCGCACCGGTCCTGTTCGACATCGGAGATCCGTCGAGCAACCCATTGGGCGCCTTGCGCTTTGGCCTGTTCGGTGAGCGCTGCCTGAAGCGTGGTGCGCCGCACTCCCTGCCCCGGCGGACCGGTGAACCGCGCCTCGGCTCGGTGCCGCTGCCCCACGTAGGCGATGCCCGCGAGCGCCATTCCGGCCGGGTTGACCCCGAGAGCGGCCAGCTCGGCCACCCCACCGGGCATCAGCCCCTCGCCGCACGCCTTGTCGATCGGGTCGGGACGTGGTTCGGCCACGATCACCGAAAGTCCTTGCCGGCGCGCGCACAACGCGGCGGCCAGTCCGCCCGGCCCGCCGCCGGCGACCAGCACGTCGGCGTCACAGGTCGTCATGCATACCCCAGCGCGGTGTTCTCCACCCGGATCCGGACCACCAGCAGCACCGCATTGGCCACACCGAAACCGATGGCGGTCAGCCAGGCGGAATGAACCAACGGCAGGGCCAGTCCTTCAACCATCACCGCCACGTAATTGGGGTGGCGCAGCCATCGGTAGGGGCCGCGGCGCACCAGCGGCGAGCCCGGGATCACGATCACCCGGGTGTTCCACCGGGGCCCGAGCGTGCCGATACACCACCAGCGCAGCGCCTGGCCGGCGGCCACCACCGCCAGCATCGGCCAGCCGAGCCGCGGGATGAACACCCGATGCGCGGCCCACACCTCGATCAGGCAGCCGGCCAGCAGGGCCCCGTGCAGCACCACCATCACCGGGTAGTGGCCGCGCCCGAACTCTTCACCACCCTGGGAAAAAGCCCAACCGGCGTTGCGACGCGACACCAGCAACTCCACCAACCGTTCGATCCCGACCGCGACGATCAACAGGGTGTACATCGGCGTCACCAGCGCAACAGGACGAGTTCGGAGCAGAACGCCGGACCCATGGCCATGATCAAGCCGACCGACCCCGGCGGCGGCGGATCGTCCAGCGTCTCGCGCAGCACGTCGAGCACCGACACCGACGACAGATTCCCGTTGTCCCGTAATGAGTTCCGGGTCAGATCCAACGCATCGGCATGCAGGCCCAAGCCGTTTTCGACGGCTTCGATCACCCGTGGTCCGCCCGGATGGCAGATCCAGCAGGCGACGTCGGCGACCGACAGTCCGTTGTCGGAGAGGAATTCGCGCACGTCTTCACCGAGGTATTTCTCGGCGACGGTCGCCACGTCGGCGGACAGGATGATCCGGAATCCGTCGCTGCCGATATGCCATCCCATGACGTCCTCGGTGTCGGGGTACAGGTGACTGCGGGTGGCCAGCAGCGTCGGCCCGGCTGGCGGGCGTTCGGCGCCGGTCGCGATGACCGCCGCGGCGCCGTCGCCGAATAGGCTGGACGCGACCAGATTGGCGACCGAGTGATCGTTGCGCTGAATGGTCAACGAGCACAGTTCAACTGCGAGCAGCGCCGCCACATGACCGGGAAAGGCCCGCAGATAGTCGTGCATGCGGGCCACCCCGGCGGCACCGGCGACACAGCCGAGCCCGAACAGCGGGACCCGCTTCACATCGGGGCGCAGCCCGACCCGCTTGGCCAGCCGCGCCTCCAGTGTCGGGACGGCGAGCCCGGTCACCGTCGTCGACAAGACGACATCGACCTCGGTCGGCTCGAGACCGGCCGACTCCAGCGCCGACAACAGTGCTCGCTCACCGAGTTCCAGTGCCACGTCGAGATAGACGTCGTTGGCCTCGGTGAACCCGCTCAGCTCGCGGTAGCGCTCCAACGGCAGCGCCAGCCGCCGGGTGGCGACCCCGCTGGCGGCACCGAAGCGCCGAAACTCCGGTCCCGCGAGGCCCGCCAGAGCCGCGGTCAGCTCTTCTTGGCGGTAGCGGTGCGGCGGAAACGCGACGGTGGCCGAGGCGATGGCAGGAAATGTAGTCACATCCGGGATTACGCCGTCACCGACTTCAGGGTTCAACGCGGATCTCAAGGGTGAATCGGGTGAACCAAAGTGCCTTGGATTCCGTATGTAACTCAGGGATCGTGTGACTCAGAGATCGGCGACACCTACTCGGAAGGATCGGCGATGCTGCGCGGGATCACTTGGGCTGCACTCTCCGCGCCGCGACGCATGCTCGCCGTGGCCGGCCTGATCCTGATCGCTTCGGCGATCTTCGGCGCACCGGTAGCCGGGAAGCTGTCGGCGGGTGGGTTCAACGATCCCGGCTCGGAGTCGGCCCGAGCGGCCCGGATTCTGGTCGACAAGTTCGGCCAGAGCGACCAGCAGATGCTGATCACCGTCACCGACGCCGACGGCGCGACGAGCGATCGGGCCGCCTCGGTCGGCATCGCGATCGTCGAACAACTGCGGACCTCGCCGTGGGTTTACGGGACCTCCTCGACGTGGACCAACTCGCCCGGGCTGGTGAGCACCGACGGCAGATCGGGACTGGTGATCGCCGAGTTGAGGGGCGGGGAGAACAACGCTCAGCACTATGCCAAGTCGCTGCTGGAATCGATGACCGCCCTGGGCGTGTACGACCGGGATGGCGTGACCGTCGCAGCCGGCGGCGAAGCGGTGATCTACGCGCAGATCAACGAGCAGAACCAACACGACCTGCTGGTGATGGAAGCCATCGCGGTGCCGTTGAGCTTTCTGGTGCTGGTCTGGGTGTTCGGCGGGCTGGTCGCCGCGGCGCTGCCGCTCGCGGTGGCCGCCGTGGCGATCGTCGGGTCGATGACCATCCTGCGGGTGATCACCGCCTACACCGACGTGTCGATCTTCGCCCTCAACCTGACCACGGCGATGGGCCTGGCTTTGGCGATCGACTACACCCTGCTGATCATCAGCCGCTACCGCGACGAACTCGCCACCGGTGCCGCACCCGACGCCGCGCTGACCCGAACCATGGTCACCGCGGGCCGCACGGTGCTGTTCTCGGCGACCACCGTGGCGTTGTCCATGGCGTTCATGGTGCTGTTCCCGATGTACTTCCTGAAATCGTTCGCCTACGCCGGGGTGGCCACCGTGGCGTTCGTCGCCTGCGCGGCCATTGTGCTGACCCCGGCGCTGATCGTGGTGCTCGGCGCCCGCCTCGACGCGCTGGACATGCACCGGTTGGCTCGTCGGCTGCTCAGCCGCGGCGAGCCCGAACCCAAGCCGGTCGAACAGCAGTTCTGGCACCGGTCGACGACCGCGGTGATCCGCCACGCGGTGCCCGTCGCAGTGGCCGGGGTCACCGTGCTGATGCTGCTGGGGACGCCGTTTCTGGGCGTCAAATGGGGCTTCCCCGATGACCGGGCGCTGCCCCGGTCGGCGTCGGCGCACCAGGTCGGCGACCGGCTGCGCACCGGGTTCGCCGACGACTCGTCGGCCACCATCAGCGCGGTCGTACCCGAGGCCGCCGGGCTGGCCCCCGGCGATCTCGAGCGCTATGCGGCCGCCCTGTCGGCGGTGACGCATGTGTCGGCGGTGACCGCGCCGACCGCCACGTTCGTCAACGGGCAGCCGGCGGGGCCACCGGCGGCACCGACCGGCCTGGTCGACGGCTTCGCGCTGGTGACCATCGCCAGCACCGCCCCGCTGTTCTCGGCCGACTCCGATGACCAGCTCGATCAACTGCACCAGATCGCCGGCCCGGCCGGGAAGACGGTCCTGTTCGCCGGGCTGGCGCAGAACAACCGCGACAGCGTGGCCGCCATCACGTCCCGCTTGCCGCTGGTACTGGGGCTGATCGCGGCCATCACGTTCGTGCTGCTGTTCCTGCTCACCGGCAGCGTGGTGTTGCCGGTGAAAGCACTGGTGCTCAACGTGCTCTCGTTGACGGCCGCGTTCGGGGCGCTGGTCTGGATCTTCCAGGACGGCCATTTCGGGGCGTTCGGCACGACACCGACCGGGACGCTGGTGGCCAACATGCCGGTGCTGCTGTTCTGCGTCGCATTCGGATTGTCGATGGACTACGAGGTGTTCCTGATCGCCCGGATCCGGGAGTACTGGCTGGCCTCGGGCCGCACCCCGGCGGACAACGACGCCAGCGTGGCGCTCGGCCTGGCCCGCACCGGGCGGGTGATCACCGCCGCGGCGCTGGTGATGTCGATATCGTTCGCGGCGCTGATCGCCGCGCACGTGTCGTTCATGCGGATGTTCGGTGTGGGGCTGACCCTGGCCGTGCTGACCGACGCCACGCTGGTGCGCACGGTGCTGGTGCCGGCCTTCATGCACCTGATGGGCCGGGCGAACTGGTGGGCGCCGGGATTACTCGCCCGGCTTCACGACCGGATCGGCATCAGTGAGGACCACACCCCGGAGGCCTCCGCAGCTGAACGGCACCGCCGGTCCGGGCATCCGCCCGGCGAGCCGGTGTGCGCCGACGGAGCCGACTATCGCGTCCCGGTCAACGGGCGACCGACACCGCGTCACGCACGGCCGCAGTCAGGCTCCGCTCGTCGCTGAGGTCGATGTCCACCAGGCTGCGACGCGCCCGCGCCACCACGTCCTCCTCATGGGGGACCGGGCACTCCAGCAGGGGCCGGTAGACGTCGACCACCAGCAGTTGCTGCTCGATGCGGAACGAGAAGCTACGGCCGTCACCGACCTGGCCGAACCCGCTCGCGAACGCGCCGGTCCAGATCTCCTCGACGAGAAACTCCGAACACTCCAGCTGCCAGTCTTCGGCCACAGTCATGACGGGCACGTTACACCTAAGCGAACTTATAGTTACCC
Source organism: Mycolicibacter algericus DSM 45454 (assembly GCF_002086455.1). Taxonomy (GTDB): domain Bacteria; phylum Actinomycetota; class Actinomycetes; order Mycobacteriales; family Mycobacteriaceae; genus Mycobacterium; species Mycobacterium algericum. The sequence continues at coordinate 49,103 of NZ_MVHC01000012.1, forward strand.
CGGACATGCCGATGCGGCGCCGGGGCCTTCCTTAGAATCGGTGGTTCGTCCCGGCGTCGACCGTCGACCGCCCCAGAGCTGGAAGAGCTGCCCGTGCCGATGCACTCCCCCCGCCGGCCCCGCTGGCCGTTCTCCGGCCTGCTGTTGTCGCTGCTGCTGGTCACGGCGTGCTCGGCCAATCCCGTCACCGCGCCGCCGCCGACCATCCCGGCGGCGCAGCCCGCCGTCTCACCGGCGGCGTCGCAGCGCCCGGCCGGCACGGTGCGGCCGTTGCACGCTCCGGTCACCGGTGCGGTGTTCGACGCCGCGACCGGCCTGCTGGTGGTGCTGTCTCCCGGACCCGACCCGCAGGCACCCGCGAGCGTCAACCTGATCGGCGCGCCCGGCCACCCGGCGGTGGCGCTGCCCGGCCCGGCGACCGCGCTGGCCGGCGACAGCAGCGGGTTCGCCTACCTGTCCGGCCGCGGCGGCTACTTCACCGTCGACCTGCGCACCCGCCAGGCCAGCCGGGTCGACGTCGATGACGCCGCCGACGTCGATTTCACCGCGATCGCCCGGCGCAGCGACGGCACGTTGGTGTTGGGCAGTGCCGACGGCGCCGTCTATACCCTGACCGCCGACGGCTCCCGGACCGCAGAGCGGACGACGATCTTCGCCCGCGTCGATCAGATTGTGACGCAAGGCAATACCTCGATCGTGCTGGATCGCGGCCAGACGTCGGTGACCACCGTCGGCGCCGACGGGAAGCCGCAGTACGCGTTGCGCGCCGGCCAGGGCGCGACGACACTGGCCGCTGATCCGCACGGTCCGGTGCTGGTGACCGACACCCGCGGTGGCCAGTTGCTGGTGTACGGCAGCGACCCGCTGATGCTGCGGCAGGCCTACCCGGTGCCGGAATCCCCGTACGGGGTGGCCGGCTCGCACGGGTTCGCCTGGGTGTCGCAGACCGCGACGAACACCGTGGTCGGCTACGATCTGACCACCGGAATACCTGTGGAAAAGGTTCGATACCCGACCGTGCAGCAACCCAACACCCTGGCCTTCGACGACACGTCGGACACCCTGTACGTGGTGTCGGGCGCCGAGGCCGGAGTCCAGGTGATCGAGCACGCCACGAGGCAACGATGACCGCGCTGCGGCCACGCCGGTTGCCCGCGAGCTGGGAATCCGAACTGTCCGATGACTACGAGTGGATTCCGCTGCGGCTGCCGCCGGAGGTCACCCGGATCGGCGCCTCGACCCGGTTGGCGATCGAAGCCGAGTATCGCGGCTGGGAGCTGACCCGGGTGCGGCTGTATACCGATGGGAGCAGGCGGGTGCTGTTGCGCCGCAAAAAATCTCAAATGAATGCGATCAGCGGGAACCGCTGCGTCGACCAGCCGGGGCTGTAGCCGGATGGGGTGGTACGGCGCGCTGCGCCGCGCACTGTTCCTGGCACCGCCCGAACGCAGCCACACGTTCGCGTTCGCCGCGCTGCGCGGGGCCACTGCGCTGTCCCCGACGCGCCGGTTGCTGCAACGCCGGCTGGCGCCCCATGATCCGATACTGGCCAGCACGGTGTTCGGTGTGCACTTCCCCGGTCCGCTCGGGCTGGCCGCCGGGTTCGACAAGGACGGCGTCGGGCTGAAAGCCTGGGGCGCATTGGGTTTCGGTTACGCCGAGGTCGGCACCGTGACCGCGGCGCCGCAGCCGGGCAACCCGGCGCCGCGGCTGTTCCGGCTGCCCGACGACCGCGCGCTGCTCAACCGGATGGGATTCAACAATCAGGGCGCCGGCGCGCTGGCCACCCGGCTGGCCCGCCATCACGCCGACGTGCCGATCGGCGTCAACATCGGCAAGACCAAGACCACCCCGGCCGAGGACGCGGTCGCCGACTACCGGGCCAGCGCCCGGTTGCTGGCGCCGCTGGCCGACTATCTGGTGGTCAACGTCAGCTCGCCGAACACCCCGGGGCTGCGCGATCTGCAGGCGGTCGAAGCGCTGCGGCCCATCCTGGCCGCGGTGCGTGCCGAGACCACCCGGCCGGTGCTGGTCAAGATCGCACCGGACCTGGCCGACACCGACCTGGATGCCGTCGCCGACCTGGCGGTGGAACTGGGCCTGGCCGGCATCGTGGCCACCAACACCACGGTGTCGCGCGAGGGCCTGGCCACCCCGGGGGCGGCAGACCTGGGGCCGGGCGGTATCTCCGGTCCGCCGGTGGCGCGCCGGGCGCTGGAGGTGCTGCGGCGGCTGTACGCCCGCGTCGGTGACCGGCTGGTGCTGATCAGCGTCGGCGGGATCGAGACCGCCGACGACGCCTGGGAACGCATCACCGCCGGCGCCTCGCTGCTGCAGGGCTACACCGGGTTCATCTACGGCGGTGGCCTGTGGGCGCGCAACATCCACCACGGGCTGGCCGACCGGTTACGTGCCGGCGGGTTCGCGTCGCTGACCGAAGCGGTCGGCTCGGCCGCCCGTTAGCGCGAGCAGACGCGAAAGCCCCCAAATCGAGATCGAAATGGGGGCTTTCGCGTCTGCTGGCCGGGGGTGTCGCTACTTCTGCTCGTAGGTGCCGACGATCACCGCGCGGGCAATCGCGTGCATGAACAGGTTGAAGCCCAGGTAGGCCGGGCTGGCGTCCTCGGCCAGGTCCAGCTTCTCGGTGTCGACGGCGTGCACCGCGACGTAGTACCGGTGCGCGCCGTGCCCGGCCGGCGGGGCGGCGCCGACGTAGCGACGCATCCCGGCGTCGTTGACCAGGGTCAGCGCATCACCGGGCAGCAGGCTGCCGTCTCCGACGCCCTCGGGCAGCTCGGTGCAGGTGGCCGGCAGGTTGGCCACCGCCCAGTGCCAGAAGCCGGATGCGGTGGGCGCATCGGGGTCGTAGACGGTGACCGCGAAGCTGCGGGTCTCCTCCGGGAAGCCCGACCAGCTCAGCTGCGGGCTGGCGTCCTCGCCGCCGGCCCCCATGATCCCGCTGACCTGCGGTTTGGCCAGTGTCCCGCCGTCGGTCAGCGACGACGAGGTCAGCGTGAACGTCGGCAGCTGCGGCAGGGCGGCGTACGGGTCGGGGGCGTTGGTCATGGCTTCGTCCTCTCGTCGGGGTCAACAGTGTGTCAGGAAGTGGTGCAGTACGCGGGTGCCGAACTCCAGTGCGTCGACCGGAACCCGCTCGTCGACGCCGTGGAACAACGCGGAGAAATCAAGATCGGGCGGCAGCCGCAGCGGGGTGAACCCGAAGCAGCGAATACCCAATTGGGCGAACGCTTTTGCATCCGTTCCTCCGGACAGCATGTAGGGCACGGTCCGGGCGTCGGGATCGCAGGCCAGCAGCGCGGCATTCATCGCCTCGACCAGATCGCCGTCGAAGGACGTCTGCACCGGCGGCAGGTTGGTGATCCATTCGCGGGTGACGTCCGGGCCGATCAGCGCGTCGACCTCGGCCTCGAACGCCGCCTGACGGCCGGGCAGCACCCGGCAGTCCAGCACCGCCTCGGCCGTCGCGGGGATCACGTTGGCCTTGTAGCCGGCCTGCAGCATGGTCGGGGTCGCGGTGTCACGCAGGGTGGCGTTGACGATGCGGGCGATCGGCCCCAGCTTCTCGATCATCCCCTCCAGGTCCGGTGAATCGACGTCGATGGCATGCCCGGTCTCCTCGGCGACCGCGGCCAGGAACTGCTCGACGGCCTCGGTGAGCACCAACGGGAACCGGTGTCTGCCCAGTCGGGCCACCGCCTCGGTCAGGATGGTGACGGCATTGTCGTCGTTGATCATCGACCCGTGCCCGGCGCGGCCGTGGGCGCGCAACCGCATCCAGCACAGCCCCTTCTCCGCGGTCTCGATCAGATAGAGCCGGCGTTCTCCCCCGTCACGACGCGGCACCGTCAGCGAGAAGCCGCCGACCTCGCCGATGGCCTCGGTGACCCCGGCGAACAAATCCGGCCGGTTCTCCACCAGCCAGTGCGCGCCGTACTTGCCGCCGGCCTCCTCGTCGGCCAGGAACGCGAACACCAGGTCGCGCGGCGGGGTGATGCCGGCGCGGGCCAGGTGGCGGGCCACCGCGATCATCATGCCGACCATGTCCTTCATGTCGACCGCGCCGCGGCCCCACACGTAGCCGTCGGTGATCGCGCCGGAGAACGGGTGCACGCTCCACTCGCTCGCCTCGGCGGGCACCACGTCGAGGTGGCCGTGGATCAACAGTGCTCCGCGGGACGGATCGCTGCCCTTCAGGCGGGTGAAGACGTTTCCCCGGCCCGGCGCTCCGGACTCGAGGTATTCGGTCTCATAACCGGCTTCCTCGAGCTGGGCGGCCACCCACCGGGCGCACTCGGCTTCACCCTTGGTGGTTTCGGGCTCGCCGGTGTTGGAAGTGTCGAACCGGATGAGCGCACTGACCAGTTCGACCACTTCGTCGGCAGGATCGGGACAGACCGTCACAGTTACCTTTCCTACCACTTCGCCGTAACGCCCACGGATGGCACCGCGCGGGCTGGGTTTGGGTCCGGCGATCGGCATCCGTTAGCCTTAGCTGCCCGGCCCGAGCCGGGTCGGTCCGAGTGGCGGAATGGCAGACGCGCTAGCTTGAGGTGCTAGTGCCCTATTAACGGGCGTGGGGGTTCAAGTCCCCCCTCGGACACCGCGTGCGATGAGTCGCTTCCGCGTTTCGAAGCCACCAGCCTCCGCGACGAGGCAGTTGCCCGGCCAGCAGCGACAATGTGTTCAGCGTCGTAGGCTCGATAAGGACATGACTCGTCCAAGCCGCTCGAACCAGACGTCGGCTCGCACCTTCCGCGACCGCCGTGACGCCGGCCGGGCGCTGGCCGAACGGCTGGCTGACTACCGCGACGCCGACGGCCTGCTGGTGCTGGGTCTGGCCCGCGGCGGGGTTCCGGTCGGATGGGAGGTCGCAGCGGCGCTCAACGCGCCGCTGGACGTGTTCCTGGTCCGCAAGCTCGGTGTGCCGCAGCAGCCCGAGCTGGCGATGGGCGCGCTGGCCGGCGGGCAGGTGGTGATGAACGACCAGGTGCTCAGCAGCCTGGGTATCGGCGGCGCCGATGTGCAGTCGGTGATCGACCGCGAATCAGCCGAACTGCGCCGCCGCGAACACGCCTACCGCGGCGACCGGCCACCTGCCGACCTGCACGGCCGGGTGGTGATCTTGGTCGACGACGGCATCGCGACCGGAGCAAGCGTGCTGGCGGCGGTGCGGGCGGTGCAGTCGGCCGAACCGGCCCGCACTGTCGTCGCGGTACCGGTCGGCCCGCTCTCGGCGTGCCGCAAGATCGCCCAAGAGGCCGACGACGTCGTGTGCGCGACGATGCCGGACTCGTTCGACGCGGTTGGCCAGGCCTATCTCGACTTCCGTCAGGTCAGCGACGACGAAGTACGGGACCTGCTGGCCACACCGACCACCACTGCGAGTTAGTCCGCAGGGTGCGCGACCGGCTCCTCGTCGGCCGTCTCCTCGGCCGCCTCCTCGTCGTAGTCCGCGACAACCGCCTCGTCGGCTGCTTCGGCCGCCTCGGACGTCTCGGCCGCCGCTTCGTCGTCCTCGTCGACGACGGCGTCCGAATCTCCGGGTTCCTCACCCGGCTCCGGAGCCGGGGGCCGACTGCCGCGGCGACGTTCCCGCAGCGCGTCGACAATCAGCAACAGCACACCCAGCAAGCTCGCGACAATGCATACCCACGCCACCAACGCATTACTGGTGACCACGGCGAACACCAACGCAGCAAGCCCTATTGCCGCCAATACCAGTGCAATGATCAGCATCGATTCACCTCCCGCCCGAGGAGCAGACTACTCGATTCCCAGGTACGGCGGTTCGGTTCTGGGGCTCAGTTCGTCCCGCGGTTGAAATGGTTGAACCCGCCGCCGTCGCTGGCTGCGCTGGTGTCGACCGGTGCCGCCGAGCCCCGCTGGCCCAACTCCTCGAGCTGGGATTCCAGGTAGGTCTTGAGCCGGGTGCGGTACTCACGCTCGAAGGTGCGCAACTGTTCCAGGCGGCCTTCCAGCACGGTGCGCTGCTGGTTGATCGTGCCCATGATCTCGGAATGCTTGCGTTCGGCGTCGGCTTGCAGCGCATCGGCCTTCTCCTGGGCTTGGCGCAGCTGGGTCTCGGAACGCGTCTGCGCATCGGCCAGCATGGCGTCAGCACGCTGCCGGGCGTCGGCGACGGTCGTCTCGGCGGTTTGCCGTGCCTCACTGAGGATCTGGTCGGCGTTGGCACGGGCGTCGGCCATCAGCTTCTCGGACTCGGCCCGGGCGGTACCGGTCAGCCGGTCGGCGGTGTCCTGAGCCAGGCTCAGCACGCGGGCCGCTTTGAGGTGCTGGTCTTCGGTGGGGGGCTCCGGCGCGGCGGCGGCGACCGGCTGCGGCGCCGACGGCTCGGGAGACGGCTCGTAGACCGGGATCGCGGTGGTGGGCTGCTGGCCGCCGCCACCGGCGCGGGCCGCGGCGAGCTCCTGGTCGAGTTCGCTGACCCGCTGGCGCAGGTCTGCGTTCTCCTCGATGAGGCGGGTCAGTTCGCCTTCCACGAGGTCGAGAAAGGCGTCGACCTCGTCCTCGTTGTAGCCGCGCTTCCCGATGGGTGGTTTGCTGAACGCGACGTTGTGCACGTCTGCCGGTGTTAGTGGCATGGTCTGCCCCCTTGAGTCAGGTAGTTAGCACCGATCGGGCAAGTCTAGGTCGACCGGGAATACGCTAGCCGTGTAGTAACTGCCGTCCATCCTGTCACATCAGGAGCTGGGCTCGGCAATGAGAATGATATTAAGAGCGAATTTCAAATTGCTGCCACAGAAGTCACGTTTCGGCAAACACAACTGATGACGGCGTTCGCCGATCGCTGCCGGTAGAGCGGTCCCGGATCCGGGTCGTATCCCGGACCCGCGGTCTACCGGGCCGGCCACCCGGGCCGTATTATCTACAAGGCCTACCCGTAAATATTGAGGGTAGGTGGCCTGGAAGGCCGACGCAGGTGACGACCAATCGGAAGGACTCTCGAGGATGACAACCAACGACGTGGTCGTGGCGACCAGCGCGGCGGATTCAGCCGCCGTCGATGACGTACGGTCCGCCTACGCCGAGCTGCTCGGCCGCCAGGCCGCGCTCGGGGCGGCGGTGTTCGCCGCGGTGGGCACGGCCGGTCCGGCATTCGACGACGCCCACCGCACGGTGCAGGCGTTCATCGAGCAAGCGGTGCGGCCACAGCTGCAGGCAGCGGTGGAACTGATCTATCCGGCCGCAGCCGGTGTCGAGCGGTCACGGCTGCTGATCGAGGGGCTGCTCGGCGAGACCCACCTGATCGAGCAGGCCGCGGCGCGCATCGCCCGTGACACCGACCGGGTACAGATCGCCGCGCACGTCGAGGCGCTGCGGGTGCTGCTGGAGGCACTGCTGGGCAAGGTCGCCGACCTGCTGCTGCCCGCGCTCGCGGAGGCCAGCGGCGTCGCGCTGGCCGATTTGGCCGCCCAGCTGCCGGCGATCCCCACCGAGCTGGGCGCCCCCGCTCAGGCCCCCGGGCCGGCCGCCCACGGCCACGGTCACGGCCACGGCGGTTGCGGCTGCGGCGAAGAGGACGAGGAGATGCCCGAGCTCGACGTGCGCGAGATCCCGCACGCTATCCGGCACGCGACGGTGTTCGGGGCCTTCGATGCGGTTCCGGCGGGCGGCTCGATGCTGCTGGTGGCGCCGCACGATCCGATCCCGCTGCTGCACCAGCTCGCCGAGCGCAGCGGTGGCCGGCTGGCCGTCGGTTACGAGGAGCGTGGCCCGGAGGCGTGGCGGTTGCGGCTGACCCGGGTCTGATGACGCCCGGGGTGGCCCGGCACCCGAATCCGGGTCACCCCGGCGCTTGGCCGCCGTTGCTCACGCGGCGTGCTGGATCGCCAGTTCCATCCCGATGAACGCGATCAGCAGCAGCACCATGATCGACAGGTCGATGCGCACCGCACCGATGGTCAACTGCGGTATCAACCGCCGCAGCAGCTTCACGGGCGGATCGGTGATGCTCATGATCAGCTCCAGGATCACCACGGTGGCGCCGCGCGGGTGCCAGTCCCGGCTGAACGAGCGGACGAACTCGATGACGATCCGAGCGATCAACAACAGCCAGAAAGCAAACAGCGCGATAGCGAGAATCGTGAAGAACAGCGCCAACGGAATGCGACCTTACTGACGAGGGTGTGCCCGCATCAGCATCGCGCTGACCGGCCCGACTGTCGCCCCAGCCTACCGATAGGCGTAGAAGCCGGTTTCGGCGATGCGGCGACGCTCCTCGGGCGTCACGTCGACGTCGGCCGGCGACAGCAGGAACACCTTGGTCGCGACCTTGTCGAACGAGCCACGCAGGGCGAATGCCAGACCCGCCGCGAAGTCGACCAACCGCTTGGCGTCGGCGTTGTCCATCGACACCAGATCCATGATCACCGGGGTGCCGTCGCGGAACCGCTCACCGATGGTGCGGGCCTCGCTGTAGTCCTTGGGGCGCAACGTGGTGATCTTCGACAGCGGACTGCTCTCGTCGAACATCATCGCCATCCGGCGCGGGTCCATCGCCAGGGCGCCGCGGGTGGAACCGCGCAGCGAGGCGAACCGCGAACGCTCGAAGTCGCGGGGCCGGTCGAAGTCGCGGCCCCGGTACCGCGGGTCATCGTCGTAGCCGCCCCGGTAGCCAGCCGGCGCCTCGTCGTACTCGCGACCGTCGAATCGTTCGTCGTAGCGACCGTCGGAGCGACCCGCGACCCGGTCGAAGACGTCCTCGGAGAACCGCTCCCCCCGGGGTGCGTAGTCGCGCGACGAGGCGCGCTCATCGCCGTCGTCGTAGTAGTCGTCGTCGTAGTCCTCCATAGGAGCCATCCCGAAGTAGGCCTTGACCTTGTGGAGTGTGCTCATCATTGGACCCTTCTCTGATGACTGTGATGAAGGTGTGACTGAAGTGACTAATTATGGTGACGGTAATGGCCGAGTGCGCCGTGGCGCGGCAACGACACGCGGACAGGCGCAACCGGTTTCACGGTCGCTCCGCCGGCGCCCCGGTACCGCCGGCTCATTCCAGCCACACCAGTGACGCGAGCCGGCCGGTGCGGCCGTCCCGCCGGTGACTGAACAACTTCGGGTCGGCCGCCGTGCAGCGGGGGTCGGCGTCGATGGCCTCGACGCCCAATTCCCGTAATTGCCGGGTGATTCCGGCCCGCAGGTCCAGGCCGGGGGTGCCGGCCGAGGTGCGGGTGCGACTACCCGGCAGTGCCGCCTCGACCTCCTCGGCCATCGCCGCGGGCACCTCATAGTGCGGTCCGCTGATCGCCGGGCCGAGCAGCACCGAGATGTCACCGAGCTGCGCCCCCGCCGCGAGCATCACCTCCAGCGCCCGGGCGACGATGCCGCGCTGGGCGCCGACCCGGCCGGCGTGTACCGCCGCCACCACGCCGGCGCGTGCATCCGCCATCAGCACCGGTACGCAGTCGGCGGTCACCACCACCATCGCCAGCCGGGGCACGCCTGTGATCAGCGCGTCGGTCGCGTCTACCGGGGTGTCGCGCGGTTCGTCGACGACCACCACCCGATCCCCGTGCACCTGGTTCATCCACACCAGGCGGTCGGGACCGAGTCCGGTGGCCTTGGCCAATCGCGCGCGGTTGGTCGCCACCGCCGCCGGATCGTCGCCGACATGATCGCCGAGGTTGAAGCTGTCGAACGGAGCCGCCGAGACGCCACCGGACCGGGTGGTGGTCACCCGCCGGACGCGGAACGTCACCGACTCAGGGCCGAACGCTAGTGGCGCATGAACGGCGGGACGTCGACGTCGTCGTCATCCACGCCGTCATCGCCGTTGCGGCCGCCGACGCTGACCGTCGCACCGTTGGTCGGGGCGGGCACGCTGACGGCGTCGACCGGGTCGAACAGCGACGACGTGACCTTGCCGGCCTGCCCGGGCGCCACGGCGTGCCGTGGTTGGCCCGTTGCTCCGGTCACCGGTTTGCGGCCCGCACCGGCCGAGTCGAAGCCCGCCGCGATCACGGTCACCCGGACCTCGTCGCCGAGCGAATCGTCGATCACGGTGCCGAAGATGATGTTGGCTTCGGGGTGCGCGGCGTCCTGCACCAGCGACGCCGCCTCGTTGATCTCGAACAACCCCAGGTCGCTGCCGCCGGCGACCGACATCAGCACACCCTGGGCGCCCTCCATCGAGGCCTCCAGCAGTGGCGAGTTGATCGCGATCTCAGCGGCCTTGAGCGCCCGGCCGTCGCCGCGAGCCGACCCGATTCCCATCAACGCGGTGCCCGCGCCGCTCATGATGCCCTTGACGTCGGCGAAGTCGACGTTGATCAGGCCCGGCGTGGTGATCAGGTCAGTGATGCCCTGGACGCCGTTGAGCAGCACCTCGTCGGCGCTGCGGAAGGCGTCCATCAGCGAGACCTGCGCGTCGCCCATCTGCAGCAACCGGTCGTTGGGGATCACGATCAGGGTGTCGCAGCTCTCCCGCAGCGTGTTGATCCCGTTCTCGGCCTGGTTGCTGCGGCGTTTGCCCTCGAAGGAGAACGGCCGGGTGACCACGCCGACGGTCAGCGCCCCGAGCTTGCGCGCGATGGTGGCGACGACCGGTGCGCCACCGGTGCCGGTGCCGCCGCCCTCGCCGGCGGTGACGAACACCATGTCGGCGCCGCGCAGTAGCTCTTCGATCTCGTCCTTGGCGTCTTCGGCGGCCCGGCGCCCGACTTCGGGGTCGGCGCCGGCACCGAGGCCGCGGGTCGAGTCGCGCCCGACGTCGAGCTTGACGTCGGCGTCGCTCATCAACAATGCCTGTGCGTCGGTGTTGATCGCGATGAACTCGACGCCCTTGAGGCCCTGCTCGATCATCCGGTTGACGGCGTTGACGCCGCCACCACCGATACCCACGACTTTGATGACGGCCAGATAGTTGTGCGGTGGGGTCATCGTTCGTCTTCCTCCCTGGTGGGATCTGATCCCTCTCTGGGGCCTGGCTTACCGCTGAACTCCCTGAACTGCCTTTCGAAAAACTGTGGCAAACCCTCAACCTCAACCAAAGGCTTAGAGTTATGTCAAGTTGTTCCGCGTAACCGCCACAGTAGGGCCGCCCCGCCCGTCCTCGGCTCCGACGCGCCGGGACACACCGGGCGAATTTTCTTTCCTAGCGGACGGTGGGCAGATCCGGACTCGAGACGTCGTAGGTGTGACCGGGCTGGGTGAGCAACGCCGCCAGCTTCTGGGCCTTCTCCGCGGTGCGATCGGTGCTGCCCCAGACCACCACCCGGCCGTCGGCCAACGTCAGGGTGATGGAAGCGACCGACGGGGCGGCCACCCGGCTGACCTGGCCGGCGACCTCGGGGGCCAGCGCGGTCATCACCTGCAGCGCGGCCCGGCTGGCCGGATCCGTCGGACCGGGGTTCTCGACGTCGAATACCGGCAGCGGCCCCGGCGGCGGCGCCGTCGCGAAATCGACGCCGTCGCGGTCGAACAGATGCGGGCCGTCCGGAAAATCCTTGAACACCACGGCGACCCGCTCCACCACCGTGATCGACAACACCGAGGGGTACTGCCGCTGCACCCGGGTGCTGGCGACCCGGCGGATCGCCGCGACTCGCTCGGCGACGCTGCCGGTGTCGATTTGCAGCAGCGGGGTGCCGAGCCGCACCTTCGCGACGTCGATGACCTCCTCACGAGGCACGGCCGCGATCCCGGTGACCTCGATGTCGCGCACCGACATCACCGGCGTGAAATACAGGATGAGCCCGAGCCCGACCACCAGCACCACCGCGAGGAATGTGGCCAGCACCATCTTCAAGCCCCGGATGGCCCCCCGCGGAACACCCTGCTGCGGCTCGGCGGAACCGGCCCGGAGTCGGCGCTTTGCATCCCGGCGGGCTTGTTCGATCGCCTCGGCGCGCGCCTGTGCCGCACGGCGCTCGGCGCGCTCCCGCCGTGCGCGCCGCCGCGGGCCCTCGGCCTCCGCGGGCTCCTCGGACTCCGCGCCGGCCGCGGCGTCACCGGTGGCCCGGCCGGCGTCGGTGTTCTGGCCGGCTTCGGTGTTCTCGACGTGCTCGGTTTGTTCGATGTCCCGGGCGGCGCCGTCGCCCACCGGGTCTTCCGGTGTCACGTCGGGTTCGTCGGGTGGCGTACTCACAGCGCGCCCGGGCGGCCGGGAAGGGTCCGGTCGGACCGCGCCCGCAGCGCGGTCACGATCTCCGGGCCCAGCACGGTCACGTCGCCGGCGCCCATGGTGACGATCACGTCACCAGGCCCGGCCGCCGCGGCCACCGCCTGCGGCACCGCGGCGAAGTCCGGCAGGTAGTGCACCGGAACGCTGACATGCTCGGCGACACTCGCCCCGCTCACGCCGGGCAACGGCTGCTCACGCGCACCGTAAACGTCAAGCACGAACACCTCATCGGCGCCGTTCAGCGACCGGCCGAACTCGGCAGCGAAAGCCTTTGTCCGCGAGTACAGATGCGGCTGAAACACCACCAGGCTGCGGCCCGTGCCACGCTCGGCGAGCAGGGCGCGGACCGCGGTCAGCGTCGCGGCGATCTCGGTGGGATGGTGTGCGTAGTCGTCGAAGACCCGCACCGACCCCGACGAGCCCGCCGAGCCCACCAATTCGAACCTGCGTCGTACCCCGTCGAAGCCAGCCAGACCGTCGAGCACGGCCCGCAGCGGCGCGCCGACCTCGACCGCAGCCAGCAACGCACCCAGCGCGTTGAGCGCCATGTGCCGGCCCGGCACCGCCAGGCACATCGCCTCCCGGGAAGCGGATCCCGCCAGCGCGATCTCGGCGACCGCGCCGGTCCCCTGCTGTTCCCAGCTCAACAGCGAACCGGCCAGCTCCTGCTGTCCGGGCCGCTCGGTGCCGTAGCGCAGAACCCGGATGCCCTGTGCCGCAGTGCGATCGGCCAGCTCGGCGGCGCCGGGGTCATCGACGCACACCACCGCCGCGCCGCCCGGCGTGATGCGCTCCATGAACGAGTCGAACACCCGGGTGTAGGCCTCGGCACTGCCGAAGAAGTCCAGGTGGTCGGCTTCGACGTTGGTCACCACCGCGACGTTCGGGGTGTACTCCAGCAGCGAGCCGTCGCTCTCGTCGGCCTCGGCGACGAACAACGGTCCGCTGCCGTGATGGGCGTTGGTGCCGGCCTCGGCACCAGCCGAACCCAATTCGCCACCGACCGCGAACGACGGATCCAGCCCGCAGTGCTGCAACGCGACCACCAGCATCGACGTGGTGGTGGTCTTGCCGTGCGTGCCGGTGACCATCAAGGTGGTGCGCCCGGCCATCAGCATGGCCAGCACCGCCGGCCGCAACACCACCGGAATGCCGCGGCGGCGGGCCTCGACGAGTTCGGGGTTGGTCTTGGGGATCGCCGCGTGGGTGGTCACCACCGTGGTGACACCGCCCGGCAACAGATCCAGCGCCGAGGCGTCGTGGCCGATCCGCACCTGCGCGCCCCGGGCCCGCAGCGCGTGGGTCCCGCGCGACTCCTTGGCGTCGGACCCCGACACCAGGCCGCCCCGGTCCAGCAGGATGCGGGCGATGCCGGACATGCCCGCTCCTCCGATGCCGACCATGTGCACCCGGCTCAGCTCCGGCGGCAGCTGATCAGTGCTCATTACGGCTCCGAGACCGCCGGTCGGCCGCCACGTCCAACGCCGCCTGCGCCACCCGCTGCGCCGCTTCCGGGTGCCCGGCCAGCCGGGCGGCGCTGGTCATCGCGGCGAGCCGCGCCCGGTCGGTGAGCAGCCCGGCGACCGTGCCGGCCACGAAGTCCGGGGTCAGCGCGGCGTCGTCGACCAGCTCACCGCCGCCCGCGTCGACGACCGGCAGCGCGTTGAGCCGCTGCTCACCGTTGCCGATCGGCAACGGCACGTACACCGCCGGCAATCCGACCGCCGACACCTCGGCGACCGTCATCGCCCCGGACCGGCAGATCGCCAGATCGGCGGCCGCATATGCCAGGTCCATCCGGTCCAAATAAGGCACCGCGACGTACGGCGGATCGCCCTCGGCGGGCTGCGGCAGATCCAGCGTGTTCTTCGGGCCGTGCGCGTGCAGCACCGAAACCCCAGCCGCAGCAAGATGTTTGGCCGCGCCGGCGACGGCCTGGTTGATCGACTGGGCGCCTTGCGAACCGCCGAACACCAGCAGCACCCGGGCGTCGTCGGCGAAGCCGAAGTGGGCGCGGGCCGTTGCCCGCAGCGCCGCCCGGTCCAGCGTGGTGATCGCCGCGCGGACCGGCACCCCGACCACCTCCGGGCGCGACAGGCCGCAATCGCCGACGGCGGAGAGCACCCGCACGGCGCCGCGGGCGCCGACCCGGTTGGCCAGCCCGGCGCGCGCATTGGCCTCGTGGATCACCACCGGAATCTGCCGCCGACCGATACCACGCGCGGCCAGATACGCCGGCAACGCCACGTAGCCGCCGAACCCGATCACCACGTCAGCCCGCACGGCGCGCAACACCGCCCGGGTCTCGCGAACGGCCCGCACCACCCGGGCCGGCAGCCGAACCAGATCAGCGTTGAGTTTGCGCGGCAACGGCACCGGGGTGATCAACTCCAGGTCATAGCCGCGAGCAGGCACCAGCCGGGTCTCCAGGCCGCGTGCCGTGCCCAGCGCGGTGATGCGGACACCCGCGTCCACGGCGCGCAGCGCGTCGGCGACGGCCATCGCGGGCTCGACGTGGCCTGCGGTACCGCCGCCGGCCAGAACCACCGATATCGGCGCACCGCGGTCCGGCTTGCTGACCGAGTCGTTCACTCCCCTAATGCTGACCTTCCAGTGCGCGTGCGCGCCCGACTGTCGGACGCCGCTCGGCCGACGCCGGTTGTCGGGACGCCGCTTGTACGGACGCCGCCCGGCGACGTCGGCCGGCTCCATTTTGCCCTGCCCGGCCCGTACCGCGGCTCGCCGCCCGCTTCGTCGGCTGCCCGGCTGCGCGTTGCCGCCCGGCCGACCGGGACGGTGCCCGCCCGGTGCCGCGCTGCCCGCCGGCGGATTGCGGCCGAGACCGCAGCCGGTCACGCAGTGCCTCGATCCGGGTCGGTGCATACGGCTCCGGCAGCGGCAACCGCAGCATCCGGTTCATCCGGTCGTCGGCGCCGGCGCGCAGCGCAGCCACCGCCTCCGGTTCGTGCCGGGCCGCATTGGCCATGATGCCGATCATGAACAACGTTGTCGCCGTGGAGGTTCCACCGGCCGATATCAGCGGTAGCTGAATCCCGGTGACAGGCAGCAGCCCGATCACGTAGCCGACGTTGATGAAGGACTGGCCGATCACCCACATCGTGGTGGTGGCCGTCAGCAGTCGCAGGAACGGGTCGGCGGAGCGCTTCGCGATGCGCATGCCGGTGTAGGCGAACAGGCCGAACAGCGCCAGCAACCCGAACCCGCCGATGAAGCCGAGTTCCTCGCCGATGATGGCGAAGATGAAGTCGTTGTGCGCGTTGGGCAGGTAGTTCCACTTGGCGGTCCCCTGGCCCAGGCCGTCGCCGAAGATGCCGCCGTTGGCCAGTGCGAACTTCGCCTGCCGCGCCTGGTACCCGGCGTTCATCGGGTCGGCATCTGGGTCCAGCCAGGACCGCACCCGGTCGGAACGGTAACCCTCCGAGACGGCCAGGATGCCGGCCGCCACGATCACCGCCGCCAGCGAGCTGGTGAACACCCGCAGCGGCAGGCCGGCGTACCACAGCAGCGCCAGCAGGATGATGCCCAGCGAGACCGTCTGCCCCAGGTCCGGTTGGGCGACGATCAGCGCCAAAGCGACCACCGCGGCCGGCACCAGCGGAATCAGCATCTCGCGCAGCGTCGCGCGTTCCATCCGCCGGGCCGCCAGCAGGTGGGCGCCCCAGATGGCGAACGCGATCTTGGCCAGTTCGGAGGGCTGCATGGAGAATCCGGCGACGACGAACCAGCCCCGGGAGCCGTTGGACAGCGTGCCGATACCGGGGATAAGCACGAGCACCAGCAACACGACGGTGAACGCGAATCCCAGAAAAGCCATGCGGCGCATGAACCGCACCGGCATCCGCAACGCCACATAGCAACCGATGAGCCCGATCACCGTCCAGAGCACCTGCTTGCCGAAGATCCGCCAGGCCGAGCCGTCGACACCGTAGGACTCCACCCCCGACGCGGACAGCACCATGATCAGACCGAGCGTGGTCAGCAACGCGGCAATGGCGATGATGAGGTGAAACGACGTCATGGGCCGGCCCAGCCAGGCCCCGAACCGGGTGCGCGGCTCGGTGTTGGCGGGCTTCGGCGGCGTCGTCTCGTCCTCGGCGGCCGCGGCCCCGGCGTCTCGCCGCAGCCGGGCCAGAATCCCGATCACACCGCCCCTGCCGCGGCGCGCGCGGCGGCCGCGAAGGCTTCGCCCCGGGCGCCGTAGCCGGCGAACTGGTCGAAGGACGCCCCCGCCGGGGCCAGCAGCACCGTGTCGCCGGGCCTTGCCAGGTCACGGGCGGCGGCGACCACCGCGGTCATCACTCGCGAGCCCAGCGACTCGTCGGACCCATCAGCTACTCGTGTCACACGAGTAACTGGAGACACAGCAGTCTCACCCATAACTTGCATATCAGCATCCTGACCCGTCTCAACGAAGACGACGGGGACATCCGGTGCGTGTCGTGATAACGCCTTGGCAACCTCGCCGCGATCGCGGCCGATCAGCACCGCCCCGGCCAGGTGATCGGCGATGCGGGCGACGGTCGCCTCGACCGAGGCGCCCTTGAGCAGACCACCGGCCACCCAGACCACCCGCGGGTAGGCCAGCACCGAGGCTTCGGCGGCGTGCGGGTTGGTGGCCTTGGAGTCGTCGACGTAGCTGATGCCGTCGGCGACGACCACCAGTTCGGCGCGGTGCCGACCGACCTGAAACGATGCCAACGCGGCCGCGATCGCCTCCGGCGGCACCGCCACGCTGCGGGCCAGCGCCGCCGCGGCCAGCGCATCCAGCACGCCGACCGGCCCGGGCACCGAAATCGAGGCCACCGGCGCCAGCGCCACGGCTTCCGCGCCGGCGAACGCGCGGTCGACCAGCATGCCGTCGATGACGCCGAGCTCGCCGGCCGCCGGCTCCCCGAGCCGGAAACCGGCCTTCACCGCCGCGGGCGACCCGCCCAGCAGCGCCGCCGCGCGGGCGTCGTCGAGGCCGACCACCGCCACCCGGCCGGCCAGTGCCCGCGCCTTGTCGGCGGTGTAGGCGGCCATGCTGCCGTGCCAGTCCAGGTGGTCTTCGGCGATGTTGAGCACCGCCCCGGCCTCCGGACGCAGCGACGGCGCCCAGTGCAGCTGGAAACTGGACAGCTCGACGGCCAGCAGTTCGGATTCATGCGGCGGTCCCAGCTTCCGCTCTCCTCCGTCGAGCCTCGCTGAACCGCCGGCGGGCTCGCCGAGCACATCGAGCACCGGGCTGCCGATGTTGCCGCACAATGCGGCGCGCCGGCCCGCGGCGGTCAGCATGGCGTGCAGCATCGACGTCGTGGTGGTCTTGCCGTTGGTGCCGGTCACCACCAGCCAGCGCCGTGGCGGACCGTAACGACCAGCCGCATCGAGCTGCCAGGCCAGTTCCACGTCACCCCAGATCGGCACCCCGGCTTCGGCCGCCGCGGCCAGCACGGGTGTGGTGGGCGCAAACCCGGGGCTGGTGACCACCAGGGTGTAGTCGGCGATCTGGGACCCGGCCTGGGCCGGGCTGCACCTGGTGACCCCGGTGTGGGCACGCAGCGCGGCCGGGTCGTCGTCGCAGAGTGTCAAGTCCAGGCCCAGCGGCGCCAACGCACTCAGCACCGCCCGGCCGGTCACCCCGGCGCCGGCAACCAGCACCCGGGCGCCGGAGGACAGCACGCCGGTCATGTCAGCCGCCGACGGCGGTGAACCACTCGCCGTAGAACATGGAGACGCCCAGCCCGCAGGCGATGGCCGTCAGCAGCCAGAACCGGATGATCACGGTGGTCTCCGCCCAGCCGGCCAACTCGAAGTGATGATGGAACGGCGCCATCCGGAACACCCGGCGGCCGGTGCTGCGGAACGCCAGGATCTGCACGACGACCGAGGTGATCTCGGCGACGAAGAGCCCGCCGAGCACCACCGCGAGGATCTCGGTGCGGGTGGTGATCGACATCCCGGCGATCACCCCGCCCAGCGCCAGTGATCCGGTGTCGCCCATGAAGATCTTCGCCGGCGCGGCGTTCCACCACAGAAACCCGATGCAGGCGCCCGCCGTTGCGGCGGCGATCAGCGCCAAATCCAGCGGGTCGCGCACGTTGTAGCAACCCAGTCCGGGCGCGATGGCACAGGCGTTGCGGTGCTGCATCACGGTGATCAGCACGTAGGCGGCACTGACCATCGCCATCGATCCGGCGGCCAGGCCGTCCAGGCCGTCGGTGAAGTTCACCGCGTTCGACCAGGCGCTGACGATCAGGATGACGAACAACACGAAAATCGCCGGTGGCAGTGTGACGGTGGCGATCTCGCGCACGTAGGACAGCTGCTGGGAGCCCGGGGTCAGCCCGGAGCTGTTGCGGAAGTTGAGCACCAGCAGGCCGAACAGGGTCGCCGCGGTGACCTGCCCGACGGTCTTGGCGGTCTTGTTCAGGCCGAGATTGCGTGACCGGCGGATCTTGATCAGGTCGTCGATGAATCCGACGCCGCCCAGCGCGGTCGCCAGCCCCAATACCAATAGCCCGGAGGCCGTCGGTCCGGTGCCGTAGAAGACCAGGCCGGCCAGTTGAGCCGTCAGGTAGCCCGCCCAGATCCCGGCCACGATCGCTACGCCACCCATCGACGGTGTGCCCCGTTTGCTCTGATGGCTGGCCGGGCCGTCCTCGCGGATCTCCTGACCGAAGCCCTGCTTGGTGAACACCCGGATCAGCACCGGGGTCAGCAGGATCGCGACCAACAGCGCGACACCGGCCGCGACGAGGATCATGATCATCGGCGGTCTCCCGGGTGGTCGCTGACCAGCGCGTCGGCCAGGACCGTCAGCCCGGCGGAGTTGGACGCCTTGACCAGCACCACGTCACCCGGCCGCAATTCGGCGCGCAGCAGGGCCAGGGCGGCATCGACGTCTTGTACCGCAGTGGCCTCGGCGCCCCAGGATCCCTCCATGACCGCGCCGTGGTGCATCGCCCCCATTGCTCTCCCTACGCCGACGACAATGAGACGAGACACATCTAAGCGCACCGCGAGCCGGCCGATGCGGTCATGCTCAGATATCGCGTCCTCGCCCAGCTCAGCCATCTCGCCGAGCACGGCCCAGCTGTGGCGCTTCGCCCCCGGATTCTCACCGCGGGCGATCCAGGCCAGCGCCTGCAGCGCCGCCCGCATGGAGTCGGGGTTGGCGTTGTAGGAGTCGTCGATCACGGTTACGCCGTCGGCGCGGGTACTGACCTGCATCCGGTGCCCCGAGGCCGGCCCGGCGCCCGCCAGGGCGTCGGCCACCTGCTGCGGCGTAGCACCGCATTCCAAGGCCACGGCAGCGGCGCACAGCGCGTTGCCGACTTGGTGGTCTCCGGACACCCCGAGTGACACCGTGACGTCGGCTTCGCAACCGGCGTGCAGGGCGAACCGCGGGCGGGCCAACTCGTCGAGGACCACGGCATCGGCCCACACGTCGGCCGGCGCGGAGCGGCTGACCCGCACCACCCGTGCGACGGTCTTGTCCGCCATCGTGGCCACCGCGGAATCGTCGACGTTGAGGATCACCACGCCCGACTCCGGAACGGCTTGCACCAGTTCGGCTTTGGTCTCCGCGATCGCCTCGCGGGAGCCGAACTCGCCCAGATGCGCGCTGCCGACGTTGAGCACCACCGCCAGTTGCGGCGGGGCGATGGCGGCCAGTTCCGCGATGTTGCCGCGATGCCGCGCGGACAGCTCCAGCACCAGAAAGTCCGTGTGCTCATCGGCCCGCAGCACCGTCCACGGGTGGCCCAGTTCGTTGTTGAACGATCCGGGCGGCGCCACCACCTGACCCAGCGGCGCCAGCACCGTGGCGATCAGGTCTTTGGTGGAGGTTTTGCCCGACGAGCCGGTAACGCCGATGATCCTCAGGCCCTCGGCGACCAGTCGGGCGGCCACCGCGGCGGCGAGTTTGGCCAGCGCGGCCAGCACCGTCGCCCCGGATCCGGACGCGTCGTCGTGCTCGAGCGCACCGGATCTGCTGGCGGCCTTCGGGCCGGGGTCTACCACGATCGCCGGCACCCCGACCGGACGGGCCGCCAGCACCGCCACCGCGCCGGCGGCCACCGCCGACGCCGCGTGGTCGTGGCCGTCGGCACGCGCACCGGGCAGAGCCAGGAACAACGAGCCCGCGGTGATGCGACGGGAGTCGAACTCCACGGTCCCGCTGACCACGGTGCGCGCGGCCTGCTCCGGTGAGATGTCGGCGAGCCGGCCACCCACGATCGCGGCGATCTCCGCGACGGTCAGCGCGATCATCGGTGCTGCTCGCGCGCTTCGAGCGCCTGGGCCAGCTCGATTCGGTCGTCGAAGGGCTGCGTTCGTCCCCCGGCGGTCTGCCCGGTTTCGTGGCCCTTGCCGGCGACGAGCACCACATCGCCGGGCCGCGCCCAGCGCACCGCGTGCTCGATCGCCGCCCGGCGATCACCGATCTCGACCACCGCCGCGCTGCCGTCGGCCGCACCGGCCAGAATCGCGCGCCGGATGTCGGCGGGGTCCTCGCCCCGCGGGTTGTCGTCGGTGATGACCACCAGGTCCGCGGTCTCGGCGGCGATCCGCCCCATCGGCGCGCGCTTGCCGTGGTCGCGGTCGCCGCCGGCGCCGAAAACCACAGCCAGCCGCCCGGCCGTTTCGCGCAGGTCCTGGCGCAGTGTCTGCAAGACCGCGGCCAGCGCACCCGGCTTGTGCGCGTAGTCGACCAGCGCCAGGAAGCCCTGGCCGCGATCGATCGGCTCCATCCGGCCGGGCACCCGGGCGTCGCGCAGGCCCGGCGCCGCCTGCTCCGGCGACACCCCGACCACGTCGAGAATCGCCAGCGCCACCAGACAATTGGCGACGTTGTAGTCCCCGGGCAGCCCGATTCCGACCGGATGGTGCACACCGGCGGGGTCCACCGCCACGAACTCCCGGCCACCTGGGCCCGCAGCCGCGCTGACGCCTTCCACACCCCAGCCCGCGGGCCGGCCGGTAACGCTGACGGTGACCGGTGCGCTCGCGCGCGCCGCCATCGCCTCGCCGGCCTCGTCGTCGATACAGACCACCGTCCGGGCGGCGTGCAGCGGTGAGGCCGGATCGAACAGCCGCGCCTTGGCCTCGAAGTAGTCGGCCATGCTCGGGTGGAAGTCCAGGTGGTCACGCGACAGGTTGGTGAACGCGCCCACCGCAAAGCGGGTGCCGTCGGCCCGGCCCAACGTCAGGGCGTGGCTGGACACCTCCATCACCACGGTGTCGACCCCGCGCTGCGCCATCACTGCCAGCAGCGCCTGCAGCGCCGGCGCCTCGGGGGTGGTCAGCGCGCTGGGCAGATCGACCCCGTCGATTCGGACCCCGACGGTGCCGATCAGCCCCGCGGTCCGGCCGGCGGCCCGCAACCCGGCCTCCACCAGGTAGGCGGTGGTGGTTTTGCCCGACGTCCCGGTGACACCGATGACCGTGAGCCGCTCGCAGGGATGCCGGTAGACGGTGGCCGCCAATTCGCCGAGCACCGCGCGAGGAGCCGGATGCACCAGCACCGGTATCCCGGGCGCCGCTGCGCCGCTGGTGATCTCGGCGGCCCCGTCGCCATCGGAGAGCACCGCGACCGCGCCGCGTGCCACCGCGTCGGCGACGAACCGCGCCCCGCGGGTGGTCGCGCCGGGCAGCGCCGCGAACAGGTCCCCTGGCTGCGCATCCTGGGCGCGCAGCGTCAGCCCGGTGATCGGCAGCTCCGGCACCACACCGCCGGTCGCGGAGACCGCCCCGACGTGGTCGGCCAGGACGCGCAGCGGCGTACCCGTCCCGACCTCAGGGCGCATTGCGGCAGACACCGCGATCACCTCCATCCGCTGCGGCCAGGTCACCAGAACCGGACCTGAGACTACCCAGGCCGGCACCCACAGCGGGGTGGCCGATCGGCATTTCGCAGTCGGCGCGGGGACGACCGCTACATCGCCTGCAGCACGAGTGGCGGTCCCGGGTCCGGCGACAGCGGAACATTGTGCCGCTGCAACAGCCAGCCGGCGATGTTGTGGAACAGCGGCGCGGCCGACGTGCCCGGCGATCCGTCGGCGGCACGATGGGGGTTGTCCATCATCATTCCGATGACGTAGCGCGGATTGTCCACCGGCGCGATCCCGGCGAAGGTGATCCAGTAGACGTCGTCGTAATAGCAGCCGCAGCCGGGATTGATCTGCTGGGCGGTGCCGGTCTTCCCGGCGATCTGGTAGCCGTCGACGGCGGCCTGCCATCCGGTGCCCTGCTGAACACCGGTCGGGTCGCGCTGGGTCACCGAGCGCAGCATGTTGCGGACGGTCTGCGCGGTCTGCTCCGAGACGACCCGCACCCCGTCCGGGCGGGGTTCCTCGGTGCGGGCGCCGTCGGGGGCGATGGTGGCCTTGATGATTCGCGGCGGAATGCGCAGCCCGTCGTTGGCGATGGCCTGATACATCCCGGCCATCTGCAGCAGCGTCATCGAAAGGCCTTGGCCGATCGGAAGGTTGGCGAACGAGCTGCCCGACCACTGGTCAACCGGCGGAACCAGCCCGGCGCTCTCGCCGGGAAGGGCGACGCCGGTGCGCTGCCCCAGACCGAATTTCTCCAGCATCTCGAACCAACGCTCGGGGCCTACCCGCTGCGCCAGCATCAGGGTGCCGACGTTGGAGGACTTCCCAAAGATCCCGGTCGTGGTGTAGGGCGCCACCCCGTGCTCCCAGGCATCGCTGACGGTGACATCTGCGATGTTGATCGAGCCCGGAACCTGTAGCACCTCATCGGGGTTGCTCAGGCCGTACTCGATGACCGAGGCGGCGGTGATGATCTTGTTCACCGAGCCGGGCTCGAACGGCGACGACACCGCCGGGTTTCCCAGCTGCCGGTCCTCTTGTCGCCCGATGTCCTGAGACGGGTCGAAGGTGTTGTCGCCGGCCATCGCCAGCACCTCGCCGGTCTTGGCGTCGAGCACCACCGCGGTGACGTTGCGGGCGCCGGAGACGTTCTTGGCCTGCTGAACCTGCTGCTGGACGTAGAACTGGATGTCGTCGTCGAGGGTGAGCTGGATCGTCGAGCCGTTGACGGCCCGGTGCCGGTTGCGGTAGCTGCCCGGGATCACCACGCCGTCGGAGCCGCGGTCGTAGGTGATCGAGCCGTCGGTGCCGGCCAGCACGGCGTCCATCGAGTCTTCCAGCCCCAGCAGGCCGTGGCCGTCCCAGTCGATGCCGCCGATGATGTTGGCGGCCAACGATCCGCCCGGATACTGCCGCAGATCCTGGCGCTCGCTGCCGACCTCCGGGTATTTGTCGGTGATCGCCTCGGCCAGCGCCGGATCGACGGCACGGGCCAGATAGACAAAGGTCTCGTTGCTGCGCAATTTCTTCAACAGCGTCGCCGCATCCGGCTTGTTCCCGAGTCGGCCGGCGATGTCCTTGGCGATCTCCTGAAAGCGCCGCTGGGGATCGGGGGCGGCCGGATCCTTCTTCCGGGCCTCCGCGAGTTGCTTGCCGACCTTGATCGGCTGGAAGGTCAATGCCCGGGCTTCGATGGTGAACGCCAACTTGTCGCCGGTGCGGTCGATGATGTCGCCGCGCATGGCCTGCTGGACGTCGGTGACCTTGAGTTGTCCAGCGGCCTCGGCCCGCAATCCCGACGCCCGCGGCACCTGCAGATAAAACAACTGGGCCGCGGACAGCGCCAGCACCAGGAAGATCACGGCGTTGCCGGTGCGGTGCCGGAAGACGAACGATGCGCTGCGCAGCCCCAGGTCGGTGGCCGGCCGGGTACGACGATCGCGCGCCGAATGTCCCGTCTGCTGGGCAACTTTGGCCGTTTTGGCCGACTTGGGCTGCTTGGTGGGCTTGGCGGATCGGCCGGCCCTGCGCGTGCTCGCCTTGACCGAGCCGTCGGCGCGCCGCGTCGGTCCTGTGCTCCGAGCCGACCGTCTCATCGCGGGGCTCCCGGAAGCAGCGGTGGCAGGACGGGCTGCTGCGGCAGCTCCGGTTGCGGCGGCAAGGCGGCCTGCGGCGGAAGCACGGCCGCGGGGGGCAGCGCGGCCTCCGGCGGCAGCGCGACGGGCGGGATCTCAAGCGCGGGACCCGGCGGCGGCCCGGACAGCGGCGCACCGGGCAGGCCGGGCATTCCCGGCAGCCCCGGGATGATCAGCGGCGCACCGGGTACCGCGGGCGCCGGCGCGGCCGGGGTGGGCAGATGCCGGCTGTCCAGCTTCGGCCCGGCGGGCGGCACCCGCACCGGAACCTCGGCCGGCGGTGTCGCCGGTTGCTCGTCGGGCAGCTTGGTGTTCAGTGGCGGCGGCGGCACACCCTCGGCCGGTTTCGGTTGGCCGACGACCACCCAGTTGCCG
Source organism: Mycolicibacter algericus DSM 45454 (assembly GCF_002086455.1). GTDB lineage: Bacteria > Actinomycetota > Actinomycetes > Mycobacteriales > Mycobacteriaceae > Mycobacterium > Mycobacterium algericum. The sequence continues at coordinate 73,609 of NZ_MVHC01000012.1, forward strand.
GCCGGGTCCTGGACCAGGTGGGCGGTGTCGCGGGTCGGGATCATGCCCAGTTCGCGGGCCGCCTCGGCCAGCGCCGGCGCCGACTCGGCGGTGAGCACGTCACGCTCCAGCGCCTCCTTCTGCTGCAGCAGCACCCGATTGCGCTCCCGGATGTTGCCCAGCTGATAGGAGCGCTCGGCGGCATCGGTCGACAGCCACAGCGTGATGCCCAGCCCGATACCGAGCGAACCGATGATCAACACCACGAACGGGACCTTGGCCGCCAAGGAGCGCGGTCGCAGGTCGATCGACGCCAGCCGGGTGATCAGGCGTTCCCGCAGCGGTACGCGCACCACCTTGGGTGCCTTGGCCTTTCGCGCCTTGGCACGCGCCTTGGCCTGCTTGGTGTTCTTCGGCGGCACCGGCCGGGCATCGGTGCGTGCGAGCACCGCGTTCTGCGGCCCCGACCGCGGCCGCGATTCACGCCCCGGGGCGGGCGCAGTCCCGTGCTGCCGCCGAGAGCGCCGTGCCTGCGGCGCCTCACTCGAACGGCGCGGCCCGGTGCGGGTGGCGCCCTCGGGGCCGCGGCGGCGATCGCCTTGCCTGGCCGCAGGTTTGCGGTTGGTCGCCATCAATCCCCCCTCGCTGTCGAAGCCGGCCCGGCCGCAACGCGCTGCACGGCCCGCAACCGGACCGATCCCGCTCTCGGGTTGTGCTCGACCTCATCCGGTTGGGCACGCTCGGCGCCCCGCGTCAACGTCGTGAACCTCGGTCTGTCACCGGGCAATTCGACCGGCAGATCGACCGGCGTGCGCGACGTGGTCACCGCGGCGAACAACTGCTTGACGATGCGATCCTCCAGTGACTGATAGGACATCACCGCGACGCGCCCGCCCACCGCCAGCGCGTCCAGGGCGGCCGGGAGGGCGCTGCGCAGCGACTCGAGCTCGCCGTTGACCGCGATGCGCAGTGCCTGGAACGTCCGCTTGGCCGGATGCCCCCCGGTGCGTCGGGCGGGCGCCGGAATCGCCTCGTAGAGCAGCGCTGTCAGCTCCCCCGTCGAGGTGAACGGTGTCTGCGACCGCCGGCGGACGATATGGGCGGCGATGCGTGACGCGAAGCGCTCCTCGCCGAAACGGCGCAGGATGTCGGTCAGCGCGGCCGCGTCGTAGGTGTTGACGATCTCCGCGGCCGTCAGCTCGGCCTCGGGATCCATCCGCATGTCCAGTGGGGCGTCCTGGGCGTAGGAGAAGCCCCGCTCCGCCCGGTCGAGCTGCATCGACGAGACGCCGAGATCGAACAGCACCCCGTCGACCGAACCTGTTGGCGCCAACCCCACTTCCGTCAGCGCTGCGCCGATCGCGTCGTAGCGGGTCCGGACGGTGCGCAGCCGATCGGCGAACCGGTCCAACCGGGTGCCGGCGATCTCAAGCGCGGTGGTGTCCCGGTCGAGGCCGATGACCCGCAGGCCGGGGAACTGGCTCAGGAACCGTTCGGTATGGCCGCCGGCCCCGAGGGTGGCGTCGACGAGAGTGGCGCCACGGCCGTCTGGTGATTCCCGGGTCAGCGCCGGGGCCAGCAGTTCCACGCAACGCTCCAGCAGTACCGGTACGTGCCCGAATTCGCCCTGCTCGGCCACCGCAACACCTCCCCTCCGATGTGGGCCCCGCCATGCCGGCGATCGTCCGGGGATCGCCCCTGCCTCGAGGTCCCTGCCCGACGGCGCGAACCTGACGTTGGGGAAGTACGTCAGGGTCGGTTCGGACAGAGGCCACGAGGCACGGGCGCGCGCCTCAGATGATGTCGCTGAGGGCTTCATCGCTGGCCGCGGAGAAGTTCTCTTCATGGGTCTGCTGGTAGTCGCTCCACGCCTGCGCATCCCAGATCTCGAGGTAGTCGACCGATCCGATGACCACGCAGTCCTTGGAGAGGTTGGCGTAGCGGCGATGGTCGGGCGACAAGGTGATCCGGCCCTGTCCGTCGGGATGCTGTTCGTCGGTGGCGGCGGCCAGGTTGCGCAGGAATGCCCGCGCTTCGGGATTGCTGCGCGACGCCTTGGCCGCGCGGCGGGCGAGTTGCTCGAACTCGGCCCGCGGGTACACGGCCAGGCTGTAGTCCTGGCTCTTGGTGACCATCAAACCTCCTGCCAGCGCGTCGCGAAACTTCGCGGGCAGTGTCAGCCGCCCCTTGTCGTCGAGCTTGGGCGTATAGGTGCCGAGGAACATCGGCCACCTCCCGCCACCACGTCGACAACGTCAGCCCACAATACCCCACAATCCCCCACTCTGCACCATTTAATGAGCTGCTGTCGCCCCCTTTCCCCACTGAACCGGGGGTTGGTCGGCTCTACCGCGGCAAAATCAGCAAGCTGGATCAGAAAAACCCCAGGTCACACCGTCAGAATTGGAGTGGGGCGAAGTGGGGAATCAGGCCGTTACCGGACCCGGGACGCGCCGGCGCGACGGCGAACGCACACGAAAAAGGGGCAGCCGATCGGCTGCCCCTGTCACGTCAAACGTGCCGCGCTACGGCTCGAAACGACGGCGGAACCGGTCCTCCATGCGACTGGCGAACGTACCGCTGCCACCCTTGACCCGACGCTGCTGACTCCCGCCCGTCTTGGCCACCCCGTCGCCGGCCGCGGTCGCGTGGTTTCCGGTGATGGCGAACACCACGCCGCCAAACATCACCACGAAACCGACCACGCTCAAGATCAGGAATCCGGGGTTGACGGTCGAATAGAACGGAATACCGGAAACCAGCATCACCAGCCCGGTCAGGAACATTGCCATGCCCTGCACCCGCCGCCGCGTGGTGGGAGTGCGCAGCGCACCACCACGGACGCTGGACGCGAACTTGGGGTCCTCCGCGTAGAGGGCGCTCTCGATCTCGTCGAGCATGCGCTGTTCATGATCGGAGAGTGGCATCGTCCCTCCTTGCCGACGGCCGGTCACATCACTGCCCACGGCTGGCTACGGACTGTGCGGGCAACTAACACTGATAATACGAGGTCGGCCTGTGGTGTACCACAGGCTTCGTCAGCCGATTGTAGCCCCGGTCCGGCGATGCCGATCGGTAACCGCCCGACGTCCGGGAACCGAAGCTCCGATAATGGGTGCGCGCGCCCAAAACCATCGACCGGGAGAGGAACCGTTGGCGACATTGCTCATCGACCTGTCGCCGCGCGACATGGCGGACCGGCTCAGCGAGGCACTGCGGGTATACGTCAACGCGATGGGCTACCCGCCCGGCACCGAGAACCAACGAGCCTCGATGTGGCTGGATCACACCCGCCGCCGTGGCTGGCGGGCGGTGGCCGCCCTGCAAGACGGGGCTACCGGGGGCGGCGCCGAACTGCTGGGGATCGCTTATGGCTACTGCGGTGCACCCGACCAGTGGTGGCAGCAGCAGGTGGTGGCGGGTCTGCACCGCCGCGGCATCCCCCGCCCCGACATCCAGCGGCTGACGACCAGCTACTTCGAGCTGACCGAGCTGCACGTGCTGCCGCGTTCACAGGGCAGCGGCTTGGGCGAGGCACTCGCGCGGCGGCTGCTGACCGGACGGGCCGAGGCCAACGTGCTGCTCTCCACCCCGGAGATCAGCGGCGAAGGCAACCGCGCCTGGCGGCTCTACCGCCGGCTGGGCTTCGCCGACGTCATCCGCGGGCACCACTTCGCCGGCGATCCCCGGCCGTTCGCCATCCTGGGCCGAGCGCTGCCGCTGGAGCAGCCAACCGCCGCGTCGTCGGCCGACCAGCCCGCCGGTCTGGCACGATGACCTCCGTGCACGTTCGGCGCTCGCTACCGACTTTCCGGCGGTTCACCGCATACCGTCGACTGCTGGCGCTGGTGGTGCTGGTGCTGATCACCGCGCCCATGATGGTCGGGTGTGTGCGCGTCAAGGCCACCATCACCGTCTCCCCCAACGACCAGGTCTCCGGACAGATCATCGCGGCGGCCAAACCCCGCAACGACAACGACACCGGACCCAAACTCAGCGCCGACGTGCCGTTCGCGCAGAAGATCGCGATCACCAGCTACAACCGTGACGGCTACGTCGGCTCGCAGGCGGTGTTCTCCGACCTGACCTTCGCCGAACTGCCGCAGCTGGCCGAGATGAACCGCGACGCGGCCGGGGTGAACCTCGCGCTGCGCCGCGCCGGGAACCTGGTGATCCTGGAGGGCCGGGTGGACCTCACCTCGCTGAGCGACCCGACGGCCGACGTCGAGTTGAGCGTCGCGTTCCCCGGGGAGGTAACCTCGACCAACGGCGAGCGACTCGGCGACGATACGGTGCAGTGGCGACTCAAGCCGGGCGTGGTCAGCACCATGAGCGCACAGGCTCATTACACCGACCCCAGCACCCGATCGTTCGCCCGCGCCGCCATGTGGCTGGTGTTGTCGACGTTCGCCGTGGCCGGAGCGGTGGCGCTGATCGCCTGGGGCGGCCGCGACCGCTCACCGCGCTTCAGCTCCCCGCACGACGACGCCGCCTGAGCGCCGAGCCGGCTCAGCGAGCCGCCGGCGACCAGTAGTCGAGCATCTGGGCGAAGGTCGTGAACGCAGCGGCGGACACCCCGTAGGTCGCCTCGAGGTGGATGCTCAACGGAAAGCCCAGGTCGGCGACACCGTCGATGACCCGCTTGTACAGGTCGAGCATCAGCTTGCGACGCTGCTCGGGCTCGCTGTCGGCGAGGGTTCTGACGAAGGCCTGCTCGGCCGCGACCGCCGCGTTGCCGGGGTCTTGGATCAGCCAGTTGATCAGGCCGACCCGGTTCTCGAACGTCGGCACGAAACCGAAGGACAGCAAGATCTCCGGGCGCGCGTCGCTGTGCTGGGCGAACTCGGTCAAGAACGGCACGATCGCATCGGAGTACAGCAGCTGGGTCAGCCCGAAGGTGGCACCCCGGTCGCATTTGAAATCGAACCGGCCGATCTCGTCGGCGCGGGTCGGGATCAGGATGACGCCGCGGTTGGCGACATCGGCGCGGAAGGTCGCCAGCGCGTCGGTGGGCGGCACGCCGGAGCCCTCACCGTCGGCCATGGTGCGCGGCACTCCGACGAACACCACGCCCTCGATACCGGCCCCGGTCAGATCGCCGAGCCGACCACGCAGCGCCGCTTCGTCCGAGAACGCGGTCACCTGGGTGCACAGCCCGGACATGCCCGGCAGCTGCGGCCCGATGGTCTTCCAGAAGTCCAGCACGTCGAGCTTGGGCTTCATCTCCACGGGCCGGTCGTCGTCCTCGGCGATCATCGCGGGCATCAGGATGTGCCGGATGCGGCCCTCGATACCGGCCTCGGCCGCAAACCGCCGGACCTTGTCGGCGTCCTCGCAGGCTTTCTCGTGGGCCTGCTCTGGCCCACGATCCAAGTTCGGCGGGACAAGCTCGAGTGCGACGGTGTTCAAGGTCACGGGTTGCTCCTGATCGAAGGCGGTTGCCATGGGGCGGGTCCGCGGGCCGGCTTCGCCGGCTCGCTTCGCCAGAAGCAGCAGCGGCATTGCGGCCGACACGGACGCAATGCCCCGAGCCTATCGAAGCGACCGGTGCCGGCGGGCAATCGGTGTGACCCCACCCGGGCGTCGCCGCCGGTCTGAGCCTCCCCCGGGCGTGGTGGCACACTCTACGCTGAACGCACGCCGGGGGTCCCGGGCCGGCCGAGTGAGGAAGGGGCGCCGAGCTGAGCTTCAAGGCAACAGCAGCAACCGCACCCTCGGCCGTCGAACTGGCCGGTGCGGTGACCGAGCAGCTGCGCTCCTACCTGCGCACCCGCCGTACCGACACCGGCTACATGGGCGAGGACTACCAGGGGCTGATCGCCGGCCTGGAGGAGTTCGTCCTCAGCGGCGGCAAGCGACTCCGTCCGGCGTTCGCCTACTGGGGCTGGCGGGCCATCACCGGTCGGGACGCCGTCGACGACGAGCTGCTGCTGTTCTCGGCACTGGAACTACTGCACGCCTGCGCGCTGGTGCACGACGACGTGATCGATGCCTCGGCGACCCGGCGCGGCAGCCCCACCACGCACCACAAGTTCGCCGATCTGCACCGCGCCCGCGGGTGGCGGGGACCGGCCGACCAATTCGGGATCTCGGCCGCCATTCTGCTCGGCGACCTGGCACTGGTGTGGGCCGACGACATCGTCGCCGGCGCCGGCCTGCCGGCGGACGCGCAACGCCGGGTGCGGCGGGTCTGGTCGGACATTCGCACCGAGGTGTTGGGCGGGCAGTACCTCGACATCGTCGCCGAGGCCAGCGGTGACGAGTCGATCGCGGCGGCGATGACGGTCAACACCTACAAGACCGCCTCCTACACGGTGGTGCGGCCGCTGCAACTGGGGGTCGCGGCCGCCGCCGACCGGCCCGACATCCAGGCGCTGTTTCACGAGGTCGGCACCGATCTCGGGGTGGCGTTCCAGCTGCGCGACGATGTGCTGGGCGTGTTCGGCGACCCCGCCGTGACCGGCAAGCCGTCCGGGGACGACCTGCGCTCAGGCAAACGCACCGTGCTGGTGGCCGAGGCCGTCGAGTTGGCCGACAAGTCGGATGCGGCGGCCGCCGAACGGTTGCGCGCATCGCTCGGCACCGCGTTGACCGACGTGCAGGTCCGCGAATTGTGCGACCTGATCGAGGCGGTGGGCGCGCTCGCCGCCGTCGAGGACCGTATCGACAACCTGACCCGCCGGGCCGTGACGGCGCTGGCGGCCGCCCCGATCGACGAGGCCGCCAAGGCCGGACTGACCGACCTGGCCCGACTGGTCGCCGACCGGAAGGCCTGAGGAGCCCCCAGCGCCATGTCCATCCCCAGCACATCGACGGTTCCGGCGGGCCCGACCCGGCCGCTGACCCGGCTGCGCGAGTTCGCCACCAGCGAGCAGGCCGCGGCGGCGTGGCTGGGGTGCGCGGGCGCGATGCTGATCACGGTGGGCGGCCTGGGCGCCGGCAGCACCCGGATCCAGGACCCGGTGCTGGAGGCGGTGCATCTGTCCTGGCTGCGGTTCGGTCACGGGCTGGTGTTGTCGTCGGTGCTGCTGTGGACCGGTGTCGCGGTGATGCTGTTGGCCTGGTTCGGCCTGGGCCGGCGGGTGATCGACGGCGCCGCAACCGAATACACGCTGATTGCCACTACCGGGTTCTGGCTGGCGCCGCTGCTGCTGTCGGTTCCGGTGTTCAGCCGCGACACCTACTCCTATCTGGCCCAGGGCGCACTGCTGCGGGACGGTTTGGATCCCTACCAGGTGGGTCCGGTCGAGAACCCCAACCCGCTGCTCGACGATGTCAGCCCGATCTGGGCGGCGACGACGGCACCTTACGGCCCGGCGTTCATCCTGGTCGCCAAACTCGTCACGATCCTGGTGGGCAACAACGTGGTGGTCGGCACCATGGTGTTGCGGTTGTGCATGCTGCCCGGTTTGGCGCTGTTGATCTGGGCGGCACCGCAAGTCGCCCGCCGGGTCGGCGGCAGCGCCCCGGCGGCGCTGTACCTGGCGGTGCTCAACCCGCTGGTCATCATCCACCTGATGGGCGGCGTCCACAACGAGATGCTGATGGTGGGCCTGATGGTCGCCGGGATCGCGCTGACGCTGCAGGGCCGGCCGCTGGCGGGCATCAGCCTGGTGGCCCTGGCCGCCGCGGTGAAGGCCACCGCGGTGATCGCGTTGCCGTTTCTGGTGTGGGTGTGGATGCGCCGGCTACATGAACGCCGCGGCTACCCGGCGGCGAAGGCGTTCGCGGCGGCGGCGACCATCTCCGCGGCGATCGTCGTCGCCGCCTTCGCGGCGCTGTCGGCGCTGGCCGGTGTGGGCCTGGGTTGGCTGACCGCGCTGCTGGCCGGCAACGTCAAGATCATCAACTGGCTCACCGTGCCGACCGCCGCGGCCAACCTCGTCCACGCCGTCGGCGGACTGGTCGCGCCGATCAATTTCTATGCCGCACTGCACATCACCCGGATCAGCGGGATCGTGGTGATCGCGCTGGTGCTCCCGGTGCTGTGGTGGCGGTCGCGACGCGACGACCGGGCGGCGGTGACGGGGATCGCCTGGGGCATGCTGGTCGTGGTGCTGTTCGTGCCGGCGGCGCTGCCCTGGTACTACACCTGGCCGCTGGCGGCCGCGGCCACCCTGGTCCGCTCACCGACGGCGATCGCCGCGATCGCCGCGGCCTCGACCTGGATCATGGTGATCTTCAAACCCGACGGCTCGCATGGCATGTACTCCTGGCTGCACGTGATCGGCGCGACCGGTTGCGCCGTGTTCGCCTGGTATCGACTGTCGCAAACCGCGCCGGAAGTCCCGTCGCCGGCCGACTGAGCTCAGTACGCCATGGCCTGCGCCCGGCGCATCACCTCACGGGCCTGATGGGCATGCAGCGCGTCGATCGGGCGGGCGTTGGCGACCGACTCGCGCGCACCGTCGCGGGTCAACGACAGCGACGGGTCGTGGGTGAACAGCCAGCGCACGATGTCGGTCTGCTGATAGCCGCCGTCGTGGAGCACCGCCAGCAGACCCGGCAGGCTCTTCACGACGTCCCCGGCCGCGGTGAAGAACACCTGCGGCACCACCAGCACACCGCCGCGTCGCACCGCGAGCAGATGATTGTCACGCAGGTACTGGTGCACTTTGGTGACCGGCACACCGAGCATGTCGGCGACCGTTGGCAGGTCGAACATCGGTTCGTCGGGTTCCAGGATGTCTTCGGCGGCCGGGATGCTGCTCACCACACGAGTCTAGAACCGCCGGATCGGCGACCCGCCCGCATACCATGACCAGGTGACTGCAGCGTGGGGCCCAGACGCACTCGAGGGCGCCCTGCTCGACGGCCGGTATCGCGTCGGCACCCGGATCGCCACCGGCGGCACCTCCACGGTGTATCGCGGTCTCGACGAACGGCTGGACCGCCCGGTCGCGTGCAAGGTGATGGATCTGCGCTACGCCGGCGACCAGCAGTTCCTCACCCGATTTCAGCTCGAGGCGCGGGCGGTCGCCCGCCTCAAGGACCCGGCTCTGGTCGCGGTGTACGACCAGGGTTTCGGCACGCCGCACGACCCAGGCCAGCCGTTTCTGATCATGGAACTCGTCGAGGGCGGGACGCTGCGCGAACTGCTCAACGAACGCGGCCCGATGCCGCCGCATGCCGTCGTCGCGGTGCTGCGCCCGGTGCTGGGGGCGCTGGGTATCGCACACCGCGCCGGCCTGGTGCACCGCGACGTCAAGCCGGAGAACATTCTGATCTCCGACGACGGCGAGGTGAAGGTGGTCGACTTCGGGCTGGTTCGCGCCCTCGCGGCGGCCGGGATCACTTCGACCAACGTGATTCTGGGCACTGCGGCCTACCTGTCACCCGAGCAGGTCCGCGACGGCAACGCCGGGCCGGCCAGCGACGTCTACGGGGTCGGCATCCTGGCCTACGAGCTGCTGACCGGTCGCACACCGTTCGCCGGTGACTCCCCGCTGACCGTGGCCTACCAGCGGCTGGATCACGATGTTCCGCCGCCGAGCGCCGCCATCGAGGGAGTGCCCAGAGCGTTCGACGAATTGGTGGCGCGCGCCACCGCACTCGAGCCGGCTGACCGCTACGCCGACGGCCTCGAGATGGCCCAGGACGTCGCGGCGATCGCCGAACGGTTGGGGCTGCCGGCGTTTCGGGTTCCGGCCCCGCGCAACTCCGCCCAGCACAGCTCGGCGCCGCAGCAGCGCGGACGCGGGCCTGCCGCGCCGCCGCAGCGGCCGACACTGCACATGACGCGCGGCCCGCAGGATTGGACAGCCGATACCGACACCCAATACCAGGTGGTGACAGGCCAATTCGCCGGAATCGAACTGAGTCAGTTCGTGCTGCAACGTCAGCACGCGCGCCGGATGGTGGTGATCTGGCTGACCGTGGTGTTCGCCCTTACCGGACTGGTGGCCGCGGTGGCGTGGACGCTGGGCAACAACGTCGGCGCGCTGCTGTAGTCACCCGTTACCCGTTGCGCGTTACCCGTTGCGCGAGCGTGCGCAGAAACGGTGTTCACCCCGGCGTGTCGGCCGGGGACGCGCACGTTCGCGGCAAAAAAACCTAGCCGCGGAGCATCTCGGCGACCAGGAAGGCCAACTCCAGGCTCTGCTGGGTGTTGAGCCGCGGGTCGCACGCGGTCTCGTAGCGCCCGCCCAGGTCCGCATCCGAAATGTCTTGCGCGCCACCGAGACACTCGGTGACGTCCTCGCCGGTGAATTCCAGGTGGATGCCGCCGGGGTGGGTGCCCAGCGCGTGGTGCACCTCGAAGAACCCCTGTACCTCGTCGACGATCCGGTCGAAGTGCCGGGTCTTGTGACCGGTGGAGGCCTCATGGGTGTTGCCGTGCATCGGGTCGCACTGCCAGATCACCTGGTGACCGGTGGCCTGCACCTTCTCGATGATGCCCGGCAGCAGATCGCGCACCTTGGAGTTGCCCATCCGGCTGACCAGGGTGAGCCGGCCCGGCTCATTGTTGGGGTCGAGCCGTTCGACGTACTCGACGGCCAGCTCCGGGGAGGTGGTCGGCCCGAGCTTGATGCCGATCGGGTTGGCGATCACCTCGGCCAGGCCGACATGTGCGCCATCGAGCTGGCGGGTCCGCTCACCGATCCACACGTAGTGCGCTGACAGGTCATAGAGCTTCGGTTCGCCCTCAATGTCGGCCATCCGCAGCATGGCGCGCTCGTAGTCGAGCACCAGTGCCTCGTGGCTGGCGTAGATCTCGGCGGTCTGCAGTTCCCGGTCGGCGACCCCGCAGGCGTTCATGAACCGCAGGCCGCGGTCGATCTCCCCGGCCAGCGCCTCATAGCGCGCACCGGCCGGCGAGGTGCGGACGAACTCCCGGTTCCAGTCGTGCACCAGTTCCAGCGACGCCAGCCCCGACGAGGTCAGTGCCCGCACCAGGTTCATCGCCGCGCTGGCGTTGGCGTAGGCCCGCACCAACCGGGACGGGTCGTGTTCACGCACGGCGGCATCCGGGGCGAATCCGTTGACCATGTCACCGCGGTAGGACTTCAGCCCGAGTGCGTCGATGTCGGCCGAGCGGGGCTTGGCGTACTGGCCGGCGATGCGGGCCAACTTGACCACCGGGGTGGACGCCCCGTAGGTGAGCACCACCGCCATCTGCAGCAGGGTGCGGATGTTGCCCTTGATGTGCGGCTCGGTGTTGTCGGCGAAGGTCTCGGCGCAGTCGCCGCCCTGCAGCAGGAAGGCCTCCCCGCGGGCGACCTCGGCCAGCAGCCCCTTGAGCCGGACGATCTCGGACGCCACCGTGATCGGCGGGACACTCTCGAGCACCGTGCGCATCGCCTTGGCCTGGTCGGCGGGCCAACTCGGCTGCTGAACGGCCGGGCGGGACAGCGCGGCGTCAAGGCGCTCACGCAGGTCCGCGGGCAGCGGCGGCAGCGCCGGCAGCTGGTCGATCGGTACATCAACGGTCCAGTTCACCCGACCATGGTAGCCGGGGAACGACCCGCGCTGATCAGGCCTGTTCGCTCTGGGTGATCACCTGGAAGCGACGCAACTGGTCGCGGGCGTCCACCAGCGCGTCATGGCTGCCTGCCGACCGCGGTGGCAGCCGCGGCCGGCCCCGGTCCTCCCAGAGTTGACGCAACTCGTGGGTGAAGCGCGGGATCGACTGCGGCAGGTCGGGCATCGTGCCCCACAGCTGGCACAACACCACGTGGTCGTAAGCCGCCACCCAGGCCCACAACTCGATCGACTCGCCGTCGTCGACTGCGAAGAACTCCTCGAGATCGTCGCGGATCCGGCGCCGTGATCGCCACGCCGGGGATGCCGGGGAGGGCAGCTTGGGCAGCACGTGGGTGCGGACCCACGGACCGGCCCGGCCCGGGTCGAATTCGGTGGAGACCGCGTAATATTCGCGCCCGTCCTCGGCGACCACGCCGATCGAGATCAACTCGATGGTGCGGCCGTCCTCGATGAACTCGGTGTCGTAGAAATATCTCACCGCCCGCTCATCTCCCGGGACCGCCGGGGCGCTGTAGCGGATGGGCCGGTAGCGGCGTGGAAAAGGGCACCGTGGGCGCCGACGCATCGGCGACCGCGCGGTTGGGCCCAGACCGCCCGGCCGGCGCCGACCGGCCGGGCAGCCGTCCGGGGTAGGCGGGGCGGTCGGAGCCGGCGGCCCGCCTGGTGGGCGGGCGGGCGGGCGATACTTTCGGCCGCCCGATCATGATCGGTTGCGTCGGCGCCGACGCCGCGCGCACCTCGCGGTCGAGCTCGGCGTCAACGACCCGCTCGTCGGGCAGCTGCGGCCGGCCCGCGACGGCGTCCTGCAGCCACAGCTTGGCCTGGATCACCGGGCGTCGCAGCCGGCGTTCGCGCAGCAACGCGCGGCGCATCCGCTCGCGGCTGGACAGGTAGCGCCAGCGGGCCCACGGCGCGTGCGGCCGGGACAGCCGGATCGCGCCGACCACCAGCAGCGGAAAGAAGAACATCCCGATCAACCCGGTCCACACCTTGCCCTTCAACAACACCACCACGCCCAGCGGCAGCGACATCACCAGCCCGGCGAAGACCCCGGCGCGGATCAGCGGCGAGGAGGTGTCGTGCCACAGCGACAACAGAAAGGCCAGCGGGTGAAAGCCCAGCACCAGCAGGCCGGCCACCGCCGTCGCGGCGAAGACGGCATCCACCGAGGCGCGCCCGTCCTCTTCCCAGTACACGTCGGACAAGTGCAGGATCAGCGCGTACTCGTCGAGCACCAACGCCGCGCCGATGCCGAACGAGATCGCGGCGAGGCTGAATGCCGGTTCGTGCCCATGGGGGCCGGCGGCCACCAGCGTCACCCCGGCGGCCATCACCAGCAGCACCCCGAAGACCACGTGGTGGATGTGCTTCGACCCGATGTGGATGTTGCGCGGCTGCCACCATCGGGGGGCGCCGACGCGACCGGCGGTGCTGCGGATATAGCGGACGACGCAGCGGGTCACCAGAAACGTCGCCAGGAACGCGAGCAGGCAGCACAGCAGCGGCAATCTGCCGCGTCCGATGATGTCGTCGCGGAACCATTCGAGCACCTAATGCAACGTACGCCCTCACCACACTCCGCGCCGGGATCACCACCGGCATGGCCCGGGAAAACCTCACCACCCGATAGGCTGTGCTGCGACATGACTACATCGCGGCCGCCCGAGCCGGGCCGTCGGCACGGGGGCGGTTCCGTCTGGTTGATCTTCGCCCTGCTGGCGATCGGAGCCCTGGGCTACACGACGTGGCGGGCGCTCGGCAGCACGCCGTACCACATCGACGTCGACGTCTACCGGATGGCCGCGCAGGCGTGGCGGGACGGGAAACCGCTCTACGGCGACGCCTGGTTCCCCACCCAGATCGACGGCACGGTGTTGCCGTTCACCTATCCCCCGATCGCGGCCGTGTTGTTCGCCCCACTGACCTGGGTGTCGCTCGGTTCGGGCACCGCCGCGCTGACGATCGTCTCGACGCTGCTGCTGGTGGTGTCGATCACCGTCGTGCTCGCCGGGTTGGGCGTCGCAGTGGGCCGCGGCAGCGGCCCGCAGTGGTGGCGACGGGGTGTGCTGGCAGCGGCGATCGTCGCGGCGGCCATCTGGCTCGACGCCGAACCGATCTGGTCCAACTTCGATTTCGGCCAGGTCAACGCCGTGCTGATGACGCTGGTGATCGCCGACTGCGTACCGCGCCGCACCTACTGGCCGCGGGGCGCGCTGCTGGGACTGGCGGTGGCACTGAAGCTGACACCGGCGGTGTTTCTGCTGTACTTCCTGCTGCGCCGCGACGGGCGCGCCGCGGTGACCACCGTGGCATCGTTTCTGGTGGCGACCCTGGCAGGCTTCGTGCTGGCCTGGAGCGACTCCTGGCAGTACTGGACGCACACGGTCCGCAACACCGACCGCATCGGCGGGGCAACGCTCAACACCAACCAGAATCTGGCCGGCGCGCTGGCCCGGCTGCCGCTGAGCGAACATCAGCGCTCCGCCCTGTGGCTGCTGGGCAGCCTGTTGGTCCTGGCGGTGACGGTGTGGGCGGCCCGCCGACTGCTCAGCCGGGATGTCGGGGAGCCGATTCTGGCGCTGATCTGCGTGGCGCTGTTCGGACTGGTGGTGTCACCGGTGTCATGGTCGCACCACTGGGTGTGGATGCTGCCGACCGTCGTGGTGACCGCCGTGGTGGCCTACCGGCACCGCGCGATCGCGCTGGGCGTGCTCAGCGCGCTGGGTGTGGCGTTGATGATGCGCAGTCCGATCGACCTGCTGCCCGAGCATCACGAGGCGGGCGCGGCGTGGTGGCGCCAGTTGGCCGGCACATCATATGTGTGGTGGGGGCTGGCGGTGATCATCACCGCCGGCGCGACGCTGCGTCCGGACCGCCGGAGCACTCCGGATCAGCCTGCGGCGGTTTCCGGAAACCGGGCGACCGGCTGAGCCGTTGCCCCATCCTGTTGCGCGGCACCGTTTTTGAGGCTCGCCGCGTAGATGTCGACGTACTCCTGGCCGGAGAGCCCCATCAGCTCGTAGATGACCTCGTCGGTGACCGCCCGCTCGATGAAGCGGTTGTCGGCCATCCCCTCGAAGCGGGAGAAGTCCATCGGCTTGCCGAAGCGGACGGTGACCCGGCTGAACCGCAGCATCTTGGTGCCGGGCGGGTTGACGACGTTGGTTCCGATCATGGCGACCGGAATCACCGGGACGCCGGTGTGCAGCGCGAGCCGGGCCAGGCCGGTCTTACCCTTGTACAGCCTGCCGTCGGGTGACCGGGTGCCTTCGGGGTAGATGCCCAACAGCTTGCCGGCGTTCAGGATCCGCTGGGCGGTGGTCAGCGCGGCTTGTGCGGCGTCGGAGTCGCTGCGGTCGATGGGCACCTGCCCGACCGCGGTGTAGAACCAGCGGGTGAACCAGCCTTTGATCCCGGTGCCGGTGAAGTATTCGGACTTGGCCAGAAAGGTGATCCGGCGGCGCACCACCAGCGGCAGGTAGAAGCTGTCCATGACGGCGAGGTGATTACTGGCCAGGATCGCCGCACCGTGCTCGGGGATGTTCTCCAGACCCTCGACTTTCGGCCGTCCGATCAGGGCCAGCAGCGGACCCAGGAGTACGTACTTGAACAGCCAATACCACATGGCCCCTCCCTCCTGCCCGCGAACACCGGCCGTGTTCGCGCCAACTTTACCGACCAGCGGTGGCTACGGCCACACGGTGATTCGTCACAGCGGAGATTCCGGGGAATTCCTTAGCTTTCCGCGGTCAGTGCTCGATCGTGACGGGGATGTGCTCATAACCGGTCTTGGCCGACGCGCCGCCGGCTCCGCCCGGCGGCGGGCCGTCGGGCGGGCCCGGCCTGTCACCGGTCTCACCGACCACCGCTCGGATCACCTCGAACAACGCAACGCTGTGCTCGGCGACGATGCTGAGCAACGGGTGCTCCTCCCCCGTCACCAACGCCGCCAGCGCACACACCGGACACCACACCTGTTGGCACTTACCCGGCGCGTCGGCCGCCGCCAGCATCGCCGCTGCCCGCACCGCCGGGTCGAGGCGATCCAGGATCGCCTGGGCGAGTTTGCGCAACTCCGGCCCCAGCTCACCCAGATCACGGTGCGCGCCAGCGCTCAACGTCGCACCTCCTCGTCACTGCTCACCGGCCACACCTCCGGGTTCGGCCGGAAGCGCACCGTCAGTTCGCTGCCGCGCAGCGTCGCGTCCAAAACCGTGCATCGTCGCAGCACCGACGCCAATCGGACCCGGCGTCTGGTGCCGCCGGCACCGATGACCAAGTCGTCACCGGAGCGGCCCAGGCTGAGCGCACCGGAATCGACCTGGGGCAACTCTAACCGCAACCGGTACACCGCCCCCAGTCCGGAACCCGACTCCCGGTCGACCACCGGCCGCACCGGCCCCGGCGGTGCCGAACCGCCGCGTCGGCGGCTGCCCTCGAGCAGCTCGCTGAGCGCCTTGGGGCCGATCGGTTCGCCGGCCAGGTGCGGGACCAGCACCATCGCCACGTCACCGATGGCGCGGTCCAAGTCCTCCAGAACGCCGTGCTGTTCACGGATCCGCTCGGCGTACCAGTCGAACGCCGGATGAGCGGGCAGATTCGTGTAGACGTACGAATCATCCTGCAACAGAATCTGATTCACGATCAGCTCGTCGACCCGCACCCCGGTCAGCGCCAGCGTCCCCAGGGTCCGGACCGCTTCAGCGGCCACCACGCGCTCGGCGGTCAGCACCAGGTGGGCCCCGACCAGCGCCTCGTCGGTCAGCAGCGTGGCCAGCCGTTCGGCGGCGCCGCTGATCCGCTCGACCAACTCGACCAGTGCGTCCGACGTGCCATCGGGCCCGCTGAGCCTGCGGTGCCGCGGCCAGGACCGCTCGGCATACAGCGCGACCGTGGCGGGCAGTGTCAGCATCCGCATCGCATCGGCGGTGGACGCGCAGTCGACGACGACCCGCTCCCACCGACCGCTGCCGGCCAGCTCGCCGACCTCATGCAGACCGAGCACCTCCTGGACGCCGGGAAGCGCCGAAAGCTCTTCGGGGGCAACGCTACCCAGATCCGACTCCGGGAATCGCCCGGCCAGCACCCCGACAACCTCGACCCAATGCGCCTCGAGCAGTGCCAGCGTGTCCAGCGCCAGCACGTCAAGCCCGCCGGGCCCGGCGTCGTCGAGCACCACCGCCGCCGGGTCACGGCCGGCGCCGGGCACCACCGAGACGCCCAGCACGTCACCGACCGAGTGCGCCTGGTCGGTGGAGACCAGCAACACCCGGTTCCCGGCGCGCGCATCGGCGACGGCGGTCGCCGCCGCCAGCGTGGACTTACCCACGCCGCCCTTGCCTACGAACAGACTGATCGGCGCGACCGGGAGCACTGGGGGCGTTGCTGCCTCAGACGGCGTCACTCAACCTCGGCTCGCTTCTTCAGGTCCTTCAGCGCGGTGTCGGTCAGTCGCCGCTCCGCCTTGCGCTTGAGCAGTCCGATCATCGGGATCAGCAGATCGACCGACAGCTCGTAGACGACTTCCGTGCCGGACCCCTTGGGCGCCAAGCGGTATTCGCCGTCAAGTGCCTTCAACAACGAACTGGACACCAATGACCAGCGCACGCTGCGACGGTCTTGCGGCCAGTCGTAGGCCAGCACCATGGTGTCCTTGAGCACCGCGGCATCGAGCACCAGCCGGGCCTGCTTCGGGTATCCGTCGGAGTCGGTTTCGAGCACCTCGGCCTCGGTGTACTCCGACACCCATTCGGGGTAGGCGCCGATGTCGGCGATCACCTTCATCACCGTGTCCGGATCCGCCTCGATGAA
Source organism: Mycolicibacter algericus DSM 45454 (assembly GCF_002086455.1). Classification (GTDB taxonomy): domain Bacteria; phylum Actinomycetota; class Actinomycetes; order Mycobacteriales; family Mycobacteriaceae; genus Mycobacterium; species Mycobacterium algericum. Next base: position 90,883 of record NZ_MVHC01000012.1, read on the forward strand.
GATGGTCTGAGCTGTCTTGTCCGCCACGTGGTTACTTCCCTAACTCATTCGCCTGCCACCAGCCCTCGGCAGAGACGCTACCTCGCCGCGCCCGGCGCCCGCCCCTTCAGCCCGGCTCAGCTCACAGCGGCCGGGGCGACACCCACGGGTCGGGCCTGCTCGAGGCGGGCCTTCACCTCGAAGGCCATCCGTTTGCCCGCCACCCGGCGGCGGTGGTTGAGCTTCGCCAAGTTCATCTTGGCCAGCTGGCGGCCGGTCACCCCGCTGGGTTCGGCGTGCAGGAAATAGTGCAGCAGCACCCCGTCGAGCATCGGATCCAGCCAGATCTCCATGGTTCCGGTCAGCGGCCCGCCCACCGTCCATCGGACACCCTTCTCGGCGCGATCTTCGACCAGCTGCAGCTGCAGGTCCGGCCACCACCGCCGCCAGCTCGACCGGTCGCCGACGAGGGCCCCCACCTGTGCGCCGGATGCGGCGATGAAGGTCTCATCGGCAACCTGGATACTGTTCATCGCCCCAGCTTCACATATGACGTCCCCGGGGCGGAACGCCGCCGGTGCACACCGCCGGGCTTCTCCCCGCCCGACAGTGAACACCGTCACATCTGCCGGGGCGCGCCTATTAGGCTGGTCGGACACACACCCGGGCTGCCAGAGAGGTCATTCGAATGCGTGAGTTCAGTGTTCCGGCGCCGTTCACCGTCGAGGAGCACGACAACGTCGCCGCGATCGTCTTCGAACACGAGCGCGACAATCCCGACCACGTCATCTACCAGCGTCTCGTGGACGGCGCGTGGACCGACGTCAGCTGCGCCGCCGCCGCCGCGCACATCCGTTCGGCCGCACTGGGTCTGATCGCGCAGGGGGTGGCCGCCGGCGACCGGGTGGTGATCTTCTCGGCGACCCGCTACGAGTGGGCGATCCTGGACTTCGCGATCCTGTCCATCGGCGCGGTGACCGTCCCGATCTATGAGACGTCCTCGGCGGAGCAGGTGCGTTGGGTGATGGAGGACTCCAGCGCGGTGCTGGCGTTCGCCGAGACCGACGCCCACGCCCAGCTGGTCAACGAACTCGCCGGTGAACTGCCCTCGCTGCGGCGGGTGCTGACCATCGACGGGTCGGGCGCCAAGGCCTTCGATGAACTCGCCGAGGCCGGCGCGGGCCAGGACCCGGCGCAGCTCACCGCGCGCGGGGACGCCCTGAAGGCCACCGACCCGGCGACGCTGATCTACACCTCGGGCACCACGGGCCGCCCCAAGGGCTGCCAGCTCACCCACTCCAACCTGCTCCACGAGGTGCGCGGCACCAAAGCGGCGCTGCCGACCCTGCTGGGTCCCGACCAGCGCCTGCTGATCTTCCTGCCGTTGGCTCACGTGCTGGCCCGCGCCCTGACCCTGGCGGCATTCACCAATCGGGTCACGGTCGGATTCACCAGCGACATCAAGAATCTGGTGCCGATGTTCGCGGTCTTCAAGCCGACCGTGGTGGTGTCGGTGCCGCGGGTGTTCGAGAAGGTTTACAACACGGCCGCGCAGAACGCCGCCAATGACGGCAAGGGCCGAATTTTCGAGATGGCCGCCCAGACCGCGGTGGACTGGAGCGAAGCCCTCGACCGGGGCGGCCCCGGTCCGCTGTTGCGGCTCAAGCACGCGGTGTTCGACAAGCTGGTCTACCACAAGCTGCGCGCGGCGCTGGGTGGCGACTGCCGGGCGTCGGTGTCCGGTGGTGCGCCGCTGGGCGAACGGCTCGGCCACTTCTACCGCGGCGTCGGCCTGTCCATCTACGAGGGCTACGGGCTGACCGAGACGACCGCCGCGGTGACCGTCAACCCGGTCGGCGGCATGAAGGTCGGGACCGTCGGAAAACTGGTGCCGGGCAACAGCATGCGCATCGCCGAGGACGGTGAGTTGCTGGTCCGCGGCGGGGTGGTGTTCAGCGGCTACTGGCGCAACGAGCAGGCCACCGCCGAGGCGTTCACCGACGGCTGGTTCAAGACCGGCGACCTGGCCGACATCGACGCCGACGGCTACCTGAAGATCACCGGCCGCAAGAAGGAGATCATCGTCACCGCCGGCGGCAAAAACGTCGCACCCGCGGTGCTCGAGGACCAGCTGCGCGCGCACCCGCTGATCAGCCAGGCGATGGTCGTCGGCGACGCCCAGCCGTTCATCGGGGCGCTGATCACCATCGACCCGGAAGCCCTGGAAGGCTGGAAGCAGCGCAACAGCAAGGCCGACATCGCCACCGCCGCGGACCTGGCCACCGACCCGGACCTGCTGGCCGAGGTGGACGCGGCGGTCAAACAGGCCAACCTGGCGGTCTCACACGCCGAGTCGATCCGCAAGTTCCGGATCCTGCCGGTCGACTTCACCGAGGCCACCGGTGAGCTGACCCCGACGATGAAGGTCAAGCGCAAGGTGGTCGCCGAGAAGTTCGCCGACGCCATCGAGGCGATCTACACCAAGGACTGACCGGCGGTCCCGGCGCCCAGTGAGCGGTTTGGTCGGCTTTTCGTGGAAAAACGCGACCACATCGCACCATCGGCGTCCTCACGCCTGCAGCAGGTCGGCCATGCGTCCGGCCAGGGTTTCCCAGCGCCAGTCACTCATCACCCACTCCCGCCCCGCGGCGCCCATCGCGGCGGCGCGGTCGGGGTCGGCCAGCAATCCGCTGACGGCATCACCGATCTGCTCCACGGACCGGCCGTCGACCACCCGCCCGGTCCGGTTGTCCAGCACGGTCTCCGGTGCGCCGCCCGAGTCACCTGCGACCACCGGCACCCCCGCCGCCGACGCCTCCAGGAACACGATGCCCAGCCCCTCGACGTCGAGCCCGGCGCCACGCGTGCGGCATGGCATCGCGAAGACGTCGCCGAGCAGGTAGTAGGCGGGCAGCTCGGCGGCCGGCACGCCACCGGTGAACGTCACCGCATCGGCGACCCCACACTCGACGGCCAGCCGCCGCAGTGTGTCGGCATACGGGCCGCCGCCGACGATCACCAGCGCGGCGCCGTCGACCCGGCGCCGGATCGCCGGTAACGCGCGGATCAGCATGTCCTGGCCCTTGCGCGGCACCAGCCGCGACACGCACACCACGGTGGGCCGACCGCCCAGCCCGTGGCGGGCCCGCAGTTCGGCGCGGGCGCCGGCGTCGGGGCGGAAGCGGTCGGTGTCCACCCCGGGCGGCAGGTGCTCCAGCGCGGCGTGGGGACCGAACGCCGATGCGAACCGGCCGCGGGTGTAGTGGCTGACGAAGGTGACGGTGTCGCAGGACTCGCCGATCCGGCGCAGCACCGAACTCGCCACCGGCAGCATCGACCAGCCGACCTCGTGGCCGTGGGTGCTGGCCACCACCCGGCCGGCACCGGCGGCGCGCGCCCGCTGCGCCAGCAGCGCCAGCGGCGCGGCCGCGCCGAACCACACCGTGTCGACGGCCTGTTCGGCGACCAGGCGGCGCATCCGGGTATCGACGGCGCGACCCGGCAACATCAGCGTGCCCGGGTGGCGGACCACCTGGTAGCCGGTGGATTCCGCCGCCTCGTCGAAGGCGTCGGCGCCCTTCCACTGCGGCGCGTACACCGTCACGTCGTGGCGGCCTGAACCGGCAATACGGCGCACCAGCTCTTCCAGATAGCTCTGAATGCCGCCGGGGCGCGGCGGAAAATCGTTGGTAACCAGCAGCACCCGGCTCACTGCAGGGATGCTAGCCGGATGACGATGCGGGCCGCCCGCGGCCCGGCGAGGAATCGGGCGATCAGGCTCAGCCGCGCCACTGCTGCCATTCCGCGAGCAGGTCCGGTAGATCCACGCCCAGCACCAGCGGCACGGCGACGGCGGGCTCGACGTGCCCGGGACCACAGGCCGACAGGTAGAGCTCGCGCAGCTTGGCCGGTCCGAACCGGGCGGCGACGAACCGGGCGAAGTGCCACGCCCGGTCGTAGGCCTGGCTCCGCCGCGGCCCCGGTACCACCAGGTCGGCGTCCGACGGCAGGTCGGCCGTGGCCAACGGCGCCGGGGGCGCGCCGGCCGGATCCCGGGCGGGACGGGCCACGAAATCGGCGACGCCCTCGACCAGCCAGCGCGGTGCGTCGAGAGCGGTGTCGGCGCGGGCCGCGTAGTGGAAAAGCTCGTGGCTCAACACGATTCGCAGCGCCGGAGTGCTCATCGCGGCCGCGCCGGGGGCGAAGACGATCCGCTGACCGGCGGCCACCCGGCGTTCGGGATCCACCCGGTCGGCCACCGCGACCGCCGCGACGTCGGACCACTGCGTGACATCACCGGCTGTGCCGCCGGCCAGCGTGGCGAATTGCCGATCCGAGCCGGTGGCCGTCAGTTGGATGTGGTGCGACCAGTCGGTCCCCCAGAACGCTTCGACCGCCTCGACGGCGGATCCGATGTCGGCGGCCGCCCGGGACAGCAACGCCTCACCGGGCGGGCCACCGAGATTCTCCAGGACGACGCTGCGGTGATCCCCGACGATCAGCGGCGCATCCGCCGGTGGCGGTGCCGGGACGGCCAGCATCGTGGCGCCGCCGATCAGCTCGGCCGCCAGCAGCGCGGCCAGCAGGCGGCGGAGTCCGCGGCGCTCAGTAACGGCGCGCGTTGTGGATCGGGCCGGATGAGGTCATCGGCACCACCCGGACCGGCTGACCGTAGGTGGACGAGTGGATCATCATGCCGTCGCCGACGTAGATGCCGGAGTGGGAGGCATCCGAGTAGAAGGTCAGCACGTCGCCCGGCTGCAGATCCGACAGCGCCACCGGCTGTCCGCCGCTGGCCTGCGCCTGACTGGAGTGCGGCAGGTTGATCCCGGCCTGGTTGAACGCCCACATCACCAGCCCCGAGCAGTCGAACCCACCCGGTGCGGCCCCGCCCCAGACGTACGGGGTGCCGACCTGGGTCAACGCGGCTTGGACGGCGGTCGCGGCACCGCCGCTTCCACCGCCGGGCGCGCCCATCTCCATCGGGGGTGGCGCATCGGAGCCGGGGATCGGGAACCCGGGGATTCCGAATCCGGGAGCCGGGGGCTGTCCGTCGGGGCCGGGCTCGCCCGGTGCGGCTTCCGGGACCGGCCCGGGCTCGGCCATCGCGGTGCGCTGCTGCGGCGTGAGCGCGTAGTACTGCGATTTGACCACCGAGATCTGCAGCTGCAGCCGGCTCTGCTTGGCCTGTAGTTCGGCGCGCACCGCGGCGGCCTGCTCGGCTGCGGTTCGGGCCTCCTCGGCCGACTTGGCGGACGCCTGCTCGGCCTGGTCGGCCTGCTCGTTGGCGGCCCGGAACCGCTCCAGCTGCACCGACAGGTCGCTGGCAACCACCCGCTGCACGGCGAGCTTGTCGATCAGCTGCTGCGGTGACTCGGCGGTCAGGATGGCGTCCATGCCCCCGACCCGGCCACCCATGTAGGTGGTGGCGGCGAACCTGTTGACCGCCGAACGGTAGCTGGACAGTTGTTCCTTGGCGGCGGCGAGCGCGGCCTGGTCGTCGGAGTGTGCCCGGTCCGCGGCCTGCTGTTCGGCCAGTTTCCGGTCGAGGTTGAGCTGTGCGGTGTGCATCGCCTCGGTGGTCTGCTCGGCCTGGCGGGACAACTCGCTGAGTTTCGCCAGCGCGTCGTCGGCCGGATCGGCATACACGCTGCCGGCCCAGGTGCCGGTCAGAGTCGTAGCGCCGACCACCAGGGCCGTTGCGACACCGAGAGCAGGACGCCTAAAAGCACGCAGATTCCACCGCATACGTTCGAGCTTCAAGATTGCATCCTTAACACTGCCCAGGGAGGTACGTGGCCGTGCCGCCGCCGAAAGTACGTAAGGTCTCGAACAGGTTACGAAATGGCAACGGCGTTGTCCATCGCGAGCTGCCACTTTAACACCCGGCTTCGGCTGAGGCCCGAAGCGGTGGGCCCCTGGGGTCAGGCCACGCCGGAGCGGCGCGCCGGGCTGCCGTCCCGGCGAATCGGGACCAGGCGCAACCGCGGCGCCATCCCGGCCTCGGCGAGCACGTCCAGGGCCGCCCGCTCGTCCTCCAGCAGCTCGGTGGGCACTCCCAGCAGCACGCTGACCACGCAATCCCGGCAGGCGGGTCCCCGTACCGCGCAGTGGTCACAGTCGATCACCACCGGCTCCGGGTCGACGCGCGGTGCATCAGTGCGCTCCGAGTGGCCCGTACGCTCTGAGTAGCCCGAGTGGCCCGTGCGCTCCGAGTGGCCCGAGTGGCCCGAGATCTGTCCCATTGGTGATTCCTCTCGATCGGTTGCCGGCACGCTAACCGTGCCCACCGACAGCTGTCGGTGCGTCGGCCTAGGTTCGGGCCATGACGTCGCGCGCTGACGCCGGGCAGCTGAGTTTTGTGCAACTCCAGGCCCAGCTCGAAGCCACACCGGCCGCCAAGGCACTGCGGGAGACCACCTTCGTGGTGGTGGACCTGGAGACCACCGGCGCGCGCGCCTCCCCCGGCGTCGACGGCGCCGTCGACGCCATCACCGAGATCGGCGCGGTCAAGGTGCGCGGCGGCGTCGTCGAGGGGGAGTTCGCCACCTTGATCAATCCGCAGCGCGGCATCCCGCCGCAGATCGTCCGGTTGACCGGGATCACCACCGCGATGGTGCACGACGCGCCCACGATCGATGCCGTCCTGCCGATGTTTCTGGAGTTCGCCGGGCTCGGCTCGGCCCGCAAGGGCGGCGATGACACCGTGCTGGTCGCCCACAACGCCGGGTTCGACGTCGGGTTCCTGACCGCCGCCGCGCAACGCTGCGGGCTGGGCTGGCCGCGGCCGCCGGTGCTGTGCACGGTCCGGCTGGCACGCCGGGTGCTCAGTCGTGAGGAGGCGCCCAGCGTGCGACTGGCCGAGTTGGCCCGGCTGTTCGCGGTCAGCACCACACCCACCCACCGGGCACTCGATGATGCCCGCGCGACCGTCGACGTCCTGCACGCCCTCATCGAGCGGGTCGGCAACCAGCGGGTGCACACCTTCGCCGACCTGCGCGCCTATCTGTCGCACGCCACCCCGGCCCAGCGCCGCAAACGCACCCTGGCCGAGGCGCTTCCGCACCGGCCGGGTGTCTACCTGTTCCGCGGGCCGTCCGACGAAGTGCTCTACATCGGCACCGCCACCGACCTGCGCCGCCGGGCCGGTGGGTACTTCAACGGATCCGATCGGCGCAGTCGCATCACCGAGATGGTGGCCCTGGCGACGCGGATCGACCACGTCGAATGCGCGCACCCACTGGAGGCCGGGGTGCACGAGCTGCGCCTGCTGGCCGCACACGCCCCGCCGTACAACCGGCGGTCGAAGTTTCCGCGGCGGTGGTGGTGGATCACGCTGTCGCAGGAGGCCTTCCCACGGCTGTCGGTGGTGCGCGCACCCCGGCACGACCGGGTGATCGGCCCCTTCCGTTCCCGCGCCGACGCCGCCGCGACCGCCGCGCTGCTGGCACGCTTCACCGGAATCCGAACCTGCACAACGCGGTTGAGCCGTACTGGCCGGCACACCTGCCCGCCGGCCGAAGTCAGCCCGTGCCCCGCCGCGCCCGACATCACCGCCGCGCAGTACGCCGCAACCGTCCAGCGGGCCGCCGCGTTGATCGACGGCACCGACAACAGCGCGTTACGCTCCGCGGTGCACCAGGTGACCGCGCTGGCCGCTCGGGGCCACTACGAGAGCGCCGCACGACTGCGCGACCTTGCGGCGACCACCATTGAGATCCTGTGGCGAAGCCAGCGCGCCCGCGCGCTGGCCGCGCTGCCGGAGTTGGTGGCCGCCGCCCCGGACGGCACCGGCGGGTGGCGGCTCGCGGTGATCCGTCATGGCCGGCTGGCCGCCGCCGGCAACGCGCCGCGCGGCGTGCCGCCGATGCCGGTCGTCGACGCGATCACGCTGGGCGCCCAGGCGGTGAGGCCCGAGCCCGCCCCGGCCGGCGGGGCACTGGTCGAGGAGACCGCGCTCATCGCCCGCTGGCTGGCGGCTCCCGGAGTGCGCATCGTGCGGGTCGAGGGCACCGCCGAAGGCGGCGGCTGGGCAGAGCCGCTGGCCTCGGCCGGGGCGTGGATGGCGTGGGCGGCCCAGGCCCGCTCGGCCCGACTGGCCTCAGAGCTGAGTGCCGAAGCGGACCCAACGAGCGAGCAGTTGTTCGGCCGCACCGCTGTCTATCGCCGCGACAGCGCGCTGCAGCCCGTCCTCCCAGGCCGGCAGCCATTCAGCGCTGCTGGATAGGCCGGCATACGCCACGATCGCACCGGCGGCATTGAGCACCACGGCGTCGCGTACCGGACCCGGCGCCCCGGCCAGCACCGACCGGGCCTCCTCGGCGTTGGCCTGCGCGTCGCCGCCGAGCAGCTCGTGCACCTCGGCGCGGGCGAACCCGAACCCGGCCGGGTCGAAGGTCAGCCGGTCGATCGTCCCGGCCTGCACCCGCCAGATGGTGCTGGTCGTGGTCGTGGTCAGTTCGTCGAGGCCGTCGTCGCCGTGCACCACCAGCACGCTGGCCCGCCGGGCGGCGAACACCCCGGCCATCACCTCGGCCAGATCACCGAACGCGCAGCCGATCAGGCCGGCCCGCGGCCTGGCCGGGTTGGTCAGCGGGCCCAGCAGGTTGAACACCGTCGGCACGCCGATCTCGCGCCGCGCCAGCGATGCGTTGCGGTAGGACGGCTGGAACTGCGGCGCGAAGCAGAACCCGATGCCGACCTCGGCGACGCTGCGCGCGACGGCGTCGGGGCCCAGATCGATGCGCACCCCCAGCGCCTCGAGCGTGTCGGCGCCGCCGGACAGCGAGCTGGCCGACCGGTTGCCGTGTTTGACCACCGGCACCCCGGCGGCGGCCACCACGATCGCGGCCATCGTGGACAGGTTCACGGTGTTGGCGCCGTCCCCGCCGGTGCCCACCACGTCGACGGTCTCGGTGCCGATCTCCTCGGTGGGAACCTTGCGACCGTGCGCCAACATGACGTCGGCCAGCTCCCCGACCTCGGCAGCGTTGGGGCCCTTCATCTGCATCGCCACACCGAAGGCCGCGATCTGGGCCGACGTGGCGGCACCGGCCATGATCTGCTCCATCGCCCAGGCCGCCTGGCCCCGGGGGAGGTCCGCGCCGGACGTGAGGCACCCCAGCACCTGCCGCCACTGTGCTATCTGCGCTATCGGCTGCGCCTCACCACCGGGCTCGACCACGCGCAGATCGTCGCACGCGGCCCACCGGCCACCAAAGCCGCCCGGAAATACCGCAGGTGACGGCCTACACCACACCATTTCTGATGAATTGCCCGCCCCGGGTGGAGATCTACAACTACATAGCGTCATACTTGCGGATGTGACGAGCGCTGTGGGGTCCTCGGGTACTGCCATCACGTCGCGTGTGCATTCGCTGAACCGTCCCAACATGGTCAGCGTGGGCACCATCGTGTGGCTGTCCAGTGAGTTGATGTTCTTTGCCGGGCTTTTCGCCATGTATTTCACGGCCCGGGCACAGTCCGGTGGCGCCTGGCCGCCACCACCGACTGAGCTGAACCTGTGGCAGTCGGTGCCGGTGACGCTGGTGCTGATCGCCTCGTCGTTCACCTGCCAGATGGGCGTGTTCGCCGCCGAGCGCGGCGACGTGTTCGGACTGCGCCGGTGGTATCTGGTGACGTTCCTGATGGGCTTGTTCTTCGTCTGCGGTCAGGGCTACGAGTACTACCACCTGATCTCGCACGGCACCACGATCCCGTCCAGCGCCTACGGCACCGTGTTCTACCTGACCACCGGGTTCCACGGCCTGCACGTCATCGGCGGGTTGATCGCATTCGTCTTCCTGATGCTGCGCACCACGATGAGCAAGTTCACCCCGGCACAGGCCACCGCGTCGATCGTCGTGTCGTACTACTGGCACTTCGTCGACATCGTGTGGATCGCACTGTTCGCCACGATCTACTTCATCCGATGACCAACCGCCCGATGAACAGGAGTGTCCGGTTGAAGACACTGAGGAAGTGGGCCCGACCTCACCACAACCAAACCGTCGCCCGGCGTCGGCTCCGGCGTCGACTGTCCGGCGGCCTGCTGCTGCTGGTCGCGCTGGCCATGGCCGGTGGACTGGCCGCTGTGGTGACCCCGACCCCGCAGGTGGCCGTCGCCGACGAGTCCGCCTCGGCGCTGCTGCGCACCGGCAAGCAACTGTTCGACACCTCGTGTGTGAGCTGCCACGGCGCCAACCTGCAGGGTGAGCCCGGACGTGGACCGAGCCTGATCGGCGTCGGCGAGGCCGCCGTCTACTTCCAGGTCTCGACCGGGCGGATGCCCGCAGCCCGCGGTGAGGCCCAGGCACCCCGCAAGTACCCGCTCTTCGACGACAACCAGATCGACGCCCTGGGCGCCTACGTGCAGGCCAACGGCGGCGGCCCCACCGTGGTCCGCGACGCCGACGGCAGCATCGCGCAGGCCTCGCTGCGCGGCGACGACCTGGGCCGCGGCGGCGACCTGTTCCGGCTCAACTGCGCGTCCTGCCACAACTTCACCGGCCGGGGCGGCGCACTGTCCTCGGGCAAGTACGCCCCGGACCTGGCACCGGCCAACGAGCAGCAGATCCTGACCGCGATGGTGACCGGCCCGCAGAACATGCCGCGCTTCTCCGACCGGCAGATCTCCATGGAGGAGAAGAAGGACATCATCGCCTACGTCAGAGCCGTCACCGAGGAACATGATCCGGGCGGTTACGGGCTCGGCGGCTTCGGTCCGGCGCCGGAGGGCATGGTGATGTGGATTGTCGGGATGGTCGCCGCCATCGGCGCGGCTTTGTGGATCGGGGCACGCTCATGACCGAGGTCGGCAAGGACACCGCCATTCCCGACGCGGCCGAGCTGGCCGCGATGAACACCGAGGAGCTGCTGGCACTCGGGGGCCGCATCGACGGCGTGGAGACGATCTTCAAGGAGCCGCGCTGGCCGGTCGAGGGCACCCGGGCCGAGAAGCGGGCCGAGCGTAGCGTCGCCGGCTGGTTTCTGGCCGCCGGCGGCTTCGGCCTCGCCCTGCTGCTGATCTTCGTGTTCTGGCCCTGGGAGTACGCCTCGGTGGACTCCGCGGGCGGGTTCGCCTACTCGTTGGCCACTCCGCTCTACGGGCTGACCTTCGGGCTCTCGGTGCTGCTGCTCGGCATTGGCGCGGTGATGTTCGTCAAGAAGTTCATCCCCGAAGAGATCACCATCCAGGAGCGCCACGACGGCAGCTCCGCCGAGCTGGACCGTAAGACGGTCGCGGCACAGCTGACCGACGCATTCGAGGGCTCGACGATCGGGCGGCGCAAGCTGCTCGGGGCGTCGCTGGGCATCGGATTCGGCGCGTTCGGGCTGGGCACCCTGGTGGCCGGGGCCGGCGGCCTGATCAAGAACCCGTGGAAGCCGGTCGTCGACACCGCCGAAGGCAAGAAGGCCATGCTGTGGACCTCGGGATGGACCCCGCGCTACCACGGCGAGACCATCTACCTGGCCCGCGCCACCGGTCACAGCACCAATTCGCCGTTCATCAAGATGCGCCCCGAAGACCTCGACGCCGGCGGCATGGAGACCGTCTTCCCGTGGCGGGAGTCCGACGGCGACGGCACCACCGAGGAGTCGCGCGAGAAGCTCACCGAGATCATGATGGGCGTCCGTAACCCGGTGATGCTGATCCGCATCCGGCCCGACGACATGCCCAACGTGGTCAAGCGCAAGGGCCAGGAGAGCTTCAACTTCGGCGACTTCTTCGCCTACACGAAGATCTGCTCACACCTCGGCTGCCCGTCATCGCTGTTCGAGCAGCAGACCTACCGGATTCTGTGCCCGTGCCACCAGTCGCAGTTCGATGCGCTGCACTTCGCCAAGCCGGTCTTCGGCCCGGCGGCGCGCGCACTGGCCCAGCTGCCGATCACCATTGACACCAATGGGTATCTGGTCGCCAACGGCGACTTCGTCGAACCTGTCGGACCGGCCTTCTGGGAGCGCACCTCATGAGCCCTGCAATCGGCGATCTGCTCGCCCGCCAAGCAGACGACATCGACACCCGCTACCACCCGGCGGCGGCACTGCGACGCCAGTTCAACAAGGTCTTCCCGACGCATTGGTCGTTCCTGCTCGGCGAGATCGCGTTGTACAGCTTCATCATCCTGTTGCTGTCCGGTGTCTACCTGACACTGTTCTTCGACCCGTCGATGGCCGAGGTCATCTACCACGGCGTCTATCAGCCGCTCAACGGGGTGCAGATGTCGCGCGCCTACGAAACCGCACTGAACATCTCCTTCGAGGTGCGCGGCGGGCTGTTCGTCCGGCAGCTGCACCACTGGGCGGCGCTGATGTTCGCCGCGTCGATCATGGTGCACCTGGCGCGCATCTTCTTCACCGGCGCGTTCCGCCGGCCTCGCGAGGCGAACTGGGTGGTCGGGTCACTGTTGTTGATCCTGGCCATGTTCGAGGGCTACTTCGGCTACTCGCTGCCCGACGACCTGCTGTCCGGTATCGGCATCCGGGCCGCACTGTCGTCGATCACGCTGGGTATGCCGGTCATCGGCACCTGGTTGCACTGGGCGCTGTTCGGCGGCGACTTCCCGGGCACCATCCTGATCCCCCGGCTCTACGCCCTCCACATCCTGCTGCTGCCGGGCATCATCCTGGCCCTGATCGGCGTGCACATGGCGCTGGTGTGGTTCCAGAAGCACACCCAGTTCCCCGGGCCCGGCCGCACCGAGAGCAACGTGGTCGGCGTGCGGGTGCTGCCGGTCTTCGCGATCAAGTCCGGTGCGTTCTTCGCCATCATCACCGGCATCCTCGGCCTGATGGGCGGGCTGCTCCAGATCAACGCGATCTGGAACCTGGGGCCCTACCGGCCATCTCAGGTGTCGGCAGGCAGCCAGCCGGACTTCTACATGATGTGGACCGAAGGGATGGCGCGGCTCTGGCCGGCATGGGAGTTCTACCCCTTCGGGCACACCGTGCCCGGCTCGGTCGGCGTTGCGCTGATCATGGGCGCGGTCTTCATCCTGCTGATCATCTACCCGTTCCTGGAGAAGCGGTTCACCGGGGACTACGCCCACCACAACCTGCTGCAGCGTCCGCGGGACGCTCCGGTCCGGACCGGGATCGGTGCGATGGCGATCAGCTTCTACATGGTGCTGACCCTGGCGGCGATGAACGACATCATCGCGTGGAAGTTCCACATCTCGCTGAATGCGACGACCTGGATCGGACGCATCGGGATGGTGATACTGCCGCCGATCATGTTCTTCGCCACCTACCGGTGGTGCCTCGGGTTGCAGCGCAGTGACCGCGACGTGCTCGAGCACGGTGTCGAGACCGGCATCATCAAGCGGTTGCCGCACGGCGCCTACATCGAGTTGCACCAGCCGCTGGGACCGGTCGACGAGCACGGTCACCCGATTCCGCTGGAGTACGCCGGTGCGCCGCTGCCCAAGAGGATGAACAAGCTCGGCTCGGGCGGCGCGCCCGGCCGGGGCAGCTTCCTGACCGCGGACCCGGCTTCCGAGGACGCCGCGCTCAACGAGGCCGCCCATGCCAGCGAACGGCGCGCGCTGACCGCGCTGGCCGAGCGCCAGGACGGCGACGGCAACGGCCAGCAGCACTGACCCCGCGCGATCGGGCGAGCTGCGCGGCCTGCTGCGCGGGCTTCCGGTTCTGACCGGTTCCGCGCCGGAGTTCGATCCGGCGCGGGCACCCGGGGATCCGGTGGAGCTGTTCACCCAGTGGCTGCTGCACGCCGTCGACACCGGTGTCGCTGAGCCGCACGCCATGACAGTGTCGACGGTGTCCGGATCGGCCGGGCCGCGCCCGTCGGCGCGGGTCCTGATCCTCAAGGACGTCGACGGCGCGGGATGGCATTTCGCGGTCAGCTCGGTGAGCCGCAAGGGCGCCGAGCTGGCACGCAATCCCGCTGTGGCGCTGACGTTCTACTGGCCCGCACTGGGCCGGCAGGTCAGGGTCGAGGGAGTTGCGCATGCCGACCCACCGCAGCTGACGGCCGAGGACTTCCGGGCCCGCTCCGAGGGCGCCCGCGCGATGGCGTTGACCGGGCGCCAGAGTCAGCCCTACTGCGATCCCATCGAGATCAGTGAGGCACTGGCGAAGGCCCGCCTGGAGCTGGACCGGTCCCCCACCCTGGTCCCCGGCGACTGGGTCTCCTATGCGGTACGCGCCGACACCGTCGAATTCTGGCAGTCTGACCCGGATCGGCGCCACCGCAGGCTGCGTTACGAGCGCGACGGCGAGAGCTGGGCCACGACGCTGCTGTGGCCGTAAGGGGCGTCAGCCGAACCGGGACGGCAGTTCGAGCACCTCGCCCAGCCGGCGCAGATACAGCCACGGGATCACCGGCATGGCGAGCGTGATCGCGCCGGCCAGCCCGTAGCAGACCCACGAGCCGGTGTCCTTGCCGACCGCCATCAGATAGGTCGCGGCGGCGACCATGGTCAACGCACCGCCGAAGGCGCTGCCGAGTACCGTGACGCCGCGCAGCAGCACCCGGTCCACCTGCGCCTGGTTGGGCAGCAACGCCGGTCGCGTGGCGGCCGACCGGCGACCCGGAGCGTCGAACCCGCGTTGTGGCAGCGGTGCCCCCGGCCGTGGCCGCGGCCCGGCCGCCGCCGGCGGCGCGAAGCCGGCGGATCGCCGCGCCGGCCCGGCCTGCCGGGCTCGCAGCAGCACCGGGATCGCGGCCAGGATGACCAGAGCGGAGACGCCGATGACGATGTACAGCAGACCGGTGTGGGAACTCTCCGTGGGCTGGTCGAAACCCCGCCCGAGGTCGACGAGTGCGACCGTGGCCGCCACGCTCATGCCCAGCAGTGCCAGCCAGATCGCCGCGCAGACACCGAGCAGCACGCGGTCGGTGACCTCCGGGGACTGCCCCGGGTGGCCGAATCGGTCCGCGATGTTTCTGCCGACCATCAGCAGCTCGTCGCCGGTGCGTCGTTGCTGTTGGAGGACAGCACCCTGCCGTCACTGCTGGTGATCGAGCAGTTGAGCTTGCTCAGCCGCAGCATGCTGGACGCCTCCACCGAACCGATCTCCGACTGGGAGATCGGCGTCAACGTCAACGACCACGGAATGTAGGCGTTACGCTGCGTCCGCCGTTGCCCGGATGCGTCGACGTAGGTGATCGTGATCTGGTCGAACGGTGCCTTGGTGCCGGTGACCGAGTAGGTCACCTGCATTGGCTTGGCCTGCGTGGTCGTGGTGGGCTCCGGTGTCGTAGTGGACGGTTCGGGGGCGGGGGTCTCAACCGGCG
>NZ_MVHC01000013.1 GCF_002086455.1 Mycolicibacter algericus DSM 45454
TAGCATCCACCACGACTCGTTGATCACCACGCGTGACTCACGCCGATCCGAAGTCCACCACCCCACGGGGCACTGCCTGGGCCGAGATCCCCGACACGAATTCTGGCCGGACAGTCTATCGTTCGCCGATGTCACGCTCACGGGTGTCATCGGCCATCGGCAGGTAACCGACGCATATCTGGCGCAACTGGCCCGAGCTCACAACGGGCGGCTCGCCACCTTCGACCGCGGTTTGGCCGAGCTGCACAGCGACGTCGCAGAGCTGCTGTCGACCGAGTAGGTCATCAGCGGCTCCTGCACAAGATGATCAGTGAGCGTGCCGCCACGAGGACGGTATGTCCCGCCTCAACCGACAGCTCGCTGCGGCCGGCGGCGTCGGCGGTGTCGATCACCGCGCGCCAGCCCTGCGCGTAGCCGCCGTCAGGGGTGACGAAGTCCACCGGTGTCTCGCCGGCGTTGAAGCACAGTAGAAACGAGTCGTCGACGATGCGCCGGCCGCGGGCATCGGGTTCGGGCAGTGCCTCGCCGTTGAGGAAAACCATGACGCACCTGCCGAATTCGCTGTCCCAGTCCTGCTGGGTCATCTCGTACCCGGCCGGGGTCAGCCAGGCGATGTCGCGCACCTCGTCACCGCCGCGGATCGGTCGGCCTTCGAAGAACCGCCGCCGCCGGAACACCGGGTGAGCGGTGCGCAGCGCGGTCAACGCCCGGGTGAACGCCAGCAGGTCGGCGTTCTTGTCGACCAGCGACCAGTCCATCCACGACAGCTCGGAGTCCTGACAGTAGACATTGTTGTTGCCGTGCTGGGTGCGGCCCAACTCGTCGCCGTGGGCGATCATCGGGGTGCCCTGGCTGATCAGCAGGGTGGCCATGATGTTGCGGACCTGGTGCGCGCGCAGCGCCAGGATGGCGGCGTCGTCGGTCGGTCCCTCGACGCCGCAGTTCCACGATCGGTTGTAGCTCTCGCCGTCGGTGTTGTCCTCGCCGTTGGCCTCGTTGTGTTTCTCGTTGTAGGACACCAGATCCGCCAGCGTGAAACCGTCGTGGCAGGTGACGAAGTTGATGCTGGCACCGGGACGGCGACCGGTCGCCTCGTACAGGTCCGACGAGCCGGTCAGTCGGGAGGCGAACTCGCCGAGGGTTTCCGGCACACCGCGCCAATAGTCGCGCACGGTGTCGCGGTACTTGCCGTTCCACTCCGTCCACAGCCCCGGGAAGTTGCCCACCTGATACCCGCCTTCGCCGACGTCCCACGGCTCGGCGATCAGCTTGACCTGGCTGACCACCGGATCCTGTTGCACCAGATCGAAGAACGCCGAAAGCCGGTCGACGTCGTGCAGTTCCCGGGCCAGCGTCGAGGCGAGGTCGAAGCGGAACCCGTCGACGTGCATCTCGGTCACCCAGTAGCGCAGTGAGTCCATGATCAGCTGCAGGGTGTGCGGATGCCGGGCGTTGAGACTGTTGCCGGTGCCGGTGTAGTCGGTGTAGAGCCGCGGATCGTCATCGGACAGCCGGTAGTAGGCGGCGTTGTCGATGCCGCGGAAGTTGATCGTCGGGCCCAGGTGGTTGCCTTCGGCGGTGTGGTTGTAGACCACGTCGAGGATCACCTCGATGCCGGCCTGGTGGAAGGTGCGCACCATCGCCTTGAACTCCGCTACCGCGCCGCCGGCCTGGCGGCTGGCCGCATACGAGTTGTGCGGCGCGAAGAATCCGACGGTGTTGTAGCCCCAGTAGTTTCGCAGCCCCAGCTGCCGCAGCCGATGATCGTGCAGGAACTGGTGCACCGGCATCAGTTCGATGGCGGTCACGTTCAGCGACTTGAGGTGATCGATGATCACCGGGTGTGCCAACCCGGCGTAGGTGCCGCGCAACTCCTCCGGGACGCCGGGATGGGTCTGCGTCATGCCCTTGACGTGCGCTTCGTAGATGATCGTCTCGTGGTAGGGCGTGCGCGGCGCGCGGTCGGCCGCCCAGTCGAAGAACGGGTTGATCACCACGCTGGTCATGGTGTGCCCCAACGAGTCCAGCGTGGGGGGAGGGCCGTCGGGGTCGTTCAGGTCGTAGGAGAACAGTGCCGGGCCGAAGTCGAAGTCGCCGTGGAACGCCTTCCCGTAGGGATCCAACAACAGCTTGCCGGGGTCGCAGCGTTGGCCAGCGGACGGGTTGAACGGCCCGTGCACCCGGAATCCGTAGTGCTGACCGGGCCCGACGCCGGGCAGATAGGCGTGCCAGACGTACCCGTCGACCTCGTCGAGGCCGATGCGGGTTTCGGTGGTGTCGCGGTCGTCGATGAGGCACAGTTCGACGCGGTCGGCGACCTCGGAGAACACCGCGAAATTGGTTCCGGCCCCGTCGTAGACGGCGCCGAGCGGGTAACTGTGGCCTGGCCAGACCGCGGCGACCGGGCTCACCACCATCCGGTGGCCGCACCCATCTGCCGGCCGAGCTCACCGGTCATGGTGCGCATGTAGGTCGCCGAGAGGTGATGGGAGTCGTGATAGATCAGCACATTGCCCTCCACCGCGCGGCAGATATCGGTGTCGCACACGGCGTCGGACAGATCCAGCGGCTTGAGCAGCGGGAAGCGTTTGACGAAATCCAAGGTGGGGTTGCGGTCGACGAGGACTTCGGAGCGTTTGATGCCGCAGGACTCCGCGTCGCCGCCGGAGGCCAGGCAGTCCGCCGGCTGGAACGGTCGGCCGTCGCGCACCAACCAGGGGGTGTCACGTACCCCGAGGATGGGAATCTTGTTCTCGGACAACCTTTTCCAGATCCCGATGTAGGTTCCCGGCATCACGTCACCGGGTTTGATGTTCCACGGCCGGGTGGCGGTGGTGAACACGTAGTCCGGGTGGTCGGCGATCAGCTTGTCCATGGTCTTGCCCACCCATTCGTAGCATTGCGGGTAAGGCGCGTTGTTGCCCATGATCAGCGGCACCTTCTCGGTGGACAGCGGGCAGCCCATCTTGAGGTAGGTCACCACCTTGAAGTGGTGTCGCTGGCCGAGGATGTCCAGTGCCGGCAGCCAGTGCTCGGCGTGCGATCCGCCGGCCAGCGCAACGGTGCGGCTGGCCTCCGGGTCGCCGTAGGTGCAGTTGATCAGGGCCGGATTGCTGAACGTGCTGATGCAGCCGTCCCGGGTGGAGCGGGGCAGGTCCTTCTTGGCCTCCAGGATGGTGGGCCGCATCCGCAGCTTGGGCACCCGCTGGTGTTTGAGCAGAGCGCGGGCGCCCGGGTAGTCGTCTTTGCTGAGTTTGGCCAGTTCCTTGCCGCTGGCGCGCTGGACGGTGACGTGCTCCCGCCAGGTGAACGACGTCGCCGTCAGCGCCACGCCCAGCAGCACCACCGTGGAGCCCAGCGCCAGCGTCGGTCGCTTCCACCAACCGGGCGACGGCTTGCGCCAGGGGTTGCGCCGCGCCGGAGGGGCGCCGGCGCCGGCCGGACCGCGGTAGCGCAGCGGGTCTTCGACGAGCCGGGTGGTCAGGTAGGCCAGCACCCCGGACAGCAGCAGGATCACCGCCCCCTCGAGTACCGACGCGTGCCGGTTGCCGGTATAGGACAACCAGAAGATCAGCAGCGGCCAGTGCCACAGGTACAGCGAGTAGGCCATCGCCCCGAGCCTGACCAGCGGCCCGCTCGCCAGCCACCGGTTGGGCCACGGCAGTTTGTCGCTGGTGCTGGGGTGCGCCTGGCGGTTGGCCCCGGCCAGGATGAACGCCACCGTGGCGCCGACCGGCACCAGCGCCCAGGGGCCGGGGAACTCTTGCACCCCTTCGATCAGGGCGCCACAGCTCAGGATCGCGGCCAGCGCCAGGGTGGCCACGGTGGTGCGCAGCCACATCGGCCAGCGGATGTAGGGGATGAGCGCCCCGGCCAGGGCGCCGAGCAGCAGTTCCCAGGCGCGGGCGAAGCTGTTGTAGTAGGCCAGCGCCTGGTTGGCCTGGTGCGCGACAATCGCGTACCAAAACGACGCCACCGTCAGCGCGGTGAGCAGCACCACGAAGGCCGAGCGCAGGTGGGTGCGCAGCAGGCGCCGGAAGGCGAACGCGAAGCCGAAGATCAACAGCAGGAAACTGAGGTAGAACTGGCCCTGCACCGACATCGACCAGATGTGTTGCAGCGGGCTGACGGCCTCACCGGCGCGCAGGTAGTCCGAGGCGGTGCGCGCCAACTCCCAGTTCTGGTAGTAGCCGAGGCTGGCCAGGCTCTGGTCGGCGAAGGTCTCCCAGCGGGTCTGCGGCTGGATCCATATCGTCAGCACCGCGCACGCTGCCAGCACCACGACCAGGGCGGGCAGCAACCGGCGAACCAGCCGGATCAGGTCGGGCACCGGGGACAGCGACGAGGACGGGTTCAGCGCCACCCGCAGTAGCTTGCCGCCGAAAAAGAACCCGGACAGCGCCAGGAAGACGTCGACTCCGCCGGAGACCCGCCCGAACCAGACGTGGAACACCGCCACCAAGGCGATCGCGATGCCGCGCAGCCCGTCGAGGTCGTGGCGGTAGAAGCCCGCCTTGCGGGTTCCCATCGCGGCGGCGGTCCCGGCGGCCGGCCCGGCGGCCGGAACGGATCCGGCAACGGACCCTCCGGCGGGGGGTGCCGCAGCAGGTGTTGCCGCCGGTCGCGGCGGGGAGAGGGCAATCATGATCGCCCGATAATCTACCTAACCGGGCGGTAGAAACCGCATTCCAACCGGTGTGACGTCCGCCGGGTGTGTCAGGGGATGACCCGGGTCAGATACGGGACCATGTTGGAGGTACGCGCCGGCGATACGGCGACCGCCGGGCTGGTGCCCTCGATCATCTGATTGTTGCCGAGGTACAGTGCGACGCTTTGCGTGCCGCCCGGCCCGTAGCAGAGCAGGTCGCCGGCCCGGGCCTGCGCGGGCGGGACCTTCTGCCCGACGCTGCACTGTTCGCCGGAGGTGCGCGGCATCTTGATGCCGGCGCCGGCGAACGCGTACTGGATCAGGCCGGAGGCGTCGAACCCGACGGTGGTGGTGTCGGGGATGTCCTCGCCGGGCGCCGGCGTGGTTCCCGGCAGGCCGGGGGTGGTGCTGCCGGCCGCGATGGGGCCCCCGGGCCGGCTGGTGCGGCCGGTGAGATCGGTCAGCGCGCCGCGGGTGGTGGCCGCCCTGGCCCGTGCATTGTTGGTCGGGCCGTTGATGTCGCCGCCGCCGTAGACGAAGGGCACGCCGCGTTGCGACAGCGCGCGCTGGACAACGCGGTCGATGAGCTGGTTCTGGCCGGTCTGCGAGAGCGGGTCGGCCCCGGCCGGGCCGGCGGCGCTCAACGTCGGGGCGATTGCCGCTGCCAGTGCGATCGCGGTGGCGCAGATGCGTTTCATCGGTCATCTCCTTTCGCGCCGGTAATCACGGCAGCATCATTGGTCACTCCTGTCACAGAGCCTACCGGCGCTTACGCGTGGTTCCGCGCCGCTGGGGAGAAATTGGGCAACCTGTGACCGAACGGTTACGCCGGCGGTCGCCCGCATTACTGTCGTCAGTCATGTCCGCGTTGAGTCCCGAGCAGATCAGCGCGATCGACGCCGCACATTTGTGGCACCCCTACAGCACGATCGGGTCCGAAACGCCGGCCCCGACGGTGGCGGTGGCGGCCCGGGGTGCCTACCTGACGCTGATCGTCGATGACGCCCCGGTCGAGGCGCTCGACGCCATGAGCTCCTGGTGGACCGCGATCCACGGGCACGGCCATCCGACGCTGGACGCCGCGCTCACCGCGCAGCTGGGCACCATGAACCACGTCATGTTCGGCGGGCTCACCCACGAGCCGGCCGCCCGGCTGGCACAGCTGCTGGTGGACATCACCCCGGCCGGGCTGGACACGGTGTTCTTCTCCGACTCGGGTTCGGTGTCGGTGGAGGTGGCGGTGAAGATGGCGCTGCAGTACTGGCGCGCGCGCGGCCGCCCCGGCAAGCACCGGCTGATGACCTGGCGCGGCGGCTATCACGGCGACACGTTCACCCCGATGAGCATCTGCGATCCCGACGGCGGCATGCACACGTTGTGGACCGGCACGCATTCGGTGCTGGTCCGGCAGCTGTTCGCCCCGCAGGTGCCCCGCGATTACGACCCGGCCTATGTCGCCGCGTTCGAGGCGCAACTGGAGCGTCACCGCGACGAACTGGCGGCCGTGGTGGTCGAGCCGGTGGTCCAGGGCGCCGGTGGGATGCGCTTCCATGATCCGCGCTACCTGTCGGAGCTGCGCGAGGCCTGCAGCCGGCACGGCGTGCTGCTGATCTTCGACGAGATCGCCACCGGTTTCGGTCGCACCGGTGAGCTGTTCGCCGCCGAGCATGCCGGTGTCAGCCCCGACATCATGTGCGTCGGCAAGGCGCTGACCGGCGGCTACCTCAGCCTGGCCGCCACGCTGTGCAGCACCGAGATCGCCCATGCCATCAGCGGCGGGGAGGCCGGTGCCCTGATGCACGGCCCGACCTTCATGGCCAACCCGCTGGCCTGCGCGGTGTCGGTCGCCAGCACCGAGCTGCTGCTGGGCCAGGACTGGCGGTCCCGCGTCGGTGAGATCGGCTCCGGGCTGACCGCCGCCCTGCAGCCGGCCCGCGACCTGCCCGGCGTCGCCGATGTGCGGGTGTGCGGCGCGATCGGGGTCATCGAATGCGAACGGCCGGTGGACCTGGCGCTGGCCACCCCGGCCGCACTGGCTGCCGGGGTGTGGCTGCGCCCGTTCCGCAACCTGGTGTACGCGATGCCGCCGTATATCTGCACGCCCGAGGAGATCGCCCGGATCGGTGCCGCGATGCTCGGTGTGGTCCGTGCCTTAGCCTGAACGGTGTTCAACGACGAGGGAGCACACGGTGACCCGCACGGACCTGTCGCCACTGGCCTGGCTGGCCGAAGTGGAACAACGCCGTCGGCAGGCCGGGCTGCGCCGCTCGCTGCGGGTGCGGCCCGCGGTCGCCACCGAGCTGGACCTGGCCTCCAATGACTACCTCGGGCTCGCGACGCACCCGGACGTCATTGCCGGCGGCATCGAGGCGCTGCGCATCTGGGGGGCCGGCGCCGGCGGGTCCCGGCTGGTCACCGGCAACACCGAACTGCACGCCCGGTTCGAACAGGACTTGGCCGACTTCGTCGGTGCGCCGGCGGGCCTGGTGTTCTCCTCGGGCTACACCGCCAACATCGGCGCCGTCGTCAGCCTGTCGGGGCCGGGCTCGCTGCTGGTCTCCGACGCTTACTGCCACGCGTCGCTGGTGGACGCCTGCCGGTTGTCGAAGGCGCGGGTGGTCATCACCGGTCACCGTGACGTCGACGCGATGGCCGCGGCCCTGGCCGACCGTGCCGAGGAGCGTGCCGTGGTCATCACCGAGTCGGTGTTCAGCGCCGACGGGGCGCTGGCCCCGCTGCGTGAGTTGCACGAGGTATGCCGCCGGCACGGCGCGCTGCTGATCGTCGACGAGGCACACGCGGTCGGTGTGCGCGGCGACGGCGGCCGCGGCCTGGTACACGAGGTCGGGCTGGCCGGGGCGCCCGACGTGGTGGTGACGACGACGCTGTCCAAGGCGCTGGGCAGTCAGGGCGGGGCGGTGCTGGGACCGGTCGCGGTGCGCGATCACCTCATCGACGCCGCCCGGACCTTCATCTTCGACACCGGCCTGGCTCCGGCGGCGCTCGGCGCTGCGTCGGCCGCCCTAGGCGTGCTGGCCGCGGAGCCGTCGCGCGCCACCGACGTAGTGCGCCACGCCCGCACGCTGGCCGCGGTCTGCGGGGTGCCCGAACGCCCGGAGTCCGCGGTGGTCTCGGTGATCCTCGGCGACGCCGAGACCGCGGTGTCGGCCGCGACCGCCTGCCTGGATGCCGGGGTGCGGGTGGGCTGTTTCCGGCCGCCGACGGTGCCGGCGGGAACGTCGCGGCTGCGGTTGACCGCCCGAGCGTCGCTGACCGAGGCGGATCTGGAGCTGGCCGGCCGGGTGCTGACCACGGTGTTGCGTGATCATCCCGCCGTGACGCGATGACGGTCCTGGTGATCACCGGCACCGGCACCGGTGTCGGCAAGACGATCGCCACCGCGGCGTTGGCCGGTTGCGCACGGCAGGCCGGCCTGGAGGTGGCGGTGGTCAAGCCGGTACAGACCGGCACCGCCGGCGGTGACGACGACCTGGCCGAAGTCGGCCGGTTGTCCGGGGTAACCGACCTGTTCGGGACCGCCCGATACCCGGAGCCGCTGGCCCCGGTCGCCGCCGCGGAGCAGGCCGGGATGGCACTGCCCACCGGCGCCGAGTTGCTGGCCGCGATCCGCGCCGCCGACCGGCCGGGCCGGTTGACCCTGGTCGAAGGCGCCGGCGGGCTGCTGGTTGAACTGGCCGCCGATGGTGTCACACTGCGCGATCTGGCAGTCGATCTCGGCGCCGCCGTGCTGGTGGTGGTCAACGCCGAGCTGGGCACCCTCAACCACACCGCTCTCACCTTGGAATCGCTTGCCGGACAGGGATTGTCGTGTGCCGGCCTGGTGATCGGCAGCTGGCCGGGCCAGCCGGGTCCGGCCGCCGCCGGCAACCGGGCCGCGTTGGGTCGCCTGGCGCCGGTGCGCGCGGTGCTGCCGGAGGGCTGCGGACGGCTCGACGCGTCGCAGTTCTCGGGCATGAGCCGCACCGCGTTCGACACCGGCTGGGTGCGCTCGCTGGTGGGCTGAGCGATGGTGCACTCGATCGAGTTGGTCTTCGACACCGACACCGAGACGGCCATTCGGCGGATCTGTGCGGACCTGGCCGCTGCCGGGGTCCCGAGCCAGGCGCCGGCTGGGCGCCCGCACGTCACCCTGGCGGTCGCCCAACGCATCGATCCGCAGGTCGACGCCGCGCTGACCACGGTGCTGGAGCGGCTGCCGCTGGAATGCGTCCTGGGCGCGACGGTGATCTTCGGGCGCTCCCACGGTGTGCTTGCCCGGCTAGTGGTACCGACCGTCGAGCTGCTGGAACTGCATGCGCAGACGTACCGGGTGTGCGCCCCGCACCTGATTCCCGGACCGATGCCCAACGTCGTGCCCGGCCGGTGGACCGCCCACGTCACGTTGGCCCGGCGCGTCGGCCCAGCGCAGTTGGGCCGCGCCCAGCGCATCGCCGGGCGCGGTGAGATCACCGGCCGATTCGTCGGATTGCGGCGCTGGGACGGCGACAGCCGCACCGCGTACCGGGTCTGACCGCCAGCCGTTGTCAATAACGCGGCCCTGACAAATAGTTTGGGCAGTGGATTTCGGGTATAGTCGAATGTATGTTCGAACAGTCTTCGTCGAGGCTTCCGTCGCCAGAGTCGGTCGCGCGGCTCAATGAGCGGTTTCGGCGGCGTTATCCGGCGGCGACGCCAGAGTCGGCGGCGTTGGTGGATCGGATCTGCGCCTCGGCGCGGGCGGAGAACCGGGCGGCAGCAGCGCACCTGGTGGCGATCGGGGAGTTGTTTGCGCTGCGGTTGAGCCGCTGTGGTGAAACTCAGGACTGGGCGGTCGATACCGAGGCGGCAGTAACTGCGGAGGTGGCGGCGGCGTTGCGGATCAGCCAAGGGCTCGCCGGCAGTCGGTTGCGGTATGCCCGGGCGATGCGTGAGGAGTTGCCGCAGGTGGCGCAGGTGTTTACGGCCGGCGATATCGATATCCGGCTGTTCCAAACCATCGTGTATCGCACAGGTTTGATCACCGATCGTGAAGTGTTGGCGGTCGTCGATAGGCAACTGGCGGCGCAGGTGACGCGCTGGCCGTCGCTGACCAGGAACCGGTTGGCGGCGCGCATCGACAAGATCGTCGCCAAGGCCGATAAGGACGCGGTGCGGCGCCGCAAGGATCGCCAAGCCGAACGCGAGATTCTGTTCGGCACCTTTGCCGAAGGTGGGCTGTCGGAGATCCAGGGCAGCATGTTCACCCCCGATGCGCGTGCGCTGGATAAGGCGTTGGATGCGCTGGCCGCCACGGTGTGTAAACACGATCCCCGCACTCGCGAGCAGCGCCGTGCCGACGCGATGGGCGCGTTGGCGGTGCGAGCCGAGCGGCTGGGGTGCCGTTGTGGTCGCTCCGACTGCGCAGCGTCAGGGCGCCCAGCCGCCTCACCAGTGGTCATTCACATCATCGCTGAGCAGGCCACCGTCGACGGAGCCGGTGATGTGCCGGGCTCCTTAGTCGAAGCTGACGGGCTGATCCCGCCGGAGCTGATCGCTGAACTCGCCCGATCGGCCCGGTTGGTGTCGTTGGTGCACCCCGCTGACGCTCCGCCCGAGTCCGGGTATGCGCCCTCGAAGGCGTTGGCTGACTTTGTGCGGTGTCGGGATCTGACCTGCCGGTGGCCGGGCTGTGATCGGCCGGCGGCTGACTGCGACATCGACCATACGATTCCTCGTGGCGACGGCGGACTCACCCACCCCTCGAATCTCAAATGCTATTGCCGCACACATCATTTGGCGAAGACATTCTGGGGCTGGCGCGATCAGCAACTGCCGGACGGGACGGTGATCCTGACTTCGCCGGCGGGGCAGACCTACGTCACCACCCCGGGCAGTGCGTGGCTGTTCCCGGGCTTGTGTGCACCCACCGCAGAACTACCGACACCGCAGCCACGTGAAGATGACCGCTGTGGTGATCGCATCGCGATGATGCCCCGCCGCCGACGCACCCGCGCCCAACACCGCGCGGCCCGCATCGCCACCGAGCGCAACCAGAATCGCAAGGCTCGCGAAGCACGACGCGCCGCCTTCGAAGCCGTCTGGTTTCCCAAAGTCGACGTCACCGCTGACGACGACCCGCCGCCCTTCTAACGGGGTGAACGTTCCATCTACCTCACCCGTTGCGCCGGCCACCGGGGTCATGAACCACGTCAGCGACTAACTCGGCGAAGCACGGGCTCCTTGGGCTCCATGGCACCGAAGTCTTTGGGACCTCGACGGGTCCTAGCCGAGCGTAGCTCCGGCCCGCATCGCCAGCCCGTCGATCAGCAATCCCAGCCCGAACCCGAATGCGCTGCTCGGGTCGGCCTCGGACGTGATCTCGGCAGCCCCGGCGGCGTCCCACTGCAGGCGGGACTGTTCGTCGGCGGTGAATCCCAAGACGTAGTAGACGACGGTGCGGGCGACCTGCCCGGCCTGATCCGGGTGCACGCCTGCGGCTGTCGCCGCCTCCGCCAGCAGGGCCAGGATGTCAGTGGCCGCCCGGGACTGACCCGCCGCCATGCTGGCCGACACCAGCTCGGCCCCGTCGGTGTGCGATAGCAGCGCATCCCGCAGGCGTTCACCCACGGTCTGGATCCGCCACTGCCAGCCGCCCGGCCCGGGGTCGACGCAGGCCGGCGTCAGCACGCGATCGGCGACCGCGCCCAGCAGTTGCTGCTTGTTGGCGAAGTGCCAGTACAGTGCGCTGGGGCTGACGTTGAGCTCACGCGCCAACCGGCGCATCGACAGATCGGCGATGCCGTAGTCGTCCAACAGGGTGGTCGCCGCGGCGACTATCCGGTCTTTGGAGTCAGGTTTGTGCAGCTGCACCCCGCTACCCTAACCTGAACACCGTTCAAGTCTTTGAGGGGAACACCTTGTGACCCGCGTCGACGGCGATGCAGTGGGGGCACCCGGCGAGGGACGAAGCGATGAGAAGGAGCTACCGCGCATGACAGACGACATCCTGGCGCTGGCGCGTGAACAGGTACTGGAGCGCGGCGAGGCGTTGGGGGCCGATCAGGTCCTCGAGGTGCTGCGGCTGCCCGACGACCGGCTCGAGGAGCTACTGGCGCTGGCCCACGATGTGCGGATGCGCTGGTGCGGCCCCGAGATCGAGGTCGAGGGCATCATCAGCCTGAAAACCGGTGGCTGCCCGGAGGATTGCCACTTCTGTTCGCAGTCGGGGCTGTTCTCCTCGCCGGTGCGCAGCGCGTGGCTGGACATCCCCAGCCTGGTCGAGGCGGCCAAGCAGACCGCCAAGACCGGAGCCACCGAATTCTGCATCGTGGCCGCGGTGCGCGGGCCCGACGCGCGGCTGCTGGCCCAGGTCTCGGCCGGTATCGAGGCGATCCGCAATGAAGTCGACATCCAGATCGCGTGCTCGCTGGGCATGCTGACCCAGGAGCAGGTGGACCAGCTGGCCGCGATGGGCGTGCACCGCTACAACCACAACCTGGAGACCGCCCGCTCCCACTTCCCCAACGTGGTCACCACCCACACCTGGGAGGAGCGGTGGGAGACGCTGCGGATGATCGGCAAGGCCGGGATGGAGGTCTGCTGCGGCGGCATCCTGGGCATGGGCGAGACCCTGGAGCAGCGCGCGGAGTTCGCCGCCGAGCTCGCCGAACTCGACCCCGACGAGGTGCCGCTGAACTTCCTCAACCCGCGTCCGGGCACCCCGTTCGGTGACCTGGAGGTGCTGCCGGCGGCCGATGCGCTGCGCGCCGTCGCCGCGTTCCGGCTGGCGTTGCCGCGCACCATGCTGCGGTTCGCCGGCGGCCGGGAGATCACCCTGGGCGACCTGGGCGCCAAGCAGGGCATCCTGGGCGGTATCAACGCCATCATCGTCGGCAACTACCTGACCACGCTCGGCCGTCCGGCCGAGACGGACTTGGAGCTGCTCGACGATCTCCAGATGCCGATCAAGGCGCTCAACGCCACCCTGTGATGGTTCGTGATCTGCCCGCTCCGGTGGGAGCCGGCGTCTACAACGTCTACACGGGCGTGCAGTGCGACGATCCCGCCGGTGGATCGCTTCCCACGGCCGCCCAATTGGGACTGGAGCCGCCGCGGTTCTGCGGCGCCTGCGGACGCCGGATGATGGTGCAGGTTCGGCCGGATGGCTGGTGGGCCAAGTGTTCTCGGCACGGGCTGGTGGATTCTGCCGACCTGGACACCCGGCGATGAGTATTCCGGGCGCACCGTCGGGCCATGCCGCGCCACGGCTGAGCCGCCGGCGGGCCTGCCTGATCCTCGCCGCGGGATTGGGCATCGCCGGGCTGCCGGTGGGGGCGCTGTGGGGGTGGATCGCGCCACCGGTGCACGGCGTGGTGGCCCTCACCCGGGGCGGTGAGCGGGTACAGGCCTACCTGGGCAACGAGGCCGACCATTTCTTCGTCGCGCCGTTTCTGCTACTGGGCATGTTGGGGGTGGTCGCGGTGGTGGCGGCCACGCTCGCCTGGCAGTGGCGTGCCCATCGGGGCCCCGGCATGGTCGCCGGGCTGTCGGTGGGCCTGACCGCGAGCGCGGCGCTGGCGATGCTGGTCGGCGGCGCGGTGGTGCGCCACCGTTACGGCGTGATCGATGTGGACGGTGCGCCGGTGTCTGCCGAGAATCGGGTGCACTACGTCGTGGAAGGCCCGCCGGTGTTCTTCGGGCACACGCCATTGCAGATCGCGGCCACGTTGCTGTTGCCGGCGGCGACGGCGGCGTTGGTGTACGGCTTGTGCGCCACCTGGAGTACCCGTGATGACCTGGGCGGCTATCCGCCCGAGCCGGCGAGGCGGTTGCCGCCGGCCCCGGCCGTCACAGTGGAAGGCGGCGCAGCGCCCCACCGGTGATCACCCGCGCCGCCACCAGGCCCAGTCGCGCCAAGCCCAGGTAGGTCTTGGGGTTCAGCAGCGTCGGCCACTGGGTCTGCACCGTGCCGGCGGGCAGCGGCCGGTTGGCGAACCGGTCACGCAACCAGTCCAGCACCATCGGCGCCGACAGCGGGTGCAGCAGGATGTGCTCGCTGAGCAGATCGCGGTGATAGGTCAGCCGGGCGCCGGCGGCGATATAGGCCTCCGCCAAGTGGTCGATGTGCACGACGGAGATCACCTGGTCGTGAACTGCTTGCAGCATCAACACCGGCGGTTTCGGAGCATGGTGACCGAGCTTGGTGTCCTCGAAGACGTGTTGTACCGCAGGCAGTTCCACCAGGTCCTGGAGCGGCTGATCGATGAACTCCCCGAGTGACTTGTGGTGCATCCGCATGATGGCGCCGACCGTGGTCATGGACTCCAGTGAACGCATCAATGCCTTGCCCTCGGCGGTGGCGTGGTCGTCGATCACCTTCTGCAAGTCGGGGTAGACCTTCGCCAAGGTGGCGATCATCACCGCGGGCAACCCGGAGAAGAACGTCCCGTCCAACCCGAGGAAGGTGTGCCCGAGATCGCCCACCGGCGACCCGAGCACCGCACCGACGATGTTGAGTTCGGGGGCGTAATCGCCGCCGACTTCCGCCGCCCAGCCGGTGGCCAAACCGCCGCCGGAATAGCCCCACAGGCCCACCGGGTCGTCGCGGGACAATCCCAGTTGCTCGGCGCCCAAGGCGGCGCGCACCCCGTCGAGCACGCAGTAGCCCGGTTCGTACGGTGCTCCCCAGCGGCCGTCCCGCCCCTCGTGGTCGGGGATCGACACCGCCCAGCCCTGCTCGAGGGCCGCGACGATGAGCACGAACTCGAGCTGGGTGAACGAGCCGTAACCCTTGGCTCGCCGGCGCAGCGCATAGGAGGGAAAGCAGCGGCCGTCCACCGCGTCGATCGCGCACTGGTAGGACACGATCGGACAGCGGCGGCTGCGATCACGGTTGGCCGGGACCAGCACCGTTGTGACCGCCGCCTGCGGGACGTTGTTGCGGTCGACGGTGCGGTAGAGCAGCTGGGTGGCGACCAACTGCTGCGGGATCAGGCCGAGAAACGCCAGCTCGACGTCGCGGGAGCGCAACACGGTGCCGGGCACGGCGTGCTGGAAGCCGGCCGGCGGTTCGTAGAACGGGTCCTCGGCCGGCCGCAGCGGGCGGTCGCCGGATGTTAGTGGCTCGTGGGGGGCCTGCCCGATCCACTCGACAGAGGTTTCGCGGGCCAAGCTGTCGAAGTCCATCCCGGCATTGTTGCTTAAGAGGGCACTAAGATTCCAGTCCGACTCACCCTGGCGGCCGCAGTGCCGCGAATTCGTCGGTCACCCGCAACTCGGAATCGGTGAATCGGTACCGGGCGGCCGGGCGTCCGCCACTGCGTCCCGAGCGGGCGGTGGTGCCGGTGCGCGTGATCACCCCTCGGCGAACCAGCACCCGCTGCAGATTGGTGGCGTCGACCTGGTAGCCGAGTACGACGCTGTAGATGTCGCGTAGTGTCGAGATGATGAATTCGGTTGGCGCCAAAGCAAATCCAATATTCGTGTAGGACATCTTGGCCACCAGACGGCTGTGGGCGTGCGCCACCATCGGGGCGTGGTCGAACGCCATCGGCGGAAGGTCGTCGACCGGATGCCAGTGCGTGTCGCCGGGCAGCTCGGGATCGGCAGGGGAGGGCACCAGCCCCAGAAACGTCGAAGCGATGGTGCGTGCGCCCGGAACCCGGCCCGGGTCGGAGAACACAGCCAGCTGCTCAAGGTGGGCGATCTCACGCAGGTCCACCTTCTCGGCCAATAGCCGGCGGGCCGAGGTGGTCACGTCTTCGTCGTCGCGCAACAGTCCACCCGGCAGCGACCACCGTCCGAGCTGGGGTTCTCGAGCCCGCTGCCACAGCAGAACGTTGAGTCGGGGGCGGGGTCCTTGCTGGCCGCCGCCGTTGCCAACCTGGAAGACCGCGGTGAGCACTTCATGCGCGGTGCTAGTATGAACCATGTTTTCGATTGTAAGTCGAAAACCTAATTCGCGAGAGGAGTCACCATGACCACCCTCACCGAGACCGGTGTGCAGGCCGGCCGCCTGGCCGACCGCATCGTCAACTCGCCGGCCGGCTACAGCGGTATCGAGCCCGACCAGGAGTGGGTGGCCGAGATCCTCCGGCTCAAGAAGCAGCGCAACGCCACGATCCTGGCGCACAACTACCAGCTGCCGCCGATCCAGGACATCGCCGACCACGTCGGGGACTCGCTCGGGCTGGCCCGCATCGCTGCCGAGACCGACGCCGACACCATCGTGTTCTGTGGCGTGCACTTCATGGCCGAGACCGCCAAGATCCTGTCGCCGGACAAGACGGTGCTGATTCCCGACGCCCGGGCCGGCTGCTCGCTGGCCGATTCGATCACCGCCGAGGACCTGCAGGCCTGGCGTGACGACCACCCCGGCGCGGTGGTGGTGTCATATGTGAACACCACCGCGGCGGTCAAGGCGCTCACCGACTACTGCTGCACGTCGTCCAACGCCGTCGACGTGGTCAATGCCATCGAGCCGGACCGCGAGGTGCTGTTCCTGCCCGACCAGTTCCTGGGCCAGCACGTCGCGCGGGTCACCGGGCGCAAGAACATGCACATCTGGGCGGGCGAGTGCCACGTGCACGCGGCGATCAACGGCGACGACCTCGAGGAGAAGGCCCGGGCGAACCCGGATGCCGAATTGTTCGTGCACCCCGAGTGCGGCTGCGCGACGTCGGCGTTGTACCTGGTCGGCGAGGGCCACTTCCCCGAGGAGCGGGTCAAGATCCTGTCCACCGGCGGCATGCTCGAGGAGGCCCGGCGCACCCGGGCGCAGAAGGTGCTGGTGGCCACCGAGGTCGGCATGATCTACCAGCTGCAGAAGGCGGCACCGCAGGTCGACTTCGAGGCGGTCAACTCCAAGGCGGCCTGCAAGTACATGAAGATGATCACTCCCGCAGCCCTGCTGCGCAGCCTGACCGAGGGTGCCGACGAGATCCACGTCGACCCCGAGACGGCGCGGCTGGCGGCACGCAGCGTGCAGCGCATGGTCTCGATCGGGCACTCCGCCCCGGTCAGCAAGTGAGCGGTGGCCCCGGCTGGCAGCAGCGTGCCGACGTCGTCGTCATCGGCACCGGGGTCGGCGGGCTGGCCGCCGCCCGCGCCGCACGCCGGGCCGGCCGGGAGGTGGTGGTGCTCAGTAAGGCGGCCACTGGATACGCGGTGACCGCGACACACTACGCCCAGGGCGGGATCGCGGTGGTGCTGCCGGGCACCGACGACTCGGTTCAGGCCCACGTCGCCGACACACTGGCCGCAGGCGCGGGGCTGTGCGACCGCGATGCGGTGACCTCGATTGTCGCCGACGGCTATCGCGCGGTCTCCGAATTGGCCGGTGCCGGTGCGCAATTCGACCAGGATCCCGACGGCAACTGGGCGCTGACCCGCGAGGGCGGGCATTCGCGACGGCGCATCATCCATGCCGGCGGCGACGCCACCGGAGCCGAGGTGCAGCGGGCACTGGATCACGCCGCGGCCGGCCTGGACATCCGTCACGGCCAGCTGGCGCTGCAGATCCTGCGTGACGCCGACACGGTCACCGGTGTGCTGGTGGCCAACGCCGACGGCATCGGGGTGATCCACGCCCCGTCGGTGGTGCTGGCCACCGGAGGTCTGGGCCAGCTGTACCGGGCAACGACCAATCCCGGCGGCGCCACCGGGGACGGCGTGGGCCTGGCGCTGCGTGCCGGGGCCGCGGTGAGCGATCTGGAATTCATCCAGTTTCACCCGACCATGCTCTACAGCGACGCCGCCGGCAGCAGACGCCCGCTGGTCACCGAGGCGGTGCGCGGGGAGGGCGCGAAATTGATCGATGCGCGGGGTGCCTCGGTCACCGCCGGGGTCCACCCGATGGGCGATCTGGCGCCGCGCGACGTGGTGGCGGGCGCCATCGACACCCGACTGCGGGAGACCGGCGACGCCTGCGTCTACCTCGACGCCCGCGGGATCGCCGGCTTCGCGGACCGGTTTCCGACCGTCACCGCGGCCTGCCGCGACGCTGGTATCGACCCGGTGGCCCAACCGATTCCGGTGGTGCCCGGCGCACACTACAGCTGCGGCGGCGTCGTCACCGATGTCACCGGCCGCACCGAGCTGGCCGGGCTGTTCGCCGCCGGCGAGGTGGCCCGGACCGGCATGCACGGCGCGAATCGATTGGCCTCCAACAGCCTGCTGGAAGGGTTGGTGGTCGGGGAGCGCGCCGGGTCGGCGGCGGCCGCTCACGCCGTGGCGGCCGGACCGGTGCGGGCCGTCGCGGCCGAACCGGCCCGGCAGGCCGCCGTCGAGCGACAGACCCTGCAGCGGGCCATGTCCCGCGATGCGTCGGTGGTCCGCGACGCCGACGGACTGCGGCGGCTCGCCGAGCTGCTGTCGGACGCCGAGGAGCGGACTGCCGCTCATCGCAAGGGTTGCGAGGACGCCGCGCTGACGCTGGTGGCCCGAGTGGTCGCCGCGGCCGCGTTGGCGCGCACCGAGAGCCGCGGCTGTCACCATCGGGCCGAATACGCCGGTCCCGACGCCGGCCAGGCCCGCAGCACCACGGTCCGACTGCGTGACGGCGCAGTGGTACTCGAGGAGCCGGTGGCGCTGTGACACTTTCGCAGCCGCTGTCCCAGACCGAACTCGACGAGGCCCGCCGCATCATCGCCCGGGCCCTGGACGAGGATTTGCGGTACGGCCCCGACGTCACCACCACCGCGACGGTGCCGGCCGATGCGGTGACCGAGGCCGCGCTGGTGACCCGGGCCGCCGGTGTGATCGCCGGGGTCGACGTCGCGCTGCTGGTGCTCGACGAAGTACTCGGGCGCGATGCCTACCGGGTGCGCGACCGGGTGGCCGATGGCGCCCGGCTGCAGCCCGGTGCGGTGGTGCTGAGCCTGCAGGCCGACACCCGCGGGCTGCTGACCGCCGAACGCACCATGCTCAACCTGATCTGTCACCTGTCCGGGATCGCCACGGCCACCGCGGCCTGGGTGGACGCCATCAGCGGAATCGCCGGCACGTCGGCGCAGATCCGCGACACCCGTAAGACGCTGCCGGGCCTGCGGGTGCT
Source organism: Mycolicibacter algericus DSM 45454 (assembly GCF_002086455.1). Taxonomy (GTDB): domain Bacteria; phylum Actinomycetota; class Actinomycetes; order Mycobacteriales; family Mycobacteriaceae; genus Mycobacterium; species Mycobacterium algericum. Next base: position 18,681 of record NZ_MVHC01000013.1, read on the forward strand.
GCAGAAGTACGCGGTGCGCGTCGGTGGCGGGGTGAATCACCGGATGGGGCTGGGAGATGCCGCGCTGATCAAGGACAACCATGTCGCCGCGGCCGGATCGGTGGCCGCGGCGCTGCGCGCGGTCCGCGCCGCCGCCCCCGAGGTGGCCTGCGAGGTCGAGGTCGATTCACTGGAACAGTTCGACGAGGTGCTCGCCGAGGGGCCCGAGCTTGTGCTGTTGGACAACTTCCCGGTGTGGGCGACCCAGACCGCGGCGCAGCGACGCGACTCCCGGGCGCCCGGGGTGCTGCTGGAGTCATCCGGCGGACTGACCCTGGACAGTGCGGCCGCCTACGCCGCCACCGGTGTCGACTATCTGGCCGTGGGTGCGCTCACCCACTCGGTCCAGGTGCTCGACATCGGCCTGGACATGTAGCTTCTTTCCGCCGAGAAGACGTCAGGCGATGTCGGTGACCAGCACCGCCACCTTGCGGTTCTGCAGCCGGACTGCCCACGGCAAGGACGCGTCGGCGGTACCGGCCGGCAGGATCCGGGGATTGGTCAGGTGCAGCTCGCTGCGGAACAGTCGCACGTCGGCCTCCCCGGCGGCCAGCACGTTCTTGACCCAGTCGGCCTTGCCGTGGCCCAGGGCGATCGCCAGCACATTTCCCTTCCGATAGGTCGTCACCACCGTTTCGTAGGGCTTACCGGATTTGCGGCCCCGATGCTTGATCACCGACATGCCCGGCAGGAACTTGGACAGCGGTTTGACCACCGGGTTCATGTATTTGATCTGCAGTCGGTCCAACCACGGCGGGAACACCACCGGCAGCTTGGACGCGTCACCGGCACTCTTGTCGACAGCCATACGGACTCCGTTCCTCATGGGTACTTCAGGTGATGTCTGCGGCCAGTATCCCGACCCACCGCGCTCCCGCCCGCGCGATCAACGGCAGGCCGTCGGTATCACCGCCGACGGGCACGATCCGCGGGTTGGTGATGTGGACGTCGCGCCGGAACAGGCGCACGTCGGCCTCGCCGGCGGCCAGCACGTTCTTGACCCAGTCGGCCTTGCCGTGACCGAGCAGCACCGTTAGCACCGGCCCTTTGCAGAACGCGCGCACCACGGTCCGGTACGGGTTGCCGGATTTGCGGCCCCGATGTTCGATGACCGCGAAGGTGGGGAGGTGGAATCGTTTGACTAGGGGGCTTTCGATCGTGCGCTGCAGGTAGTCCAGCCAGTCCGGAAAGATGTAGGGCACCCCGGGAACGCTCTTCGGGTGATTGTTGGTGGACAACCGGCGACTCCGTTCCCGAGCTCACATGTGCCGTCCACCCTAGCCGGGTTGTCGACCGCACCGGAGCGGCTTCAACCGCCGTCGAGTGAGCGGTTTGGTCGCCTTCCCGGCCCGAATCCCGGCCAAACCGCGCACTCGACTCCCAGGGCGCCGACCGACGGGGCGAAATCCGCTTGAGCTGTTCTGGGACAATGGTCGGCGTGACCACACCGCTGATGTCGCGCATCGATTTGCGTGGCGCGAACCTGTCGGCAGCTTCGCTGCGGGCCGCCCTGCCGCGCGGCGGTGTCGACGTCGAGGCGGTGTTGCCACAGGTGCGCCCGATCGTCGAGGCGGTCGCGGAACGCGGCTCGGCCGCGGCGCTGGAGTTCGGCGAATCGTTCGACGGGATACGCCCGGCCGCGGTCCGGGTGCCCGAAGCGGCACTGGAGGCCGCGCTGGCCGAGTTGGACCCGGCGGTGCGCGCCGCCCTGGAGGTGGCGATCAGCCGCGCCCGCGCGGTACACGCCGACCAGCGACGCACCGACACCACCACCATGCTGGCCCCGGGCGCGACCGTCACCGAACGCTGGATTCCGGTCGAGCGCGTCGGGTTGTACGTGCCGGGAGGCAACGCCGTCTACCCGTCCAGCGTGGTGATGAACGTGGTACCGGCCCAGACCGCGGGAGTGGACTCGCTGGTGATCGCCAGCCCGCCGCAAGCGGACCTGCAGGGCCAGTTTCAAGGCCTGCCGCACCCGACGATCCTGGCCGCGGCCCGCCTGCTCGGCGTGGCCGAGGTCTGGGCGGTCGGTGGCGCCCAGGCGGTGGCGCTGCTGGCCTATGGCGGCACCGACACCGATCAGGCAGAGCTGGTTCCGGTCGACATGATCACCGGGCCCGGCAACATCTACGTGACCGCCGCCAAACGGCTGTGCCGTTCCCAGGTCGGCATCGACGCCGAAGCCGGACCCACCGAGATCGCGATCCTGGCCGACCACACCGCCAACCCGGCGCATCTGGCCGCGGACCTCATCAGCCAGGCCGAGCACGACGAGCTGGCCGCCAGCGTGCTGGTCACCACCAGTCCGCAACAGGCCGACGCGACCGACCGCGAAGTGACCGCGCAACTCGAGACCACCGTGCACCGCCAGCGGGTCGTCACCGCACTGACGGGACGCCAATCGGCGATCGTGCTGGTCGACGACCTGGACGCCGGTATCCGGGTTGTCAATGCCTACGCCGCCGAGCACCTGGAGATCCAGACCGCCGACGCCGCCGCGGTGGCCGCCCGGATCCGTTCGGCCGGAGCTATTTTCGTCGGCCCGTACGCCCCGGTCAGCCTCGGTGACTACTGCGCGGGCTCCAACCACGTGCTGCCGACGGCGGGTAGTGCACGGCACTCCAGCGGGTTGTCGGTGCAGACCTTCCTGCGCGGTGTCCACGTGGTGGACTACACCGAGGCCGCGCTCAAAGATGTCAGCGGGCACGTGATCGCGCTGGCCGACGCCGAGGATCTGCCCTCGCACGGCGAAGCGGTCCGGCGGAGGTTCGAGCAGTGACCCGGCCCGGAGGCGAGATCACACTGGCCGACCTGCCGCTGCGCGACGATCTACGCGGCAAATCACCCTATGGGGCGCCGCAACTCGAGGTGCCGGTGCGGCTGAACACCAATGAGAATCCGCACCCGCCCAGTGCGGCGCTGGTCGACGACGTCGCGGCTTCGGTACGGCAGGCCGCGGCCGAGTTGCACCGCTATCCCGACCGTGACGCGATGGCGCTGCGCACCGATTTGGCCGGTTATCTGAGCGCCCAGACCGGCGTCGAGGTCGGCCCGGAGAACGTCTGGGCGGCCAACGGCTCCAACGAAATCCTGCAGCAACTGCTGCAGGCGTTCGGCGGCCCCGGCCGCAGCGCGATCGGCTTCGTCCCGTCATATTCGATGCACCCGATCATCTCCGACGGCACCCAGACCCGGTGGCTGGCCGCGAACCGGGCCGAGGACTTCGGTTTGGACGTTGCCGTCGCGGTCACCGCGATCACCGACAGCAGGCCCGACGTGGTGTTCGTCGCGAGCCCGAACAACCCGTCGGGCCAGAGTATTTCGTTCGACGAGCTGCGCAGGCTGCTCGACGCGGCACCGGGAATCGTGATCGTGGACGAGGCCTACGGGGAGTTCTCGTCGCAGCCCAGCGCGATCGGGCTGATCGGTGACTATCCGGCGAAGCTGATCGTCACCCGCACCATGAGCAAGGCCTTCGCGTTCGCCGGTGGCCGGCTCGGCTATCTGATCGCCGCCCCGGCGGTGATCGAGGCGATGCTGCTGGTGCGGTTGCCCTATCACCTATCGGTGGTCACCCAGGCCGCCGCCCGTGCCGCGCTGCGGCACGCCGACGACACGCTGGGCAGCGTTGCGCAGCTCGTCGCCGAACGCGAACGTGTCTCGGCCGCGTTGGCCGCCATGGGATTTCGGGTCATTCCCAGCGACGCCAACTTCGTGCTGTTCGGCGAATTCGCCGACGCGCCCGCAACGTGGCAGCGCTACCTGGATGCCGGCATCCTCATCCGCGACGTCGGCATCGCCGGATACCTGCGCGCCACCACCGGACTGCCGGAGGAGAACGACGCGCTGCTGGCCGCCAGCCAACGCCTGGCGGCCACCGAACTCGCACAAACATTAGGAGCCTCATGACCGGCAGCCGCCGCGCCCGGATAACCCGCACCACCCGCGAATCCGACATCGTGGTCGAACTCGATCTGGACGGCACCGGAGTCGTCGACATCGACACCGGGGTGCCGTTCTACGACCACATGCTGACCGCGCTGGGCAGCCACGCCAGCTTCGACCTGACGGTGCGCGCCAAGGGCGACATCGAGATCGAGGCGCACCACACCGTGGAGGACACCGCGATCGTGCTCGGCCAGGCCCTCGGCCAGGCACTCGGCGACAAGCAGGGGATCCGCCGGTTCGGTGACGCGTTCATCCCGATGGACGAGACGTTGGCGCACGCCGCCGTCGATGTGTCCGGGCGGCCCTACTGCGTGCACACCGGCGAGCCCGACCACCTGGTGCACACCACGATCGCCGGTACGCAGGCGCCGTACCACACCGTGATCAACCGGCATGTGTTCGAGACGCTGGCCTCCAATGCGCGCATCGCGCTGCACGTCCGGGTGCTCTACGGGCGCGATCCGCACCACATCACCGAGGCCCAGTACAAGGCGGTCGCCCGTGCGCTGCGCCAAGCGGTGGAGCCCGACCCGCGGGTGACCGGCGTGCCGTCCACCAAGGGTGCTCTGTGACCGCCGAACCCGCGGTGGTGATCCTGGACTACGGCTCGGGCAACCTGCGCTCGGCCCAGCGTGCCCTGCAGCGCGCCGGCGCGGTGGTCGAGGTCACGGCGGATGCCGACGCGGCGGCCGCAGCGGACGGTCTGGTGGTCCCGGGCGTCGGGGCGTTCGCGGCGTGCATGGCCGGACTGCGCCAGGTGCACGGCGAGAAGATCATCGCCGAACGGGTGGCTGCCGGTCGCCCGGTGCTGGGCGTGTGCGTCGGAATGCAGATCCTGTTCGCCCGCGGCGTGGAGTTCGGCGTCGAGACGGCCGGCTGCGGCCAGTGGCCGGGCGTGGTCAGCCGGCTGGACGCCCCGGTGATCCCGCACATGGGCTGGAATGTCGTCGACGCCGCACCCGGCAGCACGCTGTTCGCCGGGATGGCTGCCGACACCCGGTTCTACTTCGTGCACTCCTATGCCGCGCAGCACTGGGAGGGCCGCCCGGAGGCTTTGGTGACCCGAGCGACCCATCAGGTACCGTTCCTGGCGGCTGTCGAGGACGGGCCGTTGGCCGCCACCCAGTTTCACCCCGAGAAGAGCGGGGATGCCGGGGCGAGACTGCTGAGCAACTGGGTGGAGGCACTGTGAGTACGTCTGTGAACAACGCACTGGTTCTGCTGCCGGCCGTCGACGTCGTCGACGGCCGTGCGGTGCGGCTGGTGCAGGGCAAAGCCGGCAGCGAGACCGAGTACGGCTCGGCGCTGGATGCCGCGCTGGGCTGGCAGCGTGACGGCGCCGAATGGATTCACCTGGTCGACCTGGACGCCGCCTTCGGGCGCGGTTCGAACCGAGAGCTGCTCGCCGATGTGGTTGGGCGCCTTGACGTCAAGGTCGAACTGTCGGGCGGCATCCGGGATGACGAGTCGCTGACGGCTGCGCTGGCCACCGGTTGCGCCCGGGTGAACCTGGGCACGGCCGCGTTGGAGAACCCACAGTGGTGCGCACGCGCCATCGCCGAGCACGGCGAGAAGGTCGCGGTCGGGCTGGATGTGCAGATCGAGCCCGGCCATCCCGAGGGCGCGCACCGACTGCGGGGCCGCGGTTGGGAGACCGACGGCGGTGATCTCTGGCCGGTTCTGGAACGCCTTGACCGTGAAGGCTGTTCGCGCTACGTCGTCACCGATGTGACCAAGGACGGCACGCTGGGCGGTCCCAACCTGGAACTGCTCGGCGAAGTCGCCGCCCGCACCGACGCACCGGTGATCGCATCCGGGGGAGTGTCCAGCCTCGATGACCTGCGCGCCATCGCCACGTTGGTGGACCGCGGCGTCGAGGGCGCGATCGTCGGCAAAGCGCTCTACGCCGGACGGTTCACGCTGCCCGAGGCGCTGGCCGCGGTGCGGGGCTAGGACCGCACGTGGCGCTGGACACCGCAGAACTGGACGCCCTGGTCGTCGAGGCGTCGAGAATCCTGGATGTCGCGGCGCAGCCCTTCCTCGAGGGCCACCGGGCCGGCTCGGCAGTTCGCAAGGGGGGCAACGACTTCGCTACTGAGGTCGACCTGGCTCTGGAGCGTCAGATCACCGAGGGGCTGGTGTCGGCGACCGGAATCGGTGTGCACGGCGAAGAGTTCGGCGGTCCACCGATCGACTCGCCGCTGGTATGGGTGCTGGACCCGATCGACGGCACGTTCAACTACGCCGCCGGATCGCCGATGGCCGCGATTCTGCTGGGTCTGCTGCGCGACGGTGAACCGGTCGCCGGGCTGACCTGGCTGCCGTTCACCGACCAGCGCTATACCGCGGTGGCCGGTGGCCCCCTGCTGCGCAACGGGGTGGCGCAGCCGAGGCTGGGTCCGGCGGCGCTGTCGGACTCGTTGGTCGGCGTCGGCACGTTCAACGTCGACTGGCGTGGACGCTTCCCGGGCCGCTACCGGCTCGAGGTGTTGACCGGCCTGAGCCGGGTGACGTCGCGGCCGCGGATGCACGGTGCCACCGGAATCGACCTGGCCTATGTCGCCGACGGTACCCTCGGCGGCGCGATCAGTTTCGGCGACCACATCTGGGACCACGCCGCCGGAGTCGCCCTGGTGCGCGCCGCCGGCGGCATCGTCACCGACCTGACCGGTGCGCCCTGGACGGCCCAGTCGCGCTCGGCACTGGCCGCCGCACCGGGGGCGCACACCGAGATCCTCGACATCCTTTCCGCCGTCGGTGCACCGGAGGACTACTGACATGCAGCAGCACAGCGGTTCAGCGAGGCTCGACGCAGGAGAGGCGAAGCTAGGACCGATGCATAAGCACAGCGGTTCAGCGAGGCTCGACGCAGGAGAGGCGAAGCTAGGACCGATGCATAAGCACAGCGGTTCAGCGAGGCTCGACGCAGGAGAGGCGAAGCTAGGACCGATGCATAAGCACAGCGGTTCAGCGAGGCTCGACGCAGGAGAGGCGAAGCTAGGACCGATGCATAAGCACAGCGGTTCAGCGAGGCTCGACGCAGGAGAGGCGAAGCTAGGACCGATGCATAAGCACAGCGGTTCAGCGAGGCTCGACGCAGGAGAGGCGAAGCTGGGACCGATGCATAAGCACAGCGACGTCGCGGTGCGGGTCATCCCGTGCCTGGACGTCGACGACGGCAGGGTCGTCAAGGGTGTGAACTTTGCGAACCTGCGCGATGCCGGCGATCCGGTCGAGCTGGCGGCGGCCTACGACGCCGAGGGCGCCGACGAACTGACCTTCCTCGACGTCACGGCGTCGTCGTCGGGCCGGGCCACCATGCTCGAGGTGGTCGCCCGCACCGCCGACCAGGTGTTCATCCCGCTCACCGTGGGCGGCGGGGTGCGCACCGTGGCCGACGTCGACGTGCTGCTGCGGGCCGGCGCGGACAAGGTGTCGGTGAACACCGCCGCCATCGCCCGCCCGGAGCTGCTGGCCGAGCTAGCCCGCCACTTCGGCTCGCAGTGCATCGTGTTGTCGGTCGACGCCCGCACGGTTCCGGCCGGATCGGCGCCCACCCCGTCCGGGTGGGAGGTCACCACCCACGGCGGTCGGCGCGGCACCGGCATCGATGCGGTCGAGTGGGCGGTGCGCGGTGTGGAGCTCGGGATCGGTGAGATCCTGCTGAACTCGATGGACGCCGACGGCACCAAGGCGGGGTTCGATCTGCCGATGTTGCGCGCGGTGCGGGCGGCGGTGAGCGTGCCGGTGATCGCCAGTGGGGGTGCCGGCGCGGCCGAGCATTTCGCGCCGGCGGTCGCCGCCGGCGCCGATGCGGTGCTGGCGGCCAGCGTGTTTCACTTCCGGGAGCTGACGATCGGACAGGTCAAGGCTGCGATGGCGGCCGAAGGAATCGTGGTGCGATGAGTGAACGCCGTTTGGATCCGGCGATCGCGGCCCGGCTCAAGCGCAATGCCGAGGGATTGATCGCCGCGGTGGCACAGCAGCGGGGCAGCGGCGAGGTCCTGATGGTCGCCTGGATGGACGACGCTGCGCTGGCCCGCACCCTGGCAACCCGTGAGGCGACGTATTTTTCGCGGTCCCGCAACGAGCAGTGGGTCAAGGGCGCCACTTCCGGGCACACCCAGTACGTACATGCGGTGCGGCTGGACTGCGACGGTGACACGGTGCTGTTGGAAGTCGATCAGACCGGCGGCGCCTGTCACACCGGAGACCGCAGTTGCTTCGACGCTGACGTGTTGCTCGGTCCCGCAGATTGATTCACCCGCGGCGGCCGGGCGGTATGCTGGCCGACTGTGAACTCCGACGAGCCTGACGACTGGTACCGGTTGGAACACCAGCAACGGCCCAGAGGTTTGGAGCTGGAGCGGCTCTCGGCGCAGATCGACGCCCACTACGCCAAGGGGACGGTCAGCGACATCGAGGCGCACATGCCCCGCGACGGGTCGCGGATCGTTGCGCTGACGAATCAGTTGAGTGAGTCGCAGGCGAACCTGGAATCTACGTCGGCGCGTTTCAACGAGTTGGCATCGGAAATCCCCGGCGATATCGTCGGATTAAGTGAACGACTGTCCGGAATTCTCAACGGGGCGGTCGCCGAGGCCGATGATATTCGTGCTGAGGCTCAGCGCTTCGCCGACGAGGTGCGCAGCGCCGCCGAGAACGAGGCGGCCGCGATCCTCCAAGACGCCGAGGCGCAACGCCGAGAGGCGGCTGAGTTGCGGGCCGAGCTGGAGACCCAGCACAAGCAATTGCGCACTCAGGCCGCCCAGCTGCGCCGACAGGCCGTGATGAGCGCCGCCGAGATCATGCGAGAAGCCGAGAACCACGCTTCGGCGATCTTGACCGAGATGAATCAGGCGATCAACAGCCACGTGGCCGACGCCCAGCAGCGCCTGGCCGAACTCATCGACGCGCGGGCGAAGATCGTCAACCAGATAGAGCGCACGACGTTTCAAGTGAATCGCAGGCCCGAAGTTAACGACGCAAACCCGGTTAACGACGCCGTTCCGGTCAGCCGGGAATCGACGCCACCGCCCAGGGAATCCTGGTTTCGCGAGAATCGTCCCCACTGACCCCATTTTTTCGCTATCGTAAATTTCGGCTGACACCCAGCCATCATCTGCTACGCTCACCTCGCACGGCGGCTTGACCATGCCTGTTGAGCTGCCCTTATTCGGCGAACAGTCGGCTAGACGCCCGGTGTTGTCGAGCCGAGGGCAAATCCTGTCGGGAGGAGTTGAACCGGTGGTGCCAGCGATTCCGGAATTCGAAATGCAGCTACGCGGGTTCGATCGCAATGAGGTCTCCAATTACATTGCCCGGCTCCATCATGAAATCGGAATTCTGCAGGAGAACACCAAATCGCTCGACGCCGTCAAAGCGCAGGCCCGATTTGACCGTGAGCAACTCGCCGCCGAGGTGAAACGGCTTCAGCACGACATTGTGCGGATGACCGCCGACGCCGAGGCCGAACGTCAAGAACTCACCGCGGAACTGCGGCGACTGCAAAGCCAGTTCGAGCAGGTCAGCGCTCCGGTCGACTCGGTGGAAGGCATGTCGGATCGCATCTCGCGGATGATGCGGCTCGCCTCCGAGGAAGCGCGGCGCACCAAGGAGTTGGCCCAACAGGACGCCGAGTCGCTGACCGCGGAACTTCGTGAGCAACTGGAGGCCGCCAGGCTTGACCGGGCCGCCGCCGGCGAGGCATTGGCTGAGCTGCAGGCTTCCGCGAACTCGCGGCGGGCGAAGATCCTCGAGGTCGCAACCGCCGAAGCCGAGGAGATCCTGCGACTCGCGCACCGGGAACGCGCCCGGATCACGCAGGAGATCGAAGCCGCCGAACGCAGCCGCCGAGAGGTCTACCAGCGGCTGGCCGAAGACGACGAGCGCAACCGCCGGGCGGCGCAGGAGGCCCTCGACGAGCAGGTCAAGCTGGCCTGGGAGGAAGACGAGCACAACCGGCGGGAGGCGCGGCGGCGGCTGGACCAGAAGATGCAGGCCGCATGGGAACAGACCGAGGCCAGTATCGCCAGGCTCGACAACGAAGCCCGGCTGGAGGCCTCGACGCTGATCGCCACGGCCCGGCGCGAGGCCACAGTGCTCAGCGATCGCGCGCGGACGGCGGTGGAGCTACTGGGGCGAGAGCGTGCCGACATCCTCACGCACCTCAACGCGATCAGGAGCTGGATCGACACCGCCGTCGGCGACAACGGCGAGCGGCATTCATCGGCTTGACGCAAACGGCGAATCGTCCGGGCGGGCAAAAGAGTCCTCATTTCGCGAAAGCTGTCCGCACTTGAGCTGAAGTCTGCCCCCGATGAGACCGGTGACACGCTCTGCCAGGTCTGATACGCTCCGTCGCACGGTGCGTTGAGTGCGCATGCCCATTTAGCTTCGCGCGCAAGCCAACTCAGTTGCACGCTGCTTGGCTGTCGAACCGAGAACCGAACCTGACGGGTACCTAGGAGTAACGCCGGTGGCGCTGGAGATTCCGGAATTCGAAACGCAGATGCGCGGTTTCGATCGCAATGAAGTAGCCGACTACATCGCTCGCCTCCACCGGGAAATCGACATTCTGCAGGACCGCAACAAATCCCTCGAAGCCGCCAAGTCGCAAACTCGATTCGACCGGGAGCAACTCAGCGCGGAGGTCACGCGGCTGCAGAACGACATCGTGCGGCTGACGGCTGAGGCCGAGTCCGAACGGCAACGTCTCACCGGCGAACTGTCGCAACTGCAAAGCCAGTTCGAGCAGGTCACCGGTCCGGTCAACTCGGTGGAGGGCATGTCGGACCGGATCGCGCGGATGATGCGCATCGCCTCCGAGGAAGCGCGGCGCACCAAGGAATTGGCCCAACAGGACGCCGAGTCGCTGACCGGACAACTGCGCGAGCAGTTGGAGGCCGCCAGCCACGACCGTGCCGCCGCCAGCGAGGCGCTGGCCGAATTTCAGGCTTCCACCAACGCGCGCCGGGCGAAGATCCTCGATGCCGCGACCCAGGAGGCCGAGGAGATCCTGCGGATTGCGCACGAGGAGCGCAGCCGCATCGCACAGGAGATCGAAGAGGCCGAGCGCAGCCGACGCGAGGTCTACCAGCGGCTGGCCGAGGAAGACGAGCGCAACCGCCGGGCGGCGCAGGAATCCCTCGACCAGCAGATCAAGCTGGCCTGGGAAGAAGACGAGCGCAACCGCCGCGAAGCCCAGCACCGGCTGGACCAGAAGATGCAGGCGGCCTGGGAGCAGGCCGAGGCGAACATCGCCAAGCTCGACAAGGAGGCTCGGCTGGAGGCGTCCACGCTGATCGCCACCACCAAACGCGAGGCCAAACTGCTCACCGAGCGCACCCAGTCCGAAGTGGATCTGTTGGTACGGGAACGCTCCGGGATCGTCACCCACCTCACCGAGATCCGCAACTGGATCGACACCGCCGTCGGCGACAACCTGCGGGCACCCGAAGACGTCCCGCCGGCCGCTTCCGACGAAGCACCCGAAGCCGAACAAGCCGACGACAACGACACCGCTGACGACAACGACACGGCCACCGACGAGTAGACATCCCCAACCCGCCGGGCCGGCCCGGCGGTCTAGGCGGAGGAACGCGCCCGCAGCAGCTCCAGCGCCTTGTCGGCGTGGGCATCCATGGCGAACTCGCTGGCGATCACGCCCAGCACCGTGCGATCGGTGTCGATGACGAACGTGGTCCGCTTCACCGGCAGCAGCTTGCCCAGCAGCCCGCGCTTGACGCCGAACCGGGCGGCCACCGTGCCGTCGGTGTCGGACAGCAGCGGGTAGTCGAAGCCCTGCTGATCGGCGAACTTGGCCTGCTTGGCCACCGCGTCGGCGCTGATGCCCACCCGTTGCGCCCCCACCGCGGCGAACTCGCCGGCCAGATCCCGGAAGTGGCACGCCTCCTTGGTGCAGCCGGGAGTCATCGCCGCCGGGTAGAAGAACAGCACCACCGGCCCGTCGGCCAGCAGCGCACTGAGTCGCCTCGGTGTTCCGGTCTGGTCGGGGAGCTCGAAGTCGGCCACGGTGTCGCCAGTGTTCATGGCCGCCAGGCTACTCCCGGCCGCACGGGTGGGGTCTGGGAAGATGGGCCCGTGCACACCCCCAGCAGCGCCGGCGTCACCTCCCGGGCGGACTTTCGGGCGCTGGCCGCCGAGCACCGCGTGGTCCCCGTGCTCCGCAAGGTGCTGGCCGATGCCGAGACGCCGCTGTCCGCCTACCGCAAGCTGGCCGCGAACCGGCCCGGCACCTTCCTGCTGGAATCGGCCGAGAACGGCCGGTCCTGGTCGCGGTGGTCGTTCATCGGCGCCGGGACGTCGTCGGCGCTGACGGTCCGGGACGGCGAAGCGGTGTGGTTGGGTCCGGTGCCGCAGGACGCCCCCACCGGCGGCGACCCGCTGCAGGCGCTGCGCGAGACGCTGGCACTGCTGGAAACGGCCGCCATTCCCGGGCTGCCGCCGCTGTCGAGTGGCTTGGTGGGCTTTTTCGCCTACGACATGGTGCGCCGGCTGGAACGTCTTCCGGAGCTGGCCGTCGATGACCTGCAGCTGCCCGACATGCTGTTGCTGCTGGCAACCGACATGGCCGCGGTCGACCACCACGAGGGCACCATCACGCTCATCGCCAATGCGGTCAACTGGAACGGCACCGACGAGCGGGTCGACGAAGCCTACGACGACGCGATCGCACGGCTCGACGTGATGACCGCGGCGCTGAGTCAGCCGCTGGAGTCCAGTGTCGCCACCTTCGACCGGCCCGAGCCGGTCTACCGGCGGCAGCGCACCCCCGAGGAGTACGGCACCATCGTCGAGCGGCTGGTCGGTGAGATCGAGGCCGGCGAGGCGTTTCAGGTGGTGCCCTCGCAACGTTTCGAGATGGACACCGACGTAGCTCCCATCGACGTCTACCGGATGCTGCGGGTGTCCAATCCGAGCCCATACATGTATCTGCTGCAGGTGCCCGACGACGTTGGGGGAGTGGCCTTTTCGATCGTGGGATCCAGCCCCGAGGCGCTGGTGACCGTCCAGGACGGCCGCGCGACCACCCATCCGATCGCCGGGACCCGCTGGCGCGGTGCGACCGAGGAGGAAGACCAGCTCCTGGGCAAGGACCTGTTGAACGACGAGAAGGAGCGCGCCGAGCACCTGATGCTGGTCGACCTCGGCCGCAACGACCTGGGGCGGGTATGCGTCCCGGGCACGGTGCGGGTGTCCGACTACAGCCACATCGAGCGCTACAGCCACGTCATGCACCTGGTCTCCACGGTCACCGGGCTGCTCGCGCAGGACCGCACCGCACTGGACGCGGTGACAGCCTGCTTCCCGGCCGGCACGCTGTCCGGGGCGCCCAAGGTGCGGGCCATGGAGTTGATCGAGGAGGTCGAGAAGACCCGCCGCGGGCTGTACGGCGGCGTCGTCGGCTATCTCGACTTCGCCGGCAACGCCGACTTCGCGATCGCGATCCGCACCGCCCTGCTGGCCGGCGGTACCGCCTACGTGCAGGCCGGCGGCGGCGTGGTGGCCGACTCCAACGGCCCCTACGAGTACACCGAGGCCTCCAACAAGGCCCGCGCGGTGCTGGCCGCGATCGCGGCTGCCGAAACGCTGACGGTACCGGGCAGCGATGACTGAGGACGGGGTCCGCGGCGGCAAGCGGGCGCTGCGGGTGGCGCAACTGCTGCTGGTGCTGGCCGCCGGCGGGTTGTGGGGCGCCGCTCGGCTGCCATGGGTGCTGATCCGCTCCTTCGACGGGCTGGGACAGCCCAAGGACATCACGGTCAGCGGCGCGTCCTGGTCGACGGCGCTGGTGCCGTTGGCCTGGGTGTGCCTGGCCGCCGCGGTCGCCGCGGTGGCGGTGCGGGGCTGGAAATTGCGGGTGCTGGCGGTGTTGATGGCCGCGGTGAGCCTGGCGGCCGGCTATCTGGCCGTCAGCATGTGGGTGGTGCGCGACGTCGCGCTCCGCGCCCTCGATATCGCCGAGATCCCGCTGACATCGCTGCTGGCGGCCGACCGCCGCCTCACCGGGGCGGTGTTGAGCTTGCTGGCGGCGCTGGGTGTGCTGGCCGCTGCGGCGTTGCTGATGCGGGCCGCCGCCCATCACACGAACGACAACGCCAAATACGAGACGCCGGCGGCGCGGCGGGCGGTGACGCGGGACGCCGACGCCGCCGCGGGGACCCCGGAGATGTCGGAACGAATGATGTGGGACGCGCTCGACGAGGGTTGCGACCCGACAGAACCGCCACCCGGGCCGGCGGCCGAGGGCCGGTGACACCGGTGACGGTGACGGTGGTTACCCTTCGATGAAGGTCCCGGACAAGGGGAGCCAAGCGGGAGAGGAACCGGCAGACATGAGTTCGGCAACCGTGCTCGACTCCATCATCGAGGGAGTCTGCGCCGACGTTGCCGCCCGGGAGGCCGTCGTCAGCCTGGCGGAAGTCAAGGCGGCAGCCGAGGCCATGCCCGCGCCGCGCGACGTCATGGCGGCCCTGCGAGAGCCTGGAATCGCGGTCATCGCCGAGGTCAAGCGCGCCAGCCCGTCCAAGGGGCAACTGGCCCCGATCGCCGACCCGGCCGAACTCGCCTGCGCCTACGCCGAGGGCGGAGCCCGCGCTATCAGCGTGCTGACCGAGGAGCGCCGCTTCAACGGCTCGCTCGCCGACCTCGACGCGGTGCGTGCCGCGGTGTCGGTTCCGGTGCTGCGCAAGGACTTCATCGTGCGGCCCTACCAGATTCACGAAGCTCGCGCCCACGGCGCGGACATGCTGTTGCTGATCGTGGCGGCGCTCGAACAGCAGGCGCTGGTCTCGATGCTCGACCGCACCGAGTCGCTCGGGATGACCGCCCTGGTCGAGGTGCACACCGAGGAAGAGGCCGACCGGGCCCTGACCGCCGGCGCCAAGGTGATCGGGGTCAACGCCCGCGACTTGCACACGCTGGAGGTCGACCGGGACTGCTTTGCGCGGATCGCGCCGGGCCTGCCGACCGAGGTGGTCAAGATCGCCGAGTCCGGCGTGCGCGGCACCGCGGACCTGCTGGCCTATGCCGGTGCCGGTGCGGACGCCGTCCTCGTCGGCGAGGGACTGGTCACCAGCGGCGACCCGCGGGCGGCCGTTGCCGATTTGGTCAGTGCGGGTAAGCATCCGTCCTGCCCGAAGCCCGCCCGCTAAATGTCGGATACCGCGCACCCGAACCTTCCGCGCGCCAGCGCCGGAGTCGCCGAACCCAGCCGGCACGACCCCGATGCCCGCGGGCACTTCGGCGCCTACGGCGGCCGCTACGTCGCCGAGGCGTTGATGGCGGTCATCGAAGAGGTCACCGCCGCCTACGACAAGGTGCGCAACGACCGGGAGTTCCTCGACACCCTCGACAACCTGCAGACGCACTACACCGGCCGGCCCTCGCCGCTGTACGAGGCGCAGCGCCTGACCGCCCACGCCGGCGGCGCCCGCATCTTCCTGAAGCGCGAGGACCTGAACCACACCGGCTCGCACAAGATCAACAACGTGCTGGGCCAGGCCCTGTTGGCGCGGCGGATGGGCAAGACCCGGGTGATCGCCGAGACCGGCGCCGGCCAGCACGGGGTGGCCACCGCCACCGCCTGCGCCCTGCTGGGCCTGGAGTGCGTGATCTACATGGGAGCCGTCGACACCCGCCGCCAGGCGCTCAACGTGGCCCGGATGCGGCTGCTGGGTGCCGAGGTGGTCTCGGTGGAATCGGGCTCGCAGACGCTCAAGGACGCCATCAACGACGCGTTCCGGGACTGGGTGACCAACGCCGATCGAACCTACTACTGCTTCGGGACCGCGGCCGGGCCGCACCCGTTCCCGACCATGGTGCGCGACTTCCAGCGGATCGTCGGGCTGGAGGCCCGCACGCAGATCCAGCAACTGGCCGGCCGGCTGCCCGATGCCGTGGTGGCCTGCGTCGGCGGCGGGTCGAACGCCATCGGCATCTTCCATGCGTTCATCGACGACCCCGCGGTGCGGCTGATCGGCTACGAAGCCGGCGGCGACGGCGTGGCCACCGGTCGGCACGCCGCGACGTTCGCCGGTGGCTCCCCGGGGGCGTTTCAGGGCTCGTTCTCCTACCTGCTGCAGGACGAGGACGGGCAGACCATCGAGTCACACTCGATCTCGGCGGGTCTGGACTATCCCGGCGTCGGCCCGGAGCACGCCTGGCTGCGCGAGACGGGGCGCGCCGAGTATCAGCCGATCACCGACGCCGAGGCGATGGAGGCGTTCGGAATACTCTGCCGCACCGAGGGAATCATCCCGGCGATCGAATCAGCGCACGCGGTGGCCGGCGCGCTCAAGCTGGCCGCCGAGCTGGGCCCGGGCAAGGTCATCGTGGTCAACCTGTCCGGACGCGGCGACAAGGACGTCGAAACCGCGGGCAAGTGGTTCGGACTGCTGGGCGACGATGACAATGCAGCGCGAAGCGATGCCGACGAACGGCGCGTGATCCAGAACGAGGGTGGGCCGGCATGACCGGCCACACCGGCGACCGGCTGGCCCCGATGTTCGCCGCGTGCCGGGCCGAGGGGCGCGCCGCGCTGATCGGCTACCTTCCCACCGGGTACCCGGATGTGCCCGGGTCGGTCGCGGCCATGACCACACTGGTCGAATCGGGTTGCGACCTCGTCGAAGTCGGCGTGCCCTACTCCGATCCGGGAATGGACGGCCCGACCATCGCGCGGGCCACCGAGGTGGCCCTGCAGGGCGGCGTCCGGGTCCGCGACACCTTGACCGCGGTCGAGGCTATCGCTGGTGCCGGTGGCCGTGCGGTTGTGATGACCTATTGGAATCTGGTGCTGCGCTACGGCGTCGATGCGTTCGCCCGCGATCTGGCCTCGGCCGGTGGGCTGGGGCTGATCACGCCCGATCTGATCGTCGACGAGGCCGACGACTGGCTGGCGGCATCCGAGCAGCATGGGCTGGATCGCATCTTCCTGGTGGCGCCGTCGTCGACACCGCAGCGATTGGCCGAGACCGCGCATGCCTCAAGCGGATTCGTCTACGCGGCGTCGACGATGGGTGTCACCGGTGTCCGCGACACGGTGTCGAACGCAGCGCCGGAGCTGGTGCGCAGGGTCCGGGAGGTCTCCGACATTCCGGTCGGGGTGGGCCTGGGTGTGCGTTCCGGCGCACAGGCCGCCGAGATCGGCACCTATACCGACGGTGTCATCGTCGGCTCGGCGCTGGTCACCGCGCTCGCCGATGGCCTGGGTGCCTTGCGCTCGCTGACCGAAGAACTGGCATCCGGTGTGCGTCAAAGGATTCCACAGCCATGACGTTGAACTGGCTCACGTACTTTCCCAGTCCGGCTCGCGGTGTCTGGCATCTCGGTCCGGTCCCGATCCGCGCCTATGCCCTGTGCATCATCATCGGCATCGTCATCGCCCTGCTGATCGGTGACCGCAGGTGGCGGGCGCGGGGCGGTGAACCGGGGGTCATCTACGACATCGCGTTGTGGGCCGTACCGTTCGGCTTGATCGGTGGGCGGCTGTACCACCTGATGACCGACTGGCGAACCTACTTCGGTGAGGGCGGCGCCGGCTGGGAGGCGACGCCGCGGATCTGGGACGGTGGCCTGGGGATCTGGGGTGCGGTGGCACTCGGTGGGATCGGCGCATGGATCGGCTGCCGGCGTCGCGGGATCCCGTTACCGGCGTTCGGTGACGCGGTCGCGCCCGGCATCGTGTTGGCGCAGGCGATCGGCCGGCTCGGCAATTACTTCAACCAGGAGCTCTACGGCCGGGAGACGACCTTGCCGTGGGGCCTGGAGATCTTCTGGCGGGAGGACGCCGCCGGGGTACGCGATCCGCACCTGCTCGACGGTGTGTCGACCGGCGAACTGTACAAGATCGTGCAACCGACGTTCCTGTACGAATTACTCTGGAATTTGGCCGTTTTCGCGGTGTTGATCTATGCCGACCGGCGGTTCCGCATGGGTCACGGCCGGCTGTTCGCGCTCTACGTCGCCGGTTACTGCATCGGGCGCTTCGGCATCGAACTGCTGCGCGACGACGCGGCCACCCACATCGCCGGGATCCGGGTCAACTCGTTCACATCGACGTTCGTGTTCATCGGAGCGGTGGTCTACATTCTGCTCGCCACCAAGGGCCGCGAGGACCCCGAGGTCATCCGTCGCGCGTGGGAACCCGGCGCACCGGACGACCAGGCCGCTGTGGCCGAACCCGAGCCGGCACCGGAAGAAGAGCTGGTGGCGGTCGGCGCTGCGAACGGCGTCGGGTCCGTGGTCCGGATACCGAATCGGCTTGCCGGCGAGGACGAAACCGAGCCGGACGAGGCCGGTGCCGACGACACCGTGGGCCCGGGCACCGACGACGCAGAGGCCTCCGACACCGAGGCAGGCGACGGTACCGACGTCGAAGGCGACGAGACCACCGAGCTCGAGGCTGACACCGACCGCGACGGCGTCGTCGAGCAGGCTGACGAAGCCGACGAGGCCGAACCCGAGGACGTTGCCGAAGACGACGGCAGCGTCGCCGACGAACCGGCCGAGGGTGACGAAGTCGCCGAGGGTGACGAAGTCGGCGAGGGTGACGAGGTCGCCGAACCGGTGGACCAGGCCGACGAGGACACGGCGGAGGCCACCGAGGAATCCGTCGCGGACGGCGCCGAAGTCGTCGAGGACACCGAAGATCTTGTGGCGGCACCGGAGCCCGACGAAGCTGCAGAGACCGAAACCGACCCGGTCGCCACAGCCGACGACGATTCCGACGATGATTCCGACGGCGGCGCCGACGGGGAAACCGACGTCGACAGCGACGAGGACACGGCTGAGGCCGACGCGGCCGACGTGGCTGACGGGGACGACGAGCCCGACCAGCGCTGATTTCGCTCCGACCGGCATCGCCGGTTTTTCTGGCATGCTGCAAGACATGACCGATCCGTCGTGGCCGCCGGCAGGTCCGCCGGACGGTTGGCAGCACCACCCGCACCAGCCCGGCTATCCGCCCCCGTATCCGGGCTACCCCGACGCGTTGGCGCCGCACGGCCGCCATCCGGTCACCGGGCAGCCGTACTCGGACAAGTCGAAAGTGATCGCAGCGCTGCTGCAGCTTCTGGGCTTGTTCGGCTTCCTCGGATTCGGGCGTATCTATCTGGGCCAAACCGCGCTGGGTATCGCGCAGTTGCTGGGCTGTCTGCTCTTCACCGCGGCGACGTGGGGCATCGGTGCCGCGGTCCCGATCATCTGGGGCATCGTCGATGCGATTCTGATGCTCGCCGGGCGGGTGAGCGACAAGCAGGGTCGACCGCTGCGCGACGGGACCTGACGCGCCAGACGGCCGCTCGCCACGCGGCTTTCGGCCGGCGCCAACCGTTCCTGAGGGGAGCGGCTCAGTCGGCCCGACTATGCTTGGGTCGTGAATCGACGCGGCAAGATCGTCTGTACTCTCGGTCCGGCGACCCACTCCGCGGAGATGGTCCGAGCATTGGTCGACGCGGGCATGGATGTGGCCCGGCTGAACTTCAGCCACGGCGACCACAAAGACCATCAAGCCTCTTACCAATGGGTGCGCAGCGCTTCGGATGCGACCGGGCGGGCGGTCGGTGTGCTGGCCGACCTGCAGGGACCCAAGATCCGGCTGGGACGCTTCGCCGACGGCTCCGCCTACTGGGCCAACGGCGAGACCGTCCGCATCACGGTCTCCGACTGTCCGGGCGGCCATGATCGGGTATCCACCACCTACAAACACCTCGCGGCCGACGCCGCACCCGGCGACCGTGTCCTGGTCGACGACGGCAAGGTCGGCCTGGTGGTGGAACACATCGACGGCGAAGACGTGGTGTGCACCGTCACCGAGGGCGGCACGGTCAGCAACCACAAGGGCATATCGCTGCCGGGCATGAACGTCTCCGCTCCCGCGCTGTCCGAGAAGGACATCGAAGACCTGGAATTCGCGCTGAACCTCGGCGTCGACATGGTGGCACTGTCCTTCGTGCGCTCGCCGTCGGATGTGGAGCTGGTGCACGAGGTGATGGACCGGGTCGGTCGCCGGGTCCCGGTGATCGCCAAACTGGAGAAGCCGGAGGCCATCGAGAACCTCGAGGCCGTGGTGCTGGCGTTCGACGCGGTGATGGTGGCCCGCGGCGACCTGGGGGTGGAGCTCGCACTCGAAGAAGTGCCGTTGGTGCAGAAGCGCGCCATTCAGGTGGCGCGCGAGAACGCCCGCCCGGTCATCGTCGCGACCCAGATGCTGGAGTCGATGATCTCGAATTTCCGGCCCACCCGCGCCGAGGCGTCCGACGTGGCCAATGCGGTGCTCGACGGCACCGACGCGGTGATGCTGTCCGGTGAGACGGCCGTCGGCAAGTACGCTCTGGAGGCGGTACGGACGATGAGCCGGATCGTGTGCGCGGTGGAGGAGAATTCCACTGCGGCACCGCCGTTGTCGCATATTCCGCGGACCAAGCGCGGGGTGATCTCGTATGCGGCCCGCGAGATCGGCGAGCGCCTCGACGCCAAGGCACTGGTGGCGTTCACCCAGTCCGGTGACACCGTTCGCCGGCTGGCCCGGCTGCACACCCCGCTACCGCTGCTGGCGTTCACCGCGCTTCCCGAGGTCCGTAGCCAGCTCGCAATGACCTGGGGCACTGAGACTTTCATTGTTCCGCAGATGCAGTCGACCGATGGGATGATCCGTCAGGTCGACAAGGCACTGCTGGACCTGGGCCGTTACAAGCGCGGCGACCTGGTGGTGATCGTCGCGGGCGCGCCGCCGGGCACCGTCGGTTCGACCAACCTGATCCACGTGCACCGGATCGGCGAGGACGACGTCTAGTGCCGGCCGAGCCGAACACGGACTTCCAGGAGCTGTTGGCCGTTTTGGACCTCGAGGCCACCGAACCCGACGTGTTCACCGGATCGCACCCGAGCAAGACGCCGCTGCGCACTTTCGGCGGACAGTTGATGGCGCAATCGTTCGTGGCCGCGAGCCGTACCGTCTCGGAGCACCTGCCGCCGGGCGCGTTGTCGGTCCACTTCATCAACGGCGGGGATCCGGGCCGCGACATCGAATTCCGGGTCCACCGGCTGCGCGACGAGCGGCGGTTCGCCAACCGCCGGGTCGACGCGTTGCAGGGTGACACCCTGATCGCCACCGCGATGGTCTCGTATCTCTCCGGTGGTCGCGGGCTCGAGCACGGCGCGGAAGCGCCCGCGGTCGCCGATCCGGAGACGCTGCCCCGGGTCCGGAAGCTTCTGGAGGGCTACGAGGAGGTCGTGCCCGGCTTCGTCAATGCGCCGCACCCGATCGACTGGCGCTACGCCAACGATCCCGCCTGGGTGATGCGGGACAAGGGAGGGCAGCTCGCCCATAACCGGGTCTGGATGAAGGCCGACGGGGTGTTGCCCGAGGATCCGGTGCTGCACACCGCGCTAATGGTGTACTCGTCGGACACCACGGTGCTCGATTCGATCATCACCACCCATGGGCTGTCGTGGGGTTTCGACCGGATCTTTGCCGCGAGCGCCAACCACACCCTGTGGTTCCACCGGCCGGTGCGTTTCGACGACTGGGTGCTGTACGCGACGTCATCACCGGTGGCTGCGGACTCCCGCGGGCTGGGCGCCGGGCACTTCTTCGACCGATCCGGGCAGGTGATCGCCACCGTCACCCAGGAGGGTGTCCTGATGTACTTCCCCAACGCCAAGCGCTGAGCGACTGCCGGCGCGGCTTGGCCGCCCTTGCGGTCTTCGTTAGGCCGGCATCAGTGCCGAGTCCGACGACTCCTGCACCATAGGGGCTTCGGCGGTGCCGAACTTGTTCTCGAAATGCTCACGGAACCGGTCGGTGCACTGCTGCTGGGCGGCCGCGTCCGATCCCGCTTTCGTCATGCAGTCCACGTAGTCGCCGCCGCCGGCCGTCCGCCAGATGCCGACGTAGACGAAGATGCAGCCGATTCCGGCGACGACCGCCAGGGCGCCGAGCACGATGCCGGAGATCGCGACCCCGCCGTTGTCGGCTTCACCGCGTTTGGCGCGGCCGCGGCCGATGAACCCGAGGACCACCGCCACGATCCCCAGCACCACACCGCCGACCACCGACAATGCGGTCACGATTCCGGCGATGGCGACCACCAGGGCGGCGATGCCCGCACCGTTGCGGGGGGCGCTGACCTGGCCGGGCGGTGGGTAGCCCGGATAGGTCCCGGGCGCCGGATATGGGTACGGGTACGCCGGCGGGGGGTAACCACCGCCGGCCGGAGGCCAGGACGGTTGAGACTCGGGCATTGCGCGCGCTCCACATCAGGGCATTCGACAGGTGTCAGCAGGGTCAGATCTCAGAGTACCCGCGTCGGCCCGTTCGGGCGCTGGAGCAGGCGGGCGCCCGCTAGGGGCCCGACAATGCCGTGGCGACGTTGCGGGCGGCCCGTCGGATGCTGATGGCGGTGATGATCTCGGCGATGCCGATGACGATCAGCCAGCTGCCGACGACCAGCGCCAGGATCCACAGCGAGGTGAACGGCGCGGCCAGGGTCACCAAGCCGGCCAGCAGGCTGAGCACGCCCATGAAGATCTGCCAGCCGCGGCCGGGCAGTTCCGGGTCGCTGATACCGGCAACGGCGGTGGCCACACCGCGGAAGATGAAGCCGACCGCGATCCAGATGGCCAGCAGCAGCACCGCCAGCGCTTCCTCGTCGGAATTGAAATGCCGGAAGCACAGCACGGCCAGGATCAGCGACGCCGCCCCGCTGATGAAGAGCAGCACCCGGCCGCCCACCGACATCACCGGCAAGCTGAACGCGAAAATCGTCTGTGCCACACCGGTTATCAGCAGGTAGACGCCGAACAGAATCGCGGCAACCAGGATCGAGTTACCGGGCCGAGCCAGTATCAGCACGCCCAGCACCAGGGCGAGGACACCGGAGACCAGCGTCGATTTCCACAGATGCGGTAGCAGCTTCGGGACGGCCGTCGTTTCCATGCCCGGAGTTTGGCACATGGGCCGCTGGAGGGGGCGGTTTCAGCGTTACCGGCGTGCCGTGTCCCGGGCGTAGATTTCGGCGAGGAACTGCTCGACGGCCACCGCGGTGTGCGCCGCCCGTGGCGAGCCGAAGATGTCGAATGCGTGCTGGGCCACCGGCAACTCCGCATAGACAACGGGGTTCGCGCTGACATGGCGCAACCGGGCGGTGAACGCGCGGGCCTGCTCGACCGGGACCAACGAATCGTTGCTGCCGTGCAGCACGAAAAACGGCGGGGCGTCAGCCGAGATGTACGTCATCGATGACGCGGTGCGATAGGTGTCGGGGAACCGGCGCCGGCTCTGTTTGAACACATACGCGCTGAGCGCCGGTGCCAGCAGCGGATGCAGATCGGTCTCGCCGGTGAAGTCGTAGACGCCGTAGAACGGAACGGCCGCGCGCACGCTGGTGTCGGCATCGGCGAAGCCCGGCTGGAACTGTGGATCGCCCGCGGTCAGTGCGGTCAGCGAGCACAGGTGGCCGCCCGCCGAGCCGCCGGTGACCGCGACCCAGTCCGGGTCGCCGCCGTAGTCGGCGATGTGGGCTTTGGTCCAGGCCAGCGCCCGCTTGACGTCGATGATGTGGTCCGGCCACGTGGAGCGGGGGCTGAGCCGGTAGTTGATCGACACGCACACCCAGCCCCGTTCGACTAGATGGCTCATCAGCGGATGCGCCTGACCGCGTTTGCTTCCCACCATCCAGGCGCCGCCGGGGACCTGCAGCAGGACGGGAGCGCGGCCGTCGCGGGGCAGGTCTCGGTGCCGCCATACGTCGAGGGTGTTGCGGCCGCCGTATTCGCCGTAAGGAATGTCGGCATCGGTGGCGTAGTCGCGGTAGACCCGCATCATGCGCACCAGACCGGGTGCCTTGGCGATCTCGCCGTCCGGGCCCGGTCGCTTCCAGAGCTCGCGGCCGTCGGTGCGCCGATCCGCACCGAGTTCGGCGTCCAACGCAGCGGTCAGCGGTCGATTCGCGGTGCGACCGAGATGGTTGAGCCCGAGCAGGCCCAGCCAGGACAGCACCGAAACCAGCCAACTGAACCGTCGTACCCGCGGCGGCAGCCCGCGCGATACCGCTGCCAACGCCGCGGACTGCCCGGCCACGAGTTGCAGCGGAAGCTCCGAGGCGAACACGCCGAACGCGAACGCATACAGCGACGGATAGCCGTGCTTGCTGAGCGGGCGGTAGCCATTGAGCGTGGTGGCGAGTCCGGCGAGCGAGCCGAATACAGCCAACAGCCTCGTCATTGCGCTCCTTCGCATTGGGGGATGACCCTCCGGCACCCTACCGAAACCGGTCGAATCGCCCCGTCAGCGCGCAGGCACCGACAGTGATCGTGACGCCGGACCGCGGGAGGCCGGCGGGCGCGCGCCGACCAGGAACCAGGTATGCATGACGCCCTTGCCCTTGACGTCGACGTCGCCGCGCTCCTCGAACACGAATTCGCTGGTCAACCGCTCGTAGACGTCCTGTGGAACCTGGATACGGTTCGGTACGCCGGTCGACTCCATCCGGGAGGCGAGGTTGACCGCGTCCCCCCACACGTCATAGAAGAACCGGCGATTGCCGACCACGCCGGCGACCACCGGGCCGGCGGCCAGACCGATCCGCAGCGACACCGGCCGGCCCAGCGGATCGCGCAGTTCGGCAATGGTGCCGGCGATGTCGAGGGCCAGTTGCGCCAGCGCGTGCAGATGGTCCGGTCGCGGATCGGGGACTCCGCTGACCACCATGTAGGAATCACCGCTGGTCTTGATCTTCTCCAGCCCGTGCCGATCGACGAGCCGATCCAGCCCGGTGTAGATCTCGTTGAGGAATTCGACCAGCTGCCCAGGGTCGGTCTGGCTGGCCCGCCGGGTGAAGTCGGCGATATCGGCGAACAGCACCGAGGCATCGGGATAGCTGTCGGCGATGACGTCGACCGCCGGGTTCTTCAGCCGGTTGGCTACGGCGGTGGGCAGAATATTCGCCAGCAGCGCTTCGGACCGATCGTATTCGGCCTCCATCGCCGCTTCGGCGTGGCCGATCTCGCGCAGCGCGTACCAGATGGTGGCGATCACTATGAAGCACGCCGAGACCACCACCAGGGCGAAGGACAGGTCGCGCAGCCAGGCCGGCTGATCCAGCTTGTAGGTGGGAACCAGGAACTGCAGGGCGATCGTCAGCGCCGCACCGATGCCCGCCACCACCGCGGCCAATTTGATCCGGTCCACGCCGAGAATGAGCACGCTGATCGACGCCGAGGCCAGGAAGTAGAACTGGACACCCGATCCGGTCCCGACCACCCAGCAGATTACGAAGGTCGTCAGGTAGGCGATGCCGACGAACGCCAGGGGCGCGATCAGCTCGCCGTAGTGGTAGAGCAGCGGGGTCAGCACAAAGGCGGCGGCGGCGATGAGATTGAGCGCACCGATCCACCAGTAAGCGGGGTCCGCCCAGATCTCCAGCAGTCCGAAGCCCGCGCTGATGATCGCGGCGAGGCCGGCGGAGACCTTGAGGATCCGCAGCCGCTGCGACAGCCGCGCTGCGTAGTGGCGGGTGCGCGCCGGCATGCAACGCCAGTGCCGGTCGGAAGGCTGGGATTCCGCCGATACCGCGAGAAACCGCTTGACGGTCACCTTCAACAGCCTAATCCCGTGAGGTGCGGAGCTGGGCTTTCATTCGGCGGCTAGGGTCACCGAGCATGGTGCTGCGTTCCATTGCGCTGTTCGTGCTGGCCGCCGTCGCGGAGATCGGCGGTGCCTGGCTGGTCTGGCAGGGGGTGCGTGAGCACCGCGGGCTGCTGTGGGCCGGGGCCGGTGTGATCGCCTTGGGCCTGTACGGCTTTGTGGCGACGCTGCAGCCCGACGCCCATTTCGGCCGGATCCTGGCCGCCTACGGTGGGGTGTTCGTCGCGGGCTCACTGGCCTGGGGCATGGCCTTCGACGGTTTCCGGCCCGACCGCGCCGACGTTCTCGGCGCGCTGATCTGCCTGCTGGGCGTGGGTGTGATCATGTACACGCCCCGCTGAGCCCGAAGCAGCAGGGGACTCGCCCGTGCGGGTCTCCGGCGCGATGTACGGTCGGTGACCGGGTGTTTCTCAGTGCCCTCGGTGAGATTCGAACTCACACTGTACGGGTTTTGAATCCGTTTCCTCTGCCAGTTGGGATACGAGGGCCGAGCGCCTGCGCGCGGGTCTCCACGATAGACGATGCCCCGAAGGGTTGCCGCCGCCGGCAGGCGCGACAGAATGGGGTGATGACTGCGTCGACATCCGAGGGCGCTCCGCGTCCTGCCCGCCGGGTCCTGATCGCCGAGGACGAAGCGCTGATCCGGCTCGACCTCGCCGAAATGCTGCGGGAAGAGGGCTACGAGGTCGTCGGCGAGGCCGGCGACGGCCAGGAGGCCGTCGAGCTGGCGGAGCTGCTGCGCCCCGATCTGGTGATCATCGACGTCAAGATGCCGCGCCGCGACGGCATCGACGCGGCGTCCGAGATCGCCGGAAAACGCATCGCGCCGATCGTCATGCTCACCGCATTCAGCCAGCGCGACCTGGTGGAACGGGCCCGCGACGCCGGGGCGATGGCCTATCTGGTCAAACCCTTCTCGGCCGGGGACCTGGTGCCCGCCATCGAGCTGGCGGTCAGCCGCTCGGAGGAGATCACCGCGCTGGAACGCGAAGTCAGCAGCCTGTCGGAGCAACTCGAGACCCGCAAGCTCATCGAGCGCGCCAAGGGACTGCTGCAGAGCAAGCAGGGCCTGAGCGAGCCGGACGCATTCCGGTGGATTCAGCGGGCGGCGATGGACAAGCGGACCACGATGCGCCAGGTGGCCGAGGTCGTGCTGGAAACCCTCGACACGGCGGCGAACCCCCCGACCTGACCACCGTTGCCCTGGTTCAACCAGTAGTCTCGATGACGTGCAGCGCAGAATCATGGGCATCGAGACCGAGTTCGGTGTCACCTGCACCTTCCACGGCCACCGGCGACTGTCACCCGACGAGGTGGCACGGTATCTGTTCCGCCGGGTGGTGTCCTGGGGTCGCAGTTCGAATGTGTTCCTGCGCAACGGCGCCCGGTTGTATCTGGATGTCGGTAGTCATCCGGAGTACGCCACCGCCGAATGCGACAACCTGGTGCAGCTGGTCACCCACGACCGGGCCGGCGAACGGGTGCTCGAAGACCTGCTGATCGATGCCGAGCAGCGGCTGGCCGATGAGGGGATCGGCGGCGACATCTACCTGTTCAAAAACAACACCGACTCGGCGGGCAACTCCTACGGCTGCCACGAGAACTACCTGATCGTCCGCGCCGGGGAGTTCTCCCGGATCTCCGACGTGCTGCTGCCGTTCCTGGTGACCCGCCAACTGATCTGCGGCGCCGGCAAGGTGCTGCAGACCCCCAAGGCCGCCACCTTCTGTCTGTCGCAGCGCGCCGAGCACATCTGGGAGGGCGTGTCGAGCGCCACGACCCGATCGCGTCCCATCATCAACACCCGCGACGAGCCGCACGCCGACGCCGAGAAGTACCGCCGGCTGCACGTCATCGTCGGGGACTCCAACATGTCCGAGACCTCCACCCTGCTCAAGGTGGGCAGCGCGGCACTGGTGCTGGAGATGATCGAGGCGGGGGTGCCCTTCCGCGACTTCTCGCTGGACAACCCGATCCGGGCGATCCGCGAGGTCAGCCACGACGTCACCGGCCGACGCCCGGTGCGGCTGGCCGGCGGGCGCCAGGCCGGCGCGCTGGACATCCAGCGCGAGTACTACGGGCGGGCGGTGGACTACGTGCAGACGCGGGCCAGCAACCCGCAGCTCGAGCAGGTCATCGACCTGTGGGGCCGCCAGCTCGACGCCGTCGAAACCCAGGATTTCGCCAAGGTGGACACCGAGATCGACTGGGTGATCAAACGAAAGCTGTTCCAGCGCTACCAGGATCGCTACGACATGGAGCTGTCCGATCCGAAGATCGCGCAGCTGGACCTGGCCTATCACGACATCAAGCGGGGCCGCGGGGTGTTCGATCTGCTGCAGCGCAAGGGGCTGGCCGCCCGGGTCACCACCGACGAGGAGGTCGACGAGGCGGTCGACACGCCGCCGCAGACCACCCGCGCCAAGCTGCGCGGCGAATTCATCAGTGCCGCACAGGCCGCCGGCCGGGACTTCACCGTCGACTGGGTGCACCTCAAGCTCAACGATCAAGCCCAGCGCACCGTGCTGTGCAAAGACCCGTTCCGGTCGGTCGACGAGCGGGTCAAGCGCCTGATCGCCAGCATGTAGCACCCACTTCCGACCGACCCGCCCGCCGCCACCGCCTATCCTCCTTGCATGGCGACTGCCAAAGTCGAACGACTACTGAATCTGGTCATCGCATTGCTGTCCACGCGCGGTTATCTCACCGCGGAGAAGATCCGCGCCACCGTGATCGGCTACGGTGACAGCCCCAGCGACGAAGCGTTCTCCCGGATGTTCGAGCGGGACAAGAACGAGCTGCGGGATCTGGGCATTCCGCTGGAAACCGGGAAGGCTTCGGTGTTCGACACGGTCGACGGCTACCGCATCAACCCCGATGCTTACGCGCTGCCCGCCATCGAGCTCACCACGGAGGAGGCCGCCGCGGTTGCCGTGGCGGTCCAGCTGTGGCAGTCGCCCCAGCTGCGGGCCAATGCCCAGGGGGCGGTGGCCAAACTGCACGCCGCCGGTGTCGAGGTGGACCCGGCGCGCGCCGACGTACTGGTGGCGCCCCCGGCGGCGCTCCCGGGCATCCACCGAGCCGAGCCGGCGCTGGGCGCCCTGATGGACGCCGTGCAGGCGGGGCAGGCCGTGCAGTTCGGCCACCGCCCGTCGCCGGTCGATCCGTACGTCACCCGCACCGTCGAGCCGTGGGGGGTGGTGACCCACGGCGGCCGCTGGTATCTGGTCGGCCATGACCGCGATCGCGATGCGGTGCGCACCTTCCGGATGTCACGGATCGCCGACGAGGTCACCCCGATCGGGTCGCCGGGTTCGGTCACCCGCCCCGACGGCGTCGACCTGCGCGCGATCGTCGCCGAGGCCGTCGGCGAAGCCCCGACCGGGCTGCAGGCCCGGATCTGGGTCGCCGACGGCCGGGCGGTGGCATTGCGCCGGGCCGGCGCCGTGCTGGGCCGGCAGGCGCTCGCCGGCCGCGACGGCGACATCGTCGGCGTCGACATCGGCACCCACGACCGGCTGGCCCGCGATATCGCCGGGCACGGCGCCGACGCCGTCGTGCTGGATCCGCCGTCACTGCGCGACGACGTGGTGGCCCGGCTGACCGCCAGCGCCCGGGGGGTGCTCGCGTGAGCCAACTGTCCAAGCGGCTGGTCCGGCTGCTGAACATGGTGCCGTATCTGCAGGCGCGGCCCGGCATCACCAAGAAGCAGGCCGCCGCCGAGCTCGGCGTGAGCCTGGCGCAGCTGCAGGCCGACCTGCATCAGCTGGTGATGTGCGGCATGCCCGGTTACGGGCCGGGAGAGCTGATCGACGTGACGTTCTACGACGACCGCCTCGACGTGCACGAGACCGCGGGGGTGGATCGGCCGTTGCGGCTGACGTCGCCGGAGGCCACCGCCATGCTGATGGCGCTGCGGGCGTTGGTCGACATGCCCGGCATCGTCGACCCCCGAGCGGCACGCAGCGCGATCGCGAAGATCGAGAACGCCGCCGGCGAGGCCGCCCACCGGGCAACCGACGCCGCGGACGAGGACGACCCGGTCGCCGCGGTCGTCCGTGACGGCGTGCACCGCCGCCGGGCGATCAGCATCGACTACTACGCCGCCTCGCGGGACACGTCGTCGCGCCGGGTCGTCGACCCCATCCGGGTGGTGCTGATCGCAAACCACAGCTACCTGGAAGCCTGGTGCCGCGACTCCGCCGGGGTGCGGTTGTTCCGCTTCGACCGCATCGACGACGCCGAGCTGCTCGACGAACCCGCGGCGCCGCCGGAACCGGCACGCCAGGCCGAGACCGACACCTCGCTGTTCGACGCCGACCCGTCCCTGCCGGTCGCCACCGTGAGGGTGGCGCCGGCGGCGGCCTGGATGTTCGAGTACTACCCGATGCGACTGGTCGGTGATTCGGCCGACGGCTGGCGGGAAGCGGAGATGACCTACGCATCCGACGAATGGTTGACGCGGCTGCTGCTGGGCATGGGTGACGAGGTGCAGATCGTGGCACCCGAGTCGGTGGTCGACCGGGTGCGCGAGGCCGCGGCCGCCGCGCTGGCGGCCTACGGGGAAGTACGCGCGTGACCGCATTCAGTGCCGGGATGCTGATAGCCGATGTCGTCTTCCTGGCCGTGGTGATAGGCGTGGTGGTCGGCATCGTTTTCCTGGTCAAGGCCAAGTCGAAGCCGGCGGGCCAATCAGCGGTGCCCCCGGCTTGGTATCCGGATCCCGCCGACCCGGAACTGCTCCGCTACTTCGACGGTCAGAGCTGGACGGGGGCCACCCGTCCGCGGCGTGCGCCGCCGGGGTCCTGAGCTGCGGTAGCATCGATACGACGTCTGGAGGTAAGCAAAGTGAACGCTTTAGGACCGTCGCACCTGGCGATCCTCGCCGTCGCCGTGATCATCTTGTTCGGCGCCAAGCGCCTGCCCGACGCGGCGCGCTCGCTCGGTAAGTCGATGCGCATCTTCAAATCCGAGGTCCGCGAGCTGCAGAACGAGGCCAAGCCGGATTCGACCGCCAACTCGACCACCGTCTCCTCCGAGCGGGTCGATCCGCCGGCGGCCGGCGGTCCCTCGGCGTAGCCCGGCATCGCCGTCGCGGCATCCGCGTCTGATCTACTGTGCCCACGCTCGGAGCTCTGCGGCGGCTGGACCCGCGACTGCGTCGCAGCCGCACCAATCCCGACGGGACGATGTCGCTCGTCGATCACCTGCGTGAGCTGCGGACCCGGCTGCTGATCTCGCTTGCCGCGATCGTGGTCACCACCATCATCGGCTTCGTCTGGTACGGTCGGCCGTTGTTCGGGCTGGAGAGTCTCGGTGAGTGGCTGCGCCACCCGTACTGCGAGCTGCCGGCGTCCTCGCGCGCCGCGATCGCACCCGACGGGCAGTGCCGACTGCTGGCCACCGCGCCCTTCGACCAGTTCATGCTGCGGCTCAAGGTCGGGCTGGCCGCCGGAGTCGTGCTGGCCTGTCCGGTCTGGTTCTACCAGTTGTGGGCGTTCATCACGCCGGGGCTGTACCGCAAGGAGCGGCGCTTCGCGGTGGTGTTCGTCGTGTCTGCGGCGGTGCTGTTCGTCACCGGCGCCATCCTGGCCTATCTGGTGCTCTCCAAGGCGCTGGGTTTTCTGCTGACCGTGGGCAGCGATGTTCAGGTGACCGCGCTGTCCGGTGACCGCTATTTCGGATTCCTGCTCAACCTGCTGGTGGTGTTCGGCATCAGCTTCGAGTTCCCGCTGCTGATCGTCATGCTCAACCAGGTCGGGGTACTGAGCTACGCCCGGTTGAAGGAGTGGCGGCGCGGCCTGATCTTCGCGATGTTCGTGTTCGCGGCCTTCTTCACCCCCGGGTCGGACCCGTTCTCGATGATCGTGCTCGGCTGCACGTTGAGCCTGCTGCAGGAGTTCGCCATCCAGATCGCCCGACTGCACGACAAGCGCAAGGCCCGGCGGGAGGCCACCACGCAGCTACCCGACGACGCAGCCTCGCCGCTCGAGGCGCCGGCACCCGTGACAACCCCGCATGAGTAGTCCTCCCGGCACTCCCGGCGCCACTGAGCTCACGCGGTTCACCGCGGACCTGCCGTTCGGACTCGACGACTTCCAGCGCCGCGCGTGCCTGGCGCTGGCGGACGGTCGGGGAGTGCTGGTCTGCGCACCGACCGGCGCGGGCAAGACCGTGGTCGGCGAGTTCGCGGTGCACCTGGCGCTGGCCGCCGGCGGAAAGTGCT
Source organism: Mycolicibacter algericus DSM 45454 (assembly GCF_002086455.1). Lineage (GTDB taxonomy): Bacteria > Actinomycetota > Actinomycetes > Mycobacteriales > Mycobacteriaceae > Mycobacterium > Mycobacterium algericum. Next base: position 50,567 of record NZ_MVHC01000013.1, read on the forward strand.
TCTACACCACCCCGATCAAGGCATTGAGTAACCAGAAGCACACCGACCTGGTGGCCCGTTACGGCGAGCACCGGGTCGGTTTGCTGACCGGCGATCTGTCGGTCAACGCCAACGCGCCGGTGGTGGTGATGACCACCGAGGTGTTGCGCAACATGCTCTACGCGGATTCACCCGCGCTGCAAGGGCTTTCCCACGTGGTGATGGACGAGGTGCACTTTCTGGCCGACCGGATGCGGGGCGCGGTCTGGGAGGAGGTCATCCTGCACCTGGCCGACGAAGTGCGGTTGGTCAGCCTCTCGGCGACGGTCAGCAACGCCGAGGAGTTCGGCGGCTGGATCCAGACGGTGCGCGGGGACACCGCTGTCGTCGTCGACGAGCACCGCCCGGTGCCGCTGTGGCAGCACATGATGGTCGGCAAGCGGCTTTTCGACCTGTTCGAGTCACGACCCGACACCGACGGGCAGGGAGCCGCCGGCCGGCCTCGCGTCGACCCACAACTGTTGCGGCACATCGCACATCGTCGCGAAGCCGACCGGCTCACCGACTGGTCGCCACGACGCCATGGCGGTCGGGGCGGCCCGGGGCGGCCGAGCTACCGGCCCCCGATGCGCCCGGACGTGATCGCGGTGCTGGATTCGGCCGGACTGCTGCCCGCGATCACCTTCGTGTTCTCCCGGGTCGGTTGCGATGCCGCCGTCAAACAGTGCCTGCGCTCACCGCTGCGGCTGACCACCGAGTCGGAGCGCGCCCGCATCGCCGAAGTGATCGACCACCGCTGCGGCGACCTCGCCGACGACGACCTGGACGTGCTGGGCTACTACGAATGGCGGGAGGGGCTGCTGCGCGGGCTGGCCGGCCACCACGCCGGGCTGCTGCCGGTGTTTCGCCACACCGTCGAAGAGCTGTTCGCCGCCGGCCTGGTCAAGGCCGTGTTCGCCACCGAAACCCTGGCGCTGGGCATCAACATGCCGGCCCGCACCGTGGTGCTCGAACGGTTGGTCAAGTTCAACGGTGAACAACATGCCGCCCTGACGCCGGGCGAATACACCCAATTGACGGGCCGGGCCGGGCGGCGCGGCATCGACGTCGAGGGCCACGCGGTGGTGCTGTGGCATCCGGGGGAGAGCACCGCCGACCCCGAGCAGGTGGCCGGCCTGGCGTCCACCCGTACCTTCCCGTTGCGCAGTTCGTTCGCCCCGTCCTACAACATGACGATCAATCTGGTCCAGCAGATGGGCCCCGAGCAGGCCCACCGGCTGTTGGAGCAGTCGTTCGCCCAGTACCAGGCCGACCGGTCCGTCGTCGGCCTGGTGCGCGGCGTCGAACGCGGCGAACGGACCCTCGAGGAGATCGCCGCCGAACTCGGCGGCCGCCATTCGCCGGTGCTCGACTACGCCCGGCTGCGGGCGGAGATCTCCGAACGGGAACGGGCCCAGGCGCGCGCCTCACGGCTGCAACGCCGTCGGGCCGCCAGTGACGCCCTGGCCGCGCTGCGCAAAGGCGACATCATCACCCTCGCGCGCGGTCGCCGCGGCGGTCTGGCAGTGGTGTTGCAGGCCGATCGGGATTCGGACGAGCCGCGGCCACTGGTGCTCACCGAGCATCGCTGGGCGGGCCGGATCTCCGCGGCGGACTACTCCGGCGCCGAGGGTCCGATCGGCTCCATGAACCTGCCCAAGCGGGTGGAGCACCGCCAGCCGCGGGTCCGCCGCGATCTGGCCTCGGCGTTGCGGTCGGCGGCAGAAGGTCTGGCGGCGCCGAAGCCGCGCGGCCGACGCGGCGGCGGGGCCCAGGAGGACCCGGTGGATCCGGAGCTGGCCGCACTGCGGCAACGGATGCGCGACCATCCCAGCCACAGCGACGCCGACCGCGAGGACAAGGTCCGCACCGCCGAGCGTTACCTGCGCGTGGAGGCCGACAATGCGCAACTGCGCAAGAAGGTCGACGCGGCGACCAACTCGCTGGCCCGCACCTTCGACCGGATCGTCGGCCTGTTGGCCGAACGCGGCTTCATAACGACCGGTGACGGCGATCCGAAGGTGACCGCGGATGGCCGGATGTTGGCCCGGATCTACAGCGAGAGCGACCTTTTGGTCGCCGAATGCCTACGCACCGGCGCGTGGGACGGGTTGGGGCCCGCCGAACTGGCCGCGGTCGTCTCCGCGGTGCTCTATGAGTCCCGCGGTGCGGACGGCCCGGACGGCCCTCCGACCCCGTACCCGCCCACCGAGCCGGTGCGCCGCGCACTGCACCGGACCCGCAAGCTCTCGGCGACGCTGCGAGCCGACGAGAGCCGGCACCGTATCGCCCCCGGCCGCGAACCCGACGAAGGGTTCGTCGCCGCCGTGTACCGCTGGGCCCGTACCGGCGACCTGGCGTCGGCGTTGGACGCCTCGGAGGGATTGGCGGCCGGTTCCGCGGCGTCGTTGTCGGCGGGTGACTTCGTGCGCTGGTGCCGCCAGGTGCTCGACCTGCTGGATCAGCTGCGCAATGCGGCGCCCGGCGCCGAATTGCGGACGACCGCAAAACAGGCGATCGACACGGTTTTACGCGGCGTCGTCGCCGTTGACGCCGGGTAGGCTGGTCCGGGCGCTACGGTGGAGAGCCGGCGGTGATCAGCACCCGCTACGTGAGAGGACTTGAGGAACAACGATGAGCGGACCGCAGGGATACGACCCGACGCAGCCGTGGCAGCCTCAGCAGCCCGGGCAGCCCGAAGAGCAGCCCGGCAGCGGGCAGGGACCTGCAGCCGGCGCCGAGCAGCAGTGGCAGCCGCCGGCCTACACGCCGTCGCAGTACCCGCAGTCCTACCCGTCGGCACCGCAGTATCCCGGCTACCCGCAGCCGGAGCAGTACGGCCAGCCCGGCGGTTACGGCCAACCCACCCAGTACGGCCAGCCCGGCGGTTACGGCCAACCCACCCAATACGGCCAACCCGGCCAGTACGGTCAACCCGGCCAGTACGGTCAGCCCGGCCAGTACGGTCAGTACCCGCAGCAGCCGGGCCAGTTCGGCCAGCCCGGCTCCGGCGGCAAGCGCCCGACGGCGCTGGTGGGCACCGTGCTCGCCGCGTGCCTGGGCATCGCCGCACTGGTGGTGCTGGTGCTGGGCTTCTGGAAGCCCGGGTTCTTCGTGACCACCAAACTCGATATCGACAAGGCGCAGCAGGGCGTGCAGCAGATCCTGGCCGACCAGACCAACGGCTACGGCGCCAAGAACGTCAAGGACGTGCGCTGCAACAACGGTCAGAGCCCGGTGGTCAAACAAGGCGACACGTTCAACTGCGAGGTCAGTATCGACGGCACCAAACGCCAGGTGACCGTCACCTTCCAGGACAACTCCGGCACCTACGAGGTCGGCCGGCCCAAGTAGTCCGCGTTGACCCGGCTCAGTCCGGCAGCGTGTCCAGGGCCCGCTGCAGCCGGGCGATCGAAGACCCGACACCGAGTCGGTCCGCCAGCTCGGCGACCCGGGCCGGGTCGGCAGCCACCCGCGGCAGGGTGTCCGAGGGCGTCGACAGCGTGACCAGCGCGTCGGTGGCCACCCGCACCACCGGACCGGCGGCGGCGATGTAGTCGCGGGCCGCCTGCAGCTTGGCCCGCACCCCCTTGGCCATCGCGGAAGCCGGATCGGCGGCAGCTGCCAGGACCGCCGCCAACGAACCGTACTGGGCCAGCAGCCCGACCGCGGTCTTCTCGCCGACGCCGGGCACTCCGGGCAGCCCGTCGGACGGATCACCGCGCAGCAGCGCCATTTCGGCGTAAGCGGCGCCGGCCCGCTGCGCCGGCAGCCCGTAGCGCTCGGCCACTTCCGCGGGCCCGAACAGCGTCGCCCGTGCCAGCCCGCGTCCCAGGTAGAGCACCGACACCGGTACCGGCTGCTCAGCGACAACCTGCAGCAGATCCCGATCCCCGCTGACGACGATCACCGGGTCACGCCGCTCGGCTGCCGCCAGCGTGCCCAGTACGTCGTCGGCCTCGTGGTCGGGGGCGCCGGCGGTAGCGATCCCGAAGGCAGCGAGCAGTTCGATGATCATGTCCACCTGCGGACTGAGCTCGTCGGGGACCTCCTCGATGTCGGTGGCATCGGCGTCGTCCGGTGCTTCTTGGGCCACCCGGTGCGCCTTATAGGACGGCACCAGGTCCACCCGCCACTGGGGACGCCAGTCCAGATCCAGACAGACCGCCAGCCGACCGGGTTCGTGGCGGGTGATCAGGGTGGCCACCGAGTCGAAGAAGCCGCGCACCGCGTTCACCGGCCGACCGTCGGGCGCGGTGATCGAGGACGGCACCCCGAAATAGGACCGGAACCACATACTGGCACCGTCGAGCAACAGCACGGGAGCAGGCATGGCAGCCACCCTATTTGCCGCTAGTCACCCCGCGAAACGGAACACCACGACACCTCTCAGGCGTGTCGCGTCGTGAGTTTCCCACTCGCCGACCGGATAGCCTGATGTGCGTGACTTCCCGGTTCGACAGCAGCGTCTACGCCCACCGCCTGGCCGCCGCGGCAGCCGCCACCGCGGAGGCCGGCCTGGCCGGCCTGGTGATCACACCGGGCTATGACCTGCGCTACCTGACCGGGTCGCGGGCTCAGACCTTCGAACGGCTCACCGCGCTGGTATTGCCGGCGTCGGACCCGCCCACCATGGTGGTGCCGCGACTGGAGCTGGCGGCGCTGCGCGGATCCGCGGTGGCGGATCTGGGCGTGGCGGTGCGCGACTGGGTCGACGGCGAGGACCCCTACCGCATGGTGGGTGAGGCGCTGGGGGGCCGGCCGGCGACCGCGGCGGTCACCGATGCGATGTCGGCGCTGCATCTGCTGCCGCTGATCGATGTTCTCGGCGCCACCCCGGTGCTGGCCACCGATGTGCTACGTCAACTGCGAATGATCAAGGACCCCAGCGAGATCGACGCGCTGCGCAAGGCCGGCGCGGCGATCGACCGGGTGCACGCCCGGGTACCGGAGTTTCTGGTGCCGGGCCGCACCGAAGCCGACGTCGCCGCCGACATCGCCGAGGCGATCGTGGCCGAGGGCCATTCGGAGGTGGCCTTCATCATCGTCGGTTCGGGCCCGCACGGCGCCGACCCCCACCACGAGTGCTCGCAGCGTGAACTTGCCGCCGGCGACATCGTGGTCGTCGACATCGGCGGCCCGGTCGAACCCGGATACCACTCCGACTCGACTCGGACCTACAGCTTGGGTGAGCCGGAACCGGAGGTGGCCCAACGGTATTCGGTGTTGCAGCGAGCGCAACGTGCCGCGTTCGACAGCGTCCGTCCGGGAGTCACCGCGCAGCAGGTCGACGCCGCGGCACGCGATGTGCTGGCCGAGGCGGGGCTGGCGGAGTACTTCGTGCACCGCACCGGCCACGGCATCGGCCTGTCGGTGCACGAAGAGCCTTACATCGTCGCCGGTAATGACCTCGCGCTGGCGGCCGGGATGGCGTTCTCGATCGAACCCGGCATCTACTTTCCCGGCGAGTGGGGCGCACGTATCGAGGACATCGTGATCGTCACCGCCGACGGCGCCGAGTCACTGAACAACCGGCCCCACGAGCTGGCGGTGGTCGAGGTCTAGCGGGTACCGCGGTCGAGCAGATCTGCCGACCCCAGCACCCGTTCCACCTGCACCTCGATCACCACGCGCTGCGGGTTGACCCGCGGCGTCCGGTATCGCTGGGCGTAGCGCAGCTCGGCGTCGCGGACCGCGGCGACAGCGTCGTTGACCGTCGCGCGGCCCTCCAGCGAGAGCCAGCGCGCGCCGTCGACCTGGCTGAGCACGGCCACACCGGCACGGTCGGCGTTGACCGCCTTCTGCGAGCCGCCCGTGGTGATCACCCGAGCGATATGGGTTTTCGGGTCGAAGGTGAAACCGACCGCGACCACATGGGGTGAGTTGTCGGCGCGCAGGGTGGTCAGCATCGCCAGGTGGCGCTCAGTGAGAAACGCCAGCGCGTCACTGGTGAGCCGGGTCGTCGCGTTCGCCATCACCGTTCACGCTAGCGCAGGCGATAATCACAGCCGTGAACGACACGGTTGACGGGCCGGTGGTGGTTTTCGGCGGGCGCAGTGAGATCGGGGGAGAACTGGCCCGCCGGCTGGCGCCCGGGGCGACAGTGGTGCTGGCCGCCAGGTCCGCTGACCGGCTCGACGCCGAGGCCGCCGCGGTGCGCAGCGCGGGAGCCGTTGCCGTGCACACCGTCGAGTTCGACGCCGACGACCTGGCGAGCCACGGGCCGCTGGTCGCGCGGCTCATCGCCGAGCACGGACCGATCGGCACCGCCGTGGTGGCCTTCGGGATGCTGGGCGACCAGGCGCGCGCCGAGGCCGACGCCGCGCACGCGGTTGCCATCGTCCACACCGACTACGTCGCCCAGGTCAGCCTGCTCACTCACCTGGCCACGGCGATGCGAGCCGCCGGCCGGGGACGCATGGTGGTGTTCTCGTCGGTGGCCGGAGTGCGGGTGCGGCGCGCCAACTACGTCTACGGCTCGGCCAAAGCCGGCCTCGACGGGTTCGCGGGCGGGCTTGCCGATGCGCTGCACGGCAGCGGGGTGGGGTTGCTGATCGTCCGCCCCGGGTTCGTGATCGGACGGATGACCGACGGCATGAAACCGGCCCCGTTGGCCAGCACCCCGGCGCAGGTGGCGGCGGCGACGGCCCGCGCACTGGCCCGCGGGCGGCGCACGGTCGCGGTTCCCCGGCGGCTGCGGATGATGTTCGTCGTGATGCGACTGGTGCCGCAGACCCTCTGGCGCCGGATGCCGCGGTGAGGCCCGAATAGCCCTGCTACCGGGCAATTTCGGGCCGTCGGAACGACCCAACCTATCAAGTTAATTAAAATTCACATGTAAATCACATGTGACGGGTCGGTTTCCGCCCGCCGAACAGGACTATGGTGTACAACCATGGACGACCGTGATAAAGACCCCTCGGTGGTGCTGCCGTACCTGATCGGCCGGCCGCTGCCCGCCACCGAGGTTTACGAGGCCTTTGGCTACCGCAAATCCGCCTACTACAAGGCGGCCCACGAGGGCAGGCTGATCACCGCCGACAACCTGCTGCGGGTTGCCCAGCACTTCGGCCTGAACGCCGTGGACCTGCTGGTGCGCTACGGCCTGATCTCGCCCGACGCGGTGGCCGCCTACATCGAGTCGGCGCCGCCGACGGCCCCGCCGTTGCCCAAGATCGCCGAACTGCATCCGGTCGCGAGCCGGCCCCCGCTGTAGCCGCGCCGGCGCAGCTCGCCCGTTGGCGGATCGTCCCCGGCGCCGCGGTGCCGGGCGAGTAGATTCGCCACTGTGTCCCCAACCTTCGCCGAGATCGCCAAATCCGACTACTTGTTGCTGACCACGTTCACCAGGGACGGTCGCGCCAAGCCCACCCCGGTATGGGCCGCCCCGGATGGCGATCGGCTCTTGGTGATCACCCAGGAGTCCTCCTGGAAGGTCAAGCGGATCCGCAACAGCCCGCGCGTCACCTTGGCGCCGTGCGACATGCGGGGTCGGCCCAAGGGCGAGGCCATCGAGGCGGTGGCCGCCGTGCTGGACAAGGCTCACAACGGCGCTGTCTACGCCGCGATCGCCAAGCGCTACCCGATCATCGGCCGGGTGTTCAACGTGTTCAGCAAACTGCGCGGCGGGATGCGCACCAATGTCGGGCTGGCGTTGACGCCGGCTGCCGGCTGAGCCCGGCGATTCAGCGAGGCTCGACGAAGGAGAGGCGAAGCTGGGATCGCCGCATGAACCCGGCGGTTCAGCGAGCGTCGACGGAGGAGAGGCGAAGCTGGGACCGCCGAATACGCCACGACTGCGTCACATATAGTGGACTTTAATCATTAAAATTAGGATGGTTGGTCCGAACCACCCGCCGACAACGAGGAGTTCCCGTGGCCGCCTTCACCTCCGACCAGATCCTCGGCGACATCGTCACCGCCGACCCGTCGACGACCCGCATCCTGAGCAGGTTCGGGATCGACTTCTGCTGCCACGGCCAGCGGACGCTGCGTGATGCGTGCGCCGCCGACGGCGTCAACGCCGACGAGTTGCTCGCGGCGCTGAACAGCTCCGGTGAGCCCGCTCAGCGCGCCGACTGGGCCGACTTCGACGACACCTCGCTGATCGCCCACATCGTCAGCACCCACCACCGGTTCCTCTGGGACGAGTTCCCGCGGCTGGCGGAGCTGGTCGACAAGGTGGCGCGGGTGCACGGCCCCAACCACGGCGAGCTGGTACGCGTCCGCGAGCTCTTCCACCAGTTGCGCGCCGGCATGGAACCACACCTGCGCACCGAGGAGACCATGCTGTTCCCCGAGATCAGCCTGCGGGCCGGCCGGCCGGACCGGCCGCTCTCCGACGAGCTGCGCAACGAGCTGGCCGAGAACCAGCAGGAGCACGACAACGCCGGCCACCTGCTCGCCGAACTGCGCAAGCTCACCGACGACTACACCGTTCCGGCGGACGCCTGCGCCAGCTACACCGCGATGCTGGCCGGCCTGGCGGACCTGGAGAGCGACATCCACCTGCACGTGCACAAGGAGAACAACGTGCTGTTCCCGCGGGTGCTCGCCGAAGCCGGCAGCCCGGCCTGAGCTCAGCCGGCGGCCTGCAGGTGTTCGCCGAAGAACGCGAACACCCGCGCCCAGGCATCGGCGGTCGCGGCCTCGTTGTAGCCGAAGCCGGCGATGCGCAGCAGCGGCTGGGCCGGCAGGTTGTTGGCGAAGCTGTGACCGGCTCCCGGATAGGTCTTGATGTCGTGCGGGATGTCGTGGTGCTCGACAACCCGGCGTAGCCGGTCGGGCGCGCCTCGGCCCAGCGGATCACGGCCGCCGAAGCTGGCGACGATCGGGCAGGCGCCGCTGAGGGTCTCCTCGAGATGCCGGGGCAGTGGGGTGCCGTAGAACGGGGCCGAGGCTCCGAACCCCTTGGGCGACAAGACCAGTGAGAACTGCCCGCCCATGCAGAAGCCGGCGATTCCGACCTTGCCCGAGCATTCCGGCACGCCCAGCAGGTGATCGCGGGCGGCCAGGATGTCATCCAGCGCGCGGCCACGCTGGGTCAGCAGTTCCCGGAATACCCGGGTGATACAGCGTGCCCGGCCGCCGCGGGAGTACAGGTTGGGCGACACGGCCAGATAGCCCGCGTCGGCGATGCGCTCGGAGATGGCTTTCATGTCCGCGGCGTAACCGATCGCATCGTGGACCACCACCACGCCGGGCCACGGTCCGGGCCCTTCCGGAATGTCCAGCAGCGCTTCGATGGGCCCGTCGGGAGTGGCAACGTCGATGGTCGTCATGGCCTCAAGGTATTCCCCGGGGCGCCGGGTGGGAACCTCCTCGACGGTTCAGACGTTGGGGTGGCATGGCGAGCGCTGTGTTGCGGATCGTGCTGATCTACGTCTTGGTCGAGTCGGCGGCGGTTGCCGCGCTGATCTGGGGGATCGGTTTCGGCTGGACCGCACTGCTGTTGTTGGGCGCATTTCTGGTGGGCCTGGCATTGTCGGCCGGGCAGATCAAGCGCCAGGTAGCCCGGTTGCGTTCCGGCGCGGGGCAGCGTGTGCTCGCCGACGGTGGGCTGATCGCGGCGGGCACGCTGCTGGTCGTGGTCCCCGGACCGGTGACCACGCTGGCGGGCCTGGCACTGCTGGCGCCTCCGACCAGGGCTGCTGCCCGCCCGCTGCTGGCCGGGGCGGCAGCCGCCGGGCTCGGCCGTCGCACACCACTGGTGGCTGCCACGGTCGTCGGTCGACGCTGGTACACCGCCCGGCGCACGCCGGGCCGCCGCACCGACTACATCGACGCCGAATTCGTCGACGTCACCGAGACCCACCGGCCCGCCCTGTCCCGCGGTTGATCCGACACCCCGTACTTTCTACGTCGTGACCGTTGTGCCCGGGGCTCCCACGTCGCTGTTGCTCGGCGGACGTATCCACAGCCCGAGTCATCCCGATGCCACCGCGATGGCCGTCCGCGACGGGGTGGTCGCCTGGCTGGGCAGCGACGCCGTCGGTCGCGAGCAGTTTCCGCAAGCCGACGTCACCGACCTCGACGGGGCTTTGGTGACGCCGGGTTTCGTCGACAGCCATGTCCATGTCACCGAGACCGGGCTGTGCCGCACCGGCCTGGATCTGCGGCCGGCCAGCTCACAACGGCACTGCCTGCAGTTGATCGCCGATTACGCGGCGGCTCATCCCGACCAGCCGATCTGGGGGCACGGTTGGGACGAGTCGGGCTGGCCCGACGGTGCCGCCCCGGACACCGAAGCGCTCGACGCGGTGGTGGGCGAGCGCCCGGCCTACCTGTCCCGGGTCGATGCCCACTCGGCGCTGGCTTCGAGCGGGCTGCGCAAGCGGGTGCCGAAACTGTCGGCGGACTCCGGCATCGGGCCGCTGTCCGGCTCCGACCACCACCTGGTTCGCGCCGCGGCCCGAGAGCTGCTCACCGCACCGCAGCGCGCCGCTGCCCGCACCGCCGCCCTGGATGCCGCCGCCGCGGTGGGCATCGTCGCGGTCCACGAGTGCGCCGGCCCGGACATCGGCGGCTCCGATGACTGGCGGGAGTTGCGGGCACTGCACCACGGTGTCGAGGTCATCGGTTACTGGGGCGAACCGGTCACCAGTGCCGCCCGGGCCCGCGAACTGCTCGCCGACACCGGCGCCCGGGGTCTGGCCGGCGATCTGTTCGTCGACGGTGCGCTGGGCTCACACACCGCCTGGCTGCATGAGCCCTACGCCGACGCCGCCGGCTGCACCGGGGTGTGTCACCTGGACGCCGAGTCCGTCGCCGCCCATCTGTGGGCGTGTACCGAGGCCGGGGTGACCGCCGGGTTCCACGTCATCGGGGACGCCGCGGTATCCGCGGTGACCACGGCGCTGCAGCAGGTGGTGCAGCACTTCGGAGTCGCGGCGGTGGCGGCCTGCGGGCACCGGCTGGAGCATCTGGAGATGGTCAGCGTCGAGCAGGCCGCCCAGCTGGGATCGTGGGGCGTGATCGCCAGCATGCAGCCGGGATTCGACGCGCTGTGGGGCGGCGACGACGGCATGTACGCCCAGCGGTTGGGCGCGCAACGCGCCGCGGGACTGAACCCGTTCGCGCTGTTAGCATCCCGAGGCGTGCCCCTCGCGTTCGGTTCCGACAGCCCGGTCACCGAGCTCGATCCGTGGGCCGCGGTCCGCGCGGCCGCGCACCACCGCACGCCGGGCAGCGCGGTGTCGATGCGGGCGGCATTCGCCGCCGCAACACGCGGTGGCTGGCGCGCCGCCGGCATCAACGACGGCATCAGCGGCACCCTGGTGCCCGGCGCACCGGCCTCCTACGCCGTCTGGGAGCCCACCCGGCTGGCCGTCGAGGCGCCCCGCGACACGGTTCAGCGATGGTCGACCGATCCGCGCTCACGGGTGCCGGCGCTACCGGTACTGGAGCCGGGCGACTCACCGTTGTGTCGGCGCACCGTGCACCGGGGTGTGGTGCTGCATGGCTGAGACCACCGACCATCCCGACACCGTGGTCGATGCCGGCCCGAATCGGTTGGAACGCCTCGGTATCGCGGCAGCCGACCGCTGGGCCCAACTGGCGGCGTCGGTGTTGGCCGGGATGCTGCTTCGGGCCAGCTTCCCGCCGCTGAACTGGTGGTGGGCGGCGATCCTGGCCTTCGGGCTGCTGGGGTGGGTGCTCATTCGCCGCGAGACCACCCTGGCCGGCGGTTTCGGTTACGGCCTGCTGTGCGGCCTGGCGTTCTATCTGCCGCTGCTGCCGTGGGTGGGCGGGCTGGTCGGCGCGCTGCCCTGGCTGATGCTGGCGCTGCTGTGCGCGCTGTTTCCCGCCGTATTCGGGGCGGCGGCGGTGGCGGTGCGCAATCTGGCGGGCTGGCCGGTGTGGTTCGCGTTGCTGTGGGCCGCGCAGGAATGGGCGAAGTCGGTGATCCCGTTCGGCGGATTCCCTTGGGGGGCTGTCGGATACGGCCAGACGGCCGGACCGCTGCTGCCGCTGGTGGCGCTCGGCGGGGTGCCGCTGCTGTCGCTGGCCGTGGCGCTGACCGGCTGTGCCGGGACCGCGCTGAGCGTCGAGATCATCCGGTGGCTGCGGTCGGATACACCGCCGACCGCGGACAACGGCCGCCCGCCGGCGGTGCTGCTACCCGGCCTGTGCATCTGTCTGGTGCTGTTGTCGGCGGTGGTGGTGTGGCCCGGGGTGCGCCGCTCCGGCGCGGGCGCCGGTGACGACCCGGCGATCACGGTGGCGGCGGTGCAGGGCAACGTGCCGCGGCTCGGGCTGGACTTCAACGCCCAGCGCCGCCAGGTGTTGGACTATCACGTCCGGGAAACGCTGCGGTTGGCCGACGACGTCGAGGCCGGGCGGGCGGCCGCGCCGTTGTTCGTGATCTGGCCGGAGAACGCGTCCGATATCGATCCGATGGCGAACGCCGACGCCGCGCGAGAGATCACCATGGCCGCCCAGGCGATCGACGCCCCGATCCTGGTGGGCACCGTGCGTGCGGCGCCCGGCTGGACCCGGGAGAACCCGGTGGCGACGAACTCGGTGCTGGTGTGGGATCCGCAGACCGGTCCGGGGGAGAGCCACGACAAGCGGATCGTGCAGCCGTTCGGGGAGTACCTGCCGTGGCGCGGGTTCTTCCGTCACCTGTCCGGCTACGCCGACCGGGCAGGCTATTTCGTGCCGGGCGGCGGCGACGGCGTGGTGCATGTCGCGGGCGTTCCGGTCGGCGTGGCCACCTGCTGGGAGGTGATCTTCGACCGGGCGCCCCGGGAATCGGTCTTGGCCGGCGCCCAGCTGCTGGCGGTGCCGTCGAACAACGCCACGTTCGACGAGGCGATGAGCGAGCAGCAGCTGGCGTTCGCCAAGGTGCGCGCGGTCGAGCATGACCGCTACGTCGTCGTCGCCGGCACCACCGGGATCAGCGCGGTGGTCGCTCCCGACGGCCGCGAACTGGCCCGCACGGCGTTCTTCGAACCCGCCTACCTGGACGCTCACGTGCGGCTCAAGACCGCGCTGACCCCGGCCACCCGGTGGGCGCCGATCCTGCAGTGGGTGCTGCTCGGCGCGGCTGTTGCCGGCCTGCTGGCGGCAGTACGGCAAAATGGTCGCTTCACATGGTTCAAGCGTCGTAGCACCGGCGCCGATGTTGACTCCGAGGAGCGGCGCCGATGAGTGATCGTCCCAGCCTGCACACGCTGGTGGTGGTTCCCACCTACAACGAGTTGGAGAATCTGCCGATCATCCTCGGCCGGCTGCAGCAGGCCCGCCCAGACGTGCACGTCCTGGTGGTCGACGACGGCAGCCCCGACGGGACCGGCAAGCTCGCCGACGAGCTGGCCGCCGCGGACCCGGAGCGTATCCACGTGATGCACCGCACCGCCAAGGCCGGCCTGGGCGCGGCCTATCTCGCCGGTTTCGCTTGGGGGCTGGCCCGCCATTACGAGGTGATCGTCGAGATGGATGCCGACGGCAGCCATGCCCCCGAGCAGCTGTACCGGCTGCTGGAGGCGATCGACGCGGGAGCCGACGTGGCGATCGGTTCGCGCTACGTCGACGGCGGCGCGGTGCGCAACTGGCCGGTGCGCCGCCTGGTGCTGTCCAAGACCGCCAACACCTATGCCCGGCTACTGCTGGGGGTGGGTATCCACGACATCACCGCCGGGTACCGGGCCTACCGCCGCGGGGTGCTGGAGAAGATCGGTCTGGACGCGGTGGACTCCAAGGGCTACTGCTTCCAGGTCGACCTCACCTGGCGGGCGGTCAACAACGGTTTCACCATCGCCGAGGTGCCGATCACGTTCACCGAGCGCGAACTGGGCGTCTCCAAGATGAGCGGCTCCAACATCCGCGAAGCGATGGTCAAGGTCGCCCGCTGGGGGATCGGCGGCCGGATCAACCGGCTCCGGGGCCGGCGCGGCTGAGAAAACCCGGGGGCTCAGCCGCGGCGGCGGCTCTTGATCAGGTCCAGGCGCTCCTTGAGCAGCTCTTCGAGGTCTTCGATCGAGCGGCGCTCCAACAGCATGTCCCAGTGGGTGCGCGGCGGCTTGACCTTCTTCGGCTCGGGCACGTCGCCCTCGAGCAGGGTGCCCTCCAGGCCGTTGCGGCACATCCAGGTGCCCGGGATCTCCGCGTCGTCGGCGAACGGAACCTCGAACTCTTCACCGTTGTCGGTGCGGTACCGCGCCATCCGGCGTGGCGCCAAGTCATGGTTGCGGTCGGTCTCGTAGCTCACGGCACCCAGTCGACTGCCCCGCAGTACACGATCAGCCATGACCCACACTCCTTAGAACCTGTTTGTCTTCGAATTCGTCTCGCATTGACAACGCGAGCGGGCCCTGTGCGGTTCCCGGCGCACGCGGCACAGCCCCTAATGATACCGGGATCGGCGCAACGGCCGGACTAAGGTGTTCAGGCGTGCCGCGCAGTCCCCGCCCCCAGCCCTGTCGCTGGTGCGGCCGCGACGTGGGCGACGCCGGGATCGGCCGGCGCCGACAGTACTGTCGCCAATCTTGCCGGCAGCGCGCCTACGAGCAGCGTGCCCTGGTCAGCAGCGGTAAGACGACCGTGCTGGCGCCCGATTCGGTGGTGCTCTCCGCCGAGGAGGCGACGGCCTTGTCCGACCGGGTGTATCAGGTGCGGTGCGCGGCCGAGGACATCGCGACCGCCCTGGCCGAGGACGCGCCACACGATGAGCTGCGGCAGCTGTGTGAGGCGTTGCTGCAGGCCGTCGAATCCGCCGACCGGTGGCGTTGAAGCGTCAGCTGGCGCAGCTGTACAGCTTGCCGGCGTCGGCGGGCGGCGGCACCGGACGCAGGCAGCCGAACACGCCGATCTCTTCCGGGCTGAACCGCACCGCCGAGCGGTGCGCGTAGTTCACGCAGAACAACCCGGCCCGATCCGCCCGGCAGCGGTAGTCGCCGAACGACAGCACCGCTCCGTCGGGCAGTTCGGCCCCTTCGCCGTGCAGGAATCGGCCCGGGTCGCCGTGAGCAGACCCGACACGCAGCGTGTCGCCGGCGTAGTCGACCCAGCCGCCCTTCCACTGCCCGTAGATCTGCTCGGGCTGCGCCGGCGGGTTCACCAATTCCACCACGCAGGCCAGCGGGCTGTCGGCGGAGTCGGAATCGGTCATGCATTTGGTGGCGCGGCGCGGCGCGGCCGAGACGGTGAACGCGACGTCCTCGATCAGGTCGGTGGTGGCGCCGTCGCGGGTCGCGCTGTGGTAGCCGGCGGCGTCCACGAGCCGGCCGGCCTCGATCCAGGCGATGACGTCGGCGATCGGCGCGCCGGGGGCGGGAGCGGCCGCCGGCTTCGGCGACGTCGAGGCCGGCGGGGCCGCTGATGACGGTGCGCTGGTAGCCGTGGTACTCGATCCGCTCGGGGTCGGCTCCGGCTCGTCGACCGTCGCGCGGGAGCATCCGGCGAGCAACAGCAATACGACGATGAGCCCGGTGAGACGCATGCCGTTAGGCTAGCCGCCGGCCGGTTCGCTAACGTTCGGCTCATGCATGACAACCCTGTGCAGGCCAGCATCGCCACCGGTGTCGTGGAGGGTTTCGCCCGCGACGGGGTGCGCCGGTGGCGTTCCATTCCGTATGCCCGGCCGCCGGTGGGCCCACTCCGCTTTCGGGCGCCCGAGCCTGCTGAGCCGTGGTCGGGGGTACGGCATTGCCACGGGTTCACCAACTGCGCGCCCCAGGCGCGGATGTACACCATGCTGGGCCCGGGCCGCTTCCAGCCCACCAGTGAGGACTGCCTGACCCTCAACGTGGTGGCCCCCGAGGAAGCCGGTGACGGCCCGCTGCCGGTCATGGTGTTCATCCATGGTGGCGGCTACATTCTGGGCAGCTCGGCCACCCCGATCTACGACGGGGCGGCGCTGGCCCGCCGCGGCTGCGTGTACGTGTCGGTCAACTACCGGCTCGGTGCGCTCGGCTGCCTGGATCTGTCGTCGCTGTCGACCTCCGCGGTCACCGTGGACAGCAACCTGTATCTGCGGGATCTGGTGTTGGCGCTGCGCTGGGTCCGCGAGAACATCGCGGCGTTCGGCGGCGACCCCGGCAATGTCACCATTTTCGGCGAGAGCGCCGGTGCGCACATCGTCGCCACGCTCCTGGCGGTGCCGCAAGCCGAGGGTCTGTTCGCCCGGGCGATCGCCGAGAGTCCCGCTGCCGGCATGGTTCGCGGTCCCGAAGTGGCCGCCGAGTTCGCCGACCGGTTCGCGGCGCTGCTGGGGGTGCGTTCCCCCGACGCCGCGCACACCCTGCTGCGCGTGTCGCCGGCCGAGCTGCTGGCAGCCCAGGACCGGTTGCTCGCCGACGGCACCCGCGACATGCTCGGCGCGTTCCCGATCGGGCCGGTGTTCGGCGACGACCTGTTGCCGCTGGACCCGGTCGAGGCGATGCGACGGGGTTCGGCCCACCAGGTACCACTCATCGTCGGCAGCAACGCTCACGAGGGCCGGTTGTTCACCCGGTTCTTGAAGATGTTGCCGACGACCGAGCCGATGGTCGAGGCGGTGCTGGCCAACACCGAGGCGGGCGTGCGCGACCGCATCATCGCCGCCTACCCCGATTACCCCGACCGGAAGGCCTGCATCCGCTTGGGCGGCGACTTCGCCTTCAACGCGGCGGTGTGGGAGATCGCCGAAGCGCACGGGGCGCACGCACCCACCTACGTCTATCGCTACGACTACGCGCCGCGGATGCTGCGCTGGTCGGGGATGGGCGCCACGCATGCCACCGAACTGTTCGCCGTGTTCGACGTCTACCGCAGCGGCGGTCTCGGCCGGCTGCTCACTGCCGGCGCGGACCGGCGGGCGGCGCTGCGGGTCAGTGGCCAGGTGCAGCGGCGCTGGCGGGCATTCGGCCGGGACGGAGTGCCCGGCGACGACTGGCCGGCCTACGACCGATCCGACCGTGCCGTCATGGTGTTCGACCACAAGACACGGGTGGAGTTCGACCCGTCGCCGGAGCGCCGGATGGCCTGGGCGGGGTTCACCCTGGCGCGCTAGCGATCGGGCGCGCCGCCGATCAGGTGCGAATCACCCGGGTGCCGCCGGCCAGCTCATCGTGCTTGCCCTGTTTGGTCGCGCTGCCGCTGATCGTCACCGCGATCACGAGATAGGCGACGAAGGCCAGCAGCGGACCGAGGTAGGGCAGTACCGCCAGCAGCGTGAAGGCATTGCGGACGGCCGACTGACCCAGCGTGGGCTTGGATGCACCGTCGGGTCCGCGCACCGCCAGCCCGAGCAGCCGTTTGGCCGGGCTGGACCCCTGGGTGACCTCGAACAAGACGAAGTAGCCGTAGGTCAGCACGCCGGAGAACAGGCCGGTCACCAGGAACGGGTAGTCGTCGGCGAACACGAACAGTGACAGCGCGAAGGCCACGATGCTGACCAGCACACCGTCGATGAGCCGGGCCCAGAAGCGCCTGCCCAGGCCACCCGGCTTGTGCCCCCATGTGGGCTGCTGTCCCCAGCCCTGCGGCGGCGGGTAGGGGCCGGGCTGGCCATAGCCGGGGCCGTTGGGGCCGAAATCGCCGCTTGCCATCAGATGCGCTCCTGACCACGTTGGATGTCCGCCAATGTACCGTGGCGGACCGGGACGAAACGGGATTCTGCGCCCACTATCTGACCGGCGTTGCTCTACCCGGCCGGCTGGAGCGCAGCCGTCGAGGCGGCGGTGCTGGCAGCCGTCGGCGTGTCGTGGGTGATCTACGGCCGGGCCGTGCTGCGGCGCCGGCGATACGGTGGTGATCATGCGGGCGCTGATCATCGTCGACGTGCAGAACGACTTCTGTGACGGCGGCGCGCTGCCGGTGACCGGCGCTGTCGCGGTCGCCCACGGCATCACCCGTTACCTCGACAGCGAGACCGCACGCGACCGCTACCACTACGTCGTGGCGACCAAAGACTGGCACATTGACCCCGGTGGGCACTTCTCGCAGCGGCCGGACTACGTGACGTCGTGGCCGCCGCATTGCCGCGCCGGAACACCCGGTGCGGATCTTCATCCCGCGCTGCGCACCGACCGGATCGACGCCGTCTTCACCAAAGGTGACTACGACGCCGGCTACAGCGGATTCGGCGGCGTCGACGACGCCGGCACCGCCCTGGGCGACTGGCTGCACCAGCGCAACGTGGACCGTGTCGATGTGGTCGGCGTCGCGACCGACTACTGTGTGCGCCGCACCGCCGAGGACGCGGTCCGCGCCGGGTTCGCCACCGCGGTGCTGCCGCAACTGACCGCGGGGGTGGCCGCCGACTCGGCGGCCGCTGCGCTGACGGCAATGCGCAGCGCCGGTATCGCTGTGGGGGAGGAAGCCCGATGACGGACTCGATAGCGCAAGATCTGCTGGCCACCGTCGAGCAGTCGCCGGTCGCGGCCGCCGCCCACGACCGGACCGGCTGGGTGGGTCTGTTCAGCGCCGACGGCCAGGTGGAGGACCCGGTGGGCTCCCGCCCGCACGTCGGTGCCGAACAGATCGGCCGGTTCTACGACACGTTCATCGGGCCGCGCGGCATCACCTTCCACCGCGACCTGGACATCGTGCGCGGCACGACGGTGGTGCGGGACCTGGAACTCGAGGTCGCGATGGGGCCATCGGTGATCATGCACATCCCGGCGATTCTGCGATATGACCTGACCGAGGACGACCTGGCCGCGAACGACCTCACCGAGGCCGGCCGCCGATGGAGGCTGCGGCGGTTGCGGGCCTACTGGGAACTGCCGGCGATGATGCGCCGGTTCCTCGGCAACGGCGTTGCGGCGACGCCCGCCGCGGTTCAGCTGTCGCGATCACTGCTGCGCAACCAACGCCTCGCCGGCACCGCCGGGTTCACCGCCGGATTTCGCCGTCCGGCCGGCCGGGGCAAAAGGCCGGTGCGGGCGTTCCTCGCCGCCGTCTCCTCCGGCGAGCTGTCCACTGTCACTGCGGCGCTATCACCCGCTGTGACAATGACCTACGGCGATGACACCGCCATCGATCTCGCCGAGCTCGCCACCCGGCTGGTGGGCGCCCGCCCGACGAAGCTGCTGGCGGCCGGCCGCACCGTCGCGGTTTCCCTCACCGCTGCGCAGCAGCGCGGGGTGCTGTTCGCCGACGTGGACCGCGGCGGCCGGGCGATCACCACGATCCGGTACTTCGCAGAAGACTGAGTCGCCGGTCCCGGCGAGGATAAGCTCAACGGCGTGCCAAGCTTTCGAATCGCCGAAGTCGCCGAATTACTCGGGGTCAGCGACGACACCGTGCGGCGCTGGATCGACTCCGGTCGCCTGTCGGCGTCCACGGGCAGTGGACCTCGGGTGGTCGACGGAGCCGAGCTGGCGCGGTTCGCCCAGGAGCGCGCGTCAGTGGAGCCGGTGTCGCGCAATCCGGTGGTGGGCCAGTCCGCCCGTAACCGGCTGGTCGGGCTGGTCACCAACGTGACCCGTGACACGGTGATGGCGCAGGTCGATGTGCAGGCCGGTCCCTTCCGGCTGGTGTCGCTGGTCAGCCGGGAGGCCGCCGACGAACTGCAATTGCAGCCCGGCAGCCTGGTCGTCGCGTCGGTCAAAGCCACCAACGTCGTGCTGGAACTGCCGCGCCGGGCCGGTTCCGCCGGTCACACCGATCCGGCGGCCGAGTTCGGATAGCTCAGGCCAGCAGCATCACCAGCGACGCCGTCGACAGCACTAGGTACACGGCGGGAAAGCCGATGTTGTGCCACACGCCGGCCCGCAGATGCGTCACGACGGCCCCGATGAAGAAGGCGACCAGCCCGGCCGCGGCGGCCGGACCGATGAGCGGGACGCCCGCCAGTCCGATGAGCAGACCGGCGCCCCCGGCCAGCTTCAGCCCGCCCAGCATCGGCAGCCACGATCGCGGCACCCCCACCTGAGCCGAATTGGCCAGGACGAACGGTGCCGGAATGAAGTCGGCGACGGCGATGGCGATCGTGATGACGGCCGTCACGGTGATGGTCGCCAGGTAGAGGGTCGATACGCTCATGATGTTGGTCTTCCTTTCGTCAGTGGATATGGCTATCCCTGTCAATGACGACTCCCGGACGGCGAAGGTGACCCATGAACGATGTGAAAGTCCTGGCGGAGCAGTTCGAAGACCTTCGCCACCGCCTGCACGCGGTGGCATTTCACCTGCTCGGGTCGAGCGCCGACGCCGACGACGCGGTTCAGTCGGCCTGGCTGAAGGCCAGCGGTGCCGACTTCACCGCTGTGGACAACCTGCCCGGCTGGCTCACCACGATCACCGCCCGCACCGCGATGGATCAGTTGCGGGCGCGTGGCCGGCGCGGCGAGCGACCGCTGTCCGAAGCAATCGGCAGCGCCGCCGTTCCGGCCGCCGACGAAGCGGTGTTGCGCTCCGATGCGGTCAGCCGTGCGCTGCTGGTGGTGCTGGACCGGTTGTCGCCGGCACAGCGGGCCGCCTTCGTGTTGCACGACGTGTTCGACATACCGTTCGAGCAGATCGGTGACGTGCTGGATCGGTCAGCGGATGCGGCCAAGAAGCTGGCCAGTCGGGCACGCGCCCGATTACACGCCGGGCCGGTCGCCGAACCGCGGCGCCGTGCCGAGCATCTGCGGGTGGTGTCGGCCTTTTTGGCGGCCTCGCGCGGTGGCGACATCCCGGCGCTGCTCGAGTTGCTGGCGCCCGAGGTGGTGCGCCGGGTCGACCCGCTGCTGGTGCCCGCCGATGTGCCCGTCGAGCTGCGTGGTGCCGCCGACATCGCCACCGAGACCCGCCGCTTCACCCGCCGGGCACGCGCCGGTGCGGTGCTGTTGGTCGACGACGCACCCGGCATCGCGATCGCGCCCGGGGGCCGGCTGCTGGCCGTGCTGCGCATCGGTATCGGTGACGACGGGCGCATCGACTCCATCGATATCGTCGGCGATCCCGACCGGCTGCGCCCCTTGACGCTGCGGCTGCCGGGAACCGGCCGGGCGTGAACCCCCGCGACGGCTGATCGCCGCCGCCCGGTTCTGCTTGGATGGGTCACGCGAACCGATTCGGCCGTCGATAGGGGGCATCTCATGCCAGAGGAAGTGAAGGCTCCGGAGGAAGCGAAGGCTCCCGCGGAAGCGCCGGTGGCGGTCAAGGCACGCGGCATCGCCATGACCGGCCCGTGGGGGCGGGTTTTCGGCCCGCTCGATCTGGACGTCCAGGCCGGCGGGGTCAGCTTGCTGATCGGACCGCCCGGATCGGGCCGCACCGCGTTGCTGATGAACCTGGCGGGCCGGATGAAGCCATCGGCGGGATCGGTCACAGTGTTCGGACACAGCAAGGCCCGCGACATCTTCGGTGTCGCCGCCCTGGCCGGCGTGGAACACCTCGACGCGATCTTCGAGTCGGTCACGGTCCGCGACCTGATCACCGAGCAGATCCGCTGGAACGCAGCCTGGTACCGGCTGGTACGGCGCGCCGGCGACGCCGAACGCGACGCCGTGTGCGGGCCGGTCTTCGGTGAGCTGCCGCTGCCCCGGCTCGACGACTACGTCGAGCAGCTTGACGAACTGACCGGTCTGTTGTTGCGCATCGCGCTGGCCAATACCGCGCGTCCGCCGCTGCTGGTGGTGGGCAGCATCGACCAGGTCACCAGCGACCGCGACCGCCAGGTGCTGGTCGGCCGGCTGGTCGAGCTGGGGGAGCACCAGACCGTGATCACCGCCTCGGCCAACGAGCTCCCGGAGGGCTCGGGGGTCGCCGCGCAGATCCACGTCGAACACCTGGAACCGGCCGAAGTCACCGGTCACGGCAGACACGAGAAGAGGGATTCCTGATCATGCTCGCCGGAATGTCGTTGGGCACCGACCTCAAACGCTACTCGCGCGGCACCATGCCGCGAGTGGCCCTGCTGACCATCATCGTGCTGCCACTGCTCTACGGCGCCATGTACCTGTGGGCGTTCTGGAATCCGTTCGCCGCCATAGACAAGATCCCGGTCGCGCTGGTCAACTCCGACACCGGCGCCACCGTCGAGGGACAGCAGCTGCGGGCCGGCGACGAGGTGACCCGCGGGTTGGTCGACTCCGGTCAACTCGATCTACACGAGGTGTCGGAAAGTGAAGCCGCCAAAGGGGTTTCCGACGGCACCTATTACTTCTCGATCACGCTGCCGCCAAACTTCAGCACGGCGGTGGTCTCACCGGCCGGTCCGCACCCGCAGAAGGCGCAGATCCAGTTCCGGTTCAACGACGCCAACAACTACCTGGCATCGGTCATGGGGCAGAACGCCGCCCGCGAGGTGCTCAACGAGGTCGGCGCCAAGGTCGGCCAGCAGGTGATCGGGACCGCGCTGACCCAGGTGACCGACGAGGTGAAGCAGGCGGCCGACGGCGCCGGCCAGCTGTCGGAGGGCTCGAAGACGTTGGCCGACAATCTCGGTACGGCACGCGACGGTTCTGCCGCGCTCGCCGATGGCAGCCGGCGGTTGTCGGTGGGCATCCAGCAGGCCACTGATCCACTGCTGAAGCTGACCGACGACCTCGACGCCATGGGCTTCGACCCGAACGCCGCCGGCGCCGCCGCGACCGCGTTGAGCGGCAACATCAAAACGGTGTCCGACCGGATCGCCTCGCTCAACGTCAATTACCAGCAGGCCGCCGGAATCGTCAACCAGGTGGTGGACGCGTTGCGCGCCAACCCCGACCCGGCGGTGCGCGGGCTCGGTGACACCCTTGCCGGCGCTCAGCGGCTCCTCGCCGTCAAGGGGCTCGACCCGGCCACCGACGAGGGACTGAACCAGTTGCGCGGTAACGCCCAGAAGCTGGAGGGCGACCTGGCCGACCCGGGTAGCGGGCTACGCACGTTCATCACCCACGCCCTCGACGGCGGACTTAAGAACGATCTGGTCGCGCTGCGTGACGGCGCAACCGACCTCGACGCCGGAGCGCACCAGCTCAGCGACGGCCTGGTCCAGCTCGCCGACGGCAGCAACCGACTCGAGGACGGTGCCAGGCAGTTGGCCGACGGGCTGGGGCAGGCGGATCAGCGCGCCTCGACGATCACCGACCAGCAGCGCGTGGAGGTGTCGCAGATCCTGGCCAGCCCGGTCGGTGTCGACATGGACTTCACCCATCACGCCGCCACCTTCGGCACCGGGTTCGCCCCGTTCTTTTTGCCGCTGGCATTGTTCATCGGTTCGCTGATCGTATGGATGTTGCTGACCCCGTTGCAGACTCGTGCCATCGTCAACGGCCTCGGCGCGGTGCGGGTGGTGCTGGCCTCCTATTGGCCCGCGCTGCTGCTGGGTGTCTGCCAGGTGGTACTGATGTATGCGGTGGTGCATTTCGGGGTGGGGCTGCAGGCGCGCTACGCCGCGGGCACGGTCGCCTTCCTGGCGTTGATCGCCGCGGCGTTCCTGGCGATGATCCAGGCCTTCAACGCGGTGCTGGGCGTCGCGGTCGGCCGGGTGGTCGCGTTGGCGTTCCTGATGTTCCAGCTGGTGTCCTCCGGCGGGGTCTATCCCGTGGAAACGACCGCCAAACCGTTCCAGATCCTGCACCCCTACGATCCGATGACCTACGCCGTCAACGGGTTACGGCAGTTGACCGTCGGTGGCATCGACACCAGGTTGTGGACGTCGGTGGCGGTGCTGGCAGGCATCCTCGTCGTATCGCTGGCGGCCAGCGCCTGGGCCGCGCGCCGAGATCGCCAGTTCACCCTCGAGCGCCTCTACCCGCCGATCGAAGTGTGACGGTCGCGCCGGTGCGGTCTTCGAGCGGAACACCGTTGCGGCGTCGCACCGTGCTTCGCGGTGCCGCGGCGCTGGGGCTGGCCGCCGCGGCACCGTGGCCCTCGGCGTGCGGAGCCGACGACGACGCCCTGCGGTTCTTCTTCGCGGCCAACCCGGAGGAGGCCGACGCCCGGATGCGCATCGTGGACGCCTTCCAGCACCGGCACCCCGACATCCGGGTGCGCACCGTGCTGGCCGGAGGAGACCCCACCCAGCAGATCTCGACGTTCTGCGCCGGCGGCAGGTGTCCGGATGTGCTGATGGCCTGGGAGTTCAACTACGCCGAGCTGGCCGGACGCGGCGTGCTGGCGGACCTGAACGCCCTGCTGGACGCCGACCGCGAGTTCGCCGCGGCGTTGCGCGCCGACAGCATCCCGGCACTCTATGAGACGTTCGGCTTCAACGGCGGTCAGTACGCCTTTCCAGAGCAGTGGTCGGGGGCGTTCTTGTTCTACAACACCGCGATCTTCGCCGAGGCCGGCGTTCCGCCACCGCCGGGACGCTGGGATGAGCCCTGGTCCTTTGGCGAATTCCTGGACACCGCAACCGCACTGACCCGGCGCGACACCAACGGCAGGATCATCCGGTGGGGGTTCGTCGACACCTGGTCACCGCCGTATTCGGCGGCGTTGTTCGGCATGAACAACGGCACACCCTGGGCGGTGCCGCGGTTCAACCCCACCCACCTCAATTACGACGACGACGCCTTCCTCGCCGGCATCCAGTTCTACGCCGACCTGGCAAACGTGCATCGCGTGGCGCCGGCCGCCTCCGACACCCAGGCGATGTCCACCATGGGCTTGTTCACCGCGGGCAAGGCGGCGATGGCATTGGGCGGGCATTGGCGCTACCAGACTTTCGCCCAGGCCGAAGATCTCGATTTCGATGTGGCGGTGCTACCGACGGGGCCGGCCGCGGCCGCCAAGGGCCTGGCCGCCCGCTCGGCCATCGGCAGCACCGGCCTGGCCATCGCCGCCGCCAGCCGCCACCGCCGGCAGGCGTGGGAGTTCGTCAAGTTCGCCGCGGGCCCGGTGGGCCAGTCGCTGATCGGGGAGTCCGGGCTGTTCGTGCCGGTGCTGCGATCCGCGATCGCCGCACCCGGGTTCACCGCCGCCCACCGCGGGATCACCAATCTGGCGGTGCTCACCGGCGGCCCGGCCCACTCCGAGGGACTGCCGATCTCGCCGGACTGGCAGCGGGTGCACGCCTTGATGGACCGGGCGATCGGGCCGGTGCTGCGCGGAAAGCGCCCGGCCGCCACCCTCAAGACCGGTCTGTCACCCCAGATCGACGAGTTGTTGGCTTCCTGATGAATCCCACACGAGCATGAACCCGACACGCAGGCGGGCGCGGGCGGGCCGGTGGTTCATCGCCCCGAATCTGGCGGCGGTCGCGCTGTTCATGGCGTTTCCGCTCGCGTTCTCCCTCTACATGAGCTTTCAGCAGTGGGATCTGTTCACGCCGCCGAGGTTCATCGGCGCAACGAACTACTCCGACCTGTTGACCGGGGACCCGCTGTTCGGTATCGCGGTACGTAACACCACGGTCTTCACCGTCGGCACGGTGGTGCCGACGGTGGTGATCAGTCTGGCGGTGGCCGGATTGCTGAACCGGGCGGTCAGAGGCATCGGGTTGTTCCGGGCGATCGCCTTCCTGCCGTTGGCGGTGTCCTCGGTGGTGATCGCGGTGGTGTGGCAGTTCGTGTTCAACACCGACAGCGGCCTGCTCAACATCATGCTCGGCTGGTTCGGCGTTTCGCCGGTGCCGTGGCTCACCGAGCCACACTGGGCGATGGCATCGCTGTGCCTGGTCAGCGTGTGGAAGAGCGTGCCGTTCGCGACGGTGATCCTGTTGGCGGCCATGCAGGGTGTTCCCGAGTCGCTGCACGAGGCGGCCCGCATCGACGGCGCCGGGCAGGTCCGGCGCTTCGTGTCGATCACGGTGCCGATGATCCGGGGCGCACTCTGGTTCGTCGTGGTGATCTCGGTCATCAACGCGTTTCAGGCGTTCGACCTGGTCTATGTGCTCACCGGCAGCAGCGGCGGCCCGGAGACCGGCACGTATGTGTTGGCCATCATGCTGTTTCAGCACGCGTTCGCGTTCCTGGACTTCGGTTACGCATCCGCCCTGGCGTGGGTGATGTTCGCCGTGCTGCTGGTGTTGACGATCATCCAACTGCGGTTGTCGCGGCGAAACGCGGTGGACCAGTGACGGGGCGGCCGGTGCGGCACCGCATCACCGGACTGCTGGCCGTGTACGCCGGGTTGGCCGGCGTCGCGGCATGTGCGCTGTTCCCGATCCTGTGGGCGCTGTCGGGGTCACTGAAGCGCCAGGCCGAGATCAGCCTGCCGATGCTGTTGCCGGCGCATCCGCAATGGTCGAACTACCTCGAGGTGTTCGCCCGGATGCCGTTCTGGCGGATGTTCTTCAACACCGTGCTCTACGCCGGTTGTGTGACGGTAGGGCAGGTTTTCTTCTGCTCGCTGGCCGGCTATGCCTTCGCCCGGCTGCCGTTCACCGGACGCGACACCCTGTTCGTGCTGTACCTGGCCACGTTGATGGTGCCGCTGACGGTCACGGTGATCCCGCAGTTCATCTTGATGCGCGTGTTCGGCTGGACCGACACCGTGTGGGCGATGATCATCCCGGGACTGTTCGGCAGCGCGTTCGGCACCTATCTGATGCGGCAGTTCTTCGCGACGTTGCCCGTCGACCTCGAGGAGGCGGCCATTCTCGACGGCTGCTCGCCGTGGGGTGTCTATTGGCGGATTCTGCTGCCGCACGCCAAGCCGGCGGTGATGGTGTTGGCGGTACTGACCTGGATCAACGTCTGGAACGACTTCCTGTGGCCGCTGTTGATGATCCAACGCGAGGAGATCGCCACCCTTACGCTCGGACTGGTGTGGATGCAGGGGGAGTACGTCGCCGAATGGCCGGTGCTGATGGCGGCGTCCATGCTGATGTTGGCTCCGCTGATCCTGATCTACGCCGTGGCGCAGCGCGCTTTCGTCAGCGGGATCGCCGCCACGGGCTTCGGCGGACGGTAGCGGGGGCGCAGTGGCTTCAGTGACGTTCGACTCGGTGACCCGGCGCTATCCCGGTGCCGAACGCCCGGCGCTGGACGCCTTGGAGCTGTCGGTGCGTGACGGTGAGTTCGTGGTGCTCGTCGGGCCGTCCGGATGCGGCAAGACAACCACCCTGCGGGTGCTCGCCGGCCTGGAACCCGTTGACGCCGGCCATATCTTCATCGGCGACGACGAGGTCACCGAGACTGACCCCGGCCATCGCGACATCGCCATGGTGTTCCAGAACTACGCGCTGTATCCGCACATGACGGTGGCGCAGAACATGGGTTTCGCGCTCAAGGTGGCCAAGACCCCGAAGGGCGAGATCCGCGCCCGGGTGCTCGAGGTGGCCCGGCTGTTGGGGCTGCAGGACCACCTGCAGCGCAAGCCCAAGGATCTGTCCGGCGGTGAACGCCAGCGGGTCGCGATGGGCCGGGCGATCGTGCGGCGCCCGCAGGTGTTCCTGATGGACGAGCCGCTGTCGAACCTGGATGCCATGCTGCGGGTACAGACCCGCAATCAGGTCGCCGAACTCCAACGCCGGCTGGGCATCACCACCGTCTACGTCACCCACGACCAGGTGGAGGCGATGACGATGGGTGACCGCGTGGCGGTGTTGCGCGACGGGGTGCTGCAGCAGTGCGCCACGCCACGCGAGCTGTACCGCAGCCCGGCCAACGTGTTCGTCGCCGGATTCATCGGCTCGCCGGCGATGAACCTGTTCACCGTCCCGGTTGTCGAGGGCGGGTTCGCGCTGGGCGGCCACACCATGGCTCTGCCGCGCGAAAGCGGTTCCGCGGCAGCCGAACTGATTGTCGGTGTCCGGCCCGAGCAGCTGCACCTCGCCGATCGTGGGATCGGGGTCGAGGTCGACTTCGTCGAGGAACTGGGTGCCGACGCCTACCTGTACGGTCGGACCGTCGGCCCGCAGCCGCCGCAGTCGGTGGTGGCCCGGGTCCCGGGCGGCACCGACGTGGACCGGGGCTCCCGGTTGTCGCTGCAGCTCGACGTGGCGGACCTGCACTTGTTCACCGCCGACGGCGCCCGGCTGGGTTGATGCGCCTGATCCCCGCGTGCGGCTAGCGTGCCCGCTTGGGCGCTTCGGGGACCAACGTCACCGCGAGGTGGTGCAGCATCAGAACGAACGTTATGGCCCAGGCGGCCAGCGCGATCCAGCTCTGCACCGAGCCGATGTAATAGACGATCGGCAGGTGGTCAGCCTGCCCCAGATAGTGGCTGCCCACCCCGTACATTCCCAGCGGGAAGATCACGCTCCACCACGGTGCCTCGTAGCGCAGTGAGATGCGGTGCACCACATGCCGCCACACCCCGGCGGCGATCAGCGGCGGGATCAGCCAGGTGCCGAAGGCCCAGAACAGCACCGACGTTCCGGCGATGAGACCACGGGTGGCGGTGACCATCGGCGCCTCGGCCATCTCGACGATCCTGGCACCGGCCAGCACCGTGATCGAAGCGGCGCCCATCGCCACCCAGTACTGCGGGATGAGGTCCCGGGGCAGCAGCGGGTAGAGCAGCAGTCGCAGCGCCACGAAGATTCCGGCGGCGCCATAGAGGAACACCCCGATCGACCACGAGACCACCGCCAGCAGCGCCAGACTCTGGCGCCAGGGCTCATCGATCTCCACCTCGAGGACCGCCGCCAGCACCGCGACGGATTGGCTGGCGACCACCCAGATGAACCAGGTGCCGTTGGCGCGTCGCACGACCGGCCGCTCCGAGCTGCCCAGCACGGCGGTCCAGGGAATCAGATAGCCGAGCACCAGCCAGGCCAGCGTACTGACCGACAACAGGCCGACCGCAACACCGGTGTGACCGTCGATGACCAGCCGGGCCCCCAGCACGTTGGTCGCCGAGACGAAGGTGAACAACCCGAACGCGCGACCGGAGTCCGACAGGTCGGCCCGGAACTCGTGGCGAAAGGCGATGAGCCGCACCGCCGATACTGCCACTAGGACCAGATACGACAGCACCGTCACCCACAGCAGCGGGACCGACAACCAGTAGGCGTCCTGGTGGTACATGGCCATCGACACCATTCCACTGGCCATCACCAGCGCGAAGTAGCCCGGGTTGAGGGTCCGCACCGCCTCTCGGATCCCGGTCGTCGGCCCTGTCATCGTTGCGCCCACCCGGTTCCAGCCCCTTTCATCGCGTATTGAAAGCGTGTCTGGGTATACCACCGGGCCGCATTCCGCGATGGCGGGTTATGGGCAATCGACACCGATCTCTACGCTGCCGCCCACCCCGCCGGAAGTAGATCGCGCGACGATGTTCTTGCGGTTCAGTCGAGCAGTTGCCGCAGCACGTACTGCATGATGCCGCCGTGCCGGTAGTAGTCGGCCTCACCGGGGGTGTCGATGCGCACCTTGGCGTCGAACTCCACCGATCCCGCCTTCACGTGCACCGTGTCGGGGATGGCGTCGTCCAGGGCGGTCACGCCGGTGATGTCGAAGGTCTCCTCACCGGTCAGGCCGAGCGAGTCGGCGTCGGCGCCGTCGGGGAACTGCAGCGGCAGCACCCCCATCCCGATCAGGTTGGAGCGGTGGATGCGCTCGTAGGAGACCGCCAGCACCGCTCGCACGCCGAGCAGCACGGTGCCCTTGGCGGCCCAGTCGCGGGAGGAACCGGACCCGTATTCCTTGCCGGCCAGGATCACCAACGGCACCCCGGCGTCGAGGTAGTTGACCGACGCGTCGTAGATGGTGCTGACCGGAGCGTCCGGTTGGGTGAAGTCGCGGGTGAAGCCGCCCTCGGTGCCGGGCGCCAGCTCGTTGCGCAGCCGGACGTTGGCGAATGTGCCGCGGATCATCACCTCGTGATTGCCGCGCCGGGAGCCGTAGGAGTTGAAATCCTTGCGCTCAATACCGTGCGCGGACAAGTACTTTCCCGCGGGTGAGTCATACCGGATCGATCCGGCCGGGCTGATGTGGTCGGTGGTGACCGAGTCGCCCAGTTTGGCCAGCACCCGGGCCCCGGTGATGTCGGTGACTGCCGCCGGCTCGGGGGTCATGCCGTCGAAGTACGGCGGCTGGCGCACGTAGGTGGAGTCGGGATCCCAGGAGAAGGTGTCGCCCGCCGGCACCTCCAGGGCCCGCCAGCGGTCGTCGCCGGTGAAGACGTCGGCGTAGCTGGCGGTGAACATCTCGGCCTGCAGGTTGTCGTCCACCACGGCGGCGATCTCCTCGGTGGTGGGCCAGATGTCGCGCAGATACACCGGCTCGCCGTCGCTGCCGGTTCCGATCGGGTCGGTGAGCAGATTGATCCGCAGCGTGCCGGCCAGCGCATAGGCGACCACCAGCGGGGGCGAGGCCAGGAAGTTCATCCGCACCTCGGGGTGGATGCGGCCTTCGAAGTTGCGGTTGCCCGACAGCACCGAACACACCGTCATGTCGTTGTCGACGACGGCCTTGCTCACCTCGGGGATGAGCGGACCGGAGTTGCCGATGCAGGTGGTGCAGCCGTAGCCGACCAGGTTGAAACCGAGCTTGTCCAGGTACGGGGTCAGGCCGGCCCGTTCGTAGTAGTCGGTGACCACCCGGGACCCGGGCGCCAGCGTGGTCTTCACCCACGGCTTGCGCGACAGTCCCTTGTCGACGGCGTTGCGCGCCAGCAGCGCCGCGCCGACCATCACCGACGGGTTGGAGGTGTTGGTGCAGGAGGTGATGGCGGCGATCACCACATCGCCGTTGTCGAGGTCGGTCTTGGTGCCGTCGGCCAGTTCGATCGACTCGGGATCGCTGGGCCAGGGCAGCTTGTCGTCGCCTTCCCATGGTCCACGCGGCTTGCCTTCGGGCTGGGGTTGGGCGAAGGCGATCGGGTCGCTGGCCGGGAAGGAATCCGCGGACGCCTCGTCCAGGGCCGACAGTGCCTGCTCCGTCGTTTCGGTGCCGCTGAGCAGCGCCGAGACGGTGGCCGGGGCCAGCCGCAACGGGATCCGGTCCTGCGGGCGTTTCGGGCCGGCGATGGATGGCTCGACGCTGCTCAGGTCCAGTTCGAGGATCTGCGAGTACTCCGGTTCGTGTCCGGGGTCATGCCACATGCCCTGTTCCTTGGCGTAGGCCTCCACCAGTTTGATCCGATGTTCGGACCGGCCGGTCAGCCGCAGGTAGTCGCAGGTGACGGCGTCGATCGGGAAGATCGCGCAGGTGGCCCCGTACTCTGGGCTCATATTGCCGATCGTCGCCCGGTTGGCCAGCGGGACGTTGGCCACGCCGGGGCCGAAGAACTCGACGAACTTGCCCACCACGCCGGTGCGTCGCAGCAGTTCGGCGACGGTGAGCACCAGGTCGGTGGCGGTGGTGCCGGTCTGCAGCTCACCGGTGAGTTTGAGCCCCACCACCTGGGGGATGAGCATGCTCATCGGTTGCCCCAGCATGGCGGCCTCGGCTTCGATGCCGCCGACACCCCAGCCGAGCACACCGAGACCATTGACCATCGGGGTGTGCGAGTCGGTGCCGACCAGCGTGTCCGGGTAGGCCTGTGGGCCTTCGTCGCTGTCGCGGGTGAACACCACGCGGGCCAGGTACTCCAGGTTGACCTGGTGGCAGATGCCGGTGTCGGGCGGCACCACCGAGAAGTCGTCGAATGCCTGCTGGCCCCAGCGCAGCAGTTGGTAGCGCTCGGCGTTGCGCTCGAATTCCAGTTCGGCGTTGATGGCGAACGCGTCGGTGCGACCGAAGACGTCGGCGATCACCGAGTGGTCGATCACCAGCTCGGTCGGGCACAGCGGGTTGATGCGTTTGGTGTCGCCGCCCAGCTCCGCGATCGCGTCGCGCATCGCCACCAGGTCGACGACGCACGGGACGCCGGTGAAGTCCTGCATCAGCACGCGGGCTGGCGTGTAGGCGATCTCCCGGCCGTGCTCGGCTTTCGGGTCCCAGGCGGCCAGCGCGTTGATCTGATCGGCGGTCACCAGCCGGCCGTCCTCGTTGCGCAGCAGGTCCTCCAGCAGCACCTTGAGGCTGTAGGGCAATCGCGCCGAGCCGTCGATGCGATCGAGGCGCCGAATCTGATAGCTGGTGTCGTCGACGGACAGCTGGTCTTTGGTTCCGAAGCTGTCGAGGATGGTCTGCTCGGCCATGGTGGGCCCCTCTCGCTGGGCGAATCGGGATACCACCGACCATAGTCCGCACCGGCGGCACGACCAGCAGGAAGTCGAACCTAACTAATTTAGTGGATGTTATTTGTGGACGGCGAAATGGGTGATCGCGCCGGAACATTCGAGTTCGTCGACCGTGAGGCCGGCTTCGGTGAACCACCGGCGGGCGTCGGCCAGGGTGCCGCCGGGCCCGAAGGTGCCGCTGGCCCGCATCAGCACCATGTAGGCGTCAGCGCGGGGAACCTGCCCGCGGGTGGCGAAATCGCCGACCAGCCGGCCGCCCGGCTTGAGGCAACGGGCGATCTCGCGGATGGCGGCGGCCGGGTCGGGTAGACAGTGCAGCCCGTTGAAGCTCACGCACAGGTCGAACTCGTCGTCGGCGAACGGGATCGCTTCGATGCTCGCCTCGACGAACTCGACGGTGTCACGCTGCTCGGGGCGCAGCCGCCGGCGGGCGTGGTCGAGCATGCCCGCCGAGATGTCCATCGCCACATAGCGCACGCGTTTGCCGGGCGCCAGGCGGGCGATGGTGATGCCGCCACCGCAGGGCACATCGAGTACGGCCGAGCCGTCAGGCAGCTCCGCGACGACGTCCATGGCCTGATAGATGCGGTCGACGTCGGTGCCGAAGAGCAGCCGGCCAAAGACTCGAGCCGCCGCGGGCCGTTCGATTGCGCGGGCATAGGCCGCGCCCACGGTCGCGGCGAAGATCCTGTTCTGCCAGAGCCGGCTGACGTTCATCAGCCGTGCTGGGCGGCGGCCTGTTCCAGCACCGGCCGCTTGTCCGGGCAGTAGGTGTGGATGGCCGCGCCCAGGAACTGCCAGACCTGCGGCTGGGTGGTGCCCTTCTGCAGGTTCGGGGTGATGAAGCGGACCGACTTGGCCGCGTCGCCGTCCACGCCCTTGTCGAGGCGCTCGCAGACGATCTTGCCCAGCCACGCGTTGTAGTCCCGAGGCCCGTAGATCCCGTAGCTGTGCAGTTCGTTGGCGAAATCAATGTCGGGGTCGGCCTGCGCCGGTGCGGCCAGCGCCACCGCCAAGCCCAGGACCGCCGCGGCGAGGGTCGTCGACTTCATGAGTTGCAGTGTAGACCCAGCTGGTTAGGTGGGCTTCCTTTGCGGTCGCCGGGGAGCTCGGGCACGCCCCGCCCACCTGGGTGAACGGCGAATTCGGGGCAGCGGGAAACCCAATCCGATGTGACGGGTCAGACATAAGGAATTTATGAGGTTTATAAATTTGTGACTATTAGCCGAATTTCTCGTATCCTGTCTTTCCGTGGGCCGACATGAGTTAGCCAGGAAGCGCCAACGGTCATCGGTTTTGATGGCTGCGCTCATCGCACCGGCAGCTATGTTCTTTGCTGTGGGAGGCAGTGCCAATCCTACGGTCGCGAAAGAAGCCGATCCGGTGGTTGCTGTAGACGATTCACCGGGCGGATTGCAGTTGGTTGCGGCTCCTGCCGATTACCTGCGGCAGGGTAGTCCGGAAGGCGTTGCCGCGGCCTCGCGAATGCGGATGGTGTCGCGCTTTCTGCCCGCCGGGGTCGCCTCCGAACGCGGCCTTCAGGTCAAGACGATCCTGGCCGCCCGCAGCATCAGCGACGCCTTTCCGCAGATCCACCAGATCGGTGGGGTGCGCGCCGACGCCTTGCGCTGGCACCCCAACGGCCTGGCGCTCGATGTCATGATCCCCAACCCCGGCAGCGCCGACGGCATCGCACTCGGCGACGCGATCGTGGCCTACGTGATGGAGAACGCCGATCGGTTCGGCCTGCAGGACGCCATCTGGCGCGGGATGTACTACACGCCCGGCGGTGGGGCGCAGCGCGGTGGCTACGGCCACTACGACCATGTCCACGTCACCACCACCGGTGGCGGATATCCCAGCGGCAGCGAGGTCTACCTGCGCTGAGGCTGCCGGTCGACGAAGAAGTCCATCAGCGGCTCGGGCCCACCACCGTAGACCGAGAAGTCCGTCACACCGGTCTCGGCCAGCACGTCGGCATCGATGAAGCACTGCCCACTGGCCTCCGCGGCCGAGCGGCGCAGGATCGCCACGGCGGCGTCCGCCATGATCTGCGGACTGCGGGCCTTCTCCAACAGCTCGCCGCCGTCGGGGGGGTTGGCCACCGCTGATGTCGCGATGTAGGTCTCCGGCCACAGGCAGTTGGCCGCGATTCCGGCGTCGGCGTATTCAGCAGCCCAGCCCAGGGTCAACAACGTCATGCCGTACTTGGACAGCGTGTAGGACGGGTGCACGCCCAGCCAGTAGGGGTTCATGTTGATCGGGGGAGCGACCGTCAACACGTGCGGTGCAGCAGAGCGCTGCAGGTGCGGCAGGCACGCCTTGGTCAATAAAAACGTCCCGCGGACGTTGATGTCCTGCATCAGGTCGAACTTCTTGGCGGACAGCTTGTCCGTCGGCTCGGTGGCGATCGAGCTGGCGTTGTTCACGCAGATGTCGATGCCGCCGAACCGCTCCACGGCGGCATCGACGGCGCGCTGCACGTCCTCTTCGCTACGCACGTCTCCGACGACGGCCAGGGCGTTGCCGCCGGCCGCCTCGACCTCGGCCGCGGCGGTGTGCACCGTGCCGGGCAGTCGCGGGTGCGGTTCGGCGGTCTTGGCCAGCAGCACTACGTTGGCGCCCAACCGAGCGGCGCCCAGGCCGATCGCCAATCCGATGCCACGGCTGCCGCCGGACACCACCATGGTGCGGCCGGAGAATTCGCTGCCTGCCACCCGCTGACTCCTCGTTCGTCGATGCGTTGCCGTAGCGCCTATCCGAGCGGATTCGCCCGCCCCGCGCCCGACCGCAAGAGTGACAGTTTGATGCAGAATTGTAAAGTTCGCCAGGTGTCTGCCGGAGCCTTGAGCGCGGCGGCCGACACCTGATTGCGGGTCGGGCCGGCGCTCACCAGATCAGTCCCTTGACCATGGCGACCGGAGGGATGTCCTCGACGGCGATCAGCCCGGCGGGGGCATCACACACCCAGTCGATCACGTTGACGATGCGCGCCGCCGTGGAGATACAGCCGGCGTCGGTCGAGTCGTAGTCGGGGTGCGAGAGTTGGGTGTTGAGCTCCACCCGCGGCTCACCTTCGACGACGACCCGGTGTACTCCGATCTGACCGTCCGGTGGGTACTCCCAGTCGGGCGCCGACGCCGGAGTGAGGCGGGTGATGTGTTCCATGGTGATGACCGGTGCACCGTTGATCACTCCCTCGACGGCGAACCGGGCGGCGGCCATCTGCCCGGGCTCCACTGTGGTCATGGCGCATTCGATCCGATCGGTGGCATACCAGGCATCGGCGCGTTGCCGCACCTCGTCCAGCTCGATTCCCAGATGGTGGGCCAGATTTCGCACCGGTCCACCCCACATCGAGGTGATCACACCGGGCAAGAACAACGCCGGCATCACGTCGCTGCCGCGGGGTAGCCCGAAACCCATGGTCCTTCCGGTGAATTCGAAATCGTCGTAGTTGCCGTAGTCAAAGATCTCTTGCACGGTCACGGATGTGATGCGGGTGGCCAAGCTCATGGCCGCGAGCGCCTCGGTGTCGCCCGAATACCCGGGATCCACTCCGTTGACGTAGAGCGAAGAGTTTCCGGCCTTGCAGGCCTGGGCCAGTGGTTCGCGCAGCCAGTCGTCGGCCAGGTGCGGCGTAACCATCCAGACCATCGACGAGGCGACGACGTTGCTGCCGGCGGACAAGAACCTCGCCATCTGCTCGATCGCGTCGAGCGGACGTGTCTCGGCCTGGGCCGTGTACACCACGCAGTCTGCGCCGAGCGCCAGTAGCGCATCGATGTCGTCGGTGGCGAGCACTCCGGTGGGTTCACGGCGGCCGCAGAGTTCGGCCGCGTCGCGACCGATCTTGTCCGGACTCGAGGCGTGCACGCCTACCAACTCCAGATCCGGCCGGCCGATGATCGCCCACAACGAATGGCGTCCGACATTGCCGGTGGAGAACTGAACTACTCTGCGCATCCTCAGTCCGTTCAATTGGAGAACAGCGGTGCCCGGATCATGGACGGTAACCATGTTGACTGACTCGAGTCAACAACCGGGCCGCTGCCCCGAGCGCCTAACGACGCCGCTGCCGGCGAACGAGCTTGATGAACTCCACCGTCGATCTGCGCACCGACTCGAATTCCAACGACAGCAGCAATGTGTCGACCATCGCGAAGGGCAGCGTTGTTGCCACGGCACCGCGGCCGTACTCGATGTGCCAGGAGTTGGGCGCGATGGTGAGGCCCCGGGCGCGGCCCCTCTCGAGGCAGGTGTGCTCACCGGGTAGCAACGTCATCGGCTCAGCGTCGTCGGATTCGAGGTCGTAGGAGTCGATCCGTCCGGCCAGCAGGAATTTGTGAATGTCCACGCGCTTGTAGCGCCCCGAAAACCCCTGGGTGCCGGTGGGGGAGCCGAAGATGACGACGTACTCCCGCGGGCTGAAGTAAAGAAAGCGGACCTTGCCCAGGATGCCGCCGGCCTTGCTGCCGACCCAACGACCTGCCGTCGGATCGATCAGGTCCGGATACTCCTCCGCGAGCAACGCGACGGCCCGCGTGACCGCTTCGTCACGCACCGCTGACTCGGCAACGACCTGTTTGGCGACCCTGTGCAAGGTCTCCGGGTCGATCTTGTATGCCATCGTTCGAACACTAGCGACACAGCAGTGCCACCGCCCCCGGATCGGTACTGACCGGTACCTACGGTTGGCCGGTGGTCGGCGGTCCTACGACCTCTATCCTCGGCGGAGTGCCCGAGCCCTCCGTAGCAGCCTTGCGCAGCCGGCTCGACGGCCTGACCATTCGCGACGCCGCGCATTTCGGCAGGCGCCTCAAGCAGCTGCGTGATGGCCAGTCGCAGCAGCTGCGGCAACTGGCGGAGCAGCTCACCGCCGCCGAAGCAGTCCTCGCCGCGAGACGCGCCGCCGTACCGGCGATCAGCTATCCCGACCTGCCGGTCAGCGATCGGCGTGACGAGATCGCCGCGGCGATCCGGGCGCACCAAGTGGTGGTGGTGGCCGGGGCGACCGGGTCGGGCAAGACGACGCAGCTCCCGAAGATCTGCCTCGAGCTCGGCCGGGGCATCCGCGGCATGATCGGCCACACCCAGCCGCGTCGGCTCGCCGCGCGCACGGTCGCTCAGCGCATCGCCGACGAGCTCGACACCCCGCTCGGCGACGCCGTCGGTTACAGCGTGCGGTTCACCGACCGGGTCAGCGACCGCACGTGCGTCAAGCTGATGACCGACGGCATCCTGCTCGCCGAGATCCAGCGGGACCGGCGGTTGCTGCGCTACGACACGGTGATTCTCGACGAGGCCCACGAACGCAGCCTCAACATCGACTTCCTGCTGGGCTACCTGCGTCAGTTGCTGCCCCGGCGGCCCGATCTGAAGCTGATCATCACCTCGGCGACCATCGAGCCGCAGCGCTTCGCGGCGCACTTCGGGGGCGGGACGCCCATCATCGAGGTGTCCGGCCGGACCTATCCGGTGGAGATCCGTTACCGCCCACTGGAAGTGGCGGTCACCACGAGTGCCGACGACGACCCCGACGATCCCGACCGGGAGATCGTGCGCACCGAGATGCGCGACGAGATCGAGGCGATCATCGACGCGATCGGCGAGCTGACGGCTGAGCCGCCCGGCGACATCCTGGTCTTTTTGTCCGGTGAGCGCGAAATCCGCGATACCGCCGACGCATTGCAAGGACTGCGTCCAGGCGGCCACCCCCTTGAGGTATTGCCGCTGTATGCCCGGCTGCCGACCGCCGAACAACAGAAGGTGTTCGCCCGGCGCCCGGCATCCAACATCACCCGGCGAGTGGTGCTGGCGACCAATGTGGCCGAGACGTCGCTGACCGTGCCCGGCATCCGCTATGTCATCGACCCCGGCAACGCCCGAATCTCGCGCTACAGCAGGCGGTTGAAGGTGCAGCGACTGCCCATCGAACCGATCTCGCAGGCGTCGGCCGCCCAGCGATCCGGCCGCTGCGGGCGCACCGCCCCGGGGGTATGCATCCGGCTGTACTCGCAAGCCGACTTCGAGGCCCGGCCGGCCTACACCGACCCCGAGGTGCTGCGCACCAATCTCGCCGCGGTGCTGCTGCAGATGGCTGCGCTGCGACTCGGTGAGGTGGCGGACTTCCCGTTCCTGGATCCACCGGATGCGCGCAGCATCCGCGACGGGGTGGCGCTGCTGGTCGAACTCGGCGCGTTCGACGCGAACGGGCAGATCACCGACCTGGGTCGCCGACTGGCCCGGCTGCCGGTCGACCCGCGGCTGGGCCGGATGATCCTGGCGGCCGGCGCCGAGGGGTGTGTACGCGAGGTGCTGGTGGTGGCGGCGGCGCTGACGATCCCTGACCCGCGGGAACGGCCCACCGACCGACAGGAGGCCGCCCGCGCCAACCACGCCCGCTTTGCCGATGACGAGTCGGACTTCATGTCCTACCTGAACCTGTGGCGATATCTCACCGAGCAACGAAAGGCGCTGAGCGGCAGCGCGTTCCGTCGAATGTGCCGGACCGAGTTCCTGCATTATCTGCGAATCCGCGAGTGGCAGGATCTGGTGGGGCAGCTGCGCAGCGTCGCGCGGGATCTGGGCCTGGATGAGGCCGGGGTCGATGTCGACGAGCCGGTCGGCCGGGCCCGGGTGCACGCGGCGCTGCTGGCCGGGTTGCTGTCGCACGTGGGGATGCGCCGCGTGGACGGGCGCGACTATCTGGGGGCGCGCAACTCCCGGTTCGTGTTGGCGCCCGGATCGGTGCTGGCCAAACGACCGCCGCGGTGGGTGGTGGTGGCCGAGCTGGTCGAGACCAGCCGGCTCTACGGGCGCACCGCGGCGCGCATCCAGCCCGACGTCATCGAGCGGGTGGCGGGGGAGCTGGTGCAGCGTAGCTACAGCGAACCGCACTGGGATGCGCAGCGCGGTGAGGTGCTGGCCTACGAACGGGTGACGCTGTACGGCCTGCCGCTGGTGGCGCGGCGCCGGGTCGGCTATGCCCGGGTCGATCCGACGCTGGCCCGCGAGCTGTTCATCCGGCACGCGCTGGTGGAGGACGACTGGCAGAGCCGCCACGGTTTTGTGGCCGACAACGCGCGGTTGCGGGCCGAGCTCGACGAGTTGCAGGACCGGGCCCGCCGTCGCGATCTGATCGTCGACGACGACGAGATCTACGCGTTCTACGACGCCCGGATACCGGCCGACGTCGTCTCCGCCCGGCACTTCGACGGCTGGTGGAAAAAGCAACGGCGTCAGACCCCCGACCTGTTGACGTTGAGCCGCGACGATCTGCTGCGTGCCGATGGCGCGGTTGTCGCCGGCCGGCCCGACAGCTGGCAGACCGGTGACGCCAGCCTGCCGCTGAGCTACCGGTTCGAGCCCGATGCCGCCGACGACGGCGTCACGGTGCACGTGCCGATCGATGTGCTGGCCCGGCTCGGCAGTGACGCCTTCACCTGGCAGGTACCGGCACTACGCGAGGAGTTGGTGACCGCGCTGATCCGCTCGCTGCCCAAGGAGCTGCGGCGAAACTTCGTGCCCGCCCCCGACACCGCCCGCGCAGTGCTGCCCGCGCTCGACCCCGACGGCGGCTCCTTGCTGGCCGCGCTGCAACGCGAGCTGCGACGGCGCACCGGTGTCCTGGTGCCCATCGAGGCCTTCGATCTGACCAGGCTGCCTGCCCATCTGCGGGTGACGTTCAGCATCGAAGCTGCCGACGGCTCGGAGTTGGCGCGCGGGGAGGACCTGGGCGCCCTGCAGGAGCGCTTCGCCGCGTCGGCGCGCGACGCGGTCGCCGGGGTGGTCGCCGGCGAGCTGCAGCGGAGCGGACTGCGCGACTGGCCCGCCGACCTCGCGGACCTGCCGCGGGTGGTCGAGCACGTGGTCGGCGGGCGGGTGGTCCGCGGCTATCCGGCGTTCGTCGACACCGGTACCGCCACCGACCTACGAGTCTTCGCCACCGCCGGCGAACAGGCCGCGGCCATGACGGCCGGCATCCGGCGGCTGCTACGCTGCTGCGTCCCATCGCCCGTCAAAGCGATTGAGCGCCAGTTGGATCCAGGCACCCGGTTGGCATTGAAGGCCAATCCGGACGGGTCACTGACCGCACTGCTCGATGACTGCACCGACGCAGCGGTCGAGTCGCTGATGGACGGCCCGGTATGGACGCGCGAGGCGTTCGCCACGCTGCGGGCCGCGGTGGGCGAGGCCCTGATGGCAACGACGCAGGACGTGCTGCGGCGCGTCGAGAAGTTGCTCGCCGCGGCCCGTGACGTCGACCTGCTGGTTCCCGCGCAGCCGCCGGCTGCCCACCGCGACGCCGTCGCCGATGTTCGCGACCAGCTGCACCGGCTGTTGGCGCCCGGCTTCGTCACCGCCGCGGGGCGCGCACGACTGGGCGATGTCACCCGCTATCTGGCCGCGATCCGGCGGCGCCTCGACCAGCTGCCGCATGCCAGCACCGCCGACGGGCAGCGGATGGACCAGGTGCACGCGGTGCAGGACGCCTACGACCAGCTGCTCGCCGGATTGCCGGCGACGCGCCGCACCGCCGCCGACGTTCGCGACATCGGTTGGCAGATCGAGGAATTGCGTGTCAGCCTGTGGGCTCAGCAGCTCGGCACTTCGCGTCCGGTCAGTGAGAAGCGGATCTATCGGGCGATCGATGCCGCCGGCAACTCCGGTTGAGCAGTGGCGGGGGCCGATTGGCCGGTATGGTGCTAGCTGTGAGCGCCGTCGCGATCCCTCCGCCATTGGTCGACCGCCGTGACATGAGCGCACAGTGGTTCACCCACGTCCTGCGCCACTGTGGTGTCCTCACCGAGGGC
Source organism: Mycolicibacter algericus DSM 45454 (assembly GCF_002086455.1). GTDB lineage: Bacteria > Actinomycetota > Actinomycetes > Mycobacteriales > Mycobacteriaceae > Mycobacterium > Mycobacterium algericum. The sequence continues at coordinate 91,322 of NZ_MVHC01000013.1, forward strand.
TCCGTCACGGCCGTGACCGCGTCGCCTATCGGCACCGGCCAGGTCGCGGACACCCTGGTGTTCGCCCTGAGCTACGACCGCGCCGATACGGGCGCCCCGGCCAGTGTGGTGGCCAAGTTGCCGGCCGAAGATCCCAACAGCCTGCAGGCCGCCGTCATCCAGCGACTCTACGAGCGCGAGGTGCGGTTCTATCAGCAGCTGTACGGCCGGACCGCGGTGGCGACGCCGGGCTATCTCTACAGCGATATCGACACCGCCACAGGCCGGTTCGTGCTGCTACTGGAGAACATGACGCCGGTGGCCGCCGTCGACCAACTCAGCGGGTTCACCGTCGAGCACGCACGCCGCGCGCTGGCACAGGCGGCAGCGTTACACGCCCCGTTCTGGGGCCGACCCGAGTTCGACGACTACGACTGGCTCAACCACAGCCGCAACACCGCCGAGATGCTGGCGCAGCTGGTTCCGCTACTGATCGGGCAGTTCTGCGAACGTTACGCCGCCGAACTGGGACCCGACCTCGCCGGGCGAATGCGGCGGCTCAGCGCCCACGCTGCGACCCCCGCCTCCGAACCGCTGTGCCCGATCACCGTCATACACGGCGACTTTCGCACCGACAACATGCTTTTCGACGCCAAGGGCGGTGAGGTGCCCGTGGCGGTGGTCGATTGGCAGACCGTAGACCGCGGCAACGGGTTGATCGACGTCGCGTTCCTGCTCGGCACCGCCTTGGATCCGCAGCTCCGAGCGGCCCACGAGCAGGAGTTGGTCCGCGGTTACTTCGACTCGCTGGTCGCCGGCGGCGTCTCCGGCTATGACTGGGAGCAGTGCTGGACCGACTACCGTCGCCAGGCGGCCTATGCGGTGTTCTTCCTGGCGCCGGCCGCGATGCTGGTCGAGCGCACCCGGCGAGGCGACGAGATGTTCCTGACCATGATGCGCCGGGCGTTTGCCCAGATCAGCGATCTGGGCACCGAGGCACTGCTGGACGGCGAGCCCACGTGTTGACACCGTTTGACGACTATCCCGTCCATCAGACGCCGGTGGCGCTGGCGCACGCCGGCAACGGCCACCCCGACCACTACGACCGATTCTGGTTCAACGGCTACACCGAAGACTTCTATTTCGCCGTGGCACTGGGGATCTACCCGAACCGCGGCGTCATCGACGCCGCGTTCAGCGTGGTCAGTGACGGCACACAGCAGTCCGTGTTCGCCTCCGGGCGAGCCCCGCTCGATCGCACCCAGACCGCGGTCGGTCCCATCAGGATCGAGATCGTCGAACCGCTGCGCATCAACCGCGTCATCGTCGATGCGCCCGAGCACGGGCTGGCTGCCGATGTGACGTTCTGCGCGCGCACCGCCGGCTACGAGGAGCCGCGCCAGACCCGCTATGCGGGAACGCGGTTGGCCATCGACATGACCCGCGCCTCACAGTTGGGCCGGTGGTCGGGATCGGTGGACGTCAACGGTGCCACGCATGCCTTCGACCAGCAGACCGTCTACGGCACCAAGGACCGGTCATGGGGCCTTCGTCCGGTTGGGCTGCCCGCAGCGGCGGCACCCGAAGCGTCGGTGGGGCAACTGTTTTTCCTATGGGCCCCGCTGAATTTCGAGGACATCGGCGTGCACTACCTGACATTCGAGGACCACACGGGAGCCGCATGGGCCCGAAGTGGGGTGGTGTTGCCCATCCTGGGCCCCAGCGAACCGGTCTACGGTCCGCAGGACCGCGTCGAGCACGTCGACATCAGCCACACCATCGACTGGGCACCCGGCCTACGCCGCTCCCAAGGGGCACGGCTGGAATTCAGGCGGGGCGGGTCCGCGGAAAGCATTGAGCTGGAACCGTTGCTGACGTTCCGGATGAAGGGTGCCGGCTATTTTCATCCGCAATGGTCGCACGGCCTGTGGCACGACGAGCTGGCCGTCGGCGGCGAGCGGCTGGCGGTGGGCGACCTCGACAATCTGTCCCTGGACAACATTCACGTCCAGCAGGTCATGCGGGCCCGATGGGGGGAGCGGACCGGAATCGGGGTGCTCGAACAGCTGGCTGTCGGCCCGCATGAGCCGAGCGGGTTCACCGGCCTGGTGGATGTGCCCGCGGTTGGTTGATCTGCCCGCCAGTCGGCGGCGATAGGACGTAGATTCGCCGGTGGAAGCCGTCGCGGTTGCGGCGGTGGGAGGAGCTGCGATGACTGATGACCTCACCATCCTGGCGAACTACATCGACCGCTGCTCCAACTGGGGCCGGTGGGGAGCCGATGATCAGCTGGGCACCGTCAATCTCATCACCCCGGAGAAGGTTCGCGAGGCCGCGGGACTGGTCAATACCGGCAAGACGATCTCGTTGAGCATGCGCTACGACGGCCACGGGCCGCAGACCGGTCATCTCGGCAGAAGCAATCCTCGGCTGTATCAACTGGCTTCAGGTCCCGGGTACCTCGCCGGATAACAGCAGGATTTGGAGACCTCCACGCTGGCCGAATGGCGGCGGTCAACCGGGCAGCCCACCGCCGGCTACTACGACGACGTGCTGGTGATGCCCACTCAGGCCGGAACCCAGTGGGACGCGTTGTGCCACTTCTTCTGGCGCGGCCAGATGTACAACGGGTATACGGCCGCCAACGCGGGAACCTCCGGCAGTAGCACCAACGGCGTGCACAACTGGACGGCCAGGATCGTGACCCGCGGGGTGTTCGTCGACCTGGCCGCACACCGCGGCGTCGAATCCCTTGACCCCGGGTATGCCATCACCACCGATGATCTCGAGGAATACCTCGACGCCAAGAATCTCGACATCCGCTCCGGCGATGCGCTGCTCATCCGGACCGGTTTCATGACGGCCCGTCGGGGGTGCTGGGGCGACTATGCCGGCGGCCCGTCACCCGGATTGTCGCTGCACACCGCGCCGTGGCTGCACGACAAGGACATCGCGGCCGTCGCGAGCGACACCTGGGGTATCGAGGTGCTGCCCAGCGAAATCGATTGCTGGGAGCCGCTGCACATCGTGTCTCTGGTGCACACTGGCCTGGCATTCGGCGAGATCTTCGACCTCGATGCGCTCTCGGCTGATTCGAGCGCCGACGGGGTGTACGAGGTCATGTTCGCCGCGTCGCCGCTGCCCCTGGTGTCCGTTGTCGATCTATCTGGGGCAGGTCTGGGACCCTGACCTGCGGTGCCTCAGATCAAGTGACGACCGGCAACGGACGGTTTGCCATTTGAACTGGGGTAGGTCGACTTTCGTGGCAGCGAGCGAGCTTGATGGGGTCTCAGTTGTCTCTGGAGCGGAGTCGCCTGTGGGGTAGGGGCGGGAGGATTCCGAACGCCTGGTCCAGCGCGCGGCCGGGGTTTGTCAGCCATCAGCGGGTCCTGCTTGGTCCGGCTGGGACCTGAAGATGCCGCCAGAAACCCCGGCCCGCGCTCGCGCCGTCGACACAGTCCACGTCAGCCTCGCTCACCGGTTCCCGGAACGCCCTGACCATGCCTGGCCAGTCCACCAGTGGATGTACGATCAGCAACTCATGCGGCACGCCGGCCGCGATGACGGTGCCGCACGTTGGGCCACCAGCTGGCTTCGCGCAGCAGTGTGGCGATGGCGGGGACGGTGAGGGTGCGCACCAGGAAGGTGTCGAGGAGTAGCCCACAGCCGATGATGAGTCCGGCCTGGATCATGATGGCGATCGAGCCGGTGGTGAGGCCGAACATGCTGGCGGCGAAGATCAGGCCGGCTGAGGTGATGACGGAGCCGGTGTTGGCGACGGTGCGTAGTACGCCGACGCGGGTATTGGGTCCGGATTCTTCGCGCAGCCGTGAGACGAGCAGCATGTTGTAGTCGGCGCCGACTGCTACCAGGATGATGAACGCCAACAGGGGTACCGGCCAGGCGATTTCGTATCCGAGGCCCCATTGGAATATCAGAACGCCGATGCCTAGTGAGGCCAAGTAGTTCAAAACGACGGTGCCCAGCAGGTACAACGGGGCCACTATGGCGCGCAGCAACACCACCAGGATGAGCCCGACAATGAGCAGGGTGGCGATGGCCAGTTGGGCGAAGTCCGCCCGCAGCAATCGCTGGATGTCGGAGTTGACGGCGGGGAACCCGGCAACCGAGACGGAGGCGTCGGCCAGTGAGGTGTTGGGCCGCGCCGCGTTGGCAACGTCGACGATCTTGTGTGCCAGGCGGATTGCTGCGCCACTGTAGGGGTCGGGGGTCGATTCGATGGCAAAGCGTGCGGTTTTGCCGTCGGCTGACAGGAATTGTTTCGCTACATCGGCGAATCGGCGGTTCTCAAAGACATTGGCGGGCAGGTAGAAGCCGCTGGCGGAGTCCGAGGAGGCGCTGGCGCGAGCGGAGTTCTGCAGTTGGGTGGCGATCTGGTTCATCCCGGACAGCAGTTCGATGTTGCTGTCGACCAGCGTGTGCACGCCGGTCGCCAGTGCTTGGGCGCCCGCGGCGAGTTGGCTGATGCCGTCTTGGAGTCGACTGATGTTGCCGGCCAGGTCGGCGGGATCACCGAGGGCTCCGAAGGCCTTGTCCAAGGCGGTGACCGCGGTTTGGACATTGGCGAGGGTGCCGGCCACGGTGGCATTAGTGTCGGGGTTGTAGTGGTCGCCGAGGTCGGCGACCTCGGTGAAGAATCCGCTGTCGCGCAAGCTCACCAGAATCTGAACTTGATCGCGGATTTGGGCGCACTGCGGTGTGGTGGCGCACCACGGGGAGGTGTTGAGGGCGCCGACGAGGGGGTTGAGGATGGCGATGGCGTTTTGGGCTTGTTCGGCCAGGGGCCGCAGCCCGGGGCCGGATTGGATGGCTTTGTCGACGGCCGGGGCGGTGGCTGAAAGCTGTTGCAGCAAAGGCTGGAACCGCTGAACCTGAGTGCCGGCGGACTGAGCTTGAGCCAGTATCCCGGTCAGTGGTGTCAAAGCGCTGCGCAGGGTGGTGTCAAGCTGAGCGAGCCCGCCGGCGAGTTGGTCGGCGCCGTCGGTGAGCCTGGCGAGATCGTCCTTGCGTTCGTTGCCGTCGGCGACGGCGCCAGCCAACTTGTCGCCGATCTGGCCGTTCTGCCACGAGAGTTGGGCCTGCTCGAGGCGCTCTCCGGTGGGCCGGGTGACCCCGGAAACTTTTTTGACGCCGGGAATCTGGGAGATGCGGGAGGCCATTTCGTCGAGGTCGGCCAGCCCCTTACCGGTGCGCATGTCGGTGGGGCTTTCCACGACCAGGAATTCGGGGATGACGATATCTTTGCCGAAGTGGCGGTCCAGCAGCTGGTAGCCCTGGTTGCTGGCGGTGCTGGTGGGCTGGCCTTTGCGGTCGTCGTAGCTGATTTTCATCGTCGCCGCGACTCCTGCCAGAGCCAGCAGGATGACCAGGCTGGTGATCAGCAACCGGCCGGGGCGCCGGACCACCGCGACGGCGACGCTGTTCCAGTACCGGCGGGTCCGATCGGATTTTGGTTCGCCGATACGGCGTTTGGCGGCCAGCGCCAGCACCGGCGGCAGCAGCGTGACCGTGGCTGCGAATCCGACGAGCACCGCGACCGCGCACGCCGGGCCGAGCGCGGCGAACACACTCAGGCGGGCGAAGACCATCGCCAAAAACGCGAACGCGACGGTGGCCGCCGAGGCCAGGATCACCCGGCCGATGCTGGCTGTAGCGTGGATAACGGCCTGATCGGCGGGCACCTGCGCGCGGCGCTGCTCGTGATAGCGGCTGATCAAAAACACCGTGTAATCGGTGCCCGCGCCCAGCAGGATCGCGGTCATAAACGCCACGGTGAACTGCGAGACAGGCATACCCATCTCGCCCAGTGCGGACAGCGCACCGCGCCCGACGGCCAGGCTCACCCCGATCACCAGCAGCGGCAGCAGCGCGGTGAACACCGACCGGTACACGATCAGCAGGATCAGCGCGATCAGACCTGCAGTCGCGATCGAAATCAGCAGCAGGTCGTGCTCGGCAGAAGCGATCATGTCACTGAACGTCGCCGGCGGCCCCGTCACATACGCCGTGGTCGACGTGCCGGCGAACACCCCAGCGGCGATGCCACGCACCGCCTGCACGGAGGCGGCCGCGGTGGGATCACCCAGCGTGCCGGCCACGCCCACCGGCAGATACCAAGCCTGGTGGTCGTGGCTGACCGCGTGGGCCGCGGTGACCGGGTCGGCCAGCAGGTCTTCAACCAGCAAGACGTGATCGGTGTCGGCGCGCAGCCGCGCCACCAGCTGGTCGTAGTGCTGCCGCGCCGCGGGGGTCAACCCGGCGGGGTCTTCCATCGCGACGAACACCATCGTTTTGGAACCCTGTTCGCCGAACGCCGCGCTCATGCGGTCCACCGTTTGAAACGACGGCACATCGCGCGGGAGCAGGTTCACCGACTGCTGCCGCACCACCGTCTCCAACTGGGGAAACAACAGCGCCAGCACCACCGCAACGCCGACCCATGCCCCCATCACCAGCGCCTTGTGCCGCACCGTGAACCCAGCCAGCGCCGCCAACCGCGCGCTGTACTCGCTGGAATCGGCCGTAGGGGTCGAACGACCATTGCGCTTCAGCAGTGTCGCCGTGGTACCCGAGAAGTCCCGATCGCCGTCGGCCACCACACCTCCATCAAACGAAACTATCGATATCGCTACGCTACTCGCAGTACCACATCGTCGATACATGCGCTATTCAGCGGCGCACGCGCGACGCAGCGCGGAATAGACCATTAACGACGTGCGGCGAGATCTACCTCGGCGTCGTCGGCCTCGAGGATGTCATAGCGGACCACCCGGACCCGCCCATGCGGCAGGCACGCCATGTAGCCATGGTGCCTGCCGTACAACTCCCAGGCGGTGACCTGCGGGTGGGCGTCAACATCGATGCGGTGTCCGCTGGAAAAACCAAGGTGCAGCCCACCACCATCGCCGCACCATGCCTGCGTGCACACCGCGCCGGCGAGATCCAGCAGTGGGCGCTCATGAGTCGCGACCCGGCCGGGATCGATGAACACTGCCTCGACCGGAAAGTCACCGACGGCGGGCAGCGTAAGCCGCAGCGGGCGGTAAATGACCACCTCATTGCAGTCATCGAAGTCCAACACCAGCCCATCACGCAGCGACACGCGTTGCACAACGCACGCTTGAATCCATTGGGGGTACATGGCGCCTCCGTCGACACATCCTCGGGTGATGCACAAATAGTACTACTAGTAGCGCTCCGCTACTAGTAGTAGCGTTAACTGCGAGCCACGGATGCCGAACGGACACTACGGCGCTCCCACTACGAACCGTTTCGCTGCGCTACCGTTAGTGCCATAACCGTCGGCCTAAGCGCGCAACGCCGGCCAAAAACGCGGAAGCAGCGAGGTGAGCGAGGGTGAGCAGCCGGCTGGAGTTCGGCCACGACGACGGCAACGACGATGACAACATCGACCCCCGCCGGATCCGATCCCGCAATCGCCTACTGGACGCAGCGGCCGCACTGCTCACCAGCGGCGGCATTGAGGCCGTCACCATCGATGCGGTCACCAAAGCCTCCAAGGTGGCTCGCACCACCCTCTACCGCCATTTCAACAACTCGTCGCAGTTGCTCGCAGCGACCTTCGAGCGGCTGCTACCTCAAGTCACCCCGCCCGCACCGGCCAGTGGAACGCTGCGCGAACGGCTCATCGAACTGCTCACCCGCCAGGCCGCCTTATTCGCCGACGCTCCGCTGCACGTCACCGCGCTGGCCTGGCTCGCCCTGGGCCCCACCGAAACCACCGATCACACCAGCGGTGAGCACGCCCCCAGGGCGCTACGCGCACGAGTCATTGACCAATACCGACAACCCTTCGACGCCATCCTGCAAAGCACCGAAGCCCGCGCCGAACTCGGCGACTTCGACGTCGAACTCGTACTGTGCCAACTCATCGGGCCATTCGCCTTCGCGCGAATGACCGGCCTACGCACCATGACTGCCCACGACTGCACACGCATCGTCGACGACTTCCTCACCGCCCACCGTCACAACGACAGCGAACCCGCAACCACACAGGTCGGCGATAATTTCACCGCAGGTCAGGCACCAAACAGTGCCTCAGGTCAAACGAGAACGGACACCCGCGCTGGCCGTGGCCGACGCGCACCCACTTCTCGGCCGAATGAGGGCGATTAGCCGACGTTGCACCACGTTGCGGGCTCGTTCCCTGCCTTGGAGTCGGGCCGGTTGACGCGTGTGGCGCTGAGTTGCTGATCATAGATCCACTGTTCGATGGGGCGGGTGTGGTCGCGGCGCCGGGGAAACCGGCCGCCGATACTGACGTAGACCGCATCGACGGCGCGGGCTCGCGCGGGTGTTGCTGCCACGGTGTTCCAGATCCGGACGCGAGCGTCAGCCAGGATGGCGGCCAAGGCGATCAGATCGGGGTAGGCGGCGATGTGGGCGTCGACGTCGGCGTGGGCGGGCGGCAGCGTGAACAGGCCCGCGCTGCGTGACCAGCAGCGGTGGATCCGCGCGGCATCCTTGACCGCGAAGCGCGCGGTGTTGTTGTGGCGGCGGTGCAGTCGGGCATGGCGCTGCGCGGCGGCGATCACGACGGGTGCACAGCGCAGATCGCGTTGATCATCGAGGGTGTGGGTGCCCGGACCGATCCATCTGCGGTGTTGGCGGCAGACGGTGGCGTAGTCGGGCAACCAGCAGTAGACGGGCTCGTAGACCCCGCGGCGTGCCATGCAGAGCCGGCATGCGGGCCGGGCGTGGCGGCGTTGTCGGGTGGTGTGGCGGTCGCGGTCGGCCAGCCCTATTAGTCGGGCATCAAGAGTGACTAAAGGGTGGTTGCTGGCGGTTGCCAACCAGTCCGGCCTGGGACGGCAGATCGCGGGACCGTCGGCCAGGTAGCACCGCAGCTGCCGGGGTTTCACATGGTTGGCGTGCGCGAGGCGATCAAGGTAGGACTGGACGGTCTCGGTGTGAAACGGTGTGACGGTTCGGGGTAACGGCGCCACGGGCCCCTGGGGCCACGCCGGGGCGGTAGACACCTCAGCTGGCACTGCGTTGTGCCGATGTTTGGGCCGCGTAGTCGATGAGCACGGTGTCCATCAGCTCTCGGGTGACGCTTTCGGTTTCGTCGAGCATGCTGCGGATCGCCGCCGCGCGGATCAGGTGCGCCAGGCTGCCGATCATGCCGCCGGTGCGTTGATGCAGGTACTTGGCCTCGGCGACCAGCGTTCCCGCGTTGTGACGGTGCAGCCGCAGGGTGCCTTCCATCGCGGCCACCAGCGACTTCCATTCTCCGGCGTATGGGAACGAGCTGGTGTTGATCACGCCGCAGCGCCCGGCGAGCTGGCGGCCGCGGGTGCCGGTGAACACGCCGGAGCGCTCGACGTCGATGCCAGCGTAGACGAAGGTGGCCGGTAGGTGTTCGGTGAAGTACTTCAGATGATCGGACAGTTCTTCGCCGGCGCGGGTGTCGAGGTTGAGGTTGTGGATCTCATCGACGATCACAATGTCGGTGCGGGCGTCGATGAGGACCTGACAGACAGCATCAGAGATGTCGGTGACGTTCATCCGCGGTTGTATCATCGGAAGGCCCAGAAATCGGGCGAACTCCATCGCGAGTTTGCGCGGCGAGCCTTTCGGCGGCGCCGTCGCATACACCACCGGAATCCGGGACTTGTCGGCGAATCGTGTCCGGATACGCAGTTCGTGAAACCGACCGAGCTGTTTGACCGCGGTGGTCTTCCCAGTTGCGGCTGCCCCGGAAATGATCAGTCCGCGCCGGGCGCCGATCTCGCGTTGGTTGAGCAGCGTCAGCAGCCGGCCCTCGTTGGTGATGCGCTGGATCGCCGACGTGGTGACCACGACCAATTCACTGTGATGAGCGACGCGGGCCTCGTTGTAGTTGGTCCGCTCGGCCTCCGACAGGGCGCTCCACTGCGCATCGGGGCGTGTCATTCCATCTGTGTAAGTCCGGGGTGGTCCACCATCGGACCGCCGTTGGGGCGGACAGAAGGAGTGTTT
>NZ_MVHC01000014.1 GCF_002086455.1 Mycolicibacter algericus DSM 45454
TAGCATCCACCACGACTCGTTGATCACCACGCGTGACTCACGCCGATCCGAAGTCCACCACCCCACGGGGCACTGCCGGCGCCAATCGCAGCTGCGGCCGTTGGTACGCCGGCTGGTAGGTCTGACTTTCAGCGGCCATTGGGCTGATCCGATTCGAGGAGAGCGGTATGACCGGTACTGCTCATCTACAGGAACCTCCTTGTATCCGAGGGGGTGCAGCGGGACGGGCGGATGCGAGACGGGCGCTTGTTACCGGTCACAATACGACGCGCGCCTGTGCGGAACCGGCGCTTGCACCTGCCTCAACGACTTACTGCTCAGGCCACCATGGTCGCGGTTGCGCCTCGGCTGGTCGCGAGACCAGGTGTCGTTATCGGTGTCCTTCGCGTTTCGCGTTTTCAACACGGTGTCGGCACTATTGCCCAGCCCAGCTATTTCCGTCCTGGCGCCGATGCTGAGCAGATCAGGCCGGTGCCCCACCGTCGCACTGATTCAGCCAGCGGGTCAGCGGCCGATCGCTGCCGCCGACCGGGGGAACGGCCACCGCGCCGACCGTCCACGATGCCGGGTCGGCGTCGACCGCCACCACGTCCCCGACGCCGACCGCCACCCGGCTGACCGCTCCAATCCCGACTTCGAAGGCCTGGCCGGTAACGGTGGTGGTGTCATGGGCTAGCCACAACACCACCGGCGAGACGTCCGACGCAGGGGCGTACCGGTCGATCGCGTCCTGCAAATCGGGCGCGCCGGCGGTCCGGGCGCGCGCCAGCCGCGACGCTGCGAACGGCGCCACCGCATTGGCGGTGATCCCGAACCGGGCGCCTTCGAGTGCGAGCGACTGTGTCATCCCGTGCAGTGCACCCTTCGCTGTGGTGTAGGGCAGCGCGCGCGGCAGGCCGAAGTACCCGGCGGCCGATGTGGTGGTCACGATTCGGCCGTGGCGCTGCTCGACGAAGTGCGGCCAGGCCGCCGAGCACACCGTCCAGGTGCCGAGCACGTGCACCCGGAAAAAGTCGATCAGCAGCTGCGGTGTGACGTCGCGCAGCGGGGTAATCTGGTCGATGCCCGCATTGGCGACCACCACGTCGATCCGGCCGAATTGGGAAATAGCCCTAGCTACCGCTGATTCAGCAATATCAGGCGCGCTTATGTCGCCGCGGTGCGCGATCGCCGAGCCGCCGCCGGCCAGGATCTCGCCGGTGACCACGGCGGCGCTGTCGTCGAGGTCGTTGACCACGACGGCGGCGCCGCGTTCAGCGAACGCCAACGCGTGTGCCCGCCCGACTCCGCGTCCGGCGCCGGTGACCAGCACCGCGCGATCGGCGAATGACAGGCCGCTCACAGTGCCGCCGTCGGGCCTACGAGCTCATCGCCGAGTCGGGCGACCTCGTCGCGCATCTCGGCTACGGTGCGGGCGCGGACCGCGACGGTCAGCCGATGCACCCCGAACTCGGCGTACACCTTTGCCTCGTCAACGGTGCGTGCGCCGCCCGCGGTGAACTCCATCGCCTCGGGGTCGCGCCCGGCTGCCGCGGTCTCCGCTCGCACCCGGCCCAGCAGGCGCGGCAACTCGACGAGCGGGTCCTGGCCGGGGAAGACGAACGGGAAATAGCCGTCACCGCGGATTGCGGCGCGCCGGATCGCCGCGTCCGAGGCACCACCGATCAGCAGCGGTATCGACCGGCGCACCGGCCACGGCCGGGACTCCACCTGATCGAAGCGGACGTAGTCGCCGTGAAACGACGCCGTGTCCGCACGCCACAGCAGCCGTATCGCGTCGATGTACTCGTCCATTCTGCGGCCGCGATCACTAAAGTTCATGCCGACCGCCTGATACTCCTCGGGCAACTCGCCGACGCCCACCCCGAGCATCAGCCGGCCGCCGCAGAGGTGGTCCAGCGTCGCGGCGGATTTCGCAAGTACCGCTGGTTGATGTTCCGGCAGGATCAGCACGCCGGTGCCAAACCGGATGCGCGTGGTGTGCCCCGCGACGTAGGCGAACCAGATCAGCGGGTCGGGAATGCCGCCACGGCGACCCAGCCGGGCCATGCTGCCGTCGGTCGAGCCGCGATAGGGGGTTGCGTCTGGGCTCTTCGGCATGATCACGTGCTCGGGTGCCCACAACGATTCGAAGCCGGCCCGCTCGGCCGCCTGTGCCAGGGCCACCGCACTGTCAGGGTCGGGAAACCCTGTGCTGGCGAAGACAATTCCCCACTTCACTTGGTTCTCTCCTTGCTCAGGGAGTCATCTCAGATAGTCGAACCCACCGTCGACCATCAGCGTGGTTCCGGTGATGTAGCCGGAGTCGGGCCCAGCCAAAAAAACCACTGCGCGGCCAATATCGTGCTCGGCGTCGCCGAGGCGCCCGAGCGGAACCTGGCTCACGAGCTCGTCGCCCGCGCCGGGTAGGTCGGTCATCCAGCTATCCATCCCGGGCGACGCTGCCAGGGGACAGACGACGTTGACCCGTATCCCGTAGCGGCCCCACTCCGCGGCGGCGACCCGGCTCATCGTCCGCAGCGCCTCCTTCACCGCCGCGTAGGCGCCCATCGCCGGCCGCGCGGTCAACCCGCTGCCCGAACCCACGTTGATCACTGCGCCCCGGGTGGCCCGCAGGTCGTCGAAGCAGGCCTGCATCATCCGCAGTGATCCGACCGCGCCGGACTGCCACACCGCGTCCAGGTTGTCCTCGGTGAGCTTGCGCAGCGACGAATAGTGTGTCTGCTGAGCGGCATTGACCAAGCAGCTGATCGGGCCCAGCTGCGCGCGTACCGCCGCCACGCAGCTGTCGACCTCGCCGCGACGGGTGATGTCGGCTGCGACCGCGACGGCCCGCCCGCCACGCTCGGCGATTTCGGCGGCCACCGTCTGGCATTTCGCCGCGGTGCGGCCCACCACCGCAACCTGTGCGCCGTCCGCGGCCAGGGCTAGCGCGATGCCGCGCCCGACGCCTTGTCCGGCGCCGGTGACCAACGCGACCGTACCGTCCAAGATCACGCCGGCCGCCGATACGCCAGATCGCTGCGGTCACGGCGCGGCAGGTACTCGCCGAACCCGCCGATCCGCCCGCGGTCGGCCTCCCAGGCGTCGGTCCACTCGATCACGGTGACCCGCGCGGCGATACGCCACTGGCCGTCCCGGCGGGCGAAGGTGTCGACGTAGCGGAACCCGGCGACGTAGTTCCAGCGCACGTCACCGGGCGGTTCACCGGAGTGATACGCCACCCCGTACGTCTCGGCGTGCGCGCTGTCGCCGTCGAGGTCGATCAAGATGTTGCCCAAATGGTGCATGGTCATCGTGTGCCGTCGCAGCAGTGGCCCCACCCACGCCACGAACTCGTCACGTGTTCCGGTGAACGGCCCGTGCCGGTCGGTGGCCTCCGGCCAGTAGCAGTCGCGCAGCAGTTCGATGTCGAGCCGGTCGATCGCGCGGCAGTAGGTGAGCAGGACACGGCGGATAGCGCGCTCGTCGAGCAACGCTGCGAGCTCATCGGTGACCACACCTTAACCAAGCCACTTTTGACAGTGAAATGTCAAGAGCGTGGCCGCGGTAGGTTGCCCATTGGCGGTCGTCCCTCGGCATTGTCCGTGGTCCGTTCGTGGTGTATGGCAGTGTACTGTCATGTGTCAACATGAAGCGCTGAACGGCGCCCAAAAGGCGATGCGCTGACGTGCCCGCGCCTGACGCACCGGCGGTGGTTGGGTTCACGCGTGAGCACCGGTCGGGCACGCGACGGTGGGATTTGGCGGAGCGAGCCGCACTGGAGTCCCTGCAGCAGCGCGTGTGATGGCCGCGGCATTGGCTCGGATGCAAGAACATACTTGAAATGTCTTTTGCCGGACCGAGGATCGTTCCTGAACGGGCTAGCGGACGGCGCACAAGTCCGAGGCCTTCGACGTAACTCGGCCGAGCTCTTCGAAGGGAACGGGAGTCGCCCTGTCAGGTGTTCATGATTGTCAGATTGGGTTACGGCACTCGCAGCACGGGCTGCTATGAGACCAAGATGATGGTCGATCGCGGCAAGTCTAATATGTACAGCATGTCAGAATGGCGGCCCCGAGGGTGACGCACGGATTCGCCCTTGCGCGGATACGGGTCGTCGAACTCGCTGGTATGGGGCCGGGTCCTCACGCCGCGATGGTGCTGGCCGATCTGGGCGCAGACGTCGTGCGGGTGCAACGCCCCGGGCAGGCGGGTGGCCGATCAAATCCGCAACTGCGGGGCCGGCGGATCGTGGAGGCGGATCTGAAGAACCCAACCGAGCATGCGGGGGTCAAACGGCTCATCGACCGGGCCGACGTGCTGATCGAGGGATTCCGGCCCGGTGTCACCGAACGACTCGGTCTGGGGCCCGACGTCTGCTTGGCCACGAACCCGGCTCTGGTGTACCTGCGAATGACCGGATGGGGGCAGACAGGGCCACGTGCTCAGCAGGCGGGCCACGATATCAACTACATCGGGTTGACCGGGTTGCTGCATGCGATCGGTCCCGCCGCGCACCCTCCGGTTCCGCCGTTGAATCTGATCGGCGATTACGGCGGAGGCTCGATGCCAGCCGTCATCGGGGTGCTGGCCGCGCTCATCGAGCGCCACGCCTCAGGCCGCGGCCAAGTGATCGATGCCGCCATCGTCGACGGCGCAGCCCAACTCTCGCAGGCGATCTGGTCGATGCGTGTCGATGGCCGATGGTCCGACGAGCGGGGCACCAATATCTTTGACGGATCGGCTCCGTTCTACCGCACCTACCGCTGCGCGGACGGTCGCTATGTTGCAGTCGGAGCGCTCGAGCCGGAGTTCTTCGCAGCGATGTTGGCGGTGTTGGATATCGACCCCGAGGTTCTCGGTCCGCAGCGTGACACGTCGCGGTGGCCGGCGATGCACTCAGTGCTGTCGGAAGCATTCGCGCAACGGTCCCGCGATGAGTGGTCCGAGGTGTTCGCGAGCACGGATGCATGCGTGACGCCGGTGTTGAGCATGACCGAAGCGGCTTGTGACGAACACCTGTCCGACCGTGGCGTGTTCATCGAGGTCGACGGCGTGACGCAACCAGCACCAGCGCCGCACTTCTCCCGAACTCCGCGGCCACCGCCATCGGGGCCGCCTCGCCACCGCGAAGCGCTCGACGCTGTTTGGCAGGACTGAACACAGGCCATGTCGGCAACGATTCAGAGAGGACACTGCAATGGCGGACCGTGATGAGGTCGAACGGGAGTTCCGGCGCTACTACATGACCGGGCCCGTGATGGAGGACTGGACCGGCTGGGCCAATCTCTTCACCGAGGACGCCTCCTACTTCGACCATTTCTACGGCACCTTTACCGGTCCAGATGAGATCGGACCGTACCTCGAGGGCACCATGGGTGCCGCGCCCATGGTGTACACCGTGCTGAAGTGGTACGTCATCGACGGAGAACGGGTGGTGTACGAATGCGTCAACCGTGCCGATAACCCGGAACCGGGGGCACCACCGATCGATTTCTCGTCCTATCAGATCGTCGACTACGCCGGCGGCGGCCAGTGGTGCCGAGAAGAGGACATCTGGATCATGGCCGAAATGAAGCGGTTTGCGCAGCGCTACCGGGACGCAGAGCGATCATTTCCGCAGACACTTGAGGACAAGCTCAGTCGGCGAGATTGGGGCCAATGGGTCGAGTGGGCCAGACCGCAACCCGGTCATCGCGCCAGCCCGTCGTGGTCAACCAAGCCGGATTTCACACCGTTCCGTGGGATTGGTGACATCGAATTCGGTATTCGTTCGCACTGAGCTATCCCGTCAGTCTGGTCGCGGGAGCCGTTCCCCGGTCGGAGAGGTCCGGATGCAGCGTCCGGGTCGTCCTGGAAAAGATCGGCGGACGTGGGCTGCTCTTGTGCTCGACACCATCTAGAATTCGCGGTGATGCCTGAACCACGCTGGATCGAGGTAGCTGCTCCCGAGGTGGCGCTCAAGGCGCTGAGTTGGGGCACGCCCGGTAATCCGGTGGCGTTGTGCCTGCACGGTTTTCCCGACACCGCCTACGGATGGCGCCGGCTCGCGCCCCGGCTGGTCGACGCCGGCTGGCATGTGGTGGCACCGTTCATGCGGGGTTACGCGCCGTCGTCGATCCCGGCCGACGGCAGCTACCACATCGGCGCACTGATGGAAGACGCGTTGCGGGTGTACGAAACCGTCGGCGGCACCGGCGGTGACGTGGTGATCGGCCACGACTGGGGTGCGCTGGCGGCCACCGGATTGGCCGCGTGGCCGGACAGTCCGTTCACCAAGGCGGTGATCATGTCGGTGCCCCCACCGGCGGCGCTGCGCAAGGTCGGGGCGGCAGACCGGGTCACCATGACCGGTTATCTGCCGGCGCAGATGCTGCGTAGCTGGTACATCGGCTATTTCCAGCTGCCATGGCTGCCGGAGCGGTCTGCGTCCTGGGTGCTGCCGCGGCTGTGGCGGCGATGGTCGCCGGGATACCCAGCCGAGGAGGATCTGCGACATGTCGACGCCGCGATCGGGACGCCGGAAGGCTGGCGTGCGGCGCTCGGGCCGTACCGCGCGCTGCGCAGTGTCCGGGCGCCGGCCCGCTACGCGGAGCTGCACCGGCACTGGCTGCAGCTTCCGGTGCTGCCGAGCCTGTACCTGCACGGGCGCACCGACGGCTGCATGTCAGCGACGTTCGCCCGGTGGGTGGGCCAGGCGCTGCCCGACGGCAGTGACGTGGCCGTGGTGGAGAACGCCGGGCACTTCCTGCAACTCGAGCAGCCCGACGAAGTCGCTGATCGGGTGCTGCCCTTCTTGACGTGAGCCGGGTCTGGCGTGAGCCGTTGATGCGTGGACACCCGATGGCCGCGATCGACGCGCAGTTCTACTGGATGTCGGCCAAGATCCCCAGCGATCAGTTCCTGTTGTACGCCTTCGCCGGCGTGCCGGCCGACGTCGACGGTGCGGTCGCCGCTGTGCTGGATCGCGCTCGGGCCAGCCCGGAGCTGACGATGCGCGTCGAGGACACCGGCGGGCTGGGTTATCCGCTGTGGGTGCCGGCGGCCGACCAGCTACCTGCTGTCGTCCACCGCACCCCGGACTGGGCCGGCTGCCTGGATGCGGTCACGCGGTTCACCGGTGACCAACTCGATGTCCGGATAGCGCCGTGGCGGTTGCACCTGTTCGCCGGTGTGGACGGTATCCCCGGTCACCGCGGCGCCGGTACGGTGGCGGTGTTGCAGGTCGCCCATGCCCTGGCCGACGGCGCGCGGGCGTCTGCGTTGGCGGCGTGGCTGTTCGGCCGCGACGCGCCGGTCGCCGCGGTGGCTGCACCGGCGCGCGGTTTTCTGCCCTGGCGCGCGATCGTGGCAGCACGGGCTCACCGCGGCCGCGTCGAGGACACTCGGGCCGGGCTGTTGCCGGCGCCGGTCGGCGACCGGCCGCCGTTGGCCACCAACAATCGGCCGGCCGGAACTCGTGCGATACGCACCCTGGTGCGCCGGCGCGCCGAGTTGGGCGGTCCGACCGTCACCGTCGCAGTGCTCTCGGCGGTGTCCGCGGCGCTGACGGAGTATCTCGGCGAGCCGTGTGATGAGCTGGGTGCCGAGGTGCCGATGGCCAAAGCCGGTGCCCGACTGGCGAATAACCACTTCGGAAACATTCGGGTGGGGCTGTACCCGCAGTGCGATCGGCTCACCCGTGAAGGGCGGATCGTCGCCGAGGTGGCCGGGGGCCGGTTACGCGCCCGTCATCCCGCAACGGCTGCCGCCGACCGGGCATTCGCCGCGACCCCGGCGGCGCTGCTGCGCTGGGGCGTACAGAAGTTCGACCCGCAGACTCCACCGGTGCGGGTAGCCGGCAACACCGTGGTGTCCAGCGTGCACCGTGGCGCTGCCGACCTGCGCTTCGGTAGCGCGCCGGTGGTGTTGACCGCGGGATTCCCGGCGCTGTCCCCGGCCATGGGGCTCACCCACGGCGTGCACGGCATCGGGGACACCGTGGTGGTCAGCGTGCACGCGGCCGAGTCGGCGATCGCTGATATCGACGTCTATGCGCGGCTGCTGGAGGCGGCATTGTAAGTTGGGGTATATGGCTACTGCTGCTGATGTCGCATTGCTGATCTTGCGGCTGGTTCTGGGTCTGACGCTGGCCGCGCACGGCTTCAACAAGTTCTTCGGCGGGGGCCGCATCCCTGGAACCGCGCGATGGTTCGAAAGCATCGGGATGAAGTACGGGAAATTCCAGGCGCTGACGGCGGCCGTCGCCGAGATCGCCGCCGGGCTGGGATTGGCCGTGGGGCTGTTCACTCCGATCGCCGCTGCCGGATTCGTGGCGCTGATGGTGGTCGCGGCATGGACCGTGCACCGCAAGAACGGTTTCTTCATCGTCAAGGAGGGCTGGGAGTACAACCTCGTACTGGCCGCCGGCGCCGTCGCGGTGGCGATGATCGGACCGGGCTACCTCAGCCTGGACCACCAGATCTTCTGCCACTGCTGGCAAAACGGCTGGCCCGGCCTGTGGATCTCGGTCGGCCTCGGCCTGGCGGGCGCGATCGGCCAGCTGGCGCTCTTCTACCGCCCGCCGACCAAGTCCGACGTGACCGGCGAGTAGGGCAGCCCGCTGCCGGCGTTCTCGTCGACGAGGACCGGTCGGCCCAGATAGGGGAATGCGCGCTGGGGGCATGTCTTGCGGTCGCAGATCTTGCAGCCCGCTCCGATCGGCACCACGGTGGCCTCGTCGTCCAGGGCGACACCGGTGGAATACACCAGCTTCTCGGCATGCGCCAGATCACAGCCCAGCCCGACGGCGAAGGTCTTGTGCTGGCCCAGATAGCCGCGGCCCTCGGGCGGCGTGGTGGTGGCGATCCAGAAGTACTTCCGCCCGTCGGGCATCTGCGCGACCTGAGTGATGATCCGACCGGGTTGGCTGAACGCGTCGTGCACCACCCACAGCGGACAGCTCCCCCCGACCCGGCTGAAATGAAAAGCGGTGGCCGACTGCCGTTTCGAGATGTTTCCCGCCTTGTCGGTGCGGACGAAGATGAATGGCACCCCGCGCCGGCCCGGCTGTTGCAACGTCGAGAGCCGGTGGCACACCGTCTCGAACCCGACCTCGAAACGGCGGCCCAACAGGTCGATGTCGTAACGCAGCTCGGTCGCGGACCGGTGGAACTGCCGGTAGGGCAACAGGAACGCACCGGCGAAGTAATTGGCCAACCCGATTCGGGCCACTCCCCGCGCCTCCGGGCTCAGGAGTTGATCCTGCGCCACGATGTCCGAGAGCAGCTCAGCGTGGGTCAGCAGCGCCAGCTGGGTGGCGATCTGGAAAGCACGCTGGCCCGCAAGCAACCAGTGCGCGATGCGCAGCACCCGAGTCGCCGGATCGAAGATGCGCTTGGTCCCGGAGGGCAGATCGTCGACGACTGCGACGGTGATCCCGAAGCGATCGGCCAACAGTGCCGACAGCTGAATGTCCAAGCCACCAAAGCGCATCCCGGTGTCGACGAACATTCGCTCAGCGACGGTGTCGAGCTCGCCGATGTAGTTGTTGCGGTCGTAGAAGAAGTCCCGGACTTCCTCGAACGGCATCGGGCGTGTCTGCGCCTGTGCCGGGTCGCCGGAGACCCGCGAGCGGTAAGACTCCAATTCGCCGGTGGCGCCGCGCAGTCGGCGGTGCATGGTCAACAGGCTGTTGCCGATCTCCGGCATCCGAGCGACGAGTTCCTCGATCTGGCTGTCGCTGGCGGCGTGCTCGCCGGCGGCGACGAACATGTCGCGCAGGTCGGCGACCAGCCGGGCGTCGGAGTCGCCTGAGAAGTATTGCGCCGGCAGGCCGAATCGTTCGGTGAGCGCCAGCAGTACCGATACGGTGAGCGGCCGCTGGTCGTTCTCGAGCTGGTTGACGTAGCTGGTGGACAGGTTCAGCTCGCGGGCCAGCGCCACCTGGGTCAAGCCGCGCTCCTCGCGCAGTCGTCGTAGCCGGGCGCCGACGAACGTCCGGCTGGTGGTGGACCTGATGGTGGACCCGATGGTGGGCCTGGCGGTGGACGATGCCATGACATGCACCATAACTCCGGATTGCATTCGCAACGTTTGCAAAACCGGCCGACCTAGGACGCTTTGATACGCATTTACGGCGCATATCATCGGACGCGGATCGTGCGTAGCATGTGAAACATGCAGGTACATGACGTTAAAACACGCCGCAGCGCCGAGGACTTTCCCCGTTCCGAACACCTCGCCTGGAAGATCGCGGAGGTCGCCGCGGACCCGGTGGCAGTCCCCGATGACACCGTCGAGATGGTGATCAACCGCATCATCGACAACGCCGGTGTCAGCGCGGCGTCGGTACTGCGCCGCCCGGTGACGGTTGCCCGCCGGCAGGCACAGGCACACCCGTCGACTCCGGGTGCGAGCGTGTTCGGCATCGAGGGTAGCTACTCGGCGGAGTGGGCCGCCTGGGCCAATGGCGTCGCGGTGCGCGAACTGGATTTCCACGACACGTTCCTGGCCGCCGACTACTCCCACCCCGCCGACAACATCCCGGCATTGGTGGCCGTCGCCCAGCAGCTCGGGGTCTCCGGCGCCGACCTCATCCGTGGCCTGGCCACCGCCTACGAGGTGCAGATCGACCTGGTCAAGGGAATCTGTCTGCATGAGCACAAGATCGATCACGTCGCACACCTGGGCCCGTCGGTGGCCGCCGGGATCGGCACCATGCTGCGGCTGGACCCCGAGGTGATCTACCAGGCGGTAGGCCAGGCGCTGCACCTGACCACCGCCACCCGGCAGTCCCGCAAGGGGCTCATCTCGAGCTGGAAGGCCTACGCACCTGCGCTGGCCGGCAAGGTGGGCATCGAGGCGGTCGACCGCGCGATGCGCGGCGAGGGCTCCCCGGCGCCGATCTGGGAGGGCGAGGACGGGGTGATCGCGTGGCTGCTGTCCGGGCCCGATCACACCTACCAGGTACCGCTGCCCGGCCCCGGCGAGGCCAAGCTCGCCATCCTGGACAGCTACACCAAGGAGTACTCGGCCGAGTACCAGAGCCAGGCGCTGATCGACCTGGCCCGCCGCCTGCGGCAACGCATCGGCGACCTGGAGCAGGTCGCGACGATCGTGCTGCACACCAGCCACCACACCCACTACGTGATCGGCACCGGATCCGGCGACCCGCAGAAGTTCGACCCGGACGCCTCCCGGGAGACCCTGGACCACTCGTTGATGTACATCTTCGCCGTCGCGTTGCAGGATGGCAGCTGGCACCACGAACGGTCCTATGCTCCGGAACGCGCTCACCGGCCCGACACCGTTGCGTTGTGGCGCAAGATCTCCACCGTCGAGGACCCGGAGTGGACCCGGCGCTACCACTCGACCGACCCGAATGAGAAGGCCTTCGGAGCGCGCGCCGAGATCACCCTGGCCAGTGGGGAAGTCATCACCGACGAGCTCGCGATCGCCGACGCGCACCCGCTGGGGTCCCGGCCGTTCGAGCGCAAGCAGTACGTCGGCAAGTTCACCGAACTGGCCGAGGGCGTGGTAACCGTGGGCGAACAGGAGCGGTTCCTCGCCGCCGCAGAAGGCCTTGCGGGCCTGTCCGGCGCTGAGCTGCAAACGCTGAACATCGTCGTCGAGCCCGCGGTGTTGGACCGGGCGCCGGCGACCCCCGATGGGATCTTCCGGTGAGTGGGCTGCTCGGGGCCACTGCGGCTCCGTCAGACAAGCGGACGGCATTTCGGGCAGGCTTGGCATCTGGTCGGCTGCAACGGTTTCCAGGCGCGTTTTCGCCGCTGGTCGCCAAACTGATCGTCGAGATCGGGTTCGAGGGCGTCTACGTCTCGGGTGCGGTGCTCTCGGCCGACCTGGGGCCGCCGGACATCGGGCTGACCACGCTGACCGAGGTGGCCGGTCGCGGCGCGCAGATCGCGGCCGCCACCGACCTGCCGACATTCATCGACGCCGACACCGGGTTCGGCGAGCCGATGAGCGCCGCGCGTACCATCACAGTGCTTGAAGACTCCGGGTTGGCCGGGTGTCACCTCGAGGACCAGGTCAACCCCAAGCGGTGCGGGCACCTCGATGGCAAAGCGGTGGTGCCGGCAGGCGAGATGGTCAAGCGACTGCGGGCGGCGGTCGCCGCACGCCGTGATCCGGACTTCATCATCTGTGCCCGTACCGATGCCGCCGGAATCGAAGGGCTTTCGTCCGCGATCGATCGGGCGAAGGCCTACGCCGACGCCGGAGCGGATCTGATCTTCACCGAAGCGCTGCGCGGGCCGGCCGATTTCGAACAGTTCCGCGCCGCGGTCGATGTCCCGCTGCTGGCGAACATGACCGAGTTCGGCAAATCGGAGCTGCTGACCGCTGCTCAACTGTCCGACCTCGGCTACAACGCCGTCATCTACCCGGTAACCACGCTGCGGCTGGCGATGTTCGCCGTCGAAGTGGGGTTGCGGGAGATCGACACGGCCGGAACGCAATCCGGGTTAGTGGACCAGATGCAGCACCGCAGTCGGCTCTACGAGCTGCTGCGCTACGCCGAGTACAACCAGTTCGACGACGACATCTTCAACTTCACGTTAGAGGGAGGCCACCGGTGACCACTGCCGAGATTCACAAAGGACTCGCCGGGGTGGTCGTCGACACCACCGCCATCTCCAAGGTGGTGCCGGAGACCAACTCGCTGACCTACCGCGGCTACCCGGTGCAGGACCTGGCCGCTCGTGTGAGCTTCGAGCAGGTCGCCTATCTGTTGTGGCACGATGAGTTGCCGACCGACGCCGAGCTGGCGTTGTTCTGCCAGCGGGAGCGGGCGGCGCGGCGGGTGGACCGGTCGCTGCTGTCGCTGGTGGAGAAGCTGCCCGACAACTGCCATCCGATGGATGTGGTGCGCACCGCGATCAGCTACCTAGGTGCCGAAGACGCCGAAGAGGACGACCCTTCCGAGTCGGCGAACTTCGCCAAGGCGCTGCGGATGTTCGCAGTGCTGCCGACGATCGTCGCCGCGGACATGCGCCGCCGGCGCGCTTTGGCGCCGATCGCGCCGCACAGCCACCTCGGCTACGCCGAGAACTTCCTGCGGATGTGCTTCGGTGAGGTGCCCGAGCCGGTGATCGTGTCGGCATTCGAGCAGTCCATGACGCTGTACGCCGAGCACAGCTTCAACGCGTCCACCTTCGCCGCACGGGTGGTCACCTCCACCCAGTCCGACATCTACAGCGCCGTGACCGCGGCCATCGGCGCGCTCAAGGGCTCGCTGCACGGCGGGGCCAACGAGGCGGTCATGCACGACATGATCGAGATCGGTGAGCCGGCCAACGCCGCAGAATGGCTGCACGGCAAGCTGTCCCGCAAGGACAAGGTGATGGGATTCGGTCACCGCGTCTACAAGCACGGTGACTCCCGGGTGCCGACCATGAAGGCGGCGTTGGAACGTGTCGCGGCGGTGCGCGGCGGCCAGCGCTGGTTGGACATGTACCAGATCCTGGAGGCCGAGATGTTCGCCGCCACCGGGCTCAAACCCAATCTGGATTTCCCGACCGGACCGGCCTACTACCTGATGGGCTTCGATATCGCGATGTTCACGCCGCTGTTCGTCATGAGCCGCGTGGTCGGGTGGACCGCGCACATCATCGAGCAGACCGCAGCCAACGCGCTGATCCGCCCGCTCAGTGCCTATTCGGGCCAGGCGCAGCGCTCACTCTACGACGGCTGACCTTTCCCACCGCGAGCAGTCACGAAAACCCCAAAAAGGTCGGCTTGGGGGACTGTCGCTGGGGGCACCTCCCGCTTGCGGGGGACTGCTCGCGGGGCGGTGATTACCATTCAGTCATGTCGCAACTGTTCCCCGATTACCGCCCGCTCTGGGAGACCGACCAGCACCGCGAACTGCGCAAACACACCGCGGAATTCCTGCGCAAGGAGGCCACACCCAATCAGGAGCGCTGGGTGGCCCAGCACGGGGTGGATCGCGAGTTCTGGAACAAGGCCGGCGACGCCGGGCTACTGGGTCTGGACCTGCCCGAGGAGTTCGGCGGGGCCGGCGGCGACTACGCCATGCACTGCGTGGTGCAAGAAGAACTCGTCTACGCGCACGACCAGTGCTTCGGCTTCTCGGTGCACTCGCCGATCGTGGCGCACTATCTGTATGCCTACGGCAACGACGAGCAGCGCCGACGCTGGCTGCCCAAGGTCATCAGCGGTGAGGCGGTGCTGGCCATCGCGATGACCGAACCGGGCACCGGATCGGATCTGCAGTCGGTGCGCACCACCGCGGTACGTGACGGGGACAACTACATCATCAACGGGTCGAAGACGTTCATCTCCAACGGGACTCACTGCGATCTGGTGGTGATCGTCGCCAAGACCGATCCGTCGCAGGGAGCCGCCGGGGTGTCGCTGATCGTCGCCGAGACCAATGGTTTGGCGGGCTTCGAACGGGGCCGGGTGCTGGAGAAGATCGGTCAGCACGGTCAGGACACCCGAGAACTGTTCTTCGCCGACATGCGGGTGCCGGTCGCCAACCTGCTCGGCGAGAAGGAGGGGCTGGGCTTCTACCAGCTGATGGAGCAGCTGGCCCGGGAGCGGCTGATCATCGGAACACTGTGTGCGGCACTGGCCGAAGCCGCCGTGCTGGAGGCCATCCGCTACTCCAAGGAACGCGAGGCGTTCGGCCGACCCATCGGCAACTTTCAGCACACCAAATTCGTGCTGGCCGAATGCAAGACCGAGACACTGGCGATCAAGACGCTGGTCGATTACGCGATCAGCCAGTACGTCGAGGGCAAGAACGACCCGATGACCGCGTCGATGGCCAAGCTGTTCGCCGCGGAGAAATCTGATCAGGTTGTCGACAAGTGCCTACAGATCTTCGGCGGCTACGGCTACATGGCCGAATACCCGATCGCCAACATGTACACCGGTTCGCGGGTGAACCGGATTTACGGCGGCACCAGCGAGATCATGAAGGAGATCATCAGCCGGTCGCTGTGACGCGGTTTCGCCGCGGCCATCTAGAACGCGTTCTAGTCTGACGATCATGGGATTTCTCAAACCTGAACTGCCCGTTGTCGACTTCGCCGAATGGAGCACAGGCAGTCGCAGCGAGAAGATTCGCCCGATGGCCCGGCACTGGGCCGAGGTGGGCTTCGGCACACCGGTCGTGCTGCACCTGTTTTATCTGGTCAAGATCGCCCTCTACATCCTCGGGGCCGTGCTATTCGCGCTGGCCACCCGGGGCATCGACGGGATCACCAGCGTGGGGCAGTGGTGGAGCGAACCCATCGTGTTCGAGAAGGTTGTGCTCTACACCATGGCATTCGAGGTCATCGGACTGGGCTGCGGCTTCGGGCCGCTGAACAACCGGTTCTTCCCGCCGATGGGATCTGTCCTGTACTGGTTGCGGCCCAACACCATCCGGCTGCCGCCATGGCCGCGGCGCGTTCCGCTGACCGCCGGCACCAACCGCACGCCGCTGGATGCGGTGCTCTACGCCGCTTTGCTGGTGATGCTGCTGGTGGCGCTGTTGTCTGATGGCACCGGCCCGATCCCGCAACTGGACACCGAGGTCGGGGTGTTGCCGCACTGGCAGATCGTGGCGATCGTGGCGATCTTGGCGGTGACGGGTCTGCGCGACAAGGTGATCTTCCTGGCCGCGCGCGGCGAAGTGTACGCCCCGCTGGCAGCGGCGTTCCTGTTCGGTGGCGTCGACATGATCATCGCCGCCAAGGCGATCTTCATGGTGATCTGGATCGGTGCCGCCACGTCGAAACTCAATCGGCACTTCCCGTTCGTAATCTCGACGATGATGAGCAACAACCCGCTGATCCGGCCGAAGGCGCTCAAGCGGCGCTTCTTCCGGAACTTCCCCGAGGACCTGCGCCCCGGCCGGCCTTCGATGATCCTGGCGCATTTCAGCACGCTGATCGAGATGGGTGTCCCGTTCGCGCTGTTCTGCTCTCATGGCGGCTGGCCGACCGCGATCGCGGCGTTCGTCATGGTCTGCTTTCACCTGGGCATCCTGGCGGCGATCCCGATGGGGGTGCCGCTGGAGTGGAACGTCTTCATGATCTTCGGGGTGCTGGCCCTGTTCGTCGCGCACGCCGATCTCGGGGTGTCCGACCTGAACAACCCGTGGCCGGTGGC
Organism: Mycolicibacter algericus DSM 45454; assembly: GCF_002086455.1. Lineage (GTDB taxonomy): Bacteria > Actinomycetota > Actinomycetes > Mycobacteriales > Mycobacteriaceae > Mycobacterium > Mycobacterium algericum. The sequence continues at coordinate 16,105 of NZ_MVHC01000014.1, forward strand.
GCTGCTGTTCGGTCTCAGCGCCGGTGTGGTCGTACTGGGCAACCTGTTCCCGCACAAGGTGTCGTTTCTGCCGGGCATGCGCTACTACGCCGGCAACTGGGATACCACCCTGTGGTGTCTGACCGCGTCGGCGGAGGAGAAGATCGCGCGCGGGGTGGTTGCGATCGCCAGCATGCCGGCCGCGCAGTTGGAGCGCTTCTACGGCAGCGCCGAGGCCGCGCAGATCCCGATCTACATGGGATATGCGTTCCGTGGCTTCAACACCCACGGCCGGGCGCTGTTCACCCTGGCGCACCGGGCGATGGCCGACCGGGACGAGGCGGACTACACCCTGACCGACGGGGAGCGGATCTGTTCGACGGCGCTCGGCTGGAACTTCGGTGACGGCCACATGACCAACGAGCAACTGATCGAGGCGCTGCAGCAGCGGTGCGGATTCACCCCCGGCGAGGTGCGGGTGGTGATCCTCGACGCGCAACCGATCCATCGGCAGACCCAGGCCTACCGCCTGGTGGACGCCGCCACCGGTGAGTTCGAGCGCGGCCACGTCAGGGTCGCGGACATGGTGGCTCGCCAGCCGTGGGCCGACGACGTGCCGGTGCACGTGGACCCGCCAGTCCATCCTGACCGCCGAGCGTGAAGTTGGCTTCACCTTCGTTGTGCGAGCGTGAGGCCAACTTCACGCTGGGCGGGGGTGAGCGGGCTACCCGCCGTTGACCCAGTCGTCGTAGAACGGTGGCATCGCCGAAGCCCGGGAGGTGAACTGCGGGTCGCGCTTGTCCAGGAAGGCGCGCACCCCGTCGGCGCCGTCGCCGATGCTGGTGTAGAACATCGCCAGCGAGTCCACCCGGTGCGCTTCCACCGGGTCGGGCTGGGCGGAGTTGCGGTAGAGCATCTGGCGGATCAGCGCGAACGACACCGGTGAGCGGCCCTTGGTCCAGGCGTCGGCGAGGACGCGCGCCTCGCCCAACAGCACTTCGGGTTGATAAACCGCCTGGGCCAGGCCGCAATCCCGCGCGGCTTCGGCGTCGAGGATGTTGGCGCGGTACAGCAGATCCAAAGCCGTTGGCATTCCGACGATCCGGGGCAGAAACCACGTCGAGCACGCTTCCGGGGTGATACCCAGCTTGCCGAACACCAGCCCGAACCGCGCCTTGGTCGAGAACAACCGCGCGTCCATCGCCAGCATCATGGTGGCGCCGATGCCGACTGCGGGCCCGTTGACCGCGGCGATCACCGGCTTGCGGCAGTTATAGATCGCCAGCGTCACCCGACCGCCGGTGTCGCGCACCCGGGCCAGCTCCGGATCGTCGAGGTCGGCCATGTCGGCCAGGGCCGGCGACTTGGATTCGTCGAGACCGAACACGTTGCCGGTGCCCGACAGGTCCATCCCGGCGCAGAACGCCCGCCCGCAGCCGGTGACGATCACCGAACGGACGGCGTCGTCGTCGTTGACCTCGACGAAGGTGCGTTCCAGCTCCTCGGCCATCTGCACGGTGAACGCATTGAGCTGGTCCGGTCGGTCCAGGTAGACGGTGAGGATGCCGTCCTCGAGCTCATGGCGGATGGTGGTGAAGTCCATCGCTTGAGGCTAACGGTCGGCCCGGCGGCCGCGGCGAGCAGACGCGAAAGCCCCCAAAACCGGAAGATTTCGGGGGCCTTCACTCGGGGCACCCCCCGGCTCGCGGGGGACTGTTCGTGCGGATTTAGGGTTAGACGCTGGCGCGGGCCTGCTTCGCGGCGGCGACCAGGTTGGCCAGCGAGGCGGTCACCTCGTCGGTCTTGCGGGTCTTCAGTCCGCAGTCCGGGTTCACCCAGAGCCGTTGCGCTGGAACGGCATCGAGGGCTTCACGCAGTGATTCGGCCATCTCGCCGGTGGACGGGACCCGCGGGGAGTGGATGTCATAGACGCCCGGACCAACCCCGTTGGAGAACCCGATCGCGTTGAGGTCGTCGAGCACCTCCATGTGCGAGCGGGCCGCCTCGAGCGAGGTGACGTCGGCGTCCAGGTCGGCGATCGCCCCGATCACCTCGCCGAACTCCGAGTAGCACAGGTGGGTGTGGATCTGAGTTGCGTCGGTGACCCCCGACGTGGAGAGCCGGAAGGCGCCGACCGCCCAGTTCAGGTAGGCCTGCTGGTCGGCCTTGCGCAGCGGCAGCAACTCCCGCAGCGCCGGCTCGTCGACCTGGATCACCGCGATGCCGGCTTTCTCCAGATCCACCGTCTCGTCGCGGATCGCCAGGGCCACTTGGTTGGCGGTGTCGGCCAACGGCTGATCGTCACGGACGAACGACCAGGCCAGGATGGTCACCGGACCGGTCAGCATGCCCTTGACCGGCTTGTCGGTCAGCGACTGGGCGTAGGTGGCCCACTCCACCGTCATCGGATGCGGGCGCAAGACGTCGCCGAACAGCACCGGCGGCCGCACGCACCGGCTGCCGTAGGACTGCACCCAGCCGTTGGCGGTGGCGAAGAATCCCTCCAGCTGCTCGGCGAAGTACTGCACCATGTCGTTGCGCTCCGGCTCGCCATGCACCAGCACGTCCAGCCCAAGCTGCTCCTGCAGGGTGATGACGTCGGCGATCTCGGCTTTCATCCGGCGGGTGTACTCCGCCTCGTCGATCTCCCCGGCGACCAGCGCCGCCCGGGCCTTGCGGATGTCGACGGTCTGCGGGAACGACCCGATGGTGGTGGTCGGCAGCGGCGGCAGGTGCAACCGCTCGAGCTGGGCGGCGCGCCGGGCCTCGGCGCTGCCCCGCTGGGCACCGGACGCGGTGATCGTCTCGATCCGGCCGCGGACGTCGGCATTGCGCAGACGCGGGTCGGCCTTGCGGGACTCCACCGCGGCGTTGGAAGCGGCGATCTCGTCGGCGACGGCGTCGCGGCCCTCGGTCAGTGCTCGGGCCAGCGCGGTGACCTCGCTCACCTTCTCGGCGCCGAACGCCAGCCAGCTGCGCAGGTCTTCGTCGAGACCGGTCTCACCGTCGAGCGTGTAGGGCACGTGCAGCGTCGAGCAGGACGTAGAGACGGCCAACGAGCCGACCGAACCCAGCAGCGACGCCAGTTTGGCCAGCGCCGCCTGCAGATCCGTGCGCCAGATGTTGCGGCCGTCGACCACACCGGCGACCAGGGTCTTGGAGGCCAGCTCCGGCACCGATGCGATCTTGGTATTCGGGCCGTAGACCAGATCGACACCGATCGCCTCGACCGGGGTGCGGGCCAGTGCGGGCAGGGCCGCGCCCGGGTCGCCGAAGTAGGTGGCGACGAAGATCGCCGGTCGATCGCTCAGTCCGCCCAGCCGGGCGTAGACCTGGTCGGCCAACGCGGGGGCGTTCTCGGATACGTCGGTCACCAGCACCGGCTCATCGATCTGCACCCACTGTGCGCCGGCGGCGGCCAGCGTGGACAACAGTTCGGCGTAGACATCGGTGAGCTCGTCGAGGCGATAGATCGGCTCTGGAGCGCCATCGACAGCCTTGCTCAGCAGCAGGAAGGTGATCGGGCCGATGATCACCGGCCGAGCCGAGATTCCTTGCTCCTGGGCTTCTTTGAGCTCTGCGAGCACCTTCGTCGGGTCGAGCGTGAACGTGGTATTCGGGCCGATCTCCGGAACGATGTAGTGGTAGTTGGTGTCGAACCACTTCGTCATCTCCAGCGGGGCGACGTCGGCGTTGCCCCGGGCCGCGGCGAAGTAGCGGTCCAGTTCGTCGGCCACACCGCCGACCCGCTCCGGGAGCGCGCCGAGCAGCACCGCAGTGTCGAGCATCTGGTCGTAGTAGGAGAACGTGTTCACCGGCACCGAGTCCAGCCCGGCGGCGGCCAACTGTGCCCAGGTGTCGCGGCGCAGGTTGGCCGCCACCTTCTTCAGTTCGTCCTGTCCGATCCGGCCGGCCCAGTAGCTCTCGGTGGCGCGCTTGAGCTCGCGGCGCGGCCCGATCCGGGGGGAGCCGAGGACGGTGGCGTTAAAGGTTTGAGCGGTCACGATTTGATCCTTCGATTAGCGAGGGTGGGTCACCGCCGGCGGTCGTCCGGCCCGTCAGTCTCGTGCAATTTAACGCACTATAACCCTGGAAAACCAGACGCCCATTCCGCGAGGCGTTGATCCGCCGGGCGCGGCGCGCCCGGCACAACAGGCAGGTCTTCGGACTCGCAGGCGCGCACCCGGGGTGCTCCTAGTAGCCGTCGCTTCCCAGTCTGGGGCGAACCCCTGACCAGTGCCGTGTGACGGCGGTCGTTCCTGCATACCGCTGCGGGACAGTCCCGGATTCTCACCGGGTTCCCTCTCGCGCCCCGCGGAAAACCGCGGTGCGCTCGATGCCGACGCCGCCTTGCGGCGATGTTGACAAACCTGTTGCATGATCAAGATTACCTGGTCAATCGGCTTGAAGTGCCTCTGGGATGGGCGTCTCGCCGTCGTTGAACTCGATGGTGCGGCGAATCGTCGCGTCGTCGGCTAGGCAGGCTGCGATCACCTCTGCGACGTTGCCGCGCGACACCTCGCCCTTGCCGAGCGCAGCGCCTGTCTCGATGCGGCCGGTGGCCGGTTCTTCGGTCAACCGACTCGGCCCCAGCACTGTCCAGTCCAAGTCGGCGTCGCGCAGATGGGCGTCGGCGGCGGCCTTGGCTTGTGCATACGGGAAGAACGGCTCATCTTGGGGCACACCGTGGTCGGGGCCGGCGCCGAAGTAGGACACCATGATGAAGCGCCGCACCCCGGTTGCGACGGCAGCGTCGATGGTGCGGATGGCGGCGTCGCGGTCGACGGCGTAGGTGCGGTCCGGGTTGCCGCCGCCGGCGCCGGCGGAGAACACCACCGCGTCGTGGCCGGCCAGCACGGCGGCCAGCGCGCCGGTGTCGAGCTGCTCAAGGTCGGCCACCACCGGGCTCGCCCCGGTCACCGCGACCTCCTCGGAGTGGTCGGGGTTGCGGAACACCGACGTCACCTCGTCACCGCGTTCGGCCAGGATGGGGCTGAGTAGTAGGGCGACCTGGCCGTGGCCGCCGATGATCACAATGCGTGCCATGACTTCGACGGTACGCGAGCGCCGGGCCACCCCCCTTGACGCAAGCCGAGCGGTCCGGTCGACAATCGACGTACGAAACCGGTGAAATATTTCGAAATATATAAGGAGAGCACTCATGGCCGAAGCCGTCATCGTCGAAGCGGTGCGCTCGCCCATCGGCAAGCGCAACGGCGGATTGTCGGGGGTGCACCCCGCAGAGTTGTCCGCCCAGGTACTCAACGGGCTGGTCGGCCGGGCCGGGGTGGACCCGGCGCTGGTGGACGACGTCATCTGGGGTTGCGTCATGCAGGCCGGTGAGCAGGCACTGGACATCGGGCGCACCGCCCTGCTGACCGCGGGGTGGCCGGAGAGCGTGCCTGGGGTGACGGTGGACCGCCAGTGCGGGTCCAGCCAGCAGTCGGTGCACTTCGCCGCCGCCGGCGTGGTCGCCGGCCACTACGACGTCGTTGTCGCCGGCGGTGTCGAGTCGATGTCACGCACCCCGATGGGCTCGTCGCTGGCCAACGGCGGACATCCCTACCCGGAGGCCTTCAGGGCGCGTTACAGCCAGACCCCCAACCAGGGGACGGGCGCGGAGATGATGGCCGAGAAGTGGGGGTTGAGCCGCACCGCGCTGGATGAGTTCGCGTTGGCTTCACATGAGAAGGCCGCTGCGGCGCAGGATTCCGGTGCCTTTAAGGACGAGATCGTCTCGATCAAGGACGCCGAGGGCAACGTCGTCAGCGACGACGAGGGTATCCGGCGCGGCACCACCCTGGAGAAGATGGGCCAACTCAAGCCCGCGTTCAAAGAGGACGGTGTGATCCACGCGGGGAACTCCTCGCAGATCTCCGACGGCTCGGGTGCATTGCTGTTCATGTCGGCGGCCAAGGCGCGCGAACTCGGGTGTACGCCACTGGCGCGGGTACACACCGCGGTACTGGCCGGCGCCGACCCGGTGATGATGCTCAGTGCGCCCATCCCGGCCACCCAGAAAGCGCTGCAGCGCTCCGGGCTGAGCCTCGACGACATCGGGGTGTTCGAGGTCAACGAGGCGTTCGCCCCGGTGCCGATGGCCTGGCTCGCAGAAATCGGCGCTGACCCGAAGAAGCTCAACCCGAACGGCGGGGCGATCGCGCTCGGCCACCCGCTCGGCGGCTCCGGCGCCCGGATCATGACCACGATGCTGTATCACATGCGCGCCAATGGGATTCGCTACGGACTGCAGACCATGTGCGAGGGCGGCGGCCAGGCCAACGCCACCATTCTGGAGCTGCTGTGACCGAGTCGGCCGTCCTCGTCGAGCGACGGGGCAACGTACTGCTGATCACGATCAACCGGCCCGAGGCTCGCAACGCCGTCAACGGTGCGGTCAGCAACGGCATCGGCGACGCACTGGCGCAGGCCCAGACCGACGACGAGGTGCGCGCGGTGGTGATCACCGGGGCCGGTGACAAATCATTTTGCGCCGGAGCCGATCTCAAGGCCATCGCCAATCGGGAGAACATCTACCACCCCGACCGCCCGGAGTGGGGCTTCGCCGGCTACGTGCAGCATTTCATCGACAAGCCGACGATTGCGGCGGTCAACGGCACCGCGCTCGGCGGCGGGACCGAGCTGGCCTTGGCCAGCGACCTGGTGGTTGCCGAGCAGCGCGCGCAGTTCGGGTTGCCCGAGGTCAAGCGCGGCCTGATCGCCGGTGCCGGTGGGGTGTTCCGTATCGTCGACCAGCTGCCCCGCAAGGTCGCCCTGGAGCTGCTGTACACCGGGGAGCCGATCTCGGCCGGCGACGCCGCCCGCTGGGGGCTGGTCAATCGAGTGGTCGACGATGGTGGGGCACTGGACGCCGCGCTGGAGCTGGCCGCCCAGATCACCGGTAACGCGCCGCTGTCGGTGCGGGCCAGCAAGCGCATCGCCTACGGTGTCGAGGACGGCGCCATCCCCGGCGAGGCGGCGGGCTGGGCCCGCACCGGCCGGGAGTTCTCCGCGCTGCTGAAATCCGAGGACGCCAAGGAAGGGCCGCGGGCGTTCGCCGAGAAGCGCGCGCCGGTGTGGAAGGCCCGTTGAGCCGATGGCCGACCCGCTGATCATCGGAATTGGTGGCCGCTACCCGCAGCTTCATCCCGAGGCGTGGGCGGCGCCCAACGCCAGCCTCATCGGCCAGGTCAGCCTGGCCGCCCGGGCCAGCGTCTGGTATTCGGCTACGCTCCGCGCCGAGGCGGAGCCGATCGAGATCGGCGTCGACTCTAATATCCAGGACGGCGTGACCATTCACGTCGACAAGGAGTTTCCGGTGCGGGTCGGGGCCCGGGTCAGTGTGGGACACAACGCGGTGCTGCACGGTTGCACCATCGGCGACGACTCCCTGATCGGGATGGGTGCGATCGTCCTCAACGGAGCCACGGTGGGAGCCGGGTGTCTGGTCGCGGCCGGCGCGGTCATCCCGCAGGGCATGGTGGTGCCGCCCCGGTCACTGGTGTCGGGGGTGCCCGGCCGGGTGCGACGGGAGCTCAGCGAGGCCGAAATCCGCAACAATCGGCACAATGCTTCGGTGTACCGCCGGCTGATCGAAGTCCACCGGGCGAACTGACGCATTCAGGCCACCGACGGGCCTAGGGCCGCTACGTTTTAGGCATGACCCAGACCAGTCCGGCCCGACCTGGCCTGATCCGCGAGTTCACCGACATCATCACCAAGGTGACGCTGCCCTACCACGAGCCGAACGCCGTTGTACTGCGTCGGCGCATCGTGGTTGCGGTGATGCTGGTGCCCGGCGCTGCGCTGCTGGCCTTCATGCACACCAAGCAGCCGGGGGAGGCGTGGTTCTACTGGTTGTCGCTGGCGCTGGCGGCGGTCTGGGCGGTGGGCGCGCTGGCGTCCGGGCCGCTGCATCTGGGTGTGGTGCGGTTCCGCGGGCGCAACGAACGGCCGGTGTTCACCGGCACCGGCGTCGGGCTGGCGGTCGGCGGGTTCTTTGTGCTGGGCGCCCTTGTGGTGCAGCAGATTCCGCTACTTGCCGGTCAGGTCATCGCGGTCCTGGAGTACACCACCGAGGTGTCCTGGCGGTTGGTGGTGCTGATCGCCATCGTCAATGCGATCGCCGAGGAGATGTTCTTCCGCGGCGCGCTGTTCAGCGCGTTCGGCCGTCACTACCCGCTGGTGTTGTCGACGGCGCTCTACACGGCGGCGATGTTTGCCGCCGGCAATCTGATGGTGGCGGTGGCCGCGCTCGTGCTCGGCACCGTCTGCGGCATCGAGCGCCGCGCCACCGGCGGTGTGCTGGCACCGGTGCTGACCCACCTGGTGTGGGGCCTGATCATGGTGCTCGCGCTACCACCGATCTTCGGGATGTAAGCAGCCCGCCCCCTCCGCGAGCGGGCGTGTTCGTACCGCGACGCGCCGCCCCGGGCGGCATTCTGTGCACGCTCGCCGGGGGTGGGACGCAGCCTCGCCGGATCAGACGTCGGTGAAGTCCGGGTTGCGCCGGTCCTGGAACGCCCGGGTGCCCTCGCGGAAATCGTGGGCCTTCAACAACGCCGACTGCCCAACGAATTCGCGGTCCAGCGCCGCGTCCAACTCGCTCAGGGTCGCCGCGTTGACGGCGTGCTTGGTCTTTGCGAAAGCGACCGCCGGCCCGGCCAGCAAGGCGGCCAGCAGCTTGTCGACCTCGGTGTCGAACTGCTCGGCGGGGTACACCGCGCTGATCAGCCCGGCATCCAAAGCGTCGGCGGCCGGCAGTCGCTCGGCCAGCAGCGCCATCCGCATGGCGCGGGCCCGGCCGATCGCAGCGGCCACCAGCGCGGAGGCGCCGCCGTCGGGCATCAGCCCGACCTTGGTGAACGCCAACATAAAAAAGGCCTTGTCCGAGGCCACCACGAGGTCACAGGCCAGCGCCAGCGACACCCCGACGCCGGCGGCCGGGCCCTGCACCACGGCCACCACCGGGCGGGGCAGTGCCACGATCGCCCGGATCGCGCGGTTGGCCTCGACGATGATCTCCGTCGGCACCCCGTCGGCGGCGTCTTCGGCGCTGATGCCGGCGCCCGAGCTGAACCCGCGCCCGGCGCCGCCGAGCCGCACCGCGCGCACCCGGGGGTCGCGGGCGGCGCCTTCCATGGCGTCGGCGATGCCGGCCAACACCGGGGTGGTCACCGAGTTGAGGCTGTCGGGGCGGTCGATGGTCACCGAGAGCACCCCGTCGGCCACAGTGACGGACAGGCCGTCCACCGGTGCCAGAGTGTCGATGCCGGAGTCAATTGCGGTCATGGGTCTCACCCTAGGATGCACATCACGGGCGCTTACGACTAGGAGGCACACATGGCAGGTCCACTGGCGGGGTTGCGAGTCATCGAGTTGGCCGGGATCGGGCCGGGGCCGCACGCGGCGATGATCCTCGGCGACCTGGGTGCCGAGGTGGTGCGGGTGGACCGCCCGCCGAAATTCGGTGGCGGCGCGCCGAAGGACACCATGCTGCGTAATCGTCGCTCGGTGACCGCTGACCTGAAGTCACCGGAGGGGCGGGACCTGGTGCTGCGGCTGGTCGCCAAGGCCGACGTGCTGATCGAGGGTTTCCGGCCCGGCGTCACCGAGCGGCTCGGCCTGGGCCCGGAGGACTGCGCCCAGGTCAACGGCAAGCTCATCTACGGCCGCATGACCGGCTGGGGGCAGACCGGGCCGCGCGCTCGGCAGGCCGGTCACGACATCAACTACATCTCGCTCAACGGCACCCTGCACTCGATCGGGCGCAAGGGGGGGCGCCCGGTGCCCCCGCTGAACCTGGCCGGCGATTTCGGTGGCGGATCGCTGTTCCTGCTGGTCGGCATCTTGTCAGCGCTGTGGGAGCGGCAGACCTCCGGCAAGGGGCAGGTGATCGACGCGGCCATGGTCGACGGTTCGAGCATGCTCGCGGCGATGATGTGGAGCTTCCGTGCCCAAGGCTTGTGGAGCGACGAGCGGGGCGTCAACATGCTCGACACCGGCGCGCCCTACTATGACACCTACGAATGCGCCGACGGGCGCTACGTCTCGGTGGGATCGATCGAACCGCAGTTCTTCGCCGAATTGCTGGCCAAGCTGGGGCTGAACCCGGCAGAGGTGCCGGAGCAGAACGACAAGAGCCGCTGGCCGGAGTTGCGGGAGGTATTCACCAAGGCGTTCGCGGCGCACGATCGGGACCATTGGGCCAAGGTGTTCGCCGACTCCGACGCCTGCGTGGCGCCGGTGTTGGCGTTCGGCGAGGTGCTCTCGGATCCGCACGTCGCGCAGCGCGACACCTTCTACGACGCCGACGGCTTCCTGCAGCCGATGCCGGCGCCGCGGTTCTCCCGCAGCGTGCCCGATCTCCCGACCCCGCCGGTCGTATTGGGGACCGACAACGAGGCCATCCTGGACGACTGGGTATAGTCCCGACCAACTAGACGGTTGGGGCTGAGAGGAGTCAGGGAGTGCAGATCAAGGATGCGGTTGCCGTCGTCACCGGCGGTGCCTCCGGATTGGGATTGGCAACCACAAAGCGCCTGCTCGACGCGGGAGCGCAGGTCGTCGTCATCGACCTGCGGGGCGCCGATGCTGTCGCCGAACTCGGTGACCGGGCGCGCTTCGCCGAGGCCAACGTTACCGACCCCGACTCGGTGAGCGCCGCACTCGACGTCGCCGAGTCGCTGGGACCGCTGCGGATCAACGTCAACTGCGCCGGTATCGGCAACGCAATCAAGACGTTGAGCAAAAACGGCGCGTTCCCGCTCGATGAGTTCAACCGGGTCGTGCAGGTCAACCTGATCGGCACGTTCAACGTGCTGCGACTGGCCGCCGAGCGGATCGCCAAGACCGAACCGATCGGTGAGGAGCGCGGCGTCATCATCAACACCGCCTCGGTGGCCGCGTTCGACGGCCAGATCGGCCAGGCCGCGTACTCGGCGTCCAAGGGCGGGGTGGTCGGCATGACGCTGCCGATCGCCCGGGACCTGTCCCGCGAGCTGATTCGGGTCTGCACCATTGCGCCGGGCCTGTTCAAGACGCCGCTGCTGGGTTCGCTGCCCGAGGAGGCGCAGAAGTCGCTGGGCGGGCAGGTTCCGCACCCGGCGCGGCTTGGCGACCCCGACGAATACGGCGCGCTGGCCGAGCACATCATCAGCAACCCGATGCTCAACGGCGAGGTGATCCGCCTCGACGGCGCGATCCGGATGGCGCCGCGATGAGCGCTTGCGCGAAGATCATCAAACACAGCAAGGAGTCCGTATGAGTCTGACAACGAAGTTCACCGAAGCCTTCGGCGTCGAACACCCCATCGCACAAGGCGGCATGCAGTGGGTGGGACGCGCGGAACTGGTTGCGGCGGTAGCGAACTCCGGCGCGCTAGGTTTTCTCACCGCGCTCACCCAGCCCACACCGGCGGACCTGGCCAACGAGATCGCCAAGACTCGTGATCTCACCGACAGGCCGTTCGGAGTAAACCTGACCATCCTGCCGGCGATCAACCCGCCGCCGTATGACGAATACCGGCAGGTGATCGTCGACGCCGGAATCAAGATCGTCGAGACCGCAGGATCCAATCCGGCGCCGCACCTGCCGATGTTTCACGACAACGGAATCAAGGTGCTGCACAAATGCACCTCGGTGCGCCACGCGGTCAAGGCCCAGAGCTTGGGCGTGGACGGCATCAGCATTGACGGATTCGAGTGCGCCGGGCACCCCGGCGAGGACGACATCCCTGGTCTGGTGCTGATCCCGGCCGCGGCCGCCCAGATCGAGATTCCGATGATCGCCTCCGGAGGCTTCGCCGACGCCCGCGGCCTGGTCGCTGCGCTGGCGCTCGGTGCCGACGGCATCAACATGGGGTCGCGATTCATGTGCACGGTGGAGTCGTGCATCCACCAGAACGTCAAGGAAGCCATCGTCGCCGGCGACGAGCGCGGCACCGAGTTGATCTTTCGGCCGCTGCGCAACACCGCCCGGGTGGCGTCCAACACCGTCTCGCGCGAAGTCGTCGACATACTCGACAAGGGTGGGCAATTCCCCGACGTGCAGGAACTGGTAGCGGGGGTGCGCGGGCGCAAAGTGTTCGACGACGGCGACGTCGAGGCCGGCATCTGGACGGTCGGCACCGCCATGGGGCTCATCGACGACATCCCCACGGTCGGCGAGTTGGTGTCGCGGATCGTGACCGAGGCCGAGGAGCTGATCTCGGGGCGCCTGGCGGACATGCTCGAGGCCGACGACGAGGAGAACGTCGCCTGACGACGGCGGTCTAAAGCCGACCTACTACGCCGAACGTGCAGCTGCTGCGAAACGGTTTTTCGCAGTGGTGGCACGTTCGGCGTTGTCATGTGATGCGCCCGCGGAAGTTGCTGGGCGGCGATGCGACGGGTGACGCTCCGAGGACGCCGAGCGGCCCTACCTGAATGTAAGAGAAATGGGATGACTCACCGGTTGCGGACGACCCGGATGTGGGCGGCCGCCGTCGCGCAAGGGCGCGATATCGAAAGGCGCCGCTGCCGCGGCGCCGATCAATCAACTGGCCAGCGGGTGCCAGTCGTCAAGCTGCTCCGAAGTGTCACCCTCGACCAGGACATCGCCGTGGTACAGGGCCTCGAAGTCGACCTTGATGACGTCGGCACTTGAGTCGTCGATCCACATGACACTGAGCCTATGGGTCACTATTAAGGGATCTTTGAGTCACGATTCGGGAAATGGTGGCAATCTTACCGGCCGGTAGCTTTTGCCGGACTTTTCGGCTGAGACCGGCCTCATTGGCTGACTGACGGTGCGCTCGGAGATTTCTGGTACCGCTAAGGTGGCCTCATGGCCTCACCCGCGACCCTGGACAATCCGCTGTTCGCCCGGATCTGGACGTTCATGTCGAGCCGCGAGACCGACTGGCTGCGCGACCGGCGCCGGGAGAATCTGGAAGATCTGTCCGGCCGGGTGCTGGAGGTCGGCGCCGGCACCGGAAGCAACTTCGCGTTCTACCCCGAGACCGTCACCGAGGTCGTCGCCCCCGAGCCGGAATCGCGGCTGCGGGCGGCTGCCGGCGACGCGGCGGCGGTCGCGCCGGTGCCGGTGACGGTAGTGGCGAGCACCGTCGAGGCCTTGGACGCCGGCGAACCGTTCGACGCGATTGTTTGCTCGCTGGTGCTGTGTTCGGTGGATCAACCTGAGCAGGTGCTGCGCCAGCTGTACACGTTGCTCAAGCCCGGCGGCGAGCTGCGCTACTTCGAGCACGTCGCCAGCAGGGGAGCGCGCGGCGGGCTGCAGCGACTGGCCGACGCCACCATCTGGCCGAGGCTGTTCGGCAATTGTCATACCCATCGCGACACCGAGGCGATGATCACCGCCGCGGGCTTCACCGTCGCCACCTCACGGCGCGGGCACCAGTTCCCGGCGTGGGCGCCGGTGCCGGTCTCGGAGTTCGCGCTGGGCTGCGCCAGCCGGCCGGCCTGAGCCGCGCTGACGCCGACCGGCCCGGAGTCGGGTTAGCGCTGCCCCAGCAGGAAGGGCAGCCGCTGCACCATTCCCGGTAGTGCCGCCGACGCGGTGGTGCGCAGATACGTCGTGGCCCGCTCCGACAGCGGGGTCGGCTCGGGGTTGACCTCGATGACGACCTTGCCTAGGTCCAATGCCCGCTCGGGCAGGCCCGCCGCCGGATAGACCACGCCGGAGGTGCCCACCACGATCAGCGCGTCAGCGTTGTCGATGGCCTCGACCGCGGCGTTCCACGGACCCGCGGGCAGGTCCTCGCCGAACCAGACGACATCCGGGCGGACCAATCCGCCGCACTCGCACACCGGCGGCGCCACTTCGAGCACCGGCTCGGTCATCACCGGCACCTCCGGGTACTGCGGCTGATCGCAATCCCCGCAACGGAACGTGAACATCCGGCCGTGCAGATGGTGGACGGTGGAACTGCCGCCGCGCTCGTGCAGATTGTCGACGTTCTGGGTGATGACGTGGACCTCGGCGTGCTGCTCCCAGTCGGCGACCGCACGATGGCCGAGGTTCGGTTGGACGTGGCGGGCCAGCTGGCAGCGCCACAGGTACCAGGCCCAGACCAGTTCCGGCTGACGGTTCCAGCCGTCGATGCTGGACACCTCGTAGGGGTCGTACTGCGACCACAGCCCCTTCTCGTCATCACGAAAAGTGGGCACCCCGCTCTCCGCCGAGATCCCCGCACCGCTGAACACCGCCACCTGCACGCCACCAACATAGCTGGATACTGGGCGAATGGACTTCACCAAGCTGCTGCGGATCGACACGCGGCCGGACGGGCCGCTGTTCGAGCAGGTCAGGACTCAGCTGATCGACGCGGTGCGACAAGGAGCCCTACCGGCGGGAACCAGGCTGCCGACCGTGCGAGAGCTGGCCGGGCAGCTCGGTCTGGCGGTCAATACGGTGGCGCGGGCCTACCGGGAACTGGAGGCTGCCGGCATCGTCGAAACCCGCGGCCGTTTCGGCACTTTCGTGGCGAGCAGCGATCCGGCGGATGCGGCCATGACGGCCGCGGCCGCTGCCTTCGTCGCCGCGGCCAGCACGGTCGGCCTGGCCAAGGCCGACGCGCTGCGCTACCTCGACGCGGCGTTCGGCAACGCCGAGACGAGTGGTCGTCAGCCGAATTCCAGCAGCGTCAGCGACGGCCGCGCATCGGCCAGGGATCGCAGTCGGTAGGCGTTCGGCAGCACGGTGTTGAACAACCACCCGCGGCCCCGCGGCAGTTGCAGGTCGTGGACCGCCCGGATGCCCGGCACGGTGTCCACCAGCTTGGCGGTGTCGGCAGCAGACAGCGTGAACGGCATCGACGGCGCCCGGTAGCGCAGCGATGTCGGCACGCCGTGGCGGATCAGCCAGCCGATCCAGGCCGGCGGCAGGTCGAAGATCATCCGGCCGCCCGGAAAGCGGCGCGCGCACTCGGCGATGAGCCCCAGCGACTGTTCGGGCTGCAGGTACATCAGTAGGCCCTCGGCGCTGATGAACACGCCCTCGGAATTGTCGACCTGGTCCATCCAGCTGTAGTCCAGTGCCGATTGCGAGCACACCGACACCCGCGGCTCCTTCGGCAACAGTCGCTGGCGGATCTCGATGATCGGGGGCAGATCCACTGTGAGCCACCGGAATTGCGGATCCGGCACCGCTTCGCTGAGTCGCCAGAAGCTGGTCTGCAAGCCTTCGGCCAGTGCCACCACGGTGCCCGTCGGGTGTTGCCGAAGGAAGCGCTGGGCCTGGGCGTCGATGCCCAGCGCGCGTACGGCGATGTCTTGGCGCGTCGAGCCGAATTTCGCGAAGTCGAAGTCGATCGAATCCGCCAGCCGGACCGCCATCGGATCGTTGAGGATGCGGTCGGGACGGCGGGCTTCGGTCGCCCGTGCGTTCAGCGTCAGCAACGCGGTCTCGGAGACACCGGTCAGGGAAACTTTCTGTGCCTGGCTCACCTGGGCGACTTTACCGTCGGCACCTCAGCGCAGCACCTTGCTCAGGGTGCGCAGATTGCGGGTGGTCGTCGACGACGCGTACCGCTTGGCGCCCATCGTCTTGCCCAGCGTGCTCCCCAACGTGTCGCCCTTGGGGATCTGCCAGTAGATGACCCCGTCGCCGGGCGTGATCTTTCCGTCGGAGCCGAGCCCGGCCAGCGCGGACAACTCGGCCAGCACCGCCGGGTCGGCGACGAACGTGACATAGGAGTGGGCCCCGGGCACTTCGGGTTCGAACGGATAGGCGGCGACGATCGCACGCACCGCCTCGACCTCGTAGACCAGCACCCGGGCCGGATAGCCGAAACGCTCCTGCAGCGCGGCCTCGGCGGTGGTGCGCACCGTCGCGGCATCGTTCGGCGATTCGAGCAGCACGTTGCCACTGGCGAGGACGGTGCGGACCCCGGTGAAGCCGGCTTGGGTCAGCGTGGCGGCCACGTCAGCCATCTTGAGGTTGACTCCGCCGACGTTGACACCCCGCAGAAACGCCGCGTACCGGACCATCTGCGCGATGGTAACGACGGCGAAGCCCCGCATCAATCGGTACGCTTCGAGGATGGGACGCCAGGTGTTCGACGACAAGTTGCTGGCATTGATCAGCGGAAACTCGCTCGGCGTTCTTGCCACCGTCAAACGCGATGGACGCCCCCAGCTGTCGAACGTGCAGTATCACTTCGATCCCCGCGCGGTGACGGTGCAGGTGTCGGTCACCGAACCGCGGGCCAAGACCCGCAACCTGCGGCGTGACCCGCGGGCGTCGGTTCTGGTCAGTTCCGACGACGGATGGGCCTATGCCGTCGCCGAAGGCGACGCTGCGTTGACGCCGCCGGCGGCCGCTCCCGACGACGACACCGTCGAGGCGCTCGTTGCGCTGTACCGCAACATCGCCGGCGAGCACCCGGATTGGGACGAATACCGCCAGGCGATGGTCACCGATCGCCGCGTGTTGCTGACGTTGCCGATCACCCACCTGTACGGCATGCCGCCGGGCATGCGCTGAGCTACGCCACGGCGGCGACCCGCTTCGACCGGCTGCGCCGCTCTTGCGATCCCCGCTAAGCTCCAGGTCATGCCCGAATCAGATTCCGCCGCAGCCGAGAACAAGCGCAAGTTCCGCGAGGCGTTGGAGCGCAAGAACGCGAAATCGGCGGGGGGTTCTGAGCACAAGGACGCCGGTGCCAAGCAATCCAGGTCGCATGGCCCGTTGGAGAGCCGCCGGGAGTTCCGCCGTAAGAGCGGGTAGTTACTGCACGGGGCAGGCGTACTGGCGGGCCACATCCATCAGCCGCTGGCCCGCTCCGGGGCCGATGACTCCCTGCGCGGTGAGCTCCCACCCGATAAGACCCGGAAGGCCGCCCTCACACGCCTGATGGGCGACCCGCCACGCCGTATCGGGATTCAAGTTGAACCCGTTGCGTTCCAGGCCCTGCATATACGTGTCGAACTCGGGCGTGCCCTGCTCGGGGATCGCACCGGCCGTGGCAGCCAAGGCGAGTGCGGTAACCATCGCTCCGATCAGAGCTGTCACTCCACGTCTCATGGCTGCCTCCTGCAAGTCGGTTGTCGTTAATACCGTTCCACAGTCCACCGACACGGACACGCGCACCGCGGAATCGGGTTCGTTCTACACTGACGGCGTGCCGAAGCTGCAGCTGGTGGGTGACACCGACGCCGATGCGTTGTTGGGCGCCGACCCGTTCGCGCTGCTGGTCGGCATGCTGCTCGACCAGCAGGTCCCCATGGAGGTCGCGTTCGCCGGCCCGAAGAAGATCGCCGACCGGATGGGTGGGCTCGACCCGCACGACATCGCCGGCCGCGACCCCGAAGAATTCGCCGCACTGTGCGCGGAAAAACCTGCGGTGCACCGGTTTCCGGGATCAATGGCGGGCCGGATCCAAGCCCTGGCCCGCGCGGTCATCGACCAATACGGCGGCGACACCACCGCGCTGTGGACGGCCGGTGAGCCCGATGGGGCCGAGGTGCTCAAACGGCTCAAGGCATTGCCCGGCTTCGGCGAGCAGAAGGCGCGGATCTTTCTGGCGCTGCTCGGCAAGCAGTACGGCGTGACCCCGCCGGGTTGGCGGGCCGCCGCGGGAGCTTACGGTGAGGACGGCACTCATCTGTCGATCGCCGACGTCGTCGACGAGGCGTCGTTGCAACAGGTGCGGTCCACCAAGAAGGCCCAGAAGCAGGCTGCAAAGCAAGCCCGGACAGCTGAGAGCGCAACGGAAAGGCGGCGACAATGAAGACCCACCTGAACTGCCCGTGTGGCGAGGCCATCGTCGGCAAGGACGAAGACGACCTGGTCGACCTGGCCCAGAAGCACCTCGCCGATGCGCACCCCGGGATGAGCTACGACCGGGACGCCATCTTGTTCATGGCCTACTGACGGCTCAGGGCACCACCGTCGAGCCGATGGTGGGCAGGAAGTTGCACTGGTGATCCTTGGTGCTGACCTGCCCGAAAATCGTCGACATGATGCTGCCCGAGCCGGTGTCGACGATCGCGGTCAGCGTCGTCGGACCCTCGGCGTTGATGTCTGAGCGCGGCTGCAGGGTCGCGCTGCCGGACTTGCCGGTGGTCAGGTTCACCCAGGTGACGTTCAACGGCAGCCTCTGGGTCTCGGCGGGGCCCGGCGTGCCGACCGCGGTGAACACGTAAGCGGTCTGACCGGCCTTGGGGCCCGGGGTCGGAATGGTGGCCGGGCCGGCCACTGACAGCGCGGTGGCGATGACGTTGCCGCCGTCGGCCAGGCAGTTCTGGCCGATGGACGGGTACATGAAGTCCTGGGTCGGCGGCGCGTCCGGGCCGAATCCCGGGTTGGCGGCGGCCGGTGTCGCCTCGGGCGCGGCGGCCTCGGCTGGGACGGCTTCGGCCGGCGGCGTGGTGACAGCGCCGGCGGCGGCCGCTGCGCTTTCCGGGGGTGCGGGAATCGCTTCGGCGGGAGCCGGCACGGCTTCGGGTGCGCTCGGCGCGGCCTGGGGCACCGGTCCCACCGATTTGGCGGGGTCGACACCGCTGGGCAGGTGGGCCACCAGGCCCGGCGCCGATCCGGCCGTCGGCACGTGCTGGCCCGGCAGCGTGGCCGGCGCTTCGGGCGGCGACTGCACGAACTGCGCCACCGAGTCGGCCACCTGCCGGGACCCGGCGGGGGCCGAGGAGTTCCCGGCGAACGCCGCGGCCGCGGCCATCAGCAGCTGGGACGCCCCGGCCGGGTCGGCCGCGGCCTGCTGGATCACCGGGCTCAGCTGCTCGATCGCGGGAAGGCCGGGAAACCCTGCGGCCGGCAGCGGCAGGGCCGGGACCGCCGGGTCGGCGGCAGCGATGGCGCCGAAGCCGGGGAGGCCGCCGAAGAGCAGCGCGGCTGAGGAGCCGACCGCGACGGTCGCGGTGGCGGTGGTGTTGAAAAGTGTCCGGAAGCGCGACATGGGTTCCCCAATTCCTCGGCGGTGGCTTCTACGAAATTCGAAGCTAGCCTGTTGCTGATGAGGCTCAAGTGACACCAGTGTCATTTATGGGACTGTTACGGACCCGAGCCGCGACGGTGATCGGACCGCTGTTCGATAAAGTCGTGGCGGTAGACACCACCCTCGATCCCCCCGCCGCGCGTTCCTGGGCGAACCGATTGACCGCCGCGGCCCCGCTGCTGCTGGCGGTCAGCATCGTGGCGCGAATCGCGTGGACCTACCTCACCCCACGCGGCGCCAACTTCGTCGACCTGCACGTCTACATCAGCGGCGCGGCCGCGCTGGGCCGGCCCGGCGAACTGTATGACTACGTCTACGCCGACCAGACGCCGGACTTCCCGCTGCCGTTCACCTATCCGCCGTTCGCCGCGGTGGTGTTCTACCCGCTGCATTTCCTGCCGTTCGGATTGGTCGCCTTACTGTGGCAGATCGGGACCATGGCCGCGGTGTACGGCGTGGTGCGACTGTGCCAGCGACTACTCGGGGAATCGGCCACCGCGGGCCGGCGGGTTGCGATGCTGTGGACCGCGGTCGGGATCTGGACCGAACCATTGCGCAGCACCTTCGACTACGGCCAGATCAACGTGATCCTGGTGCTGGCGGTGCTCTACGCGGTCTACAGCAGCCGGTGGTGGGTATCGGGTCTCTGTGTCGGGCTGGCCGCCGGGGTCAAGCTGACCCCGGCGATCGCCGGGGTCTACCTGGCCGGGGCGCGGCGCTGGGCCGCCGCGGTGTTCTCGGCGGTGGTCTTCGCCGGCACGGTCGCGGTCTCGGTGTGGGCCACTGGTGACCAGGCCCGCCGCTACTTCACCGAGCTGCTCGGTGATGCGCACCGGGTGGGGCCGATCGGAACGTCGTTCAACCAGTCCTGGCGCGGTGGGATCTCCCGGATCCTCGGCCATGACGCCGGCTACGGCCCGCTGGTGCTGATCGCGATCGCCGTCACGGCGGTGCTGGCGGTGCTGGCATGGCGTGCGCTGGACAGCAACCCCGTCCGGCCCGACCCGCTCGGCCTGCTGCTGGTGGTCGAGCTGTTCGGGCTGTTGGCATCGCCGATCTCCTGGACCCACCACTGGGTGTGGCTGCTGCCGCTGATGATCTGGCTGCTGCACGGCCCGTACTCGGATCGCCGGGGTGCTCGGGTGCTGGGCTGGGGCTGGCTGGCGGTGACCCTGATCGGGGTGCCGTGGCTGCTCAGTTTCGCGCAGCCGACCATCTGGCAGGACGGCCGGCCGTGGTATCTGGCGTGGGCCGGCCTGGTCTACATCGTCGGCGTGCTGGCCACCCTTGCCTGGATGGCCACCACCCGCGTCAGCTCGCCAGAATCCGGTTGATCTCGCCCGCCATCGCCACGTCCTTGTCGGTGATGCCGCCCTCGGAGTGCGTCACCAGTGCGAACGTCACGGTCCGCCAGCGGATGTCGATATCGGGGTGGTGATCGGCCGCCTCGGCGCGTTCGGCGACCCGCCGCACCGCTTCGATGCCGGCCAAAAACGAGTCGAACTTGACCGAGCGGCGCAGCGCACCGTCGGTCCGCTCCCAGCCGTCGAGGTCGGGTAGTGCGGCATCCACTTGTTCATCGGTTAACAAGGCCATACCCGACGGTAGGACGGGATAGCCTCACACGCCATGCCCACCCAGATCGTCGTCGCCGGAGCCGTGATCGTCGGGTCTACGGTGTTGATCGCGCAGCGACGTCGCCCGCCGGAGTTGGCGGGTCTCTGGGAGCTGCCCGGCGGCAAGGTCATGCCCGGCGAGAGCGAACCGGCTGCGCTGGTCCGCGAGCTCGCCGAAGAGCTGGGGCTGGACGCCGCGGCGATCATGGTGGGCGAACGCCTCGGAGCCGACGTGGTGCTGAATCCGCAGATGACGCTGCGTGCCTACCTGGTCAGCCTCAAATGCGGCGAGCCCCGGCCCGACGACCACCAGGCGCTTCGCTGGGTGACAGCTGTGGAGTTGCGTGACGTTGACTGGGTACCCGCCGATAGAGCTTGGCTCGCCGACCTGGCTCGGGCACTGTAGGTGAAACAGCTCTGTTAATTCTGCCGATGAATTCGGTCGTTAGGCGATATACCCCACTACGCTGGGGTTTCGGCCTGAGACGGTGTGCTGATGCGGCCCCGCCCTGCCACCTGAACCGCTTGAGTGCGGCGACCCGCTAAGGAGTACCCGGATGACACTCGCAAAGCCGCCCACTCCCCGTATCGGCGGCCCGCTTGAAGAACTGCTGGAACGCAGCGGTCGATTCTTCACGCCGGGGGAGGTCTCCGCCGACCTGCGCACGGTCACCCGCCGGGGCGGCCGCGAGGCCGACAGCTTCTACCGGGACCGCTGGAGCCACGACAAGGTGGTCCGCTCCACCCACGGGGTCAACTGCACCGGATCGTGCTCGTGGAAGATCTTCGTCAAGGACGGGATCATCACCTGGGAGAACCAGGCGACGGACTATCCCTCGGTGGGGCCGGATCGGCCCGAATACGAACCCCGCGGCTGCCCACGCGGCGCGTCCTTCTCCTGGTACTCCTACTCACCGACCCGCATCCGCTACCCGTACGCCCGGGGACCGCTGGTGCAGATGTTCCGGGAGGCCAAGGCCCGCCTGGGTGACCCGGTGCTGGCCTGGGCCGACATCCAGGCCGACCCGGAACGCCGCCGCCGCTACCAGCAGGCCCGCGGCATGGGCGGCCTGGTTCGGGTCAGCTGGGCCGAAGCCACCGAGATGATCGCGGCCGCCCACGTGCACACCATCAAGAGCTACGGCCCGGACCGGATCGCCGGGTTCTCGCCGATTCCGGCGATGTCCATGGTGTCGTTCGCCGCCGGATCGCGGTTCATCCAGCTGCTCGGCGGGGTGATGACGTCGTTCTACGACTGGTACGCCGACCTGCCGGTCGCCTCCCCGCAGGTGTTCGGCGACCAGACCGACGTGCCGGAATCCGGCGACTGGTGGGATGCGGCCTACCTGATGATGTGGGGCTCCAACGTCCCGATCACCCGCACCCCCGACGCGCACTGGATGGCCGAAGTGCGCTACCGCGGCACCAAGGTGGTCAGCGTCAGCCCCGACTACGCCGACAACACCAAGTTCGCCGACGAGTGGATGCCGTGCGCTGCCGGCACCGATGGCGCGCTGGCCATGTCGATGGGCCACGTCATCCTCTCCGAGTGCTACGTCAAGCAAGAGGTGCCGTTCTTCACCGACTACGTGCGTCGCTATACCGATCTGCCGTTCCTGATCAAGCTGGAGGAGCGCGACGGCCGGCTGGTGCCGGGCAAGAACCTGACCGCCGCCGATCTGGGTGGGGCGGCGGCGGCATCGGAGAATGCCGCGTTCAAGCCGGCCCTGCTGGATGAAAGCACCGACAGCGTTGTGGTGCCGAACGGCTCGTTGGGCTACCGCTGGGGCGACGAGGGGATCGGCAAGTGGAACCTGGACCTCGGTGAGGTGCGCCCGGCCTTGACCGTGCTGGATACCACGGAGCGCAACGGCCACCGGCGGACCGCGTTGGTGTCGCTGCCCGGCTTCGACGCCGTGGACGGCCACGGCACCGTCGTCGAGCGGGGGGTGCCGGTCCGTCAGGTCGGCGAGCACCTGGTCTGCACAGTCTTCGACCTGATGCTGGCCAACTACTCGGTGGGCCGGCCCGGGCTGCCCGGCGAATGGCCCACCGGATACGACGACGGCACGCAGGTCAACACCCCGGCCTGGCAGGAGCCGATCACCGGGGTCTCGGCCTCCCAGGCGATCCGGATTGCACGCGAATTCGCCCGCAACGCAGAGGAATCCGGCGGGCGGTCGATGATCATCATGGGCAGCGGGATCTGCCAGTGGTTCCACGGCGACGCCACCTATCGGGCGGTGCTGGCGCTGCTGATGCTCACCGGGTCGATGGGCCGCAACGGCGGCGGCTGGGCACACTATGTCGGTCAGGAGAAGGTGCGGCCGCTCACCGGCTGGCAGACCATGGCCGCGGGCAATGACTGGTCGCGGCCGCCGCGCCAGGTACCCGGCACCTCCTACTGGTATGCCCACACCGACCAGTGGCGCTACGACGGCTACGGGGCGGACAAGCTGACCACCCCGGTGGGCCGCGGCCGCTTCGCCGGCAAGCACACCATGGACATCCTGGCCTCGGCGACCGCGATGGGCTGGAGCCCGTTCTACCCGCAGTTCGACAAGTCCAGCCTGCAGGTCGCCGACGAGGCCGAGGCCGCCGGCCGCGACGCCGGAGAGTACGTCGCCGAGCAGCTCGCCGCCGGTGAGCTCAAGCTGTCGGTGACCGACCCCGACAACCCGGTGAACTGGCCGCGGGTGCTGACGGTGTGGCGGGCCAACCTGATCGGTGCATCCGGCAAGGGCGGGGAGTACTTCCTCAAGCACCTGTTGGGCACCGACGCCAGCGTGCTCGGCGAGCCGCCGGCCGACGGTGTGAAACCGCAGGACGTCCGCTGGGACAACGACATTCCCGAAGGCAAGCTCGACCTGCTGATGTCGATCGATTTTCGGATGACCTCGACCACGCTGATGTCCGATGTCGTGCTGCCTGCCGCGACCTGGTATGAGAAGGCCGACCTGTCGTCCACCGACATGCACCCCTATGTGCACTCGTTCGCCGCGGCGATCGACCCGCCGTGGGAGACCCGCAGCGACTACGACGCTTTCGGCGCGATCGCCCGGACCTTCAGCGGGCTGGCCAAAAAGCACCTGGGTGTCCGCAACGACGTGGTGCTGACCGCGATGCTGCACGACACCGCCGACGCGATGGCCTATCCCGAAGGGAGCGAACGCGATTGGCTGCGCACCGGTGAAACACCCGTTCCGGGCAAGACGATGCCCAAAGTCACCGTGGTGGAACGGGATTACGCCGCGATCCACGACAAGTGGCAGACGTTGGGCCCGCTGGTCGAGACCCTGGGGCTGACCACCAAGGGCTACACCGTGTTCCCGCATGAGGAGGTCGAGGACCTGGCCGGCCGGTTCGGGGTGATGAAGTCCGGTGCCGGACAGGGCCGCCCGGCACTGACCACGGCCACCCGGATGGCCGACACGGTGCTGGCGTTGTCGGGCACTACCAACGGCCGGATCGCCACGGAGGGCTTCCGTGAGCTGGAGAAGCGCACCGGTCAGCGGCTGGCGCACCTGTCCGAGGGCAGCGAGGAGAAGCGGATCACCTACGCCGACACCCAGGCCCGTCCGGTGCCGGTGGTCACCAGCCCGGAGTGGTCCGGCAGCGAGACCGGTGGCCGGCGTTACGCGCCCTTCACGATCAACATCGAGTGCCTCAAGCCGTTCCACACCCTGACCGGACGGATGCACTTCTACACCGCGCACGACTGGATCGAGGAGCTCGGCGAGCACATGCCGGTGTATCGCCCACCGCTGGACATGGCTCGGCTGTTCGACGCCCCCGAACTCGGTGAGGTCGGCGACGGCATCGGGATCACCGTGCGGTATCTGACCCCCCACTCGAAGTGGTCGTTCCACTCCACCTACCAGGACAACCTGTACATGCTGTCGCTGTCGCGCGGCGGGCCGACCATGTGGATGAGCCCGGGCGACGCCGCGAAAATCGGTGTGAAGGACAACGATTGGATCGAGGCGGTCAACGTCAACGGCATCTTCGTCGGCCGGGCGATCGTGAGCCAGCGGATGCCGGACGGGGTGGTGTTCGTCTACCACGTCCAAGAGCGCACCGTGGACACCCCGCGCTCAGAGACCAACAACAAGCGCGGCGGCACCCACAACTCGCTGACCCGGATCCGGGTCAAGCCCAGTCACCTCGCCGGCGGCTACGGCCAGCACGCGTTCGCGTTCAACTACCTGGGCCCGACCGGCAACCAGCGCGACGAGGTGACGGTGGTGCGGCGTCGTCGCAACCAGGACGTGAGGTACTGAGCATGAAAGTAATGGCGCAGATGGCCATGGTGATGAACCTGGACAAATGTATCGGCTGCCACACCTGCTCGGTGACCTGCAAACAGGCCTGGACCAACCGCGAGGGCACCGAGTACGTGTGGTTCAACAACGTCGAAACCCGCCCCGGTGGTGGGTATCCGCGCACCTACGAAGACCAGAGCCGCTGGAAGGGCGGCTGGACGCTGGACAAAAAGGGCCGGCTGCGGCTGCTGGCGGGCGGCCGCGTCCACAAGCTGCTGAACATCTTCGCCAACCCCAACCTGCCCGGCTTGAAGGACTACTACGAGCCGTGGACCTACGACTACGAGAACCTCACGTCGGCCCCACTGGGGGACACCATCCCGGTGGCCGCGCCGCGGAGTTCGATCACCGGCGACCCGATGAACATCGAGTGGGGGCCCAACTGGGACGACAACCTCGCCGGCTCGCCGGAGAACCTGGTCAACGACCCGATCCTGGCCAAGGTCAGCGACCAGGTCAAAAGCGAGTTCGAAGAAACCTTCATGTTCTACCTGCCGCGGATCTGCGAGCACTGCCTGAATCCGTCGTGTGTGGCGTCGTGCCCGACCGGCGCGATCTACAAGCGCGAGGAAGACGGCATCGTGCTGGTCGATCAGGACCGCTGCCGCGGCTGGCGGCTGTGCGTGTCGGGCTGCCCGTACAAGAAGGTGTACTTCAACCACAAGACCGGCAAGGCCGAGAAGTGTCACTTCTGCTATCCCCGCATCGAGGTCGGGCTGCCGACCGTCTGCTCGGAGACCTGTGTGGGCAGGCTGCGCTACATCGGGCTGGTGCTCTACGACGCCGACAAGGTGCTCGAAGCGGCGTCGGTGGAGAAAGACACCGACCTCTATGAAGCCCAGTGCGGCGTATTCCTGGACCCGACCGACCCCGAGGTGATCGCCGGCGCACGCGCCGAGGGGATCTCCGACACCTGGATCGAGGCCGCGCAGCGGTCGCCGATCTACGCGCTGATCAACACCTACAAGGTGGCGCTACCGCTGCACCCGGAATACCGGACCATGCCGATGGTCTGGTACGTCCCGCCGCTGTCGCCGGTCGTCGACGCCGTCAGCCGCGACGGGCACGACGGCGAAGACCTGGGCAACCTGTTCGGGGCGCTGGAGGCGCTGCGCATCCCGATGGCCTACCTCGCCGAACTGTTCACCGCCGGCGACACCGCTGTCATCGAAGACGTGCTGCGACGGCTGGCGGCGATGCGCTCCTACATGCGCGACATCAGCCTGGGCCGTGACACCCAGCCGCACATCCCCGCCTCGGTCGGCATGACCGAAGAGCAGATGTACAACATGTACCGACTGCTTGCGATCGCTAAATACGAAGAGCGGTACGTGATTCCGACCGCCTACAGCCAGCAGGCCCACGAACTCGAACACATGGGATGCTCCATCACCGGCGGCCCCAACGGGTACGAGGACGACCCGTTCGTGAGCGCCGACGGCGAGTCGGGGTCGTCGTTTCACCTGGTCGAGAACGGTGGGCACGCCCAACGGCCGCGGGGCCGGACCAACCTGCTCAACTGGGGCGGCGGCGATCAGGCGGTGCCCGAGATGTTCCCGGAGCACCGGTGAAGCGGTTCATCCGGTCGCTGCGGCGGCAGCCCGGCGGGCCGTCCGACCGGGCGGTGTGGCAGGCCGCGTCGTTGCTGCTGGCCTATCCCGACGAGCAGCTGCACCAGCGACTCGATACCGTCGACGCGCTGCTCGTCCACGCCGATGAGGCACCGGCTGGCCTGTTGGCGCGCACCGTGACCGCGCTGCGCGCATCGGACCCGATGGCCGCGGCCGTCGATTACGTCGAAACCTTCGACATGCGACGTCGTTCGACGTTGTTTCTGACCTACTGGACCGGTGGGGACACCCGCAACCGGGGGATGCAGATGTTGGCGTTCGCCACCGCCTACCGCGACGCCGGCGCCGAGCCGCCGCCCGGGGAGGCACCCGATCACCTGCCGGTGGTGCTGGAGTTCGCCGCGCAGGTCGATCCGCAGGCCGGACGCCGACTGCTGCTGGCGCACCGGGTGCCGATCGACGTGCTGCACAAGTCGCTGACCGACGCCGGGTCACCGTATGCCCACACCATCGCCGCGGTGTGCCACACGCTGCCGGCGGCAACCGATCAGGAGGTACGGAACGTGAGCGAGCTGATGACGTCCGGCCCGCCGGCCGAAGCCGTTGGGCTGCAGCCGTACTCGGCGACCGTTGTGCTGGGGATGCCGAAGGTGCCGACCCGATGACGCATATAGCGATCGTCAGCACCGCGGAGCTGTGGTGGGACATCGTGCCCTACTTCGTGCTGGCCATCGCGGGCGTGGCCACCTGGTGGCGCTACAAATACGACAAGTTCGGCTGGACCACCCGCTCGTCGCAGCTGTATGAGTCCAAGCTGCTGCGCATCGGCAGCCCGATGTTTCACTTCGGCAGCTTCGTGGTGATCATGGGCCACATCATGGGACTGTTCGTCCCGGAGTCCTGGACCCGCGCGCTGGGAATGAGCGACCGCGTCTATCACCTGCAGGCGTTGATCCTCGGCCTTCCCGCCGGTATAGCCACGCTGGTCGGCGTCGGGTTGTTGATCTATCGCCGCCGCACCGAACGGTCGGTGTTCAAGGCGACCAGCGTCAACGACAAGCTGATGTACGCGGTGCTGGGGTGTGCGCTGGTGGCGGGCATGTGTTGCACGCTGTTGGGCACCACCGCCTACGGTGAGGAGCACGACTACCGGCAGACGGTGTCGGTCTGGTTCCGGTCGATCTTCACCCTTGACCCGCGAGGAGACCTGATGTTGCAGGCCCCGATCTACTTCCAGGTGCACGTGCTGATCGCGTTTATCCTGTTCGCGCTGTGGCCGTTCACCCGTCTGGTGCACGCGTTCAGCGCGCCGATCGGCTATCTGTTCCGGCCTTACATCGTCTACCGCAGCCGCGATTACGCGAAGAAGAATCAGCCGATGGGCTCCCGGGCGCCGAGGCGGGGCTGGTGAAGGCCCTCGCCGCGCCGCTGGGGGCGCTGCTGATGCTGGTGGCGGCCGGGCCCGCGCAGGCCGATCCGGCCGATGTCGACACCGACTTCTTGGCGGCCCTGCAGGCGGCCGGCATCACCTACAACCGCCCGGATCAGGCCATCGTCACCGCGAAAATGGTGTGCAGGTTCATCGCGGAGGGCAAACCGAGCCCCGAGGTGCTCGACGGCCTCAAGGAGCGCAATCCCGGACTGACGACCGAGCACGGGAGCATGTTCGTCGGGATCGCGGCACACTCCTACTGCCCGGACCAGCTGGTGCAGAACCCGGTTCCGGCCCCCTAGGGGCACGGCTGAACGGCGCGAGGAGATCCCATGGTCCGCACCGTGATTCCGGCGTGGATGCAACCGATGTACGACGCCTATCACTTCGCGCCTGCGGTCATCGACGGCGAGTACCTGCGCTGCTCGGGCATGATCGGCTTTCGTCCCGACCTGACCGTGCCCGAAAATCTGACCGAGCAGTTCACCCTGGCTTTTGAGAATCTGCGCGGCCTGCTGGCCGAGGTGGGGCTCACCTTCGCCGACGTGACGGAGATGACCACCTACCACGTCGGCCTCGCCGCGCACTTCGACGAGTTCTGCGCGGTCAAGGACGCCTTCCTGCGCGAGCCGTACCCGGCGTGGACCGCGGTCGGGATTTCCGAATTGGCGGCCCCGGGGGCCGCGCTCGAGGTACGGGTCACCGCACGGCTGCGCTGATTTCCGCGCGAGCCAGCCGATCAGCATAAAGTTACCGGCGTGGCCCTGCCTGACGACGTCTACACCCGGCTGCTCACGTTCCGGACCCGACTGCGGCGCTTCGAGCGGTGGAGCGCCGACCAGGCCCAAGCCGCCGGGCTCACCCCGGCGCAGCACCAATTGCTGCTGGCGATCCGCGGGCACGCCGACTCGCGGGGGCCGACGGTCGGTGACATCGCGGAGTACCTGCTGTTGCGCCACCACAGCGCCGGGGAGCTGATCCAGCGTGCCGAGGCGGCCGGATTGGTCATCCGGGTCCGCGACAACGAGGACCAGCGGGTGATCCGGCTGCAGCTCACCGAGACGGCGGCGCAGTGCCTCCAAGCGCTGACCGAACTGCACCTCGAAGAGCTGGAGCGGTTCAGCGCCGAGTCCCCGCTGGGCCTGTGACAGCCACTGTGAGATAGCTTTCACGTTTTCGCGATTGGCAGGTTGCGCTGGCAGAATCGCCCGGTGAACTTTCGTAACGTCGCCATCGTCGCGCACGTAGACCACGGCAAGACCACGCTGGTCGACGCGATGCTGCGCCAGTCCGGCGCGCTGGCCGAACGTGGCGAGGCGCAAGAGCGGGTGATGGACTCCGGTGACCTGGAGCGCGAAAAGGGCATCACGATCCTGGCCAAGAACACGGCCGTGCACCGTCACCACGCCGACGGGACCGTCACCGTCATCAATGTGATCGACACGCCGGGCCACGCCGACTTCGGTGGCGAGGTGGAGCGCGGGCTGTCCATGGTCGACGGGGTGGTCCTGCTGGTCGACGCCTCCGAGGGGCCGCTGCCCCAGACCAGGTTCGTGCTGCGCAAGGCGCTGGCCGCGCACCTGCCGGTGATCCTGGTGGTCAACAAGACCGACCGTCCCGACGCCCGAATCGCCGAGGTGGTCGAGGCCAGCCACGACCTGCTGCTCGATGTGGCCAGTGACCTCGACGACGAGGCGCAGGCCGCCGCCGAGCACGCGCTGGGACTGCCGACGCTGTACGCCTCGGGGCGTGCCGGGGTGGCCAGCACCACCGCACCCGCCGACGGCTCCGTCCCCGATGGGGAGAACCTCGACCCACTGTTCGACGTGCTGTTCGAGCACGTGCCGCCGCCGTCGGGCGACCCGGACGCGCCGTTGCAGGCACTGGTCACCAACCTCGACGCCTCGGCGTTTTTGGGACGGCTCGCGCTGATCCGCGTCGCCAACGGCCGGATCCGCAAGGGGCAGCAGGTCGCCTGGCTGCGCGAGGTCGACGGCGAGCCGGTGACCACCACGGCCAAGATCACCGAGTTGCTGGTCACCGAGGGGGTGGAGCGCACCCCGACCGAGGAGGCCTGCGCCGGCGACATCGTCGCCGTCGCCGGGATCGGCGAGATCATGATCGGCGACACCCTGGCGGACCCCGCCGACCCTGTCGCGTTGCCGCGCATCACCGTCGACGAGCCGGCGATCTCGGTGACGATCGGCACCAACACCTCCCCGCTGGCGGGCAAGGTCTCCGGGCACAAGCTGACCGCCCGCATGGTGAAGACCCGGCTGGACACTGAGCTGATCGGCAATGTCTCGGTGCGCGTGGTGGACATCGGGCGCCCCGACGCCTGGGAGGTCCAGGGCCGCGGCGAACTGGCGCTGGCGATCCTGGTCGAGCAGATGCGCCGGGAGGGCTTCGAGCTGACCGTCGGCAAGCCGCAGGTGGTGACCAAGAAGATCGACGGCAAGGTGCACGAACCGTTCGAGCACCTGACCGTCGACTGCCCCGAGGAGTACGTGGGCGCTATCACCCAACTGGCGGCGGCACGCAAGGGCCGGATGACCGAGATGGCCAACCACACCACCGGTTGGGTGCGGATGGAGTTCATCATCCCCAGCCGCGGGCTGATCGGCTGGCGCACCGACTTCCTGACCGAGACCCGCGGCACCGGTATCGCCAACGCGGTCTTCGACGGCTACCAGCCGTGGGCCGGCGAGATCCGCGCCCGGCACACCGGCTCGCTGGTCTCCGACCGGCCCGGGTCCATCACGCCGTTCGCGCTGATCCAGTTGTCCGACCGCGGCCAGTTCTTCGTCGAGCCGGGCCAGGACACCTACCAGGGCATGGTGGTGGGGATCAATCCCCGCGCCGAGGACCTGGACATCAACGTCACCAAAGAGAAGAAACTGACCAACATGCGGTCCTCGACGGCCGATGTGATGGAGACGTTGGCTCGCCCGATCGAGCTGGACCTGGAGCAGGCGATGGAGTTCTGCGCCGTCGACGAGTGCGTCGAGGTCACCCCCGAGGTGGTGCGGGTGCGCAAGGTCGAGCTGGACTCGACGTTGCGGGCGCGCAGCCGCGCCCGGGCCAAGAACCTATAGATTTGGGCCGCCCGGATACCCTGGTGGCCGTGCCGAAGCCCGTCCGCTGTCCCCGTGTGATGGCGGGAGCACTGGCTTCGGTGATGCTGCTGGTGTTGACGCAGCTCACGGCGGCGTGCACCGTCAACCCGCCGCCGGCGCCGCAGAGTACCGAGACGCCGAAGAGCACCGCGCCTCCGCCGAAACGGGTCAGCCAGATCATCATGGGCATCGACTCGATCGGCGCCGGCTTCAACCCGCATCTTCGCTCCGACCTGTCAGCGGTCACCGCGGCCATCAGCGCCCTGGTGTTGCCCAGCGCCTTCCGGCCGATCCCCGACGCCGGCACGCCGACCGGTTCACGCTGGGAGATGGACCCCACCCTGTTGGTGTCGGCCGCGGTGACCGCCGAGGCGCCGTTCACGGTGACCTACCGGATCCGACCGGAGGCGTCCTGGACCGACAACGCACCCATCGCCGCCGACGACTTCTGGTACCTGTGGCAGCAGATGGTCAGCCAGCCGGGCGTCGTCGACCCGGCCGGTTATGACCTGATCACCGGCGTGCACTCGGTCGAGGGCGGCAAACAGGTGGTGGTCACCTTCGCCAAGCCGTACCCGGCGTGGCGGGAGCTGTTCAGCAACATCCTGCCCGCGCACATCGTCAAGGACGTGCCCGGCGGCTTCCCGGCCGGACTGGCCCGCGCGCTGCCGGTCACCGGCGGCCAGTTCCGGGTGGAGAACATCGATCCGCAGCGCGACGCGATCCTGCTCGCCCGCAACGACCGCTACTGGGGCCCGCCGGCCAAACCGGACCTGGTGCTGTTCCGCCGGGCCGGGTCGCCGGCTGCGCTGGCCGACTCCATCCGAAACGGCGACACCCAGGTGGCCCAGGTGCACGGCGGTTCGGCGGCCTTCGCCCAACTGTCGGTGATCCCGGGTGTGCAGACCTCGCGGGTGGTCACACCGCGGGTGATGCAGTTGGCGTTGCGGGCCGGACAACCCAAGCTGGCCGACGTGCGGGTCCGCCGGGCGGTCCTGGGACTGCTCGACGTCGGGTTGCTGGCCACCGTGGGTGCCGGCAGCGACAACACCGTCACCCTGGCGCAGGCCCAGATCCGCGCCCCCAGCGACCCCGGCTACGTGCCGACCGCGCCGCCGGCCATGTCCGATTCGGCGGCGCTCGCGCTGCTGCAGGCGGCCGGTTACCGCGTCGAAAAGGATGCGCCGCCGTCCGCGCTGGTCCCCCCGGCGGGCGCCGAGCCCGCCCCGCCGCATCCGCCCGAGATCACCCGCGGGCGGATCAGCAAGGACGGCGAACAACTGTCGCTGGTCATCGGGGTGGCGGCCAACGATCCGACCTCGGTGGCGGTCGCCAACACCGCCGCGGACCAACTGCGCAACGTCGGCATCGCCGCGACCGTGTTGCCGCTGGACCCGGTGAAGCTCTACCGGGAGGCGCTGGTGACCCATCAGGTCGATGCCATCGTCGGCTGGCAGCAGGCCGGGGGCGATCTGGCGACGCTGCTGGCATCGCGATACGGCTGCATCGCGCTGGAGTCCACCACCGTGCCGACGTCCAGCGGCCCCGCCCCCGCCCCGGTTCCGGCGCCATCGTCACCGCCGGTCACGGGATCGCCGACGCCGACGTCGCAGGCGCCGCCGCGCCCGGCCGGATCGGGCGCGTTGGTGCAGGCTCCGTCGAACGTCACCGGCGTCTGCGACCACGGCATCCAGACCGAGATCGACGCGGCGCTCGACGGCGGCAAGACCATCGGTGAGGTGATCTCGGCGGTCGAACCCCGGCTGTGGAGCATGGCGACGGTGCTGCCGATCTTGCAGGACACCACGATCGTGGCCGTGGGTCCGAGCGTGGCGAACGTCAGCCTGACGGGAGCGGTGCCGGTCGGGATCGTCGGTGACGCCGGAACCTGGGTGAAGCGGCCCTGACGCGTCGGCGGCATCGACCGCGGCGGTGCAAACCCGAAGAACAGGCGAAGCAAATACTTCCGGTTTGCTGAGAGTGGGCTCCGCACGGGGTGCGAATCGGCCGTCCGGAGTTAGGGTCGCTGCACGGGAGTCGGCCAACGGGGTGGCAAGGGGCTGCGTCGGCCGCCGAAGTCGGGCGAACTGAGGGCTTGCGCACAGATAATCCTTGGTTATTATTAAGCAGCTTGCACGCCGACACGTGGAGGGGATGGTCATATGGAACACCTCGCTCACCGGTGCGCCACAGTAGCGACTGCAGCCCTGGCCGTAGGCGGGCTTGTCACGGCACTGACGTCGACGACACCCGCCCTTCCCGACGTGCAGATTCATGACATCGACATGGCCGCGGCGAACGTCGACACGAACTCGATCATCGAAACCATCGAGAACCACGTCCGCCCGGACATGGCCGGCAGCGGCGGCACCGACGAGATACAGCAGATCAACCTCGGCGATCTGCTCACCGGCAACGGCGACGGTGAACTCGGGGACGGCTCGCCGTTCAACGCCGGCGACCTGGACCAAAGCGCGCTGGACGCCGTGCTCGGCGAGAGCGGGGGATTCGACGCGCAGAGTGTGATGGGCACCCTGCCGTTCGCCCCCGACCTCGGTGTTCTCGGAGTTCCGTCGGTCAGCGCGTTCACCGGAACCGAGACGGCCGCCAGCAGCGCGGCTGCCAGCGCCTTCGCCGGCATCGCCCTGGCGCTCAACGGCCTCCCGGCCGCCTACCAGTCGCTGCTCACCGGCATTGCGAGCGCCGAATTGGCGTTCAACAACGCCCTGGTGGAGGCACAGTTGGGTGTGGTCGGGCAGTTGGACGACGGCAGCGCGGCCAGCGAGATCGCCCACTTCATCTTCTTGGCCAACAACTCGATCGTCGCCCAGAACGAGCACGCGCTGAACAGTCTGCTCGGCATCGATCTCGGCGGGGACACCCTGCACAACAGCTTGTTCGGCGATTTCGACGCCAGCAGCGCCGCGTTCGGAGCCGACTGGGATGCCCTGCTGGCCTCCTTCAGCCCGGACGTGGTCTCGGCGGTGCTGCACGACAACCTCGCGTTGCTGCTGACCGACCTCGACATTCCGAGCTACCTGGCGAGCTTCCTGCTGAGCCTCTTCTGACAGCCGGGCGTCCTTCGACCGATCGGTAGAGTTCGGGCCGTGTCGGATCAGACCCCACGGTTGTTGTTCGTGCATGCCCACCCCGACGACGAGACGCTCACCACCGGCGCGACCATCGCCCACTACGCCGCGCGCGGCGCCGACGTACATGTGGTGACCTGCACGCTGGGCGAAGAAGGTGAGGTCATCGGCGACCGCTGGGCACACCTGGCGGTGGACCACGCCGACCAGCTGGGCGGCTACCGGATCAGCGAGCTCGCCACCGCGCTGCGGGAACTCGGGATCGGTGACCCGCAGTTTCTCGGCGGCGCCGGGCGCTGGCGCGACTCGGGGATGGCCGGCACTCCGCCCCGGCGACAGCAGCGATTCATCGACGCCGCCGACGCCGAGACCGTGCCGGCGCTGGTGGCCGTCATCCAGCGGGTGCGGCCGCACGTCGTGGTCGGCTACGACCCGTACGGCGGTTACGGCCATCCCGACCATGTGCACGCCCACCGTGTCACCACCGCGGCGGTGGCGGCCGCGGCCGCCGATGACGCCGGTCCGGGCAGGACCTGGGCCACGCCGAAGTTCTACTGGACGGTGACCGCCGCCAGCGCCTGGCGCGACGCCCGGCGGGCTCTGCGGGACCCCGACCGGCTGCCGCACTGGTCGTTGCCGGGCGAAGGCGACACGCAAAGCACGGTCGGGGAGTTCCCCGACGACCGGATCGACGCCGTCATCGAGGCTCCCGGATCACGCGCGGCCAAGCTGGCGGCCATGGCGGCGCACGCCACCCAGGTGGCCGTCGGCCCCACCGGCCGGGCGTTCGCGTTGTCCAACAACGTGGCTCAGCCCATCTTGGACAGTGAGCACTACGTGCTGGCCGCCGGCAGCGCCGGCCCGCGCGATGGCCGGGGGTGGGAGACCGATCTACTGGCCGGACTTGGGCTCGCTGGCGCCGGGCAGGCGGTAAGCTCCTGCTGAGCAAGTACCCGACACGTTAGGGCTAGGTGGTTAAGGCATGGATCCCGATCTGGACCCGAACTTGGAGCACTGGCAGTGGTGGCTGGACAGCTATCAGTGGATGGTCGGTTCGATGGTCAGCCAGCTGGACAGCATCCCGACTTGAGCCCGGTCGCGACGCTCACCGAGCCCGCGATGAACACCGATCCGCCGGGTCGGGCCGTCAACTACCCGGTGCTGGCCCTGTTGGCCGTCGACGGCGTGCTCTGCGCCGTTTCCACCGCCCTGCTGCTGCCCGCGCACATCGGCGCGGTTCCGTTTCCGCTCAGCGCACTGGTGGGCGGCTTGGTCAATGCGGGTCTGCTGTGGGTCGCCCTGCGCTGCACGTCCTCGCTGCGGCTGGCCGCGCTGCCGCTGTGGACCTGGCTGCTGACGATCGCGCTGATGACCCTCGGCGGGCCGGGCGATGACCTGATCTTCGCCGACCGCGGCGTGATGGCCTACGGCGTGCTGTTGATGATCGTGCTGGGCAGCGCCCCGCCGGGGTGGCTGCTGTGGCGGCGCCGCCTGGCGCTGTCGGCCGGCGAACCCTGACGACCGGGCGGGCGCGCCCTGCGCGCGTCGGGCCGGCGGCTACTGTGGCGCATATGGCATGCGCGAGATTCCGGGTTCGGGTGCAGCGCGGATGACGAACCCGTCGGCGCTGCGGCGAGTCCTGCGGCGGGCCCGCGACGGCGTGCTCCTCAACATCGAGGAAACCGCCATCGCGATGAGTGCCCGCGGTCCCGACCTGGCCGACCTGTGCGCCAGCGCGGCCCGGGTCCGCGACGCCGGCCTGGTCTCGGGCGGCCGGCGCGGGCCGGGTGGCAGGCTGCCGGTCAGCTACTCGCGCAAGGTGTTCATCCCGGTCACGCACCTGTGCCGGGACACCTGCCATTACTGCACGTTCGTCACCGTTCCCGGCGTGCTGCGGGCGCAGGGCAAGCAGATGTATCTCGGGCCCGACGAGATTCTCGAGATCGCCCGCCGAGGCTCCGAATTGGGGTGCAAGGAAGCGCTGTTCACCCTCGGGGACCGGCCCGAGGAGCGCTGGCCCGAAGCGCGGCAGTGGCTCGACGAGCGTGGCTATGACAGCACGCTGGCCTACGTGCGAGCCATGGCCATCCGGGTGCTGGAGGAGACCGGCCTGCTGCCGCACCTGAACCCCGGCGTGATGAGCTGGTCGGAGATGTCGCGGCTCAAGCCGGTGGCACCGTCCATGGGCATGATGCTGGAGACCACCTCGCGGCGGCTGTTCGAGACCAAGGGGCAGGCACACTACGGCAGCCCCGACAAGGATCCGGCGGTACGGCTGCGCACCCTGGCCGATGCGGGCCGCCTCTCGATCCCGTTCACCACCGGCCTGCTGGTCGGCATCGGCGAGACGCTGGCCGAGCGCGCCGACACCGTGCACGCGATCCGCAAGGTGCACAAGGAGTTCGGGCACATCCAGGAAGTGATCGTGCAGAACTTCCGGGCCAAAGAGCACACCGCGATGGCGTCGACGCCGGACGCCGGCTTCGAGGAATTCCTGGCCACGGTGGCGGCGACCCGGCTGGTGCTGGGACCGAAGATGCGGGTGCAGGCGCCGCCCAACCTGGTCTCGACCCAGGAGTGTCTGGCGCTGATCGGCGCCGGGGTCGACGATTGGGGCGGGGTGTCGCCGCTGACCCCCGATCATGTCAATCCCGAGCGGCCCTGGCCGGCGCTGGACGATCTGGCCGCGGTCACCGAGCGGGCCGGCTACGACCTGGTGCAGCGGCTTACCGCCCAGCCCGACTACGTGCAGGCCGGCGCGGCGTGGATCGACCCGCGGGTGCGCCCGCACGTCGCGGCGCTGGCCGACCCGGACACCGGGTGGGCGCGCGACGTCAACCCGGTCGGGCTGGCCTGGCAGGAACCCGACGAGGTGGTCTCGGCCGGCCGGGTGGACCTGCACACCGCCATCGATGTCGACGGCCGGGCCACCGAGACCCGCAGTGATCTGGGTAGCGCCTTCGGGGACTGGGAGTCGATCCGCGAACAGATCCACCAACTGGCCGCCCGCGCCCCCGAACGCGTCGACACCGATGTGCTGGCCGCGCTGCGCTCAGCCGAACGCGACCCGGCCGGCTGCACCGACGCCGAGTACCTGGCACTGGCCACCGCGGACGGTCCGGCATTGGAAGCCGTTGCCGCGCTGGCGGATTCATTGCGTCGCGAGGTTGTCGGCGACGACGTCACCTACGTGGTCAACCGTAATATCAACTTCACCAACATCTGTTATGTCGGCTGCCGGTTCTGCGCGTTCGCCCAGCGCAAGGGCGATGCCGACGCTTTCTCGCTGTCGAATGCCGAGGTCGGCCAGCGCGCCTACGAGGCGCACCTGGCGGGCGCCACCGAGGTCTGCATGCAGGGCGGGATCGACCCGGAACTGCCGGTCACCGGTTACGCCGACCTGGTGCGCGCGGTCAAGGCCCGGGTGCCGTCGATGCACGTGCACGCCTTCTCACCGATGGAGATCACCAACGGGGTGTCCAAGAGCGGCTTGAGTATTCGGGAGTGGCTGATCAGCCTGCGCGAGGCCGGCCTGGGCAGCATCCCGGGCACCGCCGCGGAGATTCTCGATGACGAGATCCGCTGGGTGCTGACCAAGGGCAAGCTGCCGACCTCGATGTGGGTCGAGGTCGTCACCACCGCGCACGAGGTCGGGCTGCGGTCGAGTTCGACGATGATGTACGGCCACATCGATTCGCCGCGCCATTGGATCGGGCACTTTAAGGTGCTGCGCGACATCCAGGACCGCACCGGCGGATTCACCGAGTTCGTACCGCTGCCGTTCGTGCACCAGAGCTCGCCGCTGTACCTGGCCGGCGGCGCGCGGCCCGGCCCGAGTCACCGCGACAACCGTGCGGTGCACGCGCTGGCCCGGATCATGCTGCACGGGCGCATCCCCAACATCCAGACCAGCTGGGTCAAGCTGGGGGTGGAGCGCACCCAGGTGATGCTCAACGGTGGCGCCAACGATCTGGGCGGCACCCTGATGGAGGAGACCATCTCCCGGATGGCGGGCTCCGAGCACGGCTCGGCCAAGACCATCGCTGAACTGGTGGGCATCGCCGAGGGCATCGGCCGCCCGGCTCGCCAGCGCACCACCGACTACGCGCCCCTATTACCGCGAGCTGGGGGCACCACCCGCTTGCGGGGGAGCGCGTCCCCGGCCGACACGCCGGGCTGACAACCGGATTTGCGCACGGTCGCGGGCGGGTGGACTACAGGCGCGCGGCCAGCTCGGTGCCCTGTTTGATGGCCCGCTTGGCATCCAGTTCGGCCGCCAGCGCGGCCCCGCCGATGACGTGCGGGCGCATCCCGCGTTGCCGCAAGCCGTCCTCGAGGTCACGCACCGATTCCTGCCCGGCGCAGATCACCACGTTGTCGACTGCCAGTAGCTGCGGGCGCGACCTTTTCCGGCCGTAGCTGATGTGCAACCCGTCGTCATCGATGCGTTCATAGTTCACCCCGGAGAGCTGTTGGACGCCTTTGGCTTTCAACGACGCCCGGTGCACCCATCCGCTGGTTTTGCCGAGGTTGCGGCCCTGCGCGCCCGCCGTCCGTGCCAACAGGTACACCTGCCGGGCCGGCGGCGCCGGATCCGGTGGCATCAGCGCCCCCCGGGCGTCCCACGGGTCGGCGGCGCCCCATTCGGCCCGCCACTCTTTGAGGTTCAGCGTCGGCGAGGACTCCGGGTTCGCCACGACCAGGAATTCGCTGACGTCGAACCCGATTCCGCCGGCGCCGATCACCGCCACCGCGTCACCCACCGGCCGGCCGTTGATCGCCTCGGCATACGACAGCACCATCGGGTGCTCGATACCGGGAATCTGCGGGATCCGCGGCTTCACGCCGGTGGCCAGGATCACCTCGTCGAAATCGGTCAATTCCTCGACGCTCGCGCGACTGCCCAATCGCACGGCCACCGCATACTTCTCCAGCATCGTGGTGTAGTAGCGGATCGTCCCGGCGAATTCCTCTTTGCCGGGAATCCGCTTGGCCAGGTCGAATTGGCCGCCGATGAACTCGTTGGCCTCCCACAGCGTCACGTCGTGGCCGCGCTCGGCGGCCGTCACCGCCGCCGACAGCCCGGCCGGTCCGGCGCCGACGACCGCGACCCGCCGGCCGTGCCGTGTCGGGCGCAAGACCAGCGTCGTCTCATGGCCGGCCCGGGGATTGACCAGGCACGAGACCTTCTTGTGCACGAAGGCATGGTCCAGGCAGGCCTGGTTGCAGGCGATGCAGGTGTTGATCTCATCGGCCCGGCCGGCGGCGGCCTTGCGCACCCAGTCGGGGTCGGCCAGCATCGGGCGGGCCATCGACACCAGCTGGACCGAGGTCTCGGCGAGGATCTGTTCGCCTGCCTGCGGCATGTTGATCCGGTTGGACGCCACCACCGGGATCGCGACGTGATCGGCGACCGCGTGGGAGATGTCCACGAACGCGCTGTTGGGGACCGACGTGACGATGGTCGGCACCCGGGCCTCGTGCCAGCCGAACCCGGAGTTGATCATGGTGGCCCCGGCGTCCTCGACTTCGGTTGCCAGCGCGAGGACCTCGTCCCAGCTCTGCCCCTCTTCGACGTAGTCGGCCAGCGACATCCGGTAGCAGATGATGAAGTCGGGACCTACCGCGCCGCGGGTGCGCGCCACCACCTGCACCGGGAAGCGGCGCCGGTTGGCCGCGGTTCCGCCGTAGCGGTCGGTGCGTTTGTTGGTGCGCGGCGCCAGGAATTGGTTCAGCAGATACCCTTCGCTGCCCATGATCTCGACACCGTCGTAGCCGGCCTCGCGGGCCAGTTCGGCCGCCCGGGCGAAGTCGTCGATGGTCGAGTCGACCGCCCGCGACGACAGCGCCCGCGGCCGGAACGGGTTGATCGGAGCCTTGATCGCCGAGGCGCTGACCGAAAACGGGTGGTAGGCATAGCGTCCCGCGTGCAGCACCTGCAGCAGGATCTTGCCGCCGGCATCGTGCACGGCGTCGGTGACGCGGCGGTGGCGGCGGGCATCGGCGGAGCTGATCATGGCCGAGGCGAACGGCAGCAGCCAGCCGGTCCGGTTCGGGGCGTATCCGCCGGTGATGATCAGCCCCACGCCGCCGCGGGCGCGTTCGGCGAAGTATTCGGCCAGCTTGCCGATGTCGGAGGCCCGGTCCTCCAGGCCGGTGTGCATCGAACCCATCACCACCCGGTTGTCCAGGGTGGTGAACCCGAGATCCAACGGGGACAACAGTATCGGGTATTGCGCTGTCACAGTGCCGCCTTCACCGCAGTGCCTCTTTCACTTCGTCGAGCCAGTCGATGGCGCTTTCCTCGGCCCGGATGCCGCCGCGCAACACCAGGTACTGGTGCAGCGCGGCTCCGGACAGTGAGCCGGGATCCGGGAACTGCTTCTTCTCCAGGGCGCGGTAGACGTCGAGTCGCGCGGAACGTTCGGAGCGCAACATGACGGCCTGTTCGCGCACTGCGGCGGCGTCGCCGTACCCGGCGCCGCGGATCTTGACCGCCAGTTCCCGCAGCCGGTTGTCCACGATCGAGCTGCCGCGACCGGCGAGCGGTGCGGCGAGCCAACGGGCCAACTCGTCACGCCCGGCCTCGGCGACGGTGTAGACCTTCTTGTCCGGGCGGCCGCGCTGGGCAACCTCGGTGGCGACCACCCAGCCGTCGGCTTCCATGCTGCGCAGCGTGCGATAGATCTGCTGGTGGGTGGCGCTCCAGAAGTAGCCGATCGAACGATCGAATCGGTTGGCGAGTTCGTAACCGGAGCCGGCCTGCTCGGACAGCGACACCAGGATCGCGTGGGGAAGGGCCACGACGGCAAGGATAGGCACCCCGTCGCCAGCTATGCAACTAGTTGCAGTGCAACTGCGTGCATAGCCTCGGTTATGCTGGTCGGCGGCGCGCCGTCCCGCCGCGGCTACTATCAGAAACTGATGAATCCGCCGCCGCCCCGCCGCCCCGCCGCAGCCCCGTGAGTCCCGTGTATGGCGGCAGATCGGCCGCGCTGCCGACTTTCCCGTGGGACACGCTGGCCGACGTGACGGCGCTGGCCAAGGCCCACCCCGACGGCATCGTCGACTTATCGGTCGGCACCCCAGTCGACCCGGTCGCCCCGGTCATTCGCGACGCCTTGGCGGCGGCCTCGTCGGCGCCGGGATATCCGACCACCGCCGGGACACCGGGACTGCGGGCCTCGGCGGTCGCGGCGCTGGCCCGCCGCTACGGCATCACCGGCGTCGCAGAGTCGGCGGTACTGCCGGTGATCGGCACCAAGGAACTCATTGCCTGGCTGCCGACCCTGCTCGGTCTCGGCGGCGACGACGTGGTGGTGATACCCGAATTGGCGTATCCCACCTACGAGGTCGGGGCCCGGCTCGCCGGAGCGTCGTGGGTGCGCAGCGACGCGCCGCAGCGCCTCGACGGCGCGCCGCCGGCCCTGGTGTACCTGAACTCGCCGAGCAACCCGACCGGAGCCATCCTGACCGCCGGTGAGCTGCGCGCCCTCGTCGGCTGGGCCCGCGAGAACGGGGTGCTGCTGGTCTCCGACGAGTGCTACCTGGGGCTGGGCTGGGACGACACGGCACCGCGGTCGGTGCTGCACCCGCAGGTGTGCGACGGCGACCACACCGGTCTGCTGGCCGTGCACTCATTGTCGAAAACGTCGTCGCTGGCCGGCTACCGGGCCGGATTCGTCGCAGGCGACGCTGCCGTGGTGGCCGAACTGCTCGCGGTGCGCAAACACGCCGGGATGATGGTCCCGACCCCGGTGCAGGCGGCGATGGCCGCCGCCCTCGAGGACGACGAGCACGAACACGAGCAGCGCGACCGGTATGCGCGCCGCCGCGCGTTGCTGCTGCCGGCGCTGCGTGCGGCCGGATTCACCGTCGACCACTCGCAGGGCGGGCTGTACCTGTGGGCCACCCGCGGCGAAGCCTGCCGGCAGACCCTCGGATGGCTCGCCGAGCGCGGCATCCTGGTCGCGCCCGGCGAGTTCTACGGGCCGTCCGGCGCCCAGCACGTCCGGGTGGCGCTCACCGCCCCCGACGAGCGAATCGCCGCGGCGGTCGACCGAATCGATCCGGACCGCTAGGCCGCACTAACGACCAGCGCGTCGCTACGGTCAGGGTTTAGCGGCTGCGAGATTCTATCTGCGTCCAGCGGCTCGGGCCGACATATCGCGGCGGACGAACCTGGCCCGCAAGCTACCGTCACAACGAGCATTGCCGCAGGTGAAAGCCGTAGAACAGGCTCGCCGCGTGGCCGATGCAGACCGCGGTCGCGAACCGGCACCCGCCGGGTGTCGCCGGGTATACGCCGTCGCCGGCCGGCGGGAGGTGCGCGGTCGTCGTACTAACCTCGCCTCAAACCGCCGGCCGTGGACGGCGACGCAGGGCTCTCCCAAAGATGAGCTCCGTTGCCGCTGAAAGGCCGACGGATGACGGGGATCGGTCCGGCGATATGCGCGAAGGGTTGTGGTGATGGACTTCGCAGCGTTGCCGCCGGAAATCAATTCGGCGCGAATGTATTCCGGCGCCGGGTCGGCGCCGCTGCTGGCAGCGGCGACCGCGTGGAGCGCTGTTGGGAAGGAACTGTATTCGGCGGCCGAGCTCTACGGATCGCTGATCTCCCAGATCGTCGAGGCCTCGTGGTGGGGACCGTCCGCAACGACGATGCTGACAGCGGTAGGCCCCTACGTGTCGTGGATGACCGCGACCGCCACCGAAGCCGAGCAGGCCGCCGACTACGCCCGCGCCGCCGCCGGCGCGTATGAGATCGCCTACGCGGCAACGGTCCCCCCGAGCGAAGTCGCCGCCAATCGCAGCCTGCTGGCCCTGCTCGTGGCGACGAACCTGCTGGGGCAGAACAGCTCCGCGATCGCGGCCACTGAGGCGCACTACGCCGAGATGTGGGCACAGGATGCCGTGGTGATGTACGGCTACGCGGCGGCCTCACGGGTCGCCACCATGGTGACACCCTTCCAGACACCACCGGAGACCACTGCCGCGGGCGGCGAGGAACACCAGCGGGACGCCGTGACTCGAGCCGTGGGATCGGCGGCACAACAACAGGTCTCGACCGATCTGGTCGAGGCCATCCGACAATGGCTGCAGCACCTCTCCGCATCGCCGTCGCAGTATGCGGTATGGGAGGACCTCAAAGCGAACCTGCCGCAGATGCTGAAGAGCTCCACCAGCACGGTGCAGATCGTCCAGCGACTGGCCTCGACCCCGACGAACATCATGAACATCGCC
Source organism: Mycolicibacter algericus DSM 45454 (assembly GCF_002086455.1). Lineage (GTDB taxonomy): Bacteria > Actinomycetota > Actinomycetes > Mycobacteriales > Mycobacteriaceae > Mycobacterium > Mycobacterium algericum. The sequence continues at coordinate 59,425 of NZ_MVHC01000014.1, forward strand.
AAGGGGATCTTGCCGCCCGCTTCCAGCGCCACCGCGGTGCCGCCGGTGCCCAGCGGGCCGATCCCGCCGGTGACGGCCGGCGCGGGCGGAGTGCCCGCAGCGGGTGTCGGACGCGCAGGCACCGTCGGCCGGTTGTCGGTGCCTCCCAGCTGGTCCGGCGCGGTAACCGAGACGACTCCGCAGCCCCTGCCGCCGCCGGCTGCCGCCACCTCGTCCGGCGAGAGCCAGCCTCGGGGGATATTGCGGGGGATGCCGATCAGCGGCGGGGGTGCCGCTCGCCGCAGCGACGGCTACGTCAACCGATACGGCTTCCGGTACAGCGTGTTGACGCGCCATCCGGCCGGTGGCTGACCGGCCGGTCTCCTTCTGACATCGCCGCCCGACCCACTTCCGTTGCGCCGTAGCAGAATCCGATGTCGGTCGATACCGGACTTTAACCGCGACGGGATTCTTTTTCTCACACCGCACACTGAGCGGGTGATCACCAGCCGATGCGTTTCGGTCTTCGAGCGGGGTTTGCGGTGGTCAGGGGCACTTGAGCGACACCCACGGGCCAGAAGTGAATCCCGGGTGCGTGCGAACGACGCCGAGGTGCGGTGATTGCGTGGCCGGGCGCCGGTAACAGCAGGTCCGAAAAATCTCTTAATCTCACAATCAGCAAGATTCGCGAAGTGCCATGGCGCAGACAATGATCAGGAGGTGGCAGATGTCGTTCGTCAACACCCAGCCGGAAGCGTTGGCCAGCGCTGCCAGTGAACTGCGGGGCATCGGATCGGTGGTAGCGGCGCAGAACATGGCAGCCGCCGGGCCGACCACGGTGTTGCCGCCGGCGGCGGCCGACGAGGTGTCGGCGTTGACGGCGGCGCTGTTCTCCGCTCACGCACAGGCATACCAAGAGGTCAGTGCTCAAGCCGCCGCCATCCACGAGGCATTCGTGCGGACATTGGCGCTCAGCTCCGAGTCGTATGCGGCAACCGAGGCGGTCAACGCCGCTGCGGCAAGTTAGCTCACGACAATGGATTTCGGGGCGTTGCCGCCGGAGGTCAACTCGGCGCGAATCTATTCCGGGGCGGGCTCGTCGCCGCTGATCGCCGCCGCGTCGGCCTGGAGCAGGCTGGCGGCCGAACTGACCTCGGCCGCCACCGGATACGAGGCGATCGTGATGCGCCTGGTCGGCGAGGATTGGCTTGGGCCGTCATCGGCCTCGATGGCGCAAGCGGCCACGCCGTACCTGGAGTGGATGCATGCCACCGCGGCGCGGGCCGAGCAGGCCGCAACGCGGGCCCGGCAGGCCGCCGCGGCCTACGACTGCGCCGTGGCGGCCACGGTGCATCCCGCCGACGTCGACGCCAACCGCATCCAGCTGTCGTCGCTGTTGTCGACAAACGTTCTGGGACAGAACACCTCGGCGATCGCGGTGACCGAGGCCGACTACGGCGAGATGTGGGCGCGTGATGCCGCCGCCATGTACCAATACGCCGGTGAGTCGGCATCGGCGTCGCAGGTGGCGCCGTTCAGCGGCCCCGACCCGACCACCACCGGCAATTCACCGTCCTCGCACCTGGTTTCCACGGTCCAGTCGGCATTGGCGAGCTTGACCGCCCCCGCCTCATCGGCGGCGGGTGCAGCGGATGCGTCGACGTCACCGCTGGATGACATGCTGGGCGATCTGTACGCCATGGTGGGCCTGAAGTACACCCCCGAAAGCCCGATAGCCAACCTGCTCGCCCCGTGGACGTCCTATGTCGCCCCGGCGCAAAGCAGCATCGCGATAGCGCACTTCTCCACGGGTGCGATCAACAGCGGGGTGTCGTTGTCCAAGGCACTGGCGCCGGCTGCCGCTGCGACGAAGGCTGCCGGCGACGGCGCCAAGGCGGCTGCGGGGGCGTTGCCCGCGGCGCTGCCAGCCGCCGGTTTGGCCGCCCCGCTCGGTGGCGGGTCACCGGTGGCCGCCGCCCTGGGCAATGCCGCGGCGGCCGGACGCCTGTCGGTGCCGGCCGGCTGGACCGCGGCCGGCCCGGCAGCAGGCGCGGTCCCGCCGATCCCGGTCAGCACGGTCTCGGCCATCAGCCCAGACGCGGAGGGCTCCGGAAACCTGCTGGGCGGGATGCCGCTGGCCGGTGCCGGGGCCGGCGGGAGGGGATCCGGTCCCAGGTACGGATTTGCGCCCAAGGTCATGGCCCGCCCGTTCTCCGCCGGGTGACCGATGCCGCGCGCTATTCGCAGGCGATGCCGTCGCCGTCGCGATCCAACCCGGGCCGATACCCGGGCTGCCCGATCAGTATCGGCGCGGCGCCGGCGGCCCGGGCGGCGGCGCAGTTCGGGAAATACCCCGGCAGGCCGTCGGTCGAGCCGACGAACGGCACCGGTTCGGCCGGAGGCTGCTCGATCGGGGGCTCGCTCTCCGGCGGGGCTTGCGGGTCGGCGGGCGCACCGCACTCGCCGGTCAGGATGCGCGCGATCGCATCATGTTCTGCCTGGGTGACCCACAGGCCGTAGCCGGACTTCACCGCCACGATGCGCGAGACATACTCGCAGCGGTAGGACTTGTTGGGCGGCAACCAGGTTGCGGCGTCACCGTCGCCCTTCTGCTCGTTGATCGGCCCGCTGGTGGCCTGCAGGTTCAGCGGGTCGTTGGCGAAGTTGCGGCGAGTCGGCTCGTCCCACTGCTGGGCGCCCTTCTGCCAGGCGTCCGACAACGCCACGACGTGGTCGATCTGCACCGCCCGGGAGGTGCCCGGGCCGCGCTGAAAGGCGATCGCGGTACCGGTGTAGGGATCGTTGAGAACCCCGGAGAGCACCACGCAATCGTTGGTGCCCGGCTTGAAATCGATGTCGACCAGATCGCGGCGCAGGATGTCGTTGCGGGTGTCGCAGCCGTTGTGCCCGCCCGGCACCGTGACGTCATCGCTCCAGGCTTGTCCGAATAGCGCGCGGTCATAGCCGGTCTTGGGGGCACGGCCCTTGATCGGCAGGGTGTCGAGTTCGGCGAGTTCCACCGGCCCGGCAACACCGGGTTCCGCTCGGACCGCAGCGTCGGATGGCAGGCCCACAGCGAGCGCGAAGGCCAGTGCGACGGCCGGGATCCGACGGTCGACCACAACTAGCCTCCGGTTCCTCTTGGTGGACTACGGCGGACGCTATCAGTGCCCTGCGACGGGTCCGGGCGATTACGGTTGAAGCCGTGCGCGTTCACCCCGAAGTCGCCGATGCGCTGGCCGCCGGCCGGGCCGTGGTGGCGCTGGAGAGCACGATCATCACCCACGGCCTGCCGCGGCCGGACAACCTGCGCATCGCCCGTGAGATCGAGGACGCGGTACGCGCCGGCGGTGCGGTACCGGCCACCATCGCCATCGTCGACGGCCGCCCGCACATCGGCCTGGACGAACCGGCGCTGCACCGCATCGCCACCGGCGGCACGGCGATCAAGGTCAGCGTCCGCGATATCGCGATGGTGGCCGCCATGGGCGGCGATGGTGCGACCACGGTCGCCGCGACCGCACACCTGGCGGCGGCAGCCGGCATCACGGTGTTCGCCACCGGTGGGCTGGGCGGCGTGCACCGCGGTGCCCGGGACAGCTACGACGAGTCCGCGGACCTGGTCACGCTCTCGCGCACCCCGGTGCTGGTGGTGTGCTCGGGCGTCAAGTCGATCCTGGACATCGGTGCGACGTTGGAGCGGTTGGAGACACTGTCGGTGGGCGTGATCGGCTACCGCACCGACCGCTTCCCAGCCTTCTACCTCACCGACTCCGGCTACCCGCTCGATTGGTGGGTCCAGACCCCGAAACAGGCCGCCGCGGTGCTGCGTGCCCGCACCCGACTGCGCACCGACGGGTGCGGACTGGTGCTGGCCAACCCGATCCCCGCCGACGCCGAACTCGACCGCGCACTGCACGACCGGGTGCTCGCCGATGGGCTGGCCGCCGCCGAGGCGGCCGGGGTGCGCGGCAAAGACGTCACCCCCTTCCTGCTCGATCACTTCCACCGGGGCACCCACGGCGCGTCGGTCGCCGCCAATGTCGCGCTGGTGCTGGCCAATGCCCGGCTGGCCGGGGAGGTCGCGGTCGCCTTCGCGGCTCGGTGAGCGACCGGGTGAGCGGCCGACGCGTCGCAGGGATTTCCCGTACCATAGGTCGTTATATCCGCTGGTCTGGCCGGCACGCGCTGCCGACGGGGCTACGACTTCGGCGGGAGGTGTGCCGATGGCAGATGTGGTCAGCCGGGGTGCCGCATGAGCCTGACGAGCATTCCCGGCAAGCAACTGTTACCGCTGCGCCCGTATCCGCCCAGGGCCGGCCCCCGCGGGGCGCTGGTCTACCGGGTGATCGCCACCACCGACCACAAGCTGATCGGCATCTTGTACATGGTGACGACGTTCAGCTTCTTTCTGATCGCCGGACTGATGGCCTTGCTGATGCGCACCGAGCTGGCTGCGCCGGGCCTGCAGTTCCTGTCCAATGAGCAGTACAACCAGCTGTTCACCATGCACGGCACCATCATGTTGCTGCTGTATGCCACCCCGATCGTGTTCGGCTTCGCCAATCTGGTGCTGCCGTTGCAGATCGGGGCGCCGGATGTGGCCTTCCCGCGGCTCAACGCCTTCAGTTACTGGCTGTATCTGTTCGGCGGGCTGATCGTCGTCGCCGGGTTCCTGACGCCGGGCGGTGCCGCAGATTTCGGCTGGACCGCTTACGCGCCGCTGAGCGGCGTCGTCCATGCCCCCGGCGCCGGGGCCGACCTGTGGATCATGGGGCTGGCGGTCTCTGGGCTGGGCACCATCCTGGGCGCGGTGAACATGATCACCACCGTGGTCTGCATGCGCGCCCCCGGGATGACGATGTTCCGGATGCCGATCTTCACCTGGAACGTGCTGATCACCTCGATCATGGTGCTGATCGTCTTCCCGCTGTTGACCGCGGCGCTGCTCGGCCTGGCAGTCGATCGTCACCTGGGCGGGAACATCTTCGAGGCAGCGAACGGCGGAGCGTTGCTGTGGCAGCACCTGTTCTGGTACTTCGGCCACCCCGAGGTGTACATCGTCGCGTTGCCGTTCTTCGGCATCGTCACCGAGATCTTCCCGGTGTTCGCCCGCAAGCCGGTGTTCGGCTACAGCCAGATGGTGTACGCGACGATGAGCATCGCCGGCCTGTCGACGGCGGTGTGGGCGCACCACATGTTCGCAACCGGCGCGGTGCTGTTGCCGTTCTTCGCGTTCATGAGCTTCATGATCGCGGTGCCGACCGGTATCAAGTTCTTCAACTGGATCGGCACGATGTGGCGGGGCCAGTTGACGTTCGAGACGCCGATGCTGTTCTCGCTCGGGTTCGCGGTGACGTTCCTGGCCGGCGGGCTGACCGGGGTGATGCTGGCCAGTCCGCCGCTGGACTTCCACGTCCACGACAGCTATTTCGTGGTGGCGCACTTCCACTACGTGCTGTTCGGCACCATCGTGTTCTCGACTTTCGCCGGGATCTACTTCTGGTTCCCGAAGATGACCGGCCGGCTGCTCGACGAGCGGCTGGGCAGGCTGCACTTCTGGCTGACGTTCATCGGCTTCCACACCGCGTTCCTGGTGCAGCACTGGCTGGGCAACATGGGGATGCCGCGCCGTTACGCCGACTACCTTTCCACCGACGGGTTCCAGCCGTTCAACATCGTCTCCACCATCGGGGCGTTCATCCTGGCGGCATCGGTGCTGCCGTTCCTGTGGAACGTGTTTCGCAGTTGGCGCTACGGCGAGGTCGTGACCGTCGATGACCCGTGGGGCTACGGCAGTTCACTGGAGTGGGCGACCAGTTGCCCACCGCCGCGCCACAACTTCACCGAACTGCCCCGAATCCGTTCGGAGCGGCCGGCATTCGAACTGCACTACCCGCACATGGTGCCGCGCCTCCGCGACGAGCTGCACATCGGGCGCCGTGAGGTCGCCGAGCCGCTCGCATCGCGCGACTGATCGTGCCGGTGCCGGGACCGGTCAGCGACCGATCACCCTGGCGATGCACAACTCCGGCTCGACGAACGGCTCCAACTCGGCGTGCAGCGCAGTGTTCTCGTCGCCGTCGGCATCGGTGCTGAGCAGCCCGCGCAGCAGACCCAGGTGCATGGCGCAGCTGACTTCCGGATGGGAGCGCGCCAGGTCGCGGACCGGACAGGCGTGCAGCCGGATCGCGCACTCGCGGTGGCCGTCGCCGACGTCGGCCGGCGCGGTGATCTCCGGCCCGAACCCCATTCGCTCGAAGGCGTCGGCGATTCGGCCGGTGCGGTCGTCGAGTGCCGGTGCCGGTTCGCCGTTCCGGGCGGCGTCAGCGGACTCGTCGGAGCCGTCCTGGGCCATGATCCGGTCTGCCCAGCGCCGGCCGGCTCGTTCGGCGCGCTGCCGGCGCTCGGCGGCGGTGTCGCCGAGTTCCATCGCGAGGATCTCGGCCAGACCCCGGTAATCCAGCCGGTCGCGCACCGCGACGTAGCCGGTGCGGGGGCGACCGACGCCGTCCCGCTTGATCCGGGTGCGCGCGACCGAGCCGTCCTCACACAGTGCGTCGAGGTGGAACCGCACGGTGGTGACGTGTAAGCCCATCTGGGTGGCGATCTCGGAGGCATCCACCGCGCCGGTGGCGCAGGTGACCAGTCGCAGCACCCGTTCCCGCTGCTGGTTGCGCGGCAACCGCCGGGTGCGATTGGCCCCGCGCCGCTGGTCGGACTGGTCGTGCATCGGTATGCCTCTCGTGATCCCGTCCCCACAAATTTAATGGAACAAGCTCCTTGATACCAGCTACGACGGTGGCCGGTGGACCGGCTGAGCGGCCAACGCCGGCCGGGCAGGCAACCGGTAACGTCCCCCGGGTGCTGCTGACCTCGCTGGACACCCACGTCGACGATATCGCCGATGCGGTACGCATCGACAACACCGCGCTCAGCCGGGCCGACTTGCGCGCTGCGGCGGCAGCGGCGCACGAAGACCTCGGCGGGGCGGGGCGGGTGGCGGTGCTGGCCACCCCGACGGCGTCGACCGTGCTCGCGGTCGCCGGGTGTCTGCTCGCCGGGTTGCCGGTGGTCCCGGTCCCCGCCGACGTCGGCGTCGCCGAACGCGCCCACATCCTGCGTGACTCGAACGCGCAGGCCTGGCTGGGGGAGCGGCCCACCGAACTCGCCGGCCTGCCGCATGTGCCGGTACGGCGCGGTGCCGGATCGGCCCAGCCGCCCCCCGAACCGGCGGGGGACGACGCCGCGCTGGTCATCTACACCTCCGGCACCACCGGCCCGCCCAAGGGTGTGCAGTTGAGCCGGCGGGCGCTGGCCGCGGACCTGGACGCGCTGGCCCAGGCCTGGCAGTGGAGCCCCGAGGACGTGTTGGTCCACGGCCTGCCGATGTATCACGTGCACGGCCTGGTGTTGGGACTGCTGGGCTCACTGCGGGTCGGGAACCGCTTCGTGCACACCGGCAAGCCGACGCCGCAGGCCTACGCGGCCGCCGGCGGCACGCTGTATTTCGGGGTGCCCACCGTGTGGTCGCGGGTGGTGGCCGATGCCGGTGCGGCCGAAGCGCTGCGGCCGGCCCGGCTGCTGGTCTCGGGCAGTGCGGCGCTACCGGTTCCGGTGTTCGACGCGCTCGTCGCCAGGACCGGCCACCAGCCCATCGAACGCTACGGCAGCACCGAGTCGCTGATCACGGTGAGCACCCGCGTCGACGGCGAACGCAGACCCGGCTGGGTGGGGCTGCCGCTGCACGGGGTGCAGACCAAGCTCATCGGCGAGGACGGCGAACCGGTCCCGCACGACGGGGCGACCATCGGGCGGCTGGCGGTGCGCGGGCCGACCTTGTTCGACGGCTACCTCAACCTGCCCGAGGCGACCGCGGCGGCCTTCGACGCCGACGGCTGGTACCGCACCGGGGACGTCGCGGTCATCGACGCCGACGGGATGCACCGGATCGTCGGCCGCGAATCGGTGGACCTGATCAAGACCGGCGGCTTCCGGGTCGGGGCCGGTGAGATCGAGACCGCCCTGCTCGGCCATCCCGCGGTGGCCGAGGTGGCCGTCGTCGGGCTGCCCGACGAGGATCTGGGCCAGCGCATCGTCGCGTTCGTCGTCGCCGCCCCGGACGACACGGCGACATCCGATGAGCTGATCGACTACGTCGGCCGACAACTGTCGGCCCACAAACGCCCGCGCGAAGTGCGGATGGTGGATGCGCTGCCGCGCAACGCAATGGGAAAGGTACTCAAGAAGGCGTTGCTGCCGTAGGCTCGCGCTTGCGCGAACCGAAACCAGAAGGAGTGGCGCTGTGAAAAATTGGACTCTTGCCGTCGGCGCGCTCCTCGCCGGTGCGACGTTCCTGCTCGGTGGATGCTCGGAGGTCAGCAAGGTCGTCAACAAGGGCGGCGACACCACCTGTCAGGAGTTCAACAGCCACGACGACGAGAAGCAGCGCTCGGAAGTCTCCAAGATGCTCAAGGACAAGAACGGCAACGAGCCGTCCAACATGGAGCTGTCCGCGACGCGGGTGGCGGTGAGCGCCTACTGCAAGACCATCGGCAAGGACAGCGACAAGATCAGCAACGCGATGCTGTAGCCGTCGGCTGCACGTTCAATCGCCGTCGGGATGTCCACTGAGACGGTCAGCGCCGGGGCCGGCTGGTTCCCAGGTCCGCATCGCGGCGTCGACGCCGTCGTCGTCCAGCGCCTCCACCGGCAGCGGCGAATGGTCAGTGCGGTAACGCATCCCGTCGAGGAGTAGGGCCACATAGCGGCGCCACAGGTCTGCGTCGACGTGGCCGGCGAACTCGCTGACCGTGCCGGCCAGCAGACCGAAGATGGGCATGTCGGTATCGGACAGTTCGGGACGCAGCCGGCCGTCGGCCCGCGCGCGCTCGACGAGCCGTTTCAGGATCGGGACAAGCCGCTCCTGGGCGGCGGTCACCCGATCGCCCCCGTAGGTCTTGCTGAAGGCGATCTCCCGCAATCCGCGGTCTGTCGCGGTGAGCTGACACATCTGCTCGACGTACCATACGAACCCCTGCCATGGATCTGGTTGGCGCAGAGCTGATTCCGCCAAGTCGGCCAGCTGATGGAGGCCGTCGGCGAAGATCGCCTCGAATAGCTCCTCCTTGGTGGCGAACCTGCGGTACACGGTGCCGACGCCCACGCCCGCGTGGTGTGCGACGTCATTGAGGTTGGGTTCGAGGCCTTTGCGGGCAAACAGATCTCGGGCGGCCTCCAGGACTCGCTTGCGATTGCGCTCGGCGTCCTTGCGCAACGGGCGGGCGGTGTCCTCACTCACACTCACCCCTCCGAGTGTAATGCGAACAACACGTAAACCGGATTGACTTAATCCACTTACATAATTAGCTTAGCTACCTGGAACTGCGTCGTCGGCCGAACCCGGTCAGCGTCGGGGAAGGTGACGATGAAAAGGCTGATCAGTCGGGTGTGGCTGCCCGTCGTGATCGTGGCGGCAGTCACGGCAGGCGCCGTCACGGTCGCCCAGTTGCGGACCGTCTTCGGGTCGCATCCCGTCGTCATCACCGACATCTCCTCGGACAACGCGGAGGACTTCAACCCCAAGTTCGTGACCTACGAGGTCTTCGGTTCGGGCACCACGGCCGTCATCAACTACATGGACCTGGAAGGGAAGCCGCAGCGCATCCCGAGTGCCGCGCTGCCGTGGACGCTGACACTGCAGACCACCCTGCCTTCGGTGATGCCCAACATCCTGGCCCAGAGCGACGGCGACAGCATCAGCTGCCGGGTCACCGTCGACGACGAGGTCAAACAGGAAAGGACGGCTACCGGAGTGAATGCCGAGACCTTCTGCTTTGTGAAGGCAGCATGACCGCGCCGACCGAGCCGATTCCGGTGACGAGTCGCGTGGCGCGCCCGGGGATACCCCGGTTCATCCGGAAATTCGCGGTGCCGATCATCCTGGCGTGGATCGGGTTGATCGCCGCGCTGAACATCGTCGTCCCGCAACTTGAGGACGTCGGCAAGCTGCGCGCGGTTTCGATGAGCCCCAACGACGCACCGTCGCTGATCGCCACCAAGCGCGTCGGCAAGGTGTTCGAGGAGTACGACACCAGCAGTTCGGTGATGATCGTGCTCGAGGGCGACGAGCCGCTGGGCGCCGCCGCACACGAGTTCTACGACCAGATGGTGCGTGATCTGCGCGCCGACACCGCCCACGTGCAGCATGTGCAAGACTTCTGGGGCGACACGCTGACCGCCAAGGGCGCCCAGAGTGTCGACGGCAAGGCCGCCTACGTTCAGGTCTACATCGCCGGCGACCAGGGCGAGACGCTGGCCAACGAATCGGTGGACGCGGTGCGCCACATCGCATCCGACAGTCCCGCCCCCGCCGGGGTGAGGGCCTACGTCACCGGGTCCGCGGCCACCAGCACCGATCAGAACCACGTCGGCGACGCGAGTATGAAGCTCATCGAGCGGCTCACCTTCGCCGTGATCACGGTGATGCTGTTGACCGTCTATCGATCCGTCCTCACCACCCTCATCGTGTTGGTGATGGTCGTACTGGAGCTGTTCGCCGCCCGAGGACTGGTGGCATTCCTGGGATTCCACAACCTGTTCGGGTTGACCACCTTCGCGACCAACATGCTGGTGACCTTGGCCATCGCGGCTTCCACCGACTACGCGATCTTCCTGATCGGCCGGTATCAGGAGGCGCGGAGATCCGGGGAGGACCGAGAAGCCGCCTACTACACCATGTTCGGAGGCACCGCACATGTGGTGCTGGCCTCCGGGCTGACCATCGCCGGGGCGACGTTCTGCCTGCACTTCACCCGGCTGCCGTACTTCCAGACGATGGGTATCCCGTTGGCGGTCGGCATGGTGATCGTGGTGGCGGCCGCCTTGACGCTAGGGCCCGCCGTCATTTCGGTGTGCAGCCGGTTCGGTCGTCTACTGGAGCCCAAGCGCATCACCGCATCGCGTGGCTGGCATCGGGTCGGCACCTCAACCGTCCGCTGGCCCGGGGCAGTTCTGGTGGTCGCCGTCGCGGCGTCGCTGATCGGTCTGCTGGCGCTACCGGGTTACCACACGAGCTACAACGACCGCATCTACCTGCCCGATGACGTCCCGGCGAATGTCGGCTACGCGGCCGCAACCCGGCACTTCTCCGAGGCGAAGATGAACCCGGACCTGATGATGATCGAAACCGACCGGGATCTGCGCAACCCGGCAGATTTTCTGGTGATCGACAAGATTGCCAAGGCTCTTAAGAACGTGCACGGTATCGCCCAGGTGCAGACCATCACCCGGCCCGACGGCGATCCGATCAAACATTCGACGATCCCCTACACCATCGGGCAGAGTGGCACCGCCGCACTGATGAACAACGACTACATGCAGACCAACCTGGAGAACCTGCTCAATCAGGCCGACGATCTGCAGGCCAGCATCGACTCGATGACCGAGATGATGAATATCCAGCAGGATCTGGCCGAGGTGTCCCAGCGGATGGCCGACAAGATGGCGAACACGGCGGTCGACATCGGGGACATGCGGAATCACATGGCCGATTTCGACGATTTCTTCCGGGTGTTCCGCAACTACTTCTACTGGGAGCCGCACTGCTTCGACATCCCCATCTGCTGGTCGCTGCGGTCGATCTTCGACGCCCTGGACGGCGTTGACACCATGTCCGCCGACTTCGACGACTTGGTTCCCGACATGCAGCGGATGGCCGAGCTGATGCCACGGATGGTCGCCGTGATGCCGGCGCAGATCCAGTCGATGAAGAACCAGAAGCAGACCTTGCTCAACCAGTATCAGGTGCAGAAGGCCCAGCAGGACCAGAACATGGCGATGCAGGAGAATTCCACCGCGATGGGCGAGGCGTTCGACACTGCCAAGAACGATGACTCGTTCTACCTCCCGCCCGAAGCCTTCGACACCGCCGATTTCAAGCGGGGTATCAAGCTGTTCCTGTCACCGGATGGACATGCGGTGCGGTTCACCATCATTCACCAGGGCGATCCGTTGACGCCCGAGGGAATATCGCGCATCGAATCGCTCAAGGTCGCCGCGGCCGACGCGATCAAGGGGACACCGTTCGAGGGCGCCCGGATCTACCTCGGCGGCAGTGCGGCGATGTTCCACGACATGCAGCAGGGCGCCAACTTCGACTTGCTGATCGTCGTGACGGCCGCGCTGGTGCTGATCTTCATCATCATGATGGTCCTCACCCGAGCCGTGGTGGCCGCAGCGGTGATCATCGGCACGGTGGTGACCAGTCTGGGCTCGGCGTTCGGCGTGTCGGTGGTGCTCTGGCAACACCTCGTGGGCATCCCGCTGCACTGGATGGTGCTGCCGATGTCGGTCATCGTGCTGCTTGGTGTCGGCGCGGATTACAACCTGCTGCTGGTCTCGCGCATCCGCGAGGAGATCCACGCCGGCCTGCACACCGGGCTGATTCGCGCCATGGTCGGCACCGGTGCCGTGGTCACCGCTGCCGGTCTGGTGTTCGCCTTCACCATGGCCTCCATGGCTGTCAGCGCATTGATCGTGATCGGCCAGGTCGGCACGACCATCGGACTGGGTCTGCTCTTCGACACCTTGATCGTTCGGTCCCTGATGACGCCGTCGATCGCCACCCTGCTCGGGCGCTGGTTCTGGTGGCCGCAGATCGTGCGTCCGCGCCCGCGTCCGCAGCCCTGGCCGCAACCGACCCAGCCCGCGAAGGAGGAGCAGGCGCTGGTCTGACGGGCCCGCTAGTTGGCGTGCAGGTCCTCGTTGAGCGCGATGCCCTGACCGTCGCGGGCGACCACCTCGACCGCCCCGGTCGACGAATTGCGCCGGAACAACAGGTTATTGCCGCCGGCCAGCTCCCGGGCCTTGACCGTCGTCCCGTCGGGCATGGCGACCTTGGTGCCGGCGGTGACATAGAGTCCGGCCTCGATCACGCAGTCGTCGCCCAGCGGGATGCCCAGCCCGGAGTTCGCTCCCAGCAGGCAGCGCTGGCCGATCGAAATCACCTGGGTGCCACCGCCGGACAGCGTTCCCATGATCGACGCGCCGCCGCCGACGTCGGAGCCGTCACCGACCACCACACCCGCCGAGATGCGGCCCTCCACCATCGAGGTGCCCAGCGTGCCGGCGTTGAAGTTGACGAATCCCTCGTGCATCACCGTGGTGCCCGGCGCCAGGTGCGCGCCCAGGCGCACCCGGTCGGCGTCGGCGATGCGCACCCCGGACGGCAGCACGTAGTCGACCATCCGCGGGAACTTGTCCACGCCGTAGACGGTGACCGGACCGCGGCGCCGCAGCCGGGCTCGCACCGACTCGAAACCCTCGACCGCGCACGGCCCGTGATTGGTCCACACCACGTTGGTCAGCACACCGAACAACCCGTCGGCGTTGAGTCCGTGCGGCGCCACCAGTCGGTGCGACAGCAGATGCAGCCGCAGGTAGGCGTCGTAGGCGTCGGCGGCCTTGTCCGCCAGTGCACCGACCACGGTGCGCACCGCCACCGTCTCGGTGCCGCGGTCCTCGTCCCGCCCGAGCAGCCCGGCCAGGTCGGCGGGCACGTCGGCAGCGGCCAAGCGGGCGGTGCCCGGGTCGCCCGAGCCGTCCAACTCCGGTGCGGGAAACCAGGTGTCGAGAACCGATCCGTCTGCGGCCAGCGTCGCCACGCCGACGCCCGAAGCTCCAGTCACGCCGGTCAGGCTACTTTCCCCCGGCGACCAGACGCAAAAGCCCCCTGCGCGCCCGAGAATTGGGGGCTTTCACGTCTGCTCGCCAGAAAAGGCGACCCGCTACGCTGGGGCGGTGCTGGACCTGCGCTCCGACCCGATCGCGCTGACCGCGGCGCTGGTCGACATCCCCAGTGAATCGCGGCACGAGGCACGGATCGCCGACGAGGTGGAAGCCGCGCTACGGGCCCAAACCTCCAGCTTCGAGATCATCCGCGACGGCGATGCGGTACTGGCTCGTACGCGGCTGGGGCGACCGACTCGGGTGCTGCTGGCCGGGCATCTGGACACCGTCCCGGCGGCTGGCAATCTGCCCAGCCGCCGCACCACCGAGGCGGAAGGTGATGTACTGCACGGCTGCGGCACCGTCGACATGAAATCCGGCGACGCCGTCTTCCTGCACCTGGCCGCCACCATCGCCGAACCGGCACACGACTTGACCTGCGTCTTCTATGACTGTGAGGAGATCGACGCGGCCGCCAACGGGCTGAACCGCATCGAACGCAACCTGCCGGATTGGCTGGTGGCCGACCTCGCCATCCTCGGTGAGCCCACCGGCGGGTTTATCGAGGCCGGCTGTCAGGGCACGTTGCGGGTCGTCGTCACCGCCGGGGGCACCCGGGCGCATTCGGCGCGGTCCTGGCTGGGCGACAACGCCATCCACAAACTGGGGGCTGTGCTGGACCGGCTCGCCACCTACCGGCCGCGCAGCGTCGACATCGACGGCTGCGTCTACCGCGAGGGGCTCTCGGCGGTGCGCATCGACGGCGGGGTAGCCGGCAACGTGATTCCCGACGCGGCCACTGTCACGGTGAACTTCCGCTTCGCGCCGGACCGCTCGCCCGAGCAGGCACTGACCCACGTGCGGGAGGTCTTCGACGGGCTCGACGTCGCGATCGACCAGACCGACGTCGCCGCCGGCGCCCTGCCCGGGCTCACCGCGCCTGCGGCGGCTGCCTTGGTGGCCGCCGCCGACGGACAGGTACGCGCCAAGTACGGCTGGACCGACGTCTCGCGGTTCGCCGCCCGCGGCGTTCCCGCGGTCAACTACGGGCCCGGCGACCCCAACCTGGCCCATTGCGTCGACGAGCGGGTGCCGGTCTCCCAGATCAGCGCGGTGACCGACCTGCTGCGACGGTTCCTCACGGGTTAGCCCGGGCCGCGGCCAGCGCCTGCCGGCCGACCGCGCAATCGACCTCCTCGCACAGTCGGGCCAGCGGGTCGACGGCCCGGGCATCACCGAGCTGGACCGCCACCTGCCAGGCCTGCAGCGCAACCGCGTACTGCCCGCTGCGTTCGGCCATCCGGGCGGCGTCGCGGGCAGCGGTGACCCCGCCGTGTCGGTCCCGCATGCCGGCCCGCTGCCAGGCGCGCGCCATACCCAACTCCGGGGCGAACAGCGCCGACTTCGTTCCGTGCCGGGATTCCGCTCGGCTCAACGCTTTTGCCGCCCCGGCGATGTCGGACTGCCGCGCCAGGGCGGTGGCCAGCAGGGTCAGCGACAGCGGACCCCACGAATACCCGGTCCGCTCCAAGGTCGCCGCGGCCGGTGCCAGCAGCTGGGCCGCGGCGTCGAATTCGCCGGCCGCGATCAGCACCTGCGCCACCAGCACCTCGCCGATCGCCCGGCCGGGCTGGGCCAGTTCAGCGAAATCGGTGAACTGGCGGGCAGTTTCGTGTGCCTCGGTGAGCCGGTCGGTCAGCAGCAGCACGGTGATCTCGGCCAGCCCGATGGTGAACCGCAGCAGGCCGGGATGTTCGGCGTCGGTTGCGCGGCGCGCCAGCGCCCCGACGTCGTCGAACCGGCCGGCCCTCGCCGCGCACAGTGCCGCGGCGCTGCCCGCCCAGGCCACCGCCATGTCGTCGGCGGCCGGGTCGGCCAGCACCGCGGCCGCGGCCTCGACGGCACGGCCGATGTTGCCGGCATTCATCGCGAAGGTTGCGCCGAGTGCGTCCAGGGTGATGCGCGGGGTCGTGCCGGTGACCCGGCCGCGGGTGGCGGCCAAAAACGCCGCGGCGCGCTCGGGCTCGCCCAGCATGAAGAACTGGTTGGCGGCTCGCGGCAGCGCCCAGGCCATCAACTCCGGTTCGGTCAGCTCGGCCGGGTCGACCGCCGCCAGCACCGCGTCGGCGTCGCGCCCGCGGCCCTGCCAGCCCAGCGCGTGAGCCAGCGCCAGCCGGGCCGGTAGACCTCCGGAGCGGTCGAGCGCACTGCGGGCCAGCCGCTCACCGAGCTTCAGATCCCCCAGTCGCAGTGCCTGCTGGGCGGCGCCCACCAGCTCCCCGACGGGCTGGGGCGCGTCACTGTCGGCGGTCAGCGCCGCCAGCCGCAACTGCTCACCGACGTGCTCGCACGGCCGGTTCGACAGCACCGCGACCACCTCGGTGCGCAGCCGGCGGGCAGCCTCGCCGTCCGGGGCGCCCAGTGCTCCGCGCGCCCGCTCGCCGAACAGCGGGTGGGCGGTGTAGACCACCGGGTCCGGGCCGTGACCGCCGCGGCTGCGGATCTCGACCGCGCCGAGTTCTTCGGCCTGGCCGACGGCGCCGGCACTGGTCAGCTGGGTCAGATCGGCCAACGGCAGCGGCTCGATGACAGCCAGGTAATCCAGCACCGCGCGTGCGGGCGCCGGCAACTCGGCCACAAAGGCTTCGATATTAGCGACGTCGTGGCCGGCTTGGGTTGCCTCGTCCGGTGCCGCGATGTCGATGCGGGCCAGCAACTCATCGCCCCACAACGCGGCCACGGGCGGCGCCGCGATGGGCGCGGCGTCGGCGCAGCCGGTGATGATCATCCGGGCCGCGCCGGTCAGCGCCAGCTGGTAGACCAGCGTCGCCGAGAGGATGTCGAGCTGATGCGCGTCGTCGACCACCAGCAGCAGCTCGCCGCCGTCGCGAGCCTCCTCGGCCA
Source organism: Mycolicibacter algericus DSM 45454 (assembly GCF_002086455.1). Classification (GTDB taxonomy): domain Bacteria; phylum Actinomycetota; class Actinomycetes; order Mycobacteriales; family Mycobacteriaceae; genus Mycobacterium; species Mycobacterium algericum. The sequence continues at coordinate 76,036 of NZ_MVHC01000014.1, forward strand.
GCGATTCGCGTGCTGCCCGCAGCAGCGCGGCGGGCTTGCCGATGTCGGCGACCCGGATCAGATGGCTCAGGGCACCGAACGGCACCGTGCGCTCCGCGGGGGTGCCGATCACCCAGCGGATGCGAGTGGTCGGGTGCCGGCGGGCGCGGTCCTCGGCGGCCAGCCGGGCCAGCGTGGACTTGCCGCAGCCGTCGGGGCCGAGCACCACCGCACCCGCGCGGACCCCGGCTGCGTCGAGCGCTTCGGTCAGTCGGTGCAGGGCGGCCGAATGCTCGGGGACGTTCCACCGGATCGGCATCGCGCAGATTTTACGGTCTGCGCCATCCGCCGGTTAGCCTTTCGGGTGTGCGGGGCAGCGAATGGGCGGTGTGCGTCTACTGTGCGTCCGGCCCGACCGACCCGGCGCTGCTGGCGCTGGCCGCCAAAGTCGGTGCGGCGATCGCGCAACGGGGCTGGACGCTGGTGTGGGGTGGCGGCAACATCTCGGCGATGGGCGCACTGGCGGTGGCCGTCCGGCAGCACGGTGGCCGCACCGTCGGAGTGATCCCCAAGGCGTTGCTGCACCGCGAGGTGGCCGACGTCGAATCCGACGAGCTGATCGTCACCGACACCATGCGGGAGCGCAAACAGGTCATGGACCAACGCGCGGACGCGTTTCTGACCCTGCCCGGCGGGATCGGCACGTTGGAGGAGCTGTTCGAGACGTGGACCGGCCGGTATCTGGGACTGCACGACAAACCGGTCGTGCTGCTGGATCCGGACGGCCACTACGCGGGATTGTGGGCCTGGATGTCGGGGCTGCTCGACGCCGGGTTCGTGTCCCAGCGTGCGATGGACCGGCTGCTGGTGGTCGACGAGCTCGAGACGGCACTGGACGCCTGCGCACCCGGTACTGCCGGTACCGACTAGGCTGTATTTTCGCAGCCGACCCGCTGCGCCCGGCGCCGCCGTGCTGGCGTCGTCTGGGCTGCCTTCAGCACCTGCCTACCCCGAGGGGATACCGTGTCCGATCACAATTCCGGGACCCGGATCGGGCTGACCGACATCGCGACTCGGCTGCCCGTGCTCGTCGCCGACTTGCCGGCGATGCTGCGTGGGATGCGGACCGGCCTGCTGGCCCGACCCACCTCCAAGGCGTCGATCGGCAAGGTCTTTCAGGACCGCGCCGCCAAACACGCCGACCGCGTCTTCATCCGGTTCGGTGATCAGCAGCTGACCTACCGGGAGGCCAATGCGACCGTCAACCGCTTTGCCGCGGTGTTGGCCGCTCGCGGCGTCGGCCACGGCGACGTCGTCGGGGTGATGCTGCGCAACTCACCCAATGCGGTGCTGATGATGCTGGCCGTCGTCAAATGCGGTGCGATCGCCGGGATGGTCAACTACCACCAGCGCGGCGACGTGCTGGTCCACAGCCTCGGCCTACTGGAAGCCAAACTGCTGATCGTCGAGTCGGATCTGGTCAGCGCCGTGCACGACAGCGGCGCGACCGCCGAGCCGGTCACCATCGAGGAGTTCGAGCGGCTGGCCGCCACCGCGCCCGCCGACAACCCGGTCTCGGTCGAGGCGGTGCTGGCCAAGGACACCGCGTTCTACATCTTCACCTCCGGTACCACCGGCTATCCCAAGGCCAGTGTGATGACGCACTACCGGTGGCTGCGGGCGCTGGCCACGTTCGGCGGAATCGGGCTGCGGCTGCGGGGCAGCGACACGCTGTACTGCTGCTTGCCGCTCTACCACAACAATGCGCTGACGGTCGCGGTGTCCTCGGTGCTCAACTCCGGCGCGACACTGGCGCTGGGCAAATCGTTCTCCGCCTCACGATTCTGGGATGAGGTGATCGCCGCGGACGCCACCGCGTTCGTCTACATCGGCGAAGTCTGCCGGTACCTGCTCAACCAGCCGGCCAAGCCGACCGACCGGGCCCACAAGGTGCGGGTGATCGCCGGCAACGGGCTGCGGCCGGAGATCTGGGACGAGTTCACCGACCGGTTCGGCATCAAGCGGGTCTGCGAGTTCTACGCCGCCAGCGAGAGCAACAGTGCATTCCTCAACGTGCTCAACGTGCCGCGCAGCACCGGGTTGTACCCGCTGCCGCTGGCCTACGTGGAGTACGACCACGACACCGGGCAACCGCTGCGCGGCGAGGACGGCTGGGTGCGCCGGGTGCCGTCGGGGCAACCCGGGCTGCTGCTGAGCCCGGTGAACAGGCTGTCGCCGTTCGACGGCTACACCGATCCGGAGGCCAACGAGAAGAAGCTGGTGCGCAACGCCTTCCGGGACGGGGACTGCTGGTTCAACACCGGTGACCTGATGCGCCCGCAGGGTATGGGCCACGCCGCGTTCGTCGACCGGCTCGGCGACACCTTCCGGTGGAAGGGCGAGAACGTCGCCACCACCCAGGTCGAGGCCGCGTTGTCCGCCGACGAATCGGTCGAGGAATGCGCCGTCTACGGCGTCGAGGTGCCCGACACCGGTGGCCGTGCCGGGATGGCCGCGGTCAAACTGCGTGACGGTGCGTCGTTCGACGGGGCCCGGCTGGCCGCCACAGTCTACGACCGGCTGCCGTCGTATGCGGTTCCGCTGTTCGTGCGGCTGGTGGAAACGATGGCGCACACCACCACATTCAAGAGCCGCAAGGTGGAGCTGCGGGAGCAGGGCTACGGCGGCGGTGGTGCGGTCATCGAGGACCCGCTGTACGTGCTGGCCGGCCGCGGCGAAGGCTACGTGCCCTTCTACGCCGACTACCCCGGCGAAGTAGCGGCGGGTCAGCGACCGAAGGGCTGACTCTTCTGCTTCTGCACCGAAACCGACGTTTTGCAGGCCGCTACTCGGACTTTCTCTGCGAAACGTCGGTTTCGGCGGGTCAGGGCTGACGATTGCGGTCCCACATCCACCAGGCACCATGGAGCAGTGCAGTCCCACTTCTGCGGTCGTCCGGTAGCGGCCGATCGCGCGCTGATCATGGCGATCATCAACCGCACCCCCGACTCCTTCTACGACGCCGGCGCCACCTTCGACGACGACGCGGCCAAGTCGGCGGTGCACCAGGCGGTGGCCGACGGGGCAGACGTCATCGACATCGGCGGGGTCAAGGCCGGGCCGGGGCAGACCGTCGACGCCGATGCCGAGACCGCCCGGGTGGTTCCGTTCATCGAGTGGCTGCGCGGCGCCTACCCCGACCAGCTGATCAGTGTCGACACCTGGCGCTCGGAGGTGGCAAAACGCGCCTGCGCCGCGGGCGCCGACCTGATCAACGACACCTGGGGTGGTGTCGACCCGCAGCTGCCGGCGGTCGCCGCGGAGTTCGGTGTCGGCCTGGTCTGCTCGCACACCGGCGGCGCCGCGCCGCGGACCCGCCCGTTCCGGGTGAGCTACGGCACCACCGTGGACGGGGTGGTGGATGCGGTGATCGACGAGGTCACCGCGGCCGCGCAGCGGGCGGTGGCGGCCGGGGTGCCGCGCGAGAAGGTGCTGATCGACCCGACCCACGATTTCGGCAAGAACACCTTCCACGGGCTAGCGTTGTTGCGACACACGGAGAGGCTGGTCGCTACCGGATGGCCGGTGCTGATGGCGCTCTCCAACAAAGACTTCATCGGGGAGACTCTCGGTGTGGGTCTGACCGAACGACTGGAGGGAACGCTGGCGGCCACCGCGCTGGCGGCGGCCGCCGGAGCCCGGATGTTCCGGGTGCACGAGGTCGGGCCGACTCGGCGCGTCCTGGAGATGGTGGCATCCATCCAGGGCGTGCGGGCCCCGACCCGCACAGTAAGGGGTTTAGCATGACCGACCTGGTCGCGGGGCTGGGTGACACCCGGCTGGCCGGGCGCACCTGGAACCGTCCGGACTGGACGGTCGCCGAGTTGGTGGCGGCCAAGGCCGAGACCGGGCGCACCGTCTCGGTGGTGCTGCCCGCGTTGAACGAGCAGGCGACCATCGAATCGGTCATCGACAGCATCACCCCGCTGCTCGACAACCTGGTCGACGAACTGATCGTGCTGGATTCGGGTTCCACCGACGACACCGAGATCCGGTCCATCGCCGCGGGCGCTCGCGTCGTCAGCCGCGAACAGGCCGTCCCCGAGGTGCCCCCGCAGCCCGGCAAGGGCGAAGCGCTGTGGCGCTCACTGGCCGCGACCAGCGGCGACATCGTGGTATTCGTGGACTCCGACCTCATCGACCCCGACCCGATGTTCGTTCCCAACCTGGTCGGGCCGCTGCTCACCGGCGACAACGTCCATCTGGTCAAGGGCTTCTACCGGCGGCCGCTGAAGGTCAACGGCACCGAGGACGCCACCGGCGGCGGCCGGGTCACCGAGTTGGTCGCCCGCCCGCTGCTGACCGCACTGCGGCCCGACCTGGGCGCTGTGCTGCAGCCGCTGGGCGGGGAGTACGCCGGCAGTCGCGAGCTGCTGGCGTCGGTGCCGTTCGCGCCCGGCTACGGCGTGGAGATCGGCTTGTTGATCGATACCTACGACCGGTTGGGCCTGGATGCGATCGCCCAGGTCAACCTGGGAGTGCGGGCCCACCGCAACCGCCCGCTGGCCGAGCTGGCCGTGATGAGCCGCCAAGTGGTCGCCACCCTGTTGTCGCGGTGCGGCGTCCCCGACTCCGGCGTCGGGCTCACCCAGTTCTTCGCCGCCGGTGCCGACGGCACCGACTACCTGCCGCGCACCACGCCGCTGTCACTGGTGGACCGGCCGCCGATGAACACGTTGCGTCAGCGCTGAGCACACCCGTGCGGTCGAATGAGGCACTATCGATCCCGTGACACTGGTGTTGCTGTATCTCGTGGTGCTCGTCCTGATCGCGTTGCTGCTGTTCGGGGTGGCCAGTGTGCTGTTCGGCCGGGGCGAGCAGCTGCCGCCGCTGCCCCGGGCGACGACGGCGACCATGCTGCCGGCCTCCGGGGTCACCGGCGCCGACGTCGAGGCGGTGAAGTTCTCCCAGGTGCTGCGCGGCTACAACACCGGTGAGGTCGACTGGGTGCTGGAGCGCCTCGGCGCAGAACTCGACCAGTTGCGCGGGCAGCTGGCCGCGGCGCAGGCGCTCGCCGCGGATCCGTCGGAGCAGAATTGACCGGCGCGCCCGACGACGGCCTGGTGCGGTGCGCCTGGTCCGATGGATCAGCGCTGTACCGCGATTACCACGACCGGGAGTGGGGCCGTCCGGTGCGTGAGGCGACCGCACTGTTCGAGCGGATCAGCTTGGAGGCCTTCCAGAGCGGGCTGTCGTGGCTGGTGATTCTGCGCAAGCGGGAGAATTTCCGGCGCGCGTTCGCCGACTTCGATGTCGAGACCGTCGCGCGCTACACCGATGCCGACGTGGCCCGGCTGATGGCCGATGCCGGCATCGTGCGCAACCGGGCCAAGATCGAGGCGACGATCGCCAACGCGCGGGCCACCATCGCCCTGGGATCCACCGATTTGGCGGAGCTGTTGTGGTCATTCGCCCCGCCGGCGCGCCCCCGGCCCGCCGATCTGTCGGAAATTCCGGCCGTCACGCCAGAATCCACGGCGATGGCGCGCGAATTGAAGCGGCGCGGGTTCCGATTCGTGGGACCGACGACCGCCTACGCATTGATGCAGGCCACGGGCATGGTCGACGATCACCTTCAGTCCTGTTGGGTGCCGACGGTGACCGCCTAGATCCATTAAAATGCACTCCGGAATCGGGTCTTGTGCACGCGGCGACGCTGATAGGGAAGAATGGCGTGGTGAAACTGCAGTTCGATGCCGGATGCTGCGATCGCGGTGCACAGCCGGCGCAGATCAAGGGCACGGCCGGTGGGCTGGTACCTGGAGGGAGCACTCGATGGCGGCGATGAAGCCCCGGACCGGTGACGGTCCACTGGAAGCGACCAAAGAGGGGCGCGGCATCGTGATGCGGGTACCGCTTGAGGGTGGTGGACGACTGGTCGTCGAACTGACTCCGGACGAGGCCGCTGCACTGGGCGACGAACTCAAAGCCGTCACGAGCTGACCGGCGGTCCGCCTGCCGGCGGACTGTCAGCCGGCGCCCAGTTGCCGATACACGGCGTGGGTCTGCTCGGCGACGCGCGGCCACGAGAAGACCTCCTCGCAGCGGAGCCTGCCGGCCTCGCCGTAACGCCGGGCGGTTGTCGGGTCGCCGATCAGCGCGTTGACCGCCGCGGCCAGGCCGGTGCAGTAGCCGTCCGGGTCGGCGGGGTCGTAGTGCACCAACGACCCGGTGACGCCGTCAGTGACCACCTCGGGTATGCCGCCGACGTCGGAGGCCACCACGGCCGTGCCGCAGGCCATCGCCTCGAGGTTGACGATGCCCAACGGCTCGTAGACCGAAGGGCAGACGAACACGGTTGCTGCCGAGAGTAACTCGCGGATCTGCCGTGCCGGCAGGGTCTCCTGGATCCAGAACACCCCGCTGCGGGTGGCGGCCAGAGCCGCGACGGCGGCGCTCACCTCGGCGGCGATCTCCGGGGTGTCGGGCGCGCCGGCGCACAACACCAACTGCGCCTCCGGATGGAACCGATGCGCGGCGGCCACCAGATGGGCGACCCCCTTCTGCCGCGTGATCCGTCCGACGAACGCCACCATGGGCCGGTCAGGCTCCACGCCGAGTTCGGCCAGCATCGACGACGCCGTCGTGGCCGGCTGCGGACACCACACCTCGGTGTCGATGCCGCTGTAGATGACGTGGACGCGGTCGGGCCGCAACTCCGGGTAGACCCGCAGCAGGTCGTCGCGCATAGCCGAGCTGACCGCGATCACGGCGTCGGCCGCGGTCGTCGCCAGCTGCTCCACCCAGGACGACACCCGGTAGCCGCCGCCCAGTTGCTCGGCCTTCCAGGGGCGCAGCGGCTCCAGCGAATGCGCGGTCAGCACATGGGGGATGTCGTAGAGCAGTGCCGCCAGTCGGCCGGCCAGAGCGGTGTACCAAGTGTGTGAGTGAGCGACGTCGGCCGTGCCGACGGCGTCGGCCATCGTCAGGTCCGCCGACAGGGTGCCCAGCGCCGGATTCGCATCCCGCAGTGCCGGATCCGGCTGATGCGCCGTCGCACCCGGCCGGGGCGCGCCCATGCAGTGCACGTCGACGTGGCACAACCGGCGCAATGCCTCCACCAGGTTCGTCACATGGACGCCCGCGCCACCATAGATATCCGGGGGGTACTCCCGGGTCAGCATCGCCACCCGCATAACGCACCGTAGCGGTCGGCGGCGGGTGGGCGCGCGGCGGATGACCCGCCGATGCGGACCAACGGTCAACAATCGTGCTGTCCACTGGCAGGTCCTCGAAACGGCCGATAGGTTTGGGGCTATGAGGGAAGCGCCGCACGTTCTGGGCATCGTGCTGGCCGGAGGAGAGGGCAAGCGGCTTCATCCGCTGACCGTCGACCGGGCCAAGCCGGCTGTTCCGTTCGGCGGCGCCTACCGGCTCATCGACTTCGTGCTGTCGAATCTGGTCAATGCGCGTTACCTGCGGATCTGCGTTCTGACGCAGTACAAGTCGCACTCGCTGGACCGGCACATCTCGCAGAACTGGCGGCTGAGCGGCCTGGCGGGGGAGTACATCACCCCGGTGCCGGCCCAGCAGCGGCTCGGGCCGCGCTGGTACACCGGGTCCGCCGATGCCATCTATCAGTCGCTGAACCTGATCTTCGATGAAGACCCGGAATACATCGTGGTTTTCGGCGCCGACCACGTCTACCGGATGGATCCCGAACAGATGGTGCGTTTCCACGTCGACAGCGGCGCCGGTGCGACGGTCGCCGGGGTGCGGGTGCCGCGCGCCGAGGCGTCGTCGTTCGGCTGTATCGACGCCGACGAGTCCGGGCGGATCCGCAGCTTTGTGGAGAAGCCGGCGAACCCGCCCGGTACGCCGGACGACCCGGAAAGCACCTACGTCTCGATGGGCAACTACATCTTCACCACCAAGGTGCTCATCGACGCGATCCGCGCCGACGCCGACGATGACCACTCCGACCACGACATGGGCGGCGACATCATTCCCCGCCTGGTGGCCGACGGCATGGCCGCCGTCTACGACTTCTCCGACAACGAGGTGCCCGGCGCCACCGAGCGTGACCGCGGCTACTGGCGGGACGTCGGAACCCTCGACGCGTTCTACGACGCCCACATGGATCTGGTGTCGGCGCACCCGGTTTTCAACCTGTACAACAAGCGCTGGCCGATCCACGGCGCGACCGAGAACCTGGCGCCGGCGAAGTTCGTCAACGGTGGCACCGCGCAGGAATCGGTGGTCGGCGCCGGCAGTGTCATCTCGGCCGGCTCGGTGCGCAATTCGGTGTTGTCGTCCAACGTCGTGATCGACGACGGCGCGATCGTGGAGGACAGCGTCATCATGCCCGGGACCCGGGTGGGGCGCGGTGCGGTGGTGCGTCACGCGATCCTGGACAAGAACGTCGTGGTGGGTCCCGGCGAGATGATCGGTGTCGACCTGGAGAAGGACCGTGAGCGGTTCTCGATCAGCGCCGACGGCGTGGTCGCGGTCGGCAAGGGTGTCTGGATCTAACCGGCCGTCGTCCCAGGGTTAGAACGGTTCCTCGGCGCCGCCGGGGTTACAGCCGTTGGCCAACATGCTCAGCGTGCTGACGACCGGGCGCCACGGCTCCAGGTTCCAACTGGTCTTGCCGGGGAGGATGAACTCGGCGAACTGCCAGTGGCACAGGAACTGTTCGCGCATGCCGGCGGTGTTGGCGTCCGGGTTTCGGTTCACCACCTCCGACCAGGCTTGCTCGCCTTGGCGTAGCGTCCCGGCCTCGCCGGCCTCGGTTCGCCCGGTGTCGGTCGGATAGACCCGCAGACTGGTGCCGCCGTCGTATTCCACCCATTGGGTGCGCTCGACGTAGGGCGACGCACTGATGCCCGACGCGCCCAGCCAACCGCCTGGGCCGCCGAGACCACCGGCGCCGCCCTCGCCTCCCAGACCGCCGTCGCCGCCGCGGCCCAACAGCAGCCCGCCCGCGCCGCCGTCGCCGCCGGCACCGCCGTTGCCCGCCTCGATGTCCGCCCATCCGGCACCGCCGTCACCGCCGGCGCCGCCGGAGCCGCCGCTGCCCAGCCACCAGCCCCCGGCACCGCCGGTTCCGCCGTTGCCGCCGTCACCGCCGAGATCACCGTCGCCGCCGGCCCCGCCGGTGCCGCCGATGCCCATGAACCACCCGCCGGCGCCACCGTCGCCGCCGACGGCACCGGTGGCGCCCAGGCCGCCGGCGCCACCGTGACCGAAGAACCCGGCGTCACCGCCGGCACCGCCGGCACCGTCTACACCGGCTCCGCCGTTGCCGAACAGGAACCCGCCGTCGCCGGCGTCGCCGAACCCGCCCCACTGACCGAACACGCTGTCGTTGACGCCGTCGTATCCGTCGATACCGTCGCCGATCAGGTCGCGGCCGAACAACGTGACGAACGGCGCGTTGATCAGGCCGAGGCTGAACTCCCCGAACGGGCTGGTGATCCACTCCTGCAGGCTGGCGTGCAACGGGGCGTAGAAGAACTGGTCCAGCCATGCGGCCGCGTCGAAGGCCTGCCCCGGGCCCGGCAGCGCCAGTACCGCGTCGATCGTGGTGGAGAAGAACGCGTTCGTCGCCGGGTCGAGTTGGTCCACCCAGGTCTGCGCCAGTTCCATCAGGCTGCCCAGGTCGAGGCCGGGCTCGGTGGTGTCGACGGCTGCCATCGGCGCGATCAGGTCGATGCCCCAATCCCAGTCAGCCTGGGCGGGCGAGGCGGGCGTCGCCGGGGTGAGCCCGAGCACGGCCGCGGCGCCCAGCGCGCCGGCCACCCGACCGGCGGAGAGCGCCCGAATACCGCCACTGCCTCGCCGGGGTGTGCGCATAGCTCGACCAGCCTCCCTAAGTCACGTTGACCGGCCGCGTTTAACAGCCTCTGCTTAGGGAACTGTAAGCCAATGGGACTAAAAAGTGGAATATTGGCTACCAGAAATACGGAAATAGGCGGTAGCGGACTTTCCCGGTGTACTCCCGGTAGCCGCTGAGTTCAGCGGTGAGCAGGCGTTCCTCGTCCCGGATCCGCAGCACCAGCAGCACCAGTCCGGGCAGTAGCAAGACCAGCCCCCAGTAGGAGTCGAGCGCCAACGGCGTCCCGATCATCAGCAGGACGTTGCCGGTGTACATCGGGTGCCGCACCCACCCGTAGAGCCCGGTGGAGACCAGCGTCTGGCCTGCTTCCACGGTGACGTTGGCGGCCGCATAACCGTTCTGGATGACCACCACCATGGCGACGCCGAGCCCGATCGCCACCAGCGCATCGCCGAGCAGGCACACCGGTGTCGGCACCACCGACCATCCGAAGCGGTGATCGAGGGCGCTGAGCACGAACATGGCCGCGAAGCAGATGAACACGGCGGTGATCACCAGCCGTTGCAGCGGTCGGCTCTCGGCCAGCGGACCGGCCCGCATCCGCCGTTGCAACGCAGCGGGATTGGTCCGCATCAAATAGATGCTGGGGATCCAGGTGGACACCGCGAACACCGCGAGGAACACCCACGCCTGCCAGTAGTGCAGCGTCCCGGCCGGGACGAACAACAACAGCCCGAAGGCCAGCAGGCCCAACGACGCTGAAAGCAGACCCTTGCCAAAGGTTTTCACGATCTCCTCCTCAAATGTCGAGGTCTCTGCGACGGAACGCCAAGGCGCCCAGGGTGATCAACGCACTGTCGATCACCAGCAGCACCGCCAACGGCAGGGCGCTGAACCCGCTACTGACAAGCGGGACATGGCCGAACGGCTCGAGGTCGAGGATCCACTGCGGCAATCCGGCGATGGTGCCCAGCAGATTCAGCGCGACGAATCCGATCAGTACTGCCCAGGCGGCGGGAGCGAACCTGGGCGCCCGACCGAACAGCGCCACCGCCACCGCCGCGGGCAACCAGACCGCCGGCAGCTGCACCGCGGCGCTGCCCACCACGGTGCCCAGTTGTCCGGTGACGTCGCCGGCGGCTGTCCCGTATACGATCCCGGCCACCCCTCCGGCGGCCAGCATCGCGATCGCCGACCCGGCCAGCGCGATCACCAGGCGGCTTGCCAGCCACCGGTTCCGGGAAATCGATCCGGCCAGTAAGGTCTCGGCGCGCGCCGTGTACTCCTCCTGGTGCAGCCGCAGCACCAGTGACACCGCGAAGGCCGCGGCGACCATGCCCAGCATGGCGAACGCGACCGCGACGAATGCCTGCTCGAGCGCTTCGGTGCCGCCGAGCCGGATGACGATGTCGCGGGCGCTGTCGCTGCCGAGCTCGTCGCCGATCCCGTGGGTCACGCTGCCGACCAGCAGGCCGTAGAGCAGCAGGGCGGTCGTCCACAACAGCAGCGCGCCGCGATCGAGCCGCCACGCCAACCCGAACGCCCCGGCCAGCGTCGGCGCGGCCCGGCGCGGGCCCGGACGATCGGCCAGCAGCCCGGCGCCGACATCCCGGCGGGCCGCGAGGCGGTAGGCCAACCAGGTCAGCGCGGCCGTTGTGACCAGATGCAGCAGCAGCACCCACCACCGCTCACCGGCGTAGGGACGTACCTGCAGCGACCATCCGAGCGGAGAGAGCCACGACAGGCCGCCGGATCCGGCGTCGCCGACCGCCCGCAAGGTGAATGCCGCGGCCAGTGCGCCGAACGCGGCACCGCGGGCGAACCGGGCGCCGGGGGACAACTGCGCGGCCACCGCTGCGACGGCGGCGAACACCAGCCCCGAGCAGGCCAGCGCCGCCCCGAACGCCCACGATCCCGCCGCCGGCACGTCGGCGGTGACCAGGCCGGCCGCCCCGATGACGCCGGTGACCACCGACGCCCCGAACGCCAGCAGCAGCGCGCCGGTCAGTCCGGCGTATCGGCCCACCGCGGTCGAGTCGATCAACTCCGTGCGGCCGGCCTCCTCGTCGGCGCGGGTGTGCCGGATGACGGTCAGGATCACCGCGATCGCGATGAGCAGGTGCGAGATCCCGGCCTTCCAGATGCCCACCGCACCGAGGGTGTCGTTGTAGACCGGGCCGTACATCGCGCGCTGCGCCGGACTGGCCATGATGGTCGCCGCCAGACCGGCGCGATCGGCCGCGGTGGGGTAGACGGCCGCCACGCTGGCGATGTAGACGCCGGCCAACGGCAGCGATAACAGCAGTACCCACAGCGGCGCGACGATGCGGTCGCGCCGCAGATAAAGCCGAAGCATGCCCAGCGTGCCGGCGAAATCCCGCCCGCGCCGGAATGGCCCGGATGCCGGCGACGCCTGGGGCGCAGCGGCGGTGGTCATGCCCGCGCCGTGTCGTAATGCCGCAGGAAGAGTTCTTCCAGCGTGGGTGGACGGCTGGTGAGGCTGCGCACCCCGGCGGCGCCGAGCACGGCGATCAGTTCAGCGAGACTGGCGCTGTCGACCTGCGCGTGCAGCACGGTGCCCTGGTAGCGCACGTCGGCGACGCCCGGGATGCGGGTGAGATCGCCCGGATCGCGCATCAGGTCGGCTTGGATCGAGGTGCGGTGCAGGTGGCGCAGCGAATCCAGTGAGCCGCTCTCGATGACGCGTCCGGCCCGGATGATCGTGACCCGCTGGCACAGTGCCTCGGTCTCGGCCAGGATGTGGCTCGACAGCAACACGGTGGCCCCCCGACGGCTCGCCTCGGCCACACACTGCTGGAACACGTTCTCCATCAACGGGTCCAGGCCGCTGCTGGGCTCGTCGAGCAGCAACAGCCGGGCGCGCGAGGAGAAGGCCGAGATCAGCGATACCTTCTGGCGGTTGCCTTTCGAGTAGGTGCGGGCCTTCTTGGTCGGGTCCAGGTCGAAGCGCTCGATCAACTCGTCGCGGCGGCGTTCGTCTATTCCGCCGCGCATCCGGGCGAGCAGGTCGATGATCTCGCCGCCGGACAGCGATGGCCACAACGTGACATCTCCCGGCACGTAAGCGATCTCGCGGTGCAGGTCGACAGCGTCGGCCCACGGGTCGCCGCCGAGCAGGCGCACGGTTCCGCCGTCGGCTCTCACCAGTCCCAGCAGGATGCGGATGGTGGTGGACTTGCCGGCACCGTTGGGGCCGAGGAAGCCGTGCACCTCGCCGCTGTGCACCGTCAGGTCCAGCCCGTCGAGTGCGGTGACCTGTCCGAATCTCTTCTGCAGTCCCCGGACTTCGATTGCCGGCCAACGGTCCTCAGGTCGCATCGGTCTCCCTCTCCAAGAAGGCGTCGTACATGGTGCGGTCGGCCAGTAGGCCCTCGGTGTAGATCTCCAGCGACGGCAGCACCATGTCGCGGGAGTAGTCGCGCAACACCGCACGCAGATCCGTCGGGTTCTCGTGCATCTGCAGGTACATCAGGAAGGCGCCGCCGCCGGTGATCGCCACGTAGCGGGCCCTGGCCTTGGGATCGCGGCTGGGTTTGAGGGTGCCGGCCCGCACGCCCTCGTCGAGGTATTCCTCGGCGTTGTCGACCATCCGCCGCCACAGCGTGGTCGCCAGTTCACCGCCGGACTGCATGGTGCGCACCAGGTAGGCCATCAGCGGTGCGTAGGACTCGATTTCGGCCATCGCGGCGAACCAGGTCGCCGGGTCGGCGGACCGCATCGCCTCGGACTTCCCGCTGCGGATCTCTTCGGCGACGAACTCGTCGCAGGCCCGGCGCAGCCCCTCCTTGGAGCCGAAATGGTGCATCACCAGGGCGGCGCTCACCCCGGCGGCCTCGGCGATGGCCCGGACGCTCACCCCGAAGCCGTGGCGGCCGAACTGCTCGATCGCCGCGTCGCGGATTTTCGCGCTGGCCGTCAGGTCCGCTGAACGCATGTTCAATATGCTAAACGCACGTTCAGCCGACCGTCAACGCCTTGGCCAAGCAGACACGAAAGCACCCTGTTTGGGCGCGAAATGGGGGCTTTCGTGTCTGCTCGGCGGAGGAAGGTGGCGCGAAAACTAGTCGCGGACGGCGGCCAGCAGTCCGTCGCCCAGCGGAATCAGCGCCGGGGTCAGCCGCTCGTCCTCGGCGATCAGCCGGGCCGCTTCGCGCACCGCGACCACCTCGGCGTCGTTGGCCGCCGGGTCTCCGGCCCGGCCGCCCAGCGCGGCCCGATGCATCACCACCACCCCGCCGGGCCGCAGCAACCGCACCGCCTCCAGCACGTAATCGGGCTGGTCGATCGGGTCGGCGTCGACGAAAACCAGGTCGTAGGACTCGTCGGCGAGCCGGGTCAGTACCTCCTGGGCGCGGCCGCTGATGAACCGGGTCCGGCCGGGCCCGATGCCGGCGTCGCCGAACGCCTGTTTGGCGGTGCGCTGGTGCTCGGGCTCGATGTCGATCGTCGTCAGGACACCGTCCTCGCCCATGCCCGACAACAGCCACAGCCCGCTGACGCCGGCCCCGGTCCCGACCTCGACGACGGCCTTGCCGCCGCTGAGCTTGGCCAGCAGGCTCAGCAACGCGCCCACCGCGGCGCTGATCGACCCGACGCCGATCTCGCCGGCCCGGTCGCGGGCGGCCGTCAGCACCGCGTCCTCGGACATCGAGCCCTCGGCGTGCGCCAGCAGGGCCTCGGCCCGGCTGGGTGGCGGCGACTGCGGCCCGGAAGTGTCGTCGGTGCTGGCCATATGCGCAGCGTAAGTCACACCCGCGATCGGCGGTGCACAGGCTCGCCCGCGCGACACGCCCGGGACGCGGCCCGTGTCCGAACCGTTACCTGGAGTCGTACCCGCACCGTGCGGCCCATTCGAACACAAGTTCACAGTCGACGTTCAGGGCCGGCACAGAGCCGACATACCGGGATAGGCAACGGTAGCCGCATGGAACGAGGTAGCAACCCGCCTCGAGGCACCCGGAATACCGGGGGCCTGTCGCACGTTGATCGCGATACCGCAGTGCCGTCGCCCGACGGCGGATCTGAGACGGAGGATGTCACCATAACCACCCTGCTGCCCCCGGTCGCCATGTCGCACCCGACCACCCACTCGGACCGCTACTCCGACACCGAATGGGTCGAGCCGTCTGAGGAGCCGCAGGGGACCGCGGTGTTCGACGCCACCGGCGATGTGGCGGCCATGCCGTCCTGGGATGAGTTGGTGCGCCAGCACGCCGACCGGGTGTACCGGCTGGCCTACCGGCTGTCCGGCAGCCAGCAGGACGCCGAGGACCTGACCCAGGAGACGTTCATCCGGGTGTTCCGCTCGGTGCACAACTACCAGCCCGGCACGTTCGAGGGCTGGCTGCACCGCATCACCACCAACCTGTTCCTGGACATGGTGCGCAGGCGCGGCCGCGTCCGGATGGAGGCCCTGCCGGAGGACTACGACCGGGTTCCGGCCGACGAGCCGGACCCCGAGCAGATTTACCATGACGCGCGGCTGGACCCCGACCTGCAGGCGGCGCTGGACTCGCTGGCGCCGGAGTTCCGGGCGGCCGTCGTGCTGTGCGACATCGAAGGGCTGTCCTACGAGGAGGTCGGGGCCACCCTCGGGGTGAAGTTGGGCACCGTGCGCAGCCGCATCCACCGCGGCCGCCAGGCGCTGCGCGACTATCTCGCGAACCGCTCCGGCCAGCGCGACGGTGCCGCGTTCGGCGGTGTTGCGGCCGGCTGAGTCTGGCCGCCGGCTCCCGGGTTGCCGCGTTGGCGCGTCAACTCGCGCTACATTCTTATAAGGGCGATCCTTAATCAAGCGCACATCAAGCGCACGTCGCTGCGAACGCCCTGGCGTACGGGCGTGTGATGGAAGGAGTCCGGTGGTGACGGACCGGGGAGGTGTCTTCCGGCGCGCATTCTCCTGGCTTCCGTCACAGTTCGCCTCGCAGAGTGACGCGCCGGTCGGCGCCCCGCGCCAGTTCGGCTCCACCGAGCACCTTTGCAGTGAGGCGGTCGCCGCCTACGTCGACGGCGAGCTGCGGATGAACGCTCACCTGCGCGCCGCTCACCACCTGTCGCTGTGCTCGGACTGCGCCGCCGAAGTGGAGTATCAGGGCCGCGCCCGCTCGGCGCTGCGCGATTCGCACCCGATCCGGATCCCGTCGGCTCTGCTGGGCCTGCTGTCCCAGATCCCCGACTGCCCCGCCGACGATCCTCCTGATGAGGCGACGACGCCGATGCCCGCTCGCTTCACCGACGGCAAGCCGCAAGATCGCCGTAAACGTCGGTAAGGTGGATGCGACGCGGCGTCAGCGTGCGTGTAAGCGCTTCGCCTGCGGCGCCTGGAAGCCGACGCGGGACCGGAAGAGGAATAGGTGAGTTCCAACAACGAGAACGCCAGCGGTAACCGCCTGGCGCCGCGGCCCGTCTACCGGCCCCCCGTGGACAATGCCTCCCAGAAGGCCTTCGGCCGTCCCGACGGGGTGCCCGGGTCGTTCATCCCGGCCGAGGTGAGGCCCAAGAAATACCGTGAACAGGGCGAGTTCACCCCGCGTGACCTGCCGCCGGACCCGGTGCTCCGGGAGGCGTTCGGCCGTCCCTTCGGCTCCGGTCCGTCGTTGCAGCGTCATCCCGCCGATGCCGGCGCGCTGCAGCGCAACGGCAAGCCGGACGAGTTCACCGAGACCGACGATCCGTGGCGTGACCCCGCGGCCGGTGTCGCGCTCGGCGGCCCCGCCGTGGTTCCGCCGGCGCCGCTGGCGCGCGGCGAGGTGGGCGGTCGGCTCGGTGTGCGTGACGTGCTGTTCGGCGACCGGATCTCCTACCGCGCGCTGGCCACGCTGGCCGCGATCGCGCTGGCGATCGGCATGGTCGGCGGCTGGGTCGGGCGGACCACGGCGCAGGTCGTCGAGGCCTTCACCTCCTCCAAGGTGACGCTGTCGACCAAGGGCAACGCCGAGGAGCCGGCCGGGCGGTTCGCCAAGGTGGCCGAGGCCATCGCCAATTCCGTGGTGACCATCGAGTCCGTCAGCGACGACCAGGGCATGCAGGGCTCCGGCGTTGTCATCGACGGCAAAGGCTACATCGTCACCAACAACCACGTGATCTCCGAAGCCGCCAACAACCCCAGCAAGTTCAAGACCACCGTGGTGTTCAACGACGGCAAAGAGGTGCTGGCCAACCTGGTCGGCCGCGACCCGAAGACCGACCTGGCCGTGCTCAAGGTCGACAACGTCGACAACTTGTCCGTGGCCCGCCTCGGTGACTCCGACAAGATCCGGGTCGGCGACGAGGTGATCGCCGCGGGCGCCCCGCTGGGCCTGCGCAGCACCGTGACCCACGGCATCATCAGCGCCGTGCACCGGCCGGTGCCGCTGTCCGGTGAGGACTCCGACACCGACACGGTCATCGACGCTGTCCAGACCGACGCCTCGATCAACCACGGCAACTCCGGCGGCGCGCTGATCGACATGGACGCGCAGCTGGTCGGGATCAACACCGCCGGAAAGTCGTTGTCCGACAGCGCCAGCGGGCTGGGATTCGCCATCCCGGTCAACGAGATGAAGATCGTGGCAGAAGCACTGATCCGGGACGGCAAGATCGTGCACCCCACGCTGGGGGTGAGTGCGAGGTCGGTCAGCAACGCCATCGCGTCCGGTGCGCAGATCGCCAACGTCAAGGTCGGCAGCCCCGCGGAGAAGGGCGGCATCCTGGAGAACGACGTGGTGGTCAAGATCGGCGACCGTACCGTGGCCAACGCCGACGAATTCGTGGTGGCGGTGCGCAATCTGACCATCGGGAAGGAAGCGCCCGTCGAGGTGGTCCGCGACGGGCGCCACGTGACGCTGATGGTGACCCCCACCCCCGACGGTTAGCAGTTCGCCTCGATGTTCGCGAATGTCGGCTGGGGCGAGATGTTGGTTCTCGTGGTGCTCGGATTGGTGATCCTGGGCCCGGAGCGGCTGCCCGGAGCCATCCGCTGGACCGCCGGCGCGCTGCGTCAGGCCCGCGAGTACGTCACCAGCGCCACCGATCAGCTGCGCGACGAGATGGGTCCCGAGTTCGAAGATCTGCGCGAGCCGCTGAGCGAGTTGCAGAAGCTGCGCGGGATGACGCCGCGGGCCGCCCTGACCAAGCATCTGCTCGACGGGGACGACTCGCTGTTCACCGCGGTCAGTTCATTGGCCGAAGATCCGCGCACCGTGGCGCCGGCACCGGCCGTGACGCCCAAGCCTGCTGCCGGGCCGGCCCCGTTCGACGCCGACGCGACCTAGACCGCGATCACCGCTGGGCTGATGGCGGTGACCCGCCGCTTGCGATCACCGCTGGGCTGATGGCGGTGACCCGCCGCGGGCGGCTCCGCCGCGCTTGCGATCACCGCTGGGTGCTGCCGGTGTTGAGGCCCAGCGACATCCCCACCAGTCCGCGGCCGCGGGTGGCCAACTGCTCGGCGATGCGGCGCAACTCCTTGCCGGCCACCGAGTCCGGCGAGAGCACCACCGGCGATCCCGAGTCGCCGCCGGTCACCATCTCGCTGTCGATCGGCACCTGGCCCAGCAGCGGAACGTCGCGCCCCATCGCCCGGGTCAGTCGCTCGGCGACCTGCTCGCCGCCGCCCTCGCCGAACAGGTGCATGGTCGAACCGTCGGGCATGGCCAGCCCGGCCATGTTCTCCACCACGCCGACGACCTGCTGTCGGGTCTGCAGCGCGATCGCCCCGGCCCGCTCGGCCACCTCGGCGGCCGCCTGCTGCGGGGTGGTCACCACCAGGATCTCGGCCGGCGGAACCAATTGGGCCACCGAGATCGCGATGTCACCGGTGCCCGGCGGCAAGTCCAGCAGCAGTACGTCCAGGTCGCCCCAGTAGACGTCGGCGAGGAACTGCTGCAGCGCGCGGTGCAGCATCGGGCCGCGCCACACCACCGGGGTGTTGCCCTTGGTGAACATCGCGATCGAGATCACCTTCACGCCGTATCCGATCGGCGGCATGATCATCGAGTCGACCTGCGTGGGCAGCGCCGTGACGCCCATCATCCGCGGCACCGAATGGCCGTAGATATCGGCGTCGAGTACCCCGACCGACAGCCCGCGCTCGGCCAGTGCGACCGCGAGATTGACGGTGACACTGGATTTTCCGACGCCGCCCTTGCCCGATGCGATCGCATAGACCTTGGTCAGCGAACCCGGCTGGGCGAACGGGATGACGGGTTCCTTGGCGTCGCCGCGCAACTGTTTGCGCAACTCGGCGCGCTGCTCGTCGCTGAACACGTCCAGGCTCACCTTGACCGGGCCGGTGCCGGGCACATCGTTGACCGCGCGGGTCACCATGTTGGTGATCTCGGCTTTCATCGGACAGCCGGCGATGGTCAGGTAGATCGTGACGTGCACGCTGTGGTCGTCGGCGATCTCGATGCTCTTGACCATGCCGAGCTCGGTGATCGGACGCTGAATGTCGGGGTCCAACACGGTGCCCAAAGCGGCGTAGATCGCCTCATGCAGGGCTGCGGTGTCGTCAGGTGTCTTGGACATCGCAACCGAGTCTAGGCCAGCGGCTCGTGCCCCTGAACTGTGATGTCTGTCAGGCGGGCGGGCCGGGCTGCGGACCATCCGGCGCCGCCGGGATCGGCGGTGCCTGGGGCGGGGCGGCCTGGGGCGGCAGCGCCGCCGGATCTGCCGGGGGAGCCGGCGCGACAGCGTAAGCCGGCATCGGCGCGGGGGGCGGTGGTGCCGCATCCGGCGGGCCGAACGGCGCCGGGGCACCGAACGGCGCCGGGGGACCGAATGCCTCCGGCGGGCCGGAAGGTGCCGGGGGGACGGACGCGCCCGGGGCAGCAGCCTGCGGCTCCAGGCAGATCATCCGGCAGGCCGCCGACGGGCGCGGCAACTGCTGCTGCTGTTGCTCGGCGGCGTTCATCCAGGGCGCGAGCCAGGGCAGGTTCGCCATCGGGCCGTCGGCGCCCGACGACTGCCCCAGGTTGATCAGCGACGATCCGGCGGTCTCGTGGACCGGCGACAAGCCGTGCATGCTGAGCGACTCCGGCCCCAACCCCTCCGGGTGCTCCAGGTGCTCCAGGTGCAGGTCGGCGATCGGCGGCGCAGGTCCGATGATCGGAGGCAGATCAACCGGCGCCACCCCGGTGGCATAGGCCGCCGCCCAGCCCATCACGTTCTCCGCGTAGGCCATCGAGTTGTTGTAGCGCAGGATCGCGGTCAGCACCTGGGAGTGTTCGCGCAGGTTGAGCCCGCCGCTGCACAGGTACCGTGCGGCCGCTAGCGTCGCGTCGTAGACGTTCTGCGGGTCGGCTTTGCCGTCGCCGTCGCCGTCGGCGGCGTAGCGCGACCAGGTTCCGGGCAGGAACTGCATCGGCCCCATGGCGCGGGCGTAGACGACCCGCCCGGGGCCACTGCTGG
This sequence comes from Mycolicibacter algericus DSM 45454, assembly GCF_002086455.1. Lineage (GTDB taxonomy): Bacteria > Actinomycetota > Actinomycetes > Mycobacteriales > Mycobacteriaceae > Mycobacterium > Mycobacterium algericum. The sequence goes on from NZ_MVHC01000014.1 coordinate 96,263, forward strand.
CCACGATGACTTCGTTTCCGGGCAGCGTCCCGTCCAGTGACGGCCCATAGATCGGCTGCAGCGCGGTGCCGCGCGCATCGGTGGCGCCGCCGTTGGCGTGTTGGGACTCGATGCGGCCGATCCCGGCCAGCAGATTCCAGCTGACCCCGCAGCCCGGGGCGGCGACGGCCATCTGATGCTCGGCATTGCGATAGGCCGCCAGCGCCGTTTTGGGAATCCCCAACGTGCCCGGCGCGTAGACGACCGCCGCCGGCGGCGCCGACGGTGCGCCCGCGGCGACGTGCAGGTTCGGTTGCGGGCGCTGCACCGCGACGACGGCCGGACCCGACGAGCGGCCCGAAGCGGTGTCTATGGCCGCCGCCAGGGGCGTCACCGCGGCATTGCGCAGCGGAAGCGAGGTCGACGGGGAGCGCGGAGTCGCGCCGACGGCACCGGCGAACACCAGCGGGGTGATGAACGTCAGGCCGAATGCCGGGCGCAGCGCGGCGCGCGCCGCGCGCCGCCATCTGGCCGCGCGCGACGGGTGTTCGGCTGCGCCGCCCCCTGTAGGCACTCGACCGCCCCTTGTCCGCCGTTATCAAGCCTTGATGAAACCGTCTTGGCTTCGTGAACTAGGTCACCATACCCAACACTGGTCCCGCTGGTGTCGGTTATGCCGGTCCGCCACGAGGTCAAACCGGGCGGCCGGTCCCCGAATCCCCGCCGGCGGGGTCGGGCTTGGGGCGCAATTCGTCGAGCAGTTCGCGGACCCGCTCGAGCTCATGGTGCAGGTAATCGCGGGTGGGGACCTCCCCGACCGCCAACCGCAACGACGCCAGTTCCCGGGCCAGGTACTCGGTGTCGGCCTTGGTCTGCGCGGCGCGCCGGCGGTCCTCATCCAGGCTGACCCGGTCGCGGTTCTCCTGCCGGTTCTGGGCCAGCAGGATCAACGGCGCAGCGTAGGCGGCCTGGGTGGAAAACGCCAGGTTGAGCAGGATGAACGGGTAGGGGTCCCACTTCAGGCTGACCGCGTAGACGTTCAGCAGAATCCAGCCCACCACCAAGATGGTCTGGATGGCCAGATAGCGCCCGGTGCCGAAGAAACGTGCCACCGACTCGGTGAACCGGCCCAGCGCATCGGGGTCCATTCGCAGGGCGGGGAAGCGCGAGGTGCGCGGGGTGGACAGCCGCTGCAGTGGCGAGCGGTCGGTCACGACGGCCTCCCGGCGAATTTGGGGCCCAGGTCCGGCTCGGGCGTTTCGCGCCAATCATGCGGCAGCAGGTGATCCAGCACGTCGTCGACGGTCACGGCCCCCAGTAGGTGATTCTGTTCGTCGAGCACCGGGCCGCAGACCAGGTTGTAGGCGGCGAAATAGCGGGTCAGCTCGGCCAGCGAGACTTCGGCGTTCAGCGCCGGCAGGTCGGAGTCGACGATTCCACCGACGAGGTCGGCCGGCGGCACCCGCAGCAGCCGTTGCAGCGGCACGCAGCCCAGGTAGTGGCCGGTTGGGGTGGCGGTCGGGGGGCGCGTCACGAACACCAGCGACGACAGCGCCGGGGTCAGGTCGGGGTCGCGCACCCGGGCCAGTGCCTCGGCGACCGAGGTGTCGGCGGTCAATACCACCGGGTTGGACGTCATCAACCCGCCGGCGGTGTCGGGGGAGTGCTCCAGCAGGCGGCGGACCGGATCGGAGTCGTCGGGGTCCATCCGTGCCAGCAGCAGCTCCGCGTCGTTGGGGTTCATCGCCCCCAGCAGGTCGGCGGCGTCGTCGGGATCCATCTCCTCCAGGACGTCGGCCGCCCTTTCGGTGCCCAGCTGGCCCAGCACCGCGGCCTGCCGCTCCTCGGGCAGTTCCTGCAGGATGTCGGCCAGCCGGCCGTTGTCCAGCGCGTTGATCACTTCGAAGCGCCGCTTGGGTGGCAGCTCGCGGATGGCGTCGGCCACTTCGATCGGTCGCCAGCCCTCGAATTGCTGCAGCAACTGCGCCACGCCCTGTCCGGGCATGGCCAGCGCGGAGGGGGTCAGCCCCTGCACGTTGTGCCAGTCGACGATGTGCACCGCGGCGCGGCGGCCCAGCCGCCGGGAGTGGCGCACTGCGATCCGCGTCACCAGCCAGTCGCGGGTGCGGCTCTGCTCGATGGCCAGGTCGGTGATCGCCACGTCGACGCCGGCCAGCTCCGGCAGTTCGGGGTCGTTGACCCGGACCTTGGTGTCCAGCACCTGTCCGAGCACCAGCACTTCACCGGGTCGCTGGGTGAACTTGCGCAGCGATACGGTTCCGGTGTTGAGGGTGACGGCATTGGGCTCGATCGCCGCGACTCGGAGAATGGGTACGAAAATGCGTCTGCGGGTGGGCAGTTCGACGACGAGGCCCAGAACGCGGGGCTGTTGCCGCACGATGCTGATGCTGACGACGACGTCGCGGACCCGCCCCACCGATTCGCCGAACGGGCCCAGCACCAGCATCCGCGCCAGGCGCGCTGCGTAAACCCTGTTGCTCGACGCCATGGTTGAAAGGGTAGGAGTGGTTAGGTGACCAACGCATATCGCCCCCGCCGTACCTGTCTGTCGGTGCCGGGCAGCAGCCAGAAAATGATCGACAAGGCCAAGGGCCTGCCCGCCGACCAGATCTTCCTGGATCTGGAGGATGCCGTCGCGCCGGCCGCCAAGGAGCAGGCCCGGGCCCGGGTGGCCGAGGCGCTGACGGCATCGGACTGGAGTGCGCCGCTGCTGGGCGTGCGGGTCAACGACTGGACGACGCCGTGGACGCACGCCGATCTGATCGAGGTGGTCTCGGCCGTCGGCGCCGCCGGGGCCCGCCTTGACGTCGTGGTGCTGCCGAAGGTGTCCGACGCGTCGCATGTACAGGCCCTGGATTTGTTGTTGACCCAGTTGGAGACCGTCCACGGGCTGCCGGCCGGGCAGATCGGCATCGACGCCCAGATCGAGGACGCGCGCGGGCTGACCAACATCAACGCCATCGCCGCCGTGCCCCGGGTGCAGGCGCTGGTGCTCGGCCCGGCCGACCTGATGGCCAGCCTCAACACCCGCACACTGGAGGTCGGCGAGCAGCCCGAGGGCTACACCGAGGGCGACGCCTATCACCACGTGCTGATGACGATCCTGGTCGCCGCGCGCGCCCACGGGATCGCCGCCGTCGACGGGCCCTACCTGAAGGTGCGCGACGTCGAGGCGTTCCGCCGGGTGGCCGGGCGCTCGGCCGCCCTGGGTTTCGACGGCAAATGGGTGCTGCACCCCGACCAGATCGCGGCGGGCAACGAGATCTTCAGTCCGCGGCAGGCCGAATACGACCATGCCGAGCTGATCCTGGAGGCCTACGCGTGGCACACCTCGCAGGCCGGCGGGGCGCGCGGTGCGGTGATGCTCGGCGACGAGATGCTCGACGAGGCCAGCCGCAAGATGGCGCTGGTGGTGGCCGGCAAGGGCCGGGCGGCCGGGATGCGCCGTGAAGCACCGCCGTTCGAGCCGCCGTCGGCCTAGCGATCTGCCCGCGAGGGGGAATCTGACGACGCGACACACCTACGTCACGTCGTCACATTCCCACTGGGCGCCTACGTCCGCCCCGGCTCAGTGCAGGGCGACCATCGCGAGGATGAACGAGAGCACCACCGCGGCGCCGCCGACCGCGGTGCCGGCCACCGCCATGCCGTGGCCGGCCTCACCGGTGCGCTTGATCTGGCCCAGGGCGATCACGCCCAGCGTGGCGCCGACGACGGCTAGTGGCCAGAACAGCAGGCCCAGCAGCGCGACCACCAGGGAGCAGATCGCCAAGACGTTCGTCTTCTGCGGCTGGCCCGGATTGAAGTAGCCGCCCGGATACGGCGTGCCGTAGCCCTGCTGCGGATACCCGGGCGGGGCGCCGTAGCCCGGGGGGTAACCGGGCGGCGTGCCGACACCCGGATAGTCGGCCGGCGGGCCGTAGCCGGGCGGCGCGCCGTAGCCCGGTGGTGGCGGCGGGGGAAATCCGCCGGTCGGCGGCGGGGGGTAGCCGC
>NZ_MVHC01000015.1 GCF_002086455.1 Mycolicibacter algericus DSM 45454
AGTGCCCAACCAGAGCCTCCGCGTCCAGCAATTCCCGATCCGGCCCCTCCACACCCTGCACCAGGCCATTCTCCCAGTTCAGAACAGACCACCACCGAGGCGCGCCGATTATTCAGCGGCCTCCTAGGCTGTTGGCACTGGAGGTGAGCGCGGTGGATGGGATCGCTGGCATGTGGTCGGTGTTGCCGGGCCCGATGCGTGACCCGGTGCTGTTCGCCATCCCGTTCTTCCTGCTGCTGCTGACGCTGGAATGGACGGCGGCCCGCAAGCTCGCAGACCTTGAACGCGGCTCCTACCGCGCCAGGGACGCCTGGACCAGCATCTCCATGGGATTGGTGTCGGTGGCCACCACCGCCGGCTGGAAGTTCCTCGCGCTGCTCGGCTACGCGGCGATCTACACCTATCTGGCGCCGTGGCACCTGTCGCCGCGGCAGTGGTACACCTGGGTGATCGCCATCCTGGGCGTGGACCTGCTGTATTACACCTACCATCGCATCGCGCACCGGGTGCGGCTGATCTGGGCGACCCACCAGGCGCACCATTCCAGCCAGTACTACAACCTGGCCACCGCACTGCGACAGAAGTGGAACAACAGCGGCGAGGTCCTGCTGTGGATCCCGTTGCCGCTGTTTGGTATTCCGCCCTGGATGGTGTTCGCCGCATTCTCGGTGAATCTGATCTACCAGTTCTGGGTGCACACCGAGCGGATCGACAAGCTGCCGCGTGTAATCGAGTTCATCTTCAACACCCCCTCGCACCACCGGGTGCACCACGGGATGGATCAGGAGTATCTGGACAAGAACTACGGCGGGATCCTGATCGTCTGGGACCGGCTGTTCGGCAGCTTCGCGCCCGAGCGGTTTCGGCCGCACTACGGGCTGACCAAGCAGGTCGACACCTTCAACATCGTCAAACTGCAGATCCACGAATACGCCTCGATCATCGCCGATGTGCGCGCCGCGAGGAGCTGGCGCGATCGGCTCGGCTACGTTTTCGGGCCGCCCGGATGGCAACCCGCATCGTCGCGGGCTTCGGCGGCACTGCGGCAATGATGGGACGCACCGACCGGTGTTCGCATAGGCTTGCGACGTCGCATCCGAGCGACAACGCCCCGGCGCCTTCGGCCGCGGCGTGCCGATGAGAAGGGAACAACGTGGCACAGAGCTTGGGAGACACGCTCACCGCAGGGAAGAAGCTCGTCAAGGGCGAGTCGCTGACCTCTAAGAACGGGGCGTACACCCTGACACTGCAGGACGACGGCAACCTGGTGCTGGCGGCGCGGGGCAAGGCGATCTGGGCATCCGGTACCAACGGCAAGGACGTGGTGCGCGCCGAGGTGCAGACCGACGGCAACTTCGTGCTGTACACCGCGGACAAGCCCATCTGGCACACCGACACCAAGGGCAAGAAGGACGTCAAGCTGGTCCTGCAGGACGACCGCAACCTGGTGCTCTACGCCGCCGACGGCGCGGCCTGGTCGACCAAGACCGAGACCGACGCCCCGCCGCCCGAGGAGCCCAAGGCTGAAGAGGCCCCCGCTGAAGCGGCCCCCGCAGAGCCGGCCGCACCCGCGGCACGCAAGTACACCGTGGTCTCCGGTGACACGCTGTTCGCCATCGCCGAGCGGTTCTACGGTGACGGCAACAAGTACCCGCAGATCGCGGAGGCCAGCGGTATCGCCAACCCGGACTTGATCCACCCCGGTCAGGAGTTGACCATCCCCTGATCGCCGCTGACGGCCGACGCGGCGGCCCGGAGCCCACAACGGGGCCGGGCCGTCGCGTTGCGCCGGTGATCACGGTGGTCGAATCCCGGCCGGACTGACCGGCCTCAACGATCGGAGTCGAGACGGTGCGCGGGCGCATTGTGCGGTTGCTGGCGGTGGGTGTTGCGGTCGGGGCGACGGTCGCGTCCCCGGCGGTCGGTACCGCGCGCGCCGATCGGGTGTTGGTGTTTCCCGGGATGGAGATTCACCAGGACACCCACGTGTGCACACTCGGCTACGTCGACCCCGTCATGCGTGTCGCCTTCACCGCCGGCCACTGCCGGGGGAGCGGCCCCGTCACCGACCGGGCCGGAAACGTGATCGGCACCCTGGCGACCTTCCGCGACAACACCCCCAACGGTGCGACCGTCAACACCGATCAGGTGATCGCCGACTACGAGGCGATCGTGCTTGCCGACGATGTCGACAGCAACGACATCCTCCCCGGCGGCCTGCGACTCGAGGCCGGTCCGGACGACATCGTGGCGCCGGGAGACCCGGTCTGCCACTTCGGTATCGTCACCGGAGAGACCTGCGGAACCGTCGAGCGGGTCAACAACGGATGGTTCACGATGACCCACGGCGTTCAAAGCCAACAGGGCGACTCCGGTGGCCCGGTGTATGTGATCCGCGGCCCCGGCTCCGCCCGGATCGTCGGGTTGTTCAACAGCGTGTGGGGGCAGTACCCGGCCGCGGTGTCGTGGCCGGCGATCTCGCAGCAGGTCCGCGAAGACGTCGGCGTGCCAACCCCGCTGCCGTGACTCCGCTGCCTCGACCACCCGTCCAGATCGCCTGGGTCACCAGTGATCTCGATGCCACCGAATCGACGCTGAGCGCATTGTTGGGCGCCCGCAAGTGGGTCCGCATGCCGGGGGTGCATTTCACCCCGGATACCTGCAGCTATCGGGGCGAACCGGCCGACTTCGTCGCCGACATCGCGCTGAGCTATGCCGGCGACATGCAACTGGAACTGATCGCACCGGTCAGCGGGCGCAGTATCTACTCCGAGTTCCTCCGCGACAGCGGACCCGGCCTGCATCACATCTGCGTCGAGGCTGCCGACCCCGCCGATTTCGCCGCGATGATCGAGGACGCCGCTGCGCAAGGAGCCGGCGTGGTCGCCCAAGGCGTGATGCCCGGCGGTATCCGGTTCGGCTACGTCTCGGCGGTCCAGGCGGGCGTCCCGTTCGTGGAGATCGCGTACATTCCGGCGGAGATCCGAGCGGTCTTCGACTACATCAAAGAGCAGCAGAGGTGAGTCGCGTCGGCTACGACGCGCAGCGCCAGCACGGGAAGGAACGATTTCGATGACCACCGAAATTCCGGAAACCATTGCCGTAGAGGATATCTCGTCATGGTCTGACGAGGTCGACGTGGTGGTGATCGGATTCGGGATAGGCGGTGGTTGCGCGGCGGTCAGCGCGGCGGCCGCCGGTGCGCGGGTGTTGGTGCTGGAGCGGGCCGCCGAGGCGGGCGGCACCACCGCCATGGCGGGCGGGCACTTCTATCTGGGCGGCGGGACCGCCGTCCAACAGGCAACCGGGCATCCGGATTCACCCGACGAGATGTACAAGTACCTCGTAGCGGTCTCCCGGGAGCCCGAGCACGACAAGATCCGGGCCTACTGCGACGGCAGCGTCGAGCACTTCAATTGGCTGGAGGAGCTGGGGGTCGCCTTCGAGCGCAGCTACTACCCGGAGAAGGCGGTGATCCAGCCCAACACCGAGGGGCTGATGTACACCGGCAACGAGAAGGTATGGCCGTACCTGAACCAGGCCGTTCCGGCGCCGCGCGGACACAAGGTTCCGGTTCCCGGTGACACCCAGGGCGCCAAGATGGTGATCGACCTGCTGCTCAAGCGGGCCGATGGCCTCGGCGTGGAGATCCGTTACGAAACAGGCGCCACCGGCCTGGTCACCGACGCCGCCGGCGCTGTCGCCGGTGTCACCTGGAAGCACTTCACCGAAAGCGGTGCGATCAAAGCGAAGTCGGTGGTGATCGCCGCCGGCGGCTTCGTGATGAACCCGGAGATGGTCGCCCAGTACACCCCGAAACTGGCGGAGAAGCCGTTCGTGCTGGGTAATACCTACGACGACGGACTGGGCATCCGGATGGGGATGTCGGTGGGCGGTGCCACCAAGCATATGGATCAGATATTCATCACCGCGCCGGTCTATCCGCCGTCGATCCTGCTCACCGGGATCATCGTCAACTCCGACGGTAAGCGCTTCGTCGCCGAGGACTCCTATCACTCGCGCACGTCGGGCTACGTGATGGATCAGCCGAACAGTGCGGCGTTCCTGATCGTCGACGAGAACCACCTGCGAACGCCGCAGGTGCCGCTGGTCACGCTGATCGATGGCTGGGAGACGGTTCCGGAAATGGAAGCGGCACTGGGGATTCCGGAGGGGAACCTGGTGGCGACGCTGGATCGCTACAACAGCTACGCGGCGCGCGGGGAGGACCCGGACTTCCACAAGCAGCCGCCGTTCCTCGCCCCGCAGGACACCGGGCCGTGGGGTGCCTTCGACCTGTCGCTGGGCAAGGCGATGTATGCCGGCTTCACCATCGGGGGGCTGGCGACCTCGGTGGACGGCGAGGTGCTGCGCGACGACGGCAGCGCGGTGCCCGGCCTCTACGCCGCCGGGGCCTGTGCGGCCAACATCGCCCAGGACGGCAAAGGCTATGCCAGCGGCACCCAGTTGGGCGAGGGCTCGTTCTTCGGTCGCCGTGCCGGTGCGCACGCGGCGGCCCGCTCCCGCTGACCGGCCACCCCGGGCGCGAACGTGCGCAAATCCGGTGTGTGCCACGGCGTGTCGACCGGAGGCACGCACACTCGCGCTGGTAGGGGCGAGCTCGCGCTGGTGGTGAGGCTAGACCGGGGTGAGCTCCCAGCGGCCCCGGCCGAGCAGTTCGAGCACCTGCTTGTGATGCTGGCGGACGGTGTGCCGGTGGCTCACGCTGACCACGACGGTGTCAGGAAGTTCGGTGCGCAGCAGCTGATACAGCGTCAGCTCCAGGCCTTCGTCGAGCGCCGACGTCGACTCGTCGAGGAACACCGCCTTGGGCCGGGTCAGCAGCAGCCGGGCGAACGCCACCCGCTGCTGCTCGCCCGGCGAGAGCACCTTGGCCCAGTCCTCGACGTTGTCGAGCTGGTTGATCAGATGCGGCAGCAGCACCTTGCCCAGCGCATCGACCAGCGCGATGTCGGAGATCTCCTGTGGTGCCAGCGGATAGGCGACCACGGTCCGCAGGTCGCCCAGCGGGATGTAGGGCAGCTGGGAGATGAACACCGTCTCGTTGTCGGCGTCGGGACGTTGCAGGGTGCCTGAGGCGTACGGCCACAGCTGGGCCAGGCTGCGCAGCAGGGTCGTCTTTCCGCTGCCGGACGGTCCGGCGATCATCAGCGCGTCACCGATGCCCAGCTGCACATCGAGCGCCTCGACCAGCGGGTCACCGGCCGGGCTGCGCACCTCGACGCCCTCGAGAACCACGGTGCCGTCGGTGCTGGGCTTGACCAGCAGCTCCGGCAGCTCGCGGGCCTCGCGGTTGGCCTCCACCAGCCCATGCAGGCGGATGATGGAGGCACGGTAGCCGGCGAAGTTGTCGTAGGCGTTGCGGAAGAAGGACAGCGAATCGGAGATGTTGCCGAAAGCCGTCGCCGTCTGCGCCACTCCGCCGAACATGATCTGCCCGGAGAACAGCCGCGGCGCCTGGATCACCCAGGGCAACGGCACGATCGCCTGGCTCACCGACAGGTTCCAGCCCGCGAACCCGATGGTCCGGTTCACGAACTTCAGGTAGTTGTCGATGATCCCGCCGAACCGCTCCCGCAACTGGAGGCGTTCGGCGACCTCGCCGCGGTAGAACGCGATGGATTCGGCGGAGTCGCGTACCCGGACCAGTGCATACCGGAAGGCGGCGTTGGTCAGCTCATTGCGGAAGCTCAGCCGGATCAGCGGCCGGCCGATCCAGAACGCGACAACGGTGGCGATGGCCACGTAGAGCAGCACGATCAGGAACATCGCCCTGGGGATGTCGACCCCCAACACGGTCAGCGTGCCCGACAGGTTCCACAGGATGGCCGTGAACGACACCACCGTCACCATGGACTGCACGGCGCCGAACAACAGGGTTCCACCGGTGCCGTTGGCCGGCGCATTCGGATTGGCGCCGTTGCCCGCGGTGAAGATGTCGATGTCCTGCTGGATGCGCTGGTCGGGGTTGTCGATCGCCCCTTCGACGGCCTCACCCACGGCCGGGTCGAGTGGCGTCTTGACGAAGCGGGCGCGGTAGTAGGCCCGCCCCTCGAGCCAGTCGCCGGTGAGCCGATCGGTGAGCCAGATTCGCCAGTTCACCATGAAGTGCTGGGTCAGATAGATGTCGAGCATCACCCGCGCCACATGCAGCACCGCCATCAGGCTGAAGATGCCGATCGACACCCAGAACCCGTGCACGCCGGACTGTTTGACCGCCTCGTCGCCGCCGGCGGCGCCCTGAAACGCGGTCTGCAGCGAGGAGTACATGTCGTTGCCCTGGAAGCTGAAGAGCACGTTGAGGCGCACCGCGGTGATCACCGACAGCAGCAGCACCCCCAGCATCAGCCACACCCGGGCGCTGTCGCGCCCGGTGAAGTAGCCGCCGGTGATCTCCCAGAACTGCCGGCCCCACCGGGTGCTCATCCGCAGCAGGACCACCACGGCCACCACACAGACGGCGCTGATGCTCCAGGCCATCGCGATCCACAGCAGCGAATCGGGCAGCGCGTGCGACCAGTCGATGGACGGGTTGAACAGCTTCGAGTCCACTGCCACGTCTCCTTGCGGTCGCTACCGCCGGAACCACGTCGCCGCCGGTATCGGAAATCGAGAAAAATCCCGTGCGAAACCTACCGCAGCGCCACGTCGTCGCGTCGGATGAGCAGCGCGGGAAAAGCCGACGGGCCCGGTGGTGCCCCCGGGGTGGTGACACCGGCCACCGCGTACGGTTGTGCTGTGGCTAACACCTCGAAAACGGTCTCCGGGACCACGCGCGCCAAGTCGGGTCGGCTGAGCGGAAAATTCTGGAAACTGCTGGGCGCCAGCACCGAGAAGAACCAGAGCCGCTCGATGGCCGAGGTCAACGCGGCGGCCGGCTTCGCCAAGAAGGCCGCCGGGCTCGACGACGAGCAGCTGCGCAAGGCCGCGCAACTGCTCAAGCTCAAGGACCTGGCGGATGCCTCCGACATCCCGCAGTTCCTGGCGATCGCCCGCGAAGCGGCCGAGCGCAGCATCGGGATGCGCCCGTTCGATGTGCAGCTGCAGGGGGCGCTGCGGATGCTGGCCGGCGATGTGGTCGAGATGGCCACCGGCGAGGGCAAGACGCTCTCCGGTGCGATCGCCGCCGCCGGTTACGCCATCGGCGGGCGCCACGTGCACGTGGTCACCATCAACGACTACCTGGCCCGTCGCGACGCCGAGTGGATGGGGCCACTGCTGACCGCGATGGGGGTGACCGTCGGCTGGATCACCGCCGACTCCAGCGCGGCCGAGCGCCGCGAGGCCTACAAGTGCGATGTCACCTACGCGTCGATCAACGAGATCGGCTTCGACGTGCTGCGCGATCAGCTGGTCACCGACGTCGACGACCTGGTCTCGCCCAACCCCGACGTGGCGCTGATCGACGAGGCCGACTCGGTGCTGGTCGATGAGGCGCTGGTGCCGCTGGTGCTGGCCGGCACCACCCACCGGGAGACCCCCCGGATGGAGATCGTCGAACTCATCGGCCGGCTCACCCCGGGGGTGGACTACGACTCCGACGAGGACCGGCGCAACATCCATCTCACCGAGGATGGCGCGCGGCGCGTCGAAGCGGCACTCGGCGGCATCGACCTGTACTCCGAGGAACATGTGGTGTCCACGCTGACCGAGGTCAACGTCGCCCTGCACGCCCACGTACTGCTGCAGCGCGACGTGCACTACATCGTCCGCGACGGCAAGGTGCAGTTGATCAACGCGTCCCGCGGCCGGATCGCCGCGCTGCAGCGCTGGCCGGACGGCCTGCAGGCCGCGGTCGAGGCCAAGGAGGGCATCGAGACGACCGAGACCGGCGAGGTGCTCGACACCATCACGGTGCAGGCCCTGGTCAACCGCTATCCCACGGTGTGTGGCATGACCGGGACGGCATTGGCCGCCGGCGAGCAACTGCGGCAGTTCTACCAGCTGGGGGTCTCGCCGATCCCGCCCAACATGCCAAACATCCGCGAGGACGAGACCGACCGGGTCTACATCACCGCCGCGGCCAAGAACGACGCCATCGTCGAACACATCGTCGAGATCCACTCCACCGGGCAGCCGGTGCTGGTCGGCACCCACGATGTCGCCGAGTCCGAGGAACTCTACGAGCGGCTGCGCAAACGCGGCGTGCCGGCGGTGGTGCTCAACGCCAAGAACGACGCCGAGGAGGCCACGGTGATCGCCGAGGCCGGCAAGCTCGGCTCGGTCACCGTCTCCACCCAGATGGCCGGGCGCGGCACCGACATCCGCCTGGGTGGCTCCGACGAGACGAACCATGACGAGATCGTCGAACTCGGCGGGCTGCACGTGATCGGCACCGGGCGCCAGCACACCGAGCGCCTGGACAACCAGCTGCGGGGCCGGGCCGGCCGGCAGGGCGACCCCGGCTCGTCGGTGTTCTTCTCCAGCTGGGAGGACGACGTCGCGGCGACCAACCTGGAACCCAACAAGCTGCCGACCGAGACCGACGACGACGGGCGCATCCTGAGTCCGAAGGCCGCCGGGATGCTCGACCACGCACAGCGCATCGCCGAGGGCAAGCTGCTCGACATCCATGCCAACACCTGGCGCTACAACCAGCTGATCGCCCAGCAGCGCGCCATCATCGTCGAACGGCGCAACACCTTGCTGTCCACCCCGGCGGCCCGCGAGGAGCTCGCCGAGCTGACCCCGCAGCGCTATGCCGAGCTGAAAAAGCAGCTGGGCGAGGACGCCGATGCGAAGCTCGAGAAGATCTGCCGGCTGATCATGCTCTACCACCTGGACCGCGGCTGGGCCGATCACCTGGCGTTCCTGGCCGACATCCGGGAGAGCATCCACCTGCGCGCGCTGGGCAGGCAGAACCCGCTCGACGAGTTCCACCGGATGGCCCTGGACGCGTTCGCCTCGCTGGCGGCCGACGCCATCGAGGCGGCCCAGCAGACCCTCGAGACATCCGAACACATCGAGTCCGAGCCGGGCATCGACCTGTCCAAGCTGGCGCGGCCCACATCGACGTGGACCTACATGGTCCGCGACAACCCGCTCAGCGACGACACCATGGACGCGCTGAGCCTGCCCGGAATCTTCCGCTAGGAGCGGCCGGGATGTCTGCCGGGGCGGGCTCGCATCGAGTCCAAGACCGGGTGCTCACGGTGCCCAACGTCATCAGCCTGGCTCGGCTCGGCCTGATCGTCGTCTTCGGATACCTGCTGCTGGTCGCGCAGGCCGACGGGCTGGCGGCGGCGACGCTGATCATCAGCGGCATCTCCGACTGGGCCGACGGCAAGCTGGCCCGGGTGCTGGACCAGTCCTCGGCGCTGGGCGCCCTGCTCGACCCGGCGATCGACCGGCTCTACATGGCGGCGGTCCCGATCGCGTTCGGCCTGCGCGGCCTGGTGCCGTGGTGGATCATCGGCACGCTGCTGGCCCGCGACCTGCTGCTGGCCGCGGTGCTGCCGGTGTTGCGCAGCCGGGGACTGACCGCGCTGCCGGTGACCTACATCGGCAAAGCCGGCACCTTCGCGCTGATGTCGGCGTTCCCGCTGATCCTGCTGGGCCAGTGGGACGCGGTAGGGAGCCGGGCGGTGCTGTCGGTCGGATGGGCCTTCCTGCTCTGGGGCCTGGGCATGTACCTGTGGGCGTTCGTGCTGTACCTGATCCAGGTGAGGTTGGTGGTCCGCACGCTGCCGAAGATCACCTCCCGAGGGGCAGATGTCTGAACCGTTCTTCGCGCTCAGCGGCTATGACGGCCAGAGCGACCGGGGCGCCCACGAGGCGGGCCGGCCGCAGCGATTCGCGGTGCCCTCGCTGCTGCGGTCGCTGCTGTCCGAACACCTGGATCCCGGCTATGCCGCGGCGGCGGCCGACCGTGACCGGCGCGGCACCGGGCGGCCGGCCCGGACTGCGCGTTGGGCATGGGAGGCGGTGGCGGCGTTGCTGATGGCGACGGTGTTCGCCGTCGCGTTCTCGCAGGCCCGCTCGTTGGCGCCCGGTGTGCGCGACGCCCAGCAGGTGCTGGCCAGCAACGTTCGTTCGGCCGAATCGGTGACCGTGCGGCTCGCCGACAAACGCGACACCTGGACGAATCGCGTCGATGAGTTGCGCCGCCACCGGCTGGCCGACGACGCCGAAGGGCAGCGGGTGCTGGCCGGCCTTGACGCGCTGAGCCTGGCGGCCGCCAGCACCCGGGTGACCGGCCCCGGGCTGACCGTCACCGTAACCGACCCGGGCGCTGCCGGGCGCAACCTCTCCGATGCCTCCAAGCAGCGGGTGTCCGGCAGCCAACAGATCATCTTGGACCGCGACCTGCAGCTCGTCGTCAACTCGTTGTGGGCCAGCGGCGCCGAGGCGATCGCGATCGGTGATGTCCGGATCGGGCCCAACGTGACGATCCGGCAGGCCGGCGGCGCGATCCTGGTCGACAACAAGCCGATCAGCAGCCCGTACTCGGTGCGCGCGATCGGGCCACCGCGCGAGTTGCGCGACGCCTTCGAGCGGACGCCCGGGCTCTACCGGCTGCGCCTGCTGGAGGTGTCCTACGGGGTGGTGGTGCGCGTCGACAGCCGGACCGGCGCCGACCTGACCCTGCCGGCCGGTTCGGTGCGAGATGTCCGGTTCGCCAAACAGATCGGGCAGCCGTGACGCAAGCTTGCCTTGCTGGGTACGCCGCCGCCGGCGTCGTGCCCGGGCGGAAATCCGGTTCGGGAGGCTGGAGTGAGTTCTAGATGATCGGTATCGCCGCGCTGATCGCCGGCATCGTGCTGGGCCTGGTATTTCATCCCAGCGTTCCAGAGGTGGTTCAGCCCTATCTGCCGATCGCCGTGGTGGCGGCATTGGACGCCGTGTTCGGTGGGCTGCGCGCCTACCTGGAGCGGATCTTCGACGCGAAGGTGTTCGTCGTGTCGTTCGTGTTCAACGTCCTGGTCGCGGCGCTGATCGTCTACCTCGGCGACCAGTTGGGGGTCGGCACCCAGCTGTCCACCGCGATCATCGTGGTGCTGGGCATCCGCATCTTCGGCAACGCCGCGGCACTGCGACGACGGCTGTTCGGGGCCTGACGCGGTGGCCGGTGATCCGGTGCCGCACGGTCGGCACGAACTACCCGACACCGCTGACGGCGCGCCGTCGCGACGCGGCTTCGGGGATATTCGCGGGCGCCGTTCCAGCCCGCTGTTCGGCGTACTGGCGATGTTGCTGTGCCTGCTGCTAGGGGTTGCGATTGTCACCCAGGTCCGCCAGAACGACTCCACCGACGCCCTGGAGACGGCCCGGCCCGCCGACCTGCTGGTGCTGCTGGACTCGCTGCGACAGCGCGAAGCCGCGCTCAACACCGAGATCGCTGAGCTGCAGCAGACGCTCAACGCCCTGCAGGAGTCCGGCAGCAGCGATCAGGCCGCCATCGAGACCGCCCAGGCCCGGCTCTCCGCCCTGGCGATCATGATCGGTACGGTCGGCGCCGTCGGGCCCGGGGTGGTGGTCACCGTCGACGATCCGGCGCGCGGCGTGGCGCCGGAGACCATGCTGGATGTGATCAACGAACTGCGGGCCGCCGGGGCCGAGGCGATGGAGGTCCGTGACGGAACCAAAGCGGTGCGCATCGGGGTGGACTCCTGGGTCGCCGGAACGCCGGGAGCGCTGGACTTCGACGGGATCGCCTTGGTGCCACCGTATTCCGTACTGGCGATCGGCGATCCGCCTACCTTGGCGGCCGCGATGAACATTCCCGGTGGGGCCGTCGACAGCGTCAAACGGCTCGGTGGCGCCATGGCGGTGCAGCAGGCCGACCACGTCGAGGTGACCGTGTTGCGGCAACCGAAACCACGCCAATACGCTCAGCCAGTCAAGTGAACCCGACAGCGCAAGGAGCACGATCACCGTGAGCCCGGAAAGCAATGTTCCGTCCGACCTGTATTACACCGCCGAGCACGAGTGGGTGCAGCGCACCGCAACCGACACCGTCCGGGTGGGCATCACCGACTTCGCGCAGGCGGCGCTGGGCGACGTGGTCTTCGTGCAACTGCCCGAGGTGGGCGCCGACGTGACCGCGGGGGAGAGCTTCGGCGAGGTGGAGTCGACCAAGTCCGTCTCGGACCTGTTCGGGCCGATCTCGGCGAAAGTGGTTGCCGTCAACGCGGACCTGGACGCCAGCCCGCAGCTGGTGAATTCCGATCCGTACGGCGCCGGCTGGTTGGTCGATCTTCAGGCCGCGGACGGCTTGGATGAGACCCTCGCGGGGCTGCTGACGCCCGACGCGTACCGCGCGACGCTGGCCGAATGAGTATTGCTAGCCTCCCTGCCGGGACGCGCCGGATATCGCGGCGGGTATTCCGTGACACGATCCCGCGGTGCGGGGCACATTATCGACCGCTGCGCGGTACGGTCGACTCAACAATCGTGGGTCCGGTGCCATGGATATCCGGCGGGTGCGACCAGGTAACACGACAGTGGCCAGTGAGGAGCAGCGGGTGACGGAGAAGGACCCAGGAAATGGGCAGGACCAGGCAGGCGACGAGGTCACGGTGGAAACCACATCGGTCTTCCGTGCCGACTTCCTGAGCGAACTCGACGCTCCCGCACAGGCGGGCGGTGAGAGCCTGACCTCGGGTGTCGAGGGGCTGCCCGCGGGTTCGGCGCTGCTGGTCGTCAAGCGCGGCCCCAACGCCGGGTCGCGTTTCCTGCTGGACCAACCGGTCACCGCCGCCGGCCGGCACCCCGACAGCGACATCTTTCTCGACGACGTCACGGTCAGCCGCCGTCACGCCGAGTTCCGGCTGGAAGGCAACGAGTTTCAGGTCGTCGACGTCGGCAGCCTCAACGGCACCTACGTCAACCGGGAGCCGGTCGATTCGGCGGTCCTGGTCAACGGCGACGAGGTACAGGTGGGCAAGTTCCGGCTGGTATTCCTGACCGGCCCGAAGACGGCTGAGACCGAGGCCGGGCCGGGGAGCTAAGTGAGCGCGCCTGACAGCCCCGAACCGGCCGGGATGTCGATCGGAGCGGTACTGGATCTGCTTCGGCCGGAGTTTCCGGATGTCACGATCTCCAAGATTCGGTTCCTGGAGGCCGAGGGGCTGGTGACGCCGCAGCGCTCGGCGTCGGGCTACCGCCGGTTCAGCGCCTACGACTGCGCGCGCCTGCGGTTCGTGCTGACCGCGCAACGCGACCAGTACCTGCCGCTGAAAGTGATCAAGGCCAGGCTGGACGCCGAGCCGGACGGGGCGCTGCCGCTGGCCGAGTCGCCGTATTCGGTGCCGCGGCTGGTGTCGGCCGACGCCGTCGCCCACAGCGACACGGCGCTGCCCGTACCGCCCAGGCGGGTCAGGCTGAGCCGGGAGGACCTGCTGGAGCGCTCCGGGGCCGATGACATCCTGCTGACGGCACTGGTCAGAACGGGGGTCATCACGGCCGGGCCGGGCGGATTCTTCGACGAGCACGCGGTCGTCATCGCGCAGTGCGCCCGCGGACTGGCCGACTACGGTGTCGAGCCGCGGCACCTGCGGGCGTTCCGCTCAGCCGCCGACCGGCAGTCCGATCTGATCGCCCAGATCGCCGGGCCGCTGGTCAAGGGCGGCAAGGCCGGCGCGCGCGACCGCGCCGACGACTTGGCGCGCGAGGTCGCCGCGCTGGCGATCGCGCTGCACACCGCGCTGCTCAAGTCGGCGGTACACGACGTTCTGCACGGCTGAGGACTAGACTTCGCGTCGGCGGCTTGTTGTGCGACATGCGGTTGCCGGACCGGGGGTTTCGCAGCGAGTCGGACTGGGACACAGCGACTTGGGTAACAAGCAATTGCGGAGGGCTGACTGGAGATGGGTGAAGTACGCGTGGTCGGTATTCGCGTCGAGCAACCGCAGAACCAGCCGGTGTTGTTGCTGCGCGAGGCCGACGGCGACCGATACCTCCCGATCTGGATCGGGCAGGCCGAAGCCGCCGCCATCGCCCTGGAGCAGCAGGGTGTGGAGCCGGCCCGGCCGTTGACTCACGACTTGATCCGCGACCTGATCGCTGCGCTGGGGCATTCGCTCAAGGAGGTCCGGATCGTCGACCTGCAGGAGGGCACGTTCTACGCCGACCTGATTTTCGACCGTGACATCACGGTCTCGGCGCGGCCGTCGGACTCGGTGGCGATCGCGCTGCGGGTGGGGGTGCCGATCTACGTCGAGGAGGCGGTGCTGGCCGAAGCGGGCCTGCTGATCCCCGACGAGACCGACGATGAGCCCTCCGGCGCGGTGCGCGAAGACGAGGTGGAGAAGTTCAAGGAGTTCCTCGATAGCGTGTCGCCCGACGATTTCAAAGCAACCTGACCCGGCGCGGCGGCCTCAGCCCCGTCACAGATCCGTCTCATCTGCGAGCGGTCCGACGACACGCCGATCGGCAAAGCAGGATGCGGAAAT
This sequence comes from Mycolicibacter algericus DSM 45454, assembly GCF_002086455.1. Lineage (GTDB taxonomy): Bacteria > Actinomycetota > Actinomycetes > Mycobacteriales > Mycobacteriaceae > Mycobacterium > Mycobacterium algericum. The sequence goes on from NZ_MVHC01000015.1 coordinate 14,415, forward strand.
CACGGCCCCATACTTGAGCCACGGCGGGAACTGCACGGTGGCTCGTCGGACAGCGTATGCTCACGACCAACTCGGGCAAGAGCAAACGCGGCCACCGGCCAGCCAGTGGCAACGAGCGCGATCGGCGAGAGGAAGCATCGTGGGCGAGCAACCGGGGCAGGAACAGCTGGACTTCGCGGGTCCCTCCGGATCGGGTTCGGATGGCGAAGTCGCAGCGACCGCTTCCGGCGTCGGCGAACCGGTGCAGGCCGGGCTGTTCCCCGATGACTCCGTCCCCGACGAACTGGTCGGCTACCGCGGGCCCAGCGCCTGTCAGATCGCCGGCATCACCTACCGCCAGTTGGACTACTGGGCTCGCACCTCGCTGGTGGTGCCGTCTATTCGGGGCGCGGCCGGCTCCGGCAGTCAGCGGCTGTACTCGTTCAAAGACATCCTGGTGCTCAAGATCGTCAAGCGATTGCTCGACACCGGCATCTCGCTGCACAACATCCGGGTCGCCGTCGACCATCTGCGGGAGCGCGGGGTACGGGACCTGGCCAACATCACGCTGTTCTCCGACGGCACCACTGTCTATGAGTGCACGTCGGCCGAGGAGGTCGTCGACCTGCTGCAGGGCGGCCAGGGCGTGTTCGGGATCGCGGTCTCGGGCGCGATGCGGGAGCTGACCGGCGTCATCGCCGATTTCCCCGGCGAACGCGCCGACGGTGGCGAGTCGATCGCCGCGCCGGAGGATGAACTGGCCAGCCGCCGCAAGTTCCGCGACCGCAAGACCGGTTAACCCGCGAGCAGTCCCCCGCAAGCGGGAGGTGCCCCCAGCGAAAGCCCCCATTTTGGGCGTGAAATGGGGGCTTTCGCGTCTGTTCGCCGGTGGTCGGGGCGCCGAGTAGACTGGGCCGCGCATCAGCGCCGCGCGGGAGAGTCTCGGGACAGCCAGTCTCGGGCGCCGAAGGAGCAATACCTCCCCGTCAACCTCTCAGGCACCAGGACCGCGCACGCATCGATGCCTCTGGAAAGCGGTGCTGCCCGTTTCGGGTCCACCCGCCCATGGGGAAAGGCGCCCGTGCCGGCGCCGAATCTCTCAGGCGCCCGGGACGGGCAGACGACAGAGGGGGAGGGACACCAGTCGTCTATCGCCGAGGGGGTCTACGTGGCCGAGCACACCGAATTCCGTTTTGTCGACCGGCACATCGGCCCGGACGACGCCGCCATTGCCACGATGCTGGACACCATCGGGGTCGGCTCGCTGGACGAACTGGCCGCCAAGGCGGTGCCCGCCGGCATCCTCGACCCGCTCGGCCCCGACGGTGTCGCGCCCGGGCTGGAAGCCTTGCCGCCGGCCGCCGGCGAGATGCAGGCGCTGGCCGAACTGCGCGAACTGGCCGACGCCAGCACGGTCGCGGTGTCGATGATCGGGCAGGGCTACTACGACACGGTCACCCCGCCGGTGCTGCTGCGCAACATCATGCAGAACCCCGCCTGGTACACCGCCTACACGCCGTATCAGCCCGAGATCAGCCAGGGCCGGCTGGAGGCGCTGCTGAACTTCCAGACCATGATCGCCGACCTGACCGGCTGCGAGATCGCCAATTCGTCGATGCTCGACGAGGGCACCGCGGCAGCCGAGGCGATGACGCTGATGCAGCGCGCGGTGCGGGGGAAGGCCAACCGGCTGCTGGTCGACACCGACCTGTTCACCCAGACCGCGGCGGTGCTGGCAACCCGTGCCGAACCGCTGGGCATCGAGGTCGTCACCGCCGACCTGCGGAACGGGTTGCCCGAGGGCGACTTCTTCGGCGTGATCACCCAGCTGCCGGGGGCATCTGGCCGGGTCACCGACTGGTCGGAGGTGATCGAGGCCGCCCATGAACGCGGTGCGATGGTGGCGGTCGGGGCAGACCTGCTGGCACTGACCCTGGTCACGCCGCCCGGCGAGATCGGCGCCGACGTGGCGTTCGGCAGCGCCCAGCGCTTCGGGGTGCCGATGGGCTTCGGCGGGCCCCACGCCGGTTACCTGGCGGTGCACAGCAAGCACGCCCGGCAACTGCCGGGGCGGCTGGTCGGGGTCTCGGTGGACGCGGACGGCTCGCCGGCCTACCGACTCGCGCTACAAACCCGCGAGCAGCACATCCGCCGGGACAAGGCGACATCGAACATCTGCACCGCCCAGGTGCTGTTGGCGGTGATGGCCGCGATGTATGCCAGCTATCACGGCGCCGAGGGCCTGACCGCCATCGCACGGCGGGTGCACGGCCAAGCCGAGAAGATCGCCGCCGCGCTCGGTGACGCGCTGGTGCACGACCGCTACTTCGACACCGTGCTGGCCCGCGTTCCCGGCCGCGCCGACGAGGTCATCGCGGCGGCCAAGGCCGCCGGCATCAACCTGTGGCGCGTCGACGCCGACCACGTCGCGGTGGCCTGCGATGAGACCACCACCGACGAGCACGTGACCGCGGTGCTGGCGGCATTCGGGCTCGCCGCGGCCGCACCCGCCGACGCCCCGATCGCCACCCGTACCTCGGAATTCCTGACGCACCCGGCATTTCGGCAATACCGGACCGAAACCGCCATGATGCGATATCTGCGCGCGCTGTCGGACAAGGACATCGCACTGGACCGCAGCATGATTCCGCTGGGTTCGTGCACCATGAAGCTCAACGCCGCCGCGGAGATGGAGGCGATCAGCTGGCCGGAATTCGCTCGCCAGCACCCCTTCGCGCCGCCCGCCGATGCCGCCGGGCTGCGCCGGCTCATCGCCCAGTTGGAGGGCTGGCTGGCCGGGATCACCGGGTACGACGCGGTTTCGCTGCAACCCAACGCCGGCTCGCAGGGCGAGTACGCGGGTCTGCTGGCGATCCACGCCTACCACGCCAGCCGTGGCGAGTCCCAGCGTGACGTCTGCCTGATCCCGTCCAGCGCGCACGGCACCAACGCCGCGTCGGCAGCGCTGGCCGGGATGCGGGTGGTGGTGGTCGCCTGCCGGGAGAACGGCGATGTCGACCTCGACGATCTGCGTGCCAAGGTCGACGAGCACGCCACGACGCTGTCGGCGCTGATGATCACCTACCCCTCCACCCACGGGGTCTACGAGCACGACATCGCCGAGATCTGCGCCGCGGTGCACGACGCGGGCGGGCAGGTTTACGTCGACGGCGCCAATCTCAACGCGCTGGTCGGACTGGCTCGCCCCGGGCGCTTCGGCGGTGACGTCAGCCACCTGAACCTGCACAAGACGTTCTGCATTCCGCACGGCGGCGGTGGCCCCGGCGTCGGGCCGGTGGCGGTGCGTTCGCACCTGGCCGCCTTCCTGCCCGGACACCCGCTGGCCGATGAACTGCCCGGCGGCGCGCCGGTCTCGGCGGCTCCCTACGGTTCGGCTTCGATCCTGCCGATCACCTGGGCCTACATCCGGATGATGGGTGCGCAGGGCCTGCGATCGGCGTCGCTGACCGCGATCGCGTCGGCGAATTACATCGCCCGCCGCCTCGATGAGTACTTCCCGGTGCTCTACACCGGAGAGAACGGCATGGTCGCCCACGAATGCATCCTGGATCTGCGCGCGATCACCAAAGCGACCGGCGTGACTGTCGACGATGTCGCAAAACGATTGGCCGACTACGGGTTCCATGCTCCGACCATGAGTTTCCCGGTCGCCGGCACGCTGATGGTGGAGCCCACCGAGAGTGAGAGCCTGGCCGAGGTGGACGCGTTCTGCGAGGCGATGATCGCCATCCGCGGCGAGATCGACCGGGTCGGCGCCGGCGAGTGGACCGCTGAGGACAATCCGTTGCGCGGCGCCCCGCACACCGCCGAATGCCTGGTGGTCGACAAATGGGAGCACCCCTACACCCGGGAGCAGGCCGCCTATCCGCTGGGACGTGACTTCCGACCGAAGGTGTGGCCGCCGGTGCGCCGGATCGACGGCGCCTTCGGCGACCGCAACCTGGTCTGCTCGTGCCCCCCGGTGGAAGCCTTCGCCTGACCGCGGTTACGGACCTTGCGCCGTGTTTGTGAACTGAAGCGCCGGAATAAGGTCGCAAAGTGTATTGATATCGCCGCAGTGCTATATGCGCGGATGATAAATAATCAGGAAACTCTCATCTAAGCCCGAAATGAGGATTATGCTGATCTCACCTGGATGGTGATGTGAATCATAGAAGGAGAGATCATGCAGCAGCTCGCGCTTCGTCCCTACCTCACCGCCGGCATCGCCGTGGCCGGTGCCGGCATCATCGCGATCGCGCCGGTCAGCCCCGTTTCACCGGCCTTGCCGGCAGCCGGCGCGCAGTTCCACGCGGTACAGCTGACCGATGCCTGGTCGGACCTCTTCACCCACACCACGGCCAACCTGAACAACATCAGCGAGAACGCTGACTGGTCGGCGATCACCGCCGTCTTCGGCAAGCTGTTCACCGACCCGTTCGGCGTGATCTCCGCGTTCACCAGCATCACACCGACCGTCACCACCGATATCTCGGAGCTGCCGGCGTCGGTCTCGGTGCAGTTGCCGCCCGGGCTGGAACTGGCGATCGCCAGTATGGGCGCGCAGGCACTGGCCTCCCAAGCGATCAGCAACGCCGCGGCCGACATGGCCAACGGCGACTTCTCCACCCTGCTCACCGCGCCGGCCAGCATCGCCGATGCCTACCTCAACGGCGCACAGAACGTCAGCCTGCTCGGGGGCATCATCAACATCCCGGTGCTCAACGGCATCCTGGCCCCCGAGCAGAACTTCGAAGTCGACCTCAACCTGACCAAGCTGCTGGACCTGCTCGGGTTGGGCAATCTCGACCTGGGCAACCTGGACCTGAGCGGTCTGGTGGGCGACATCACCTTGGGCAACCTGCTCAGTGAGTTGGGGATCAGCGACGACGGCCTGGGCGACCTGCTCCAGGGCAGTGGCATCACCAACCTGGGCGGGATGCTGGGCTTCCTCGGCCTGGGCGACCTCGGACTGGGCAGCTTGAGCCTGACCGGCATCCTGAGCGGCCTGGGCCTGGACACCAACGTCAGCCTCAACGACCTGAGCCTCGACGACGTGCTGAACGTATTCGGTATCAACGGTGAGGTCAGCCTGGGGCTGGGCGACCTGCTGGGCAATCTCGGCTTCGGCGGCCTGCTCGACTCGCACCTGGGCGACATGCTATCGAACCTTGGCCTACTGGGGCCTGTCGCCGATGTGCTCGCGGAGCTTCTCAAGCCGGTTCTCGGACTGCTGAATCCGCTGCTGCAACCGGTGCTGGACGTCTTGACCGGCGGCGGCCTCGAGGAAGCGCTGAACACCATCACCCTCGGGGATCTGCTGGGCGGTCAGACCATCACCGAGTCCGTCAGCTCCCTGCTCGGGGCATTCGGCGTCTCGCTGTCGCCCGACGACCTGAGCATCGGCGGAATCCTGGAAGGCCTCGGTTTCGCCCCCTCGACCGGCGAGCTGACGCTCAGCGGCCTGCTCGGCGGCCTGGGCCTCGGCGGCCTCGACATCACCGGGCTGCTCAACGGCCTGGATCTGGGCGACCTGATCGGTGGTCTGGGGCTGTCGGATCTGGAGCTGAACCTCGGTGACCTGATCGGCGACTTGACCGGCTTGAACCTGGGCGAGCTGCTCGACGACCTGGGCCTGGGCAACCTGGACTTGGCGGACATCAGCGTCGGGTCGTTCGGTGGGATGGTCACCCTGCTGGTGGACGTCATCCCGCAGCAGATCCTCGACATGCTGGGTGCCTAGCGGCGGTCAGCCCAACAGGGTGTTCAGCGTGGCGGCCAGTTCCGGAGTGTTCGCCCCGCGCAGGTTCTGGTACGTGCCACCGGACAGCTGGGCCACCGCCTGCCAGACCGCCCGGTCGGCGTCACCGAAGTCGATGACGTTGACGGCGACCGGGCGCTCAGGGTCGGTGTTCGCCCGGATGAAGTCCTGCAGTCCGGGGCCGTCCAGGGTGCGGTCGGTGTGCGGTCCCGCGGTTATGACCAGTACCGAGTTGGTCTGTCCGGGGTGGTAATTGGCCAACACCTGGTTGTAGACCAGGCGCAGCGTGGTGAATGACACCGCGCCGCCCGATGTCGAACTGAGCGCATCGAGTTCCCTAATCAGCGTCTCCGCCCGCGTTCCCCCGTTCACCGGCTCATCCAGCGGGCCGGACGTGAGCACGCTGTGGCCCTCCACACCGTCGAAGGTCCACAGGCCCACGACGGAGCTCGGCGGCAGCGCCTTGATCCGTTGATCCAGGGCCGCGACCACATGGGCCAGCCGGGTTTTGCCGCCCTCGTCGGTCGTCATGGACTCGTCGAGCATGATCGTCACCGCTGAAGCGCCCGGCAGCGTGGTGAGCGCATTGGCGAGCGTGGCCCGCATCGCGTCGTCGCCGACCGACAAGGTGTCCGGCAGCGCCGGGAATCCGGTCACGTCGCTGCTCGGCGGTGCGACGCCTTCGACGCGGAATCCGGCCTTGGCCAGATCCGCGAGCTGATCCGGCTTGCGGGTGAACCGCGCGAATTCGCTGGCGGCACTGACCTGTTCCTGCGAGAGCCACGAGCCGGCGAGCAGCACGGTGGGGTAATCGGCGACCGGCACCGGCCCCGGCGGCAACCAGGAACCGAGTGTGCTCGCCGGGTCCGACAGCGATTGCCCGCGGGTGAACAGTTGCTGCTCGGTGGTCACCACCGCGTGCACCGGCGCAGCCGCCGGATCGCCTTGGCGCAGCAGTACGTTTATCGCCTCGGCAAGCGAGTTGTCGGCGAGGTGGGGCTGTGCGCCGGCCAGTCGGTGGACCGCCCCGGTCCCGTCGGTGGCGGGGGCGCCCTTCGGGGCGGCGCCGGATGCCACCGCCTCAGCGGCCAGGAAAGCGGCATCGCCGTTGCCGCCGATCGGCAGCGCCAGTCGGAGTTGCCCCCAGCCGGCGAGGCCGAGTCGGCCCAGACCGTCGGGGTCGGTCTGCAGGTCCGGCAGGTTCGCCCAACTCTGGTGCTGCAGGGCGGATTCGAGCTGGGGCCGGACCGCCAGCAGGACCGGAGAGGTGACCAGCGAACGACTGTCGCTGACGGTTTCCTGGCCGGCCGAGGCCTGCAGGCGGGCCGCCGAGATCGAACTGCCCGGAATCCACAGCGCCGGGCGCTGGCCGAGCTGTGCCGGCCAGTCGCCGATGAAACCGCTGACCACGGCGTCGGAATCCACCGGCTTGACCTGCACCGACACGCAGCGGTCACCCACCGGCTTGGCGGTCTTGTTGAATCGGTCGGCGAAACCCTGCACGTGGTCGGCGATCGAGGGGTCCGCCACCACGGCGACCGTCAGATCGCCGTGGGCGCAGTTGCCGGCGGCGACGGCCGAGCGCTGTGACAGCGAGTTGCCGAAGAAGCGCCACAGGATCACGGTGCCCACCAGGACGATCACGGCAATCAGTGCGGCGATCACACCGACACTGACGCCGCGGCGGCCCGCATCGTTGCGATGCCGTCGCCACCGGTCCAGCTCGCGGCGACCGCGGCGCGGTTGGTCCCGCTCGGACTCCCGGTCCGGGTAGGATCCGCTCGGCAAGGCCCCGGGCGCGCCGAAAGGCCCGGTACGGTACCGGGTTTCTTCCTCGCTACGGCTACCGCTGCCGCGCCGCATGTACTGCGCCGGGTCCGCGTCGTAGCCCGCATCGCCGCCGATCGGCTCGTCGTAGAAGGCGTCCTGATAGTCGTCGACGTACTCGTCGTCGTCCGGGTCGCCGAAGCCGAACGGATCGGGCGCCCCGGCGTCCCCCTGGTCGGGGTCGAGCGGCTCGTCGTCGAAATCGTCGGGGCCGGGGAAACTGTGCCTACCCACGGTGGCTGCGTCCTCTCCGCCTGGTCAGCTCTCCGGCCACGGTCAATTCCACTCGAATCCGCGTAGCCGCTCAGCGGCCGGCGCGGGCTTTGAACTCGCGTCGGCGCCGGTGCAGGATCGGCTCGGTGTAGCCGTTGGGCTGAGTCGTTCCGGACAGGATCAGCTCACGGGCGGCCGCGAACGCGATGCTGTCGTCGAAATCCGGAGCCATCGGCAGGTAAGTCGGATCGCCCGCGTTCTGCCGGTCCACGGCCGGGGCCATCCGCTCCAGGCTGGACTGCACGTCGTCAGCGGTGATCACCCCGTGCCGCAGCCAGTTCGCCAGCAGTTGCGATGAGATCCGCAGTGTCGCACGGTCTTCCATCAGTGCCACATCGTGAATGTCGGGAACCTTCGAGCAGCCCACGCCCTGTGAGATCCAGCGAACGACGTAGCCGAGGATCGACTGGCAGTTGTTGTCGACCTCCTCGCGGATCTCGTCGGGGGCCCAGGCCAGCCCCTCGGAGAGCGGGATGGTCAGCAGCTGATCGATTGTGGCGCGGCGTTTTCCGGCCAACTCCCGCTGCACCTCGAACACGTCCACCTGGTGGTAGTGCATCGCGTGCAAGGTGGCGGCGGTCGGCGACGGCACCCAGGCGGTGCTGGCGCCGGCGCGCGGGTGCCCGATCTTCTGCTCGACCATGTCGGCCATCAGGTCGGTCATCGCCCACATGCCCTTGCCGATCTGGGCGTGGCCGGTCAATCCGGTGGCCAGGCCCGCGTCGACGTTATTGTCCTCGTAGGCCAGGATCCACGGCTGCGACTTCATGGTGGCCTTGCGCACCATCGGCCCGGCCTCCATCGAGGTGTGGATCTCGTCGCCGGTGCGGTCCAGGAAGCCGGTGTTGATGAACACCACCCGGTCGACGGCCGCCTTGATACAGGCCCGCAGGTTGACGGTGGTGCGGCGCTCCTCGTCCATGATGCCGATCTTGAGGGTCGCCTGCGGCAGGCCGAGGACGTCTTCGACCCGGCTGAACAATTCGGCGGTGAACGCCACCTCGTCGGGTCCGTGCATCTTCGGTTTGACGATGTAGATCGACCCGGTGCGGCTGTTGAGCAGTGGGCCGTTGTCGTCGGAGGCAGTCAACCCGTGCACGGCGATCAGCCCGGTGAACAGCGCGTCCTGGATGCCCTCGAACACCTCGCGGCCGTCAGTGCCCTCGGCGCCCTCTGTGCCGAAGACGATGGCGTCGTTGGTCATCAGATGACCCACGTTGCGGACGAACATCAGGCTGCGGCCCGGCAGGGTAAGGGTTCCGCTGTCGGGAGCGCTGAACTCGCGGTCGCCGGACAGTGTCCGGGTGAACGTCTTGCCGTCCTTGCTGACCTCTTCGGCCAGATCCCCGCGATTGAGCCCCAGCCAGTTGCGGTAGCCGAGCACCTTGTCCTCGGCGTCGACCGCGGCAACCGAGTCCTCGAAGTCCATGATCGTGGTGACCGCCGACTCGAGCACCACGTCCTTGATGCCGGCGGCATCGGTCGCCCCGATCGGCGAGTTCGGGTCGATCAGGATCTCGATGTGCAGCCCGTGGTGGATCAACAGCACCGATGACGGTGCCTCGGCGTCCCCGAGGTAGCCGACGAACTCCGCCGGCGCGGCCACGGTGGTCTCCAGACCGTCGGCCAGTGTGATCACCAGCCGGGCGTCGTCCACCGCGAAGCTCTTGACCTCGGCCCAGGCGCCGTTGGCCAGCGGCACGGACTCGTCGAGGAACTTGCGGGCATAGGCGATCACCTTGTCGCCGCGCACCGGGTTGTAGCCGCTGTTCGCTCCCGCGGGTGTCTTCGTTGCGCCGTCGTCCTCACTGATCACGTCGGTGCCGTACAGCGCGTCATACAACGAGCCCCAGCGGGCGTTGGCGGCGTTGAGCGCGAACCGGGCGTTGAGCACCGGCACCACCAGCTGCGGGCCGGCCTGCACGGCGATCTCGTCGTCGACGTCGGCGGTGGTGACGGTGAAGTCGTCCGGCTCGGGCAGCAGGTAGCCGATCTCGGTGAGGAAGGCCCGGTAGGCCTCGGTGTCCACCGGCTCGATGACCCGGTGCCGGTGCCACTTGTCGATCTGTGCCTGCAGCTCGTCACGACGCGCCAGCAGCTCCTGGTTCTTCGGCGTCAGATCGGTGACGACCTTGTCCACGCCCGCCCAGAAGCTGTCCGGGTCCAGACCGGTCCCCGGCAGCGCCTCCTCGGTGATGAAGTCGTAGAGCACACGCGCCACCCGCAGACCGCCAACCGGCACCCGATCCGTCATGGTTTCCTCCCTCATAGCCAATCCACCACCTTACCGGCCGACAGCACCGCTATCCGCATCCGGCGATTGCCGACAACCGCACGCACCGTTCGAGCAGAGCGGCGCGCAACGGCGCGGCCCGCTGCGAGATCTCGGTCTGGCAACGGACGTATTCTGCACGGCCGAGCGGGTTTTCGATGCAAATCGGCTCATACCCGTAGCCGCTCAGGTCATACGGGCTGGCTTGCATGTCGATCTCACGCGCGGCGGCGGCCAATTGCAGGCAGTCCAGCAGCAACTCCGACTCGATCAACGGCCCCAACTTGTAGCACCACTTGTAGAGGTCCATGTTGGCGTGCAGGCAACCAGGCTGCTCCCACTCGGTTTGGGTGGCCCGCCGGGGCGTCCCGTCGTTGCGTGGCGCCGCCGCCGGGGTGAAGAACCGGAATGCGTCGAAATGCGTGCAACGCAACGGTATTGACTCGACAACCCGTTCCACCTCGGGTGTGCTGAGCCGCAGCGGAACGTGACCGTGCCGGACGGTTTCCGCTGCCGGACTGCGATACACCATCGCCCACTCGTGCAGCCCGAAACAATTCAGCCGGGCCGGGCGGGCGGCGGTGGCCCGCAACAGCCGTGCGACGAACGTCACGGTGTCGGCCCGCTCACGCAGGAAGTCCTCGCTGACACCGACCCGCCCGTCCGTGACGGTATATCCCCGGCGGCCGCGGTACTCGCGCAGCGCCGCCGCACCGGCCAAGGCAACGCCGAAGCCGGGGTGCCAGCCGCGCAGCTGTCGGGGACGCAGGCGGTAGTAGCTGAACAGGAACTTCGGCACCGGGTCACCGGCGGCGACCCGGCGCAACAGCGGCGCCAGGAAGGTGTCCAGGCGCAGCCGGTAGGCCTGCGCCCGCGCCTGCCAGTGCTCGGTTTCCAGAGCCGATTCGGCCAGGTCAAACATGATGCGTTCCGTCACGGACGGTTCCCACGACATCCTGGACGAGGTCCTCGAGGGCCACCATGGCCACCACGGCGCCGTCGGTGGCGACCACGAGTGCCAGATGGCTGTTGGTCCGCCGCAGCCGCGTCAACGCGTCGGCCAGCGGCAGCGACGCGGGAACGCGGGGCAGCGGTCGTACCACGCCGATATCGACTACGGCGGCTGCGCCGTCGCCGCCGGCGGCCGCCGCGGAGCTCTCACTGAGCGGCAGAACGTCCTTGATGTGCAGGTAGCCGACGTATTGGCCCTGGTCGACGACGGGGAACCGGGAATAGCCGCTCTGAGCGAGCGCCTTGTCGACGGCCGCCACGGTGGGGCCGCGCCCGGGCGCTGCGGCCGGGACGGCGCGGATGTCGCCGACCGGCAGCGCCACGTCGGCGACGGTCCGGTTGCGGATCTGCAGGGCGCGGGTCAACCGGGTGTACTCCTCGAGGTCGAGTAGACCTGCCGAAACCGATTCGGCGATCATCTCGCTGAGCTCGACGGTGGACACCGTGATCTCCAGCTCGTCTTTCGGCTGCACCCGCACGGCGCGCAGCGTGACGTTGGCGCACCAGTTGTAGAAGACGATGAACGGCCGGGCGGCCGCCATGTAGATCAGGTACGGCGGGATGAGCAGCATCGCCGCTGTCTCCGGGCCTGCCAGGGCGATGTTTTTGGGAACCATCTCGCCGAACAGCACATGCAACGTCACCACGATCGTCAACGCGACGATGAACGCCACGGTGTGCAGCAGCGCGTCGGGGATACCCACCAGCCGGAACACCGGCTCGAGCAGGTCAGCGACGGCGGGCTCACCGATTCGACCGAGCAGAATCGAGCACACCGTGACGCCCAGTTGCGCCCCGGCCAGCATCAGCGACAGCTGCTCGCCGGCCCGGATCACCGTGACCGCGCTCTGCCTGCCCTGTTCGGCCAGCGCCTCGAGCCGGTCGCGTCGCGCCGATATCAGCGAGAACTCGGCGCCGACGAAGAAGGCGTTCGCCGCGACCAGCAGCACGGTCAACACGACGTTGAACAGGTCAGTCATCGCCGGCCCCCAGTTGGGTGAGCACCAGCAGGTCGATGCGGCGTCCGTCCATCCGGACCACCCGGGCCAGCCAGCGCGGCGGGATCGCGGACAGCTGGTCGGGATCGAACGCGGTCAGTTCGACGGTCTCGCCCGCCGCCGGAATGTGGCCGAGCTCTTGGAGCACCAGCCCGCCGATGGTCTCGTAGGAGCCCTCCGGGGCGCGGTAGCCGGTGGCCTTGGCGACCTCGTCGATGCGCAGCAGCCCCGACACCTGCCAGCCGCCGCCGGCCGCCACCACGTCCGGCGTGGCGTCGTCGTGCTCGTCGCGGACGTCGCCGACGATCTCCTCGATCAGATCCTCCATCGTGACCATTCCCGCGGTGCCGCCGTATTCGTCGACGACCAGGGCAACCTGAAGGCCGTCGGTCCGAACCTGCTCCATCACCGCGTCGCCGTCGAGGGTGGAGGGCACCACCGCCGCGGGCTCGGCGAGGGTGGTGACCGGGGTGGTAGCCCGATCGGCGGCCGCCACCGCGAACACCTGTTTGACGTGGACGATGCCGACGGGGGCGTCCAGATCACCGGCCACCACCGGAAACCGGGAGAAGCCGGTGTCGATGGCCGCGGCGGCCAGGTCGGCGACGGTGTCGCCGGCCTGCAGGCTGACGATCTTCGAACGCGGCGTCATCAGCTCCGCGGCGGTCAGGGCGCCGAACCGCAGTGAGCCCTCGACCAGCGTGGCGGTACTGGGATCCAGCGCGCCGCTGCGCGCCGAGTTGCGCACCAGCGAAGCCAGCTCGCGCGGGGACCGGGCCGAGGTCAACCGGTCGGCGGGCTCGATGCCGAGCCGCTTGAGAATCAGGTTCGCCGTCCCGTTGGTCGCCTTGATCGCGAGGGTGAACAGCCGGGAGAACATCAGCTGCGGCCCGGCCGCTGCCCGGGCGGTCTGCAGTGGGCGCGCCACGGCGAGATTCTTGGGCACCAGTTCGCCGAAAACCATCGACAGCGAGGTGGCGATCACCAGGGCCAGGGCCAGCGCCACCCCGGCGGCGGCCGCTTCGGACAGGCCGAGAGCGGCAAGCGGGGGGCGCAGCCACCGGGCGAGCACCGGCTCGGCCAGATACCCGGTGGCCAGCGTGGTGATCGAGATACCCAACTGGGCGCCGGAGAGCTGGAAGGACAACGTGCGGTGCGCTTCTCGGATATAGGTGTCGCGACGGCCGCCGCGGCGGGCGTTGGCCTCCACCGCGCTGCGTTCCAGGGTGGTCAGGGAGAACTCGGCGGCGACGAATATCGCGGTGCCCAGCGTGAGGACCACGAACGCCAGCACGCTGCCCAGGGTCAAGGCGATGGTCATGAGCGTCTACTGGGTCGCCGCCGGTGGTCTCACCAGCCGAACGGTAGCGGATGGCCCTCGGCGAAGCCCGCGGCCGACTGCACCCCGAGCACCGCGCGTTCATGCAGCTCGGCCAGGTCCGACGCGCCGACATAGGTGCAGGTGCTGCGAAGGCCGGAGGTGATGTGGTCCAGCAGATCCTCGACTCCGCCGCGATCCGGGTCCAGCATCATCCTCGACGTCGAAATACCTTCCTGGAAGAGTGCTTTGCGGGCGCGGTCGAACGCGCTGTCGCCGGCCGTGCGCGCGGCCACCGCCCGCTTGGACGCCATGCCGTAGCTTTCCTTGTACGGCTTGTCGTCGCGGTCGAACATAAGGTCGCCGGGCGATTCATAGGTACCGGCGAACCACGAGCCGATCATCACGTTCGACGCCCCGGCGGCAAGGGCCAGCGCCACGTCGCGGGGATGACGCACCCCGCCGTCGGCCCAGACGTGGGCGCCGAGATCGTGCGCTGCGGCCGCACACTCCAGTACGGCCGAGAACTGCGGCCGGCCCACCCCGGTCATCATCCGAGTGGTGCACATCGCGCCGGGGCCGACGCCGACCTTGACGATGTCCGCCCCGGCGCCGATCAGGTCCCGGGTGCCCGCCGCGGACACCACGTTGCCGGCGACCAGCGGAACGCCCGGCGTCAGCGCGGCCACCGAGCGGATCGCCTGCATCGCCTTCTCCTGATGGCCGTGCGCGGTGTCGATGACCAGCACATCCACCCCGGCCGCCAACAACGCGGCGGCCCGGGCCGTCACCTCGCCGGTAATGCCGACCGCCGCGCCGATCCGCAGCCGGCCGGCCGCATCGGTGGCGGGGGTGTAGATGCCGGCCCGGATCGAACCGGTGCGGGTCAGAACGCCGGCCAGCGTGCCGTCGGAGTTGGTCAGCACCGCGACCGGGACCGGCGCATGCTCCAGCAGGTCGAAGACCTTGCGGGGCTCGGTGCCGATCGGAACGCTGAGCAGGTCGGACATCGCGACGTCACGAACCCGGCTGAAGCGGTCCACCCCTTCGCAGCACGCCCTGGTCACCAGGCCGGTCGGCCGACCGTCGACGGTGACCACGGCCGCGCCGTGGGCACGTTTGGGGATCAGCGCCATCGCGGCGGAGACCGAGTCGTCGGGGGAGAGCACGACGGGGGTGTCGGCCACCAGGTCGCGACTTTTCACGAACGCCACGGTCTGGCTTACAGCGTCTATCGGCAGGTCCTGGGGCAGCACCACGATGCCGCCGCGCCGGGACACCGTCTCGGCCATTCGCCGGCCCGCCACGGCCGTCATGTTGGCGACCACCACCGGGATGGTGGCACCCGAACCGTCGCGCGTGGACAGATCCACGTCGAGGCGGGACGCGACGGCCGAGCGGTTGGGGACGATGAAGACATCGTCGTAGGTCAGGTCGTAGCCCGGGTCGTATCCGCCGGCGAATCTCATCCGGTGCCCGACATCGGGCCGTTGGGTTCCGACGAGCCCATCAATTTCCTCCACTGGTTCTGGGCCGGGTTCGGGCGGGCGTCGGACGCCGGCCCGGCCGGGCCGGGGGCACCGTTTTCGGCCCGGCAGCCACGCTACCGGCCGCGCGTCGGCGGAACCACTCGTTTATCAACGGCCCGCGGATGAAAAATTGATCTTCCTCACAGTCACTTCGTCAGGTAAGCTCATCTCGTCGTTTTGGGGGAACAGAGATGACAGTTAGCTGCGAGCGGCGGGGTATGGCCATTCGGACCCCGATTGCGACCTCTGTTGACCCGCGGCTCGCCCGGCCGGGCCGCGGCAGCCGGATCGATGCACCGGCGGCGTGGCGGGGCTGTCACCTCGAAAGCTACCTGGAGCGCAAACTGCACCGGCAGTGGCGCAATCGCGGATCCTAACCGCCGGCGGTGAATTGACGGCTGTTCGCGACATCAATCGCCGTGTGCACATTGGTTGCCTTGTAGCGCAAGGTGAATCGGATAGCCTGGTCGCTGCCGTCAGGTAGCAGGTCCGGCGTCGAGCGGTGCGGGCCCAGGGGCGCCGTCCCACGGTCCGCCTGATGCGGGCGAACATCGCCGACGGATGGTGCGGGCGAGCGCTGCAGGCCGGCACGGCAGCTCGGTGCCGGTGCTTTCCAGGAAGCTCCGGACGGGCCGGTCACTGCCGGGCGCCGCGGCATTGACCGCACTTGTCTGGCAGTTAGCTGGCAAGAAGTCAATAGCGCAGACCAAACCTTAGAGCAAAATAAGCTCCGGGATATTCAAACGGCAACTACGCCAGCCGACCCGGACGATACTTCGCACCCAAAAGAGGTACGCACCATGCAGGTTAGCCCGCTCTTGTCCGTCACGGCCGGCGCCGCCGTGGCCGGCGGAATCGCCGCCGCCCCGGTCGCTGCACCACCGGCGACATCGACCGCAGCCAATCTCGACGTTCAACTCACCGCGCAAGATGTCGTCATCGATTTCGTGCGGCATGCGCAGATGACGCCGCCGTACGATCTGCTGCTCACCCCCTCGCCGGATCATCCGGGCGCTCCGCTCAGCGACCTCGGCCACGAGCAGGCGAACGACGTCGGGCAGCAGCTGTTCGACCAGCTCGGTCCGGTCGCCGGCATCTTCTCCGGGCAGGGCCTCCGGGTGCAGGAGACCGCGGTGCCGTTCGCCGATCTGGAGGGCACCGGCGGCACCCCCGCCGGCGTCCAGCTACTGCCCGGGCTCGACGAGGTGGACAGTGGCGTCTATGCGCTCGATCCGATTGAGAGCCTCGGCGGCCGGCTGGCTTTCCTGACCGTGGGCGCCTGGACGTTCGGAGCGCCGCTGGGGTTGGCACTGCTGCAGGGGCCGGGCTCGCACGACGTCAACGGGATTGTGCTCGACGATCGATTCGGCGACGCGGTCCAGACGATGTACGACCATGCGCTGGGCAGCGGGGTGGTCAGCGCCAACGGCCAACTGACCGATGTGGCCTTCAGCAGCACCGCGTCCATCTTCGCCTGGGTGATGCAGAACGTCGACAACCCCGATCTGCCGTTCTTCCTGAACCTGCTCCACGAGTCACACAGTGTCGCGAACGGCCAGACGACCATCTTCCTGCCCAACGCCGCCATCGTCGAAGTCGAGGGCAACCCCACCGACGGCTGGACCCTGGTCAGCTGGGACGGACATGCCATCCCGCAAGATCCTGACCTGCTCACCGCGCTTTTCGTCGACGTGCGGGACGTGATACTGCCGCTCCAAGCGGCGTACTGGGATGTGCACCAGGCCATTCTCGGCTCGGACCCCGAGGCGATCATGACCGCGATCCAGACCGGTTTCGAGCATGTCACCTCGGCGTTGAGCCAGTTCCCCGGCGCGGTCTTCAGCGACATCGCCGACGCCCTCGGAAATCTCGGCTAGGAGGTGGCTGTCATGCAGGCGCTCTCGATCGGTCCGGTAGCCGCAGCTGTCGCCCTCGTCGGCGCGGGCGTCATTGCCGTCACACCGCCGGTGCACGCCGATCTCGCAGCCCCCGCGGTCACTCTCACCAGCGGGGCAGCCCAAGATATCGTCATCGACATCGTCCGACACGGCCAGCGGATGCCACCGTTCAACGACGTCATCACCCCGTCGCCTGATCATCCGGGCCCGCCGCTCAGCGATCTCGGGATGCAGCAGGCCCAGGACGTGGCCGAGAAACTGCACCAGGAACTCGGTGACCACGTCGCCGGCATCTTCTCCGGGCAGGCCATCAGGGACATCGACACCGCCGCGCCGTTCGCCGCGCTGCAGAACATGACGACGCAGATCCTGCCCGGACTCAACGAGATCGACAGCGGGATCTATGCCGGCCAGCCGATCGCGAGCCTGTCGGGCTTCCTGTACCAATTCACCCCGATGCTCTGGACGTTGTTCGGATTGGTGCTGATGCCGATCCCGGGTTCGGTCGAGGACCCCAACGGGGTGGTGATGGACCAGAAGTTCACCGAGGCCGTGGCGGCGATGTACAGCGCCGCGATGGCCAACCCGGTCGAAAGCGACAACGGCGACATCACCGCCGTGGCGTTCAACAACGAGGCCGACATCGCCGCCTGGGTGGCGCTCAACGTCAAGAACCCCGACATCTCACTGCTGCTGCCGTTGACGTTGCAGACGATGTTCGCCAACGACGACGGATCCCCGCTGCTGCCCAACACCGGCATCGTGCAGATCGAGGGCAACCCCACCGACGGCTGGACACTGGTCAGCTGGAACGGAATCCCCGTACCGGAGGACCCGGGACTGCTGACCAGGCTGATCATGGACGTCCGCGACCTGATCACCACACCGCAGGTCGCGGCCTGGAACCTCTACCAGGCACTGCTCGGTGGCGACGCGACCACGATCGGCGAGGCCTTCCAGACCGGCCTGCACGATGTCAGCTCGGTGTTCCTGGGATTCCCGCAAGCCGTCTTCGACGACATCACCGATGCGGTGGCGAATCTCGGCAGCGCCGCCGGTGGGGCTGCGGACGACACCGGCTCGGCGCTCGCCGACCTGCTTGCGCTGATCTGAGACACGGCACGCACAATGACCGCGATGACGAACACGACATGGCCCGACAGCGTGCGGCGCTGGCAGGACGGCGGGCGCTGGGTGTCGAGCACCGCCGGCCGGGTATTCGTACGGTCGGACGCCGGCGACGGGCCCACCGTGCTGTTGCTGCACGGCTTTCCGTCCTGCTCCTACGATTTCGTATCGGTCGTCGACCGCCTGGCCGGCCGATCCTGGCTGACGATGGATTTCCTCGGGTTCGGGCTCTCGGACAAGCCGAACCCGCACCGCTACAGCCTGTTCGAGCAGGCCGACCTGGTGGAGCAGGTGGTGGCATCGAGCGCATCGGGTCCGGTGGTGTTGGCCGCCCACGACATGGGCACCTCAGTGGCCACCGAACTGCTGGCCCGCGACATGGCAGGCACGCTGAGTTTCGACCTACGCCGTGCGGCGCTGTCCAACGGCAGCGTGATCCTGGAGCGGGCTAGCCTGCGCCCCATCCAGAAGGTGCTGCGCGGCCCGTTCGGCGGGCTGGCCGCCCGGCTGACGAACCGACGCAGTTTCGCCCGCGGCTTCGGCCGGCTGTTCAGCGCCGATCATCCGCTGGCCGCCGAGGAGGCGGCCGCGCAGTGGGCCCTGCTGACCCACAACGGGGGCAATCGGATCGCCCACCTGCTCTCGGCCTACCTCGATGAACGGGTGCGCCACGCGCAACGCTGGCACGGCGCGGTGCGCGACTGGCCCAAGCCGCTGGGGTTCGTCTGGGCGCTCGATGATCCGGTGGCGACCACCAATGTGCTCGACGGGCTGCGGGAGCTGCGCCCGGCCGCCGATGTCATCGAGCTACCCGGGCTGGGCCATTACCCGCAGATCGAAGACCCGCAGGCCTACACCGACGCCGTGCTGCGGCTGTTGGGTTAAACCGGCACTTCGCTGCGGTCGCCGCTCCACAGCGTGTGGTACTTGCCCTCGGCGTCCACCCGGCCGTAGCTGTGGGCGCCGAAGTAGTCGCGCTGCGCCTGGGTCAGCGCGGCCGGCAGTCGCTCGGTGCGCAGCCCGTCGTAGTAGGCCAGCGCGGAGGAGAAACCGGGGGACGGAATCCCCAGGGCGACAGCCATTGTCACCACCCGGCGCCAGCTGTCGATGGCGGCCTCCACGGCACTGCGGAAGTACGGTGCGGCCAGCAGGCTCACCAGATCCGGGTCGGTGTCGAAGGCCTCTTTGATCCGGTTGAGGAACTTCGCCCGGATGATGCAGCCGCCACGCCAGATCGTCGCCAGGTCGCCGGGGGTGACGTTCCAGCCGTGCTCGGCGCTGCCGGCCTGAATCTGGTTGAACCCCTGCGCATAAGCGACGATCTTCGAGGCGTACAGCGCGCGGCGGACGTCCTCGGTGAACCGGGCCGCGTCCGAAGGACGGTCGCCGAGTGCCCCGGCGGCCAGGCCCGCCGCGGCGCGACGCTGCGGGACCGAACCCGACAGCGCCCGGGCGAACACCGCCTCGGCGATCCCGGTGACCGGAACCCCCAGGTCCAAGGCGGACTTCACCGTCCAGCGGCCGGTGCCCTTCTGCTCGGCTTCGTCGACGATGACGTCGACCAGTGGCTTGCCGGTCTTGGCATCGACCTGGCGCAGCACCTCGGCGGTGATCTCGACCAGGTAGCTGTCCAGCTCACCGGCGTTCCACTCGGTGAACACCTCGGCGATCTGCGGCGCGGTCAGCGCCAGGCCGTCGCGTAGCAACTGGTATGCCTCGCCGATCAGCTGCATGTCGGAGTACTCGATGCCGTTGTGCACCATCTTGACGAAGTGCCCGGCGCCGTCCGGCCCGATGTGGGTGCAGCACGGCACCCCGTCGACGTGCGCGGAGATCTCCTCGAGCAGCGGTCCCAGCGAGGTGTAGGACTCCTTCGGGCCGCCCGGCATGATCGACGGCCCGTTCAGCGCACCCTCCTCCCCGCCGGAGATCCCGGCCCCGACGAAGTGCAGCCCGCGGGCGGCCATCGCCTTCTCCCGGCGGATGGTGTCGGTGTAGAGCGCGTTGCCGCCGTCGATGATGATGTCGCCGGGCTCCATGGCGTCGGCGAGTTCGTTGATGACGGCGTCGGTCGGGTCACCAGCCTTGACCATGATCAGCACGCGGCGTGGCTTCTCAAGGGCGGCAAGGAATTCCGGAATCGATTCGGTGCGAACGAACTTTCCCTCCGAGCCGTGTGCGCTCAGCAGGGCGTCGGTCTTGGCGATCGACCGGTTGTGCAGCGCCACCGTGTAGCCGTGGCGGGCGAAGTTGCGCGCGATGTTGGATCCCATGACGGCCAGGCCGGTCACCCCGATCTGGGCGGTGCCGACAAGTTCCGACGCGCTCATACATTCGCCTTTCGGTGGTAGGTGATCGCTGCGCGGCACGCCGGACGGCGCGGGTCATCCCGCGATCAGTCGATGCAGTTCGGTCAGCCACGGTACCGCCAGCGCGATCGTCGGCACCGTCAGCACCCCGGCCGCGGCGGAGTAAGCGGCCGCGGCCAGCGTGCGACTGTTGCCGCGTCCGGACAGCCGCTGTACCCGCAACACCGTGCTGGCACCGCCGGCGGCCAGCGCGCCGGCGGGGATGGTCGCTGAAGCGCAGGTCACCAGGGCGCGGGCCAGGGGAGGGGCGCCGGCGACCCGAACGGCAGCGTCGTCGGCCAGCAGTTCGACCAGCAACCGCACCGCGTCCAAGGCGCTGGCGCTGCGCACCAACCGGGGAAACGCGGAGTGCACCGCGGTGAACGCCTCCAGCACCAGATCGTGCCGGGCGCGCAGGTGGGCGCGCTCGTGGCAGAGCAGCGCCGCCAGTTCGGTATCGCTGAGCGCCTGCAGGGCGCCCGAACTGAGCACCACCCGGCTGCGCACCCCGGGCAGGCAGTAGGCCAGTGGCTGCATCACCTGCAGAATCCGAAGGCCGCTGGTGCGTACCGCCGGAGCGCCGTCAGAGACGCCGACCAGGTCGACGAGCATGCGGTGACGGGCCCGGCGCTGCCGGGTGCCGATCGCGACTCGCAGCACGGTCACCGTCAGTCGCAGGCCGACGAGCAGCGTCACGGCCGACACCGCGGTGTAGAACGTCCACAGCGGCCAGCCCAGCCGGTCGAGAGAGCCCAGGATCGTCGAGGTGGGTCGACCGTCGGGGCCCGGCATCAGCAGCCGGCTCGACGTGGCGACACCCGCGCTGAACGCCGACAGTACGGCGGCTATGGCGATGGCCTGCCAGAGCACCACCGCGGCCCGCGGGGCGCGCAACGGCCAGTCGGCGCGCGCGAGCAGGGCGGGCACCGGCCCCACGAGCAGCAGCGCCAGGAGGGTGAAGGCCAGCGCGGACACGCTGCCAGTCTCCCTCAGGACGTGTGTCGGCCGCCAGCGGGCGGGCCGACGTGATGTTTGGCTTCCAACTTGTCGAGTGCGCGGCGCAGCGCCTCGGCTTCGTCCACGCCGACGCGCTCCACGAAATGCACCAGGGCGGCCCGGCGGTCACCGGAGTCGGCGGCCTGGTCGAGGGCCTCGACCATCAGCCCGGCGACCAGCTCGTCACGGCCGCGGACCGGGGTGTAGCGGTGGGCGCGGTCATCCCGGATCTGCGACACCAGATTCTTCTTGGCCAGCCGCTGCAGCACCGTCATCACCGTGGTGTAGGCCAGGTCGCGCTGCGCGGACAGCGCTTCGTGGACCTGGCGCACCGTCTGGGCCTCCGGTGCGGACCAGAGGTGGTCCATCACCGCTCGTTCCAAATCGCCTAGGTGGGTCTGCTTCGCCATGTCGTAATCAACTCCCTGCGGAATGGAGCAAGCCTACCCTCAATTACTACCGGCTGTCGTACCGGCGGCTGTGGGTCTACTGGGCTGCGCGGCGGGCCGCCGGCCGCGACGACCGCGTTCGGCGCACCGCAGCCGGTCGTGTAGAACCGTGGCATGGCTGCCAGCGGTTTCCCGACCATCCCCGTCGCGCCGTTCGACCGTGAGATCGGCCTGGTCTTCACCGACATCGGCCCCGACGGTGCCCGCGCCACGCTGGAGTTGCAGCC
Source organism: Mycolicibacter algericus DSM 45454 (assembly GCF_002086455.1). Classification (GTDB taxonomy): domain Bacteria; phylum Actinomycetota; class Actinomycetes; order Mycobacteriales; family Mycobacteriaceae; genus Mycobacterium; species Mycobacterium algericum. The sequence goes on from NZ_MVHC01000015.1 coordinate 36,429, forward strand.
CAAGCTGAGCCAGCCCGCCGGGCTCGTGCACGGCGGGGTGTACTGCTCGATCGTCGAGAGTGTGGCAAGCGTTTCCGGTCACGCCTGGCTGAACGCGGGCGGCGGCGACGCCGGCGGCACGGTGGTGGGGGTCAACAACAACACCGATTTCCTGCGAGGGGTGTCGTCGGGGACGGTGTTCGCCGCGGCCACCCCGATACATCGTGGCCGCCGCCAACAACTGTGGCTGGTGACCATCACCGATTCCGACGACAAGGTGCTCGCGCGCGGGCAGGTCAGGCTGCAGAACCTGCCCAGCTGAGTTGATGGCGGTGAGCCGCTGCTAACTGACCGCGCGTTCGGCGCCGCGCTGCGCCTCGGCCGCCAGCACCTCGAGTTGTTCCAAGCGGGTGCGGGCGAAGGCCTGCTGCTCGGTGATGGTGAGCTGGCCGCGGCGGGTGCTCAGGAACGTCACGTTCCACGACAGCAGCGTGCTGACCTTGTTCTTGAACCCGACCAGATAGATCAGGTGCAGGCCCAGCCAGGCCAGCCAGGCCAGAAAACCGCTGAACTCCAGCGGGCCGATCTTGGTGACCGCGGAGAACCTCGACACCGTGGCCATCGAGCCCTTGTCCAAGTACTGGAACGGCTCGCGGTCAGCCGGGTCGGCGCCGCCGAGCTCGGCCTTGATGGTGCTGGCGGCGTGCTTGGCGCCCTGGATGGCGCCCTGCGCCATGCCGGGCACGCCGTCGACGGCCGCCATGTCCCCGACGACGAAGACGTTGGGGTGCCCCGGCACCGACAGGTCCGGCAGCACCTTGACCCGGCCGGCGCGGTCGAGTTCCACCGCGGACTGCTCGGCGAGATCGCGGCCCAGCGGACTGGCGGAGACGCCGGCCGACCACACCTTGCACTGCGATTCGATGCGCCGGATGGTGCCGTCGGAGTCCTTGACGGTCAAGCCGTTGCGGTCGACGTCGGTGACCATGGCGCCGAGCTGGATCTCCACACCCATCTTCTGCAGCCGCTCGGCTGCCTTGAGGCCCAGCTTCTCGCCCATCGGCGGCAGCACCGCCGGGGCGGCGTCGAGCAGGATCACCCGTGCCTTGGTCGAGTCGATGTTGCGGAACGCGCCCTTGAGCGTGTAGTTGGCCAGTTCGGCGATCTGCCCGGCCATTTCGACACCGGTCGGGCCCGCGCCGACCACCGTGAACGTGAGCAGTTTCTCCCGCCGGGCCTGGTCTCGGGACCGTTCGGCCTGCTCGAAGGCGCTCAGGATGCGGCCCCGGAGTTCCAGGGCGTCATCGATGGTCTTCATGCCGGGGGCGAACTCGGCGAACTGGTCGTTGCCGAAGTAGGACTGGCCGGCGCCGGCCGCGATGATCAGGCTGTCGAACGGGGTGTCGTAGGTGTGGCCGAGCACCTCCGAGGTGACGTACTTTCCGGCGAGGTCGATGTGGGTGACGTCGCCGAGCAGCACCTGGGCGTTGCGCTGGTTGCGCAGCACCACGCGGGTCGACGGCGCGATCTCCCCTTCGGAGAGGATTCCGGTCGCAACCTGGTAGAGCAGCGGCTGGAACAGGTGGTGGGTGGTGCGAGCGATCAACTTGACGTCGACGTCGGCTCGCTTGAGTTTCTTGGCCGCGGTCAGCCCGCCGAATCCGGAGCCGATGATGACGACCTGGTGGCGTCGGCGCTGCGGCGCAGTGACTTCAGGCTGGGCGCTCATGGGAATACGGTTGCTCCTCGACGGCGACTGCGTTCACAAATACGCTAGTCGACCCACTTGGCGGTCACCGAATTCGATCGTTGTGGGATTAGCCACTCCGGTGTGACATCAGCCGAAATGGGCCAGCGCTCCGTGGCTGACGTGCAGGGTCTGGCCGGTGATGTGCCGGGCGGCCGGTGTGGTCAAGAACACCGCCAGGCGGGCGATCTCGGTGTCCGCCCCGGCCGGGGCACTGGTGAGCCCGTCGTAGCCCGGGCGCGCGCCGGCGCCGGCGGCGACCACGTTGACGGTGATGCCGCGGGTGCCGAACACCGTGGCTTGCCCGGCGGTCCAGTTCGACAGTGCGGCCTTGACGGCCGCATCGGCGCCGCCGTCGAGCGGGTTCTCCGGCATCACCGAAACGATCGAGCCGCCGGAACGCAGGTGATCGCCCACGGTCGCGACCGTCAGCACCGCCGAGAGCACGGTGGCGTCGAGGGCGGCGCGCCATGCCGCGGCCTGGTCGGCCAGCGAGTAGGCGCGCGGGTCACCGCCCTGCCAGCGCGGCGCGGGGACATTGACGATGGTGTCGAGGTGGTGGGGGAACAGGCCGCGGGCCGCCAGCAGGCTCGCCGGATCCGTGTTGTCGCAGACGACGGCGTTGGCGTCGAGTTCCTTGGCGGCGATTTCGAGCTCGGGACCTCGCATCCCTGCGATCGTCACCTTGTGGCCGGCTTCGCTGAAGCCTTCTGCAACGGTGCGACCCAATTCGGTGTCACCACCGGTGACCAGCACATCCATCGGTAGGACCTCCTCGTGTTCGCAGCTATGTTACTGGACAGTAGCCGGTTTGCGGGCGCGGGGCGCAACTCGGCACAGACACGATCCGGCTACGGTCCGGATTAGGCGCGCTTCGCCGTGCTGGCGATCGCCGGTGTTGGTGTCGGCGACCCGTCCCCCGCAAGCGGGAGGTGCCCCCAGCGCCCGGCTTCGCCGCGCTTGCGGTCCCCGATAGGCTTGTTGGCCATGTGGCGAACCCGGGTGGTCTCCGGCGCGGTGGCGATCATGTTGGCAGCGGGTTCGACGGGACTGACCGGCTGTAGTTCCGGCCCGGCGATGCCATCGATCACGGTGTTCGCTGCGGCGTCGCTGAAGGCGGCGTTCACCGAGATCGCCGAGCAGTTCAAGACCGACCACCCCGGCGTGGCAGTGGAGTTCAACTTCGCCGGATCCTCGGATCTGGCCACCCAGCTGACCGAGGGTGCCCGCGCCGACGTCTTCGCATCGGCCAACACCGCCCAGATGGACAAGGTCGCCCGGGCCGGCCTGCTGGACGGTGAGCCGGTGCCGTTCGCCAGCAACACACTGGTGATCGTCACCGCGCCCGGCAACCCGCACGCGGTACGCTCCTTCGCCGATCTGGCCGGCCCCGACCTGGCCGTGGTGGTGTGTCAACCGCCGGTGCCATGCGGAGCGGCGACCGGCAAGGTCGAAGACCTCACCGGGGTCCGGCTGAATCCGGTCAGTGAGGAGCCCGACGTCACCGACGTACTCAACAAGGTCACCACCGGCCAGGCCGACGCCGGGGTCGTCTACCGCACCGACGCCATCCACGCCGGCGACAAGGTGGCCACCGTCGAATTCCCCGAGGCGGCGGGTGCGATCAACACTTACCCGGTCGCGCTGCTCAAAGACGTGGCGCAAGCCGCACCGGCCCGCGCATTCGTCGAGTTGGTCACCGGTGCAGCGGGGCAGAAGATCCTGCACGCCGCCGGCTTCGGTGAGCCCTGATCTGTGCACCGGCCCAATGACCTGCCGAACTGGGTCTATGTGCCCGCCGCGATCGGCGCCACATTCGTGGTGCTGCCGTTGGTGGCGATCGCGGTCAGGGTCGACTGGCCGCACTTCTGGTCGTTGATCACCAGTCCGTCGTCGATGACCGCGCTGGGGTTGAGCCTGAAAACGGCCGCGGTCAGTACCGCGCTCTGCGTCGTGCTGGGCGTACCGATGGCGTTGGTCCTGGCGCGCGGTCAGTCGCGGGTGGTGCGGCTGTTACGGCCCCTCACGTTGCTGCCGCTGGTGCTGCCGCCGGTGGTGGGCGGTATCGCGCTGCTGTACGCGTTCGGGCGGCTCGGGCTGCTGGGCCGCTACCTGGAGGCGGCCGGAATCCACATCGCGTTCACCACAGCCGCGGTGGTGCTGGCGCAGACGTTCGTGTCGCTGCCGTTCCTGGTGATCGCGCTGGAGGGCGCGGCTCGCACCGCCGGCGCCGACTACGAGGTGGTGGCCGCCAGTCTGGGAGCCCGGCCGAGCACGGTGTGGTGGCGGGTGACGCTGCCGCTGCTGACACCGGGCCTGATCTCGGGGGCGGTGCTGGCCTTCGCGCGGTCACTGGGGGAGTTCGGGGCGACGTTGACCTTCGCCGGTTCCCGCGAGGGCGTGACCAGAACGCTGCCGCTGGCCATCTATCTGCAGCGGGTGACCGACGCCGACGCCGCCGCGGCGATGTCGCTGCTGCTGGTGGCGGTGGCGGCGGTAGTGGTGCTGGGACTCGGAGCCCGACGGCTGGCCGGCATCGGGTGAAGCGCGTGGCGGACGGGCTGACGCTGCACGCGGTGGTGGCCGAGCGCGGCCTGGACGTGCATATGACGGTCGCGCCGGGTGAGGTGCTCGCGGTGCTCGGGCCCAACGGCGCCGGCAAATCCACCCTGCTGCACGTGATCGCCGGCCTGCTGCGGCCCGACCCGGGCCTGGTGCGCGTCGGCGATCGAGTGCTGACCAACGCAGCGGCCGGGGTGCACATCGCCACCTGCGACCGCCGCATCGGCCTGCTGATGCAGGATCCACTGCTGTTCCCGCACCTGAGCGTGGCGGCCAACGTGGCGTTCGGACCGCACAGTGGTCACCGTCGGTGGCGCCTTAGTCGGCGGCAGCCGCGCACCCGGGCGTTGGCGGCGCCGTGGTTGCGCGCCGTCGGCGCCGAAGAGCTGGCCGACCGCAAGCCGCGCCGGCTTTCCGGCGGCCAAGCGCAGCGGGTCGCGATCGCCCGCGCCCTGGCCGCCGAACCCGACGTGCTGCTGCTCGACGAGCCGTTGGCCGGGCTGGATGTGGCTGCGGCCGACGCGGTGCGCACCGTGCTGCGTGAGGTTATCGTCACCACCCGCCGCACCACGGTGCTGGTCACCCACGACCTGCTCGACGTGTTCGCGTTGGCCGATCGGGTACTGGTGCTCGAGTCGGGCCGGGTTGCCGAAATCGGTGGCACCGCAGAGGTTTTGGCCGCGCCTCGCAGCCGGTTCGGGGCGCGCATCGCCGGTTTCAACCTGGTGGCCGGGGTGATCGAAAGCGACGGTGTGTTACGCACCCGGTGGGGCGACCGGTGGCACGGAATCGCCGACGACGGCCCGGGCGTCGGCCGGCCGGCCGTCGCGGTGTGTACACCCCGGGCGGTTGCGGTGTATCGGGAGCCGCCGGCGCACGGCAGCCCGCGCAACCTCGTCGCGGTGACCGTCGCCGAACTGGACGCACGGGGCAGCGCGATCCAGGTACGCGGTGTCGACCAGCCGGACGGCGCACCCGGACTGGCCGCCGATATCACCGCCGAGGCCGCCGGCGAGTTGCGGCTCGCGCCGGGCGAGCCGGTCTGGTTCGGTGTCAAGGCGCAGGAGGTGACCTTGCGCGCGACACACCCCGGCATGGCGTAACTTGCGTAGCGGTCGGGACGCGGTAGGTTTTTCTGCCATGAAGCAGGTGGACCTGACCTCAACCGCTCACAGGGGCATTCGGGCGGTGGCTGCGACGACGTGGGCCACCGCGATCGCCGGTGCGCTGGCATTCGCCATGGCGTCGCCGGCCTACGCGGACCCACCGCCGCCACCACCGCCGGCGCCGCCTGCCACGGCCGATGCGCCACCGGCCGACGCGCCGCCCCCCGCCGACGCGAACCCACCGGCGCCGGTCGCCGAACCGGGCGCACCCGAGGCGGGCCGGGTCGACGACGTGGCCGGCGGATTCAGCTACGTGCTGCCCGGCGGCTGGGTGCAGTCCGACACCAGCCACCTGGAATACGGATCCTCGCTGCTGAGCAAGCAGACCGGAGAGCCGATGCTGCCTGGGCAGCCCGCACCGGTGGCCAACGACACCAGGATCGTGCTCGGCAAGCTGGATCAGCGGCTCTACGCCAGCGCCGAGACCGACAACGCCAAGGCCGCCACCCGGCTCGGATCCGACATGGGCGAATTCTTCATGCCCTACCCCGGGACCCGCGCCAACCAGGAAAGCACCCAGCTGGCGGGCGGCGGCCTGACCGGCAGCGCGTCCTACTACGAGGTCAAGTTCACCGACCCGGCAAAACCGGTCGGCCAGATCTGGAGCGGCGTCATCGGTGTGCCGCCGGCCGACGGCGGCACCGGCGCCCAGACCGAGCGGTGGTTCGTGGTGTGGCTGGGAACCGCCAACAACCCGGTGGACCGGGAGGCGGCCAAAGCGCTGACGGAGTCCATCCGCCCGCTGGCCGCCGCCCCGGCCCCGGTCGAGCCGGCACCCGCTCCGGCGCCCGGCATCCCGGGTATACCGGCGCCTGCCCCCGCGCCGGCTCCCGCACCGGCGCCTGCCCCCGCTCCGGCACCTGCTCCGGCCCCGGAACCCGCCCCGGCGCCGCCGGCACCGGCGCCCGCGCCCTGACGCAGCGGCTGGCGTAGTTTGCCGCGCCGCGGTGTGAAAACCGCTAGCCTGGCGCTATGACTGCGCAAACATATGTGCTGGCGGCAACGGAATTCCTCGCCGAACGCTCGACGACGCTGACCAGCGTCGGCTGGATCGGCTACATCATCATCGGTGCCATCGCCGGTTGGCTGGCCGGCAAGATCGTCGGCGGCGGCGGCCGCGGAATTCTGATGAACATCGTGATCGGTGTCATCGGCGCGTTGATCGGTGGTTTCCTGCTGAGCTTCTTCCTCGACACGGCCGGCGGTGGCTGGTGGTTCACGCTGTTCACCGCGACCTTGGGGTCGGTCGTGCTGCTATGGCTGCTGGGATTGGTGCGCAGAGGCTGACCCGACCTCCGGTCGCTGCGCGCACAATGTCGTCATGGGTGCGCAGTCTCCCGGGGTGACCATGACCGCCTGGCGGGTGGATCGTCCCGGTCCCATCGCCGGCGGTCCATTGCACCGGGTCAGCACAGCGGTGCCCCGGCCGCAGCCCTCGGAGTTGCTGGTCGCGGTGCGCGCCTGCGGGGTGTGCCGCACCGACCTGCACGTCACCGAAGGTGACCTACCGGTGCACCGCGCCGGGGTCACCCCCGGCCACGAGGTGGTCGGCGAGGTCGTCGAGGTGGGCGCTGAGGCCGGCGGGGGCTTCGCCGTGGGGGATCGGGTCGGAATCGCCTGGCTTCGGCACACCTGCGGAAGCTGCCGCTACTGTCGCCGGGGCGATGAGAACCTGTGTCCGCGGTCGCGCTACACCGGCTGGGACGACGACGGCGGGTATGCCGAATTCGCGACTGTCCCAGCCGCGTTCGCCCATCACCTGCCCGGCGGCTACAGCGACAGCGAGTTGGCGCCGCTACTGTGCGCCGGCATCATCGGCTACCGCTCGTTGCAACTGGCCGACCTGCCGCCCGGCGGCCGGCTGGGAATCTACGGGTTCGGCGGCAGTGCGCACATCACCGCGCAGGTCGCGTTGGCCCGCGGCGCCGAGGTGCACGTCATGACCCGCGATCCGCAGGCGCGGGAGCTGGCGCTGCAGCTGGGAGCGGCCTCGGTCCAGGGGGCGGCCGACCCGCCGCCGGTGCGGTTGGACTCGGCCATCCTGTTCGCGCCGGTCGGCGAGCTGGTGCCGCCCGCCTGCCAGGCCCTGGATCGCGGTGGCACGTGCGCGATTGCTGGAATCCATCTGAGCGATATCCCGTCGCTGAACTACCAGCGCGACCTGTTCTACGAACGCCGGATCCGGTCGGTGACGTCGAACACCCGCGCTGACGCCCGCGAGTTCCTCGAGTTCGCCGCGGCGCACCACATCACTGTGACGACGCCGGAGTACTCGCTGGGCGACGCCGACCGGGCACTGGCGGACCTTGCCGCGGACCGGATCGCCGGTGCGGCCGTGCTGGTGGTGTGAACCGCTGTGTTGATGCGGCGGTCCCAGCTTCGGCTCTCCTTCGTCGAGCCTTGCTGAACCGCTGTGTTGATGCGGCGGTCCCAGCTTCGGCTCACGCCGACAGTTGCCAGACCAGGGCGGCGGCGAGGGCGCCCACCCCGTTGAGCGACCAGTGCAGGGCGATCGGAGCGATGAGGCTGCCGCTGCGGCGGCGCAGCCAGCTGAACACGAAACCGGCCGCCCCGGTGGCCAGCACCGCCAGCGTCACGCCGGCCACCATGCCCAGGAACCCGCCGCCGAACAGCCGGGTGAATCCGACATTGCTGCTGGTCAGTCCGAGCGATGTCGCCACATGCCACAACCCGAACAGCAGCGAGCCCGCCGCGGCGACCCCGCGGAAACCCCAGGCCCGGTGCAGTGCGCCGTGCAGCGCACCGCGGAACGCCAGCTCCTCGGGGATGACGGTCTGCAGCGGGATGACCAGCATCGAGGCCACCACCGCGCCGGACAGGGTGGCGTAGTGGTTGTTCAAGAACATCGGCCTGGTCCAGGGCAGTAAGGCGCCGACGGCGATCACCGACACCACGACCAGTACCGCCGCGGCGGCGTAGCCGACCCCGGACTTCCAGTGGGCGCGGCCCAGACCGAGCTCCGCCCAGCTCAGACCATTGCAGCGGACCAGGGCCACCAGACCGACGGCGACTGCGGGCACCGTGGCCACCGCAGCCCAGGGCGTGGTGAAATGCGCGACCAGGTTGGCCATCACCAAGACCACCACGACGACGGCGACGTCGACGAAGGCGCGGAACTGGTTCAGCGCCGCGAGTTGTGACACCAACGGATGCCGCCCCCCGGACGCCGCGAAATCGTGGCAAGGCATTGGTCGGATTCTACGCGCGCTCGGAAGTTGACGCAGTCCCGTCATTACGCGCGGGGCTCAAGAAAGCTCAGCGGGGCCCGTGGGTCGTGCACAGCACCCGCGCCGGGTCTCCGGTCGCGGTCTGTCGGCTGACGACCTTCCCGTTGACGCTGACCGTGCAGCTCAGCGTGCCGGGGCCGGCACTCTGGGCGCTCACAGAGTACGACGCGGGAGTGGTCATGTTGGTCATCCGGCCGGTCAGCTCGATCGACCAGGGCAACGGGGCGTTGGTGGCGTGGGACTGACCGTTCTGGGTCTGGTAGGTGATGTAGCCGGCGACGCCGGTTCCGGTCAGGTCATAGCGGACCGGCACCAAGGTGAGGTCCGGGGTCGCGCCGGCCGGGGTGACCCCGGCGACGGTCGCCGAGGCGACGAGCACGCCGAACAGCAGCATTGTCGCCTTGCGGGGCGTCCGGACCGGTGACGGGTGAACAGTCATGGCCGTCACCTTATCTCGCCGTCGGCGCCGGACACGTCCGTTCGCCACGTCCAGTCGGTGATCCGGGGGTCGTCCTCACCGTGCTCGCGGGTGTAGAGCCGGGCGGCCAGCCGGGCGTCGGCCATCTGCTGGCGCAGCAGCGCGCTGCGCTCGGCCAAACCCGGCACCCGGTCGATGACGTCCATCACCAGATGGAAGCGATCCAGGTCGTTGAGCATCACCATGTCGAACGGCGTGGTGGTGGTCCCGCGCTCGCGATACCCACGCACGTGCAGCTGGTCGTGGTTGGTGCGCCGATAGGTCAGCCGGTGGATCAGCCAGGCATAGCCGTGGTAGGCGAAGATCACCGGCTTGTCGCGGGTGAACAGGGCGTCGAACTCGCGGTCGGGCAACCCGTGCGGATGCTCGGTGGCAGGCTGCAGCCGCATGATGTCCACCACGTTGACCACCCGCACGGCAAGGCCGGGCAGCTCCCGACGCAGGATGTCCGCGGCGGCCAGCGTTTCGAGGGTGGGCACGTCGCCGGCGCAGGCCAGCACCACGTCCGGCTCACCGGTGGCGGTGCCGGCCCACTCCCAGATGCCCAGTCCCCGGGTGCAGTGCGCCACTGCCTCGGGCATGTCCTGGTAGGCCAGTGCCGGCTGCTTGCCGGCGACGATCACGTTCACGTAGTTGCGGCTGCGCAGGCAGTGGTCGGCCACCGACAGCAGGGTGTTGGCGTCCGGCGGCAGGTAGACCCGCACCACCTCGGGGCGTTTGTTGGCCACCAGGTCGATGAAGCCCGGGTCCTGATGCGACGCGCCGTTGTGGTCCTGGCGCCAGACATGGGAGGTCAGCAGGTAATTGAGTGAGGCGATCGGCCGACGCCACGGCAGCTCGCGGCTGACGGCAAGCCACTTGGCGTGCTGGTTGAACATCGAGTCGACGATGTGCACGAACGCCTCATAGCAGTTGAACAGCCCATGCCGGCCGGTCAGCAGATAGCCCTCCAACCAGCCCTGGCATAGGTGTTCCGACAGCACCTCGAGCACCCGGCCGTCGGGGGCCATGTGGTCATCGCCGGGTGCGGTCTCCGACAGCCAGACCCGGTCGGTCGTCTCGAACACCGCCGAAAGGCGATTCGAGGCGGTTTCGTCGGGGCCCAGCAAACGGAACCGATCGCGGTTGCGGTCGATGACGTCGCGCAGGAACGTTCCCAGCACCCGGGTGGCCTCGTGGGTCTCGGTGGCCGGCCGGGACACCGGCACGGCGTAGTCCCGGAAGTCGGGCAGGTCCAGGTCGCGCAGCAGCAAGCCGCCGTTCGCGTGCGGGTTGGCGCTCATCCGGCGGTTCCCGCGCGGCGCCAGTGCGGCCAGCTCCGGCCGCAGCCGGCCCGCTTCATCGAAGAGCTCCGTCGGCCGGTAACCGCGCAACCATTCTTCCAGCTGCCTGCGGTGCTCGGGATCGGTGCGGGTCGCCGCGAGCGGCACCTGATGCGACCGCCAGGTGCCCTCCACCTGCTGACCGTCCACTTTTGCCGGCCCGGTCCAGCCTTTAGGGGTGCGCAGCACGATCATCGGCCACACCGGCCGCATGGTCGAGCCGTCGGCGCGCGCGGCGCGGCGGATCGCCGCGATGTCGTCGAACGCGTCGTCGAGCGCGGCCGCCAGCGACCGGTGCACGACGGCCGGATCGTCGCCGGCCACGGTGATGGGGCGGTAGCCGTAACCACGCAGCAGCGCCTCCAACTCCGAATGCGGGATCCGGGCCAGCAGCGTCGGATTGGCGATCTTGTAGCCGTTGAGATGCAGGATGGGCAGTACCGCGCCATCCACGGCGGGGTTGAGGAACTTGTTCGAATGCCAGCTGGCGGCCAGTGGCCCGGTCTCGGCCTCGCCGTCGCCGATCACACAGGCCACCACCAGTTCGGGGTTGTCGAAGGCCGCGCCGAAGGCATGCACCAGCGCGTAGCCCAGCTCGCCGCCCTCATGGATGGAGCCCGGCGTCTCGGCGGCCACATGGCTGGGGATGCCGCCGGGAAACGAGAACTGCCGGAACAGTTTCCGCAGTCCGTCGCGGTTCTCCTCGATGCCGGTGTACACCTGGCTGTAGGTGCCCTCCAGGTAGGCGTTGGCGACCAGTGCCGGCCCGCCGTGGCCGGGCCCGGTGACGAAGATGACGTCGGCGTCCCGCTCACGGATGACCCGATTCAGGTGGACGTAAAGCAGGTTCAGGCCCGGGGTGGTGCCCCAGTGCCCCAACAGCCGCGGTTTGACGTGCTCGGCGGCCAGCGGTTCGGTCAGCAGCGGGTTGTCCAGCAGATAGATCTGGCCCACCGACAGGTAATTGGCGGCCCGCCAGTAGGCGTCGATGCGTGCCAGGTCGTCGTCGGGGAGTGACGGGGATGCCGGCGCCGTGGTCTCTGCACTCATCTCTGCGATTGTCCGCGCCGAAGCGGACCCGCGGCAACCGTTCATTACCCTGGCCACGTGCTGCTGGAATCGGTTCGCGTTCTGGATCTGGCCGGTGGTGACGCCGACGCGGTCACCCGGTTGCTCGCCGACCTGGGGGCCGATGTGCTCAAGGTGGAGCCTCCGGGCGGCAGTCCGGCACGCACCGCCGCCCCACTGCTGGGCGGCGTGAGCATCTCGTTCGCGTTGCGCAACGCCAACAAGCGAAGTGTCATCCTGGATCCGGCCGACGAACGGGACCGCCGCCGGTTCCAGGAGTTGGCGCGCACCGCCGACATCGTCGTGGACGGCGGCCCGCGCGGACACACCGCCGACCTCGGGGCCTCGCGGTTCGGGACCTCGTGCGGTGAATTGGCCGACCGCTACGGCCACCTGGTGACGATGTCGGTCACCGACTTCGGCACGAGCGGGCCGCGTTCGCACTGGCAGGCCACCGACGCGGTGCTCTACGCCCTTTCCGGGGCGCTCTCGCGATCAGGGCCGACCAGCGGAACCCCGGTGCTGCCGCCGGACGGGATCGCCTCGGCGACCGCGGCGGTGCAGGCCGGCTGGGCGGTGCTGGTGGCCTACTACAACCGGTTGCGTTGCGGCGTCGGCGATTACATCGACTTCGCCCGCTTCGATGCGGTGGTCACGGTGCTCGATCCGATCTTCGGTTCCCAGGGCCAGGTGGCCGCGGCCCGCCGCGGGGCGAGCCGCTGGCGTGGCCGGCCCCGCAACCAGGACGCTTACCCGATCTATCCGTGCCGGGACGGCTACGTGCGGCTATGCGTGATGTCGCCACGGCAGTGGCGCGGGCTGCGCGCGTGGCTGGGGGAGCCGGCCGCTTACGCCGACCCCAGATTCGACGTGATCGGTGAGCGGTTCGCGGCCTGGCCACAGATCAGCGTGCTGGTTCGTGAGCTGTTCGCCGAGCGGGACATGGCCGATCTGGTCACCGCCGGGCAGGCCCGCGGCGTGCCGATCGCCGCGGTGGGCGAACCGGCGCAGGTGCTGGCCGGTGAACATTTCGCGGCGGCGCGGGCCGCGGTCAGCACCGACCTGGCCCCGGGTCTCCCGGCGCTGATACCGGCCGGCTATTTCGTGGTCGACGGGCACCGTGCCGGTTTCCGCACGCCGGCGCCGGCACCCGGTGAGGGACGCGCCGGGTGGCGAGCCCGGCCGGACGTGCCGGTGGGCGGCGGCACGGTCGGTGCGCGCCCGTTCGAGGGAGTGCGGATCGTCGATCTGGGCGTCATCGTGGCCGGCGGTGAGGCCAGCCGGCTCTTCGGCGACCTGGGCGCCGAGATCATCAAGGTGGAGAGTGCCGCCTACCCGGACGGGCTGCGGCAGACCCGCGCCGGATCGGCGATGAGCGAGTCGTTCGCCTGGACGCACCGCAACAACCTCGGGTTCGGCCTGGATCTGCGCAGCCCGGCCGGCAAGGAGATCTTCGGTCGGCTGGTCGGCACGGCCGACGCGGTACTGGCCAATTTCAAACCGGGAACCCTTGCCGCCCTGGGGTTCTGCTACGAGGCCTTGCGCGGGATCAACCCGCAGGTGGTGCTTGCCGAGAGCAGCGCGTTCGGGGAGAGCGGGCCGTGGAGTGACCGGATGGGCTATGGCCCGCTGGTGCGTGCCACCACCGGGGTGACCGCATTGTGGACCGCTCCGCCGGGCCCGGAGGGCAGCCAGCGCGCGGCAGCGACCGGACGCCACCCGTTCTACGACGCCACCACCGTCTTCCCCGACCACGTGGTCGCGCGGGTCACCGCCATCGGGGCGCTGGCAGCGCTGATAGCCGGCCGGCGAACCGGCGCCGGAGCCCACGTCCATGTCTCGCAGGCCGAGGCCGCCGTCAATCAACTCGACACCGGCTACGTGGCACGGGCCGCGGGGCCGTCGATAGTGCCGGACACCGGACTGGACCTGGTCTGCCGGTGTTCCGGCGTCGACGAGTGGTGCGTGGTCTCGATTCGCACCGATGACGATTGGCGCCGTGTGGCAGCGGCATTCGGCGACGCGGCGTTGGCCGCCGACCCGCGCTTCGGCACCGGTGAGCAACGCAGCGCCCACCGTGCCGAACTCGTCGACCAGCTGAGCCGGCACACCGGTGAGTGCACTCCGGCCAGTGTCGGCGAGCTGCTGCAGGCGGCCGGGGTGGCGGCCGGGCCGATGAACCGGCCACCCGACATCGCCGAGGATCCCCAGCTGAGCCACCGCGCGGTGTTCGCCGACATGACTCATCCGCTCATCGAGCACCCGCTGCCGGCTGAAACCGGTCCGGCACCGTTCCGCAATATTCCGCAGGCGGCGCAACGGCCGGCCCCGCTGCCCGGCCAGGACACCCGTGTCCTCTGCCACACGCTGCTCGGGCTCGACGGGGACGACATCGAGCGGTTGATCGCCGACGGCGTGCTGTTTGCCGCGGACTAACCCGATTCGACGGTTCCGCTGCGCTTCCGCAACGCCTGCTGGGTCACTCACCCATCGAACGGGGTTCGGCATAGTGGTGCGCGAACACATCGGCCGGAACCGGCCATTGGTCGCCGTGATCGCCCTTGACCACCCAGTCCCCGTCGGCAGCTACGGTGGGGCCCTCCAGGGTCTGGATTGTCTCTCCCGGCTGGGCTATTCGCGCGAGCACCGTTCCGCGCCGTTGCCATTGCGATCCGCTGACATGGCGGTAGCCCGCCCGGAAGATGTCGTCGCGCACCGACCAGCTCTTGCCGTCCTCTTCGACCAACCAGTCGCCGGGGCCGGCCTGCATCGTCGCTCCGGACGGGGAGGTCCAGGTCCAGGGCCCGTCTCGCTGCTCGGCGCGGACAGTCCCGACCCTGTCGAATGACTGCCATACCGGACGGGACCGGTAGCCGAGCTGGCGAAGACTCCACAGCGTGTTCGCCACGCTCAGCAGGACGCCGTCGAGCAGCGCAGGATCGGCTTCGATGACAGACCAGTCGACCAGCTTGTCGTGGATCCGGTGCCGATCGTCTCGGTTCGGGCCATATCGCCAACCGTTGCGGTGGTAGTAGTGGCACCAGTCTTCGTGTTCGCTACGGGCCATCGCGATGGCTGAATCGTGGTCGAAGCCGAGCTGAGCGAGTTGTTCCAGCGGCGGCAAACCGGCCATGTCTCGCTCCGCCAGCGGGGCCGGTGCGCTGCCCCAGGTATCCCAAGTGTGGTCGGCGACCTGCTCGACCATCCACAAGGCATTGCGGACCTGGCGCCGGTTCGACCGGCGGTAGAACTCGTCGAGTTCGTCCCACGGCAACCGCGAGGGCAGCGGTTGCGCCTGCGGACCGATCCTGGCGAGGTAGCGCCCGTGGATGAGGCTGGCGGCCCGCTCCCAGGCGTCGGATACTTGCCCGTCGGACATCTGCAGCATCAACCGGAAAGTACGGAGCCGGCCCACAATCGGTATCGGCTTGTCACTGACCCGGCTGTCGGGATCCCAGCTGTAGACCGGCATCGTGGTGAAGCGGGCCGCCAACCGGCTTCCGGTGGTGGCCGGGCCACGGGGACCACGTGACCAGTCGTCGACGAATATGGCGGCACTGGTCGCCGCATCGCCGGCATCGATCAGCTGGGCCAGCGTCGGCACCGTCGGTGCGCTGGACACCACGTCGATGTCCGGACCGGTCGCGATGAGTCCTATTTGCGCGCGGTGGAATTCGTGATCCCGCTGGTATTCGGCGGCGTCCTCGCCGACCAGTATCAGGGCCGGCAACGCCGACTCGGACGGGGCGCTGTAGTAGTCATGCTCCAATTTCCGGCGGGTCAGGTCGGCGCAGAGCGCCAGCGTCAACTGCGAAGTACCGCACACGAATACCTGCTGAATAGTCTTGGCGGCGACGATATTGTCGAGCAGCCAGCGGGCGGTCACTTCGTACTTTCCGATGATGTCGACGGCCCATCGCGCATCAGCCCCGCCGAACTGCTGGGCGCGCCAGGCCTCGGCCTGCCACGGATCGTCGACCCGGAGCACCAGGGGTAGTCGTCGCGGCTGGCGGCGTGAATAGGCGAGCGCCTGGCTGATCGTGTCCAGCCACAGCCGGTTGTTGGAGGCGTCACTCGACAACAGGTACAAGCTCGCGAGATTGCGCCACAGCGACAGCGATTCCAGCGAGGCCGGGTTGTTGAGGTCTACCGAAAGCACTCGGGCCCCCAGGGCCCGCGCGCCGTATAGGCCGCGTTCGTCGGCGGCGTCGAACATGACGACGAGCGTGTCGCGCCGGCCCAGCGTCTGCGCGATGCCGCCGATCATCGCCCCGGAGTCGTCATCGACGCCGATCACCGCGGTGACAGCGGAGGCGTGATTGGCCTGCCATCGATCCACCTGGGATCGGAACAGGGCGAGCGCGACACCGGAGAGTCCGGTGAAAATGGCGCCGAGTGCCGCCAGTCGTGCTACCACCAGGGCGGTCGGCGTGGTGGTAGGGCAGACCTGCCCACTCATCGAGAGGTCTGTCATGCCGCCTTTGATCAGTACCGCCGTCCAGATCAGCGGCTGGAAGAAGCTCGGATGAGTGTCGTCGTGGCATTCCCAGAACGAGCTCAGACCGAGTAGGGCGCCCACGGTGGCAAGACCGGCGACTATCGCGGCCGGGACGCTTCCCGATCGCGTGTCGCCGTGGCCGCGAAAACTCAGCACACAGAGCGTGACCAGGACGGTCACGGTGATGGCGACCGACGGCAACGATCCGGGGCGGCCGAACCAGCCCAACCACGCCGGTAACCCGCCGGCGGCGTCCGGCCACCGGGCAAGTACGCACAGCCAGGCGATCAGGGTGACGGCCACGGCCGACAGGGCCAGATGGGCGGCACGGCGAGACGTGACGAGGGAACGCATTCGCGTGGCCGCACGGGCGCCTGTGCACTGATCCGGACTCGGGCTCACTGTTCTGTCCTGTTGGTATTGCGGCATGGAGTTTACTCGGTATGCTTCTTCCCACGTCGAACTTTCCGGAGGCACTCATGCTCTTCGTGAGTCACGCCAGCCAAGACCGGTCGGCGATTGACGGCTTGCTGATCGTGTTGCGGCGCACCCGCCAGGGTGTGTGGCTGGACGATGAACTGGGCGGCGGGGAGGCCTGGTGGCAGACCATCCTCGAGAAGATTCGCGAATGCGACGTGTTCATCGTCGCGTTGTCGAACAACTCACTGGCCTCCAAACCCTGCCGAGCGGAGCTGGCGTACGCCCAGGCGCTACGTCGCCCGATTCTTCCCGTCCAGATCGGCCCGGTCGACAGCGTGCGGGTCACCCCGCTTGCCGCCACCCAGATCATCGACTACCGGAACCCGAACTCCGAGACTGAAATCCGGTTGATCGAAGCGTTGCAACGGCGAACGGCGCAAGGGGGGCCGCTGCCGGCGCCGCTGCCCGCGGAGCCGGAGGTGCCGTTCGCCTATCTGATGCGGTTGGCCGGAGTCCTCGCCAGCCCGGAGTTGAGCCATCACGAGCAGGCCGGGCTGGTCTCGGAACTGCGAAACAAGCTTGACGAGGACTGTGCTGATCCCACCGCGCATCGCGACATCGTTCGGCTGCTGTACCTGCTGCGCGACCGACCTGATGTCACCTGGCGCACCAGAAGCGACGTCGACGCGGTGCTGAGTAACTGCGACGGCAACCTCTCGACCCCGGCGGGCGGGCTGAGCACCGTTCCCTTCGCGGCCCCGCAACCCGTGCTGCGGGCGCCGTCGGGTCCGCAACCGATCGTCGAGGCAGCGCCGTCGGGACTGCAAGCTGCCCGGGATCTGCCGACCGGGCGGGCCCGTCCGGTCGTCATCGCGGCAACCGACACCCACCGGGATCCGCCGCGGCGACTACGCCGCCTCGTGCGCAACAGGTGGTTCCTCGCCGGCGGTGTCGCCGCCGGCGCGATCGCGGCGATTCTGGTTGCGGTCGTGCTCAACGACCCGCAGCCGCAGCAGACCGACCTTGCCATGCTCGACGACAGCGAACTCGACACCATCATGGGCGTCTCCGGCATGAAAATCGCCGAAAGCGGCGTCCACCGGGCCAAGCACACCAGCGGCGTGATCGAGGTGTCGCCACCGGACTGTGCGGGGGTGCTCTACCCGGGCCTGGACCGGACATATCGGGACAGCGGGGGAGCGCAGGTGACCTGGCGGGTCTCGGAGGACCGCGGCGGGATGGGCCGCGCCGGAGTCGACGGAAATCGTTTCGTCGACCAGGACGTGGCGGTGTTTCCGGCTCACACCGACCGGGCGCTGGCGTTCGTTCGCGCGTCGGCCCTGCCCTGGAAGGCCTGCGCCGGGCAAACCGTGAGCGTGGTCTACCGCGGAACGGAGAAATACACCTGGAATGTCGGCGACGTCACCGGCGAGGCACCGAAGATCACCCAGTCCTTCACCCTCGACGGCGGCAACGGCTACGGCTGCCAACGGGTGCTTCGGACGGTGTCGGACATGGTCATCGATGTGAAGGCCTGTGGCGATCACATCGGCGACGAAGCCAGCCGGATCGCCGGAAGACTGGCCGCCAGCGTCACAAACGGCCCGCTGTTCTGAACGGAACGCCGCGACGCCGGCGGGCGCGCGACGCAGATTAGTCTTACGCCCATGCCCGTCGACCCCCGGACACCGGTGCTGATCGGCTACGGCCAGATCAACCACCGCGACGACCACGACCCCGTCGAACCCGTCGACCTGATGGCCGCGGCGGCGCGCCACGCCGCCGACGACCGGGTGCTGCGCGCCGTCGACTCGGTCCGCGTGGTGAACCTGCTCTCGGCGCGCTACCGCGATCCGGGTGTGCTGCTTGCGCAGCGGATCGGCGCCGACCGGCCCGCCACACGCTACAGCCCGATGGGTGGCAATGTGCCGCAGTCGCTGTTGAATCGGGCCTGCCTGGACATCCAGGAAGGCCGCGCTGGGGTGGTGCTGCTGGCCGGCGGCGAGATGTGGCGCACCCGCAGCCGGTTGCGGGCCGCCGGCGGCAGGCTGGCCTGGACCCGGCAGGACGACGCGGAGGTTCCACTCGCCGAATGTGAGGGCGAGGACGTGCCGTTGTCGGGTGCCGCCGAGGCACGCATCGGGTTGGACCGGCCCGCTTACGTCTACCCGCTGTTCGAGCAGGCACTGCGCATTGCGGCCGGGGAGACCATCGACGGACATCGCCGGCGCATCGGTGAGCTGTGGGCGCGGTTCAACGCGGTCGCCGTGGCCAACCCGCATGCCTGGATCCGCGAACCCGTTGGAGCCGAAGGGATCTGGCGGCCAGGGCACAAGAACCGGATGATCAGCTGGCCATACACCAAGTTGATGAACTCCAACAACATGGTCGACCAGGCCGCGGCGCTGGTACTGACCTCCGTTCAGGGCGCCACTGAGCTGCGGATCCCGTCGGAGCGCTGGGTCTTTCCGCAGGCCGGCGCTGATGCCCACGACACTTATGCGATCGGTGCCCGCGACGAACTGCACCGCTCACCGGCGATCCGGATCGCGGGGGAGTGCGCACTGGAACTGGCGGGCGTAGGTGAGATCGGCGATATCGATTACGTCGACCTGTACTCGTGCTTCCCGTCGGCGGTCCAGGTGGCCGCGGCCGAACTGCGACTGCCCACCGATGACCCCGCCCGTCCACTGACCGTGACCGGCGGGCTGACCTTCGCCGGCGGGCCGTGGAACAACTACGTGATGCATTCGATAGCCACCTTGGCCGAACTGCTGGTCGCCAACCCGGGTCGGCGCGGCCTGATCACCGCCAACGGCGGCTATCTGACCAAGCACAGCCTCGGGGTGTACGGCACCGAACCGCCAGGATCCGGATTCCGCTGGCAGGACGTCCAATCCGCGGTGGACGCCCAACCGACCCGGCCGGAGCTCACGCAGTGGCAGGGGACCGGCGCGGTGGAGTCGTGGACCACGCCGTTCGACCGGGACGGCAAGCCCCAGCACGTTTTCCTCGCGGTCCGCACACCCGACGGATCACGGACCCTGGCGGTGAGCCGCGATCGGGATACCGCCGACGCGAGCGTGCGCGAGGACATCGCCGGTGCGGCCGTCGACGTGCACGTGGACGGCACGGCGACGCTGCGGTAGGCACCCGCCGCCGCTCAGCGCGACAGCTCGTTCAGCGGCGTCGTCGGGTCTGCCAGCCGGTCGGGATCGACGGATTGCTGCGACCTGACCAGGGCCTTGATGTCATCGAGGCCCTCCCAGATGTTGACGTTCATCCCGGCCAGTACCCGGTTGTCGTCGCCGAGCCAGAAGCTGGTGTACTCGCGCGCGTCGGTGTCGCCACGGAAGACCACGCGGGAGTAGCCGGGCGCGTGCCCGACGTACTCCATGCCGAGATCGTATTGGTCGGTGAAAAAGTATGGCAGCTCGGTGTATTCGCCCGGGTCACCGAGCATTCCCGCCGCCGCAACCGCCGGTTGCTTGAGTGCGTTCGCCCAGTGTTCGGTGCGGATCCGGGTTGCCAGCAGCGGATGCTGTGCCGCTGCGATGTCACCGACCGCGTAGATGTCGGGATCGCTGCTGCACAGGCTCGCGTCCACCAGGACACCGCCGTTGCCGGTGGCAAGACCGGCCTGCTCGGCCAGCTCGATGTTGGGCTGTGCGCCCACGGCGACCAGCACCGCGCCCGCGTTGATGTGCGAGCCGTCCGCCAATCGCAGGCCGGTGGCGGCGCCGTCGGCCGTGGTGATCTCGGCAACGGCCGAACCCAGGCGCAGGTCGACGCCGTGGTCGCGGTGCAGGGTGGCGAAGATCGCCCCGTTCTCGGCGCCGAGGCTGGCCAGCAGCGGCAGTGTGGCCGTTTCCACCACTGTCACGTCGACGCCGCGCTGGCGGGCCGCTGCGGCCACCTCCATGCCGATCCAGCCGGCGCCCACCACTGCCAGCGGGGTGCCCGATGCCAGTGCGGAATCCAGTGCAGCGGCGTCGTCGACCGTGCGCAGATAGTGCACGCCGCGAGCGTCGGGACCCGGGATCGGTACCCGTCGGGAGCGCGAACCCGTGGCCAGCAGCAGCTTCTGGTAGCTCAGGCTGGTGCCGTCGGCCAGTTCGACGCTGTGACCGGCCCGGTCCAAACCCACGACGCGGGCTCCGGAGCGAAAGTCGACATCGTGCTCGCGGTACCAGCCCTGTGGGTTCACGGTGAAGTCACCGAGAGTCTTCTTGCCGGCCAGGAATTCTTTGGACAGCGGCGGCCGCTCGTAGGGAAGATGCTGCTCCTCGCCGAGCAGCATGAGCGTTCCGCCGAAGTTCTTGTCGCGCAGCGCTTCCACGGCCTTGGCGCCGGCCAGGCCGGCGCCAACGATCACGAAGGTTGTTGATGTCGACACGCGATCCTCCGCTCTAGGCGCCGTCAACGGCCACCTTACCGGCGATTCGGCCGGGCAGCGGGCTAATCGGCCAGCCGCTCACGAACATCGGCGTCGGAGGAGTAGCGCACCAGCGCTGCCGCGAGTTCAGCGTTGCGGCCTCCCGACAGCGCACCGAGTTCGCTTGCGTCGCCGGGCAACCCGAGGTCACGTGCCGCGGCCAGCGCACGCTCGTCGAAGCTGGCCCGGGCCCAGGGCCATACGTCTTGGACCTCCCGCAAGAAGATGCTCGCACCGGTATCACCGATCCCCTGGAACTCCGTGAGCAACTCGACGGCCGCGTCGATATTGCGCCCGCTGCGCTCCGCCAGCAGTCGCAGATCACCGCGATAGTTCTCCTGCACGGCTTCGGCGAGCTCCACCAACCGCGTGGCTGAACTCTCGTCGTAGCGGCGGTAGTGGGCGCGGCCCATGGCGTCGATCATGGTGCGGCGATCGGCCTCAAGAACTTTGTGCGGTGTGCGCAGACCGCTCTTGAACAGCTCACGCGCGGCCCGGGCCGCGATGGCGGCATCAATCGGCTTGCTGGCGAGCATGCACAGGGTCAGCAGCTGAAACAGCGGCATCGGCTGATTACGCAACCGGATGCCAGCCTCCTGAGCGTAGGTCTTTCCCGCCCGCCGCAGCAGCCGTCGCACCAGTTCGGTGTTGGTATGCACCGGCGGCGTATACCCGTTCGGGTCGCGCCACAAACGTCGGGCCGGCCCGATCAGCCGCCGTCGAACGGAGCCGATCTCCGCAGCTGCGTCACGTGCTGCGGGGACAGCTCGGCGAGCTCGCTGACCCCCAGCAGCCGCATGGTGCGCCGGATCTGTTCGGCGAGGATGTCGATGACGCGCTGCACCCCGGCCTGACCGCCGGCCATCAGCCCGTACAGATAGGCCCGGCCGATCAACGTACACCGGGCGCCCAGTGCCACCGCCGCCACGATGTCGGCGCCGGACATGATTCCGGTGTCCAGCAGGATCTCGGTGTCGGCACCGACCTCGCGCGCGACGTGGGGCAGCAACGCAAAGGGCACCGGCGCCCGGTCGAGTTGGCGACCGCCGTGGTTGGACAACACGATGCCGTCGGCGCCGAGATCAACCACGGCGCGGGCATCGGCGAGGGTCTGGATGCCCTTGACGACGAACCGGCCCGGCCACTGCGACCGGACCCAGGCCAGATCGTCGAAGGTCATGCTCGGGTCGAACATGCTGTCCATGTACTGCGCGACGGTGCCCGACCACCGGTCCAGCGACGCGAAGGCCAGCGGTTCGGTGGTGAAGAGGTCGAACCACCAGGCCGGGTGCACGATCGCATCGGCCACCGTGCGCAGCGTCAGCGCCGGCGGGATGGTCATACCGTTGCGGGTGTCGCGCCGACGCGCTCCCGGGACCGGGGCGTCGACGGTCGCCAGCAGGGTGTCGTAGCCGGCGTCGGCGGCGCGGCGCAGCAGCGCCATCGACCGCTCGCGGTCGCGCCATATGTAGAGCTGAAACCACCGCCGGGCGCCGGGGGCGGCCGCGGCGACCTCTTCGATGGAGGCTGTGCCCAGCGTCGACAGTGAGAACGGGATCCCGGCGGCCTCGGCGGCCCGGGCGCCGGCCAGCTCACCGGCGGTGTGCATGAGCCGGGTGAAGCCGGTCGGCGCGATCGCGAACGGCAGTGCCACCGAAGCGCCCAGCACGTCGCGGCTGGTGTCGACGTCGGTGACGTCGCGCAGGATCGCCGGGTGAAACTCGATGTCGCGGAAGGCCTGTCGGGCCCGTTCCAGTGAGATCTCGTCCTCGGCGGCGCCGTCGGTGTAGTCGAAGGCAGCCCGGGGGGTGCGGCGCTGGGCGATGCGCCGCAGATCCTCGACGGTCAACGCGGCCGCCAGCCGCTGGGCACGGCGGTTCAACCGTGGCCGGCGAAATCTGATCAGCGGCGCCAGCTCGTGGACTCTGGGAAACCGCCGCTGCGTCACCGGCATCGCTTGCTCCATCCACGAGATTCGGTGTCCCGCTACTGCGGCGGCCGCGACGATCCGGTCGCCCTGGACCGGCTGGCGCGGCTCGCCGAGTCCGACTGAGCCGCGCCAGCACCGATCCTTAGGCCGAACCGGCGGGCAGGGCCTGCCCGGCGAAGATCGCCTGGGCCACCCCCGCCACGATCGAGGCGACCTTGAGGGCCTCCAGCACCGCCTCGCGGCCGACGCCCGCATCGCGGACGACCTGCTCATGAGAGCCGACGCAGGCCTGGCAGCCGTTGATCGCCGAGACCGCGAAGCTCCACAGCTCGAAGGTGGCCTTGTCGACCCCCGGGTTGCCGATGATGTTCATTCGCAACCCGGGCCGCAGGTCGTCGTAGGCGCCGTCCAGGAAGTGCCGGCCACGGTAGAACACGTTGTTCATGCCCATGATCGACGCCGCACCCAGAGCGGCCTGGTAGGCCTCGGCCGACAGGTTGTCGGCCGCTTCGGAGCTGATCTCGGCGAACACCGTGGCGTTGCGTGTCGCCGCGGCGCTGGCCAGCAGGGCGCCCCAGAGCTGCTCCTCGTTCAGCGCGGTGGTGCGAGCGATCGAACCCAGGTTGAGCTTGAGGTCCTTGGCGAATTCGGGGACCGCGTTCTTGAGATTCTCAATGCTCATATGGCGCTATTCCTTTCATCGCCGGCGCGTCGCACCGTGTCGGCTCGGTCAGATCGATTCTTTGAGCAGTTCGCCCACGTTGAGCGTCGGGTCGCCCTTCTTCCAGTTGCACGCGCACAGCTCGTCGGACTGCAGGGCGTCGAGCACCCGCAGCACCTCGTCGACGTTGCGGCCCACCGAGCCCGCGGTCACCGAGACGAACTGGATCTCGTTGTTGGGGTCGACGATGAAGGTCGCCCGGTCGGCGACGCCGTCGGAGTTGAGCACACCGGTGGCCTCGGCGAGCTCGCGCTTGAGGTCGGAGAGCATCGGGAACGGCAGCGTCTTGAGGTCCTCGTGCTGGAGACGCCAGTTGTAGTGCACGAACTCGTTGTCGATCGACACGCCGAGCACCTGCGCGTCGCGGTCGGCGAAGTCATCGTTCAGCTTGCCGAAGGCAGCGATCTCGGTGGGGCAGACGAAGGTGAAGTCCTTGGGCCAGAAGAATACGATCCGCCACTTGCCCGGGTGGTCGTCGCTGGTGACGGTGGTGAAGAAGTCCTCGGGCCCTTTCGCGTCGACCTTCGACAGGTCGCCCGCGATCAGCGCGGTGAGCCGGTAGGACGGGAACTGGTCGCCGATGGTCAGCAGTGCCATGACACTCCTTTTGGTGTGAGATTTCGGGGCGCGGACGAGTTCAGTGCCCGCACGCTCCATGTTGCCCTATCTGAATTAAAAATGAAAGGTGATACTTGGCACTACAATTATCGGTATGACCGATATAAGCTATCAGCCGACCTTGGCCGGCCTGCGGGCATTCGCCGCGGTCGCCGAGAAGCACCACTTCAGCCTCGCGGCGGCCGGCTTGGGCCTGAGCCAGTCGACGTTGTCGCAGGCCTTGTCGTCACTGGAGTCCGGTCTGGGCATCCAGTTGATAGAGCGGTCCACCCGGCGGGTCTTCCTGACCGCCGAAGGGCAGCAGCTGCTGCCGCACGCCCACGCGGTGCTCGACGCGGCGGCGCAGTTCTCGGCCGCGGCGGCCGGGGTGGCCGATCCGCTGCAGGGCACCATGCGCCTCGGCCTGATCCCGACCGTGGCGCCCTACGTGCTGCCCGCCGTGCTGTCCGGCGTCTCGGAACGACTGCCCGGCCTGAACCTGCGGGTGATCGAGGACCAGACGGAACGACTGCTCACCGGGTTGCGAGAGGGCGCGGTGGACGCCGCGCTGCTGGCATTGCCGACCGAGGCCACCGGCATGACCGAGATGCCCATCTACGACGAGGATTTCGTGTTGGCGCTTCCGCCCGGACATGCGCTGGCCGGCAAGCGACGGGTCTCGCCCGCTGCGCTGGCGGACCTGCCGCTGTTGCTGCTCGACGAGGGACACTGCCTGCGCGACCAGGCGCTGGACATCTGCCGCAATGCCGGCGTGCGAGCCCGGTTGACCAACACCCGCGCGGCGTCGCTGGCGACCGCGGTGCAGTGCGTGACCGGGGGACTGGGGGTGACGTTGATCCCGCAGACGGCGGTCGCGGTCGAAGCCGAACGCAGTGGCTTGGCGCTGGCCTACTTCGCCGCGCCCCGGCCGGGCCGGCGCATCGGACTGGTGTTTCGCACCTCCAGTGGGCGCGAGGACTCCTACCGGCGACTGGCAGGCGTCATCGGCGACGTGATCGCCGCGCGACACCAGGTCGATCTGGTCGGATGAGAATCGCTGATCAGTGCGAACCGACCGGCGTGATGTCCAGGGCGAGGTGCCGCAGCGAACCGTTGGCCGGGGCGGTCGGCGCCGCGGCCAACGTGGCCTCGATGATGCCGCGGACCGTGCACCGGCACCTGCCGCAGTCGCCGCCCGCCCCGCACATTGCGGCAACCTCTTTCGACGTCGACGCGCCGGCCGCGACGGCGTCGCTCACCATCTGATTGGTGGCTCCGACACAAAGGCATACGTACATGGCGATACCCCTACCGACCGTCATCCACAGGCGTCATCAGATCGATTGCAGCAGCGAGCTTTCCGACAAAGGGTCGGGGGTACCCTGCGGCCCCGGAACCGATCATCCACTCCGCGGCGGTGTCCGGATGGTCGATCCAGCGTTGCGCGCTTGCCGCACTGTCGATCTCCAGCAGCGTCATCACCTCATTCCCGTCGTCGACGGCCTGATACACCCACACTTTGCGCACGCCGGCCCCGGCGAATCGATCCAGTCCGCGGTGCACATTGGCCATCAGATCCGCAGGATCGGCCACGGTGGATACCACCCCGACGATCACCTCCGACCCGAGCTGCTGCGGGCCGGGCTGGGCCAGGTTGATCTTCTCTTTGACCTCGCCGGCGAAGATCGCCGGCAAGTCGTTGACTCCGGAGCGGTCGAACCATTCGAAGATGGCGGGGGAGCGCAGCAACTCCTTGACCGACACGCGGTGGCGCAGGCCGATCGTCACCAGCACCCGGTCGGTTTCGAACGCCGAGGTGTAGAGCACCGCGTGGCGGGCGCCGAGGCTGAGAAGCGGCGCATGGTCGTCGCGGATCAGCGACCAGGTCCGGTCAACGTCATCAACCCGGTAGTCCAGTGCCAGCACCAGTGAGTGCGGATCGTCGTGACGGGACACACCGTGGCCCGAACTGCCGACACGGCGGCCTGGCGTGGCGAGTCTCATGTTAGTAGAGTCTAACCTAACTTCAGCGCATCGCGTAGGGCTGGCCGGCGACCCGCTTCCGCCGAACGCCGAGCCGATG
Source organism: Mycolicibacter algericus DSM 45454 (assembly GCF_002086455.1). Lineage (GTDB taxonomy): Bacteria > Actinomycetota > Actinomycetes > Mycobacteriales > Mycobacteriaceae > Mycobacterium > Mycobacterium algericum. The sequence goes on from NZ_MVHC01000015.1 coordinate 62,683, forward strand.
CGCCGATTCGACGCGCCGAGACACGGGTAATCACCCCCCTGGCACATCCGACCTGCACTAGATTGAGATTCGGCGCGTTACGGCGATGAGTCACCCCGTCCGTCGCGGCCGGCATGCGAGGTTCTTCACCCCAGAGGAGTGATCATGCAAGGCGACCCGGAGGTTCTCAAACTGCTCAACGAGCAGCTGACCAGTGAACTCACCGCGATCAACCAGTACTTCCTGCACGCGAAGATGCAGGAGAACTGGGGCTTCACCGAGCTGGCCGGCCACACCCGCGAAGAGTCGATGGAGGAGATGCGCCACGCCGAGACGGTCACCGACCGGATTCTGGTACTCGGCGGCCTGCCGAACTATCAGCGCATCGGCTCCCTGCGCATCGGCCAGACGATCCGCGAACAGTTCGAGAGCGACCTGGCGCTGGAAAATGATGTGCTCAACCGGCTGCGACCGGGCATCGTCATGTGCCGCGAAAAGCAGGACAGCACGACTGCCAAGATTCTCGAGGCCATCCTCGTCGATGAGGAATCCCACATCGACCATCTGGAGACGCAACTGGAGCTGATGGACAAGCTGGGCGAGGCGCTGTACTCGGCACAGTGCGTCTCCCGCCCGCCGACCACGTGACGACGCCCCCAGTCGATGCGGGTACCCGGTAGCGGGTATCCGCCACCGGTATGAGCAATTCGACGCCGGTCGCAGCGGACACGCGGCCTGCGCCGGTCAGCCCGCAGCGTCGCAACCTGATCTTCTTGGCGATCGTGTTCGGCATGCTGATGGCCGCGCTCGATCAGACCATCGTCGCCACGGCTTTGCCGACGATCGTGTCGGATCTGGGCAACGCCGGCCACCAGTCCTGGGTGATCACCAGCTACCTGCTGACGTCGACTTTCGCGACGGTCCTGGCGGGCAAGCTCGGCGACCTGTTCGGGCGCAAGCTGGTCTTCCAGGGCGCCGTGGTGTGCTTCGTGCTCGGCTCGGTGCTGTGCGGGCTGTCCACGTCGATGGTGATGCTGGTCGGCGCCCGCGCGTTGCAGGGTGTCGGGGGCGGTGGCGTCACGGTCACCGCGACCGCGCTGATCGGTGAGGTCATCCCGCTGCGCGACCGGGGCCGCTACCAGGGCATGTTGGGCGCGGTCTTCGGCGTCACGACCGTGATCGGCCCGCTGCTGGGCGGCTATTTCACCGACTACCTGACCTGGCGCTGGGCGTTCTGGATCAACGTGCCGATCTCGGTGGTCGTGATGGTCGTGGCCGGGGCGGCGATCCCGGCGCTGGCCGACCGGGCAAAGCCGGTGATCGACTACGCCGGCATCGTGCTGATCGGGTTGGGCGCAACCGGATTGACGCTGGCGACCAGTTGGGGCGGCACCCGCTACGGCTGGGGCTCGGTGACGATCATCGGGCTGTTCGCCGCGTCCGTGGCGGCACTGGCGTTGTTCGCCCGGGTGGAAAGCCGGGTCGCGGCTCCCATCCTGCCGACCCGGCTCTTCGCCGACCCGGTGTTCGCGGTGTGCTGTGTGCTGGCGTTCGTGGTCGGCTTCGCGATGCTGGGCGCGCTGACCTTCCTGCCAACCTTCATGCAGTACGTCGACGGCGTCTCGGCGATCAGCTCCGGGCTGCGCACGCTGCCGATGGTGGTGGGCATGCTCGTGACCTCCACTGGCAGCGGCACCCTGGTCGGCCGAACCGGCCGCTACAAGATCTTCCCGGTGGCCGGCACCGCCCTGATGACGATCGCGTTCGCGCTGATGTCGCAGATGGACGCCGCCACACCGGCGTGGCTGCAGTCGGCTTACCTGCTGCTGCTGGGTGCCGGTATCGGACTGTCGATGCAGGTCCTGGTGCTGGTCGTGCAGAACACCTCGAGCTTCGCCGATCTCGGCGTGGCCATTTCCGGGGTCACCTTCTTCCGAACCATCGGCAGCTCCTTCGGTGCTGCGGTGTTCGGGTCGCTGTTCGTCAACTTCCTGGACCGCCGACTGGGTCCGGCGCTCAGCGCCGCCGGGTTGACGGCCGATGCAGCCGGTTCCCCCGAAGCGCTGCACCGACTGCCGCCGCAGCAGGCGGCGCCGATCGTGCAGGCCTACGCCGAGTCACTCGGCCAGGTCTTCTTCTGGGCCGCGCCGGTCGCGCTGCTCGGGTTCGTGCTGGCGCTGTTCCTGCGCGAGGTTCCGCTCAAGGAGTTGCACGACAGTGCGGTCGACCTCGGCGACGGGTTCGGCATGCCCACCACCGCATCGTCGGACGAACTGCTGGAGACCGCGATCGGCCGGCTGCTGCGCAACGAACCCGGTGTGCGACTGCGCAGCATCGCGCTGCGACCGGACTGCGAACTCGACGTGGCCGGGTTGTGGACGGTGCTGCGCATCTACCGCTACACCCAGGTGTTCCGCACCGCGCGGCTCAGCGACATCGGCAAGAACCTGCGGGTGCCCTACGAGATCCTCGAACCCACCGTCGACCGCCTGGTCGCTCAGGGTTATGCGCTGCGCGACGGCGACCACCTGTGGCTCACCCGGGTCGGACTGCAGCAGGTGCGGTTCGTGACCTCGCTGATCCAGGAGGGGGTGAGCGACAAGCTGTCCCGCTCGCCCGCCTTCGAGGGCCGCCCGGAGCGCGGCGAGATCGAAGCCGCGCTGCAGCGGATCGCCCACCGCGCACTCGTCGACCGGGACTGGTCGGCAAACGAGGCAGAGTTCGCCGGCACGGCCCATGCTGATGGCAAAGCCGATTAGCATCGGCGGGTATGAGCCGAATCGGAGATTTCCCCGCAGATGACTTGATGGCCTGGATGACGAAGTCGCCCGAACTCGCTGCGGGCATCGGTGGATTCAGCACCGCGGTCTACAACAACGGCCGGCTGCCCATGCGCACCCGGGAGCTGGCCCGGATGGTGATCGCCTTCGACAACGAGTGCGCGGTCTGCGTCAACACCCGCGACGCCGACGGCCCGGCGGCCGGCGTGAGCGAGGACCTCTACGAGCATGTGTCGGAATGGCGCACCTGGCCCGGCTACAGCGACGCCGAACGGCTCGCCGCCGAGTTCGCCCACCGCTTCGCCACCGACCACACCGGGCTGCGGGACGACGAGGACTTCTGGTCGCGGTGCGCCGAGCACTTCAGCGACGAGCTGCTCGCCGACCTCGCGCTGTCGTGCGCGCTGTGGTTGGGCATGGGGCGGTTTCTGCGCACCATGGACATCGGTCAGGCTTGCGCGTTCACGCTGCCGAGTCGGGCATGACAACGCAGCGGTGACCCTCAGATCAGCCCGGTGGCGTCGAACACCCACGACATGTCGGCGTCGGCCAGATCCGCCAGCCAGGTCGGTGGGGCGTGGGCGGTCAGGCCGGCCATGTCCCAGTAGTCCTTCCACAGCGTGATCTTGCCGTCGACCACCTTGTGCACGGTGACGAAGCGCAACAGCGCGGTTTCGCCGGTGGCCCAGGTCCAGGTCTCGGAGTGCTCGTAGACGACGTCGGAGCCCTCGGCGACCAACAACCCCGGGTGGTTGACGTATCCGGCCAGCGGCTGAAGACCGACCTTGAGGCGCTTGATGATGTCGTGCGGGCCGCGGGCGGCCGCGGTCGGCCCCACCGGCATGTCGACATAGATGCAGTCTTGTGCCAGAACGGCTTTCACCGCATCCCAGTCGCGGCGCGACAGAGCCTGCCACATCCCGGTGACGATCTGCTTGACGTCGGGCGACACCCCGACTCCGTGTTCCGGCGGACGACTCACACGCCGGAATATACGCGGGCACCGGTCAGGTGTCCGAGCGGCACCGATGCACCTTTAGAGTCTGAGGCGGGAGGTGGGCATGCCTGAACCGCGGACGGCGCGCAACGTCAAACTGGTGCTCGCGGCGGTCGCTGCGACGGGGGTCGCCGCTGTCGCGTTGCGGAAGTCACGGCCCGCGCGTCCCCGCAAGACCAGCGCCTCGCCGCTGCTCCCGGAGTGGGCGGCGCCACCCGCACAGTACGGCGTCGGTGTGCGGCGCAACGTCGCGGTGGAGATGAGCGACGGTGTCGTGCTGCGCGCCGACATCCATTACCCCACCGTGCGCGAGACCGGGGAGGCCGCCGGCGGGCCGTTTCCGGTCCTGCTGTCGATGACCCCCTACGGCAAGCTGGCCCCACCACCGGCCGCGCAGATCGGCGGCGGCCCCACACCGCATCTCATCCGGCGCGGCTACATCGAAGTCATGGTCGACGTCCGCGGCACCGGTGCATCCGGCGGGTCGTTCGAGATGTTCGGTGCCGACCAGGCCCGCGACGGCGTCGAGCTGGTGGACTGGGCTTCGGCGCTGCCCAACGCCAACGGCCGGGTCGGCATGTTCGGCATCAGCTATCTGGCCATCAACCAGCTGTTCACCGCAGCCGCAGTCGGACCGGACTCCCCGCTGAAAGCGGTATTCCCGGTGATGGCCGCCAACGATTTCTACCGGGACGCTGCCGCCATGGGCGGGGCTCCCCATCTGGCGACCGTGCGTGGCTACGGCGCGCTGTACACGATGCTCAACGTCATCAATCCGACGCTGGAGTTCTTCATCCGCGGTGGGCATCCGCGACCCCGGGCCGGCGGACTCGCGGCGGTGCGGCAGCGCGGCAGAGACCAGCGCGGCTATTTCGGGCCGCTGGTCGCCGAGGCGCGCACCGGGGGCGACGCCGCCTACGACGGCCCGTTCTGGGACAGTATGCGGCCCGAACTCGTGCTGCCCGAGGTCGCCGCCAACAACGTGGCCGTCTTCCTGGTCGGCGGCTGGCATGACGCCTTCCAGCGCGGCGCACCACTGAATTTCGCGGTGCTGCAGAATGCGTGCACCGGCCGGGCGGAGCACGCGCCGATGCAGCCGGGACAACCGTTGGCCGAGCGGATCAGGCTGATGATGGGACCGTGGTACCACGTGTCGGCCTTCGACGGTCTGCACGTTCAGGATCTGCAGTTACGCTGGTTCGATCACTGGTTGAAAGACGATGCGGGCGCGGAGATCTCGGGTTCGCCGTTCAGCTTCCAGGCGATCGGCGACAGCCGATGGTTTCATGCCCGTGAGTACCCGATCGCTGAGGCGGTACCCACCCGGCTGTACCTGTCGCAAGGTGGGCGCCTGCTGGCCGACGCCCCGGCCGAGCAGACGGTGGCCACCCTGCGCTACCGGGCGCGCGGTCCGGTGTCGGGGCGCAGCCTCGAGCAGTGGACGCTGGGGCTGAACAGTTTCGTCACCACCCAGGTCGGTGGCCGCACCCGTCACGACCAGGACAACCGCCGTCTGCAACGAGGTGCGTTGACCTACACCACCGAGCCGTTCGATGCTCCGACACTGATCGCCGGACCGATCACCTTGCGCGTGGAGGCGACAGCCGACACCACCGAGACGCTGTGGGTCGCCCACCTCGACGACGTCGCCCCGGAGGGGGTCAGTCGTCCCCTGACGCAGGGGGCGCTGCTCGGGTCGCACCGCGCACTCGACCCCGACCGCACCTGGTACCTGCCGGACGGCACGGTGTTGCGTCCACATCACGTCAGCACCCGATCGGCGGTGCGGCCCGTCGAACCGGGGGAGTTGACCGGCTACGACATCGAAATCTTTCCGACCGCCGCGATGATCGCGCCGGGACATCGGCTGCGGCTGACGGTGACCAGCTACGACTTCCCGCACCTGGTACCGACCGCGCCCGCGCGTCGAGCACTGGCCGGCGGCACCTACCGCCTGCATCAGGGCGGTCCCACCCCGTCGTTCTTGCTGTTGCCGCTGGCCGATCCCGACACGCTGGACTAGCTTTTCAACTACTGCTGCTCCGCCACGTCGCGGATGCGCTCCAAGGTGCGCCGCATGTCGCGGATGTTGTTGCGCTGCCGCAGGAAACCACCGAATAGGTAGTAGTACACGCTGGTCAGAAACGAGTCGGCCAGCCGGAACGACTCGGTGACGTGGGTGCCGTCCGCGGTCGGGGTCAGCTCGTAGCTCCACCGGTTCACGGCTCGGTCACCGGCGAGCACTTCGAAGCCGAACACCCGATTCGGCTCGCACTCGGTGACCCGGCATGTCGTCCAGTACACCGGCCCGATCCCGTTGCGCCGAACGTGTCCACGGAACCGGGCGCCCACCTCCGGACCGGTGGCGCCGTCGAGCCATTCGGCCTCGAAGGTCTCGGGCGAGAACCGCCCGATGTTGCGGACATCGGCCACCAGATCCCAGATCCGCTCGGCCGGGGCTGCCATATGAACTGTCGCGGAACCCTGCATGACCGCCATCCAATCATGTTCGCGGCAGCGGGGTAAGCCTCTGGTGACAAAGCACGGCAAACCGCGACAAAAGCACTGAGCCCCATCCGGAATCGGATGGGGCTCAGTGATGGGATTGAGCGTTTAGCCTTCGCCGCCACCGGCGCTGGCGCCCAAGTGGCTCTGCAGGTCCGGCTTCATCGCCTGCAGCTGCGCACCCCAGTACTCCCAGCTGTGGGTGCCGTAGTCCGGGAAGTTGAACACGGCGTTGCTGCCACCGGCCGCGGTGTAGGCCTCCTGGAACTTCTTGTTCTGGCCGATCATGAAGTTGCCCTCGAGGAACGTGGCGGGGATGTTGTCGCCGCCCAGCTCATTGGGGCGACCGTTACCGCAGTAGACCCACAGCCGGGTGTTGTTGGCAACCAGCTTGGCGACGTTGATCGTCGGGTCGTTGCGCAGCCACGCCGGGTCGTCGTCGGGGCCCCACATGTCTTCCTTCTTGTAGCCGCCGGCGTCACCCATGGCCAGGCCGATCCAGCTCTTGCCGTCCGAGGGGTTGACGTAGCCCGACAGCGAACCCGCGTAGGTGAATACGTCCGGGTGGTAGATCGCGAAGTTCATCGCCGAGGAACCGGCCATCGACAGGCCGACCGCGGCGTTGCGGCTCTGGCTCACGCCGTACTCGGACGCCAGGTAGGCCGGCAGTTCGCTGGCGATGAAGGTTTCCCATTTGTAGGTGGAGCAGCCCGCCTTACCGCAGGCCGGCTTGTACCAGTCGCTGTAGAAGCTGGACTGGCCACCGACGGGCATGATCACCGAGATGCCCGACTGGTAGTACCACTCGAACGCCGGGGTGTTGATGTCCCAGCCGTTGTAGTCATCCTGGGCGCGCATGCCGTCGAGCAGATACAGGCCCGGCGAACCGGAGCCGCCGGGCTGGAACTGGACCTTGATGTCCCGGCCCATACCCGCTGAAGGCACCTGCAGGTACTCGACCGGCAGACCCGGCCGGGAGAACGCTGATGCGGTCGCTTCATTGCCCGTCAGGCCGATCAGCCCGGGCAGCGCTGCTGCGGCCACCGCGCCGACCATTAATCGGCGCACCCAGCGCATCCCTTTGGTCACGTCTGTCATTCCTGCCCCTTGTCGTCTGCGGAACGCTCTCGAAATGTTCTCAAAGTAGCTAATCTGTCGATCGCGACGCAAAGCACGCCACCACTCGTGTGTCAGCCCTCACATGCGACAACGGCCGCTTCTGGCTACTCGGCGGCCGTCTCCGGGACCCGACTCGCGACATAGCATACCCGATTTCGGGCCGGGACCCGGTTAGGCACAACTGCGCGACACGCGTAGGCTCGCCTCCGGTAAGCCGACAAAACCACACTGTCCTGGGCTGTCCCCGGTCCGTTCCGGTGCCCGCCGAGCCCCACCCCGGGCGAGGCGCAGGCTCTCCGCCGACGCGGTGACATCGCAGATCAGGACGATTGGGGTGCGCGATTTTGGACACGGTACTGGGGCTGGCGATGACGCCGACGACGGTCGGCTGGGTCATGGCGGACGGACGGGCCGACCACTGCCCGACGCTTTCCGGTGACGAGGTCGGTGTCACCCTCGGTGATGCCGGGCTGGATGCGGTGAGCCTGGCGGCGTCGGCGACGGCTGTCGCGGCCCGAGTTCGCACCGTGCTGGCCGGTCGCGGTGACCGGCTGCACGGTGTAGGTGTGACCTGGAGCGATGACGCAGCGGTCGGGGCCGCGCTGCTGCTGGAGTCGCTGGCCGACGCCGGCTTCGAGAACGTGGTGTCAGTGCGATTCAGCCGGGCGGCGGCATCGCTGACAACCGGCATCGCGCCGGCCGGCGGACAGACCGCGGTGTGCGTCATCGAACCCGGATCTGCCACCTTGGTGCAGTTCGACGGCCCCGATGACGGTTATCCGATCGTCACCGGATGTCCGATCGGCCGTACCGATGACGTGGTCGAGTGGCTGGCCGACGCCTTCGGATCGGGCGGGCGGCGGCCGGGCGTGCTGACCGTGGCCGGCTCCGGGCGCGGCATGGACCGGCTCGCGCGACGGCTCGAGTCCAAGCTGTCGTTGCCGGTTTTCGTGCAGGCCGGAGCCCAGCAGGCGTTGGCGCGCGGGGCCGCACTGGCGCTGGCGCCGCACGCCGAGCTGACGAGTCCGCGGTCGGCGGGCCGGACCGGCCGGGCCGTGGGCGCCGGGCGGTCCATGTCGCTGCCGTACGCCGGGGCGCTGACGATGCTGACCGCGGGAGCGGTGATGTTCGTGGCGTCGGTGTCGGCCGCGGTGACTCTGCAGCTGAGCCCGAGCAGGGACCTCCCGGAGCAGCGACCGCCCGAGCACGCGACGGTGGCGCGGGTGGCGGTCCCCGCCGCCCCGCCACCCGGTGCTGCGGCGGGGCCGCCACCGGCCGCCCCGGCGCCGCCGACCGAGCTTGCGGAGGAACCGGTCGAGTTCGGAGCGTTGTGGGACGGGCCGGACCTGCTCCCGGAACCACCGGCACCGCCGCCGCGCGGCGGAGCGTCACTGCTGGAGCGGTTCCGCGAGCGTATTCCGCGTCTTCCCGGCCGCTGAGTCCTTCGGGCCGCCGCGTCAGGACCCGCGGATCTCGTCCGCGGACACGGTCGCCGAGAAGGAAACCGTCACCTCGTCGGCGACCTGCATCGCCCCCATCAGCATCGAATAGCGCCGCACCCCGAAGTCGCTGTGGCGCACCACCGTCTCACCGTCGACTCGCCACGAATCGCGGTGTTGATGCGGCGGTCCGAGTTCGGACACCTGCACGGCGACGACGTGCGGCTTGGTTCGCCCGCGAATCTCCAGGGATCCGGTCAGCCGATAGCCGTCGTCGGTCGCTTCGATCTCGCTGCTCTCGAAGCGGATCCGGCGATACTTGTCGGCGCCGAGGCAATTGCGCGCATTAGTGCGGATCAGCGCCTTCTCCGGGCCGGTCAGTGGCGTCATGCCGCCCTCACCGCCGAGCACCCGCAGTGAATCGGCCTCGACGGTCAGCGTCACGGCGGTGGGCTGCTCGCCGGACCACGACACCACCGCCTGCCAGCGCTCCATGGCGATCGTGAGGCGATGCCCCATCTTCGCGGCCCGGCCTGCCACCCCGGTGCCGACCTGCAGCCGACCATGCGATGCGTCGAACTGTCCCTGCGCGGTCATGTGCGGCACTCTAGCGGCCCGGGGCGGTGGCGGCATTCGGTGGAATCGCGATGAGACGCCGCCGGCACCCGTTAGGCTGCCACGCGGGGCCGTCTGCTGGCCAGGATCGACAGACTAAGGGCTGAAGAATGATTCGTGAACTAGCTGCAGCTGCTTTCATCGCCGGAGCCGCCGGGGCAGCCGCCATCGCCGTCGCACCCGCCGCCGGCGCCTACCCCGGTGATGTGCCGGGGATGGCCGAGGGACAACGGCAGGGCGACGCGTGCTTCAGCTGGGAGCGCTACATCTACGGCCACGGCCCCAACGGTCAGGCGCTGGCCTGCCATTTCATCGCCAACCAGTGGCCGCCCAAGGACACCGGGTTCTGGCAGATCTCCTACCCGCTCTACGGAGTGCAGGAGATCGGTTCGCCGTGCCCGAACCCGCAGTCGGCCGCACAGTCGCCCGACGGTCTGCCGCTGCTGTGCCTGGGCGCGCGGGGCTGGCAGCCAGGCATCTACACCGGGGGTATCGGACCGTACTTCCCGCCCGGCATCGCCCAGGTCGGGTGAGCACGGCGTGAGTCCGCCACGCGTCGTCGGCGGACAGCGTTCTTCCAGGCGGTTGCACTAGCTTCAGGCACGGTGGCAACAGGCAGGAGGTGCCGGACTTGGGCGGACTCGCCGAGGAGACGTCGCAACGGCTGGTGATCTTCGGGATAACCGGAGACCTGGCCCGCAAAATGACCTTCCGCGCGCTGTACCGCCTGGAGCGCCGCCACCTTCTGGACGCCCCGATCCTCGGGGTGGCCAGCGACGACATCACCGTCGAGGAGCTGGTCAACCGGGCCGCCGAGGCGATCCGCCACAGCGGCGAACCGTTCGACGAGGCGGTGTTTGGCCGGTTGGCGGAGCGGTTGTCCTATCTGCCCGGCGACGTCACCGATGCCGCACTCTACGAGCAGCTCGCCGAGCAGGTCGGAACCGATCAATCGTGCCTGTACTACCTGGAGATGCCGCCGTCGCTGTTCGGCCCGATCGTCGAGCACCTCGGCCGGGCCGGACTGTTGCAGCGGTCCCGGGTGGCGGTGGAAAAGCCGTTCGGCCACGACCTGGCCTCCGCGCGCGACCTCAACACCCGGATGCGCGCGGTGCTGCGGGAGGACCAGATCCTGCGGGTCGATCACTTCCTGGGCAAGCAGCCGGTCGCCGACCTGGAGTGTTTGCGGTTCGCCAACACGACGCTCGCCGAACTGTGGGACCGGCACAGCATCGCCGAGATCCACATCACCATGGCCGAGAACTTCGGTGTCGAGGAACGTGGCGGCTTCTATGACGCCGTGGGCGCGTTGCGCGACGTGGTGCAGAACCACCTACTGCAGGTGCTGGCGCTGGTCGCGATGGAGCCGCCGGTCGGCGCCGGCGACGACGACCTCAACGACAAGAAGGCCGAGGTGTTCCGTGCGATGCCCGCGGCCGAGCCGGTGCACTACGTCCGGGGCCAGTACTGCGGGTACAGCGAGGTCCCCGGGGTGGCCGACGGATCGCAGACCGAGACCTTCGTGGCGTTGCGCCTCCAGATCGAGAACTGGCGCTGGGCGGGTGTCCCGATCTTCCTGCGCGCCGGAAAGGCCCTGCCCGAACGGGTCACCGAGGTTCGGCTGTTCACTCGCCGGGTGCCGGCGCTGGCGTTCATGCCGCACCGGGAACGGGCCCAACGCAACCAGATCGTGTTGCGCATCGACCCGGATCCGGGGCTGCGGCTGCAATTGGTGGCCCAAGACGACCAGAACGCTCAAGCCTGGCGTGACGTCCACCTGGATTCCTCCTTCGCTCACGATCTGGGTGAACCGATCCAGCCCTATGAGCGGCTGTTGCATGCCGCGATAGTCGGCGACCGCCGGCTGTTCGCCCGAGAGGACAGCATCGAGGAGACCTGGCGGATCGTGGCCCCGCTGCTCGAACACCCCGGCGAGGTCCACCCCTACGAGCGTGGCTCGTGGGGGCCGGAGGCCGCGCAGGCACTGGTTCGTGGCCACCGGAGTTGGCAGCAGCCCTGGCTGCCGGCGAACGGCCGGTCACGGTGAAAGGAGGACGGGCATGCGGTTGGGAATGATCGGCCTGGGGCGGATGGGCGCCAACCTGGTGAGGCGGCTGGTCGATGATGGCCACGACTGCGTCGTCTACGACCACAATTCCGACGTGGTAGCCGCGTTGGCCGCCGAGACCCAGGCCACCGGGGTGTCCTCGCCGGCCGAGCTGGCCGAGAAGCTACCCGCGCCCCGGGTGGTGTGGGTGATGGTGCCGGCCGGCTCAATCACCACCGGGGTCATCGAGGAACTCGCCGACACATTGAGCGCCGGCGACATCGTGATCGACGGCGGCAACTCATACTACCGTGACGATATCGCGCACTCGAAGCTGCTGTCCGACAAAGGTATTCGTCTGCTGGACTGCGGCACCAGCGGCGGGGTGTGGGGTCGCGAGCGGGGCTACTGCCTGATGGTCGGCGGTGACCGCGATGCGTTCGACCATGTCGAGCCGATCTTCGCCACCATCGCGCCGGGGGTCGACGCCGCCCCCCGCACGCCGGGCCGCGACGGCGAGATCGCCCAGGCCGAGAACGGCTACCTGTACTGCGGTCCGTCGGGGGCAGGGCACTTCGTGAAGATGGTCCACAACGGCATCGAGTACGGGATGATGGCTTCGATCGCGGAGGGGCTGAACATCCTGCACCACGCCAACATCGGCAAACAGGACCAACGCGGCGACGCCGAGACCGCACCGCTGAGCCATCCCGAGTTCTACCAGTACGACATCAACATCCCCGAAGTCACCGAGGTCTGGCGGCGGGGCAGTGTGATCGGCTCCTGGTTGCTCGACCTGACCGCCGGCGCCCTGCAGAAATCCCCGGCGCTGGAGGAATTCGCCGGCCGCGTCTCCGATTCCGGCGAGGGCCGCTGGACCGTGATCGCCGCCATCGACGAGGGTGTTCCCGCTCCGGTGCTCACCACGGCGCTGTATGCCCGATTCGCCTCCCGCCAACTGTTCGAGTTCGGCGCGAAAGTGCTCTCGGCGATGCGCAAGCAGTTCGGCGGGCACGACGAGAGATCCGGCTGAGTCGACCGCGCCCGGGCCCGCACGGCCGAGCGAGCGGTACCGGCGATCCTGGCCGCCCGCCGCGCCGGCATGCCAGTATGGGGAATGCCGCAGCGACGGCGAGCCACCCAGACCAGTGCTGCTGCGATGCGTGCCGGTGCGGATACGGCGACCGGCCGGGTGATCGCACTGATCGTGCTGGTGCTCGCGGCCGGGGCGGCAACGCGCGGGTATGTGCCGGGCGTCGCCCACGACCCGCGACGGCCGGCCGAGGCCGGCCCGGTGGCACAGCTCATCCTGGCCGCGCTGCTGGCGGTGTCCGTCGGGGCCGTTGCGGTCGCCGTCGCCCAGCGGGCGCGTGATCGGCGCGCCCCGCCCGGCAGCATCGGTGAGTTGTCCCGGACGGTGGGCGCCCATCGGGGACAGCCGGCGTGGCGGGTGCTGCTGATCGGGTTGGCGGTGCTGACGGCGTGGCTGCTGGCGGTCGTGGTGATGGTGCGCCTGGGCGCCGCGCACCGATTCTCGATCCCGGCCGGGTTGCTGGGGACGCGCGGTGAGGCGCCCACGTCGCCGGCCGGCGCGGACGCTCCCGCCCCCGTCCCGCTGCACCCGCCCCCGCTCGGCGCGGCCGGCGCCCCGCTCGGTTATCTGTTGGTGCTCACCGCAGGCCTGCTGGTGCTGATCGCCGCGATGCTGCTCGTCGCACGCGCCCGCCGGGCCACGTCGGCCGCGCCGCAGATCAATCCCGCACCGGCTGCGGCGCAGCCGCCGACCGCAGGCGAAAGCCTGGCGCGGGCAGCCGAACTGGGCCTGACCCGGATCGCCGACCGGAGCAGGGAGCCGCGGGAGGCGATCATCGCCTGCTACGCGGTGATGGAGCGCCACCTCGCCGACGTTCCCGACGCCGCACCGCGCGAGTTCGACACCCCCACCGAGGTGCTGGCACGGGCGGTCGAACACCACGCACTGCCGGCCGACAACGCACCCAGGCTGGTCGAGCTGTTCACCGAGGCGCGGTTCAGCCCGCACCTGATGACCGAGGCGCACCGCGCCGAAGCGGTTGCGATATTGCGCCTGGTGCTCGACGAATTACGGGCTCGGACATGAAGAACGTTGCGCTGCAAGGTGTGCTGCTGGTACTCGCGGTGCAACTGGCGGTGCTGTTCACCCACCAACGACAGCTGCTGCTGTGGGCCGCCGGCATCGCGGTCGCGGTCCCGCTGCTGGGCATCCGGCAGCTGCTGCGGACAGGTGGGCGCGGCCCGGCCGCGGAGCCGGCGCTCGATGAGCCCGGGGAATCGTTGCGGCGGTGGTTGTCGGGCACCGAGGCCAGAATCCGCTGGGCCGAGTCGACGAGGGCCGACTGGGATCGGCGCTGGCGGCCCATCCTGGCCCGCCGGTTCGAGGTCTCCACCGGCCAGCGGCGAGCGAAGAACGAGGCCTTCAACGCCACCGGGGCGATGCTGTTCGGCGCCGAGCTGTGGCCCTGGGTCGATCCCGGCAACGTCGCCCCCAGCGCCGACCGCGGAGCCGGGCCGGGACGGGCGGTGCTCGAGGAGATCCTGTACCGGCTGGAGCAACGGTGAGCGCGGGCCTGTCCGGCACGGCCGAAACGACCGCCGAGCGCTGCGCTGCCGTGCTCGACGAGATCGAGCAGGCGGTGGTCGGCAAGCGGCCCGCCCTGACGCTCATTCTGACCGCGGTGCTCGCCGGCGGCCACGTGCTCATCGAAGACCTTCCCGGACTGGGCAAGACGCTGATCGCGCGGTCGTTCGCCGCGGCGCTCGGATTGGACTTCACCCGCGTGCAGTTCACCCCGGACCTGCTGCCGGCCGATCTGCTCGGCACCACCATCTACGACATGGCCTTGGGCCGTTTCGAGTTCCGGCGCGGCCCGATCTTCACCAACCTGGTGCTGGCCGACGAGATCAACCGGACCCCGCCCAAGACGCAGGCCGCCCTGCTGGAGGCGATGGCCGAGGGGCAGGTCAGCATCGACGGGCAGACCCACCGGCTGCCGTCGCCGTTCATCGTGCTGGCCACCGACAACCCGATCGAGTACGAGGGCACCTACCCGCTGCCGGAGGCGCAGCTGGACCGGTTCGCGATCAGGCTGCGACTGGGTTACCTGCCCGAACAGGGCGAGGCGGCCATGTTGCGCCGGCGACTCGACCGGGGAGCCGCGCTGCCGACGGTGCGCAAGGTGGTCGACGCCGACGACGTGATGACGATGCGGGAATCGGTGGAGCAGGTCAGCGTGCACGACGACGTGCTGCGCTACGTGGTGTCACTGGCCAACGGCACCCGCCACCACCCGCAGGTCGCCGTGGGCGCCAGCCCGCGATCAGAACTCGATCTGGTCCAGCTCGCCCGGGCGCGCGCGCTGCTGCTCGGCCGCGACTACGTGATCCCCGAAGACGTAAAGGCGCTGGCCACCTCGGCGGTCGCACACCGGATCGCGCTGCGGCCGGAGATGTGGGTGCGACGCATCCAGGGCGCAGATGTGGTGGACGAACTGCTGCGACGACTTCCGGTGCCGCGAACCCAAGGCGCGCCCGGACCCGCCCCGGATACCGCGCCGCCGTGACGAGCCGCCACCCGGAAACGCCCGAGCCCGGCGGCGTCGATACCGAATTGGACTGGCATGCGTCGCCGTTGACGCAGGCCTTGGCAACCGGTGCGGGACTGGCGCTGGTGGTGGCGGTCGGCGCCGCGCGCTGGCAGCTGATCGCCTTCGCCGCGCCGCTGCTGGGCGTGCTGTGCTCGCTCGGCTGGCAACCGCCGCTACCGGTGTTCCGCGTGGGCGCGACGCCGGCCTCGCAGCGCTGCTTCGAATCCGAGCCGGTGGAGCTGACGGTTCGGGCCGAGGCGGCCGCCGGGGAGGCGAGCGCGATCCGGGTGGCGGTGTCGGCGCACCCGGCGATGATCCGTCACAGCGGCGCCGAGTCCGGCTCACGGACGGTCGTGACCGCCCGCGCGGAACGCTGGGGCCGTTACCCGATCCGGGCCACCGTCGCCGCCGTGGCACGGGGCGGGTTGCTGGCCGGGACGGCCACCGTCGAGGTCAGCGAGGTCACGGTGTTTCCGTTGGCGCCCCCGCAGGCCACCCCGATCCCGAACAGCGAACTACTCGACCGGGTCGGAACCCACCTGACCCGGCACCCGGGCCGCGGCGTGGAGTACGCCGACATCCGCCCTTACATCCCCGGTGACCCGTTGCGTTCGGTGAATTGGCCGGTAAGCGCAAGACGGGGGAGACTGCACGTGACCGAGCGGTTGACCGATCGGGCAGCCGACGTGGTGGTGCTGATCGACGGCTACCCGCAGCCGCGCGGGCCCGCGACGGCCGCGACAGAACGCTCGGTGATCGGCGCCGCGCAGGTGGTGCAGACCGCGTTGCGCAACGGTGACCGCGCCGGCGTCGTGACGCTCGGTGGCCGGCTGCCGCGCTGGGTCGGCGCGGATATCGGGCAGCGCCAGTTCTATCGCATCGTCGACGCAGTGCTGGGCGCCGGCGAAGGCTTCGAGAAAACCACCGGAACGCTCGCACCGCGGGCGGCGGTACCGCCGGGCGCCCTGATCATCGCCTTCTCCACTCTGCTCGACACGGAGTTCGCGCTCGCGCTGACCGACTTGCGCAAACGCGGCCACGTGGTGCTCGCCGTCGATGTGCTGGCCGGCCCCCCGTTCGAGGAGGACCCCGATCCGCTGGTCAGCCGGATCTGGATGCTGGAGCGCACCGCCATGTACCGCGACATGGCCACCATCGGCGTCGACGTCGCATCGTGGCCGCCGCCGCAGCCACTGGAACAGTCGATGCTCCTGGCGACGCAGCGCCGCCGCCCGACGGTGGTGCGGTGATGGGGCGCCCGGTCGGCGCCGCCGAGACCCTGCCGCTGGTGTTGTCCGGCGCGTGCGGAATGGCGATGACGGCGACCGTCGCATCCGGCGCCGCCGGGCCGGCTGCCGTCCCGGCGCTGGCCGCCGCCGGCGCGGTGCTGGCCGGATTCCGGTGGCCGGCGGCGGCGACGGTCGCGGTGCTACTGGCGGTCGTCGCGATCGGGATCACCGATCCGCCAACGGTTTCGGCGGCCGTGGCCGGGCTGGCCGCGGTGGGATACCTGGTGTTGCGGCACGCCGGCACGATGACGCTGCCGACGGTGATCGCGGTCCTCGGGTTCACCGTCGCCGGGCTGGCGGCCACGGCGTTCCCATGGAGTCTGCCGTGGCTGCCGCTACTGGCGCCGTTCGTGGTGCTCGGTGTCTGCGTCGTGGTGGCTCAACCGTTTCTGGGCACCGGACGGTGACCGGTCAGACCCCGGAGGCCTCGTTGAGCGCCTCCAGGGTGCTGGTCGCCTCGAGGTACTCCTGCACCCAGCGCTCGATGACCGTCGAGGTCTTCTCCACCTTGGTGAACTGGCCGACGACCTGGCCCACCGGGTTGAACGCCACGTCGACGCTCTCGTTGGGGTACTTGTTGGTCGCCCGGACCGCCATGCCGGAGACCATGTACTGCAGCGGCATGCCCAGCGGCTTGGGGTTCTCCGGGGCCTCCCACGCCTCGGTCCACTCATTGCGCAGCATCCGGGCCGGCTTGCCGGTGAAAGAGCGGCTGCGGACGGTGTCGCGGCTGGTCGCCTTGATGTAGGCGGCGTGCTGCGCCTCGGTATTGGAGGACTCCTCGACCATCAGCCACTGCGAGCCCGTCCATGCGCCCTGGGCGCCCAGCGCCAGGGCCGCGGCGATCTGCTGGCCGCTGCCGATGCCGCCCGCCGCCAGCACCGGCACCGGTGCCACGGCCTTGACGACCTCGGGCCACAGCACGATCGAACCCACCTCGCCGCAGTGGCCGCCGGCCTCGCCGCCCTGGGCGATGATGATGTCCACCCCGGCCGCGGCGTGCTTGCGCGCCTGCGAGGCGGAGCCGCACAGCGCGGCGACCTTGCGGCCGGCCTCGTGGATGTGCTTGATCATGTCGGCCGGGGGAGTCCCCAGCGCATTGGCGATCATCGTCACCTTGGGATGCTGCAGCGCCACCTCGACCTGCGGGGTGGCGGTCGCCTCGGTCCACCCGAGCAACTGCAGGCTGTCCTCCGCGGCGTTCTCGACCGGGACACCGTGCTCGGCGAGCAGCTTCTTGCCGAAGTCGAGGTGCTCCTGCGGCACCAACTTGCGAAGCGATTCGGCGAGTTCCTCGGCGGACTGCCCGGAGTCCATGCCCTCGTATTTGTTCGGGATGACGATGTCCACGCCGTACGGGTGGTCCCCGATGTTCTCGTCGATCCACTTCAGTTCGATCTCGAGCTGCTCGGGAGTGAAGCCGACGGCGCCGAGCACCCCGAACCCGCCGGCCTTGCTCACCGCGACGACCACGTCGCGACAGTGGGTGAACGCAAAGATCGGGAACTCGATGCCGAGTTCGTCGCAGAGGGGAGTGTGCATGACCTACTCCTTCGCAGGGCGGCGGATGGAAGTGGAACGTGTTCTAATTTAGTACCAGACCCGGGCGCGGCTAGGCCAGTCGGCCACCAGGTGAGCGCTCTGCAGCTCACACTACCGCCGATCGTGTAACCGATCAGCGCGTGGCGACAGCGCGTAACACCGCCACCCCGAAACCGGCCGCGCGACGCAGGGAACGGCCGGGCGCACGGCCGGGCCCACTGACACGCAGCACCGGCCAGCCGTGCTCGGCGGCCAGCGCCGCCAGGCCGGGGCGCGGATTGACCGGCCGGGGCCGGCCCACCAGCGACATCAGCGCGGCATCCTCATTGCCGTCGGCGTAGAAGAAGCTCTGGCCGAGGTCGATCCCGTTGTCCGCGCAGAACCGCTGCACCGCAGCCGCCTTCTGGCGACCCCACACCACCGGTTTGACGATGTCACCGGTCAGCAGGCCATGTTCGTCGAGTTCGAACCGGTTACACAGCACCTGTCCGATACCCAAATACCGGGCGACCGGTTCGGCGTGGATGGTCAGCGCCGACGAGCTCAGCACCACACTGTGGCCGCGCTGCTGGTGGGCCCGCACCACCTGCTGCATGAGCGGGTATATCCGGCCGGTGATGTGGTCGACGAAGAGCCGCTCACCGATCTCGTCGAGCTCACGGATCGATTCGCCGCGCAGGTAACCCGCCGCGCGCACCAGGAGTCGTTCGAATTGCATGCGGCCCAACCGGTACCGCACGGCGGCCTCGACGACGCCGAGCACCTCGCCGGCCCGGGCCTGGCGCCGGCGGATCCGGTCGCCGGCATGCGCGGTGGCGGTGAACCCCGACACCAGCGTGCCGTCCAGGTCGAAGAACGCCCCGACCCGGGCTCCCGGCTCGGTGCTGCCGATCTCGGCGATCAGATCGCTGGTCATCGGCGTCGATGTTACGGCCGGCCCAGCCGGCGGTGGTGGTCACGCGCCGCACCGGTGGTCGCGAAACCGGCAGCTGATAGCGTGTTCGGCCTATGGATGAACAGACCGCCTCGACGACCAGTGAGACCGCTGCGAGCGAGGTGCGCCAGGCCCTGGCCGAGCGGGCCGAGCAGCTGGGCTGGCAGCGAACCGAGCGGGAGCGCGTCGACGTCTACGGCCGGGGGGTCTTCCACGTCCACGCCGTGTGGCGCGATGCCGGCACCCTCAACGGCGGCGCGCACTATGAGGACTCTGTGTTGCTGGCCTACACCACCGACCTGGGCAAGCTCCAGAGCTGGCTGGCCAGATAGCGCTCGGTAACCGGCGCGGCTCCGGTTCGCAACGGTTGCATAACCGCCCCTCGTGTCACTCTGGGCGACATTTTTCACACGACTAACTTCGGTCCCGACCTTGTTGTTATCGGGATGGGGAAGAAGCCATGTCACGAATCCGTAAGTACCTCACCGTTGCGGCCGGCGCCGCCGCGGGACTGTTCCTGGGGGCACTCGCGTCCAGCAGCGCCGCCACCGCGGACACCGCTCCGATCAACCCGGGGCTGCCCGGTGTGGTCGAGCAGATGGTCGCGTCCTCGACGGCCATTCCGCAGCAGTTACTGCAGACCACCACCTCCGCCCTGAGTGGAACGCCGCTGGCGCCCGCCGCGTCGCCGGCGCAGTCACCGATCGCCACCGCCACACTCAACGTGCCGCAGACCACGACGCCGGCCAGCCAGCCCACCGGCCTGCCCGGGCTGTCCGGTCTCCCGGCCAACCTGAGTTCGGTGCTGCCGTTCCCGATGCCGAACTTCGGCGGCACGACACCGGTGGCGGCCGCACCGACCACGATGGTCCCCGGCGCCTTCGCGCCGACGGCTCCGGTGACGCCGATGGAGGTCATGCTGATTCCCGGCTTGCCCTGACGCTGAGGCCGTAACCTCGGACCGGTGAGCGCACGCGCAGGAATCGTCGTCACCGGTACCGAGGTCCTCACCGGGCGGATCGCAGATCGCAACGGACCGTGGCTGGCCGACCGGCTCTTGGAGCTCGGAGTTGAGTTGGCGCACATCACGATCTGCGGCGACCGGCCCCGCGACATCGAGGCACAGCTGCGGTTCCTGGCCGGCGAGGGTGTCGACCTGATCATCACCAGCGGCGGACTGGGGCCGACCGCTGATGACCTGACGGTTGACACCGTCGCCCGGTTCTGTGGCCGGGATGTGGTGCTCGACGCCGCACTGGAGGCCCGGATCGCCGAGATCATCAAGCCGCTGATGGCGCGCTTCACCGGTCCGGGCGCCCCGGATTTCGCGACGGTCCGGGCGGCCAACCGCAAACAGGCGTTGATCCCGGCCGGCTCGACGGTGCTCGACCCGGTGGGCACCGCCCCCGGAGTGGTGGTGCCCGGCGCGCCGACGGTGGTGGTGCTGCCGGGCCCGCCTCGCGAATTGCAACCGATGTGGCACAAGGCGATCGGCACCCCCGAGGTGCAGCAGGCGATCGCTGGCCGGACCCGCTACGAACAGCAGACCGTGCGGATGTTCGGGTTGCCCGAGTCCGGTCTGGCCGACACACTGCGGCACGCACAACAAGTGATCGCGGACTTCGTGCGGCTGGAGATCACCACCTGCCTTCGTGGCGGCGAGCTCGAGATCGTCACCCGTTACGAGCCCGACGCGGCGGCGGCCTACGGCCAACTGCTGGCGGTGCTGCGGGAGCGGCACGCCCGGGCGATCTTCTCCGAAGACGGTTCGCGGATCGACGATCTGGTGGCGGGGCTGTTGGCCGGCCGGTGGATCGCGACCGCGGAATCCTGCACCGCGGGACTGCTGGCGGGCAGACTGGCCGACCCGCCCGGGGCCTCGGACTATCTCGCCGGCGGGGTGGTGTCCTACTCCAACGACGCCAAGGCGGACCTGCTCGGCGTCGACCCGGCACTGATCGCCGAGCACGGCGCGGTCTCCGAACCGGTGGCCGAGGCGATGGCCGCCGGCGCGCTGCGCCGATTCGCCGCGGACACCGCGGTGGCGATCACCGGAATCGCCGGGCCCGGTGGCGGAACGCCGGACAAGCCGGTGGGCACGGTCTGTTTCAGCGTTGCCCTGGGCGACGGCACGTGGCTCACCCGGACGACTCGGCTGCCCGGGGACCGCGCCGACGTCCGGGAACGGTCGACGACGGTGGCGATGCATCTGCTGCGACGCGCGTTGTCAACCGGCTGATGGTGACCCGCAACCGGTGGTATGAACGTCACACCGAGGAGTTGCGGGCGTGGACACACAGTGGGCGTGGTTCGGCGGATCCGGCTATTGGCTGGGCCGGCTGGTGCTGGAACGCGGCATCGCCGCGGTGTACGTCGTCGCGTTCGTCGCCGCCGCGCGGCAGTTCCGTGCGCTGATCGGCGAGAGCGGCATGTTGCCGGTGCCGCGGTATCTGCGCCGGCGGTCATTCCGGGTGGCGCCCAGCATTTTCCAGCTGCACTACTCGGATCGGTTCTTCGCCGCCACCTGCTGGTCCGGCGCGGCGCTGGCGGCGGCGCTGGTGACCGGTGCCGGCGAGCTGGTGCCGCTGTGGGCGGTGATGTCGACCTGGCTGCTGCTGTGGGTGATGTACCTGTCGATCGTCAACGTCGGCCAGGCGTGGTACTCGTTCGGCTGGGAATCGATCCTGCTGGAGGCCGGGTTCCTGGCGGTGTTTTTGGGCAACGACCGGGTCGCACCGCCGGTGCTGGTGATGTGGCTGGCCCGGTGGCTGCTGTTCCGGATCGAGTTCGGGGCGGGGTTGATCAAGCTGCGCGGCGACTCCTGCTGGCGCGATTTGACCTGCCTGTACTACCACCACGAGACCCAACCGATGCCGGGCCCGCTGAGCTGGTTCTTCCACCAGCTGCCCAAGCCGCTGCACCGTATTGAAGCCGCCGGCAACCACTTCGCCCAGCTGGTGGTGCCGTTAGGGCTGTTCGCCCCCCAGCCGATCGCCGGGGCGGCGGCGGTGATCATCATCGTCACCCAGCTGTGGCTGGTGGCCTCCGGCAACTTCGCCTGGCTGAACTGGGTGACGATCGTGCTGGCCGCCGCGGCGCTCGACCAATCCTGGCTCACCGGACTGTTTCCCGGGTTGCGGCCACCGGAGATGCCGGGATCCCCGGTGTGGTTCACCGCTGTGGTGATCGCATTCACCGCCGCGGTGGTCGTGCTCAGCTACTGGCCGGTGCGCAACCTGGCCTGGCGGCAGCAGCGAATGAACGCCTCGTTCAACCCGTTTCATCTGGTCAACAGTTACGGAGCATTCGGCACGGTCGGCCGTTGCCGCCGGGAAGTGGTCATCGAGGGGACCGCAGCCACCGAGCTCACCGACCGGACGGTTTGGCAAGAATACGAGTTCAAGGGCAAACCCGGTGCGCTGGATCGGCTGCCGCGGCAATGGGCGCCATACCATCTGCGGCTGGACTGGCTGATGTGGTTCGCTGCGCTCTCACCGGCTTACGCGCGTCCGTGGCGCGACGCCCTGCTGCAACGGCTGCTGCGCAACGACCGCGATACCTTGCGGCTGTTGCGCCACAACCCGTTTCCCGACGAACCGCCGCGCCACGTGCGGGCGCTGCTCTACGAGTACCGCTTCACCACACCCGCCGAGCGTCGGCGGGATCGGGCGTGGTGGCATCGCAGCCTGGTGGGCGTCTACCTGCCGCCGGTCTCGGTTCACGGGATGCCCGCGCCGCCGGGCCCTCGTTAGCGCCACGGTGGTCACCCAGCTTCGCGCCAACCGTCGATGGCCGGTGGCTGTTCCTCGGGCGATCACGGCCTGCCCAGCAACAGGGCCGATTCCAGCGCGCGCGAGGTGGCGCGCGAGCACGGGAATGTTGACAAACCGCAGGTCGTGAATCGTGCCGTCGGGTAAGACTGGACAGTTCAGGGCATCGGCAAAGGCCCACATGGCCCTGTCGAGCATCCGGGCCCGGCTCGGGAATCTCACGCAGCTTGAGTTGGCCAAGCTGGTTGATATGCGGCTTCACCGGCCTCCTTAGAAGGAATGGATGATGAGACGGACTACGGGAGCGGCAGCTGTCGGCGTAGTCATCGCGGGGATGGCCCTGGGGGCTGCGGGAGCTGCGGGGGCGGATGACCAGGCGTTTCTGGACCAGATTCCGCCGCGCACCTACATCGGCATGTGGACCACCGATGCGGGTCGCCTGGCGAACGGGTTACCAGATCTGCACGATGATCAAGACCGGTACGCCACCGCACGTGATCGCCGAGTCGTACAGGTGGGACGACGGTTGGGCGTGGGTGAACGCCGCGCAGCGCGAGCTGTGTCCAGACACCCTCGAAGGTCCGAAGTGAAAATCGCGACAAACCGCAGTCTCCGGTGAGTCGACCACGGCACCGGTAAGCGGCTTCCGCCGGTGAGCCGATTTCGACGCAGCCCGTGTTTGAGCAGACCGTGTAGGCGGTACGCCGCCCTCGGGCACTTCATGTGCTCGGCATCGCGAGATGGCTCAAGCCTGGATACCGTGGCCGGATTCCCGGGAGGGAGCGGCATTCTCGGAGACGGTCACGGTATTGCTGGTACCGCACAACAGGAACTGTGTCCCGACGCAATCAAGTAGATCAGAACAGGGCGTTGCTGCCGAATAGGGTGCCGATGGCGTTCCACATAGTCTGTATGGTGCGCACGGCTTGGCCCACTTGTCCATCCTGGCAACAGTTAACGGGGCGCCGGGCCGGGCACGGCGAGTTTCGCCTCAGAGCTCGAGCAGCACGGTGACAGGGCCGTCGTTGACCAGTTCGACGTGCATGTGCGCCCCGAATCGGCCGGTGGCCACCCGGGCGCCCAGCCGCCGCAGCGCCTCGGCGAACTCCTCCACCAGCGGCTCGGCGACAGCGCCGGGCGCAGCGGCATTCCAGGACGGGCGGCGCCCCTTGGCGGTGTCGGCGTAGAGGGTGAACTGGCTGATCACCAGAATCGGTGCGCCGACATCGGAGGCCGAACGTTGCTCATCGAGAATGCGCAACTGCCAGAGTTTTTCGGCGAGCCGGTGGGCTGTCTTCACGTCATCGTCGTGGGTGACCCCGACCAGCGCCACCAGTCCCTGTCCGTCCGGGGCGATGGCGCCGACGGTTTCGCCGTCGACCGTGACTCGCGCCGACGAGACTCGT
Organism: Mycolicibacter algericus DSM 45454; assembly: GCF_002086455.1. GTDB lineage: Bacteria > Actinomycetota > Actinomycetes > Mycobacteriales > Mycobacteriaceae > Mycobacterium > Mycobacterium algericum. The sequence continues at coordinate 86,728 of NZ_MVHC01000015.1, forward strand.
TGCACCAGAACCCGCACGGGCTCGATGGTAGGTACGCTCGCGCTGGGAACTCCGAGAGGGGCGTCAGGTGTCGGTGCTGGTTGCGTTCTCGGTCACGCCGCTGGGGGTGGGCGAGGGAGTTGGCGAGATCGTCGCGGAAGCGGTGCGGGTCGTTCGCGAGTCGGGCCTGCCGAATCGCACCGATGCGATGTTCACCGTGATCGAAAGCGACAGCTGGGCCGAGGCGATGGCGGTCGTGCAGCGGGCGGTGGAAGCGGTGGCTGCCCGGTCACCACGAGTGAGCACGGTGATCAAGGCCGACTGGCGAGCCGGCGCGGTCGACGCGATGAGCACCAAGGTGGAGTCGGTGGAGCGGCACCTGGCGGCGCCACCGCTCAGTTGACCGCCACATCGAGGATCGGTCTGCCGACGCCGGCGCCCGGCCCGTCGAAGTGCCACCACTCCCCGGAGTAGACGGCGAGGCCGCCGGCACTCATTGCCTCGCGCAGGGCGGCGCGTTCGGCGGCGGCCTGCGCGCCGATCCCCTCGGCGAACGCAGCGGCACGGGGCGAGAAGTCGTCGAAGCCGGTGCCCATCTCGACCAGCCGGCCCCGCGGGTCGGCGGTCGTCACGTCGACCGACCGCCCGGTCTCGTGGCTGCGGGCCAGCGGTCCCGGGCGGGCAACCCAATTCGGGTCCGGCACCACCTCGAACATCCGGACCTGCACCTCATGCGGGCGGTAGCAGTCCCAGAACACCAGCGTTCGGCCGCGGCGGCGCAACACATCGGCCGCCGCCGCCAACCCCGGGGCCAGCGACTCGTGCACCAGGCACCGGGCGTTCGCCGGATACAGCTGCACGCCGGTGAAGTTGTTGGTCGTGGCGTACCGCAGGTCGATGATCGCGTCGGGCACGGCGCTGCGGACGTCGACGAAACCGGCCGCGCGGGCGGGTGCGGGCAGCGGCGGCACGTCGCCCCCGGGGGCCGCCGCGGCCGGCCCGGCCGGCAGCCAGCCGGCGATCAGCGCGGTGAACATCAGGATCCGCAGCAGCGTCGCTATTTGCCCATTGTCGCGTCTCATGCCGCAACCACGATGGTCAAGCGGTGGTCGTCGCGTTCCACCCGCATCCCGGCTCGCCGGGCGGTCGCCGCCACGCCCGCGACGTCGTCCGGCTCGGCCTTGGCCGAGGCCAGCGCCCGCGCCAGCCGGCCCTTGTGGGCCTTGTTGAAATGGCTGACCGAGACCCGCCGGCCATCGGGGTGTTCGGCGACGACGTCGACGCCGACGGCACCGGGAATCCTGGCCAGCGACGCATAGGCGCCGGATCGCAGGTCGACGACCAGTTCGGCGGCGGCGATGTCGGCCAGCACCGGCTCCAGGACGGGCCGCCAGCGTTTGGCCAGCCCGGGCTGTCCGGGCAGCTTCGAGGCCGCCGAGAGCCGGTAGGCCGGCACCTGATCGGTCGCCCGCAGCAGCCCGAACAGCGCCGATCCGACCGCCAGCCGAGCCGTTGCACGCGCCGCCGCTGCGCCGCGCAGCGAATCGACGTCGAGCGCCTCGTAGAGCACCCCGGTGTAACGGTTGATCGCCGGCGCCGTCGGCGCGGTCCGCAGCTGCGCGTTGCGTTCGATCTCGGCGTCCTGGGCAGCCGAGAGCGCCAGCGCGTGCCGGCTGGCCTCCGGGTCCGCGGCCAGCGCGATCAACTCGTCCACCAGCGTCGCCCGCAGCCCGTTCAGTTGCGGCGACCCCAGTGCGTCGAGTCGCAACGGCTGCCCGTCACCGCCGGTGCGCTTGGTCTCCGACGGGGGTAGCAGCACGATCACAGCGCAGAGGTTAACCGAGCGGCCGCGCACACCAGCGCAGTGGCGAGCATCGCGGCGCCGAGCGTGTCGGTGAGGAAGTGGTAGCCGCAGGCCACCAGCCCGAGCATGCCCAGCACGCTCAGCGCCGCCGCCAGTGCCAGCGCCCAGCGCCGAGCCTCCCGGCAGGCGTGGGCCACCACGACCATCATGGCCAGCACCGCGACCAGCAGTGCCGTGTGTCCGCTGGGATATGCCAGGTAGGGGCCGTTGCGGCGGTCGAAGAGGTGCTTGAGACCCTGGGCGGCCGCGGTGACGACGAACGGGCAGATCAGCACCGCCGCCGTCAGCGCCCACTGCCGCCTGAGCAGGGTGACCGCCAAACATCCCACCAGCACTGCGAGCACCAGCCAGCCGCTGGTGAAGGCCAACAGCCACCGCGGTTGCTCACCGAACACCTCGCGGGTGCGATGGCTGAACCAGCCGTCGAAGGGTGTCGAGCCGCGGCCTACCGCCCATCCCAGGGCCAGCGTCGCCAGCACGCCGACCGGCGGCCACCAGCGCAGCGCCGCGGCGGCGCCGGGGTACCTCCGGCCTATTGCTAGGCCGACTTCTGGAACAGTGGCAGCAGTGCCTGCCGGCGCCGGTCGTTGCCGTCGGCGAGCGCGTGCAGCGCCTGCTCGACTGAGCGGGCCGTCGGGAACATGGCGTCCTCGTCGAAGTCACCGAGCAGTTCGCTGACAGCGGGGCCCTCGATGAGCGTCCAGTCGACGCCCGCGGCGCGGCAGTCACCGTCGAGGACGCACAGCAGCCAGATGCCGGCGGCGGCGAACGAGGTCACTCCACTCAGATCGAGCAGCAGCGGCTCCTTGGCCAGGACGAAGCGCCGGGCGTGCTCGCTGAGCTCGTCGACGTTGCTGGAGTCGATGCGGCCCCGGATCGTGATCACCGTCGCGAGGTGCCGGGAGTGCGCTCGAATCTGCGCGTCACCGCACTTCACGGTGGGGTTGCCTTGCTGACCGATCCGCGCTGCGCTCCGAGTGGTGATCGTGATAGCCATGCCAGCCCCCGCTTCCGATATCCGGTCATTGTCGGCAGGTGGCCGACGGTGACATTTCCCGACGTTAGGCGGCGAAGTTAAGGCAGCTTGGGCGGCCTCTTAACGCTTTCGTGAGATCTCGAAGGGCTCGGTCGACCCGGTGAAAGCGGTGCGCTGGCCCTCGAGCCCGCGGGCGTCGCCGTCATAGCGCAGCCGGTAGCGTCCGGCGGCGGTGTTCTCGGGCACCGTCCAGGTCACGGTGACGGTCGACCCGCGGCGCCCGGCGCGGCGCCAGCGGAACGTCGTCGACCAGTCCCCGTCGTCGGCCACGGTGCTCCAGCCACCCTCGGCACCGCCGGTCTGCCGCTCAACCCGCAGGTAGGTGCCGCCACGGTGCAGGTCGTTGTTCGGGTGGGCGCCGGCGAACACCGCCGTCACCGTGGCCCCCGGCTGGTAGTGGGCCAGCGGCGGTGCCAACACCTCGCCGAACCGGCGGCCGGCGGCCGGCTCGTCGGCGCTGACCCGCCGGCGCGACCGCCGCCTGCGGGGTGGCTCGGCCGCAGCGTTGCCGACCGGCGCCGGCCGCCGATCACGCATCGCGGTGGCCAGCCCGGCCGCCACCTGCTGCAGCGCGGCCAGTTCCCAGCGTCCGAACAGCGTGCTGCCACCCTCGTAGCGCTGTTCCTGGTACTCCTCGGGAGTGGTGACGTAGTGCAGGTAGCCGTTGCTGTAGCCGGCCACCAGCACATCGCGCAACTCGGCGCCCACGATGGCGGCCACGGTGCGCCGTAATCGCAACCCGGCCACGATGGTCACCTCGGCGGGGATGCCGATCAGATACAGCTGCCCGATGCGCAGCAACTGCACGGGGCCGCCGTTGGGCATCAGCGTCAGGGCCCGATTCAGTCGGCTGCCCGGCCCCACCAGGCCCTTGGGTGCGTGGGCGTCGCGGAGTCGCGGCGCCACGCGGTAGACGGTGGCGTCGACCAGCGAGTCGACGATGCAGTTGCGGCCCTGTCTGAGCAGTGGGTGCAGCGGGCCCGGGCCCTCATCGGTACCGGCCAGTGCCGCCGCCCCGGCCACTGCGGGGCCGGTGCGATGGGTTCGGCCGTCACCGGTGAACTCGGGTGAGACCTCGAAATCCGACAGATCGACGTACGTGGCCAGGGCGGCAAGGCCGCCGGTGACCTCGGCGCCGTGCCCGGTCGTCAGGTCGGCGGCCGCGGCGGCCTGCCGTTCCCCGATGATTCGGGTGTTCTCGAACTCGTCTTCGGTGGGGCCGCTGCCGGGACGGTGGTTGAGATTGGGCGACATGTCGCCGCTGTTGGTCTGGGCGAAGGCCGCGACGAAGTCGGGCGGATCGGGTGCCAGGTAGTCGACGCCGCGGTCGATGCGCTCCCACCGGTAGGCGGCGTAGCCCTTGTTGTCGCCGCTGATCAAGGTGTTGCGATTGGTCATGGACGTGCCGTGGGTGGCGAACCAGTTCACCGCGCCGACCAGCCGGCCGCTGCGTTCGATGCGCAGCAGCGTGGTCTGCGGGTCGATCGCGTCGGGGAAGTGGGCGCGCTCGGCCTCCGGGTTGCGGGCGAACGCCGACGGCGAGCGGTTGCTGCTGGCGTCGTGCAACCGGCCGACGGCCAGGCTCAGGCTGGCGGGAGCGAGGTCGGCGTGTGCGCGCTCGGCGGCTTCGCAGATGCCGTCGACGATCGCGGCGAACGTCTGCGGCCGGAATCCGCCGGTGTTGGAGTTGTAGAGCCGGTGGTCGGAGTAGCCGCCCGGACCGCAATGGGTGTGTGTCGCCGTCAGCATCACGTTGTGGACGGTGTACAGCTCGCCGTGGGCGGCGGCCAGCCGACCGAGCACCTCGCGGTGCACGCTTTCCAGCAGCAGCGGCAGTTCGCACACCACCAGCAGCAGGCGCACCTCGCTGGCGGGGTGGACAATCACGAACGCCCGGGCGCGCAACCTGTTGTGCAGGCCGGAGGTCTGCTGGGAGGCCACGCCGTAGCCGAGCATTCCGCATTCGGCCGGCTCGCCGGTGATGTCGGCGATCCCGCGGCCCACCCGATACTCCTCTGGCATCGCTCAAGTATCACCGGGCGTGGTCGCTCGCGATTCGGCAGTCCCGGTCGATACGCTGTCCCCGCGACAGAGGCCAGTCAAGACGGCTACAGCCCATCGGCGAAAGAGTGTTGTGCGCAGCGGAGAGATCAAAGCCCTCACCGGGCTTCGCATCATCGCCGCGGTGTGGGTGGTGCTGTTCCACTTCCGGCCGCTGCTGCGACTGGGGTCGCCGGCCTTCAGCGATGCGCTCGCCCCGGTGCTCGACTGCGGGGCTCAGGGCGTCGATCTGTTCTTCATCCTCAGTGGCTTCGTGCTGACCTGGAACTACCTGGAACGGATGGGGGAGTCCTTCTCACCGCGGGCCACCCTGCACTTCCTGTGGTTGCGGCTGGCCAGGGTGTGGCCGATCTACCTGGTCACCTTGCACCTGGCGCTGCTGTGGGTGATCTTCACCCTGCACGTCGGCCATGTGCCGACCGAAGACCTCAGCAGGATGACCGCGACCAGCTACGTGCGACAGGTCCTGCTGATGCAGCTGTGGTTCGAGCCGTTCTTCGACGGGACCAGCTGGAACGGGCCGGCCTGGTCGATCAGTGCCGAATGGCTGGCATACCTGCTGTTCGGTGGGCTGATCCTGGTGATCTACCGGGTGATGCGGGCGACGTCGGCCGGTGGCCTGGCCGCGCTGGCGGTCATCGCCTCGCTGCCGCCGCTGCTGCTGTTGCTGGCCACCGGCCAGTTCTACACCCCGTGGAGCTGGCTGCCGCGCATCGTCATGCAGTTCACCGCCGGTGCGCTGGCCTGCGCGTCGGTGCGCAAGCTGGGGCCGAGCGACCGGGCCCGCCGTGGCGCCGGCTACTGCTCGGTGTTGCTCATCGTCGCGATCGTCGGGACCCTGTACTACTTCGACGCGCATCCGATCTCCGGGCTGTACGACAGCGGCGGGCTGGTCGATGTGCTGTTCGTGCCGCTGGTGATGGCGCTGGCGATCGGAACCGGCAGCCTGCCAGTGCTGCTGTCGACTCGGGTGATGGTCTACGGCGGGCAGATCTCGTTCTGTCTGTACATGGTCCACGAGCTGGTGCACACCGCGTGGAACTGGGCCGCAATACAATTCGAGATCGTGTTGGACGAGGGGGCGGGTGCGGCCAAGTGGATGGTGTGCGGGCTGCTGGCGGGGGCGACGCTGTTGTCGGTGTTTTTGTTCCACGCCGTCGAGGAGCCGGGTCGGCGCTGGATGCGCCGGATGATCGGGGCCCGGCCGGAGACGGCGCAGGTCACGCCGGTCGAGGATCCGCTGGCCGTCGACCCGGTCGCCGCCGTGGCGGCGGATGAGCGGCTCCGGAACGGACGCACCGAGGCGGTTCCGGTCAGTGTGCACTGACCCGTTCGGGGGAGGTGAGCGGTGGGCCGGCTGACGATGTTCGCCGGCTCGTTGGTGGCCATCGTGCTCGCCGTCGTCGCCTGCACCGGCTACCTGGCACGCGATGACGATTCCGCGCGCCACTACGACACGGTGTCGCTGAGTGCCTCGCCGAACCGGATCGCGGTGATCGGCGACTCTTACACCTCCGGATACGAGGACACCGGTCGCGGTGCGGCGAACTGGACCGAGCGGGCCTGGCAGACGCTGGCCGGCCGCGGCACCTACGTCCACGCCGACGTGGCGGCCGAGGGCGGCGCGGGTTACGCGGTGCGCGGTAACCGGGGCGGCCTGTTCGGGGACCTGACCGCCCGGGTGGTGCAGCCAGACGACGCACTGGTGGTGTTCTTCGGCTCCCGTAACGACCAGGACGTCGAACCGGGCCAGCTGACCAGGTTGGTCGCCGACACCCTCGGGCTGGCACGCCGGGCGGCACCGTCGACCCGGATGCTGGTGATCGGGCCGCCGTGGCCCACCGCGGAGGTGCCCGCCGATCTGTGGCGGATCCGCGACATCCTGAGCACCGAGGCGCGCGTGGTGGGGGCGGAGTTCGTCGATCCGCTCGCCGAAGGCTGGTTCGTCGGCCGGCCGGAGCTGATCGGCCCCGACGGCGTGCATCCCACCGATGCCGGACATGCCTACATGGCCGACAAGATCGTCCCCCTGATCGCCGGCCAACTGCCGAAAAGGACCTGACCATGCGGGTATTGATCACCGGGGGAACCGGATTCGTCGGCGGGTGGACCGCCAAGGCGATCGCCGATGCCGGGCACCGGCCGCGGTTCCTGGTCCGAAACCCGGCCGGTCTGCACAGCAGCGTGGCACGGCTCGGTGTCGACGTCTCCGACTACGTCGTCGGTGACATCACCGACGCGGACTCGGTACGCGAGGCGCTGCGCGGCTGCGACGCGGTCGTGCATGCCGCCGCGGTGGTCGCCACCGATCCACGCCAGACCGCGCAGATGCTGCGCACGAACTCGGCCGGCGCCCACAACGTGCTCGGCGGGGCGGTCGCGTTGGGGCTGGACCCGATCATTCACGTCTCCAGCTTCACCGCGCTGTTCCACCCGGGCCTGAAGACGCTGCGTGCCGACCTGCCGGTGGCCGGTGGCGCCGACGGCTACGGTCGGTCGAAAGCCCGGGAGGATCTGTATGCGCGTGGCCTGCAGGATGCCGGTGCCCCGGTCAACATCACCTATCCGGGCATGGTGCTCGGCCCGCCGGTCGGAGACCGGCTGGGGGAGGCCGGCGAAGGAGTGCGGGCCGCGCTGGAGATGCATGTCATCCCCGGGCGCGGCGCAGCCTGGCTGGTGATCGACGTTCGTGACCTGGCTGCCATGCATGTCGCGCTGCTGGAGCCGGGACGCGGCCCGCGCCGCTACATGGCCGGCGGTCGGCGGGTGCCCCCGGGACGGTTGGCGAGCCTGCTTGCCGAGGTGTCGGGTTCGCCGATGCTCGCGGTGCCCGTCCCGGACCTCGCCCTGCGCTGGGCGGGGCGGGTCTTGGACCAGGTCGAGCGGGCGCTGCCGATCTCGACCCCGTTCACCGAGGCCGGTATGCAGTACTACACCCAGATGCCCGCCTCCGATGACTCCCCGGCCGAACGCGACCTCGGCATCGTGTTCCGCGATCCCCGGGACACACTGGCCGATACCGTCGCGGGGATCCGCGGCTAACCGGCGTCGCCGCCTCCGGGAAGACCACGGTGCCAGGGGACCCGAGGGAGGCGATGGAACCGGCTCAGACTTGCCGGAAGCGCCTGCTCAACTTCTCCAGGGTCAGCATTTCCCGTCCGGCGTCGCCGAAGTAGGGGATGCCGATCCCGTACTCGTCCCGCCGGGCCCAGCGCGGCACCGGTGGCACCGGTCATGGCGATCACCAGACGCATGTCGGCGCCTACTCGGGCCATGAGTTGCCGAGGATGAGGTCGGTGAAATCGGTCGGCACGAACCCCGGGTCGAAGTGCGCCAGGACATCGGCGTTCATGGTGCCGAAAGTGGTGTGGGGGCGGTGTTTCATCCCGTCGTTGAAGGCGGCGAGGATTTGTCTCTTGAAGTCGGGGCGCGGATGGGCCGTCGTGACGGCGGCGATGTCCTCGGGGGACAGGTCATCGCGTCCGATGCCGATCACGTCGGTTTCGACACCGGCGGTGACCAGGGCGATTTCCGGGTCGAGGAACTCGGGCACTCCGGGCGTGGTGTGCAAGGCGATGGCCAGCCAGACCTTGTCGGCGTCAACCTTGTCGACGCCGCGTTGCAGTAGGAAGTCGCGTGCTGCGTCGGCGCCGTCGACCTCGAAGCGCACCGTCGAGGTGCGGTAGCGCCGGGTCAGGCCGAGGTCGTGGAACATGGCTCCGGCGTAGAGCAGTTCCAGGTCCGGTTGCAGGCCGCGGCGCCGGCCCTGCAGAGCGCCGAATAGGAAGACCCGGCGAGAGTGGTTGAACAGCAAGTCGTCTTCGGTGTCGCGGATGAACTCGGTGATCTCGCGAGCCAGCGCGGTGCCGGGAATGGTGATGTCAGCGATTGTTTCGATGGACTGGGTGGCCATGGTCGCATCTCCTCCGTTTCGGGTACGCCCAGTCTGCGTGGCACCTGATGCTCCCACCGCGGCTGTTCGTGCCAGTTTTCCCACAGATTGCGACACTCGCCGCAGCCCCTGTCGCGCGCGCCGCTACGGCGCAGACCGACATAATGGCCAGGTGGCGCAGGCCGGTGTGGGACCGCGGGTGGTGGTGATCGTCGTCTTCGACGATGTGACGATGCTCGATGTCGCCGGGGCGGCGGAAGTCTTCGTGGAGGCCAACCGATTCGGTGCCGATTACCGGGTGAGGTTCGCCTCGGTCGACGGCCGCGACGTGGCGACCTCGATCGGGGCGCGGTTGGGCGTCACCGACCGCATCGCCGCCATCGACTCGGCCGACACCGTCATGGTCGCCGGCAGTGACCTGCTGCCCCGGCGAGCGATCGATCCGCAGCTCGTCGACGCCGTCAGATCAGTGGCGAGCCGGACTCGGCGTTTGGCGTCGATCTGCACGGGTTCGTTCATTCTCGCCCAGGCTGGAATGCTCAGCGGCCGGCGCGCCACCACGCATTGGCACGACGCGCCGTTGTTGGCGCGGGCGTTCCCGGATGTCACCGTGGAGCCGGATGCGATCTTCATCCGGGACGGCGACGTCTTCACCTCGGCCGGGGTGTCGGCGGGCATCGATCTGGCGTTGGCGCTGGTCGAAATGGACTACGGCAGTGAACTGGTGCGTGAGGTGGCCCGGTGGCTGGTCGTCTATCTCAAGCGTGCCGGCGGTCAGTCTCAGTTCTCGGTGCTGGTCGAAGCCCACCCATTCACGTCCCGGGGAGTGGTGTAAGTAGTGGCGGCGTGTCGGTGCTGATGTGTAGAGGGCCATCGCGTGAGTCTCTGTGGTGAAACCGCCAAGCATCACTACCGAGAGGAACATCGCGATGGCCCTGAATCAGTCTGCCTTGCTCGAGGTGCTCGACGCACTGCGCACCGCCGATGCCGGTGAGCGAATCACCCAAGCCGCCGAAACCATCTACCAGGCCCTGATCGAGGCGGAGTTGACCGCTCTGATCGGC
>NZ_MVHC01000016.1 GCF_002086455.1 Mycolicibacter algericus DSM 45454
TTCCGGGAGCGCAACCTGCACACTGAGGATTCACTGGAGGGCCCTGCGGGTAACCGGGCGGTGGGGGAGGATAGCCATCGAAACCCGACGGGTTGGCCCAGCCGCCCTGCTCGGGCCCGGGCGCACCCGCCTCGGGCCAGGGTTGGTCGGCATTGGGTCGTGGATTCTCGCCAGAATCCCCGCCGGGAGCTGTCATGCTGTTCAACCTAGCGGATGCGTCGGGTGCCAGATCCGCGCGGAGTGCCGGTCCGCCACCCCGGAAGTATCCCGGAACAAGGAGAGAGAAGCCCCATGACCAGCCCTTTTCAGTCCGGACAGGCTCCCGATCCGCTCGGTGCGGCGGCCGCGGGTCGGCGAGACGTGGCCCGGTTGCCCACGCCGCCCAAAGGTTGGCCGATCGGGGCTTACCCCACCTACGCCGAGGCGCAGCGTGCGGTGGACTATCTGTCCGACCAACAGTTCCCGGTGCACCAGGTGACGATCGTCGGCGTCGACCTGATGCAGGTCGAACGGGTCACCGGCCGGCTCACCTGGCCCAAGGTGCTCGGCGGCGGGGTGCTGACCGGGGCCTGGCTGGGTCTGTTCATCGGCCTGGTGCTGGGCATCTTCAGCGACAACCCGGCACAGGCGTTGGTGACCGGTCTGATCGCCGGCGTGTTCTTCGGTTTGATCACGTCGTCGGTGCCGTATGCGATGGCCCGCGGCACAAGGGATTTCAGCTCGACCATGCAGCTGGTCGCGGGGCGCTACGACGTGCTCTGCGACCCGCAGAGCGCCGAGCAGGGCCGGGATCTGTTGGCGAAGCTGACGCTCTGACTCGGCGTTGTTGCACAGCGCGGCCGACCGGCCTTACCGTTCTGGCACAGAACGGCAACAGGAGGCGGGTGGCGTGGCGAGTCGGCGCGGTCGCGTTCGGCGGCTGGGCGCGGCTGCGCTGGCGGCGCTGACCCTCGCCTCCGGGTCGGCCTGCGGTTGGTCCGGGCACGACGACGGCCTGGTGGTCAGCGTGTACACCCCGGCCAACGACACCGCGACGTTCCAGGTGCTGGCACGGCGCTGTACCGAGCAGTCCGGTGGCCGCTACCGCGTCGAGCAGTTCAGCCTGCCGCGCGCCGCCGACGACCAGCGGCTGCAACTGGCCCGCCGGCTCACTGGCAACGACCGCACGCTGGACATCATGGGCCTGGATGTGGTGTGGACCGCTGAGTTCGCCGAGGCCGGCTGGGCGTTGCCGCTGTCGGACGACCCGGCCGGTGCGGCCGAGGCCGACGCGGTCGCCGACACGCTGCCCGGTCCGCTGGCGACCGCCCGCTGGCAACAGCGGCTCTATGCCGCCCCGATCATCACCAACACCCAATTGCTTTGGTACCGGCCGGATCTGATGGACGCTGCGCCGTCGACCTGGGATCAGGTGGTCGCCGAGGCGGGCCGATTGCATGCCGCCGGCGAGCCGAGCTGGATCGCGGTGCAGGCCAAGCAGTACGAGGGCCTGGTGGTGTGGTTCAACACGCTGCTGGCAAGTGCCGGCGGCCGGGTGCTCGACGACGACGGCAAGACCGTCACCCTGACCGACACCGCCGAGCATCGGGCCGCCACCGTTGCGGCGCTGCGGATCATGCGCGCGGTGGCGACCGCTCCGGGTGCTGACCCGTCGGTCACCCAGAGTGACGAGGGCACCGCCCGGCTGGCGTTCGAGCAGGGCAAGGCGGCTCTGGAGGTCAACTGGCCGTTCGTGCTGCCGTCGATGCTGGAGAACGCCGTCAAGGGCGGCGTCGGGTTCCTGCCGCTGGACCGGCGTGCGGATCTGACCGGCAGCATCAACGACCTCGGCATGTTCGCCCCCAGCGACGCCCAGTACCGGCTGGCCTACGAGGCCAGTCGCGACGTGCTCGGGTTCGCACCGTATCCGTCGGTGTCGCCCGGCCGGCCGGCCAAGGTCACGCTCGGCGGGATGAACCTGGCGGTGGCCCGCACCACCCGGCACCGCGCCGAGGCATTCGAAGCGGTGCGATGCCTGCGCGACGTCGCCAACCAGAAGTACCTTGCGATCGACGGCGGGCTGCCCCCGGTGCGCGCCTCGCTGTACTCCGATCCGCAGCTTCAGGAGAAATACCCGCACCACAACCTGATTCGCGACCAACTCACCGAAGCGGCGGTGCGCCCGGCCACACCGGTCTACCAGGCGGTGTCGACCCGGATATCGGCGACGCTGGCGCCGATCACCGCCATCGACCCGGAGCGCACTGCCGACGAGCTCACCGTGCAGGTGCGCAAGGCCATCGACGGCAAGGGGCTGATCCCGTGAGCGGTGCGCTATGACGTCTCGCGCCGACGAGCGGTCGCAGCGGCGGCTGGCGTTGCTGCTCATCGCCCCGGCGGTGGTGCTGATGCTGGCCGTGACGGCCTATCCGATCGGGTATGCGATCTGGCTGAGCCTGCTGCGCTACAACCTGGCCACCCCCGACGACACCGCCTTCGTCGGCCTGGCCAACTACCAGACCACGCTGACCGACTCCTACTGGTGGACGGCGTTCGCGGTGACGCTGGGCATCACCGTCGTCTCGGTGGCCATCGAATTCGTGCTGGGTCTTGCGCTGGCACTGGTGATGCACCGCAGCCTGTTCGCAAAAGGCATGGTGCGCACCGCGGTACTGGTGCCCTACGGCATCGTCACGGTGGCCGCCGCCTACAGCTGGTATTACGCCTGGACACCGGGCACCGGCTATCTGGCGAATCTACTGCCCGCCGGTAGTGCGCCGCTGACCCAGCAGCTGCCGTCGCTGGGGATCGTGATCCTCGCCGAGGTGTGGAAGACGACCCCGTTCATGGCGCTGCTGCTGCTGGCCGGGCTGGCGCTGGTGCCCGAGGATCTGCTCAAGGCGGCACAGGTTGACGGCGCCGGCGCCTGGCGGCGTCTGGTCAGCGTCATCCTGCCGATGATGAAACCGGCCATCCTGGTGGCGTTGTTGTTCCGCACGCTCGACGCGTTCCGGATCTTCGACAACATCTACGTGCTCACCAACGGGTCCAACAACACCGGCTCGGTGTCGATCCTGGGCTACGACAACCTGTTCAAGGGCTTCAACGTCGGCCTGGGCTCGGCGATCTCGGTGCTGATCTTCGTCTGCGTGGCGCTGATCGCGGTGCTGTTCGTCAAGGTGTTCGGTGCCGCGGCGCCGGGATCGGAACAGAAATGACCGACGTTCGACGCCGCGCGGCATGGCTGATCATCGATCTGGCCGTAGTGGTCTACGCGCTGGTGCCGGTGCTGTGGATCTTCTCGCTGTCGCTCAAGCCGACGTCAACGGTGAAGGACGGCAAGCTGATCCCGTCGTCGGTAACCCTCGACAACTACCGCGGCATCTTTGCCGGCGATGTGTTCGGGTCGGCGCTGATCAACTCGGTCGGCATCGGCCTGATCACCACCGTCATCGCGGTGGTGATCGGTGCGATGGCCGCCTACGCGGTGGCCCGGCTGGACTTCCCCGGCAAGCGGCTGCTGGTCGGGGCGGCGCTGCTCATCGCGATGTTCCCCCAGATATCGCTGGTGACACCGATTTTCAACATCGAACGGGCTATCGGGCTGTTCGACACCTGGCCGGGACTGATCATCCCCTACATCACCTTCGCGCTGCCGCTGGCGATCTACACGCTCTCGGCGTTCTTCGCCGAGATCCCGTGGGACCTGGAGAAGGCCGCCAAGATGGACGGCGCCACCCCGGGCCAGGCGTTCCGCAAGGTGATCGCGCCGCTGGCGGCGCCGGGAATCGTCACCGCGGCGATCCTGGTGTTCATCTTCGCCTGGAACGACCTGCTGTTGGCGTTGTCGCTGACGGCGACCAAGGCGTCGATCACCGCGCCGGTGGCCATCGCCAACTTCACCGGCAGTTCGCAATTCGAGGAGCCGACCGGCTCGATCGCCGCCGGCGCGATGGTGATCACGGTGCCGATCATCGTCTTTGTTCTAATCTTCCAACGACGGATCGTGGCGGGACTGACCTCCGGCGCGGTGAAGGGATAGGCCGATGGCAGAGATCGAACTCCTCCACATCACCAAGAGCTACCCCGACGGCGCCGTGGCGGTCAAAGACCTGTCGCTGAGGATCGCCGACGGCGAGTTCATCATCCTGGTGGGACCGTCCGGCTGCGGAAAATCCACCACGCTGAACATGATCGCCGGCCTGGAGGAGATCAGCTCGGGGGAGTTGCGCATCGGTGGTGAGCGCGTCAACGAGCGCGCCCCCAAGGACCGCGACATCGCGATGGTGTTCCAGTCCTATGCCCTCTACCCGCACATGACGGTGCGGGGCAACATCGCCTTTCCGCTGACCCTGGCCAAGATGAAGAAGCCGCAGATCGCCGAGAAGGTCGCCGAGGTCGCGAAAATCCTTGACCTGTCGGATTTTCTGGACCGCAAGCCGTCGCAGTTGTCCGGTGGGCAACGTCAGCGGGTCGCGATGGGACGGGCGATCGTGCGGCACCCCAAGGCGTTTCTGATGGACGAGCCGCTGTCGAACCTGGACGCCAAGCTGCGGGTGCAGATGCGCAGTGAGATCGCCCGGCTGCAGCGCCGGCTGGGCACCACCACCGTCTACGTCACCCACGATCAGACCGAGGCGATGACGCTCGGCGACCGGGTGGTGGTGATGCACGGCGGGATCGCCCAACAGATCGGCACCCCCGATGAGCTCTACGAGCGGCCCGCCAACCTGTTCGTCGCGGGTTTCGTCGGCTCGCCGGCGATGAACTTCTTCCCCGGCACGCTGACCTCGACCGGTGCGCGACTGCCGTTCGGTGAGGTCCCGCTGGGCGCGGCGGTCCGCGACACCATCGGGCGGCATCCCGGATCCCACAATGACGTCGTCATCGGCGTGCGGCCCGAACATCTCGGCGACGCCGGGTTGCTCGACGACGCCGAGCGTGCCCGGGCGGTGACCTTCTCCGCGCGCGTCGATCTGGTCGAATCGCTGGGCGCCGACAAGTACCTGTACTTCACCCCGAACGAAGCCGCCGGCACGTCGACCGAAAACGGCCTGGTGGCACGGGTTCCCGCCGCGTCGAAGGCCGCCGGCGGGCAGCCGATCGAGTTGGCCCTGGACGCGGCCAAGATGGTGGTGTTCGACGCCGCGTCCGGGGTGAACCTGACCGTCCCGCCGGCCCAACGGTGAGCGACGACCTGGACCGGGTGCGGGCGCACCTGAAAGCGCACTACGCGGCCGCGGGCATCGCGTCGGAGCCCGGCGCCGCGCGGGTGACGTTCCTGGGCGTCGAGCCCATCGAGGTGCTGCGGTTCGGGCCCGGGCCCGACCGGATGGTGCATTACGTCTCGGTGGGCTGTTCGCGGCACCCGATGGGCGACCCCGGTCAGGTGTTGGCCGACCCGGTGCACGGTCCGCGTGCCGAGGTCGTGCTGCGGCTGCGGATCTCGGGTTCTGATGCCGGGCTGGCGCGCAGCCTGGCGATGGTGGCCGCCGCGCCGGTGGTGGAGGGCGTGGTGCTGGCGGCGGATGCGCTGATGGACCTGGGCGGCCCGCTGTGGACCCGGCAGTCGGGCGGCGTGCCGTTCACCGCGATGCTGCTGGGCGACAGTGACATCGCCGAGTTGGCGCTGGCGGCACCGCGCGAGCCGGTGCGGTTCTTGTCGGCCATCCCGATCACCGCGACCGAGGCGGCCTGGGTGCGGCTCAAGGGCGCCGACGCGATGCGCGAGGCCTGGCGCGCCGACGGGGTGGATGTGCTCGATCCGGACCGCCCCGCCTCCCAGCCGCGCTGATTAACTGCGCGGGTTAACTGCGCGAGCAGACGCGAAAGCCCCCTCTCGCGGGGCAATTTAGGGGCTTTCATGTCTGCTCGGCGATAGAAGCGTCGCGCTGATCAGAGCCAGCCGTTGCGGCGGAACGCGCGATAGAGCACCGTGCTGATGCCGGCCATGCCCAGCAGCACCGTCGGGTAACTGAACGTCCAGTGCAACGCGGGCATGTGATCGAAGTTCATTCCGTAGATGCCGGCGATCATGGTGGGCACCGCGATGATGCCGGCCCACGCCGACATCTTGCGCATGTCGGTGTTCTGCTGCATCCCCACCCGCGCCAGCGCCGCCTGTACCAGCGAACTCAGCATCTCGTCGTAGCTGGCGATCTGTTCGGCGGCGCGGGTCTGGTGGTCGGCGACGTCACGAAGGTAACGCCGCACCTCTTTGGAGATCAGATCCTTGTAGTCGGTCTGCATCCGCTGAAACGGAATCGACAACGGTGCCACCGCGCGCCGCAGTTCGACGACTTCGCGTTTGATCTGGTAGATCGGCTCGACGTCAGTGCGGGTGCCCGGAGCGAACGCCACCTCTTCGATGGCGTCGATGTCGGTCTCCATCAGGTTGGTCACCTCGACGTAGCGGTCGACGACATAGTCGGCGATGGCATGCATCACCGCGTACGGTCCCAGCCGCAGGTGCTCGGGGTCGGCGTCCATCCGCTTGCGGACCTCCGACAGTCCGCTGTGTTCACCGTGCCGGACGGTGACGACGAAGTTCTTGCCGACGAAGATCATGATCTCGCCGGTCTCGACGATCTGTCGCGGCAGCCCCACCGATTCGTGCGGGACGTAGTTGACGGTCTTGAGCACCAGGAACAGCGTCTCGTCGTAGCGCTCCAGCTTCGGCCGCTGGTGGGCGTGCACGGCGTCCTCGACGGTCAGTTCGTGCAGGTCGAACGTGGCCGCCACGGCCTGCATCTGGGACTCGTCGGGCTCGTGCAGGCCCACCCAGACGAACCCGTCCCGGCCGCTCGCCTCGATCTCGCGCACCTTGGCCATCGCACCGGCGGGCGTGAAGTCGCCGGGAACCCGGTCACCTTCGTCGTAGACGCCGCAGTCGACCAGCACCCGCGGAACCGGGCCTCGCAACGCCGTCATGGCAGCCCTCCCTCCCGGCGCATACGCGGTCAAATGTTACGCGTCCGAACCCAAAGTGACCGGTCAGCGCGGTCGCCGCGGGGTCCGGAGTTTTCGGGGCCGCGCCGGTGCGCTAGTTTCGACCCGGACCAATCCAGACCAAGCCGAACCCGTTCGAGGAGCACTTGACGTGAGCACAACCCCACTCAAGGTTGCCGTCACCGGCGCCGCCGGCCAGATCGGCTACAGCCTGCTTTTCCGCCTGGCCAGTGGCTCGCTGCTGGGCCCTGATCGGCCGATCGAACTGCGGCTGCTGGAGATCGAGCCCGCGCTCAAGGCACTCGAGGGTGTGGTGATGGAGCTCGACGACTGTGCCTTCCCGCTGCTGTCGGGCGTGCAGATCGGCTCGGATGCCAACAAGATCTTCGACGGCGCCAACCTGGCGCTGCTGGTCGGCGCCCGCCCGCGTGGGCCGGGCATGGAGCGCAGCGACCTGCTCGAGGCCAACGGTGCGATCTTCACCGCGCAGGGCAAGGCGCTCAACGCGGTCGCGGCATCCGACATCCGGGTGGGTGTCACCGGCAACCCGGCCAACACCAACGCGCTGATCGCGATGACCAACGCCCCCGACATCCCCAAGGAGCGGTTCTCCGCGCTGACCCGCCTGGACCACAACCGGGCGATCTCGCAGCTGGCGGCCAAGACCGGCGCCAAGGTCACCGACGTCAAGAAGATGACGATCTGGGGCAACCACTCGGCCAGCCAGTACCCGGACCTGTTTCACGCCGAGGTCGGCGGTCGTAACGCGGCCGAGGTCGTGGGCGACCAGGCCTGGATCGAGAACGACTTCATCCCCACCGTCGCCAAGCGCGGCGCGGCGATCATCGACGCCCGCGGCGCCTCGTCGGCCGCCTCGGCGGCTTCGGCCACCGTCGACGCCGCCCGGGACTGGCTGCTGGGCAGCCCGGACGGCGACTGGGTGTCGATGGCGGTGGTCTCCGACGGCTCCTACGGGGTGCCCGAGGGCCTGATCTCGTCGTTCCCGGTCACCACCTCCGGCGGCGACTGGAGCATCGTGGGCGGCCTGGAGATCGACGACTTCTCCCGCGGCCGGATCGACGCCTCCACCGCTGAGCTGGCCGAAGAGCGCGAGGCCGTCAAGGGACTGGGCCTGATCTGAGCGCGGCCGGCGCCCACCGGCGCTGGCCGTTGCCGATCGAGATGCGCCAGCGCAGTACCCTGGACTATCGATGCCTGAGAACCTTGCGAACACGGTGGACAACTCGCCGATTGTCATTGGAGACGAAGAGATCTTCGAAGCCCACATGGGCGGGAAGATCTCCGTCGACCTGAAGGCCCCGCTGGACAGCCAGCGCGCGCTGTCGATCGCCTACACGCCCGGGGTGGCACAGGTCAGCCGCGCCATCGCCGCGGACCACACCCTGGCCGCCCGCTACACCTGGGCGCACCGGCTGGTGGCGGTGGTCAGCGACGGCACCTCGGTGCTCGGGCTGGGTGACCTCGGTCCGTCGGCGTCGCTGCCGGTGATGGAGGGCAAGGCCGCGCTGTTCAAGACCTTCGCCGGCCTGGACTCCATTCCCATCGTGTTGGACACCAAGGACCCCGACGAGATCGTCGAGACGCTGGTGCGGCTGCGTCCGTCGTTCGGGGCGGTCAACCTGGAGGACATCTCCGCGCCGCGCTGCTTCGAGATCGAGCGCCGCGTGATCGAGGCGCTGGACTGCCCGGTGATGCACGACGATCAGCACGGCACCGCGATCGTGGCGCTGGCGGCGCTGATGGGTGCGGCCAAGGTGCTCGGGCGCGACATCTCGTCGCTGCGGGTGGTCGTCTCCGGTGCCGGCGCCGCGGGCGTGGCCTGCGCCAACATCCTGATGTCGGTGGGTATCTCGGAGATGATCGTGCTCGATTCGCAGGGCGTGCTGCATCCGGAACGTACCGACATGAACGACGTCAAGACCGAGCTGGCGCAGCGCACCAACCCCGGTGGCCGCACCGGTGGTCTGGCCGAGGCGCTGGTCGGTGCCGACGTGTTCCTGGGTGCCTCCGGAGGGGTGGTGCCCGAGGAGTTGATCGCGTCGATGAACCCGGGCGGGGTGGTGTTCGCACTGTCCAACCCCGACCCGGAGATCCACCCCGAGCTGGCCGCCAAGTATGCGGCGGTGGTGGCGACCGGCCGCAGCGATTTCCCCAACCAGATCAACAACGTGCTGGCCTTCCCCGGCGTGTTCCGCGGGGCGCTGGACGCCGGTGCCGAACGCATCACCGAAGAGATGAAATTGGCTGCCGCGGAGGCGATTTACTCCGTGGTCGCCGACGACCTGGCGCCGGAGCGGGTCGTGCCGAGCCCGCTGGACCCGCGTGTCGAACCGGCCGTTGCGGCAGCGGTCGCGGCGGCCGCCGGTTCGTCGTCCTGAGCGCACGGTGCCGCGGCCGCCGAGACATCAGCTGCGCCGGTTGGCGCTGGCACTGATCACCGCCCTGCTGATCGCCGGGTGCGCTGATCGCCCGGGGCCGGCGCCGCTGGGCGTGGGAACCGCGCCCGACCCGCAATCGCAGGTTTTGGCGCAGCTGTACGCGAGCGCCCTGCGCGGTGCCGGAGCCGCGGTGCGCATCGAATCGGTGGCCGACCCGGTCGCGGCGCTGGACGCCGGGCAGTTGACCCTGGTTCCCGGTTTCACCGGCCGCCTGCTGGCGGTGTTCGCACCCGACTCCACGGCACGCTCCGACCGGCAGGTCTACTGGGCGTTGGCCGGTGCGCTGCCGGAGGGTCTTGCGCTCGGTGACTACGCCATGACCGCCGCCGACAAACCGGCGTTGGCCGTGACGAAGGCAACGGCCGACGCCTGGGGCGGAACCGAGCTGTCCGCGCTGGTGCGGCACTGCTCCGGGCTGGTCGTCGGCGCTGTCGCCGGGGTGCGGGCGCCGGCGGCGGTGGGACGGTGCACGCTGCCCAGATTGCGCGAATTCCCCGATAGCGCAGCGTTGTTCGCCGCACTGCGCGCCCGCCTGATCACCGCGGCATGGACCAGTACGGCCGACCCGGCGACACCGGACGACGTTGTGGTGCTGACCGATGGCCGGCCGACGTTGGTGCGCGCCGAGAATGTGGTGCCACTGTATCGGCGCAACGCGTTGACCGAATCCCAACTGCTGGCGATCAATCAGGTCGCCGGTGTGCTGGATACCGAAGCCCTGACCGACATGCGCCGGCGGGTGGCTCACGGCGCCGATCCGCAGTCGGTCGTGGATGCCTTCCTGGAGGAGCACCCGCTCGGGCGGTAGCGCCGCGAAACTACCGGGGCCCGAACCGGGGGATGACGAACGAGAACAGCCGCTGGTAGCGCGAACCGGTGAGGCGCACGAGCAGGTCGAGCGCCCGCGCGTCGTTGCCGATGAGCACCCGGGCCCGGTTCTTGCTCACCCCGTCGAGGATCACCCGCGCGGCTTCTTCCGCACTGGTGGAGGCCAGCCGCCGGTCGAAGAAGTCGGCCATCGCCGCGTGGTCCACTCCTTCGACGGTGGTGGCGTTGCGGGCGATCGCGGTCTTGATGCCGCCGGGATGCACCGTGGTGACCTTGACCGGGTGCTTGGCGATCGCCATCTCCTGATGCAGCGCCTCGGTGAAGCCGCGGACCGCGAATTTGGCCGCGTTGTAGGCGGCCTGGCCGGGCATCGACAGCAGCCCGAACAGGCTGGAGATGTTGATGACGTGGCCGTCGCCGGAGGCGATCAGGTGCGGCAAGAAGGCTTTGGTGCCGTTGACCACACCCCAGAAGTCGACGTCCATCACCCGCTCGATGTCCTTGAACTCGCTGACCTCGACGTCGCCGCTGAACGCGATCCCGGCGTTGTTGTAGATCTGGTTGACCTTGCCGAAGTGGTCTTTGACCTCGTCGGCGTAGCCGATGAACACCTCGCGCTCGGTGACGTCGAGCCGGTCGGCCTTGACCCGCACGCCCAGCGCGGTCAACCGTTGCTCGGTCTGCGCCAGGCCGTCGGTGTCGACATCGCTGATCGCCAACTGCGCGCCGGCGCGGGCCAGCTCGACGGCCAGCGCACGGCCGATCCCCGAGCCGGCGCCGGTGACGACGGCGACTTTCCCGGCGAATCCCTGCATGTGTCCTCCCCGCGGTCGATTGACCATCAGAGCCTATCCGGTACCGGCGGTACCGCCTTCAGTGCCCCGGCGAGGGTGCGGAGTTGTACGCGACACGCCGCGTTGCGACGTACAGACACGCCCACTCGCGGGGAAGGGGACGAGGTCAGCCGAACGCCTACCCAAATGCGAGGTCGATGATCTCCTGCTGCTCGACGGCGTGCACCTTCGACGAACCCGACGACGGCGCGGACATGGCGCGGCGCGAGATCCGTTTGATACCGGTGAGCTTCTCGGGCAGCAACTCCGGCAGCTCCAGGCCGAACCGCGGCCATGCCCCCTGGTTGGCCGGCTCCTCCTGCACCCAGAAGAACTGCTCGGCATTGGGGTAGCGGTCCAAGGTGGCGGCCAGGCGCCGCTTGGGCAGCGGGGCCAGCTGCTCGATGCGCACCAGCGCGATGTCCTCCCGGCCGTCCTTGGCCTTGCGGGCCGCCAACTCGTAGTAGAGCTTGCCGCTGGTCAGCAGCACCCGGGTGACCTTGTTGCGGTCGCCCTCGCCGTCGCCGTAGGTGGGCTCTTCGAGCACCGAGCGGAACTTGACGTCGGTGAAGTCCTTGATGTCGCTGACCACCGCCTTGTTGCGCAGCATCGACTTCGGGGTGAACACGATCAGCGGCCGCTGGATCCCGTCGAGGGCATGCCGGCGCAGCAGGTGGAAGTAATTCGACGGGGTCGAGGGCATCGCGATGGTCATCGAGCCTTCCGCCCACAGCTGCAGGAAGCGCTCGATGCGCCCGGAGGTGTGGTCGGGGCCCTGGCCCTCATGGCCGTGCGGCAGGAGCAGCACCACGTTGGACAGCTGGCCCCACTTGGCCTCGCCGGAACTGATGAACTCGTCGATGATCGACTGCGCGCCGTTGACGAAGTCGCCGAACTGCGCCTCCCACAGCACCATCGCGTCGGGGTTGCCGACGGTGTAGCCGTACTCGAAGCCGACCGCGGCGAACTCCGACAGCGGCGAGTCGTAGACCAGGAACTTGCCGCCGCTGGGGGTGCCGTCGGGGGTGGTGGCCAGCAGCTGCAACGGGCTGAACTCCGCGCCGTTGGTGTGGTCGATGATCACCGAGTGCCGCTGCGAGAAGGTGCCGCGGCGAGTGTCCTGCCCCGACAGTCGCACCAGCTTGCCCTCGGCCACCAGCGAACCCAGCGCCAGCAGTTCGGCGAACGCCCAGTCGACCTTGCCTTCGTAGGCCATCTCCTTGCGCCGCTCGAGCACCGGCAACACCCGCGGGTGCACGGTGAAGCCCTCGGGAATCGACATGAACGCCTCGCCGATGCGGGCCAGCATCGCCTTGTCCACCGCGGTGTTCAGCCCGCGCGGCACCTGCTGTTCGGACTCGACGGACTCGCTGGGCTGCGCGGCGTGCTTCTCCAGCTCACGGATCTCGTTGAACACCCGCTCCAGCTGGCCGTGGTAGTCGCGCAGCGCGTCCTCGGCCTCCTTCATCGAGATGTCGCCACGGCCGATCAGGTCTTCGGTGTAGCTCTTGCGCACGCCGCGCTTGGTGCCGATCACGTCGTACATGTAGGGGTTGGTCATCGACGGGTCATCGCCCTCGTTGTGCCCGCGGCGGCGGTAGCACAGCATGTCGATGACGACGTCCTTGTGGAACTTCTGCCGGAAGTCCACCGCCAGCCGGGCCACCCAGTCGCAGGCCTCCGGGTCGTCGCCGTTGACGTGGAAGATCGGGGCGCCGATCATCTTGGCGACGTCGGTGCAGTACTCGCTGGAGCGGGAGTGGTCCGGTGCGGTGGTGAACCCGATCTGGTTGTTGACGATGATGTGGATGGTGCCGCCGACCCGATAGCCGGGCAGCATCGCCATGTTCAGCGTCTCGGCCACCACACCCTGGCCGGCGAACGCGGCGTCGCCGTGCAGCATCATCGGCACCACCGAGAACGCCGGCCGTTCACCGTTTTCCGAGGCGCCCCGATCCAGCAGGTCCTGGCGGGCCCGCACCAGTCCTTCCAGCACCGGGTCGACGGCCTCCAGGTGCGATGGGTTGGCCGTCAGCGATACCTGAATGTCGTTGTCGCCGAACATCTGCAGGTACACCCCGGTGGAGCCCAGGTGATACTTGACGTCACCGGAACCGTGCGCCTCGGCCGGGTTGAGGTTGCCCTCGAACTCGGTGAATATCTGCGAATAGGGTTTGCCGACGATGTTGGCCAGCACGTTGAGCCGGCCGCGGTGCGGCATGCCGATGACGACCTCGTCGAGGCCGTACTCGGCGCACTGGTCGATCGCCGCGTCCATCATCGGGATCACCGACTCGGCGCCTTCCAGGCTGAACCGCTTCTGCCCGACGTACTTGGTCTGCAGGAAGCTCTCGAACGCCTCGGCGGCATTCAGCTTGCTCAGAATGTACTTCTGCTGCGCCACAGTGGGTTTGATGTGCTTGACCTCGACGCGCTCCTGCAGCCACTGCTGCTGTTCGGGCTCGAGGATGTGGGTGTACTCCACGCCGACGTGGCGGCAGTAGGCGTCGCGCAGCACCGAGAGGATCTCGCGCAGCTTGCGGAAGTCGCCGCCGGGCAGGCCCTCGACCTTGAACTCCCGGTCCAGATCCCACAGCGTCAGACCGTGGGTCAGCACGTCCAGGTCGGGGTGGCTGCGGAACCGGGTGTTGTCCAGCCGCAGCGGGTCGACGTCGGCCATCAGGTGACCGCGGTTGCGGTACGCGGCGATCAACTCGATGACGCGGGCGTTCTTGTCGACCACCGAGTCCGGGTTGTCGGTGCGCCACCGCACCGGCTCATAGGGGATGGACAGCTCGAAGAAGATCTCGTCCCAGAACGCGTCGGAGAGCAGCAATTCGTGCACGGTGCGCAGGAAGTCACCCGATTCCGCGCCCTGGATGATGCGGTGGTCGTAGGTCGAGGTCAGCGTGATCAGCTTGCCCACCCCGAGTTCGGCGATGCGCTGCTCGCTGGCCCCCTGGAACTCGGCGGGATACTCCATGGCGCCGACGCCGATGATCGCCCCTTGGCCCGCCATCAGCCGGGGCACCGAGTGCACGGTGCCGATGGTTCCGGGGTTGGTCAGCGAGATCGTCACACCGGCGAAGTCCTCGGCGGTCAGTTTGCCGTCCCGGGCGCGGCGCACGATGTCCTCGTAGGCGGCGACGAACTGCGCGAACCGCAGCGACTCCGCCTCCTTGATGCCGGCCACCACCAGGGAGCGCTTGCCGTCCTTGCCGTGCAGGTCGATCGCGAGCCCCAGATTGGTGTGCGCCGGTGTGACGGCGTTGGGCTTGCCGTCGATCTCGGCGAAGTGCCGGTTCATGTTGGGGAACTGCTTGACCGCCTGCACGAGCGCATAGCCCAGCAGGTGCGTGAACGAGATCTTGCCGCCACGGGTGCGCTTGAGTTGGTTGTTGATGACGATGCGGTTGTCGATCATCAGCTTGGCCGGCACGGCGCGCACGCTGGTAGCCGTGGGCACCGCCAGCGAGGTGGCCATGTTCTTGACCACCGCGGCGGCGGCCCCGCGCAACACCTGCACCTCGGCGTCGGCGGCCGGAGCGGGCGATTTCGACTGGGCGGGCTTGGCGGCCGGGGCGGTCGTTGCGGGCTTCGCAGTGGGTGCCGGCGCCGCGGGCGGTGCAGCCGGGGGAGCCGGTGGCGCCGTGGCGGTCGCAGGCGGGGATGTGGCCGCGCCGTCATCGTGCTGCGCGCCGGGCTTGTAGTCGACCAGGAACTCGTGCCAGCTCGGGTCCACCGAGGAGGGATCGTCGCGGAATTTGCGGTACATCTCCTCGACTAGCCACTCGTTCTGACCGAAAGGTGAACTCATACCGCTCACGACAGCTACTCGCCTCTATTCCTGTATTCCCGATCGTCCGGTCGGGCGCCCGACCGGCGCCCGCCTGCCTGCATAAAGGCTAGCCCCTTCGTGTTATTCCGCCACCGGTGTTCGATTGATCACGCCGACGGTTGCGCGGGGCTCACATCGTCGTCGGGCAGGGCCGGCAGCAGGTGCAACGTGACCGGCCAGCGGTCGGCGGCCGGGCCGAACGCCTTGCGGGCGTTCCCGACGATCTTCTTGCCGATGAAGCGATTGCCCAGCGCCCCGATCACCGCGCCCAGCCCGACCGGCAGCAGCTTGCCGAACGCCAGCGCCCCCCGCCGCAGGGTGAAGCGCTTGACGAAGTACCGCAGCAACCGCGAGTTCAGCTCCGACACCGCCGGCAGCGGCAGCGCCGCCGTCCCCTGAGCCAGCCAGGCGCCGCTGGTGCGGCCCGAGCCGAGCAGGTCGGCCATGGCGCCCTTGCCCTGGTCGCCGACCAGCACCGCCAGCACCAGGGCGCGCCGCCGTTCCCGGTTGTCGACGGGAATGCCGTGCACCTCGGCAACGCACAGCACGAAGAACGCGGTGGCCTCCAGGAAGACCGCGGTCTCGCCGGCGACCGCCGACAGCGCGAGCAGGGTGCCGATCGCCGGCACCGCCGCCGTGGCGCCCACGGCGGCACCGCTGGCGGTGGCCGCGGCCAGGTAACGCCGCTCCAGCTTCTTCACCACTTGGGCCGGACCGACACCGGGATCACGGTGGCGCAGCCGCTCGACGTAGGCGCGCACCGCCGGGCCCTGCACTTTCTCGCTGCTCTCGATGACCCGCGACAACACCCGCGCCGTCATGCCGGGCTTCTCACCGCCGGGGGCCGGCGCCGGCTCCTGCGCCGACCGCCGTCGCCGAAAGATGCCCATGGTTGCCTCCCATTCCGACTCCGTAGTTGTTCAGGCTAACGTTCCGGTGGGGGTTTACCCGCTTCAACGGGCCGCTAGCCGTTCGGCAGCGAATCAGGGCACCGGCGCCGCGAGTTGTTCAAGGCAACTTCTGTCCGTAGCGTCGCATGAGGTGGCTACAGCCCGGAACCGCAGAGCGCAGCGAGGGGAGGGGCGGCGCTTGAGCGCTACGAGCAGCCGGACTCGCCCCGGCGACCAACCGAGACGCCCCGGTGGTGGGCGTTTCATGATCCCGCGACCGGTCGGTCGGGGGGATTCGGCCAATCCGTGGAACGCGTTGTGGGCGATGATGCTCGGATTCTTCGTGATCCTGGTGGATTCCACGATCGTGGCCGTCGCCAACCCCAGCATCATGGCGGCGCTCGACGTCGGCTACGACACGGTGATCTGGGTGACCAGCGCCTACCTGCTGGGGTATGCGGTGCCGCTGCTGGTCACCGGTCGGCTCGGCGATCAGTTCGGCCCGAAGAACCTCTACCTGGCCGGGCTGGCAGTGTTCACCGGCGCCTCACTGTGGTGCGGTCTGGCCGGCGGGATCGACATGTTGATCACGGCGCGCGCGGTGCAGGGGATCGGGGCCGCGCTGTTGACGCCGCAGACCCTGACGGTGATCACCCGGACGTTTCCCGCCGACCGCCGCGGGATGGCGATGAGCGTGTGGGGAGCGACGGCCGGAGTGGCGACGCTGGTCGGGCCGCTGGCGGGCGGGGTGCTGGTCGACGGGCTGGGCTGGGAGTGGATCTTCTTCGTCAATGTGCCGGTCGGCGTCCTCGGCTTGGTCCTGGCGTACGTGCTCATCCCCGACCTGCCGGTCCATCGACATCGATTCGACCTGATCGGGGTGGCGCTGTCGGGAATCGGCATGTTCCTGCTTGTCTTCGCGCTCCAGGAGGGCGAGTCGCAGGGCTGGGCGCCGTGGATCTGGGCGCTGATCGTCGGCGGTATCGGCTGCCTGGCGCTGTTCGTGTACTGGCAGGCGGTCACCGGGGGCGAGCCGCTGGTCCCGTTGCACATCTTTCGTGACCTCGACTTCGGTCTGGCCAACATCGGGGTAGCCGTCATCGGTTTCGCGGCCACCGCGATGGTGCTGCCGGTGATGTTCTATGCGCAGGCGGTGTGCGGCATGTCGCCGACCCGTGCGGCGCTGCTGACCGCACCGATGGCGATCGCCAGCGGGGTACTGGCCCCCGTCGTCGGCAAGATCGTCGACCGGGCCCACCCCCGGACGATGGTCGGGTTCGGCTTCTCGATGCTGGCGATCGCGCTGACGTGGCTGTCGATCGAGATGACGCCGGTCACCCCGGTCTGGCGGCTGCTGCTGCCGTTCACGGCCGTCGGTATCGGAATGGCGTTCATCTGGTCGCCGCTGGCTGCGACGGCCACCCGCAACCTTCCGCCGCACCTGGCCGGCGCCGGCTCCGGGGTCTACAACGCAACCCGCCAGATCGGGGCGGTGCTGGGCAGCGCCGGCATGGCGGCGTTCATGACGTCGCGGATCTCCACCAATCTGCCGCCGATGCCGGGTGGTCTGCACCCCGGGTCCGGTAACCGGAACCTGCCCGAATTCCTGCACGAGCCGTTCGCGGCGGCGATGTCGGAGTCGACGCTGCTACCGGCGTTCGTCACGCTGTTCGGCGTGATCGCGGCGCTGTTCATGGTCGGCTTCGTCATCGCGCCGGCTCGCCGGACGGCCCGGCCGATCGCGGATCTCGACGACGACGATTACCTCGATGGCGACGATTGCGACGACTTTGATGACCTCGACGAACTCGCTGACCGCCGCCGGGGTTCGGATGCCCCCGTCGTGGAGCGCGTCAGCCTGCCGCGTCACTTCGCGGCGTTGAGCACTCCACGCAGCGACGAAGCCGATGAAGTCGGCGAAGACGATGACCCGACCGAGCTGATTCCGGTCGTCGTCCCGAGTCGGCGGGGTCTCCGCCCGGCATCGCGCCGCCCCGGCCGCCACGACGCACATCAGGTGCCCTGGCCTGTCCGGCCTGCCCCGTCGGCGCGGCCGGTCCGGCGTGAAGTCCGCCCACCGATCCGGCATGAGGACCCTGCCACCGAGCCGCTGACCGTCGAGCTTCCGCCGGTAACCGCCGGGCCGCGGGGTGAGGACCCGACGCCGCTGCAGCACAACGGCTTTCATGTCGGTACCGGACGGCGCTACCGTCGGGTCGTCAACGGCGAACCGGTGCCGGATGTGCTGGCCAAGTTCGGGATCACCGGTGGGCGTCCGGGGCGCCGCAACCGGCACTATCGGGATGACGCCGACGACACCGACGAACTCGGGCGATACTCCCACCGCGACGATTGATCGCGCGGCCTATCGGGTGGTGTTGCCGATGATCTCGACGCCGGCGCCGTTCCAGTGGAACTTCACCAGGCCCGTCAACCCAGCGATGCCGCTGGCGTTCTGCAGGGCCACCGTGTCAGCGGTGCAGTGCGCGAGGTCGATTCCGTTGAACCCGTAGGTGTCCGGCACCGATTGCGGAAGGAACGCGCCGCGGTGAAACAGCACGGCACGCGTACTCGGCTTCTCGGCGTTGGTGTTGGCTTTCACGATCACCGCGGACAGGTCGGCGCACTCGCTGTAGTTACCGGCCAGCGGTTCCGGGCTCCAGGGCTGGCCGCTGCGCGGGTCTTTGGGCAGCTCCGAGACGGCCTTGGCGATCGCCGGGGCGGCCAGGTCGACCGCGCACGGGTCGGCCGGCGCCGGGCTGCCGGCCGGTGTCGACGTGGTGACGGGCGGCGCAGCCGTGGCGGTGGGGCTGGTGTTCTGCGGGGTCTTGGCGACGGTCGAGTCGCCCGAACCGCAACCGGCCAGCAGCGCCGCGGACAGTGCGCCCAGGCCGGCGAACAGTCCTAACGGTCTTGCGGCAAACACATCGGGCACCGTACCGGTGCGCGGCCGAGAACTTCGGGAGGCGCGGCCGACCGGCGTCGGCGGCTGCGAATCAGTGGTGGCGAATCGCAGGCCTGGTTGGCCGTAGACTGCTAGGCGTCATGACCTCGCCTGATGCCCCCGCCGGGCCGATCCCGGACTCGCCGGCCCCGCCCGCAAACGCACCTGTTACTACGTTCGCCGACCTGCAGATACACCCTTCGGTGCTGCAGGCCGTCGTCGACGTCGGCTACGAGACGCCATCGGCGATTCAGGCCGCCACCATCCCGGCACTGTTGGCGGGCTCCGACGTGGTCGGGCTGGCGCAGACCGGCACCGGTAAGACCGCGGCGTTCGCCATCCCGATCCTGTCGCGCATCGACACCGCCAGCAAGGCCACCCAGGCGCTGGTGCTGGCGCCCACCCGCGAGCTGGCGCTGCAGGTCGCCGAGGCGTTCGGGCGCTACGGCTCGCACCTGCCGCGCGTCAACGTGCTGCCGATCTACGGCGGCGCGTCCTACACCGTGCAGCTGTCGGGTCTCAAACGCGGCGCCCAGGTGGTGGTCGGCACCCCGGGCCGGGTCATCGACCACCTGGAGCGGGGCAGCCTGGACCTGTCGCACCTCGATTATCTGGTGCTCGACGAGGCCGACGAGATGCTGCAGATGGGTTTCGCCGAGGACGTCGAGCGCATCCTGGCCGACACCCCGGAGTACAAGCAGGTGGCGTTGTTCTCCGCGACGATGCCGCCGGCGATCCGCCGGATCACCACGCGCTATCTGCATGATCCGGTCGAGGTCACCGTCGAGGCGAAAACCACCACGGCGGAGAACATCTCGCAGCGCTACATCGAGGTCGCCGGTCCGCGCAAGATGGACGCACTGACGCGGGTGCTCGAGGTGGAGACGTTCGAGGCGATGATCGTGTTCGTCCGCACCAAGCAGGCCACCGAGGAGGTCGCCGAAAAGCTGCGCGCCCGAGGGTTTGCCGCCGCGGCGATCAACGGTGACATCGCTCAGGCGCAGCGCGAGCGGACCATCGCGTCGCTCAAGAGCGGCAATATCGACATCCTGGTGGCCACCGATGTCGCCGCCCGCGGCCTGGATGTCGAACGCATCTCGCACGTGGTCAACTACGACATCCCGCACGACACCGAGGCCTACGTGCACCGCATCGGCCGCACCGGGCGGGCCGGTCGATCGGGGACCGCGCTGTTGTTCGTCAGCCCGCGGGAACGCCACCTGCTCAAGGCGATCGAGCGGGCGACCCGCCAGAAGCTCACCGAGTCGACACTGCCCACCGTCGAGGACGTCAACGCCCAGCGAGTGGCGAAGTTCGCCGACTCGATCACCACCACCCTCGGTGCGGACGGCACCGATCTGTTCCGCAGCCTGGTCGAGGAGTACAGCCGGGAACACAACGTGCCGATGGCCGACATCGCCGCCGCGTTGGCGTTGCAGTCCCGCGACGGGGAGGCGTTCCTGATGGCGCCGGAACCGCCCGCCCGAGAACGCCGCTCACGCGACAGATCCGAGCGGCCCGACCGCAAGAGCGACCGCAAGGGTCCACCCAAGGAGGGGTTTGCCACCTACCGGATCGCGGTGGGCAAGCGCCACAAGGTCAACCCGGGCGCGATCGTGGGGGCGCTGGCCAACGAGGGCGGGCTGAACCGCAGCGACTTCGGCCACATCAGCATCCGGGTGGACCACTCGCTGGTGGAACTGCCCGCCAAGCTGTCGGGCAAGACGCTCAAGGCGCTGGAGCAGACCCGCATCCAGGGCCAGTTGATCAATCTGCGCCGGGACCGGCCGTCCGGCAAGCCCGCCCGCCACGGCGACGGGGGGACGCACCGGAAACGGATGGGATGACGCTGCCGAAGGAGGAGGTCGCCCAGGGCGGGCTCGAACAGGTCGCCCACGTCGATCGGGTCGCCTCGCTGACCGGTGTGCGCGCGGTGGCCGCGATCCTGGTCGTCGGCACCCATGCGGCCTACACCACCGGCAAGTACACCCACGGCTACGCGGGCCTGCTGGGCTCCCGGATGGAGATCGGTGTGCCGATCTTCTTCGTGCTCTCCGGTTTTCTGTTGTTCCGGCCTTGGGTGCGGGCCATTGCGTTCGATCGCCCCGATCCCTCGGTGCGGCGCTACGCCTGGCACCGGGTGCGGCGCATCATGCCCGCCTACGTCGTGACGGTGGCGCTGGCCTACCTGATCTATCACTTCCGCACCGCCGGACCGAACCCCGGCCACAACTGGATCGGTCTGCTGCGCAACCTGACGCTGACCCAGATCTACACCGACAACTACATGTTCGGCTATCTGCATCAGGGCCTCACCCAGATGTGGAGCCTGGCGGTGGAGGTCGCCTTCTACGTGGTGCTGCCGGGACTGGCCTACCTCACGCTGGTGTGGCTGTGCCGGCGCCAGTGGCGGCCGGTGCGATTGCTGGCGGCGCTGGCGGCGTTGGCGTTGATGAGCCCGGCGTGGCTGGTCTTGGTGCATACCACCGACTTCCTGCCCGACGGCGCCCGGCTGTGGCTGCCGACCTATTTGCTGTGGTTCCTGGGCGGCATGGCACTGGCGGTGCTGCAGGCCATGGGCGTGCGCTGCTACGGTTTCGTGGCGATCCCGTTGGCGCTCATCTGTTATCTGATCGCATCGACCCCGATCGCCGGGGAGCCCACCACGTCACCGACCGGAACGTCGGAGGCACTGGTCAAAGCGGTGTTCTACGCCGCGATCGCCACCTTGGCGGTGGCGCCGCTGGCGCTGGGCAACGAAGGCTGGTACGCGCGCCTGTTGGCCAGCCGGCCAATGGTGTGGCTGGGGGAGATCTCCTATGAGATCTTCCTGGTCCACCTGGTGCTCATGGAGGTGGTGATGGTGGAAGTGCTGCGCGCCCCGGTCTACACCGGATCGATGCTGAACCTGTTCGTGCTCACCATGGTGGTCACGATCCCGGTGTCATGGCTGCTGCACCGGTTCACCCGGGTGAGGTCCTGAGCCCCCGGCGGACCCATAGAGCCCGGCGGACCCATAGAGATAGTTGCCCGCCTTTGAGCGACAACGTTCGTTATGTCAACCCACAGCCCTCTGCTATATCCCCGATCTCGCCCGCGCCGACCCGAGCCGGTCCGGCGCAACGACGACCGGGACCACGAACTGCGCCAGCATCGCCTTCTCGTCGTCGGCGTCGCGCCCCGGAAAGCTCAGCAGCGACGTCATCACCCGCACCACCCAACGGGCACGCTGCTCGGTCTCGGCGTCCTTGCCGCCCAATCCCGACAGGAACGTCGTGACCATCACGGTGATGACGTCGGATCGTTCGGCCATCGCGGTGCCGATCGGCGGGCCGGTCTCGGCGAACCACGACGCCAGTGCCGGGTTGCCGCGCACCAGCGCCAGCGACTCGGTGATCCCGGTGATCAGCCGCTGCGCCGGGTCGTCGACGCCGTCGAGCCGTTCGGTGAGCTCGTGGTAGAGCGCGTTGGCCCAGCGGTGCACGTAGGCGGTGTGCAGCGCGTCGCGGCTCTCGAAGTAGCGATACAGCGTGGCGCGGGAACAGCCTGCGGCGCGGGCGATTTCGTTCATGCCCACCGATCCGGGGTCGTGGTCGGCGAACAGTTTCTCGGCCGCGTCGAGAATCTTCTCGGCGGCCAGTTCGCCGCGCTGATCCGCCAGCCAGGACCGCCCGGCCATCACGCCCCCGCGGTGAACGGCACCGACAGCGGTCGGCGCACGTAAGCGCCGCCGGCCCACCTGATCCCGGCTTCGTCGACGGTGAAGTCCGGGCAGCGGGCGAGCAGTTCCTCCAGCGCCACCCGCGCCTGCATGCGTGCGGCCTGGTTGCCGATGCAGTGGTGGGCGCCGTAGCCGAAGGTGAGGATCTGGCGGGGCTTGCGCAGCACGTCGAGTTCCCCGGCGGTCGGCCCGAACTGTTGCTCGTCGCGGTTGGCCGAGCCGTACAGCAGCAGCACCCGGCGGCCGGCCGGGATGGTGGTGTCGCCGATAGTGACGTCGCGGGTGGCGGTGCGCGCCAGACCCTGCACCGGTGAGGTCATCCGCAGCAGTTCCTCGACGGCCTCGTGGATCAACGAGGGGTCGTCGACCAGCAGTCGACGTTGATCCGGGTGCCGATGCAGCAATTGCGCTGAGCCGCCGAGCATTCCGGTGGTGGTGTCGTTGCCGCCGGTGACCATGGTGAAGGCGAACGCCAGGATCGCGAAGATCCCGGCGTCGTCGCCCGGAGCGCCCATGCCCGCGGCGACCAGGTGCGAGATGGTGTCCTCTTCCTGGTCGGTGCGGCGCCGTTCGATCAGTCCGCTGAAGTAGGTCATCATCTCGACGACCGCGTCACCGGCGGAGGCGACCCCGTCTTCGCTGACGGTGGCCGCGACGATGGCATCGGTCCAGCGATCGAACTGGGCGCGGTCGGCCTGCGGCACGCCGAGGAAGTGCGCGACGACCATCGACGGCAGCGGTTTGAACAGTTCGGTGACGATGTCGCCGGAGCCCGCCGCACGCAACCTCTCGATGCGCTCGACGACGAACTCCCGGACCTGCGACTCCAGGCGCTTGACGTGTGCGGGGGTGAACGCGCGCGCCACCAGCTTGCGGAACTCGGTGTGCCGCGGCGGGTCCTGCATCACCATCGGCGGGTTGTCCGCCAGGCCGATCATCTCCAGGTCGTTGTAGTTGATCGTCAGGCCCTTGGCCGAGGAGAACGTCTCATGGTCGGCGGCGGCCGCCCAGACGTCGGCGTGCCGGGACAGCACATAGTAGTCCTGGTCGGGGTGGCCGTCGGGGATCACGTGGTGGACCGGGTCGTGCTCGCGCAACGCGGCGTACATCGGGTAGGGATTCGGCCACGTCTCGGCATTGCACGGCACGAACTTCGGTCGAGACATCATCGTCGTCATGTCTCATTGGTACGACATCGATGATTAGCTGTCAATCCCCCCATCACCGCGAGTGGTCGTGTCCCCGGTCGACACGCCGGGCAGATTCCCGGGTTTGCGCACGCTGACCGCAGAAATTCCCGAGGGATCAGATCCCCGAGCCGGGATTGAGGATGTTCAGCGGATCCAGCGCCGCCTTGACCCGTTGGTTGAGTGCCATCGCGTCCGGGCCCAGCTGCTGGGCCAGCCACGGCCGCTTCAGCCGCCCGACACCGTGCTCCCCGGTGATGGTGCCGCCCAGCGACAGCGCCAGATCCATGATCTCGCCGTAGGCGGCTTCGGCGCGCTGCACGTGGTCGGGGTCGTTCGGGTCGTGGACGATCAGCGGGTGGGTGTTGCCGTCGCCGGCGTGGGCGATCACCGAGATCATCAAGCGGCGGTCCTCGGCGATCTGCTCGATGCCGGTGATCAGTTCCGCCAGCCTGGGCAGCGGCACCCCGACGTCCTCAAGCAACAACGGCCCCTTCGCCTCCACCGCCGGGATGCAGAACCGCCGGGCCGCGATGAAACCCTCGGCCTCGACCGGGTCGTCGGTGGAGAACACCTCCTTGGCGCCGTGTTCGGAGAACACCCGGGCCATCAGCTCGATATCCTCCGCGCCGGCGTGGCCTCGTTCGTCGGAGCCGGCCACCAGCATGGCGGCGGCGTCGCGGTCCAGCCCCATGCGCAGCTGGTCCTCGACGGCATTGATGGCCGCGCGGTCCATGAACTCCAGCATCGACGGGCGCAATCGCCCGGAGACATCCAGCACCGCGTCGGCCGCCGCGGCCACCGAGTCGAACGTGGCCACCACCACCGCGGAATTGGGCTGGGCCGGCAGCAGCCGCAGGGTCACCTCGGTGATCACCCCGAGGGTGCCCTCGCTGCCGACGAACAGTTTGGTCAGCGACAGCCCGGCGACGTCTTTCAGGCGCGGCCCGCCCAGTCGCACCGCCGTGCCGTCGGCCAGCACCACCTGCAGGCCCAGCACGTAGTCGGTGGTGACGCCGTACTTGACGCAGCACAACCCGCCGGCGTTGGTGGCGATGTTGCCGCCGATGCTGCAGATCTCGAACGACGACGGGTCCGGGGGATACCACAGCCCGTGTTCGGCAACGGCTTTCTTCACCTCGGCGTTGAACAGGCCCGGCTGGCAGACCGCGGTGCGGGTGACGGGGTCGACGGTGATGTCGCGCATCTTCTCGGTGCACAACACGATCCCGCCGTCGACGGCGGTGGCACCGCCGGACAGACCGGTGCCCGCACCCCGGGTCACCACCGGAACCCGGTGCTCGGCGGCCCACCGCATGACCGTCTGCACTTCCTCGGTGCGCAGCGGGCGCACCACGGCCAGCGGCGTGCCGGCCAACGGATCCAAGGCGTTGTCCTGCCGGTAGCCCGCGGTGATCGTCGGATCGGTCACCACCGTCCCGTCGGGCAGGTCGGCGATCAGCTGGGCCAGGGCATCCACGCGGGTCATCCTACGGAGCGGCAGCCGGCAGCCGATCCGAGAAAGCGCGCTTTTTCCGACATTGACCCGCTTCCCTGCTGCCACTAAGCTTTTCCTGTGTTTAACCTGAGAGACACGATCGGCAGGGCGGCACTGGCGGGCCTGGCGGTGACGCTGCCCCTGGGCGCGCTGGCCGGCGCCACGGCTGCCCGGGCTGAGATCGACGACCTGATCGACAGTGTCGCCGACGCCGCCTCGGTTCCGCTGACCGTCGCCGGTGACGGATTCGGCCAGCCCACCATCGACCTCTCCATCGGTGGGGGAGAAGCGATTTCGGTCGCGCTCGACACCGGCTCGCGGGGGCTGGTGGTCTCGATCTGGGACGTGCCCTGGCAGGACATCCTCAACGAGCTGCAGCACTTCAGCTTCGACGACATCAACTTCGGGGCGTTCCCGGCCGGCTTCACCGTCGGGCTGGACATCCCCACCTCGGTCGATTTCGGCAACGGCATCGTCGCCGAGCACACCATCGTCAACGGACTGCTGTTCAGTTTCCCGTTCTCGGCCATCGACGCCCAGGCGCAAGCCGGTGCGCCCGTGGACGGCATTCTGGGCATCGGCCCCAACGCCGGTGGCAGTCACCTGGTGACCGCGGACCTGCCCGGTGAGCTCGGCCAGGGAGTGTTGATCGACGAGCCCGGCGGGCGTCTGGTCTTCGGCGCACAACCCGACACCGTGGACGGAATGAGCCCGATCACGACCATCCAGGGTGCGCCGTTCCCCGGTGCTCCGCGCGACCTGGACCCCATCAAGATCCAGTTCGGCGACGGGCCGTTAGTGGAGACCGGAGCGGTCTTCGACAGCGGTGGCAAGGGCGGCTGGGTGACCTCGGACGCGTTTATGGACTATTTGCTCGCGGAGAACCCGCCGCCGGACCCCGATGTGTTCCGGCTGCTGGAGCAGTTCGAGATCGGTTTCGTCCCGGGCGGGCTACCGGTCTCGGTGTACGCGCCGGACGGCACGCTGCTCTACTCCTACGTCACGCAGGATTCCGCCATGACGGTCATGCCGAACTGGCTGATGAAGATGCTGGTGAACATCGACGGCGTGGTCAACACCGGCAACGCCGCGTTCCTGCACAACCCGGTGTACATCTCCAATACCGACGGCGGGGCGATGACCTTCTATGGAGCCACGCCGAATCCCGGGGCCAACACCGTCGAGCTGTGACGGGCGTGCTCAGCCGGCGTCGAACAGCGAGGCGAACAACGAGCCCAGGTCGGTGGGGGCGGTCTGCTCGACCAGCTCGGACATGTTCGCCCACTGCTGGGCGGCGGTCTCACCGACCTCCGTCGGCCAGGCGTCGTTGGCGGTCAGGATCACGGTGGCCAGGTCGTCGCGGGCATTGAGCAGTCCCGCGACGATGCCGCTGTTGGGGTCCAGCAGTGCGTCATTCAGCAGCGAGCCGGCCGTGCCGGGCAACAGCAGCGACAGCACGGATTGCGCCGCCGCCAGCTGGAACGGCAGGCTGATGTCACTCCACAGCAGCGGCAGGTTGTCGACCACCGCGGTCAGGCTGCCGAACGGGTCGGCTGCGATGCCGTGCCACACCGCGTCCCAATCCGGGCTCAGCGCGTCAGTGAATCGCAGCTCCAGCGGCGTTTCCGGCTCCGCGCCGAACACCGCCGCGAAATTGTCGTCACCGATGAGCCCCTTGAGCCCGGAGAACAGCAATTGCTGTATCAGCCAGCTGGGTTGGGCGCTCATCCGGGACACGTCCAGGGCGTAGTCATACGACAGCACCCGCTGGGTCATGTCGGCGGCGTATTCGGCTGCGCTGACGGTCGGGGTGTCGTCGGGCAGGTATTGGGCCACATCGGCCACCGGCACCACCTGCGTGGTCACCTCCGTACCGGTCGGGTCGGTTCCGTCGGGGAGGTTTTCGAACCGGGCGAAGATCTCGCCGTTGGGGATGCCGCCGGTGTCCAGCCAGTTCGCCACACCGGGGTTGGTGGCGCTGACCACGTAGTAGGTGTAGCCGTCGGCGGAGTGAAATGCCGTGGTGTTGTTCAACGTGGTCTGCGCCAGTGTGAACGGCAAGGCCGCGCCGTAGACGTTCATCAGCTCGATGCCTTTGTAGGCGGCCTCCACGTCCGGCACTTTGACGATCAAGGCTTGGCCGGGCTCCAGGTCGAAATTTCCCGCGGACACATCAGCACTGGGCAGACCGGTGGCGAACAGGCTGGTCTCGGTGGTCAGCGGGCTCATGGTGTTGGCGGGCTGTTGGATCCCGGCGATCTGGGCCAGTCCCATGTTCTGAGTGTTGAACGGCCCGGCGATCTTGGCGAAGGCGCTGAACAGCGTGGTCAGTGCGTCGTCGATCGAGGTGATCTTCGGTGGCGCCACCGTGTCGTCGCTGGGGAAGAAGCCGCCTTCGGGGATGGCGAAGAACGGTGGGCAGTCGGCCACGCAGTGGATGCTGACGTCGCTGGGCCCTTTCGCCCAGTCGCCCAGCATGTCCCGGATCAACAGCGAAGCCGCCCCCTGGATGGTGGCGCTGTCGTCGTCGATGAAGTTGACCGCGCCGCTGGGCGCCTCCGGGCCGATATAGACGGTGAAGGTGCCGTCGGGGTTGACCACCAGATCGTGGCCGAGTTCCAAGCTCTCCTTGCTGACGGCCTGGGAACCGGTGATCTGCTCGGTGGCGATGGCGAACGCCTCGGTTCCGCCACCGAGGGTGCCGGTGAGCTCATAGGTCGCGCCCGGGGCCAAGCCGGCGGTCACGTGGTAATAGATGTCCGGGGTGAAGAACTGGAAGTACTGCCGCGGGCTGGCGGCGTCGCCGGCGATCACCTCCGGGGATTGGAAGAACCATCCGTCGAACAACTCGGTGACCCGTGAAACCCCGGACATCAGCAGTTCGTAATTGGTGTTCTGCAGACTCGTCATCAGCGACGCGACGCCGTCCGGGGTCGCAAACGGCAGTGCCGCGTCGTCGGCCGCCGCCTGCTTCATCACGTCCAGCAGCGCATCGATCGCCTGCTGGACCTCCGCCGACACCGCCGTCAGCGCCACCGGCCGCGGCTGTGCCGGGCGGGTGGGCTGCATCGTGATCGCCAGACCACCGCCCGCCACGGCCATCGCGACTCCGGCCGCATAGAGCGCCTGGCTGCGTTTCTTACCTTGTCCGGTGGCCACGGCGACTCCTCTGCGCCCCAATGACAAATATTTGTCATTTGAATGACAACTGAAAATAGGATGAGACGGGACGCTACCGCTGGGTGGGCGTCAGCGCAAGGGGTCGATCCGACGCCGTACCATCGGTGATTCCCCGCAGACCCGGGCATATGCCGGAGAGCTAAGGAGGGCGATGGGCGGGCGAGACGACGAGAAGCGGGGAGGTTCTCCTCCCACTGATCGGGTCGTCGCCGTCGTCGGGTTATTGGCCGCTCAGTCGCAACCCAGTTCGATCGCGTCGATCGCCTCGCGGCTGGAATTGAACCGTGCCACGGTGACGTCGATCCTGCTGGCGCTCGAGCAGGCGGGTTGGGCGGTCCGCCGGGCCGACCGTAGCTACACCCTGGGGCCGGGGCTGATCGGCGTCGCCGACACCGTCCGGCGGCTGTGGCCGTTGTCGACCGAGAGCACGCACGTGATCGAGCAACTGGCCGAGCGGGCCGGGTGCGGCGCGGGGCTGGCCCTGGTGGGGCCTGCGGAGTTGAGTTTCCTGACGTTGGTGCGTGGCCGCGGCCGTATCCCGGCCGGCGTCGGTGTCGGGGTCCGGTTGCCGCTGATCGCCCCGGTCGGCGCCACCGTGGTCGCCCACCGGGATGCGTCGGCGCAGCAGGCGTGGCTGGAGTCGGCGCACGGGGTCGGCCGCGACGTGCTCGACGACGTGCTGGCGCAGGTGCGAAGCAACGGCGTCGTGGTGTTCGGCCTGGGTGGTCCGGGACTGGCGGCGCTGGATGTGCTGGCCGAGGTGGTGGATCTGCTCGACGAGCATCCCCGTCGCGCGGCGCTGCGCCAGCGGGTCTTCGAGCTGCTCACCGGCGTTAACGGGAACCCTTACACCGCAACACAACTGGCGACGGCCGAGCCGCTGTCGGTGAGCTATCTGGCGGCGCCGGTCTTCGACAACGGCGAGGCGACCTACGAATTGCAGTTGGGGCCGCTGCGGCGGGACGTGAGCGCAGCCGACCGGGACCGCTACATCCGCGAGATCCGGGCGACCGCCCAACAGCTGTCTTCTTGACCCGCTTCTCGTGGCCGATCGGTCGGCGGCAGGATGGTGTCATGCTCGCCCACCCGCGCACCGGTCAGCTCTTCGACTCCCCGGTGCCTGCGGGTACCGGCTGGCCCGGCGACCCGGCCACCCCGGAAACCCCGCAAGCCGCCGACGCCGCGCGGGTGGCCCGGCTGGCCGGCCAAACCGAGACGATCGCCGAATTGGATGCGCTGATCAGTGTGTGCCGGGCCTGCCCGCGGCTGGTGAGCTGGCGCGAAGAGGTGGCCGCAACCAAGCGGAAATCGTTTGCCGACCAACCCTATTGGGGACGCCCGGTGCCCGGCTGGGGGTCACCGACACCGCAGCTCGTCATCGTCGGGCTGGCGCCGGCCGCCAACGGCGCGAACCGCACCGGGCGGATGTTCACCGGCGACCGCTCCGGTGACCAGCTCTACGCCGCATTGCACCGTGCCGGGCTGGTCAACCAGCCGACCAGCGTCGATGCCGCCGACGGCCTGCAGGCCAACAAGATCCGGATCATCGCCCCGGTACGCTGCGCCCCGCCGGACAACTCACCGACGACGGTCGAGCGCAACACCTGCGCGCCGTGGATCGACGCCGAATGGCGGCTGATCGCCCCGCATGTGCGGGTGATGGTCGCGCTGGGCGGCTTCGCCTGGCAGATAGCGCTGCGGGTGGCCACCGACCAGCCGCCCAAACCCAAACCGAAGTTCGGTCACGGCGCCCTGGCCGAACTCAGCCCGACGCTGCGGTTGCTGGGCTGCTATCACCCCAGCCAGCAGAACATGTTCACCGGCAGGCTCACCCCGGCGATGCTCGACGACATCTTCGGGCGGGCCGCTGAGCTGGCGGGACTATCCGGCTGAACCGCCGCGTTGACTATCAACGTGCGCCTATCCGTTCTTGACCTCGTCCCCGTCCGCACCGACCAGTCCACCGCCGACGCGCTGGCCGCCACGGTGCGACTGGCCCAGGCCGCCGACCGGCTCGGTTTCACCCGCTACTGGGTGGCCGAGCACCACAACATGCCCTCGGTCGGCGCCACCAGCCCACCGGTGTTGCTGGCCTACCTGGCCGCGCAGACCGCACGGGTGCGGCTGGGCTCGGGCGGGGTGATGCTGCCCAATCACGCCCCGTTGGCCGTCGCCGAGCAGTTCGCGCTGCTCGAGGCCGCCGCGCCCGGCCGTGTCGACCTGGGCATCGGGCGGGCGCCCGGCTCGGATCCGGTCACCTCGTTCATGCTGCGCTCCGGCCGGGGCGACGAAGACATCGCGAACTTCCCCGACTATCTCGACCAGGTGCGGGCGATGATGAGCAGCCGCGGCGTGCAGGTCCAACTGCGCGACGGCGACTACCTGCTCAAGGCCACCCCGGCCGCCACGAGCGAGCCGCGGCTGTGGCTGTTGGGCTCCAGCATGTATTCGGCGCGGCTGGCCGCGGCCAAGGGCCTGCCGTACGTGTTCGCCCACCACTTCTCCGGCCACGGCACCGAGGAGGCGCTGGCCTATTACCGGGAGCATTTCACCGCCAGTGAGATGTGCCCCGAGCCGACGACCTTCCTGACCGTGAACGCCGCGGTTGCCGAAACCTACGACGAGGCAACGGCATTGA
The DNA here is from genome assembly GCF_002086455.1 of Mycolicibacter algericus DSM 45454. Taxonomy (GTDB): domain Bacteria; phylum Actinomycetota; class Actinomycetes; order Mycobacteriales; family Mycobacteriaceae; genus Mycobacterium; species Mycobacterium algericum. Next base: position 30,944 of record NZ_MVHC01000016.1, read on the forward strand.
TGCTGCCCAACCTGCAGATGATGGCCCGGTTGCGCACCGGTCGGCCGCTGGGGGCGGTCGATTTGGTCGAGGATGCGCAGGCCGCGCGCATCTCCGACGCCGAACAGCGCATCGTCGACGGCGGACTGCGGCGCGCGGTGGTGGGCGCACCCGCCGAGGCGGCCGATCAGCTCAAGGCGCTGGCCGCACACTTCGACGTCGACGAGGTGATGGTCAACCCGGTGGCCTCGGCGCGGCGCGGCACCGACCCGGCCACCGCGCCCGGGCGCGAGCAGACGTGCGAACTGCTCGCCAAAGAGCTGTTCTAGCCGCTGAAGATCGTCGTCCCGAAACCGCTGGGCCGGTAGTCGATGTAGATCGGGTTCTCCGAGAACGGGAAGTAGCCGCTGTTCATCGAGGAGTTCGACCACACCCACGGGCTGTTGGACGAGGTGGTCGTGTAGGAGTACAGCAGGGTCTGGCCGTCGGCGGTGTACACCGAGATCTCGGTACCGACCGGCAGCTGCGAGCCGATGCCGGCACTGGGAATCAGCCACTGCGGGACACTGCCGAACATGCCGCCGGAGTCGATCGACGTGGAAACCGGCTGCGGCACACCGCCGTTGATCGACACCATGGTGTCGACGAACGGTGAACCGGGTACCGACAGTTCCGGGTCCAGCGGGTTGGGGCCGAACACCACCTCGCCGCGGGTGGCGTCGATGAGCACACCCTGGTTCAGTGCGCCCGGCAGCGCCGAGATGATCGTCGAGGTGCCGGAGAAACCGTTGTTCGGCCCGATGCCCAGCACCCCGACGATGTTGTACTGGTTGAAGTACTGCGTCATCAGCGCCGTGGACGACGGGTCGACGATATTGACCGCGGTGGGATCGGTGACCAGATCCTCGAAGCAGGTGCCCGCCTTGTCGCAGAACCCGACCGTGGTGTCGTAGGTGGTGTAGCTGTAGGACTGACCGCCCAGGCCGGCGTAGCTTGCGCTGCCGGCGAAGACCGAGTCGCCCAGGCCCTGACTGCTGCCCAGGATCGTCAACCCGGTGGAACCGGTGTCGATCTGGACCGGCACCGGCGGCCCGCCGTTGATCGAGATGTAGACGATCGGGCTGATCCCGCCGCTTTGCAGATACAGCGGAATGGTCGCGTTGACCGGGCCGTCGGGCCCGCCAGCGATCCCGTCGGACGCGCTGCCCGAGCCGGCGCCGCCGCTGCCCCCGGCACCGTTGGCCCCGTTGCTGCCGACCGGTCCGCCGTCGCCTCCGGTACCGCCGTTGCCGCCATCGCCTCCCGCGGCGCCGGCCCCACCGGCGGCCACACTGCCCGCGGCTCCACCGGCGCCGCCGTCACCGGCCGCTCCACCGTGCACGTTGGTGGAGGCCAGCGTGGTGTCGCCGCCGTGACCGCCGTTGCCGCCGTCGCCGCCCGCGCCGGCATTGCCGCCGGCGCCCGCGAGGGCACCCGAGCCACCGGCCCCGCCGGAACCGGCATTGCCGCCCGCCCCGCCGTCGCCGCCGTCGCCACCGCTGGACCCCTGCGAGTAGAAGTCGCCGGTGGCGTCCCCGCCGTGCGCCCCGGCACCGCCCACTCCGCCGTTGCCGCCGCTGCCGCCGTTGAACCCGGCATCGCCGACGCCGCCGGTCCCGCCGGCTCCGGCCGCTCCACCGTTGCCGCCGGCACCGCCGATCCCGACCGGTGCCCGGTTGATTCCGGGCTGGGCGAAGGAGCCCGACCCGGGCGAGCCGCCGTCGCCGGCCGCCCCGCCGTTGCCGCCGGTGCCACCGGTGCCACCCGAACTGGCCACCCCGACGCCGCCGCTGCCGCCGCCACCGCCGGTCCCGCCACCGCCGCCGGCACCGCCGTCACCGTTGGTGCCGAACCGGCCGTGCTCGCCCAGGGCGGCGTTGCCCTGGTAGGACGAGCCGCCCGCGCCACCGGAACCGCCGGCACCGCCGTGGCCGCCATCGAAGCCGGTACCACCGCCGGAGGCGCCGTCGTCGCCGAGTCCGCCATTGCCGCCCACGCCGCCTGCCCCGCCGTCGCCGCCGCTGCCGTACTGGACGTTGTTGGCGACGTCCAGGGTGGCGATGCCGTTGCCGCCGCCGTTGCCGCCGGCCCCGCCCGCGCCGCCGGCGCCGCCGTTGCCGGTGCCGGCGCCATGCGCGCTGACACTGCTGCCGCCGGCCCCACCGGCCCCACCGGCCCCACCGTTGCCACCGCTGCCGGGCAGCGTGGCGCTGGGGGGGAGCTGGGATTGGTCCAGACCGCGGCCACCGTCACCGGCCGTGCCGCCGGCCCCGCCCGCGCCGCCGTTGCCGTCGCCCAGCGAGTTGCCGCCGTTGCCGCCGGCCCCACCGTTGCCACCGTCACCGGCATTGCCGTCGTTGATAGCGGCGACGCCGTTCGCGCCGTTCGCGCCGTTGCCGCCGGCCCCGCCGGCGCCACCGTTGCCGTGCAGACTGCCGGTTCCGCCGTCGCCGCCGTTGCCGCCGTTGGCACCGGGCAGGGCGTTCGGGTCGGATGCCGCGTCGTAGCCGTTGCCGCCGGCGCCGCCGTCTCCGGCGCGCCCGGTGGGCGCCGCCCCGGCGGCCCCGCTGAGTCCCTGGGTGGAGCCCGTGCCGCCGTCGCCGCCGTGGCCGCCGGCGCCGATGAGGCCACCGTTGCCGCCGCGACCGCCGTCGGGATTGCTCGCGTCGCCGTGGCCGCCGGCCCCGCCGTCGCCGGGATTGCCGCCGGCGCCGCCGGTTCCGCCGTTGCCGCCGGCCCCCTGCAGGCCGGCGGTGCCGTGTGCTGAGGTGCCGCCCGCGCCGCCGTTGCCGCCCGTGCCGCCGTTACCGCCGGCCATGCCGTTGCCGCCGTTGCCGCCGGCGCCGCCCGCGACGGTCGCGTCGGCCCCGGTCGACCCCGACCCGCCTGCCCCACCGGTACCGCCGGTGCCGCCGGTTCCGCCGCGGCCGCCGTCGCCGTACTGGGCCGACAAGCTGGAGCCGCCCGCACCGCCGACACCGCCCAGGCCGCCGGCGCCGCCGACGAAGCCCGCTGTCCCGGCCACCCCGGTGGCCCCGATCCCGCCGTTGCCGCCGGCCCCGCCGTTGCCGAACCACCAGGCGATCGCGTCACCGCCGGCTCCGCCGGCCCCGCCGACACCGCCGTTGATACCGATCCCGCCGTCGCCGCCGGCGCCGCCGTTGCCCATGATCGACCCGCCGGCGCCACCGATGCCCCCGGCGGCACCGGCGCCGCCGTCACCGCCGGCCCCACCGTCGCCGAACATGCCGGCCGCCCCGCCGTTGCCGCCGGCCACCCCGGCGGCGCTCTGGTCGTAGCCGTCGCCGCCGTCGCCGAACCACAGGCCGCCGGCGCCGCCGTGGGGGTTCTCCGCCGTCCCGTCGACGCCGTTGCCGATCACGTAGGACCCGAGCATCTGGTTGATGCCGTCGTTGATCTGTTCGCCGAAGGGGCTGGTGATCCAGGCCTGGATGGACGCATGCAGCGGGTCGTAGAAGAGTTGGTCGAACCACGCCGCGGAGTCCAGCGGGTCGGAGTCGGCGGCCACCCCCGGGGTGAACAGGTCGATGAGCCAGTCCAGGTCGGCGTCGGCGTGTGCCGACGGTGCCGCACTGAGGGGGCCGAGCCCGAACGACCCACCGATGGCCCCGGCCGCGAGCACGGCGCCGATCGCGGTGCGAGTCCGGCGCCGGTGACTTGGCTGCGAATTACGTCGGCGCATCGCCCACCTTGCCTAGATCGAGGGCGAAGCCTGCCCGGAGGCCCACGCACCACCGCGTGGTCCAGTCAAAGTACTACCTAAGGAAGGACTTAACAACGGACAAGTGGGTTCCGACGGCAGAATTGCGGGCGGTTAAGTGGACGGGACGGGTGTCAGGACCACGACCGGGATCGGGCGGGTGGTTCGCCGTTGGTAGGCCTCGTAACGGTGGGCGTTGTTGGCGTTGACGATCTGCCACAGCCGGGCATAGTCCGGGTCGTCGGGCAGTACCGGCCGCGCGGTGACGGCGAAGCGCCGCGGCCCGACGTTGATCTCGACGTCCGGATGCGCCTTGAGGTTGTGGTACCAGCCGGGGGAGCGCGGCGCCCCGCCCATCGACGCCACGATCAGGTAGGTGTCCCCGTCTCGGGCGTAGGTCAGTGAATTGGTGCGGGTCTGGCCGGTCTTGGCGCCGACGGTGTGCAGCAGCAGGCTGGGCGGCACGCCGGGAAACCGGTGCCCGATCCGTCCGTTGCTGCCCTGATACAGCTTGTCGTGCAGGCGCAGCAGTCGCACCCCGAGTTGGTCTTCGACCCAGCGGGAGATGTCCATGACTCAGTCTGGCGCAGCAGCGTCCAACCGTGCCACCGCCGCGCGCAACAGCTCCCCGGTGCGCTCGCGGTCGGGGTCTCGGCGCACCAGCATGCCCTTGGCGAAGGACAGCTTGTCGCCTAGACCGACACCGCGGCGCGGCACCACGTGCAGGTGGATGTGGAACACGCTCTGAAACGCCGCCTTGCCGTCGTTGATCGCCAGGTTGTTGCCATCGGCGTGCAGCCCGGAGGCCCGAGCCGCCCGGGCAACTCGCTGCCCGACCGCGAGCATGCCGGCCAGCGTGGCCGCCGGGGTGTCGGTCAGGTCCACGAAATGCTGTTTGGGAATCACCAGGGTGTGGCCGCGGGTGAACGGCCGGATGTCGAGGAACGCCAGGTAGTCGTCGTCTTCGAAGATCCGCACGGCCGGGGCGTCGCCGGAGACCACGGCGCAGAACACGCAGGACATCTCGCCACGTTAGCCGTTCAGCGCGGCGGCCATCGCGTCGATGGCGCGGTCCAGGATCGCCCGGGTGGTGCCGAAGTTCAGCCGCGCAAAGCCGGGACCGGCCCCGAACGGGATGCCGGGACTCAACGCCACCCGCGCATTGGCCAGCAGATAGTCGGCCGGCTCGGCGGGCAGCGCCAATTCCCGGAAGTCCACCCAGGCCAGGTAGGTGGCCTCGGGCCGGTTGACCCGCAGCCCCGGCACCGCCGCGGGCAGCACCCGGCTCAGGTGGTCGCGGTTGACCCGCAGGTAGGCCAGCAGGCCGTCGAGCCAATCGGCGCCGTGGGTGTAGGCGGCGATATTGGCGCGGATACCGACGGTGGCCGCGCCCATGACGTGCAGCATGTTGATCTTGCGCCACGCGTCGACGTCACGCTGGTTGGACATGATCACCTGGGCGCACATCAGGCCGGGCAGGTTCCAGCCCTTGGACGCCGACATCAGCGTGACGACGGTGTCGGCGGCGGCCTCGGACACCGAGGCGGCGGGCACATGGCGGCCGTCGTAGACCAGCGGTGCGTGGATCTCGTCGGTGATCACCCTGGCGCCGTGGCGGGCGGCGATCTCGACGATCGCGCTGATCTCGGCGGCGGTGAACGCGGTGCCCAGCGGATTGTTCGGGTTGCAGAGGATCAGCGACCCGGCGCCGGCGGCGAACGCGGCGTCCAGCGCATCCAAGTCGATCACGTACCGTCCGGAATCCTGTTGCAGCATCGGGATTTCCACCCGCTGCCGTCCGGAGACCTGCAGCAGGTCGAAGAACGGCATGTAGGCCGGCACCGGCAGCACCACCGGGCTCTCCGGGCGGGTGAGAAACGCGATGACGACTTCCATGCCCTTGAGCACGTCGGGCACGGTGCGCACCCACTCGGGCCGGACGGCCCAGCCGTAACGCTGCTCGCACCAGCGCGCGGTGGCCACCGGAAGGGCGTCGGAGCCCAGCGCCGGATAACCGAACTCCTCGTCGGACACGCAGGCCCGCACCCCGTCGAGCACCGCCGGCGCGGTCGGAAAATCCATCTCGGCGATCCACAGCGGCAGCACGTCGGGACCGTAGTGATTCCACTTGATGGTGTTGCGGGCGCGCAGCAGCTCGTCGGTCAGGGAGTCGAAGACTTCAGCCACACCGACAGTCTGCCGGGAGATACGTTTGCGGGCGTGGCTGATCCCCAGATCGACGAATTGCTCGACGGGCTCGACGGTGTGGCACGAGCCGAACGCGCCGAACTGATCGAATGGCTGCTGGGGCAGGGCATCACCGCCGAGGAGATCCGTGTCTCCGCGTCGCCGATGCTGTTGGCGTCGCGGCGACTGATCGGTGACGACGGCAGCTACGTCTCGGCGCGTGACATCAGCGAATCCGCCGGAGTGGACCTCGAGCTGCTGCAGCGCCTGCAGCGCGCGGTCGGGCTGCCCTGGGTGGACGACGCCGATGCGGCGGTGCAGATGCGCGCCGACGGCAACATCGCGGTGCACGCGCGCCGATTCATCGAGGCCGGGATCGGTGTTGAGCACGCCCTGCAGACGCTGCGGGTGCTGGCCGACGGGCTGGCGCATGCCATCGACCCGATGCGTGCGGCGATGCTGGCGGCCATCGTGGAGCCGGGCGCCACCGAGCTGCAGATCGCGCAACGTTCCCAGGAGTTGGTGGGCCGGTTGGCGCCGCTGCTGGGCCCGTTCGTGCAGGACATGTTGCTGATGCAGCTGCGCCATCAGTTCGACACCGACGCCGTCAACGCCGGGGAGCGCGCCGCGGGCGCACCCTTGCCCGGGGCGCGGCACATCACCGTCGCGTTCGCCGACCTGGTGGGCTTCACCCGGCTCGGCGAGATGGTCCCGCCCGAGGAGCTGGTCCAGCTCGCCGAGCGCCTCACCGGGCTGGCGCGCGAGATCGCCGTTCCGCCGGTGCGGTTCATCAAGACCATCGGCGACGCGGTGATGTTCGTCTGCCCGGAGCCGGCGCCGTTGATCGATGCGGTGCTGCGGCTGGTCGAAGCGGCCGCGGCCGATGAGAGCCTGCCGCGGCTGCGCGCCGGGATCGCCGCGGGGGAGGCGGTGAGCCGGGTCGGGGACTGGTTCGGCAGCCCGGTGAACCTGGCCAGCCGGGTAACCGGGGTGGCGCGGCCGGGGTCGGTGCTGGTCGCAGGGCCGGTGCAGGCCGAGCTCGCCGAGGACGACGCGTTCCGCTGGTCGTTCGCGGGTGCGCGGCATCTCAAGGGCATCAAGGGCGAGGTGAGTGTGTTCCGGGTCCGGCGTGCTCAGGCGACCTGAGGTGGGCACTTGCTCCAGGCCCGGGTCGTCACATCTGTCACAGCCGGGAGTGGGCACGATAATTGCCCGCCTCTCAGCGACAACGCCCGCAATTTGTCGCTATGAGCCGGGCACCTGACGACATGGTCCCAATGGGCGACAGGGCAATGGGGCGACGGGCCGGCGCGATGCGGGCTGCGTGACCAAAGCCGACCGGCCGGTGACCAACGGCCCCTGTCGCGGCTGCACCCGGCCTGGGAGCCTGGAGGTCAACGGAGCTGTTGGAGGTGGCTGATGCCGGACACGATGGTCGATCTCGAGGTTCTCACCGAAGCGGTGCGGCTGGCGTGCCGGGCGCCGTCGCTGCACAACAGCCAGCCGTGGCGTTGGGTTGCCGAGCGCGGCCGACTGGAGCTGTTCTTGGAACCGTCCCGGGCGGTGCACGGCGATCGGTCGGCGCGCGAGGCGTTGATCAGCTGCGGTGCGGTGCTCGACCACCTGCGGGTGGCGATGGCCGCCGCCGGGTTCGCGGCTGAGGTGCAGCGGTTCCCGGATGCGCAGCAACCGGACCACCTGGCCTCGATCGAGTTCACTCCCGGCGGGCGCGTCAGCGATATGCAGCGCTATCGGGCCAACGCGATCCTGCTACGGCGCACTGATCGGCTGCCGTTTATGGCGCCGAGCAACTGGGAGCCGTTCGAGGCGGTGCTGCGTGACAGTGTCGACGATCCGGTGCGGCTGTGCGTGCTCGGCGACGACGTGCGCCCCAAGCTGGCCGAGGTGTCCCAGCTCTCCGAGGCGCTGCGCATGTACGACGCGGCGTATCACGCCGAAATCAACTGGTGGACGGCGCCGTTCGAGGTCCGGGATGGGATTCCGCAGAGCGCGCTGGTGTCGGCCGCCGAAAGCGACCGGGTCGACATCGGACGCGCCTTCCCGGTCACCCGGAATCGGGAGCGTCGTGTTGAGGTCGGCGATGACCACGCGAAGATCGTGCTGTTGTCGACGGCCACCGACAATCCGTCCGACACGCTGGCCTGCGGCGAGGCGCTCTCGGCGGTGCTGCTGGAATGCACGATGGCCGGCTTGGCCACCTGCCCGGTGACGCATGTGACCGAGGTGCCGGCCGGGCGGGCCATGCTGGCCGGGGTGGCCGGTCGCGATGACCTCCCGCAGGTCTTGATCCGGATCGGCGGCGCACCGGCGCTGGAGAAGGCGCCGGAGCCGACACCGCGACGTGCACTCGTCGAGGTGCTGCACGTCAAGGTCTGATCTCCGGAGACATGGGGCAGGCCCGGTTTGACACGGTGGGGCGTCTACACTTCCTGCGCGGCTGGATGTCACCCACGAGTCCAGCTCTTCGGATCGTCATTACCGGGCCTGCTTCGCGCTCGAATCTACGCCGGTGACCACTGGTCAGCAATGGGGGATCTGACCCGAATCCTCAACCGCCCTCGGTCATCGCCCAGTACGCCCCGCGGCGGGCCAGCAGCTCCGCATGCGTGCCCTGTTCGACGATCCGGCCAGCCTGCATCACCAGGATCACATCGGCGTCGCGGATCGTGGAGAGCCGGTGGGCGATGATGAAACTCGTGCGGTCCCGGCGTAGTTCGCGCATCGCCCGCTGGATCAGCAGTTCGGTGCGGGTGTCCACCGAGCTGGTCGCCTCGTCGAGGATCAGCAGTTGCGGGCGGGCCAGAAACGCCCGGGCGATGGTGATCAGCTGTTTCTCACCGGCGCTGATGCCGGCGCCGTCGTCGCTGACCCGAGTGGCATAGCCCTTCGGCAGGGTGCGCACAAAGGCGTCGACGTGGGCGGCGCGCGCGGCCGCGAGCACCTCGTCCTCGGTGGCGTCGGGGCGGCCGTAGCCGATGTTGTCGGCGATGGTGCCGGTGAACAGCCAGGTGTCCTGCAGCACCATGCCGATCGCCGAGCGCAGTGAGCTGCGATCCACGCCGGCGATGTCCACCCCGTCGATCAGGATCTGGCCGCGGTCGACATCGTAGAAGCGCATCAGCAGGTTGACCAGGGTGGTCTTGCCGGCTCCGGTCGGCCCGACGATCGCCACCGTGCTACCCGGCTCGATACTCAGTGACAGCTCTTCGATCACCGGAACGCCGGGCCGGTAGCCGAAGCCGACGTCACGGAACTCCACCCGCCCACCGGAACCGTTGAGCGACAACGGCGCCGACGTGTTGATGCGGCGGTCCCAGCTTCCCCTCTCCTCCGTCGAGCCTCGCTGAACCGCCGAGGACGCGGCCTCTTCGGGTTCGTCGAGGAACGCGAACACCCGCTCGGCGCTGGCCGCCCCGGACAGCAGCGTGTTGTACATGCCCGCCAGGTTGCCCAGCGGCTGGTTGAACTGGCGCACGTAGGCGATGAACGCCTGGATGCTGCCCAGGCTGATCTGGCCGGTGGCCACCTGAACGCCGCCGATCACCGCGACCGCGACGTAGCCGAGGTTGCCGACCAGCCCGGTGGCCGGCGCCACCAGACCGGAGAAGAACTGGGCGCCGAACCCGGCCCGATACAACTCGTCGTTGTGCTCATCGAAGCGCTGCTGCGCCCAGTCGCGGTGGCCGAACGTGCGCACCAGCGTGAAGCCGCTGTACGTCTCCTCCAGGTGGGCGCCCAGCCGCCCGGTGGCGGCCCACTGCGCGGCGAACAGTCGTTGCGAGCGCCGGGTGATCGCCCGCACCGCCAGCAGCGACACCGGCACCCCGACCAAGGTGACCGCGGCCAGCAGTGGCGAGATGGACACCATCATCGCCAGCACCACCAGCACGGTCAGCACCGAGCTGAACAGTTGACTGACGGTCATCGACACCGAGGTGGCGGTGTTGTCGACGTCGTTGGTGACCCGGCTGAGCAGCTCACCGCGACGAGAAGTGTCGAAATAGCGCAACGGCAGTCGGTGGATCTTGTCCTCGACGTCGCGGCGCAACGCGCGCAGCGTGCGCTGCAGGATGACGTTGAGCAGCCGGGCCTGGGCCCAGATCATCACCGCGCCAACCAGATACAGTCCCATCGCCAGTGCCAGGGTGCGTGCCACCGCGGCGAAGTCGACGCCGGCGCCGGGCACCACGTTCATCCCGGACAGCATGTCGGCGTAGGTGCCGTTGTCGGCGGCGCGAGCGGCCTCGACGGCCTGCTGCTTGGTCATGTCCGCGGGCAGACTGCGGCCGATCACCCCGTTGAAGATTAGGTCGGTGGCGTGCCCGAGGATCCGCGGTCCGGCCACCCCGATCGCGATACCGGCCAGCGACAAACCGATCACCGCGGCGATCAACCGGCGCTGCGGGCCCATCCGGCGCACCAGCCGCAGCGCGGTCACCGAGAAATCGGCGGCCCGCGCGGCCGGATCGATCACCGGGGGAGTCACGCCGGCTCACCCGCCAGTGACTGGGATTCGGCGAGCTCGACGTAGGCCGGGCACTCGGCCAGCAGCTGCTGGTGGGTTCCGGCCCCGACGACCCGCCCGTCGTCGACGACGATCACCTGATCGGCGCGGGTGACCGTCGAGATCCGTTGCGCCACGATGATCACCGTCGCCGCGGCAGCCACCTCACCGAGGGCGGCGCGCACCGCGGCATCGGTGCGGGTGTCCAGCGCGGAGAACGCGTCGTCGAACAGATAAATCGAGGGCCGGCGGATCACCGCCCGGGCGATCGCCAGCCGTTGCCGCTGCCCCCCGGACAGGTTGATGCCGCCCTGGGCCACCGGCATCGCCAGGCCGTCGCGGTGGGCGGCCACGAAGTCAGCAGCGGCAGCCACCCGCAACGCCTCCCACAGCTGCTCGTCGCTGATCTCGGCGCCGGCCGGGGCGCCGTAGCGCAGGTTGTCGGCGACGGTGCCGGAGAACAGGTAGCCGCGCTGGGGCACCAGCCCGATGCCCGACCACAACTGTTCGGGGTCGCGGTCGCGCACGTCCACGCCGTCGATGAGCACCGCGCCCTCGGTGACGTCGCGCAGCCGGCAGAGCAGCGACACCAGCGTGGATTTCCCCGACCCGGTGGAGCCGACGATCGCGGTGGTGGTCCCGGGCGACGCATCAAACGACACGTCGCGCAGCACCGCCCGGTCGGCGCCGGGATAGGCGAAACCCACCCCGGAAAGCCGGACCTCGCCGGTGGTGACGGCCGGTGTCACCGGGTGCGCCGGCGGGCCGATCGTCGGCTCGGTGGACAGCACCTCGGTGATCCGCTCGGCGCACACCGAGGCCCGCGGCAGGATCGCCACCACCATGGTGGCCATCAGCACCGCCATCAGGATCTGCATGAAATAGGACAGGAAGGCGATCAGCGAGCCGACCTGCATGTGCCCAGCGTCGATGCGCAGCCCGCCGAACCAGATCAGCGCGACGCTGGAGGCGTTGATGATCAGCGTGGTGGCCGGCAGCATCAGCGCCTGCAGGTTGCCGACGGCCAGCGAGGTGTCCGACAGGGCGTGGTTGGCGGCCGCGAACCGGTCCTGCTCGTGGGCTTCGCGGGCGAACGCCCGGATCACCCGGATCCCGGTGAGCTGGTCGCGCAGCACCCGGTTGATGTTGTCGATCAGCATCTGCATGCGACGAAACAGCGGCAGCATCCGCACCACGATCGCGTAGTTGGCGCCGGCCAGCACCGGCACGGCCACCGCCAGCAGCCAGGCCAGCCCGGCGTCTTGGTGCAGCGCCATCGCCACCCCGCCGATGCTCATGATCGGCGCGGCGACCAGCACGGTCACGCTCAACTGCACCACCAGCTGGATCTGGCGGACGTCGTTGGTGGTGCGGGTCAACAGTGTCGGCGTGCCGAACCGGGTGGTCTCGCGTTCGGAGAACCCGATGACCCGGGTGAACACCGCGCGGCGCAGGTCGCGGCCGAAGCCGGTGCCGGTGCGCGCACCGAAGTAGACCGCCGCCACCGCGCACAGCACCTGCAGGCCGGTGACCGCCAGCATCACCGCGCCCAGCCGGGTGATGACGGCGGTGTCGCCGCGCACCACCCCGTCGTCGATGATCGAGGCGTTGACGGTCGGCAGGTACAGCGACGCCAGACTGCTGATCAGCTGCAGCGTCATCACCGCCGCGACCGGCCACCGGTACGGCGTGATATAGCAGCGCAGCAGCGCCAGAAGCATGGGGTTACTGTCGCACACCGCGGTGCACCGGCCGCGGCAGCGACGATCGCGCGGCGACACAAACCGACTGGTCACCCGGTGTGTCGTGGTTGGTGGCCGGTGGTGCCGCTACAGTGCATCGTGTGCGGCTCAAACTGACGGTCCCGGCCTTGGCGGTCGCTACCGTGATCCCGATGCTCGCCGGGTGTTCCGACTCCGGCTCGACCGAAGCCTCCTCCGGCGAGTCGCCGGCGTCGAACTCCGATCAGAGCACCCACGGGCCGTTGTTCCCGCAGTGCGGGGGCGTCAGCGACGAGACCGTCACCAACCTGACCCGGGTGTCCGGGCTGGTGAACACCGCGCAGAACTCGGCGGGCTGCCAGTGGCTGGCCCGCGGCGGCATCATGGGCCCGCACTTCTCCTTCTCCTGGTATCGCGGCAGCCCGATCGGGCGGGAACGCAAGACCGAGGAGGTGTCGCGCACGTCGGTGGAGGACATCAACATCGACGGCCACAGCGGTTTCATCGCGATCGGCACCGCGCCGACGATGGGCGACAACCTGTGTGAGATCGGGATTCAGTTCAAGGACGACTTCATCGAGTGGTCGGTCAGTTTCGCCCAGAAACCGTTCCCGGACCCGTGCGACGTCGCCAAGGAACTGACCCGCCAGTCGATTGCGAACGCCAAATGAGCCGCCGGATCCTGACCGTTTTTGCCGTGCTCGCGCTGCTGATCGCGCCGACGGGCTGCTCCCGTGAGGTGGGCGGCACCGCGGTCAAGGCCGGCGCCGGTGACACCCAGCGCAACAACAACTCCGAACGGCAGTACCCCAACCTGCTCAAGGAGTGCGAGGTGCTGACCACCGACATCCTGGCCAAGACGGTGGGGGCGGACCCGCTGGACATCCAGAGCACCTTCGTCGGCGCGATCTGCCGTTGGCAGGCGGCCAACCCGGCCGGGCTGATCGACATCACCCGGTTCTGGTTCGAGCAGGGCAGTCTGGACAACGAGCGCAAGGTCGCCGAGTTCTTGCAGTATCAGGTCGAGAACAAGTCGATCGTGGGGGTGCCGTCGATCGTGATGCGCCCGGCTGATCCCAACGGTTCCTGCGGGGTGGCCAGTGACGCTGCCGGCGTGGTCGGCTGGTGGGTGAACCCGCAGGCGCCCGGCATCGACGCGTGCGAGCAGGCGATCAAGCTGATGGAACTGACGCTGCAGACGAATTCGTAGGACGGCTCCGCGCGTGCCATCTTCCCATAGTGGGAATATGGGCTATGGTTGGTTGATGAACGAACTTGCGTTTGTCGAAACCGACAGCCGAAGCCGCGCCGTGCTGCCCGGCCGCCCCAACCAGCGCTATGTGATGCGTGAGAATCCCGATGGCAGCTTGCTATTGCAGCCGGCCCGCGTGGTGACCGACGCTCAACACGAATTTGATACCGATCCCGAACTACGCGACCTGCTGTCCCGGGCTGCGGCGTCTCCGACGGTCCGCCGGACACGCGTTCGCCGGACGTGAGCTTCGACGGTGATTACTCCGAAGTCGCCGATACGCAACTCGACGAACTCGAAAACGGCCCGGATATCGACCTGTACAACAGCGTCCTTGACACCATAGAACTCATCCTCCGACTGCCTGGGCAGGCGCAATCCCTGTCGACGGCGATCACCACGCCCGACGGCATCCGGATGCGGCTACCGGTCATCGGGCACCCGCCATACAAAGTCTTTTGGTCCACCGAAGGGCCCCGCATTGAAGCGATATTCCCGCCCGCATAACGTGCTCGGTGAGCCCATCGGCAACATCGGTGCGGCAGCGCCACGCGAAGCGACGACGATGGTGACGGCGCTGATCTCCTGACGATCGCGACGACGTACCTTCCCCGCGCGAAGCGGGCGGCATCGGCTGTTTCCGTTTGAACTAGATAGTTCAAAGCGGCAGTTTCGGTGTTGCGGGCCAGGACATCTCGCTGACCAGCGAAGTCCGGCCCGACGGCGCGTTGCCGAACGTGCTTGGTGCCCGGGTAAACCTCACTAATTGCTGTGCCGCGAAACTGATCCGCAGCGCCTGCCCGGCGGTGTTGCTTGGCGGCGCTGCGGCTTCCGTAGCGTGCCGTAGCACATATCGCTACGATTGCCGTATGGCCCGGACAATCCCGCAGCGTGAACTGCGCAACGACAACGCCAAGGTGATGGATGCCGTTGTGGGCGGCGCGACGTTCATCGTGACCCGCAACGGCGAACCGGTGGCCGAACTGCGGCCGATACGGGTCACTCGCCGCACGTTCATCCCGCGCGGTGATATCGCCGCGCTGGCGGGCGCGGCGGTGCGTATCGACCACCGCCAGTTCCGCGCCGACCTCGACCGGGCGATTGATCAGCGTGTCTGAGCCGACGTCTGGGCTACTGGACACCTCGGTCGTCATCGACTGGCACGACCCGAAGGTCGTTGTCGCGCTTCCCGACGAGGTCGCGATCTCGGCTATCACCGCAGCGGAGTTGGCCGCCGGCCCGCTGTTGGCTACCAGCGCCGTCGAAGCGGCCAAACGCCAGGCGCGGTTGCAGGAGGTGGAGTCGCACCTGGAGCCCATCCCCTTCGATGCGGCCGCCGCCCGCAGTTACGGGCTTGTCGTTGCCGCGGTGGTGCGCGAAGGCCGAAAGCCACGCAGCAGGTTCGCTGATCTGTTGATCGCGGCGACAGCCCACGCCAACCGACTCGATCTCTACAGTCGCAATGCCCAGGATTTCGCCGGGCTCAGGGACCTGATTCGCGTCGTCGCGGTCTGATCGCTGGTCCGGGGGCCGTCGCCGAAACCCGCCCAGGGGCTTCGCGGCCTGGCTAAACTCAGTCGGGCATGGAGGGGGGATCCACCGTCATCGCGCACGATGAGACCCCAAGGAGTAGGCAGTGAACCGTCACCTTCTTCTCGCCGCGGCAGCCGCGAGCACAGCTGCCATGGGCGTCGTCCTCGCGCCGGTCGTCTCGGCAGGCCCGCCGTACAAGAACTGCTCCGAGGCTCACGCCGACGGCCGGTACAACATCCCGGAAGGTGACGACGCCTACTCGTCGAAGCTTGATCGCGACGGCGACGGCTTGGCCTGCGAACCCAAGCGCTGAGGCCGGGCAGCCGGCCATCCGCCTGTCAGCTCTACCGCGGCACGTGAAACCCGACCAGCGCCGCCGACCGCGGCTCCACGCCGGACCAGCTACCGCCGACGCGTAACACCGCGATGCCCGACGTCGGGAATTTCTCCGAAATCCGTTGGACAACAGCGGCGTCGGTGCCCGCCGCACCCGCGATCCCGAGCGCGACGCTCGACATGGCGGGTTCGTGTCCGATCACCAGCAGGGTGCGCACCTCATCGCCGACGGTGTTGATCGTCGCGATGACGGTGCCGGGCACGGCGTCGTAGAGCTCGTCGAGGTAGCTGACGGGAGCGTTGAGGCCGGTGCGCTCCAGGGTGTTTCGGGTGCGCGTGGCCGTCGAACACAGCACCTGGTCGATCCTCGGCGCGTTGGCCCGCAACCAGTCCCCGGCCAGTGTGGCCTCGCGTATCCCGCGTTTGGCCAACGGCCTGCCATGATCGGCCACCCCGGGCGGATAGTCCGATTTGGCGTGGCGAAGCAAGATCAGCGTGCGCGGTGCGGCGTTCATCCGCCCAAGGTTATGCCAGTTGCGGCCGGTGAGGTGACCGGTGCGACGTCGCCGGCGCCGGTTATCGCGGATGCTCTACCTGTCCCGGGGGCGTGACGGATGTGTCGGGTGTGACGTGCGGGATCGGGCGCGCTGTCGAGATCTCGGACCTGCCGATCAGGGTCCGAGGACTTGTCGGTGGACGGCCATACACTCGCGGTGCCCGGCCCCAGCCGGATGAAAGGACGACCGACATGCGATTCCTGCACACCGCCGACTGGCAGCTCGGTATGACCCGGCACTTTCTGGCCGGTGACGCCCAGCCGCGCTATTCGGCGGCCCGGCGCGACGCGGTGGCCGGCCTCGGCGCGCTCGCCGCGCAGACGGGTGCAGAGTTCGTCGTCGTCGCCGGGGATGTGTTCGACGACAATCAACTCGCCCCGGAGGTCGTCAGTCAGTCGCTGGAAGCCATGCGCACCATCGGGATTCCGGTGTACTTGCTGCCTGGAAACCATGACCCGCTCAACGCCGCATCGGTCTACACCAGCGCGTTGTTCACCGCCGAACGCCCCGACAACGTCGTCGTTCTCGGCACCGCCGGGGCGCATCAGGTGCGTCCCGGGGTCGAGATCGTCGCCGCACCGTGGCCCTCCAAGCGGCCCACCTGCGACCTGGCGGCCGCGGCGGTTCAGGGACTGCTCGCCGACGGCACCACCCGGATCCTGCTCGCCCACGGCGGCGTTGACGTGCTCGACCCCGACCCGACCAATCCGGCGCTGATCCGGCTCGCCGCGCTGGAAGACGCGCTGGACCGCGGCGTGATCCACTACGTCGCCTTGGGGGACAAGCACTCCCGCACCCAGGTCGGCGCCGGCGGCCGGATCTGGTACTCCGGCTCACCGGAAGTCACCAACTATGACGACATCGAACCCGACCCCGGCTACGTGCTGGCCGTCGACATCGACGAGACCAGCGGTGCGGTCAGCGTCGAATCCCACCGTGTGGGCAGGTGGCGGTTCGTCACGCTGCACCGCCAACTGGACACCGGTCGCGACGTCGCCGACCTCGACATCAACCTCGACCAGTTGCCCGACAAGGAGCGCACCGTGGTGCAGTTGGCGTTGACGGGCACGCTCAGCGTCACCGACCGGGCCGCCCTCGACGCCTGCCTGGACCGGTATTCGCGGCTGTTCGCCTGGGCGGGCACCTGGAACCGCCACACCGACCTGGCGGTGGTGCCCGCCGACGGGGAGTTCATCGACCTCGGGCTCGGTGGATTCGCCGCCGACGCGGTCGAGGAACTCATCGCCGCCGCCCGCGCCGGTGACACCGACGGTGCCGATGACGCCCACGCCGCACTGGCACTGTTGCTGCGCCTCGTCGACCGGGGTGCGGCATGAGACTGCACCGGCTGACCCTGACCAACTATCGCGGCGTGGCGCACCGCGAGATCGACTTCCCCGATCACGGTGTGGTGGTGGTCGCCGGCGCCAATGAGATCGGCAAGTCCTCGATGATCGAGGCGCTGGATCTGCTGCTGGAGTCCAAGGACCGCTCCGCCAAGAAGGACGTCAAACAGGTCAAGCCGACCCACGCCGACGTCGGCGCGGAAGTCACCGCCGAAATCAGCACCGGCCCTTACCGTTTCGTCTACCACAAACGCTTCCACAAGGCGCCCCGGACGCAGCTGACCGTGCTGGAGCCCCGTCGTGAACAGCTCACCGGTGACGAGGCCCACGAACGCGTCCGCGCCATGCTGGACGAGACCATGGACACCGGGCTGTGGCAGGCCCAGCGGGTGCTGCAGGCCGCCTCGACGGCCGCGGTGGATCTGTCCGGCTGCGATGCGCTGTCTCGCGCCTTGGATGTCGCCGCCGGTGACACCGCCACTCCCAGTGGTACCGAACCCGTTCTCATCGAACGCATCGATGCCGAGTACGCGCGCTACTTCACCCCCACCGGACGCCCGACGGGGGAGTGGGCCGCTGCGGTGGCCGCGCTGGCGACCGCCGACGCCGAGGTGGCGCGCTGCACCGACTTGGTCGCCGAGGTCGACGACCGGGTGCTTCGCCACACCGAACTCAGCGAGCAGCTGGCCCGGCTGACCGACGACCGAGTAGCGGCAGAGGCTCGGCACAGCGCTGCGAAAGCCGCCGGCGACACCATCGCCGCGCTGCGGGACCAACTGCGCGACGCGCAACTGGTGGCGACCGCGGCCGATGCGACCGGCGCCGCGGCGCAGGCCGCCCACGCCGAGCGGCAACGGCTCTGCGCTGAACTGGAATCCCGGGCGGCCGCGATCGCCCTGCTGGACAGCGAGCTTGCCGAGGCCACCCAAGCCCACGACACTGCCGACACCGAAGCCACCACCGCGGAAGGCGCCGCCACCGAGGCCGAGCGGCTGCTGGCAGCCGCCACCGAACACGCCGAGACCTCCCGGCGGATCATCGACCAACTCGCCGCCCGCGACGAGGCCGACCGGCTGGAAACCCGGTTGGTGCGTATCGATGCCACCGAACACGACCTCGAACAGGCGGTGGCCGAGTTGGCCGCGATCACGGTGACCGAGCCGGTGCTGCGCCAGATCGAGGACGCCGCGGCCGCCCTCGACCGCGCCCAGGCCGCTTTGGCCGCGATCTCGGCGACCCTGGAAGTCACCGCGGCCGCCGACGTCGAACTGCTGATCGGCGGCGAGCACACCTCGTTGGCCGCCGGCCAGAGCTGGTCGGCGCCGGTCGCCGCGGGCGCCGAGGTGGCGGTGCCCGGGTTGTTGAGCGTGCGGGTCAGGCCCGGCGACAGCGCCCGCGAGGCCAGCACCAAACACGCTGCGGCGCAAGAGGAACTGGCTACCGCGCTGGCTGCGGGCGGTGTCGCGGACCTGGCGGCGGCCCGCCGCTGCGATCAGCGGCGCCGCGAGTTGCAGGGCAGCCGTGATCAGCTGGCCGCCACCCTGGTGGCGTTGCGCGGCGACGACGCGGTCGAGGAGCTGCGCACCCGCCTGGCGCAGCTGCGCGGCGAACACGCCGAGGTGGGCGCCGCGATCACACTCGAGGAGGCCCGCGCCGAACGCGACACCGCCGAGGCGCAGCGCACCCGGGCCCACGCCGACTGCGAAACCCTGCGTCGGGGGGGCGGGGGGGGGGGGGCCCCCCCCCCCCCCCCCCCCCCCCCCCCCCCCCCGGGGGGGGGGCCCCCCGGGGTGGGGGCGCCCCCACGCACCGCAGCCGCTACCAGCGTGACGCTGCTGCAGAACAAGGGCGCCACCCAGCGCGCCGAGCTGGAGAGCGTCACCCAGCGCCTCACCGACGAGCGGGCATCGGTCGGCGACGAGGATCTGGCGGGCGCCGCCGAATCCAGCGGCCAGGCGCTGCAGGCCGCGCAGCAGCGCCTCGCCGAGGTGTCCGAGCAGTTGGCCGCCGCCGCACCGGAGCTGGTCGATGCCGAACTGGCCGACGCGGCGCAACAAGTGCAGGCGCTGTCGGACCGGCACACCGAGACCGCCCGCGAACTGCACCAGGTGGAGGTGGAACTCGCCGTCTTCGGTACCGAGGGCCGCAAGGGCCAACTCGATGCCGCCCAGACCGCGCGGGAACACGCTGTGGCCGAACACGATCGGATCGGCCGGCGGGCCCGGGCGGCAGCCCTGTTGCGGTCGACCATGATCCGGCACCGCGACGACACCCGGCTGCGCTACGTCGAACCGTTCCGCGCCGAGATTCAGCGGCTGGGCGTGCACGTGTTCGGCGCGGACTTCGAAGTCGAGGTCGACACCGACCTGAAGATCTGCGCCCGCACCCTCGACGGGCGCACCGTGCCCTACGAGTCGTTGTCGGGTGGGGCCAAGGAACAGCTCGGCATCCTGACCCGGCTCGCGGGCGCGGCGCTGGTCGCCAAGGAGGACAGTGTCCCGGTGGTGATCGACGACGCGCTGGGGTTCACCGACCCGGACCGGCTGGAGAAGATGGGTGCGGTGTTCGACGCCGTCGGCGCCCAAGGCCAGGTGATCGTGTTGACCTGCAGCCCGGACCGCTACCGCAGCGTCAAGGATGCACACCGCATCGACTTGAGTGCCTGAGCATTTCAGCACGCTCTGGCCGCGCCGGTGTTCGCCGGGCGTGCAGTCAGTGCGAAAACTCGCGGGATTGTCGCGCTCAGTACACGTTCGGCGCAGAAGTCCGTATCACTCCTTCATGAACCCGATCGCGGTGTAATCCAGATCCGCCAGGCCCGGCGCCCCGAAGTTCGCCAGCGAACTACGCACCGCCACATTGCCGGTGGTCTGAATCAGCGGCAGGCTGAACCCCTCGGCCCACAACAGCTCGTCGACCTCATTGGCACGAGCGCGGGCCGCCGCCGGATCCAGTGCCTGCAGCGTCTCCTCGATCTTGGCGTCGATGGCCGGGCTGCCGATCTTGCCGAAGTTGGCTTCGCCGTAGGAGGCCGAGATCTGGTTCAACCCGGCCAGCGGGAAAGCGTCGCCGACCCAACTGAACTGGGCGATGTCGAAGTCGCCGACGTTGACGTAGTCGGTGAAGAACCCGCCGCCGGCCTTGGCGTCCAGCTGCAGTTTCACCCCGATCTGGGCCAGATTGTGTTGTGCCACCTGGGCGAACTGCCGGGTGCTCGACGCGTCGTAGAACAGGTGCCGGATCACCAGCGGGCGACCGTCCTTCTCCCGGAATTTCCCATTCAGCTTCCAGCCCAGTTCGTCGAGTTCCCGGGCCGCGCGCTGCGGATCGTAGGCCACCACGCCGGAGTTGTCCTGGTAGCCCTCCTGGCCGGCCACGTAGATGTGATTGTTCAGCGGCACCGGGTCAGACGTCAGGCCCCGCTGGGTCACCTTGGCGATCGTGGTCCGGTCGATGCCGCGCATCACCGCTAGCCGCAACGCCTTGTCGGACAGGATCGCCCCCGGCGCCCCGTTGAAGGTGAAGTGGTTCCACGCCGGGGTCGGTGCACGGCGGATCGCGATGCCCTCGGTGCGCCGGGCGATCGTCAACTGATCCAAAGTGGCCACCCCGGCGGCGTCGATAGTGTGGTTCTGCAGCGCCGGCATCCGCGCGGACTCGTCGAGCACCAGGTAGTTGATGGTGTCCAGCTTCGGCGTGCGGCCCCACCAATCGGGGTTGCGCACCAACGTGATCCGCTGGCTGGTGCGGTCCAGTGTGGCCAGCTTGAACGGCCCGGCCGAGGGCCCGGGGCTTTGTAGTTGCGCCTTGTTGAAGGTCTCCGGGTCGGCGGTCATGCTCTTGGGCAGCAGCATCGAGTTGCCGGCGAACATACCCCGCCATTCCGCGTAGGGCTTGGCGAACCGCACCACGGCCTGCCGGTCGTCGACGCCGCGCGTCACCGAGGCGACTCGTTCGGCGCCGTTGGTGGTGGCGATCGCGTAGCCGGGATCGGCGCCGCTGGTGGCGTGGATCTGGCTGGCGATGTCCTGCCAGGACAGCGGGGTGCCGTCGCTCCAGGTGGCTTTCGGGTTGATGGTGTAGGTGACCACCTGCGGGTTGGTGCCGGTCAGCTCCACGCTGGTGAAGTAGTCGGTGTCCACCGTCGCCGAGCCGTCTGCGCCGATGATGAACGCCCGCGGCATGGTGGCTTTGAGCATGGCCGCGTTCTCAGCCAGGTTGCCGTCGATGTGCAGCGGGTTGAAGTTCGGCGGGAACTGGCTCATCGACAGCCGCAGGCTCCCGCCGTCGCGCAGTGTGGCCGGATCCTGCGGGTTGATGTCGCTGGCGCTGCCCACCGCCGAGACGCCTTCGGGGGCGGTGATATCCACCGCCGCGCATCCGCTGAGGGCCAGGAGCAGCGCTACTGCCGCGTTGACACTGCATCCAGGGCGTGCCCTTCTCGCAAAACCTCGCCATGAGCGCAGCGTCAACGTCATATTCATGAGCCCACCACCGGCTGGGGCACCGCGGCCAGCAGCCGGCGGGTGTAGTCGTGTTGCGGGTCGCGGAAAACCTGGCCCGCCTCACCCTGTTCGACGATCTCCCCGGCGAACATCACCGCCACGCTGTGCGCCAGGTGTTTAACCACAGAGAGGTCGTGCGAGACGAACAGATACGACAACCCGAACTGCTGTTGCAGATCCAGCAGCAGGTTGATGATCCCGGCCTGAATTGACACGTCCAGCGCCGACACCGGCTCATCGAGCGCCAGGATCTTCGGCTGCAACGCCAGCGCCCGGGCGATCCCGATCCGCTGTTTCTGACCGCCGGAGAACTCCGCCGGATACCGCAGCGCGTCGCCGCGGCGCAGCCCCACCAGCTCCAGCAGCTCGGCCACCCGGGCATGGGTCATTGCCTTGTCGAATCCGTTGGCGCGCAACGGCTCGGCGAGCACCTCGAAGACCGGCAGCCGCGGATCCAGCGAGGCCACCGGATCCTGGAACACCACCTGCAGGTCGCGGCGCAGCGCGCGGCGGCCGTCGCGTGTCAACGCCGCGACATCGCTGCCGAGCACCTCGATCGAGCCCGCCTGCGGGGCAGCCAGTTCCAGGATCTGGTGCAAGGTGGTGGATTTGCCTGAGCCGGATTCGCCGACGATTCCCAGGGTGCGGCCCTGCTGCAACGCGAAGCTGACACGAGAGACGGCGCGCACCTCACCGACCCGGCGGCGCAGCACCCCCTTAGTCAGCGGATAGGTCTTGACCAGGTCACGAACCCGCAGCACCGTTCCCGAATCCGTGACAGCGGGTGCGGTGACCGCGGTGGGCACGCGATAGATGTCGGCGGCGCTGCGCCCGGCCACCTGGTCGGTGTGGATGCAGGCGGCGGTGTGAGAAACCCCGACGTTCAATAGCTCCGGCTCCTGCGCCCGGCACTCGTCGGTGACCAGCGGGCAGCGCGGGGCGAACGGACAGCCCGGCTCGATGCCGGCCAGCGACGGCGGAGCGCCGGGGATCGGCACCAGTCGGGTGCCTTGCGGCGCATCCAGCCGGGGCACCGACCCCAGCAATCCCACCGTGTAGGGCATCCGCCGATCGGCGTACAACGCGGCCACGGGTGCGGCTTCCACCACCCGTCCGGCGTACATCACCAGCGCCCGGTCGGCGAACTCGGCGACCACCCCCAGGTCGTGGGTGATGATCAGCACGCCGGCGCCGGTCACATCACGCGCGGTCTTGAGCACCTCGAGGATCTGCGCCTGCACCGTGACATCCAGTGCGGTGGTGGGCTCGTCGCAGATCAGCAGGTCCGGGTCACACGAGATCGCGATCGCGATCACCACCCGCTGCCGCTCCCCGCCGGAGAGTTCGTGGGGGAAGGCCCGCGCCCGCTCCTGCGGCCGCGAGATACCCACCAACTCCAGCAGTTCCACCGCGCGTCGGCGCGCCTCGGCCCGCCCGATCCGGGGCTGATGCACCTCGATGGCCTCGGCGATCTGATCACCCACGGTGTAGACCGGCGTCAGCGCCGACATCGGATCCTGGAACACCATGCCGATCGAGGCGCCGCGGAACTTCGACATCGCGGTGTCGCCCAACCCGATCAGCTGCGTGCCGGCCAGCCGCACCGAACCGGACACCTGCGCGTGCTCGGGCAGCAACCCCATCACCGCCATGGCCGCCGCGGATTTGCCCGACCCCGATTCGCCGACCATCGCCACGACTTCGCCGGGGTCCACCCGGTAACTGATGCCGCGCACCGCTTGTACCGCATCGCGGCCGGCGCCGAACGTCACGGCAAGGTCGGCGACTTCCAGCAGGGCGCTCATCGGCGGCCTCGCAAGCTGGCGGCGTCGGGGTCCAGCGCGTCACGCAGGCCGTCGCCGGCGAGGTTGGCGCAGACCAGGATCGTGATCAGCACCCCGGCCGGGAACAGGAACACCCACGGGAAGGTGATCGCCGAGGCGGTGCCGTCGGCGATCAGCGTGCCCAACGACACGTCGGGCGGCTGGATGCCGAAACCCAGGTAGCTCAAGCCGGTTTCGGCCAGAATCGCCACCGCGACGTTGAGCGCGGTGTCGATGATCAGGATGGACGCCACGTTGGGCACGATGTGGTCGATGATGATGCGCCGACTCGACACTCCCATATACCGTGCGGCGCGGATGAATTCACGTTCGCGCAGGCTCATCGTCAGCCCGCGCACCATGCGGGCGCTGATCATCCAGCTGAACCCGGCCAGCAGCAACACCAGCATGAAGATGTTGCCGCTGTTTTTGGTGCGCGGGGTGATGATCGCGATCAGGATGAACGCCGGCACCACCAGCAGCAGGTCCACCAGCCACATCAGCATCCGGTCGCGCCAGCCGCCGAAATATCCCGCGATCGCCCCGACCGTCGCGGCGATCACCGTGGAGATCAGCGCCACGCATACCCCGATCAGCATCGACTTCTGCATGCCGCGCAGGATCTGGGCCAGCAGGTCCTGGCCCAGTGCGTTGGTGCCCAGCCAGTGCTTGGCGCCCGGCGGCACCAGCAGCGCGTCGTAGTCCAGGTCGGTGTAGGAGTAGGGCAGCAGGCTCGGCAGTGTGTAGCAGCCGACGAACATCACCGCCAGCAGCGCCAGCGCGCCCACCGCGGTGCGGCTGCGCAGAAATCGGCGCAGCACCAGGGTGCGCCGGGAGGCGAACGCGATCTCGGTGCTCGTCATGACACCCGCACCCGCGGGTCCAGCAGCGCATAGATGACATCGGAGAGCAGCCCGGCCAGCAGGACCACCGCACCGGAGAACACCGTGATCGCCGCGACGATGTTGGTGTCCTGGGTGGCCACGCCTTGCACCACCCATTCGCCCATGCCGTGCCAGCCGAAGATCTTCTCCACGAACACCGCCCCGGTGACCAACCCGGCTACCCCGTAGGCGAACAGCGTGGCCATCGGGATCAGCGCGGTGCGCAGCCCGTGTTTGAACAGTGCGCGCCGCCGGGTCAGCCCCTTGGCGCGGGCGGTGCGGATGAAGTCCTGGCCGAGCACATCGAGCATCGCGTTGCGCTGGTAGCGGCTGAAGCTGGCGGCGGCCCCCAGCGCCAGGGTCAGCGACGGCAACACCAGGTGCTGCAGCCGATCGAGCAGCCCGGGCCAGAAGCCGGTGACCAGCCCGGGGGAGGTCTCGCCGGTGTAGTCGAACAGTTGCGTGCCCAGTGCCCAGTTCACCCGCAGCGCGCCCAGGATCACCAGGTTGGCCAGCACGAACGTGGGCACCGACAGCACCAGCAGCGCCGCCATCGTGATCACCCGGTCGGAGAGCCGGTACTGGCGCACCGCGCCCCACGCGCCGGCCACCACACCGATGACGGTGCCCGCCAGCGAGCCGACCAGCAGCAGTCGCAGGCTCACCCCGATGCGCCGGCCCAGCTCGTCGGAGACCGGCTGACCGGTGACGGTGACACCGAAATCGCCGCGGACGGCATGCGAGGCCCAGTGCGCGTAGCGCAGCGGAATCGGCTTGTCCAGGCCCAGTTCGGCGGCCTTGGCGTCGATGACCGCCTGCGGGGGACGCGGGTTGCGCTGCATCAAGCTGTCCAGTGGGGCGAACGCCAGCGAGGTCAGGCAGAAGGTGAGGAAGGATGCGAGGCCCAGCAGCACCAGGTAGTTCAGCGCCCGGCCGGCCAGAAACCGCATCATGGCCAAAAGGGTAGAGCCCCCACGCGGCGGCGCGCCGGACGCCTCATTCCCGCGAGCGCGCGTGTCCCCGGCCGACACGCCGCGGGAATCACCGGGTTTACGCACGCTCGCGCCCGGGAGACCCTCTGGCGAATCATTGATTCGAATGATTATTACCCGTGGAAACTCGCGGCTCGTTGATTAGTCTCAGACGTCAGACCGCGACAGAGGGAGAACCCCGTGACCGTCACCGACGACTACCTGGCCAACAACGCGGAGTACGCGAAGACCTTCAAGGGTCCGCTGCCGATGCCGCCGAGCAAGCACGTCGCGATCGTCGCCTGCATGGACGCGCGCCTCGACGTGTACCGGGTATTGGGCCTCAACGAGGGTGAGGCGCACGCGATCCGCAACGCCGGCGGGGTGATCACCGACGACGTGATTCGGTCCCTGGCGATCAGCCAGCGGTTGCTGGGCACCCGGGAGATCATCCTGATCCACCACAGCGACTGCGGGATGCTCACCTTCACCGACGATGAGTTCAAGCGCTCGATCCTCGAGGAGACCGGAATCCGGCCGGGCTGGGCGCCCGAGGCATTCCCGGACCCGGCCGAAGACGTCAAGCAGTCGTTGCGCCGGGTCAAGGCCAGCCCGTTCATCACCGCGACGACCTCGCTGCGCGGGTTCGTCTTCGACGTCGCCACCGGCAAGCTCGGCGAAGTCACCGTCTAGCGCGCCTGGTCTCCGCGCGATCTGAGCCATCCGCCGCCGGCGAGCGTGCGCCGATCCGGTCGACACGCCGAGCGCGGGGCCGGGGACACGCACGGTCGCCGAGAGGGGGCGGCCTGCGCAGATCACATTGACAGCTGCCCGGCCGGCCTGGTTACATGACCGCCTATAACAAACAAATCTGGTAAGTCTCACCAAGATTATCGGATATCCCTGGCGAGGAACCCATGACCAGCAACATCACCGCACCCCCGGAGCCGTCGGCGCCGTTGCAGGCCGGGCGGTATCAGCTGACGCATCTGCGCACCCTGGAGGCCGAGGCCATCCACATCATCCGGGAGGTGGCCGCCGAATTCGAGCGGCCGGTGCTGCTGTTCTCCGGCGGCAAGGACTCCATCGTGATGCTGCACCTGGCCGTCAAGGCATTCGCGCCGGGGAGGCTGCCGTTCCCGGTGATGCACGTCGACACCGGCCACAACTTCGACGAGGTCATCGCCGCGCGTGACGAGCTGGTCGCCCGCACCGGCGTGCGACTGGTGGTGGCCAGCGTGCAGGACGACATCGACGCCGGACGGGTGGTTGACGACGGGCCGTCGCGCAACCCGCTGCAGACCGTCACCCTGCTGCGCGCCATCCGGGAGAACAAGTTCGACGCCGCGTTCGGCGGCGCCCGCCGCGATGAGGAGAAGGCCCGCGCCAAGGAGCGGGTGTTCAGCTTCCGCGACGAGTTCGGCCAGTGGGACCCCAAGGCGCAGCGACCCGAGCTGTGGAACCTCTACAACGGGCGGCACCGGGCCGGCGAGCACATCCGGGTGTTCCCGCTGTCGAACTGGACCGAATTCGACATCTGGTCCTACATCGGCGCCGAGGAGATCCTCTTGCCCTCCATCTATTTCGCCCACCGGCGCAAGGTCTTCCGCCGCGACGGCATGCTGCTGGCCGACCATGAGTTCCTGCGGCCCGCCGACGGCGAGGACGTGTTCGAGACCACGGTGCGCTTCCGCACCGTCGGCGACGTCACCTGCACCGGCTGTGTCGAGTCCACCGCGGCGACCGTCGAGGACGTCATCGCCGAGACCGCGGTGTCGCGGCTGACCGAGCGCGGCGCCACCCGCGCGGATGACCGGATCTCCGAGGCAGGCATGGAAGACCGCAAGCGGCAGGGGTACTTCTGATGAGCACGGCGACCACACTGCTTCGCATCGCCACGGCCGGATCGGTCGACGACGGCAAGTCCACCCTGATCGGGCGGTTGCTGTTCGACTCCAAGGCCGTCATGGAGGACCAGCTGGCCTCGGTGGAGCGCACCTCCCGGGAACGCGGCCACGACTACACCGACCTGGCGCTGGTGACCGACGGGTTGCGCGCCGAGCGCGAGCAGGGCATCACCATCGACGTGGCCTACCGTTACTTCGCCACGCCCAAGCGGAAATTCATCATCGCCGACACCCCGGGGCACATCCAGTACACCCGCAATATGGTGACCGGCGCCTCGACCGCCCAGCTGGCGATCGTGCTCGTCGACGCGCGCCACGGCCTGCAGGAGCAGTCGCGCCGGCACACCTTCCTGGCGTCGCTGCTGGGCATCCGCCACATCGTGCTGGCCGTCAACAAGATGGACCTGATCGACTGGGACGAGCAGCGATTCGCGTCCATCCGTGATGATTTCCACTCGTTCGCAACCCGGCTGGACGTGCACGATGTGACGACCATCCCGATCTCGGCGCTGCTCGGCGACAACGTGGTGACCAAGTCCGACAAGACGCCCTATTACGAGGGCCCGTCGCTGCTGTCACATCTGGAAGACGTCTACATCGCCGGTGACCGCAACCTGGTCGACGTGCGGTTCCCGGTGCAGTACGTGATCCGGCCGCAGACCCACGAGCACGCCGACCACCGCAGCTACGCCGGCACCGTCGCCAGCGGTGTCCTGCGTCCCGGCGACGACGTGGTGGTGCTGCCGTCAGGGAAGCCGAGCCGGGTCGCGGCGATCGAGGGGCCCAGCGGCCAAGTAAGCGAAGCGTTCCCGCCGATGGCCGTCTCGGTCAGTCTCGAAGACGACATCGACATCTCCCGCGGCGACATGATCGCTCGCACCAACAACCAGCCGCGAATCGTCCAGGATTTCGACGCCACCGTGTGCTGGATGGCCGACGGGGCGACGCTGCAGCCCGGCAACGACTACATCATCAAGCACACCACCCGCACCACCCGGGTGAAGGTGATGGCACTGGATTACCGTCTCGACGTCAACACGCTGCACCGGGACAAGGAGGCGAACTCGCTGCAGCTCAACGAGCTCGGCCGGGTCTCGCTGCGCGCCCAGGTGCCGCTGATGCTCGACGAGTTCAGCCACAACGACGCCACCGGGTCGTTCATCCTCATCGACCAGTCCACCAACGGAACGGTCGCGGCCGGCATGGTGCTGCGTGACGTCTCGGGTCGCACCCCCAGCCCGAACACGGTGCGCCACGAGTCGCTGGTCACCGCGGCCGACCGGTTGTCGAAGGGGCGCACGGTATGGTTGACCGGGCTGTCCGGTGCGGGCAAGTCCTCGGTGGCCATGCGCGTCGAGCAACTGCTGCTCGAAAGGGGAACGCCCGCCTACGTTCTCGACGGCGACAATCTGCGGCACGGCCTCAACGCCGATCTCGGCTTCTCGATGGCCGACCGCGCCGAGAACCTGCGCCGGCTCGCGCACGTGGCAACCCTGCTGGCCGATTCCGGCCAGATCGTGCTGGTGCCGGCGATCAGTCCGCTGATCGAGCACCGCCAGCTGGCCCGGCAGGTCCACACCGACGCCGGTTTCGAATTCATCGAGGTGTTCTGCGATACCCCGCTGGAAGACTGCGAGCAGCGAGACCCCAAGGGGCTGTATGCAAAAGCGCGCGCGGGCCTGATCACCCACTTCACCGGCATCGACAGTCCGTATCAGCGGCCGCGGAATCCCGATGTGCGGCTGACCCCCGACGACGACGTCGACCAACAAGCCCGCCAGGTCATCGCGGCGATCGACGCCCGGCAGTGAACGACCACCAGCTGGCCGCCCAGCTCGCCACCGACGCCGGCCGGTTGTTGCTGACCGTCCGCAACGAACTGGCCGACGCGCCGCAAGCCGAGCGTAAAGCGGCCGGCGACAAGCGCTCTCATGATTACCTGATGACCGCGCTGGCCACCGAACGCCCGGCGGATGCGGTGCTGTCCGAGGAGGGCGCCGACAACCCGGTGCGGCTACAAGCCGACCGGGTCTGGATCGTCGATCCGCTCGACGGCACGCGGGAATACTCCGAGCTCGACCGCGACGACTGGGCCGTGCACGTCGCGCTGTGGCAGGCCGGGGAACTGACCGCCGGCGCGGTCGCGCTGCCGGCCCGCGGCATCACGCTGGCCACCCCGACCGTCGCCGCACCGCCCGAGCACCCCGGCCCGGCGCGCATCGCGGTCTCGCGCAGCCGCCCACCGGCCGTTGCGCAAGCCATCCGCGACCACCTCGACGGCGAACTGGTCGCGATGGGATCGGCCGGGGTGAAGGTCGCCGCGGTCATCCAGGGCGCCGCCGACGTCTACGTGCACGCCGGCGGACAGTACGAATGGGACTCCGCGGCCCCGGTGGCCGTCGCGCGGGCCGCCGGCCTGCACACCTCGCGCATCGACGGCTCCCCGCTGGTCTACAACCGGCCCGACCCGCTGCTGCCCGATCTGGTGGTGTGCCGGCCCGAATACGCCGACGCGGTGCTTGCGGCGATCGGCTGACGTCGCCGCGACGAGCGCAGATGGCAGAATCGCCAGGATGCGGATGTCGGCCAAGGCGGAGTACGCGGTGCGGGCGATGGTGCAGCTCGCCACCGCCGACGCCGGCACCCTGGTCAAAACCGACGACATCGCCGCCGCCCAGGGCATCCCGCCGCAATTTCTCGTCGACATCCTGTCCGATCTGCGCACCGACCGGCTGGTCCGCAGCCAGCGCGGCCGTGACGGCGGCTACGAACTGGCGCGCGCGGCCACCGAGATCAGCGTCGCCGACGTGCTGCGCTGTATCGACGGCCCGCTGGCCAGTGTTCGCGACATCGGCCTGGGCGATCTGCCCTACGCCGGCCCCACCGCCGCGTTGACCGATGTGTGGCGGGCGTTGCGGGCCAGCATGCGCTCGGTGCTCGAGCAGACCAGCCTGTCCGACGTCGCCACCGGGCAACTGCCCGCCCACGTCGCCGAGTTCGCCGCTGACTACCGCGCCCAGGAGCGCCAGCGCGGCCACGGCTGACCTCCCATCCGGGCGCGAGTGTGCGTGTTCCCGGCCCGACACTCCGTGCAGGGGCCGGAACACGCACGCTCGCGCGACAGCCCCACAGCCCCACAGCCCGACAGCCCGGCTATGGCCCCGAGCCGTACGGGCGGGTGAGGATCTCCATCGCGTGACCGCTGGGGTCGCGGAAATACACCCCGCGCCCACCGTCGCGACGGTTGATCTCACCGGGCCGCCCACCGCGCGGGTCCGCCCAGTGCGCCAGCCCCCGCGAGGCGATCTTGGCGTAGATGGCGTCGAAGTCGTCCTCGGAGACCAGGAACGCATAGTGCTGCGGCGGGATCTCCTCGTCGCCGGGCACCTCGGCGTAATCGAGGCTGGCCTCGTGATCGAGCCCGACGACCATGAAGTGGCCGAACGGCTGGGGATCGGGCAGGCCGAACAACTCCGCCAGAAAAGCCGCCGACTCCTGCTTGTCGTGGGCGGCGACGATGGTGTGGTTGAAGGAAATGCTCATGGTTCAAGTGTCGGCCGCCGCGGGCGCGCATGCCACAATCGCGGGCATGCAGGTGGGAATGACCATGCCGGTGATGGAGCCCGATCTGGATGCGACGCTGCTGCGGGACTGGGCGTGCGCCGTCGACGAGGGACCGTTCTCGTCGCTGGCCTGGGGCGAGCGGATCGCCTTCACCAACCCCGACAGCCTGACGCTGCTGGGAGCGCTGGCGGCCTGGACCGACCGGGTGCGGCTGGTGACGACGGTGATCGTCCCGCAACTGCACGATCCGGTCATGCTGGCCAAGGCGCTGGCTACCGCGGACCTGCTCAGCGGTGGGCGGCTCACCGTCGGCATCGGTGTGGGTGGCCGGCACGAGGACTACCGGGCGGCCGGTGCCGACCCGGCGACGCAGACGATGCGGCAGATGGCCGAGCGGGTCGCGATCATGAAGCGGGTCTGGGCGGGGGAGAAGACCACCGAGTCGGTGCTGCCGGTCGGGCCGGCGCCGACGCAGCCCGGCGGGCCGCCGCTGGTGGTCGGCACCATCGGCCCGAAGACGTTGCGCAGCGCGGCCGGTTGGGCCGAGGGTCTGGCCGGCATCACCATGGACCTCGACGTGGCCAAGCAGAACGAGTTGTTCGACGTCGCCCGCCAGGCCTGGCGGGAGGCCGGCAAGGCCCAGCCGTATCTGGCGACCTCGTTCTGGTTCGCGCTGGGCGAGCACGACGCTGCGCGCAACCAGGTGCGCGAGCACCTGTTGCGCTACATGAACTGGATTCCCGCCGAGTACGTCGAGGCGATGGCACCGACCACCGGCTGGGCGGGCAACGAGGACGAGCTGCTCGCAGTGCTGCGCAGCTTCGAAGCGGTGGGTGCCGACGAGATCCACTTGATCCCAACCAGTTCCGACCCTGATCAGCTGCGACGGGCCGCCGAGGTGGTTACTGAGTTCACCCGCTGAGGCCCGGCCCTAGCCGCCCACTGGGAATCCCACGACGTGAGAGCGGCGTGTCGTGTCGTCAGATTCCCGCTCGCGGTCAGTCAACCCAGCGGCAATGGGTCATCTCCCACATCCCGGTGAGGCGGTTGCGACACGGTCACGGAAGCATCTCTATCGATATCTCACTAGCCACAACCGTCTCACCAGCCACTATCGTCGCAGCAGGCGAGGCCCGGAGCGGTCCCGGAAAGGTGTGACATGTCGGCGACGCGTGCGATCGTCTCGGCCGCGATGGTGCCGGCGGTCGCCCTCGGCATGGTGCTCGCCACCGAGTTCGCCCCACCGGCCTCCGCGGCAACCTGCAATGCGCCCGAGGCCAACATCGAACCGCCGCCGGGCTCGCCGACGACCGGAGCCGGTCAGCTGCCGACCGGGCGGCGGCCCCGCGGCACCAACGACAGCGCGCCGCTGCCCAAGCTGGGCCCGCTGATCGCCGCACTGATCAACCCCAACGGCGCCATACGACAACAGGCCGCGGTGGTGCCCCCGGTGCCGTCCCCGGACGGCCAGGTCGCGCCGAACGCCGCCCAACCGGTTCAGCCGGTTCCGAACGCCGGCGCCGATCCGGGGCTGTCGACCGCCGACGCCGCCGGTGCCATCGCCGGTTCCCAGACCTCGCTGGTGGAGTGGGTGACCGGGCCCAACAGTCCCAACCAAACCCTGCAGCGCTTCGGCATCTCCGGCACCGACCTGGGAATCCCTTGGGACAACGGTGATCCCGCCAACCGCCAGATTCTCATGGCGTTCGGCGACACCTTCGGCTACTGCCGCATCCCCGGCCACCAGTGGCGGCAGAACGTGCTGTTCCGCACCCAGGACAACAACCTGGCCGACGGCATCACGGTCGGGCCCGGCGGCATCGGCAACAAGTATTCGGGTTCACCACTGCGCCAAGCGAACTTCTCCAAGCAGATCCTGCCCGCCGTCCAACTGGCGCCGCACCAGGAGGGCATGATCCCCACCGCCGCCATCGGGATCGCCGGAAACCAGTACATGAGTTTCATGTCCATCAAGCAGTGGGGGCGTGACGGCGAATGGTCCACCAACTACTCGGCTATCGCGGTCTCCAACGACAACGGCGAGACATGGGGTGTCTATCCGGGGACGGTGCGTTCGACGTCGCCGGAGAACGTGCCCCGGGCGCGCTTCATCCCCGGTAACGAGAACTTCCAGATGGGTGCGTTCCTGCGTGGCGGCGACGGCTACCTGTACTCCTACGGGACACCCGCGGGCCGCGGCGGCTCGGCGTACCTGGCGCGGGTGCCCGAGCGCACCATTCCGGATCTGACGACGTACCAGTACTGGAACGGTGACAGCGGGTCGTGGGTGCCCAACAACCCGGCTGCGGCGACACCGGTGATCCCCGGCCCGGTGGGTGAGATGTCGGTGCAGTACAACACCTATCTCCGGCAGTACCTGGCGCTGTACGGCAACGGCGGCAACGACGTCGTCGCCCGCACCGCCCCGACGCCGCAGGGCCCCTGGAGCGCCGAGCAGACGCTGATCCCGACCGGCCAGATCCCCGGCGGCATCTACGCGCCCTACGTGCACCCGTGGTCGACCGGCAAAGAGGTGTACTTCACATTGTCGCTGTGGAACGCCTACGACGTGATGCTGATGCGCACCGTGCTGGGCTGAGCCCGCCTCAGCCGCCCACCGCCGGCCGCGGCATCCGGTAGCGCCGGTCGCGCATGCGCAGCACCGGATACCCCTTGCGGCCGGCGCCCAGGGCCCGCACCGGGGCCGCGGGCGCCAGCTGCCGCGACGACGACGGGCGCCCCGGTTCCTCCGATGACGCCAACGGCTGGGTGGCTGCGGCCAGTTGGACCTGCTGCACCGCCGAGACGTTCGCCGGTGCCGCCGGCCAGCTCGAGGGCACCGACAAGCCGCCCACCGGCGCGGCCTGCCCGACACCGGCCAGCACCATCGCCGGTGCGCCGGCGCCGAATTGGCCGGCCGCAACCGCGGCCGCCGGGGCCTTGGCGGCCGCCGACGCGGCGGCCGGAAGCAGCGCCAGGATCCAGTTGCCCATCTGACCCGCGGTGCGGATGGAGTCGGCGGTGAAACGCGCCGGGTTGGTCACGGTGTTGAGGGCGCCGGTAGTGCTGACCGTCGAGGACACCAGCGCGGCCATCGGGTCCGACTGTGTCGCCGTGGCGGTGGCAGTGGCGTGCGCGACCGCTGCGGCCTGGCCGGATTGCGCTGCCGGACTGGTGGTTTGCCGAGGCTGCTGAAACGGGGAGAGCGTGGCCGCGGCCGACGAGCCGGCCGCGTAGGCGTACATCGCGGTGGCATCCTGGGCCCACATCGCGGCGTAGGCGGCCTCGGTGGCGGCGATCGCCGGGGTGTTCTGCCCGAAGAAGTTGGTGGCGACCAGGGTGGCCAGCTGGACCCGGTTGGCGGCGACGACGGGTGGCGGCACCGTTGCGGCGAAAGCGGTTTCGTAGGCGGCCGCGGCGGCACGGGCCTGATTGGCGGTCTGCTCGGCCAGCGTCGCGGTGGTCGACGCCCAGGCGACATAGGGGGCCGCGGCGGCGATCATCGCCTCGGCCGAGCCACCGGACCAGGCGTGGCCGTGCAGTTCGGACAGCGTCGAGGAGTAGCCGGTCGCAAACGATTCCAGCTGCCAGGCCACGGCGTCCCAGCTCGCGGCGGCGGCCAGCATCGGACCCGAACCCGGGCCCGAATACATCAAGGTCGAATTGACCTCGGGAGGAAGCATCCCGAAATCCACCATGGAGAGTCCCTGCCGGTTATCCGCCGACCGAGGGGCGCGGCATGGCGAAGCGCTTCGGCCCGACCCGCAGGATGCTGCTGACGGTGGAGCGCCCAGCGCCACCGGCCGCCGCTCCCATCGCCGCCGCCGGCGCGGCCATCATGCCGCTCGCCGGAGCCTCCTCCCAGGAGCCGGTTGCGGCCAGCTCGGCTTCGGACAGGAACAGCGGCTCCTCGCTGGCGGTGGCGATCGGCGCGGTGTCGGCCCAGGCCTTCGGCACCGACAGCTGACCGATCGGCGAGGCGGTGCCCATGCTGGCGGTGCTGCGCACCAGCGACGGCCCCGCCTGCACCGCCGAGGCCATGCCGGCGGCGGGAAGGACCGCCGGCACGGCGGCGGCCGCGGCCTTGGGCGCCGAGCCGCCGACCGCCTTGGCCAGGGCGGTGAAGAAGCTGCCCGCGTTGGTCACGGTGCGGCTCATGGCGGTGGCGAAACCGACCGGGCCGCTGAGCGTGTTGAAGGTGCTCGCCCCGTCGATGACGCCGTCGGCCGCCGACTGGCTGCCCTGCGAGGCCGCCGCGGTGCCGAGGGCGGCCGCCGGTGCCAGTGCCTGGCTGGCGGCCGCGGCGGAGTTGGTGGTCTGCGGCGGCTCCTGGAACGGTGCCAGCTGGGTGGCGGTATAGGCGGTGGTGGCGTAGCCGTGCATGGCCGCGGCGTCCTGCGCCCACATCTGGGCGTAGGCGGCTTCCAGGGCTGAGATCAGCGCGGTGTTCTGCCCGAAGATATTGGTGGCCACCAGATTTGCCAGCTGTGTGCGGTTGGTGGTAACGACGGCCGGTGGAACCGTTGCCGCACGGGCGGATTCGTAGGCGGCTGCGGCGGCACGTGACTGGGTGGCGGCATGCTCGGCTTGCGTTGCGGTCTGGCTCACCCAGGCGATGTAGGGCGCTGCGGCGGCGAGCATCGCCTGGGAGGAGGCGCCCGTCCACCCTTCATCCTGCAGTCCGGTGAGCGTGGTCGAGTAGCCCAGCGCGAACGCGTTCAGCTGTCCGCTCAACGCATCCCAGGCCGCCGCCGACGCCAGCAGTGGCCCCGAACCGGGTCCGGTATACATCTGGGTCGAGATGACCTCGGGCGGCAGAATCCCGAAATCCAGCATCAACGAAGCCTTTCCTCGAACGCATCGGATGATGCGCAGCCGGTGAGATCGGCAGGCGAGGTGAAGGATCAGCCGAAAAGGGCTGTGGCCTACCGAATTGATTCGTGGCGGTTATGCACGCGGCGACATCGCCTGGTTCCGCCGGCGGCCCGGATCTCGCATTCCAACTGTGTTGTCATGGGAATCGGGTGCTCGCTTTTCGGTAGTGCTTTCTGGTTAGCCACGACGTTAGACGCGGGCCGCGCGAAATCCCGCCCGGCACGCGGGCGCGTGCGGTGACAAGAAGGCTTCAGCGGCGTGGGCAGCGTCATCGCCGAATCGCTCATTCAGGCCGACAAATGTGCTGCTACCTGCATGGATGCGGCGAGTTCCAGTCATGCCCGGTGCGGGGACGCCCGTCTTGCGTACCGCCGCGGGGTTAAAAATCAGCCTGCAATAAACCGGTTTGTGCGCAGGTGGGCGCCCCGGAGCGGGATCTTCACTGGTCAGTCTGGTTTCGCCGCCCGGCGCGCTCGGCGAACGCATCGAGCGCAGCGAGCACTTCAGGAGAACGCCACACTTGCGTAAGTGAAGTTAACGAGGTCGGTTGACTTCACTTACGTAGGCGGATGCGCGCGGTCAGGCGTCGAACACCGTGCGCAACGCGGCGCCGACGTCAGCGATCACGCCCGGGGTGTAGCCGGGGATATTCATCGTCACCCCGCCGACCCCGGCGTCGAGCACCTTGGTCTTGATCTGCTCTGCGATCGACTCGGGGCTGCCGGCCACCATCCGCTGGCTCATCGCGTCGGGGATCTGGTCGGCGCTGACGTTCTGGCCGGCCAGCGCGGTGAGCAACATGGTGGTCTCCAGTGTGGCCGGGTCGCGCCCGATCGCCTCGCAGCTGCGCTGCACCGCCGCCATTTTCGCGGGCAGCTCGTCGAAGCCGGCGATGATGTTGAGGTGGTCGAAGTGCCGTGCCGCCAGCGGAATGGTCTTCTTCTCGCCGCTGCCACCGATCAGTAGCGGAATGTGGTCGCGGAAGCGGGGTTCGGCCATCGCCTCGCGGGCGCGGTACCACTTGCCCTCGAAGGTCGGCCGTTCGCCCTTGATCATCGGCAAGATGATCTCGAGTGCCTCGTCGAGCCGGTTGAACCGGTCGGTGAAGGTGCCGAACTCGAAACCCAACTGGTCGTGTTCGAGCTCGAACCATCCGGTGCCGATGCCCAGCACCGCCCGCCCGGAGCTGACGACGTCCAGGGTGGTGATGATCTTGGCCAACAGCGCCGGGTTGCGGTAGGTGTTGCCGGTGACCAGCGTGCCCAGCTGGACGCTTTCGGTCGCGGTCGCCAGCGCACCCAGCGCCGTGTAGGCCTCGAGCATCGGCTGGTCGGGAGAGCCCAGCATGGGCAGTTGGTAGAAGTGGTCCATCAGGAACACCGCGTCGAACCCGGCGGCCTCGGCCTCCTGGGCCTGGGCGATGACGGTCGGGAACAGCTTTGAAACGTCGGTGCCGTAAGAGAAATCGGGGATCTGGAAGCCAAGGCGGATCGTCATTCGTTTGACCCTAGGGGTCGCGGGGGCTTGTCCGGGGGGAATTTCGCTGGGCGCGAACCGGGTCAGCCATCGCACGCCGCGGGGCCGACGCGGCTAACCGCCGTCTCGCACGCCCGCGCGTCGGGTCAGGTGGTCGATCTGCTGATAGGTCGCATAGACCACCAGGGGCGGCAGCACGATGAACGGCACGTTCTCGCCGATGAACTTGAACCAGAAGCCCCAGCTGCCTTGGCCGATGTCGGCGAACCCGGCGCCCACCTCACTGAGGAAGTAGACCGCGGTGCTGCTCATCAGCACGGAGATGCCGACTGCCACCACCCACAGGCAGCGGATACGGGACTCCAGCGGCAGCGAGGAGCGCAGCAGCTTGGTCCACATCACGAAGACGGTGATCCCGGTGCTGACCCCGACCACTTCGAGAGCGAACACCCACGGATTGCCGCTGACGTAGCGGGTGTCGGCCAGACCGTATTGCCACCACAGCCACTTGAAGCCCGGATCGTCGGTGGGCCCCCACCAGCCCAGCGGCTGACCGATCAGGAACATCAGCTCGTAGCCGATCTGGCTGGCCGCGGTGAACGGGATGTAGAACAAGGTCAGCTCGGCGGCCCGGTCCAGTCGGGTGCGCTGCTCGCCGGGCGCATCCCAGAGGATCACGAACGGCAGCAGCATTACCGGGATCCCGAAGACGATGTTGGCGATCACATCCACCTGGAAGCTGGCGGGGATGATGCGCAGACTGACCGCGATGGTCAGCAGCAGAAACATGCCCAGGACGAATAGCGCGACGCCGGTATAAATGCGCAGCCGGTGCGGCGCCCAGGGCCGGGCGAAATCGGTCTCGTGTTCCTGCACGGCAGTCATCGTCGTCGCCCTTCGCCGCATAGTCTCAACTACTTGTTATTGCGGGGCAGTCTAACCGGGTGGGGCCGCCGCTTTTCGCCGTTTCGGGGCTCCCTTCTCACCACCGCCACAAGTACTGCGGACACTGCCCCGCGACGACGGACCGGATGTACACCCGCGCATCAGCCGGCGTCGCATCCGGGCCGAGCACCTGGCGCACCGTCACCGACGATTCCAGGGTGCTGGGCGTGTTCCCGGCAGCGAGTAGGCGACAGATCGCGTCGCCGGCCGGGTCGGCGTGAGCAGTCGCGGTGCTCATCACCGCGACTGCTGCCAACATGGCGGGAATGAGCCACTTGGTGGCCGCGCCGTTCCGCCGACGATAGGTCCGGGCAACCGGGTCGCTGCGCGCTGCACCGACGGTCTCTGGTTCTTTGAGGGTGTTCGGCATACTCGGCAGCGTGCCACCGGGGCCTGACAGTGTCTCGACGACGAACAGGGCCGCGTTGACCGATGGTTCGGCTCCCGTGTTCTAGGGGCCACACCGCATGTTGCACGGACTTGCATTCGTGCTGGTGGAAAGTGCCCCCGGCAGGATTCGAACCTGCGGCCTTCTGCTCCGGAGGCAGACGCTCTATCCCCTGAGCTACGGGGGCGCACGAACTACGGGCGCCAAAGTGGGCTCCGACAGACTAACGCATGAAACCGAGAGTCCAAGAACCGGACGGATTCGGGTCCTGACCACGTCAGACCATAGGATGGAGCCTCGTGACCCCCGCCGATCTGGCCGAATTGCTCAAGACCACCGCCGCCGCGGTGCTGGCCGAGCACGACCTGGACACCGCCGCGCTGCCCGCGACGGTGACCGTGGAGCGGCCGCGCAACCCCGAACACGGCGATTACGCCACCAACCTGGCCCTGCAGCTGGGTAAGAAGGTCGGCGTCAACCCGCGTGAGCTGGCCGGCTGGCTGGCCGAGGCGCTGACGGAGGCCGACGAGATCGCCTCGGCCGACACCGCCGGTCCCGGCTTCGTCAACATCCGCCTGGACGCCTCGGCGCAGGGCACCATCGTGGCCAACATCGTGGAAGCCGGCCAGAGCTACGGCCACTCCCAAGAGTTCGACGGCCTCAACGTCAACCTGGAGTTCGTCTCGGCCAACCCCACCGGCCCAATCCACATCGGCGGCACCCGGTGGGCCGCGGTCGGTGACGCGTTGGGCCGGCTGCTTTCCACCCAGGGCGCGGCGGTCACCCGCGAGTACTACTTCAATGACCACGGCGCCCAGATCGACCGGTTCGCCAACTCGCTGATCGCCGCCGCCAAGGGCGAGCCGGCCCCCGAGGACGGCTACGCCGGCGCCTACATCACCGATATCGCAGCCCAAATCCAGGCCAAGGCCCCCGATGCGCTGAGCGGCCCGGACGCTCAGGAGACGTTCCGCGCGATCGGCGTGGACCTGATGTTCAGCCACATCAAGGAGTCGCTGCACGAATTCGGCACCGACTTCGACGTCTACACCCACGAAGACTCGATGCACACCTCCGGCCGGGTCGAGCAGGCCATCGAACGGCTGCGCGCCAACGACAACATCTACGAAAAGGACGGCGCCACCTGGCTGCGCACCAGCGCCTACGGTGACGACAAGGACCGCGTCGTGATCAAGAGCGATGGCAAACCCGCCTACATCGCCGGCGATTTGGCCTACTACCTGGACAAGCGTGAGCGTGGCTTCAACCTGTGCATCTACATGCTCGGCGCCGACCACCACGGCTACATCGCCCGGCTCAAGGCTGCCGCGGCCGCCTTCGGCGACGACCCGGCGACCGTCGAGGTGCTGATCGGCCAGATGGTCAACCTGGTGCGCGACGGCCAGCCGGTCAAGATGAGCAAGCGCGCCGGCACCGTCATCACCCTCGACGACCTGGTCGAGGCCATCGGCGTGGACGCCGCCCGCTACAGCCTGATCCGTTCCTCGGTGGACACCCCCATCGACATCGACCTGGCGCTGTGGTCATCAGCCAGCAACGAAAACCCGGTCTACTACGTGCAATACGCGCACGCCCGATTGTCGGCGCTGGCCCGCAACGCGGCCGAACTGGGCCTGGCCCCCGACACCGCCCACCTCGGAATGCTCACCCACGACAAGGAGGGCACGCTGATTCGCAACCTGGGGGAATTTCCCCGGGTGCTCAAAACCGCTGCCGCGCTGCGTGAACCGCACCGGGTGTGCCGCTATCTGGAAGACCTCGCCGGTGACTACC
The DNA here is from genome assembly GCF_002086455.1 of Mycolicibacter algericus DSM 45454. GTDB lineage: Bacteria > Actinomycetota > Actinomycetes > Mycobacteriales > Mycobacteriaceae > Mycobacterium > Mycobacterium algericum. The sequence goes on from NZ_MVHC01000016.1 coordinate 71,272, forward strand.
ACCGGTTCTACGACAGCTGCCGGGTGCTGCCGCAGGGCGACGAAGCGCCGGCCGAGCTGCACACCGCGCGGCTGGCGCTGTGCCAGGCCACCCGCCAGGTGATCGCCAACGGGCTGGGCATTCTCGGCGTGAGCGCACCGGAGCGGATGTGAACGTCCACCCCGCCGGCCCGCGCCACGCCGAGGAGATCCACCACGACGGTCTGCCGCCGCGGCCGCAGACCTCCCAGGAACTGCTGGAGCTGGCGCCGAATGTGTGGCCCCGCAATGCCGTTCGCGACGACGACGGCCAAGTGAGCGTCGCCGGGGTGAAGGTCACCGACCTGGCCGCCGAATACGGCACCCCGCTGTTCGTCGTCGACGAGGACGACTTCCGGGGCCGCTGCCGTGAGATCGCCCAGGCCTTCGGCGGCGGCGACCACGTGCACTACGCCGCCAAGGCCTTCCTGTGCAGCGAGATCGCCCGCTGGATCGACCAGGAAGGGCTGGGCCTGGACGTCGCCACCGGCGGCGAGCTGGCCGTCGCGCTGCATGCGGGCTTCCCGGGGCCGCGAATCACGATGCACGGCAACAACAAATCGGTCGCGGAGCTGCAGGCTGCGGTCGATGCCGGCGTCGGCCACATCGTGCTCGACTCGCTGATCGAGATCGAACGCCTCGAAGCCGTGGCCGCCGCGGCCGGGATCGTGCAGGACGTGCTGGTGCGGGTCACCGTCGGCGTGGAGGCGCATACCCACGAATTCATCTCCACCGCACACGAAGACCAGAAGTTCGGCCTGTCGCTGGCCAGCGGTGCGGCGATGGACGCCATCAGAAAGGTTTTCGCCACCGACCATCTGCGCCTGGTGGGCCTGCACAGCCACATCGGTTCGCAGATTTTCGACGTCGCCGGCTTCGAGCTGGCCGCCCACCGCGTCATCGGCCTGCTGCGCGACGTGGTCGCCGAATTCGGTGCCGCCTTGGCCGCGCAACTGTCCGTCATCGACCTGGGCGGGGGGCTGGGCATCTCCTACCTGCCGCAGGACGATCCGCCCCCGATGGACGAGCTCGCCGGCAAACTCGCCGCGATCGTGCGCGACGAATCAGCCGCCGTCGGCCTGCCGACGCCGCAACTGGTCGTCGAACCCGGCCGGGCCATCGCCGGTCCGGGCACCATCACGCTCTATGAGGTCGGCACCGTCAAAGACGTCGACGTCAGCGCCACCGCACGCCGCTGCTACGTCAGCGTCGACGGCGGTATGAGTGACAACATCCGCCCCGCGCTCTACGACGCGCACTACGACGTCCGGCTGGTGTCGCGAGACGGCACCGCCCAACCGGTCGCGGCGCGCATCGTCGGTAAACACTGCGAGACCGGCGACATCATCGTCCGCGACACCTGGGTTCCCGAGGACCTGGTTCCCGGTGACCTGGTCGCCGTGGCCGCCACCGGGGCGTATTGCTACTCGATGTCGAGCCGCTACAACCTGCTCACCCGTCCGGCGGTGGTGGCGGTGCGCGACGGGAAGGCTCGCCTTATGCTGCGCCGGGAAACCGTCGATGACCTGATCAGCCTGGAGGTGAGGTGAAAGTGTCCGATGCGAATGTTCCCGTGAGCCCGGTGGGTGTCGCTGTGCTGGGACTGGGCAACGTCGGCAGTGAAGTCGTCCGCATCCTCGAGGCCAGCGCCGATGACCTCGCCGCCCGGATCGGTGCGCCGCTGGTGCTGCGCGGCGTCGGGGTGCGCCGGGTGGCGGATGACCGGGGAGTGCCCGTCGAACTGCTCACCGACGACGTCGACAGCCTGGTGTCCCGCAGCGACGTCGACATCGTCGTGGAGCTGATGGGCCCGGTTGAGCCGGCCCGCAACGCGATCCTGTCGGCGATCAAACATGGCAAGTCCGTCATCACCGCCAACAAGGCGCTGCTGTCACGGTCCACCGGCGAGCTGGCCGAGGCCGCCGAAACCGCGCGCGTGGACATGTACTTCGAGGCCAGCGTCGCCGGCGCGATCCCGGTGATCCGGCCGCTGACCCAGTCGCTGGCCGGTGACACCGTGCTGCGGGTGGCCGGCATCGTCAACGGCACCACCAACTACATCCTGTCCGAGATGGACTCCACCGGCGCCGACTACGCCAGCGCACTGGCCGATGCGAGCGCACTGGGCTACGCCGAGGCCGACCCCACCGCCGACGTGGAGGGCTACGACGCCGCCGCCAAGGCCGCGATCCTGGCCTCGATCGCCTTCCACACCCGGGTGACCGCCGACGACGTCTACCGCGAGGGCATCACCAACATCACCCCCGAGGACGCCGCCGCGGCGCGCGCGCTGGGCTGCACCATCAAACTGCTGGCCATCTGCGAACGCATCTCCAGCCGCGGCGGCCAGCAGCGGGTCTCGGCGCGGGTCTACCCAGCGCTGGTGCCGCTGGAGCACCCGCTGGCCACCGTCAACGGCGCCTTCAACGCCGTGGTGGTCGAGGCCGAGGCGGCCGGCCGGCTGATGTTCTACGGGCAGGGCGCCGGCGGTTCCCCGACCGCCTCGGCGGTCATGGGCGACCTGGTGATGGCGGCCCGCAACCGGGTGCAGGGCGGTCGCGGACCGCGCGAGTCCAAATATGCCCAATTGGCCATCGCGCCGATCGGCGACGTCCAGACCCGCTACTACGTGAGCATGGACGTCGCCGACAAGCCGGGCGTGCTGGCCACCGTCGCAGCCGAGTTCGCCGCCCACGAGGTGAGCATCGCCGAGGTGCGCCAGGAAGGCGTGACCGACGAAGAAGGCCAACCGATCGGTGCCCGGATCGTGGTGGTCACCCACCGCGCCGCCGAATCGGCGCTGTCGGAAACCGTTGCGGCGCTGGCAGAACTGGATGCGGTACAGCAGGTCGCCAGCGTGCTACGACTGGAAGGAACAGACCAGTGAGCTCCACCCGCACGGCGATCCACCAGCCCTGGCCCGGCCTGATCGGCGCCTACCGCGACCGGCTTCCCGTCGGCGACGACTGGACACCGATCACGCTGCACGAGGGCGGCACCCCGCTGATCCACGCCAAGCGGATCTCCGAACAGCTCGGCTGCACCGTGCACCTCAAGGTGGAGGGGCTCAACCCCACCGGTTCGTTCAAGGACCGCGGCATGACGATGGCGGTCACCGACGCGGTGGCCCGCGGCCAGCAGGTGGTGCTGTGCGCCTCGACCGGCAACACCTCGGCGTCGGCGGCGGCTTACGCCGCGCGGGCCGGCATCACCTGCGCGGTGCTGATCCCGCAGGGCAAGATCGCGATGGGCAAGCTGGCGCAGGCGGTCATGCACGGCGCCAAGATCATCCAGATCGACGGCAACTTCGACGACTGCCTGGAGCTGGCCCGCAAGATGGCCACCGACTTCCCGACCATCTCGCTGGTGAACTCGGTGAACCCGGTGCGCATCGAAGGCCAGAAGACCGCGGCGTTCGAGATCGTCGACGCGCTGGGCACCGCGCCGGACGTCCACTCGCTGCCGGTCGGCAACGCCGGCAATATCACCGCCTACTGGAAGGGCTACCGCGAGTATTACGCCGACGGCCTGACCGCCAAGCTGCCCAAGATGCTCGGGACGCAGGCCGCGGGCGCGGCGCCGCTGGTACTCGGTGAGCCAGTCAAGAACCCCGAGACCATCGCCACCGCCATCCGTATCGGCTCGCCGGCATCCTGGACCCAGGCCGTCGAAGCGCAGGTGGATTCCGGTGGGCGGTTCCTGGCCGCCACCGACGAGGAGATCCTGGCCGCCTACCACCTGGTGGCCGAGTCCGAGGGTGTCTTCGTGGAGCCGGCGTCGGCGGCCAGCATCGCCGGGCTGCTCAAGTCGGTGGCCGACGGCTGGGTGCCACAGGGCTCGACGGTGGTGTGCACCGTCACCGGAAACGGGCTCAAGGACCCCGACACCGCGCTGCGGGATCTGCCCGAGGTCACCGCGGTTCCCGTCGACGCGGCCACCGTGGTCGCCGAGTTGGGGCTGGCCTAGTGGTCCAGCTGTTACCGACCGGGTTGACGGCCAGCGTCGCGGTGGCGGCGTCGAGCGCCAACCTGGGCCCCGGCTTCGACAGCCTCGGGCTGGCGTTGGGACTCTACGACGAGATCATCGTCGAGACGATCGATTCCGGCCTGGTGGTCCACGTCGAGGGCGAGGGCGCCGGCCAGGTCCCGCTGACATCGGATCACCTTGTCGTCCAAAGCATCCGGCGGGGGCTTCAGGAAGTCGGGGCCGACGTGCCCGGAATGGTGGTGCGCTGCCGCAACGCCATCCCGCATCAGCGGGGACTGGGCTCCTCGGCGGCCGCCGTGGTCGGCGGGCTGGCCGCGGTCAACGGACTTGTCGCACAACTTGATCGGCCGGGGCTGTCGGAATCCCGCTTGGTCCAGCTGGCATCGGAGTTCGAGGGCCACCCCGACAACGCCGCCGCTGCCGTGCTGGGTGGCGCAGTGGTCTCCTGGACCGCGAACCGGGGCGACGGCAGTGGGACCGCCTATTCGGCGGTGCCGTTGCGGCTGCACCCCGACATCCACCTGTTCCCGGCGATACCGCAGCTACGTTCGTCGACCGCCGAGACTCGCATGTTGCTGCCCGAGCAGGTCAGCCACCGCGATGCCCGATTCAATGTCAGTCGCACCGCGCTGCTGGTGGTGGCGCTGACCGAGCGGCCCGACCTGCTGCTGGAGGCAACCGAGGACCTGCTGCACCAGCCACAGCGCGCCGCGGCGCAGCCCGAGTCCGCGCAGTACCTGCAACTGCTGCGGCAGCACGGAATCGCCGGTGTGCTGTCCGGTGCCGGGCCCGCGGTGATCGCGTTGAGCACCGCACCCGAACTTCCCGCTGAGGTGCTTGAGGCACCAGCGGCGCGTGGGTTCACTGTGACGCAGCTGCGTGTCGGTGATGCGGTCAAGTGGAATTCCGGCGTGGTGGTGCGCGGTTGAGGCACGCCGCGCCGCATTTGTTGCGCGAGCCACTCAAGGCGGCTATCCTCGGTCCCGTCCCGCATTCGCGGCATCAGCACCTGACTCAGACTGCGATGTCACTGGGACGCCACCAAATTCTTCTCGTAGCTGACGGCTCGCGATTTGACGCTGTCGATACGGGTATCACCGTTAAAACAGTCGACGGTGACACGCACTCGGCGGTTCCGCTGGATGCACCCAACCCCTCGCGTGACAAAACCGACGAGGGAAGAAAGGAAATCCGTGACCGAAACGGACCTCTTCACGGCTGAAGGCAGCACCGGACAGGCTTCGCTGTCGACCTCCCAGAGCGACTCCCCGACCTCGAGTCAGGGCGCTTCGGAGGCCTCCGGTGCCAGCACGCCGGCCGCCGGCGACGACACCGCGGTGTCCGCCCCCGAAGCCAGCTCGACACCCGCCACCAGCGACTCCGCGCCCGCCGCGACACCCGACAACGGTGCTGCGACCGCTGCGGAACCGTCGTTGTCGGCGATGGTGCTGCCCGAGCTGCGCGCGCTGGCCAACCGCGTCGGCGTCAAAGGCGCCTCCGGGATGCGCAAGAGCGAGCTGATCGCCGCGATCCGCGAAGTCGGCGGCAACGGCGGCAACGAAGGTAGCGGTGGCAATGGGGGTGGCGGCGGCGACGCTGCCGAGACGCCCGCCGCCGAGGCGCCCGCGAACGGGGCCGCCGTCGGCGACGAGCCCGCCCAACCCGAGGCCACCGACGCCGGCGAGGCCACCGAGGCGCCGCCTCGTCGTGAACGGCGCGGCGCCAGCCGCGCGACCGGCGCACCTGCTGCCGACGGGGAAGACCAGGACAAAGGCGAGCCCCGCAAGCAGGGTGAGGCCAGCAAGCAGGGCGACGGCAACAAGCAGGACAAGCCCGACGAGAAGGCCGAGCAGACCGGTGGCCGCCGCGACGGCGCCAAGTCCGACGACGCCGCTGGGGGCAAAGGCGATCAGGCCAAAGGCGATCAGGCCAAAGGGGATCAGGCCAAGGGCGATCAGGCCAAGGGCGACGAGCAGAACCGCGGCCAGCAGGGCCAGCAGAACGGCGATGACGACGATGGGCGCGGTGGCCGGCGTGGCCGCCGGTTCCGGGACCGGCGGCGCCGGGGCGAACGCGGCGGCGAAGGCGGCGACACCGAGCTGCGCGAGGACGACGTCGTCCAGCCGGTGGCCGGCATCCTCGACGTGCTGGACAACTACGCGTTCGTGCGCACCTCCGGCTACCTGGCCGGCCCGAACGACGTCTATGTCTCGATGAACATGGTCCGCAAGAACGGGCTGCGCCGCGGCGACGCGGTGACCGGCGCCGTGCGGGTGCCCCGCGACGGCGAGCAGCCCAACCAGCGGCAGAAGTTCAACCCGCTGGTGCGGTTGGACTCCGTCAACGGCGGACCCGTCGAGGACGCCAAGAAGCGCCCCGAATTCTCCAAGCTGACCCCGCTGTACCCCAACCAGCGGCTGCGTTTGGAGACGTCGACAGAGAAGCTGACCACCCGGGTCATCGACCTGATCATGCCGATCGGCAAGGGACAGCGCGCGCTGATCGTGTCGCCGCCCAAGGCCGGTAAGACCACGATCATGCAGGACATCGCCAACGCGATCACCCGCAACAACCCGGAGTGCCACCTGATGGTGGTGCTGGTCGACGAGCGGCCCGAGGAAGTCACCGACATGCAGCGCTCGGTCAAGGGTGAGGTCATCGCCTCGACCTTCGACCGGCCGCCGTCGGATCACACCCAGGCCGCCGAACTGGCCATCGAGCGGGCCAAGCGCCTTGTCGAGCAGGGCAAAGACGTGGTCGTCCTTCTCGACTCGATCACCCGGCTGGGGCGGGCCTACAACAACGCCTCCCCGGCGTCGGGCCGCATCCTGTCCGGTGGTGTGGACTCCACCGCGCTTTACCCGCCCAAGCGGTTCCTGGGCGCCGCGCGCAACATCGAGGACGGCGGCTCGCTGACCATCATCGCCACCGCGATGGTCGAGACCGGGTCCACCGGTGACACGGTGATCTTCGAGGAGTTCAAGGGCACCGGTAACGCCGAGCTCAAGCTGGACCGCAAGATCGCCGAGCGCCGGGTGTTCCCGGCCGTCGACGTCAACCCGTCCGGCACCCGCAAGGACGAGCTGCTGCTCTCGCCGGACGAGTTCGCGATCGTGCACAAGCTGCGCCGGTTGCTGTCGGGCCTGGACTCGCATCAGGCCATCGACCTGCTCATGAGCCAGCTGCGCAAGACCAAGAACAACTACGAGTTCCTGGTCCAGGTCTCCAAGACCACGCCGGGAATGGACAACGACTGACCGGGGGACCCCGGCCCGCGGGCCGGCCCCGCGGAATGCGCACGACCCTCCCGGCGTTTTGGGGGAGCGCCAGCGCAGCTGGCATAATCGAACACCTCAGGTTCCGGTTCACGTCCAGCCCACGGGCGGGGCGACCCGGCGACCCACGATCGAAGAGGACACCATGAAAACTGGCATTCACCCGACCTACGGCGAGACCACCGTGGTCTGCGGTTGCGGCAACAGCTTCACCACCCGCAGCACCAAGGAGAGCGGCCACATCGTGGTCGAGGTCTGCTCGCAGTGCCACCCGTTCTACACCGGCAAGCAGAAGATCCTCGACAGCGGCGGCCGGGTCGCCCGCTTCGAGAAGCGCTACGGCAAGCGCAAGGCCGCAGCCGACGCAGCCGAAGCCGCCGACAAGTAGCTTCCTCACCGACGCCCGGAACGTGCCAGCACGTCGCCCGGGCGTCGGCTTGCGTTCGGGGATGGAGGTGAGATGACCCGCAGCATGCAGGCGATCGATACCCTGCTGGCCGAACACGCCGCGCTGGAAACTCAGCTCGCCGACCCCGAACTGCACAACGATCCGGTCGAGGCCCGCCGGGCCGGCCGCCGGTTCGCCCAGTTGGCGCCGATCATTGCCACCCACCGCAAGCTCGAGTCGGCCCGCGGTGACCTGGAAGCCGCCCGCGAGCTCGCCGCCGACGACGCGTCGTTCGCCGCGGAGGTGCCCGAGCTCGAAGCCCGCGTCGCCGAACTGGACACCACGCTCACCGACATGCTCGCGCCGCGCGACCCCCACGACGCCGACGACATCGTGCTCGAGGTCAAATCCGGCGAGGGCGGCGAGGAGTCGGCGCTGTTCGCCGCCGACCTGGCCCGGATGTACATCCGCTACGCAGAGCGCCACGGCTGGAAGGTGACGGTGCTCGACGAGACCACGTCGGATCTCGGCGGCTACAAGGACGCCACGATCACCATCGCCAGCAAGGGCGACAGCGCCGACGGTGTGTGGTCGAAGATGAAGTTCGAGGGCGGCGTCCACCGGGTCCAACGCGTGCCGGTCACCGAATCCCAGGGCCGCGTCCACACCTCGGCGGCCGGGGTGCTGGTCTACCCCGAGCCCGAAGAGATCGCCGAAGTGGCCATCGACGAGTCGGACCTGCGCATCGACGTCTACCGGTCCTCCGGCAAGGGCGGGCAGGGCGTCAACACCACCGACTCCGCGGTGCGCCTCACCCACCTGCCGACCGGGATCGTCGTGACGTGCCAGAACGAGCGGTCCCAGCTGCAGAACAAGGCCCGCGCACTTCAGGTGCTGGCGGCCCGGCTGCAGGCACTCGCCGAGGAACAGGCACAGGCCGACGCCTCGGCCGACCGGGCCAGCCAGATCCGTACCGTGGACCGCAGCGAGCGCATCCGCACCTACAACTTCCCGGAGAACCGGATCACCGACCACCGCATCGGCTACAAGGCGCACAACCTCGACCAGGTTCTCGACGGGGACCTCGACGCGATGTTCGACGCGCTGGCCGCCGCCGACAAGGAAACCCGGTTGCAGGGGACGTCGTGAGTCTGGCTCCGGTGACGATGCAGTGGGGGTGCCCCCAGGCGCGTAGCGGCGAGGGGGACGAAGCGATGAGGAGGAGCCGGAGGATCCGGATCCGCGACGCGATCGACTCCGCTGCCGCGCTTTTCGTCGATGCCGGAATCGATTCGGCCCGCTACGACGCCGAAGAACTCGCCGCTCATGCCGCCGGTACGCAACGCGGCCGGCTGGCACTGCTGGACCCACCCGATGACGAGTTCTTCGGGCGCTACCGGGAACTGGTCGCCGCCCGCAGTTCCCGGGTCCCGTTGCAGCACCTGATCGGGACCGCCGCGTTCGGCCCGGAGACGCTGCAGGTCGGTCCCGGCGTGTTCATCCCGCGACCGGAAACCGAGGCGATGCTCGAATGGGCGCTGGCGCAACCACTTCGGCTGCGCCCGGTGATCGTCGACGCCTGTACCGGCTCCGGTGCACTGGCGGTCGCATTGTCCCGCGCACGTCCCGGCGCCCGAGTGCTCGCGGTCGACGACTCCGAGCCGGCACTGAACTACGCCCGGCGCAACTGTGCGGGCACGCCGGTGGAGTTGCTCCGCGCCGACGTCACCACCCCGGGTGTGCTCTCGGAACTCGATGACCAAGTCGACCTGGTGGTCGCCAACCCGCCCTACATCCCCGAGGGTGCGGACCTGGACCCCGAAGTGGCCCAGCACGACCCGTCGCACGCGCTGTTCGGCGGCCCGGACGGCATGTCGGTGATCGCCCCGCTGACCGTGCTGACCGCCCGGCTGCTGCGCCCCGGCGGCCTGTTCGCCGTCGAGCACGACGACACCACGTCGGCGGCGACGGTCGCAATCGTGCGCGGCACTGGTTGTTTCGACGACGTGGTAGCCAGATCGGACCTGGCGGGACGGCCACGGTTTGTGACGGCGGTCAGGAACGATCAACGATGACAGAGGTTTTCGACTGCGCCGACTCAGCCCGGCGGGCCGCGGGGATCGCCGCGGCGATCGACGCCGTCCGTGGCGGCCGACTGGCGGTGCTGCCCACCGACACCGTCTACGGCGTCGGTGCCGACGCCTTCAACGTCGCCGGGGTAACCGCGCTGCTGGCGGCCAAACGGCGCGGCCGCGACATGCCGGTGGGTGTGCTGGTCGGGTCGTGGAACTCCATCGACGGGCTGGCCCTGGTGGTCCCCGATACCGCCCGCGAGCTGATCCGCGCATTCTGGCCGGGCGCGCTCAGCGTGATCGTCAACCAGGCGCCGTCACTGCAGTGGGACCTCGGTGACGCCCGCGGCACCGTCATGGTGCGCATGCCACTGCACCCGGTGGCCCTGGAAGTGCTCACCGCCGTGGGCCCCATGGCGGTGTCCAGCGCCAACATCTCCGGTGGCGCGCCGGCCGTCGATGCCGCAGCAGCGCACCGGCAACTCGGCGAGACCGTGGATGTCTACCTCGACGCGGGCCCCGCCGAACAGGGCGCAGCCTCCACGATCGTCGACCTGACCGGACCGGCACCGCGCATCGTGCGGACCGGCCCGGTCTCGGCCGAGCAGATCGGCGCGGTGCTGGGGCAGGACCCGGCGGCGCTGACGGGGGCGCCGTGACCAGCCTGCTGGCGCTGGCCGACCGTGGTGCCGGGGTACCGCTGCGAGAACTCGCGCTGGTCGGCTTGACCGCCGCGATCATCACCTACTTCACCACCGGGCCGGTCCGCTGGCTGGCCACCCGGATCGGTGCGGTCGCCTACCCGCGCGAACGCGACGTGCATGTGCAGCCGACCCCGCGGATGGGCGGGCTGGCGATGTACGTCGGCATCGTCGCCGCGATCTTCCTGGCATCGCAGCTGCCCGCGTTGACCCGCGGCTTCGTCTACTCCACCGGCATGCCGGCGGTGGTGCTGGCCGGCGGGGTGATCATGGGCATCGGCCTGCTCGACGACAAATGGGGCCTGGACGCGCTGACCAAGTTCGCCGGCCAGATCACCGCCGCCAGCGTGCTGGTCACCATGGGCGTCGCGTGGAGTGTGCTCTACATCCCGATCGGCGGTGTCGGCACGGTGGTGCTCGATCAGGTGTCATCGATCCTGCTGACCCTGGCGCTGACGGTCTCGATCGTCAACGCGATGAACTTCGTGGACGGGCTCGACGGCTTGGCCGCCGGCCTCGGATTGATCACCGCGCTGGCGATCTGCATGTTCTCGGTCGGCGTGCTGTCCGACCACGGTGGCGATGTGCTGTTCTACCCGCCCGCGTTGATCTCGGTGGTGCTGGCCGGGGCCTGCCTGGGATTTCTGCCCCACAATTTCAGCCCCGCGAAGATCTTCATGGGCGACTCGGGATCGATGCTGATCGGTCTGATGCTGGCCGCGGCGTCGACCACCGCCGCCGGCCCGATCTCGCAAACCGCCTACGGCGCCCGTGACGTCTTCGGGCTGCTGGCGCCGTTCCTGCTGGTAGCGGCCGTGGTCTGCGTACCCGCGCTGGATGTGCTGCTGGCGATCATCCGTCGCACCCGTGCCGGACGTAGCCCGTTCAGCCCGGACAAGATGCATCTGCACCACCGGCTGCTGCAGATCGGTCACACCGAGCGCCGCGTGGTGCTGCTGATCTACTTGTGGACGGCGATCGTCGCCTTCGGCGCGGCCGGAACGATCTTCTTCGACCCGCGCTACACCGGGGCGGTGATGCTGGGTGCGATGCTCATCGCGATTGTCGTTACGCTCATCCCGCTGCTGCGTCGCGGTGACGGACTGGAGAACAGCCCCTACGACACGCGGTAGTAGCACCGTCTAAGATGGTGTTGTAGGTGGTTCCGCAGCGCGATCGGGCATCCGATACGCTCGGCGGGCAACTTCACGACAGTGATGCAGAGCAAGTCGAGATTGGGGTGAGGCGGTGACGACACCAGCGCAGGACGCGCCGTTGGTGTTGCCGTCGGTGGTATTCCAGCCGATTCGGCTGCTGCTCATTTGCATCGCGCTGACTGCGGTGGCGACGTTGGCCGCGGCCGGGCTCGGTCATGTGATGTTCGGGGCGTTCTTCGGCTTCGGGCTGGCCCTCGGATTGGTCAACGCGCTGCTGATTCGCCGCTCGGTTCAGTCGATCACCGCCCAAGACCACCCGCTGAAATCGAAGATGGCCATGAACTCCGCGACCCGCCTGCTGGTCATCACGGTCGTCGGTCTGGTCGTCGCCTACCTGTTTCGCCCCCAGGGCCTGGGTGTGCTGTTCGGGCTGGCGCTGTTCGAGGTTCTCTTGGTGGCTACCACCGCACTGCCGGTGATGAAGAAGCTGCGCAGCGAAGCAGCGGCCGGCTCAGATGCTCTTGGCACGGAAGGGACTGCACAGTAGCGATGATCGAGACCACCCTGGCCGAGGCCGCGATCGAAGTCGGCCACCACGAGACCGCCGTCTGGCCGGTGCTCGGGACCGTCAACATCGACACGATCACCTCCAGCGCTATCGCCGCTGTGGTCGTCATCGCGTTGGCGTTCTATCTGCGGGCCAAGGTCACCTCGACCGGGGTTCCCGGCGGTGTCCAGTTGTTCTTCGAGGCGATCACCGTTCAGATGCGCAATCAGATCGAGGGTGCGATCGGCATGCGGATCGCCCCGTTCGTGTTGCCGCTGGCCGTGACCATCTTCGTGTTCATCCTGGTGTCCAACTGGATGGGGGTGTTCCCCGTGCAGTACTCGGATGCCTCCGGAACCAAGGAACTTTTCGCCCCGCCGGCCTCCGACATCAACTACGTGTTGGCGTTGGCCATGTTCGTGTTCTTCTGCTACCACCTGGCCGGGTTCTGGCGCCGCGGCTTCCTGGGCCACCCGTGGCGGGTGCTCAAGGGGCACGTGGCCATCCTGGCTCCGATCAACCTGGTCGAGGAGATCGCCAAGCCGGTTTCGCTGTCGCTGCGACTTTTCGGCAACATCTTCGCCGGCGGCATCCTGGTCGCGCTGATCGCGATGTTCCCGCCCTACATCATGTGGGCGCCCAACGCGATATGGAAAGCGTTCGACTTGTTCGTCGGTCTGATCCAGGCCTTCATCTTCGCGCTGCTGACCATCTTGTACTTCGCGCAGGCGATGGAGATGGACGAACATGCAGACCACTAGTAACCAGCAAGCCTGACACCACAACAAAGACCTGGTAGAGAACTACCAGCTAGCAAGGAGGAAAAGTATGGACCCCACAATCGCGGCCGGCGCCCTCATCGGCGGTGGCCTCATCATGGCCGGTGGCGCGATCGGTGCCGGTATCGGTGACGGCATCGCGGGTAACGCCCTGATCTCCGGAATCGCGCGGCAGCCCGAGGCGCAGGGCCGGCTGTTCACCCCGTTCTTCATCACCGTCGGTCTGGTCGAGGCGGCCTACTTCATCAACCTCGCGTTTATGGCGCTGTTCGTCTTCGCCACTCCGGTCGGTTAGTCCGCTCCTATGGGTGACATGAGCGTCGTCGTCCTGGCCGCGACCCGCCAGGTCGCCGCGGGGGCTGAGGAAGGCGAGACCGCCAACTTCCTGCTTCCCAACGGCACCTTCTTCGTCGTGCTGGGCATTTTCTTGGTCGTGCTCGGTGTGATCGGCACCTTCGTGGTGCCGCCGATCATGAGGGTGTTGCGGGAGCGCGACAACATGGTCACCAAGACTCTCGCCGACAACCGGGAGTCAGCCGAGCAGTTCGCGGCCGCCGAGGCGGACTACGAGAAGCAGATGGCGGCTGCGCGCCTGGAGGCGACGACGGTGCGCGACGAGGCTCGAGCCGAGGGCCGCAAGGCCATCGACGAGCAGCGGTCGGCGGCGGAGGCGGAGGTGGCAACCACGTTGCAGGCCGCCAACGAGCAACTCAAGCAGGAAGGCAATGCGGTGAGTGAGCAGTTGCAGGCCCGGGTGGCGACCCTGTCAGCCACACTGGCCGGTCGGATTCTCGGCGTCGAGGCCGAGACACTCTCCGCGGCGAACACGGGGCGGTAGCAACAGAGATGTCGACATTCATCGGGCAGCTGGTCGGCTTTGCCGTCATCGTCTGGTTGCTGGTCAAGTTTGTGTTTCCGCCGGTGCGCCGACTGATGGCGGACCAGCAGGAGTCGGTGCGTCGCCAGCTGGAGGAGGCCGCTGCGGCCGCTGCCCGGCTGACCGAGGCCGGCCAGGCGCACGCCACTGCGATCGCCAACGCTGAGACCGAGTCGCAGCGGGTGACCGCCGAAGCCCGCACCGACGCTGAGCGGATCGCTGAGCAACTGCGCGGACAGGCCGGCGTCGAAGCGGAGCGCGTCAAGTCCGCCGGCGGCCAGCAGGTGGGCCTGATGCGTGCGCAGCTGATTCGCGAACTGCGTGCCGGCCTCGGGGCCGAAGCGGTCCAGCGGGCGGCCGAGCTGGTTCGCGACCACGTCGCCGACCCGCAACGCCAGGCCGCAACCGTCGACCGGTTCCTCGACGAACTCGATGCGATGGCGCCGAAGTCGGTCGAGGTCGAGTCACCGATTCTGGCCCGCATGCGCTCCGCCAGCCGGGAGGCGCTGGCGGGCCTGCTCGACAAGTTCGACACGGTGGCAGACAGCCTCGATGAGCAGGGGCTGACCGCGCTGGCCAGTGACCTCACCGCGGTCGCCGAGGTGTTGGAGCGCGAGACCGTGGTGGCACGGCACCTGACGGCGCCGACCGAAGACCCCGCTCCGAAGGTTCGTCTGGTGCAGCGGTTGTTCTCCGGCAAGATCGGTGATCCGGCCCTGACGCTGGTCTCCGACGCCGCCTCGGCCCGTTGGTCCAACGATGGCGACCTCATCGCGGCGACCGAACACGTTGCACGGCAGGCGCTGCTGCTGTCTGCCGAACGCGCGGACAGCCTCGACGAGGTGGAAGATCAGCTGTTCCGGTTCTCCCGCATCCTCGACGCCCAGCCCCGGCTGGACACGCTGCTCAGCGACACCGCAACGCCGGCCGCCGGCCGAGTCGGGCTGGTGCGCAACGTCATCGGTGGCGGCAGTGGTGCGAACTCGATCACCACCGCGCTGCTGGAGCAGACGGTCCGGCTGCTGCGCGGTCAGTCCGCGCAGCAGGCGATCACCGAACTCGCCCAGATCGCGGTGGCACGCCGCGGCGAAGTGGTGGCGCACGTCGGGGCGGCCGCCGAACTCAGCGACGCCCAGCGCTCCCGGCTCAACACCGTGCTGAGCCGGATCTACAGCCACCCGGTGCGGGTGCAGGTCGGTGTCGACCCCGAACTGTTGGGCGGGCTGGCGATCTCCGTCGGCGACGAGGTGATCGACGGGACGCTGTCCTCGCGCCTGGCCGCCGCAAAGACGCAATTGCCCGACTGACCAAAAACCTAGATTCATCACCAAGAGGCAGGAAGACGAAAAGCCATGGCAGAGTTGACAATCTCCGCTGACGACATTCAGGGGGCGATCGAGGAGTACGTGGGCTCCTTCAGCGCCGACACCGCGCGCGAGGAGGTCGGCACCGTCATCGACGCCGGTGACGGCATCGCACACGTCGAAGGCCTGCCTTCGGTCATGACCCAGGAGCTCCTCGAGTTCCCCGGCGGGGTGCTGGGCGTTGCGCTCAACCTCGACGAGCACAGCGTCGGCACGGTGATCCTGGGCGACTTCGAGAACATCGAGCAGGGCCAGCAGGTCAAACGCACCGGTGAGGTCCTCTCGGTGCCGGTGGGTGACGGCTTCCTCGGTCGCGTGGTCAACCCCCTCGGCCAGCCGATCGACGCCCGAGGCGAGATCGAGTCCGAGACCCGCCGTCCGCTGGAGATGCAGGCTCCCTCGGTGGTGCAGCGCCAGAGCGTGTCCGAGCCGCTGCAGACCGGGGTCAAGGCCGTCGACGCCATGACGCCGATCGGCCGCGGCCAGCGCCAGCTCATCATCGGCGACCGCAAGACCGGCAAGACCGCGCTCTGCGTCGACACGATCCTCAACCAGCGTCAGAACTGGGAGACCGGCGACCCCAAGCAGCAGGTCCGCTGCGTGTACGTCGCGATCGGCCAGAAGGGCACCACCATCGCCAGCGTGCGCCGCGCGCTGGAGGAGGGCGGCGCCATGGACTACACCACGATCGTCGCCGCCCCGGCGTCGGACTCCGCCGGCTTCAAATGGCTGGCGCCCTACACCGGTTCGGCGATCGCCCAGCACTGGATGTACCAGGGCAAGCACGTGCTGATCGTGTTCGACGACCTGACCAAACAGGCCGAGGCCTACCGCGCCATCTCACTGCTGCTGCGCCGTCCGCCGGGCCGTGAGGCTTACCCGGGTGACGTGTTCTACCTGCACTCGCGGCTGCTGGAGCGTTGCGCCAAGCTCTCCGATGAGCTGGGCGGTGGGTCGCTGACCGGCCTGCCGATCATCGAGACCAAGGCCAACGACATCTCGGCCTACATCCCGACCAACGTCATCTCGATCACCGACGGCCAGTGCTTCCTGGAGAGCGACCTGTTCAACCAGGGTGTGCGCCCGGCCATCAACGTCGGTGTGTCGGTGTCCCGAGTCGGTGGCGCCGCGCAGATCAAGGCCATGAAGGAGGTGGCTGGCTCGCTGCGGCTGGACCTGTCGCAATACCGCGAGCTGGAGGCCTTCGCGGCCTTCGCCTCCGACCTGGACGCCACCAGCAAGGCGCAGCTGGACCGCGGTGCCCGACTGGTGGAGCTGCTCAAGCAGCCGCAGTTCGCGCCGATGCCCGTCGAGGAGCAGGTGGTCTCGATCTTCCTGGGCACCGAGGGGCACCTGGACTCGGTGCCGGTCGAGGACGTGGCCCGCTTCGAAAGCGAGCTGCTCGACCACATCAGGGCCTCCGAGGGCGAGCTGCTGAGCGGGATCCGCGAGTCCAAGAAACTCTCGGATGAGGCCAGCGAGAAGCTGGTCGGGGTCATCAACCAGTTCAAGAAGGGCTTCGCGGCCACCGACGGCAGTTCGGTGGTGCCCGACGAACGTGTCGAAGCGCTCGACGAGGACGAGCTGGGCAAGGAAGCGGTGCAGGTCCGCAAGGCCCCGCCGGCGAAGAAGAAGTAGCAGCGCCATGGCAGCCACACTTCGGGAACTACGCGGACGAATCCGCTCCGCCGGGTCGATCAAGAAGATCACCAAGGCCCAGGAGCTGATCGCCACCTCGCGTATCGGCCGGGCGCAGGCCCGGCTCCAGACGGCGAGGCCGTACGCCGACGAGATCACCCGGATGCTCACGACGTTGGCCGCCGAGGCGGCCCTGGACCACCCGTTGTTGGTCGAGCGCGACAACCGCACCCGAGCGGGAGTGCTGGTGGTGTCGAGTGACCGCGGCCTGTGTGGCGGCTACAACGCCAACGTCTTCCGTCGGGCCGAGGAGCTGTTCGCGCTGCTGCGCTCGGAGGGCAAGGAGCCGGTCCTCTACGTCGTGGGCCGGAAGGCACTGGCCTACTACACGTTCCGGAACTGGGACATCACCGACTCGTGGACCGGTTTCTCCGAGCAGCCGACCTATGAGAACGCCGCTGAGATCGCTTCGACGCTGGTCGACGCGTTCATGTCCGGAGTCGACGACGAGGGCAACGACCCGGGTGCCGACGGGGTGCTCGGCGTCGACGAGTTGCACGTCGTGGCAACCGATTTCCGCTCAATGCTGTCGCAGTCGGCGGAAGCCCGCCGGATCGCGCCGATGCTGGTGGAGTACATCGGTGAGGATGAGAGCGGTCCTCGGACGCTGTACTCGTTCGAGCCGGACGCCACCACGCTGTTCGACTCGCTGCTGCCGCGGTATCTGACCACCCGCGTGTACGCGGCGCTGCTGGACTCGGCGGCATCGGAGCTGGCCTCGCGCCAGCGCGCAATGAAGTCGGCGACCGACAACGCCGACGACTTGATCAAGGCGTTGACACTGGAGGCCAACCGCGAGCGCCAGGCCCAGATCACCCAGGAAATCAGCGAAATCGTCGGTGGTGCGAACGCCCTCGCCGACGCCGCCCGGTAAGCCCCCGCTAAGCACTAGGAAGCGAAGAAGATAATGACTGTTACCGCTGACAAGACAACCGCCGGCCGCGTGGTGCGCGTGACCGGCCCCGTCGTCGACGTCGAGTTCCCCCGGGGCGCGGTGCCCGAGCTGTTCAACGCGCTGCACGCCGACATCACCTTCGAGGAGCTGGCCAAGACGCTGACCCTCGAGGTCGCTCAGCACCTCGGCGACAACCTGGTGCGCTGCATCTCGATGCAGCCCACCGACGGCCTGGTGCGCGGTGTGGAGGTGACCGACACCGGTGCGGCGATCTCGGTGCCGGTCGGCCACGACGTCAAGGGCCACGTGTTCAACGCGCTGGGCCACTGCCTGGACAAGCCCGGCTACGGCGAGGACTTCGAGCACTGGGGCATCCACCGCAAGCCGCCGGCCTTCAACGAGCTCGAACCGCGCACCGAGATGCTCGAGACCGGACTAAAGGTCGTCGACCTGCTCACCCCGTACGTGCGTGGCGGCAAGATCGCCCTGTTCGGTGGTGCCGGTGTGGGCAAGACCGTGTTGATCCAGGAGATGATCAACCGCATCGCCCGCAACTTCGGTGGCACCTCGGTGTTCGCCGGTGTGGGTGAGCGCACCCGTGAGGGCAACGACCTGTGGGTCGAGCTCGAGGACGCCAACGTGCTCAAGGACACCGCCCTGGTGTTCGGTCAGATGGACGAGCCGCCGGGCACCCGTATGCGGGTGGCGCTGTCGGCGCTGACCATGGCCGAGTGGTTCCGCGACGAGGCCGGCCAGGACGTGCTGTTGTTCATCGACAACATCTTCCGGTTCACCCAGGCCGGCTCCGAGGTGTCGACCCTGCTGGGCCGGATGCCCTCGGCGGTAGGTTACCAGCCCACCCTGGCCGACGAGATGGGCGAGCTGCAGGAGCGGATCACCTCGACCCGCGGCCGGTCCATCACGTCGATGCAGGCCGTGTACGTGCCTGCCGACGACTACACCGACCCGGCGCCGGCCACCACGTTCGCGCACCTGGACGCCACCACCGAGCTTTCCCGTGCGGTGTTCTCCAAGGGCATCTTCCCGGCGGTGGACCCGCTGGCGTCGAGCTCGACCATTTTGGACCCGGCCGTCGTCGGCGACGACCACTACCGGGTCGCCCAGGAGGTCATTCGAATCCTGCAGCGTTACAAGGACTTGCAGGACATCATCGCCATCCTCGGTATCGACGAGCTGTCCGAGGAGGACAAGCAGTTGGTGAACCGCGCGCGGCGTATCGAGCGGTTCCTGAGCCAGAACATGATGGCGGCCGAGCAGTTCACCGGCCAGCCCGGTTCGACGGTGCCGCTCAAGGAGACCATCGAGGCCTTCGACCGGCTGACCAAGGGTGACTTCGACCACCTGCCCGAGCAGGCGTTCTTCCTGATCGGTGGTCTCGACGACCTGGCCAAGAAGGCCGAGAGCCTGGGCGCCAAGCTGTGACGCGAAATCCTCTGACCGCGAAAGGCGGTGGGTAGTGGCAGAGATTGACGTCGACATCGTCGCGGTCGATCGGAAGGTGTGGTCGGGCAAGGCGACGTTCATCTTCACCCGGACCACCGTGGGTGAGATCGGGATCTACCCGCGGCACATCCCGCTGGTCGCCGAACTCGTCGACGACGCGATGGTGCGCGTGGACCGCGTCGAGGAGGGCGAGCTGCGGCTGGCGGTGCACGGCGGCTTCCTGTCGGTCACCGACGAGGGCGTCAGCATCCTGGCCGAATCCGTCGACTTCGCCGCGGAGATCGACGAAGCAACCGCACGGCACGATGCCAACTCCAACGACCCGAAGTTGGCGGCTCAGGGCAGGGCTAGGCTTCGTGCCCTGGGCGTGATCGATTAGCGGAGCGTGAACCGATGAGCACGCCCATGATCGGCATGGTCGTGCTCGTCGCCGTACTCTTCGGCGCGGTGCTGGCGCTGAGCTACCGGCTGTGGAAACTGCGCCAGGGCGGCACCGCCGCGATCATGCGCGACTTGCCGGCCGTAGGGGGACACGGTTGGCGCCACGGCGTGGTCCGTTATCGAGGCGGCGAAGCCGCGTTCTACCGGCTCTCGAGCGTGCGGCTGTGGCCGGATCGCCGGCTGTCGCGCCGCGGGGTGGACGTGGTGTCGCGGCGTGCGCCACGCGGCGACGAATTCGACATCATGACCGATGAGATCGTGGTGCTGGAACTGCGCGACACCACCCAAGACCGCCGGGTGGGTTTCGAGATAGCGCTGGACCGCGGTGCCCGCACCGCGTTCCTGTCCTGGCTGGAGGCGCGCCCGTCGCCCCGGTCCCGCCGTCACAGTTACTGATCTGACTGTTGATCTGACGGAACCGTTTGGCGGCGCCTACTTTTCGGGACGGTCGGTGCGCTCGCCGCCCGGCTGCCACAGCACGTCGCCGTCGGCGTTGGCCACCCGGCACAATACGAACATCAAGTCCGACAACCGATTCAGGTACTTCGCCGGCAGCACCGACACGCCGTCGGGGTAAGCCTCGACTGCCGCCCACGCCGACCGCTCGGCGCGGCGCGCCGCGGTGCGGGCGACGTGCAGCAGCGCCGACAGCGGCGAACCGCCCGGCAGGATGAACGAGTTCAACGCCGGCAGCGGCTCGTTGTATTCATCGCACCACGCCTCCACCCGATCGATGTAGTCCTGGGTGATGCGCAGTGGCGGGTACTTGGGGTTCTCCACCACGGGAGTGGCCAGGTCGGCGCCGGTGTCGAACAGATCGTTCTGGATGCGCAGCAGCGTCGCGCTGACCGATTCGTCGGGTTTGCCCAGCGCGATGGCGACACCGATCGCGGCGTTGGCCTCCTCGACATCGGCGTAGGCCACCAGGCGCGGGTCGGTCTTGGGGACCCGGGAGAAGTCGCTCAATCCCGTGGTGCCGTCGTCGCCGGTGCGGGTGTACACGCGGGTGATATGCACTGCCATGGCCCAAACCGTACCGGGCGCGACAACCGGTGCGAGCCGGGCGGGCAGCAGCGCCGGGATTCGGTCGGGGTCAGCGGCCAGTCGTCACTACACTGACGCGCGTGGGTGAGCGTTTCGTGGTTACCGGCGGCAACCGGCTGTCCGGGGAGGTCGCCGTCGGCGGCGCTAAGAACAGCGTTCTCAAACTGATGGCGGCGGCGCTGCTGGCCGAGGGCACCAGCACCATCACCAATTGCCCGGACATCCTCGACGTGCCGCTGATGGCCGAGGTGCTGCGCGGCCTGGGCGCCAACGTCGAGCTCGACGGGACCACGGTGCGGATCACCTCGCCCGACGAACCCAAGTACGACGCCGACTTCGCCGCGGTCCGGCAGTTCCGGGCCTCGGTGTGTGTGCTGGGGCCGTTGGTGGGCCGCTGCCTGCGGGCGAAGGTCGCCTTGCCGGGTGGCGACGCGATCGGGTCGCGACCGCTCGACATGCACCAGGCCGGCCTGCGTCAGCTGGGCGCCACCTGCAACATCGAGCACGGGTGTGTGGTCGCGCATGCCGAGGCGCTGCACGGCGCCGAGATCCAGTTGGAGTTTCCCTCGGTCGGCGCCACCGAGAACATCTTGATGGCGGCGGTGCTGGCCGAAGGCGTCACGACGATCCACAACGCGGCGCGCGAGCCCGACGTCGCCGACCTGTGCACCATGCTCAACCAGATGGGCGCGCAGATCGAGGGCGCGGGGTCGCCGACGCTGAAGATCACCGGCGTGCCGCGGCTGTACCCGACCGAACACGAGGTGATCGGGGACCGGATCGTTGCTGCAACCTGGGCCATCGCCGCGGTGATGACTCGCGGCGACATCGCGGTGTCCGGAGTGGACCCGGCCCATTTGCAGCTCGTGCTGCACAAGTTGCACGACGCCGGGGCGACCGTCACCCAGCACGACAACGGCTTCCGGGTGGTCCAGTACGACCGCCCCAAGGCCGTGAATGTCGCGACCTTGCCGTTCCCGGGGTTCCCGACCGATCTGCAGCCGATGGCGATCGGCTTGGCGGCGATCGCCGACGGAACGTCGATGATCACCGAGAACGTCTTCGAGGCGAGGTTCCGGTTCGTCGAGGAGATGATCCGGCTGGGCGCCGACGCCCGCACCGACGGACACCACGCGGTGGTGCGCGGTCTGCCGCAGCTCTCGAGTGCGCCGGTGTGGGCGTCCGACATCCGTGCCGGTGCCGGCCTGGTCCTTGCGGGCCTGGTCGCAGACGGTGACACCGAGGTCCACGACGTCTACCACATCGATCGGGGGTACCCGTTGTTCGTGGAGTACCTGGCCGGTCTCGGCGCCGAAATCGAGCGTGTAAGATAGGTCAGGCCGGCGCCCCGTACGCGGATCGTCGAGCAGTCTGGCTTGAGCAGTTTGGCAGGCCTTCCGGTAACCCGAAAAGTTCGGAGTTGACTCAACTCCGGCTAGCGAGTAGAGTGGCGGGGTTGCCTGAAAACCGGGCGTGTTGTTTGAGAACTCAATAGTGTGTTTGGTGGTTTTTGTTTGTTGTTGTTTTTGCCACATCCTTGGCGCCCCGTGTTGGGGGTGTGGTGTTGTTTTTGTCGGTTTTTCGGAACTGATGTTTTCAGGATTGTTCTGAACGTT